>NZ_JBXAQR010000012.1:0-683 GCF_058807415.1 Sphingopyxis sp. GW821-FHT12C06 | reverse complement strand
GCGATCCTGATCGCGCGCGAGCGGCTCGCCGACGAATTGCTCGACCGCGCGATCTGGGGCGTCGAGGAGACGAGCGAGCGCGACGCCAATGACCATCATCATTACACCAAACGCCGCCGCCACATCCCCGGCCTTGGCCTCGCGATGCTCGCGCGGCTCGACAAGATGGTCGAGACCCGCGCCCGCGCCGGGGAGGCGATGCTGGCGCAGATTATCGCGGGCGACTGGGCGGGCTTCCTCTCGCTCTTCGACGTCGATGCCGACAATCCCGATGCACAGGGCCACGCCGCCGCCCTCGCCTGCTGGCTCGCCGCGCGCGACAGCCGCGCCAACCCGCTCGCCAGCCTGTGGAAAGACACGTCGATCGCGAATGAAGTTGCGCGGTTTTCCGCCGAAATCGACGACGAACCCGAAGCCGGTCCGACCCCCGAGGAAGAGGCCGCGGCGATGACGATGTGGCGCGACGAGGAAAGCGGCGAATGGCGCACCAACTTCCCGCCGCCGGAGGATTTTATCGGCATCGAGGAAGGCGAATTCGGCGACCCCGACTATGAACGCACCCTCGACGCCGACGAGGAAGCCGCCTTCGAAGCCGCCCGCACCGCCAGCCTCGCCCCGCTGCGCAAAGCCGCCGAAGCCGCACGCCGGGCGTTCTTCAACCTGCCGGTCGCGGCGAATGACGC
>NZ_JBXAQR010000011.1:0-1231 GCF_058807415.1 Sphingopyxis sp. GW821-FHT12C06 | reverse complement strand
ACCGCATTCGCCTTGGCTTCATGGTGAGTTTCTGATGCTGCTTGCGGCGCTTGCCCTTGCCGCATCCGATGTCCCGCTGCCGCACCCGGCGGGCCACCTGCCCCATGGCCACACCCATGCGGGCGGCGAGATCGATGAGGATCATGGCCCGCTGCTTCTGCAGGTCACCTATACCGGCGAGGTGATCGGCAACCTATCGGGCGGTCTGCGACGCGGCACCCGTTATCTCGACAATCTCGATATCGTGTTCGAAGCCGACATGGAGCAGCTCGCGGGCTGGACCGGGGCGCAAATCCATATTTACGGCCTCTACAACAACGGCCATTCGATCAGCGAGCTGGTCGGCGATACGCAGGCGGTCAGCAATATCGAAACCGGTGTGTCGGCGCTGCGCCTCTACGAAGCGTGGATCGACCAGAAGTTCGGCGACAGGGTCTCGCTGCGCGCGGGGCTTTACGACCTCAATTCCGAATTCGATTCGCTCGATGCCGCTGGCCTGTTTGTCGGCAGTGCGAACGGTATCGGCACCGACTTCGCCCAGAGCGGCCACAACGGCCCCTCGATCTTTCCGTCGACCGCACTCGCGGCGCGGCTTGCGGTCAACCCGGCCGAGGGCTGGACGGTCCGCGCCGCGATCCTCGACGGGGTTCCCGGCGATCCCGCCCGCCCCGGCCGCACCCTTGTCCGCCTCGGCGACGGCGATGGCGCACTGCTGGTCGGCGAGGCCGAGGCTCCGCTCGCCGGCGGCAAGCTGCTGCTCGGTCACTGGCGTTATACCGCGCGGTTCGACCGCAACGACGGCCGTGGTACCGATCGCGGCAATGCCGGCACCTATGTCCGCGCCGAGCTTCCGCTGCTTGCCAGGGACAATCGCCAGATCGACGGCTTCGTGCGGCTCGGCACCGCCAGCGGCCGCTTCAACATGTTCGACGCTTTTGCCGGCGGCGGCCTGAAATTCAGCGGCTGGATCCCCGGCCGCGACGAGGATGAATTCGGCATCGCCTGGGCTGCGGCCTTCACCTCGGAAGCGTACCGCGCCCTCACCGGCGCCGCGTCCGCAGAGGTTGCGCTGGAGGCGACCTATCGCGCCCGGATCGCCCCCTGGCTCGCAGTGCAGCCCAATATCCATTACATCCGTCGGCCATCCGCCGACCCGGCGATCGCCCATGCCCTTATCCTCGGCGTTCGCGCCGAAACCAGCTTCAACCTCCTCGGGTTCTAGAGAACGATC
>NZ_JBXAQR010000010.1:0-1656 GCF_058807415.1 Sphingopyxis sp. GW821-FHT12C06 | reverse complement strand
GTCGACCTGACCCCCGCAGCCATCGGCCCCTTCACCGTGCCGCCGGTCAATATGGAAGCGCATCTCGATCAGCCCAACGTCAATATGGTGACGTGCGGCGGACAGGCGACGATCCCGATGGTCGCCGCGGTCAGCCAGGTCAGCAAAGTCCATTATGCCGAGATCATCGCCTCGGTCTCGTCGCGCTCGGCCGGCCCCGGCACCCGCGCCAATATCGACGAGTTCACCCGCACCACCGCGCGCGCGATCGAGGCGGTCGGCGGCGCGACGGTGGGCAAGGCGATCATCATCCTCAACCCCGCCGAACCGCCGATGATCATGCGCGACACCGTCTTCACCCTGTCCGACGGCGCCGACGAGGACGCGATCCGCGCCTCGGTCGAGGCGATGGTCAAAAAGGTTCAGGCCTATGTCCCCGGATACCGGTTGAAGCAGGAGGTTCAGTTCGAACGCTTCGGCGACAACAATCCGCTGACCATCCCGGGCCAGGGCGTCTTCACCGGGGTCAAGACGTCGATCTTCCTCGAGGTCGAGGGCGCAGGCGACTATCTGCCCCCTTACTCGGGCAATCTCGACATCATGACCGCGGCGGCCAAGGCGACGGGCGAACTGCTCGCCGCGCGGCGCATGGCGGCGGGAACGGAGAACTGACATGGCCGGTTTTGATGTGAACAGCCAGAAACTCTATATTCAGGACGTCACGCTGCGCGACGGCATGCACGCGATCCGCCACATGTATGGCGTCGACCATGTCCGCGCGATCGCCAAGGCACTCGACGACGCCGGGGTCGATGCGATCGAGGTCGCGCACGGCGACGGATTGTCGGGCACCAGCTTCAACTATGGCTTTGGCGCGCATACCGATTGGGAATGGATCGAGGCGGTCGCCGACGTCCTCCAACGCTCGATATTGACGACGCTGATCCTGCCCGGCCTCGGGACGGTCGAGGATCTCAAGCGTGCCTATGATCTGGGCGTCCGTTCGGTCCGTGTCGCGACGCATTGCACCGAGGCCGATGTGTCGAAGCAGCATATCGGCATCGCGCGTGACCTCGGCATGGACGTCGCGGGCTTCCTGATGATGAGCCATATGATCGAGCCCGAGGCTCTCGCCGCACAGGCGCTCCTGATGGAAAGCTATGGCGCGCATTGCGTCTATGTCACCGACAGCGGCGGCGCGCTCGACATGGACGGCGTGCGCGACCGGTTGCAGGCCTATGACCGTGTGCTGAGGCCCGAGACGCAGCGCGGGATGCACGCGCATCACAATCTCTCGCTCGGTGTCGCCAACTCGATCGTCGCCGCGCAGGAAGGCGCGGTGCGCATCGACGCGAGCCTCGCGGGCATGGGCGCCGGCGCCGGCAATGCGCCGCTGGAGGTGTTCATCGCCGCCGCCGACCGCAAGGGCTGGAACCATGGCTGCGACGTCATGGCGCTGATGGACGCCGCCGAGGATCTGGTCCGCCCGCTGCAGGACCGCCCGGTCCGCGTCGACCGCGAGACCCTCGCGCTCGGCTATGCCGGGGTCTACTCCAGCTTCCTGCGCCACGCCGAGAAAGCCGCCGCCGATTACGGCCTCGACACCCGCGCGATCCTCGTCGAACTCGGACGCCGCAAAATGGTCGGCGGACAGGAAGACATGATCGTCGATGTCGC
>NZ_JBXAQR010000009.1:0-4542 GCF_058807415.1 Sphingopyxis sp. GW821-FHT12C06 | reverse complement strand
CGCTGGGCTACACACGTGCTACAATGGCGGTGACAGTGGGCAGCAACCGGGCGACCGGTAGCTAATCTCCAAAAGCCGTCTCAGTTCGGATTGTTCTCTGCAACTCGAGAGCATGAAGGCGGAATCGCTAGTAATCGCGGATCAGCATGCCGCGGTGAATACGTTCCCAGGCCTTGTACACACCGCCCGTCACACCATGGGAGTTGGTTTCACCCGAAGGCAGTGCTCTAACCCGCAAGGGAGGAAGCTGACCACGGTGGGATCAGCGACTGGGGTGAAGTCGTAACAAGGTAGCCGTAGGGGAACCTGCGGCTGGATCACCTCCTTTCTAAGGATTGCGGCGGAAAGCGCCGGACCCACGGACTTCGGTCCCTCGGCCCGGAAGAGCTTCCATTGCATTCTAAGAACATTGCCGCCGTCCTCATGTCCCTTCATTCTGGAACATATCTCCTCGGAGATATGCACCCGAGCTGGCCTCGCTAGCCCGACGCTAGCCCTGATGGGCTTGGCTTGGGTTGTTGCGGGGGCCGGTAGCTCAGGTGGTTAGAGCGCACGCCTGATAAGCGTGAGGTCGTAGGTTCAACTCCTACTCGGCCCACCATTCCCGCAACGCTGCGACTTGGTAGGGGGCCTTAGCTCAGCTGGGAGAGCACCTGCTTTGCAAGCAGGGGGTCATCGGTTCGATCCCGATAGGCTCCACCATTTCCTGTCGTTTACGGCGGGAAGCAGCGATAGCGTTTCCAGAAATGAAGACAACAGTTTCCGCCTTCGGGCGGGATTTCAACGACGCTTCGGCGTTGTTCATCGGCACTTTGACATTGTGAATGGGTTTTTCAATCGATGCCGCGCTGGTATGATTGATGAAAGGCAGGCGGGTAACCGTCTGGCGATCGTCGATCTATCAACGCACAAAATATTTGGCTGAGAAAGAAAACAATCATCCGCATCATTGCGACGCTGAATGCCATTCCCACCGCGGGGATGTCAGGATTGTCGTTGGTGGTGTGGACTCTCAAGTGTGAGGTAAGGGCGTTTGGTGAATGCCTTGGCATACAGAGGCGATGAAGGACGTGGCACGCTGCGATAAGCGTTGGGGAGCTGTGAGCGAGCTTTGATCCAACGATTTCCGAATGGGGAAACCCACCCTCACCATTTAATTTCGCCGCCGAGTAATCGGCGTCGAAGGTTAAATGGGAAGGGTATCACCGAAGTGAATACATAGCTTTGGTGAAGCGAACCCAGGGAACTGAAACATCTCAGTACCTGGAGGAAAGGACATCAACAGAGACTCCGTTAGTAGTGGCGAGCGAACGCGGACCAGGCCAATGCCTTTGATTCAGCTAACAGAAGCTTCTGGAAAGGAGCGCCATAGTGGGTGACAGCCCCGTATGTGAAAGCGATGTCAAAGGATATGAGTAGGGCGGGACACGTGAAATCCTGTCTGAACGTAGGGGGACCACCCTCTAAGCCTAAGTACTCCTGTATGACCGATAGTGAACTAGTACCGTGAGGGAAAGGTGAAAAGCACCCCGATGAGGGGAGTGAAACAGTACCTGAAACCGAACGCCTACAAGCAGTTGGAGGGTCCTTGAGACCTGACAGCGTACCTCTTGCATAATGGGTCAGTGACTTAGTGTAACAAGCAAGCTTAAGCCGTTAGGTGTAGGCGCAGCGAAAGCGAGTCTGAATAGGGCGAATGAGTTTGTTGCATTAGACCCGAAACCCGGTGATCTATGCATGACCAGGCTGAAGGTGCGGTAACACGCACTGGAGGGCCGAACCGTTCAATGTTGAAAAATTGTCGGATGAGTTGTGCTTAGGGGTGAAAGGCCAATCAAACCGGGAAATAGCTGGTTCTCCGCGAAATCTATTGAGGTAGAGCGTCAGACGAATACCTTGGGGGGTAGAGCACTGGATGGATGCGGGGGTCGCGAGATCTACCAATTCTAACCAAACTCCGAATACCCAAGAGTAATATCTGGCAGACAGACGGCGGGTGCTAAGGTCCGTCGTCAAAAGGGAAACAGCCCTGACCTACAGCTAAGGTCCCCAAGTCACGTCTAAGTGGTAAAGCATGTGGGAATCCCAAAACAACCAGGAGGTTGGCTTAGAAGCAGCCATCCTTTAAAGAAAGCGTAACAGCTCACTGGTCTAAATAAGGGTTCCTGCGGCGAAAATGTAACGGGGCTCAAGACGTGCACCGAAGCTTAGGGTGTGTAGTTTACTACACGCGGTAGCGGAGCGTTCCGTAGGCTGATGAAGCGATCTGGTAATGGGTCGTGGAGGTATCGGAAGTGCGAATGCTGACATGAGTAGCGATAAAGAGGGTGAGATGCCCTCTCGCCGAAATCCCAAGGGTTCCTGCTTAAAGCTAATCTGAGCAGGGTAAGCCGGCCCCTAAGACGAGCCCGAAGGGGGTAGTCGATGGGAACCACGTTAATATTCGTGGGCCTGGAGGTGTGTGACGGATCTCGTAAATTGTTTGCTCTTACTGGATTGAGCAGGCTTTGAAGAGGTTCCAGGAAATAGCCCCTCCATTATAGACCGTACCCTAAACCGACACAGGTGGGATGGTAGAGTATACCAAGGCGCTTGAGAGAAGTCTCCTGAAGGAACTCGGCAAATTGCCTCCGTACCTTCGGAAGAAGGAGGCCCCACATTTGGGCAACCATTTGTGGGGGGCACAGGCCAGGGGGTAGCGACTGTTTAGCAAAAACACAGGGCTCTGCTAAGTCGGCTTCAAGACGACGTATAGGGCCTGACGCCTGCCCGGTGCCTGAAGGTTAAGTGGAGTGGTGCAAGCTGCGAAATGAAGCCCAGGTAAACGGCGGCCGTAACTATAACGGTCCTAAGGTAGCGAAATTCCTTGTCGGGTAAGTTCCGACCTGCACGAATGGCGTAACGACTTCCCCACTGTCTCCAGGAGATGCTCAGCGAAATTGAATTCTCCGTGAAGATGCGGAGTACCCGCGGTTAGACGGAAAGACCCCGTGCACCTTTACTGCAGCTTCAGAGTGGCATTAGGAAAGAACTGTGTAGCATAGGTGGGAGGCTTTGAAGCATCGGCGCCAGCTGATGTGGAGCCATAGGTGAAATACCACCCTGTTGTTTTCTGATGTCTAACCTCGATCCATGAAACTGGATCAGGGACCCTCTGTGGCGGGTAGTTTGACTGGGGCGGTCGCCTCCTAAAGAGTAACGGAGGCGCGCGATGGTAGGCTCAGGACGGTTGGAAACCGTCTGCAAGAGTGCAATGGCATAAGCCTGCCTGACTGCGAGACTGACGAGTCGAGCAGAGACGAAAGTCGGTCATAGTGATCCGGTGGTCCCGAGTGGAAGGGCCATCGCTCAACGGATAAAAGGTACGCCGGGGATAACAGGCTGATGATTCCCAAGAGCTCATATCGACGGAATCGTTTGGCACCTCGATGTCGGCTCATCACATCCTGGGGCTGGAGCAGGTCCCAAGGGTTTGGCTGTTCGCCAATTAAAGTGGTACGTGAGCTGGGTTCAGAACGTCGTGAGACAGTTTGGTCCCTATCTGCCGTGGGCGTCGAAATTTGAGAGGAGTTGACCCTAGTACGAGAGGACCGGGTTGAACATACCTCTGGTGTACCTGTCGTGGCGCCAGCCGCGCAGCAGGGTAGCTATGTATGGACGGGATAACCGCTGAAAGCATCTAAGCGGGAAGCCTCCCTCAAGATAAGATTTCTTAGAGCCGTGGAAGACCACCACGTTGATAGATCGGATGTAGAAGCGCAGCAATGTGTGGAGCTAACCGATACTAATTGCTCTATTCGCACTTAAGAGTCCCACCATCAACGACAATCCTGAATGGCCAAAAGCCTCAGGAACGTCCGCGAAGTGGATGATTGTAGTCAGACAAATATTGCACGGACATCGATTGAAACCCGATTTTGACCCACGCCGGCCTCATTGCTTGGTGACCATGGCGTCAGTGACCCACCCGATCCCATCTCGAACTCGGACGTGAAACCTGACAGCGCCGATGGTACTGCTGCTTAAGCAACGGAAGAGTAGGACGTCGCCAGGCATTGTGGCCGACGTGCGGTACGAAATCATGAAAAACCCATTCACAAAGTTAAAAGGCCGGCAGAAATGCCGGCCTTTTGCTGTTTTTACGGATCAGACCGGTTGAACTTCAACCCCTCGATCCGCACATTGGTGGCGCGGGATGGAGCAGCCCGGTAGCTCGTCAGGCTCATAACCTGAAGGTCGTAGGTTCAAATCCTACTCCCGCAACCAACAGCAATCACAACCACAGCACAGCACAGCACATACGCCCCCTCGGGTCACACCGCAGGGGGCTTGCTTGCGTCTTAAAAGACGCTTCGCTTCACGCGCAGACGCCAATGCCTCGAACGCTCACTTAAGGCGTCAGCGCCAGCAGATCGCGCAGCCCCCGCCGCCTCGCCAGCAGATCTTCGAGCGTATAGCCATCCAGTACCGCCATGAACGCTGCAAGCGCCTCCGCCAGCGCCCCCGTCAGACCACACGCCGGCGATATCACGCAGGAACCGC
>NZ_JBXAQR010000008.1:0-184866 GCF_058807415.1 Sphingopyxis sp. GW821-FHT12C06 | reverse complement strand
ATCGCCAACCCTTCGCTGTCGGGATCGATCCCGACCACCGCGGCCAGTTCCATATTCTGCGGATATTTGATCATCTTGATCATCAGGTCGGTGCCGATATTGCCCGAGCCGATGATGACGGCTTTGATGCGTGTCATAAGGAGTCCTCAGATAAATCTGGCGGTGCAGCCGCCAATGCCGTGCAGCGTCATTTCGAACACATCGCCGCGTACTGCATTTTCGAGCGGCACCAGCGAACCCGACAGGATGATGTCGCCCGCATCGAGCGTCACGCCATGCGCGCCCAATGTGTTGGCGAGCCAGGCGACCGCCTCGGCGGGGTTGCCCTGAACGGCGGAGCCCAGCCCCTCGGACAGCGGCGCGCCATTTTTGGTCACCGTGACGCGCAGGGCAGGGAGGTCATGTGCGTTCGGGTCGGCCCGCGCTTCGCCGAGGACGAAGACGCCGCAGGAGGCGTTGTCGGCGACGGTATCGACGATCGCGATCTTCCAGTCGTCGATCCGGCTGTCGACGATTTCGAAACAGGGCGCGATGCTGGCGGTCGCCGCGATAACGTCGGCGGCGGTGACGCCGGGGGCGGTCAGGCTGTCCTTCAGGATGAAGGCGATTTCGGCCTCGGCGCGCGGCTGGATCAGGCCTGTCGCGGCGACGTCTATGTCGCCGTCGATGTGCATGGCGTCGGTCAGAAAGCCGAAATCGGGCTGGTACACGCCCAGCATATCCTGCACCGCCTTCGACGTGACCCCGATCTTCTTGCCGACCACGCGCTCGCCATCCTTCAGGCGGCGCGCGAGGAAGTCGAGGCTGATCGCATAGGCGTCGTCGATCGTCAGTGCCGGGTCGCGCGGAGCCAGCGGGGCGATCGTGCTTCGGCTGCGCAGCGCGGCGTAAAGGTCCGCCCCATATTGCTCAGCTTTGGTCATGAAGAAACGCGATCGAATAAAGGTTGAACTCGCTGGCGCGTTCGACCTGCACCCAGTGTCCGGTCCGCGCGAAAGTCATGCAGCGGGCATTGTCGCACTGGTCGAGGAAATAGCGCGCGCCGCTTTCGGGGCAGAACTGGTCGTCGGCGCCCCACAGGACGAAAATCGGTTGTTTGACCTGGCCCACGAGCGGGCCGAGGTTCGGGGTCTTCATTCGTGCGAGGACGTCCTTGGGCTGGGTGACGGCGACCGCGAAGCGTTCCTGCACCAGCGCGTCGGGGATCTTCGGCGCGAAATCAGGGTGGACGAGGTTGCTGACCAGACGGCGCTGCTCGTCGAGGTTGAAATCGGGGCCGCCGAAGCCCGACATCATTTTCGCAATCCCCGGCATGGTGAAATAGCTCGCCTGTTCCTCGATGCAGCCGGGCGCCATCAGGATCAGCGCGGTGGCGAATTCGGGATGGTCGAGCGTCATCTGCAATGCGACGCCGCCGCCCAGCGAGTTGCCGACCAACGCTGCGGAATCGACGCCGTGCTGGCAGAGCGCGCCATAGAGGGTGTCGGTGAACAACTGGAGGCTATAGTCGATGCCGACGGGCTTCGACGACTGCCCATAACCGATCAGGTCGGGCAGGATGACGCGGTAGCCTGCATCGACAAAGGCGTCGATATTCTGGCGGAAATTTGAAGCGCCCGATGCGCCGGGGCCGCTGCCGTGGATGAACACGACCGCGGCGCCGCTGCCCTTTTCCTTAATGTGAATGTCGTAGCCGTCGACTTGATAGCTGTTCTCGACAAAGTTCGTCATTCGGTCGGCTCCTTACATGAAGGTGAAGGCGGGGGGCTGGCCCAGCATCGTGCCGACGACATCGCCGGTGCGGTTGCTCGGGTCGTTGGCGACATGTGCGCGGGCGGCGTTGAGGTCGAGCCATGGCTGAATGACGTCGCTCGACATATAGACCGCGCGTCCGCCCAGCAGCTGGACCATGTCATCGACTAAGCGCGCGAGGCGGCGCACGACGGTCGAGGATTGATAAGCGAACAGTGCGCGCTTCTCCATCGGCACCGGCTCGCCGCGCTCGGCAATCGCCATCAGCTCGTCGAAGGTCGCCGCCAGCGTCAATTCCATTTCCAGCGTTTGGGCGTGCGCCGCGGCGATGGCACCGTGCAGGATCGGATCGGCCTTGCTGGCCTTGCCGGTGTTGGTCGAAATCCGGCTTTCCATGATCGCCATCGCGGCGTTGATCGCGGCGCGCGCGCCGCCAAAGGCCGCGGTCGATACCGAACGGACGAAGACCTGCGCCCAAGGGAGCGTATAGAGCGGGCCGGTGTTGAGCTTCTGCCCCGGATTGTCGCACAGAAAGCCCTCGATCGCGCGATGGGTGCGATATTCGGGGACGAAGACGCGGTCGACGATGATGTCGTGGCTGCCGGTTCCCTGCAATCCGAACACCTGCCAGCTTTCAGGATCGATTTGATAGTCGCTGCGCGGCAACAGGAAGGTCCGCATGTCGGGCGGTCCGCCCTCGGCCGACGGAACCAGCGCGCCAAGCAAGACCCAGCCGCAGTGCAGCGATCCGGTGGAAAAGCCCCAATGGCCGCTCAGGTAAAAACCGCCTTCGGTGTGCTCGACCTTGCCGACCGGCTGATAGGTCGATGAGACGAGCATGCTATTGTCGTCGCCCCACACCTCGACCTGCGCCCGGTCGTCGAAGAGCGCGAGTTCATAGGGGTGGCAACCGAGGACGCCGTACATCCATCCGGTCGACATGCATCCTTCGGCGAGCGCCTTTTGCACGCCGAAAAAGACATTGGGATGCATTTCAAAACCGCCCCAGCGTTTCGGCTGCAAAATGCGGAAGAAACCGGCTTCGCGCATCTCGGCGATCGTTTCCGCCGGGACATTGCGATCGGCGGTGCACTGCTTGGCCCGCGCCTTGAGTGCGGGAATCATGGCCCTGGCGTGCGCCAGCAATTCCTCTGCCGATGGTGTCTCGCTTGTCTGCGATGCTGCCAATGTCGCCATCTTCCGTCTCCAGCCAACAATCTGCCAAGGCAGAGGTAAATCAAATTCGTAAAATTACCTCACACAAAATACGCAAACCGTCAATTGAAATCCGTTTCCCTTTCCATCTTTGCGAATTTTGGCGCTTTTCCGTCGCGCCGGCGGGCCGTTTGGCGGGGCGTTGGTTCGTCGGGATGCGGTTCCGGGCGCGGGAATGGGTCCCGCATTGCGGTCGGGATTCGCAATATGGCGTTAAATGCGTAGAAAATAACATTTCATAATACGCAAAACGTCGATCAAAATACGATTTGGCTTGCAAGCCTGCTTTTCGTTCGGCTTAATGGCGTCGTTGTTCGTGAATCGGAATCGAAAGGCGTCACGCAGTTGAACTCGGCAGCATCCCTGGATCTGGACGGCAAAGTGGCGCTCGTGACGGGCGGAACCCGCGGCATTGGCCGCGTCATCGCCACGCGCTTGGCCGACTTTGGCTGCAACGTGTATGTATGCGGACGGAATGCGCCCGACGATCTGCCCGCGGCGATTGCCTTTCGCGCCGCCGACGTGCGTCAGCCCGATCAGGCGACGGCCTTGGTCGATGCGATTGCCAGCGAGGCCGGGCGCTTCGATATTTTGATCAACAATGCCGGCGGGTCGCCGCCCTGCGCCGCCGAAGCGGCGTCGGCGGGCTTCGTCGATGCGATCTTGAAACTCAATCTGGTCGCGCCGCTCACGCTGGCGCAGGCCGCGCATAAGTATATGCAAGGGCGTGGCGGCTCGATCGTCAATATCGCCAGCGTCTCGGGCATCCGGCCGTCGCCGGGAACCGCCGTCTATGGCGCGGCCAAGGCGGGGTTGCTCAACCTCACCCAGTCGCTGGCGCAGGAATGGGGCCGCGACGCGATCCGCGTCAACGCGATCATCGTCGGCCTCGCGACGACCGAAAATGCCGAGGCGACCTATGGTGACGCGGCGGCGCAGGCCGCGGTCGCGGCGTCATTGCCCTTGGGCCGCATGTGCGAGGGGCGCGATGTTGCCGACGCCGTGGCCTATCTTGTTTCGCCGCTCGCGCAATATGTCAGCGGCGCGCGGCTCAATGTCGATGGCGGCGGCGAACGGCCGTATTTTCTGGATCTGGTAAAGGGAGGCTGAGGCGGTGGCTATCAGGGCGCTCGGCTATGTCGTGATCAAAACGACAAAGGCCGATATTTGGGATACATATTTGACCGAGGTAGTCGGCGTCATGCGCGCCGCCGATCCCGGCGACGGCGCGGCGCATTACCGGATCGACGATCGTCCGTTCCGGTTCCGGATCGAGGCGGGGGAGCAGGACGAGCTGACCGCCGCCGCGTTCGAATTGTCCGACGAGGCCGCGTTTCAGGCGATGGCGGCGGCAATTGCCGCGGCGGGCCGTCCGGTCGAAATGGGCTCGGCCGACGAGGCTGCGATCCGCGGCGTTCAGGCCTTTTTCCGTACCAGCGATCCGGCCGGCAACGGGCTGGAATTCTTCCACGGCGACAGCCGCGACGATGTGGCGTTCGTCTCGCCGATCGGCGTGAAGGGCTTCGTCACCGGCGACATGGGGATGGGGCATGCGGTGTTTGCCGCGCCCAATTTCGACGAGGTGCATACATTTTACACCGACGTCGTCGGCTTTCACGACACCGATGTTCCGCGCTTCCACTTCTCGCCCGATCCGAACGATCCGGGGATGGGTTTCGCGTTCATGCATGCCGACAATGGCCGCCATCATTCGATCGCGATCGGTCAGGTTCCGGTGCCGCCGTCGCGCTGCGTCCATCTGATGCTCGAAATGCAGGATCTGCTCGATGTCGGCCGCTGCTACGACCGGATGCGCGTCGCGAAAGTTCCTGAATCGGCGACGCTGGGCACGCATACCAACGACCAGATGACGAGTTTCTACATGCAGACCCCGGCGGGTTTCGATCTGGAGATCGGGTGCGATCCGCTGATCATTGATCCCACAAACTGGACGCCCACGGCGCATCAGGTCGTCAGCCAATGGGGCCATGTCTGGGCCTGGCAAAAAGCGATGGAAGAGGCTGCGCAATGACGCTCGACAAACGCATGACCCCCGCCGAGATCGTCGGCCGTCTGTCCGACGGCATGACGATAGGCATTGGCGGATGGGGTCCGCGGCGCAAGCCGATGGCGCTCGTCCGCGAAATCCTCCGTTCGGACCTCAAGGACCTCACCATCGTCGCTTATGGCGGCGCCGACGTCGGGATGCTGTGCGCGGCGGGCAAGGTGAAGAAGCTGGTTTTCGCCTTCGTCTCGCTCGACGCGATCCCGCTCGAGCCCTGGTTCCGCAAGGCGCGCGAGGCCGGGCGGATCGAGGTGCTCGAACTCGACGAGGGGATGTTCCAATGGGGGCTGAAGGCCGCGGCCTTCGGGCTGCCTTTCCTGCCGACCCGCGTCGGCCTCGGCACCGATCTCGCCGAGCTGGGCGGTCTCAAAATGGTCCAGTCGCCCTATGACGACGGCGAGACGTTGATCGCGATGCCCGCGTTGAAACTCGACGCGGCGCTGCTCCACGTCAACCGCAGCGACTGGCGCGGCAACGTCCAGCTGCTCGGCCCCGATGCCTATTATGACGAATGGTTCGCCAAGGCCGCCGACGCCTGTTTCGTCTCGACCGAAACGCTCGTCGAGCGGATCGAGGATCATTTCGCCGACGACGCGCAGGCCAATATTTTCGAACGCTGCTTCGTCGCCGGGGTGACCGAGCTTCCGGGCGGCGCACACCCCAGTTCGATGCCCCCCGCCTATGGCTGGGACATGGGCTGGTTCAAAAATTACGCCGCGCTGGCCGCCGACCCCGGCGATTGGGACGCGGTGCGCGATCGTCTCGTCGGCAGCGACGAGGCCGCTTATCTGAAATCCGTTGGCGGAAAGGAGGCGGTGACGGCCTTGCCCTTGCCGATATTCTGATGACCGAAGTCACCCTGGCAGAACTCTGCATTTTCGCCTGTTCCGAAGCCTTTCGCAGCCAGCGCGAGGTCATCGCGACCGGCATCGGCCCCGTTCCGCGCCTCGGTGCGGGGCTCGCCAAGCTCACCCATTCGCCCGGCCTGATGATGACCGATGGCGAGGCCTATCTGGTCGAGGAACCGGTGCCGATCGGCCCGCGCGGCGACTATGTACCGAAATTTGCGGGGCATCTTCCCTTCTCGCGCTTCTTTGACAGCGCGGTGTGGAGCGGGCGGCGCCATGCAATGGTGACTCCGACCCAGATCGACCGCTTCGGGCAGACCAACCTGTCGCGGCTCGGCGGCACGCATGAGCAGCCGAAGACGCAGATGCTGGGCGTGCGCGGCTTTCCCGGCAACAGCATCTATCATGCGAATTCGATGTTCATTCCGTTTCATTCGGCGCGGACGTTCGTGGCGGGCGAGGTCGATATGGTGTCGAGCGCGGGCTACAACCCCGCCAAGCGCATCGCGGGCGGCAATTACAGCGGCATCGACCTGCGCCGCATCGTTACCAATTTGTGCGTGATGGACTTTGGCGGTCAGGACAATGCGATCCGCGTCATCTCGCTCCATCCCGGCGTGAGTTTCGACGACGTGCAGGCGGCGACCGGCTTCCCGCTCGAACAGGGCGATATCGTCGAAACCCCGACCCCGGGCGCCGAGGCGCTCGCGATCATCGCGCGGCTCGATCCGCACAATTTCCGCAGCAGCGTGATCAAGGATAATCCACCAGCCCAAAGGAATGCCGCATGAGCGACGATCTCGTCCCGCGCCAGCCGCAAGAGCCGGTGTATGAAACCAATACCCCCGTCCGCTATGAAGTCGATGGCCCCGTCGCGTGGATTATCATGGACCGGCCGCAGTTCAACAACGCGCAGAACAGCCAGATGACCTATGCGCTCGACGCGGCGTTTCGGCGCGCGACCGACGATGATGCGATCAAGGTCATCGTGCTCGGCGGCGACGGCAAGCATTTCAGCGCCGGGCACGACATCGGGACGCCGGGGCGCGATCATCTGGTGCCTTTCGACCGCAAGCTGATGTTCGGCGATCACACCACCCGGCCCGGCGCCGAATTGCTCTATACCCGCGAGCAGGAAGTTTACCTCGGGATGTGCCGCCGCTGGCGCGACATTCCCAAGCCGACGATCGCGATGGTGCAGGGCGCGTGCATCGCCGGCGGGCTGATGCTGGCATGGGTGTGCGACCTGATCGTCGCCAGCGACGACGCCTTCTTCCAGGATCCGGTCAACCGCATGGGGATCCCCGGGGTCGAATATTTCGCCCACGGCTTCGAACTGCCGCCGCGCATCGCCAAGGGGTTCCTGCTGCTCGGCGAACGTATGCCTGCGGCGCGCGCCTATCAATTCGGCATGGTCAATGAAATGGTCCCGCGCGCCGAGCTGAAGGACAAGGTGTCGGCGATGGCGCAGGAACTCGCGACCCGCCCGCGGCTCGGCAATTGGCTGACCAAGCAGGCGCTCAACCATGTCGAGGATCTGCGCGGCAAGCGCACCGCGATGGATGCGGTTTTCCACATGCATCATTTCGCCCATGCGCAGAATGATCTGGTCAGCGGCAATTCACTCGGCGGGCTCGACGGTGCTGCGATGGCCAAGGCGAACAAGAAAGCCGCGGGCGAGGGCTGATATTGTGACCGACGTGCTGAATAGCCCGCTTACCCGGGCATTGGGATGCCGCCTGCCGGTGATCCAGACCGCGATGGGCTGGATCGCGACCCCCGAACTGGTCGCGGCGTCGAGCAACGCCGGGGCGTTTGGTTTTCTGGCGGGCGCGGTGATGACCCCCGCCGAACTCGGCGAAGCGATCGCGCGGCTGCGCGACCTGACGCCGCACCGCTTCGGCGTCAATTTCCACAGCTTTCAGCCCGGCGCCGCGGCGATCGTCGATCTGATCGTTGCGAACAGCGACCAGGTGGGCGCGGTCAGTTTCGGGCGCGGGCCTGATGTGAAGATGATCGGCCGGTTCAAGGACGCCGGCATCCTCTGCATCCCGACCGTCGGCGCGGTCAAACATGCCGAGAAGATGGTCCAGCTGGGGTGTGAGATGATCACCGTGCAGGGCGGCGAGGGCGGCGGGCACACCGGCGCGGTCGCGACGACCGTGCTGCTGCCGCAGGTGCTCGACGCGGTCGATGTGCCGGTGGTCGCGGCGGGGGGCTTTGCCGACGGGCGCGGGCTCGCGGCGGCGCTGGCCTATGGCGCGGCAGGCATCGCGATGGGAACGCGTTTCCTGATGACCAGCGACAGCCCGATCCCCGATCGCTCGAAATCGGCCTATGTCCGCGCGGGCACCGGCGACATTGTCGTGTCGACCAAGATCGACGGCATTCCGCAGCGGATGATCCTGACCCCCGCGATGCAGCGCATCGAGGCGTCGGGCAAGCTCGCCATGTGGAAGCGCGCGATCGAGGCGGGGCTTGCGATGAAGCGCCAGACCGGCGCCAGCTTCGGCGAACTGCTGCGCGCCGCGCGCGGTATGACCAGCCACGGCAATCTGTCGTTGCCGCAGGCGATGATGGCCGCCGCCGCGCCGATGCTGATCCAGAAAGCGGTCGTCGACGGCGACACCGAAAACGGCCTGCTCGCGACCGGGCTTGTCGGCGGCCGCCTCGGCGACCTACCGAGCTGTGCCGAGCTTCTGACTTCGATCGAAAAGGATGCGCGCGCCCGTCTGGCCGCGCTGCGAGGACTGGACTGAACCCATGCCGATACATTGCACCATCAAGGACCGCATCGCCGAAATCGTCTTCGACGTCCCGCCGGTCAACGCCTTCGACAGCGAAACCTGGATGGCGATCCCCGCGATCGTCACCGCGGCGGCGAGCAATCCCGAGGTCCATTGCGTGCTGATCCGCGCCGAGGGCAAGGGCTTTTGCGGTGGGGTCGATATCAAGGAGATGCAGGCGCATCCCGAACGCATCACCCTCCTCAATCGCGGCAACTATCTGACCTTCAAGGCGATCCGTAACGCCGAGGTTCCGGTGATCAGCGCGGTGCATAAATTCGTCATCGGCGGCGGCATCGGCATCTGCGGCGCCAGCGACAGCATCATCGCCGCCGACGACGCCTATTTCTCGCTGCCCGAGGTCGATCGCGGCGCGATGGGCGGGGCGTCGCACCTTTCACGCATGTTGCCGCTCCACAAGGTGCGCGCGGCCTTCTTCACCGGCGGCACGATTCCCGCCGAGGAAGCGTGGCGGCTGGGCGCGATCGAGAAGGTCGTGCCGCGCGCCGACCTCGAAACCGAAGCGCGCGCCTTTTGCGCGGTGATTGCGTCGAAATCGCGCAAGGCGCTGGTCATCGCCAAGGAAGCGCTGAACGGGCTCGAGGAACGCGACGTCGACCGCGGATACCGCTGGGAACAGGGTTTCACGCTCGAAATGTATATGCACGAAGACAGCCAGAAATCGCGCGATGCCTTTGTCGAGACGGGCAAGGCGGCCAGCTTCTGATGGACCTCGTCTATACCCCCGAACAACAGGATTTCCGCGCCGAAGTGCGTGCGTGGATGGACGCGCATGTGCCCAAGGAACCGCTGGTCACGCTCGAATGCCGCGAAGGCTTCGACAGCCACGTCGAGTGGGAACGCACGCTTGCGAGCGGCAATTGGGGCATGGTCACCTGGCCCGAGGCCTATGGCGGGCGCGGGCTTGATCTCATCCAGTGGTTGATCTTCGAGGAAGAATATTTCCGCGCCGGCGGCCCCAATCGCGCCAACCAGAATGGCATTTTCCTGCTCGGCCCGACGATCATGGAATTTGGCACGCCCGAACAAAAGGCGCGCTTCCTGACCCCGATGGCGAAGGGCGAGACGATGTGGGCGCAGGCCTGGTCCGAACCCGGCGCCGGGTCGGACATGGCGGCGATCAGCAGCAAAGCGGTGCGTGACGGCGATCATTATGTGATCAGCGGCCAGAAAACATGGTCGAGCCGCGCTGCCTTTGCCGACTGGGGTTTCGGCATCTTCCGCACCGAAGAGGGCAGCAAGCGCCACAAGGGGCTGAGCTTCATCCTGTTCGACCTGAACAGCCCCGGCATCACCCGCCGCCCGATCCGCCAGCTCCACGGCGACACCGGCTTTGCCGAACTCTTCTTCGACGAAGTGCGCGTGCCGGTCGAAAACCGCATCGCGGGCGAGGGTGAGGGTTGGAAGGTCGCGATGGCGACTGCGGGTTTCGAACGCGGGCTGATGCTGCGTTCGCCCGGCCGGTTTCAGGCGACCGCGAAGCGGCTGGTCGAACTCTATCGAGAGCACGAAGCCGAAGCGTCGCCCGCGGCGCGCGAGGCGGTGATGACCGCGTGGATGCAGGCGCAGGCCTATGCGTATAACACCTATGCCGTCGCCGCGAAGATCATGGCGGGCGGGTCGATCGGGGCGGAGGCGAGCCTGAACAAGATTTTCTGGTCCGAACTCGACCGCGCGATGCACCGCACCGCGATGCAATTGCTCGGTGCGGCGGCTGAACTGCGCCGTTTCGACGATGGCCGGATGAACCAGTGGCTGGAGGGTTATATCTTCTCGCTATCGGGTCCGATTTACGCCGGATCGAACGAGATTCAGCGCAATATCACCGCCGAACGGCTGCTCGATTTGCCCAGAGTGGGAGCGGGCTGATGGAATTTCTGCTGAACGAAGACCAGCTGACGTTGGCCGAAACCGTCCGCGATTATCTGACCGGAACGCATGGCCCTGACGTGCTGCGCGGGCTCGACGCGGGCGACAATCGCGATCCCGCGATCTGGCAGGGGCTCGTCGATATGGGGCTCACCGGCCTGCTGGTGCCCGAGGAATTTGGCGGGTTGGGTCTTGGCCTTGTCGATGCGGCTTTGATCGCGCGCGAATGCGGGCGGGCTTGCCTCGCCGAGCCGCTGGTCGATACGGCCTTCGTCGCGGTGCCGTGGTTGTTGGCGCAGGGCGAGACCGCGCAAATGGCCGCGGTCGTCGCGGGAACCGCGAAGCCTTCGGTGGCGCATGCCATCAATCCATGGGTCAGCGATGGCGAGGGCGAAGCGCTCGACAGCATCGACCCGCTGCGCAATCTGACCCGGCCTGTCGGTGCGCCGTCGTCCGATCCGCTTCTGCTCGATCTCGGCGCGCTGATGAGCGCGGCGCAGTTGGTTGGCCTCGCCGACGCCATGCTCCATCAAGCCACCGAATATGCCAAAATCCGCACCCAGTTTGGGCAGCCGATCGGTGCGTTTCAGGCGATCAAGCACCAACTGGCAAATTGTGCAGTCGCGATTGAATTTGCCAAACCGGTGGTGTGGCGCGCCGCGCAGGTGCTCACCGATGGCCTGTCCAGCGCCCCGGTCCATATCAGCCACGCCAAGGTTGCAGCAACTGACGCCGCGATCCTGACCGCCGAGACCGCAATTCAGGTCCATGGCGCGATGGGCTATACCTATGAGGTCGACCTGCATTTCTGGATGAAGCGCAGCTGGGCGCTCGCCGGAGCCTGGGGCAGCCGCGCCTTCCACCTCAAACGCATCGACGACGCCGTGATCGGCGGGGGGCTGGCGATCGGCCCCGACCAAACATTCGCATAAGGAAATCTGATGGCCGAAGCTTATATCATCGACGCGGTGCGCACGCCGATCGGGCGCAAGAAGGGCAGCCTAGCGGGCGTCCATCCCGCCGACTTGGGCGCGCATCCGATCAAGGCCCTGATCGCGCGCACCGGCATCGACGCGGGCGCGGTCGACGATGTCGTCTGGGGCTGCTGCGACACGATCGGACCGCAGGCGGGCGACATCGGCCGCACCGTCTGGCTGGTCGCGGGGATGCCGCAGCATGTCCCCGGCACGACGGTCGATCGCCAGTGCGGATCGTCGCAGCAGGCGCTGCACTTCGCGGCGCAGGGCGTGATGAGCGGAACGCAGAATCTGGTCGTCGCGGGCGGATCGCAGGCGATGAACGCGATCCCGATCAGCGCGGCGATGTATGCCGGCGAACCCTATGGCTTCACCAATCCGTTCAACACCTCGCCCGGCTGGATCGCGCGCTATGGCGACGGCCTGCTCAACCAGATCAACTCAGCCGAAATGATCGCCGACAAATGGGGCATCAGCCGCGCCGAGATGGAGGAATTCGCCTTCGCCTCGCACCAGCGCGCGCAGGCCGCGACCGATGCCGGCTGGTTCGCCAATGAAATCGCCCCGCTCGAAGGGCTGGCGCAGGACGAAACGATCCGCCCCGGAACGACGCGCGAAGGATTGGCTGAACTGCGGCTGATCCAGGAGGGCGGCAAGATCACCGCGGGCATCTCGAGCCAGAATTGCGACGGCGCCGCGGCGATGCTGATCGCGTCCGAGGCGGCGGTGAAGGATCATAACCTGACCCCGCGCGCGCGCATCCACCATCTGTCGGTGCGCGCCGACGATCCGGTCTGGATGCTCACCGCGCCGATCCCCGCGACGCAATATGCGCTGGCAAAGGCCGGGATGACCGTCGCCGACATCGACCTGTTCGAATGCAATGAAGCGTTCGCCAGCGTGCCAATGGCGTGGATGAAGGAACTCGGCATCCCGCATGAAAAGGTCAATGTCCACGGCGGCGCGATTGCGCTCGGCCACCCGCTTGGTGCGACCGGCGCGCGGTTGATGACGACGATGCTGAATGCGCTGGAACGCACGGGCGGTCGCTATGGTCTCCAGACCATGTGCGAAGGCGGCGGTCAGGCCAATGTTACGATAATCGAGAGGCTGTAATGACACTTTGCGAAGGACGGACCGTCATCATCACCGGCGCGGCGCGCGGGCTGGGCAGAGCTTATGCGCTGGGCTTCGCGGCCGAGGGCGCCAATGTCGTGGTCAACGATATCGGAACATCGCTTGCGGGTGAGGGACGCGACACGTCGGCGGCCGATGCCGTGGTCGCCGAAATCAACGCGGGTGGCGTCGGTCGGGCGATCGCCAATTATGAAGATGTCACCGACTGGGACGCCGCCAAGCGCATCGTCGATGCCGCGATTGCGGCGTTTGGTGACCTGCATGTCGTGGTGAACAACGCCGGGATCGTCCGCGACCGGATGTTCGTGTCGGCGACGCTCGACGAATGGGATGCGACGATGCACGTCCATCTGCGCGGCCATTTCTGCATCGCGCGCCACGCGGTTGACTATTGGCGCGGGCAGCAGAAACAGGGCCATGCGGTCGATGCACGTATCATCAACACGACGTCGGGCGCTGGCTTGCAGGGTTCGATCGCGCAGGCGGCTTATTCGACAGCGAAGGGCGGCATTGCGTCGCTGACGCTGGTTCAGGCGGCCGAGCTTGGCCGCTATGGCATCACCGCCAATGCGCTGGCGCCCTCGGCGCGCACGCGGATGACCGAACAGGCGTTCGCCGACAAAATGGCGACTGAGGGCGATGCCTTCGACGTCATGGACCCCGCCAATATCGCGCCGACCGTGGTGTGGCTGGGCAGCGCCGAAAGCGCGCATGTCACCGGCTGCGTCTTCGAACTCGAAGGCGGCAAGATCATGCTCGAGGATGGCTGGCGCGAAGGGCCGCAGGTCGATGCGGGCGCGACATGGCAGCCGTCCGACGTCGGCGCTGCGGTCGACGGACTGATCGCCGCGCGCACCGCGCCGCGCAAGGTGTGGGGAACCGCATAATGGATTTCGCGCTGACCGACGAACAGGCGATGATCGCCGACACTGCGCGGCAGTTCTTCGCCGAAAATGCGACGAGCGACCGCACGCGCAGGGCGATGGCCGCTGACGGCGTCGATCGCGACCTGTGGCAGGCTTATTGTCAGGAACTGGGGTTCGGCGGGCTGTCGCTGCCCGAGGAGTTTGGCGGCGCGGCGCTCGGCATGGTCGAATTTGCGACGGTGGCAGAGGCTGCGGGCGCGCAAGTGTCGGCGATCCCGTTGCTGGGGCAGGCGATGGTTGGCAGCGCGATCGCAGCGGGCGGCAGCGATGCGCAGAAAAGCGAATGGCTGCCCCGCATTGCGAGTGGTGAATTGATCGCAGTTGCTGCGGATTGCGCCAATCTGAACGCCGATGGCGACATGCTGTCGGGGCGCTGCGATTTCGTCGCCCACGGCAATATTGCCGGCCTGTTGCTGGTGACGGCTCCGGGCTGCGCGTGGATCATCGAAACCGGAGCCAAGGGCGGCACGGTCGAAGCGCATCTGACGATGGACCAGACGCGGCCCTTGGCCACGATCACACTCGACCGCGCGACCGGAACGCCGCTGCCCGATGCGAGCGCAGCCATTCAGGCGGCGCAGGCGAGCGGCTTGATCTGCCTCGCCGCCGAAGCACTGGGCGGCGCGCAGGCGTGCCTCGACCGCACCGTCGCCTATGCCAAGGAACGCGTCCAGTTCGGCCGCGCGATCGGCAGTTTTCAGGCGTATAAGCACCGCCTCGCCGACATGATGATCGAGATCGAACAGGCGCGCTCGGCGGTCTATTGGGCCGCCTGCACCGTCGATGAGCAAAGCGATGACCGCGCGCTCGCGCTCCACGCCGCGAAGAGCTTTGCCGCCGACACTTATGCGAAATGCGCGGGCGATATGATCCAGCTTCACGGCGGCATCGGTTTCACCTGGGAACATGACGCGCACCTCTTCTTTAAACGCGCTCGCTCGATCCAGACCCTGCTGCAAAACGGCAGCTGGCACCGCGAACAGGTCGCGACGATGATCCTGGGAGAAGCAGCATGAAACTCGGCTTTTCCAAAGCGGAGGAAGATTTCCGCACCGAATGCGCCGAATGGCTGAACGGCCAGATGGCGGGCGAATTTCGCGACATCAGGGGCATCACGACGCTGACCGCCCTGGCCGAACGGCGCAAGGAGTGGGAACAGCAACTCGCAGCCCACAAATGGTCGTGCATCGGCTGGCCCGAAAAATGGGGCGGACGCGGCGCGACGCTGGCGCAGCAGGTGATCTTTGCCGAGGAATATGCCCGCGCCGGGGTGCCGGGCCGCGTCAATCATATCGGCATCGAACTTGCCGGGCCGACGATCCTGACCTTTGGGACCGAGGAGCAGAAGGCGCGCTTCCTGCCCGATATTGCGGCGGGCAAGACGATCTTTTGTCAAGGCTTTTCCGAACCCAATGCCGGGTCCGACCTCGCCAGCGTCCGCACCAAGGCGCGGCTGGAGGGCGACGAATGGGTCGTCAATGGCCAGAAAGTCTGGACCAGCCTCGCGCATATCTCCGACTGGATTTTTGTCATCGCGCGCAGCGAAGAGGGATCGCAGGGCCCCAAGGGCCTGACCTTCCTGATGATGGAGATCGACCAGCCGGGGATCGAAATCCGCCCGATCCAGCAGATCAACGGCGACGCCGAATTCAACGAGACCTTCTTCACCGATGCGCGCTGCCCCGCCGACAGCCTGATCGGCGCGCCCGGCGAGGGGTGGAAGATCGCGATGGGGCTGCTCGCCTTCGAACGCGGCGTGTCGACGCTCGGCCAGCAAATGGGTTTCCGCAACGAACTCGACGACATCATCGCCGCCGCCAAGGCGAATGGCAGCGCCAATGATCCGTTGATCCGCCAGCGGATCGCCAAGGCCGAAATCGGCCTGCACCTCATGCGCTATGGCGCACTTCGGATGCTGTCGAACAGCGATCATAGCAAGGTCGACGGCGCGGCGCTGACCTATAAGATTCAGTGGGCGAGCTGGCGCCGCTCGCTCGGCGAACTGGCGATGGACGTGCTCGGGCAGGCGGGCGAGATTGGCGACGGTCCCGACTATATCTGGGACACGCTGCCCAACCTGTTCCTCTATTCGCGCGCCGACACGATTTACGGCGGCACCAACCAGATCCAGCGCAACATGATTGCCGAGCGCGCGCTCGGCATGCCGCGCGAACCCCGAGGTGTAGCATGAGCCTGCTTCCGCAATATCCGACCCCGCGCGATCTGGTGAAGGGGAAGACCGTCGTCGTCACCGCCGCGGCGGGAACCGGCATCGGCTTTTCGGTCGCCAAGCGCGCCGCCGAAGAGGGCGCGCAGGTCCTGATCAGCGACTTTCACGAACGCCGCCTCGGCGAGGCCGCCGACCGGATCGCCGCCGAAACCGGGCACCGCCCCGCGACGTGCATCTGCGACGTCACCGACCAAGCCCAGGTCGACGCGCTGCGCGATACGGCGATTGCGACGCTTGGCCATGTCGATGTGCTGATCAACAATGCCGGCCTCGGCGGCGAGGTGAGCGTCGTCGATATGAGCGATGACCAATGGCACCGCGTCCTCGACGTCACGCTGAACAGCGTGTTCCGCATGACCCGCGCCTTCCTGCCGCATATGCAGGAACGCAAGGCGGGCGCGATCGTCAACAACGCCTCGGTGCTCGGCTGGCGCGCGCAAAAGGGGCAGGCGCATTATGCCACCGCGAAAGCCGGCGTGATGGCCTTCACCCGCTGTTCGGCGGTCGAGGCCGCCGAATTCGGCGTGCGGATCAACGCCGTCGCCCCCAGCATCGCGATGCACGCCTTTCTGGCCAAGGTGACGACCGACGAACTGCTCGACGAACTCGCGGCGCGCGAAGCCTTCGGGCGCCCCGCCGAGGTGTGGGAGGTCGCTAATGTCATGCTGTTCCTCGCCAGCGATCTCGCGTCGTACATGACCGGCGAAGTCCTGTCGGTGTCGAGCCAGCGCGCATGACCAAAATCTATGACAGCCCGCGCGATCTGATCGGTCAGGAGGGAACCGCGCTCGGCCCGACCGACTGGCTGACAATCGATCAGGAGCGCGTCGACGGCTTTGCCAGGGTGACCGGCGATCACCAATGGATCCATGTCGATATCGAGCGCGCCAAGGCGGGGCCGTTCGGCGGCACGATCGCGCACGGCTATCTGACTATGAGCCTCGTCAATTTCTTCCTGCCCGACCTTGTCGAAGTTCGCGGCTTTGCCCATGCGGTTAATGTCGGCGCCGACCGGCTGCGCTTTCTGGCGCCGGTCCCGGTCGGCGGGCGCATCCGCGGCGTGGGGGAGATCGTCACGGTCGAGGAGGTCAAGGGTGCGGTCCAGTCGGTCGTCCGCGTCACCATCGAGATCGAGGGGCAGGACAAACCCGCCTGTGTCGTCGACACGATCAGCCGTTATTTTCCGGAGAGCTAATATGTCCGTCACCGCCGCCGACAAGATCAAGGCCGTCGAAACCTATATTTCCTCTTATGGTCGCGGCGACCTCGACGGCGTCGTCGGGGTGTTCGCCGAACATGCAACGGCCGAGGATCCGGTCGGATCGTCGCCGCTGGTGGGCAAGCCCGCGATCCGCGATTTCATGGCGGTCGGCATTGCAATGGGCGCGCAATTGGTGCTCGAAGGTCCGATCCGCTGCGCGGGCGATTATGCCGCTTTTCCCTTCGTCGTTACGCTCGACATCGAGGGGCAGGCGACGCGCATCGAGGTGATCGATATTTTCCGCTTCGAGGATGACGGGAAGGTCGTGGAGATGCGGGCCTTCTTTGGTCCCGAAAATATCAAGCCCGCCTGACATGTCCGCCTTGCCGCCGACCATCCCCCACCTCGCGCAATGGGGTGCCGCGCATTTCGGCGATGCCCCGGCGATACTGGATCGCGGCGAACGCTGGAGCTACGCCCGGCTGTGGCAGGAGGTTCGCATTGCGGCCTCGGCACTTTTGACGCGCGGCATCGGCCCCGGCGATCGTATCGCGATCTGGGCGCCGAACGGACGCGAGTGGATCGTCGCCGCGATCGCGGTTCAGGCGACCGGCGCCGCAATCGTCCCGCTCAACACGCGGCTGAAAGCGGCCGAGGCGTCGGATATCTTGCGCCGGACGCACAGCCGCCTGCTGTTCACCGTCGGCGATTTTCTGGGCACCGACTATCCCGCGATGCTTGCGCATGTCGATCTCCCCGATTTGGCCGAGACCATCTGTTTCGACCGAGAGTGGGACGCCTTTGTCGCGACCGGCCGCGCCGATGACCCGCGGATCGACGCAGCGCTTGCTACGCTGTCGCCCGCTACGGTCAGCGACATCATGTTCACCAGCGGCACGACGGGCCAGCCCAAGGGGGTCGTGACAACGCACGGGCGGATCATTCCGATGTTCGCGGGTTGGATCGAGCTCGTCGGGCTCGAACCCGGCGATCCCTATCTGATCATCAATCCCTTCTTTCACAGCTTTGGTTATAAGGCGGGGTGGGTTGCGGCGTTGCTCGCGGGGGCGATGATCGTGCCGATGGCGGTGTTCGATGTCGCCAAGGCGATCGAGCATATCGAGCGCGACCGCATCGCCTTCATCCCCGGCGCGCCGACCATCTATCAGTCGCTGCTCGCCGAACTTGAAGGCCGGAAATTCGATAGTTCGTCGCTCAAAAGCGCGATGACGGGCGCGGCGACGGTGCCGCCGTCGCTGATCCGGCGGATGAAGGACGAACTCGGCTTCGACCGCGTCCTCACCGCCTATGGCATGACCGAATGCACGACGATCACTGCCTGTCAGGCGGGCGATCCGCCCGAACTGGTTGCGCGCAGCTGCGGCAAGGCGATCCCGGGGGTCGAGGTGATCGTCGCCGACGAGCGGGGGCAAGAGGTCGCGCGCGGCGAGACCGGCGAGATTTGCGTTCGCGGCTATGCCGTGATGCTCGGCTATCTCGATGATCCCGCCGCGACGGCGGAGGCGATCGACGCCGACGGCTGGCTGCATACCGGCGATATCGGGACGATGGACGTCGCGGGCTATGTCCAGATCACCGACCGCAAGAAGGACATGTATATCTCGGGCGGCTTCAACTGCTATCCGGCCGAGGTTGAGAAGTTGATGGCCGACCATCCCGATATCGCCAGGGTTGCGGTGATCGGGGTGCCCGACGAGCGGATGGGTGAGGTCGGGCGGGCGTTTGTCGTGCTGCGTCCGCAGCATGTTACGACAGAAGCCGAAATCCTCGGCTGGGCGCGCGCAAACATGGCCAATTACAAGGTCCCGCGCAGCGTGGTCCTGCTCGACGAACTGCCGACCAATGCTTCGGGAAAGATACTGAAGACCGCGCTGCGCGGGTAGGACTGCGCATCACACAAAAGCCGCTCGCCACGAACGGACTTGGGGCTCCGATTGGTATAGCCCCCCAATCAGCTCACTGTCGCGCCGCCGTCGATGACGAGCGGATGGCCGGTGACAAAGCTCGCCTGATCGCTGCACAGCCACAGCACTGCGTTGGCTACTTCCTCGGGCTGGCCCATGCGGCCCATTGGGGTCATCGCTTCCATGACCTTGCGCATCTCGGGGTTGCTGGCGACGCTGTCGGTCATCGGGGTTTCGATCACCCCTGGGCACACTGCGTTGACGCGAATATTGCTGCGCGCCCATTTCAGCGCACCGTGCCGCGTCAGCCCGATCACGCCATGCTTGGTCGCGACATAGCCCGGCTGAACGGCGTTGCCGGTAAAGCCGTTGATCGACGCGGTGTTGACCATCGCACCGCCGCCATTCGCCAGCATCGCCGCCGCCTCTTCGCGCATGCAGTGCATCACGCCGTCGAGGTTGATCGACACCGAGCGGTTCCACACTGCCTCGTCCCACTCGTCGACGGTCATATGGGTGACGCCGGCGTTGTTGTGGCCGAAATCGAGCCGGCCGTAAGTGTCGACCGCGCGCTTGACGAGCGCTTTGACCGCGTCGGCGTCGGCGACGTCACAGGCCTGGAAGATCGCCTTGCCGCCCGCCGTCTCGATCAACCCGACCGTTTCCTCGCCGCCCGCGACATTGACGTCGCTGACCACGACCGACGCGCCCGAGTGCGCAAAGGCGAGGGCGGTGGCGCGCCCGATGCCGCCGCTGGCGCCGGTGATCAGCGCGACTTTTCCGGAAAAATCATAGGTCATGGGCAATTCACTCTCCATTTGCGTAATATTTTGTCCAATGTATAACGCATTCATCGAAAACATATAGCTGAAAAGATGGATTGTCGCATGATCGAGCCGCTTTTTGAACCGCGAACCTTGGGCGCGCTTGCCTTGCCCAACGCGATCGTCATGGCGCCGATGACCCGTGACCGTGCGGGGGCGGGCGATGTGCCGGGCGATCTGATGGTCGAATATTATCGCCAGCGCGCCTCGGCGGGGCTGATCATCACCGAGGGCGTTCAGCCGAGCGCCGATGGCAAGGGCTATTGGCGCACCCCCGGCATCTGGTCGGCCGATCAGGTCGCGGGCTGGCGTCGCGTCGCCGATGCGGTCCATGCTGAGGGCGGCCGGATCGTCATGCAGCTGATGCACTGCGGCCGTGTCTGCGTGGGCGCGAACAAACAGGACGACAGCCGCACGATTGCGCCCTCCGCTATTGCCTGCGCCGATCCGGTTCCGGGCCCCGACGGCGTCCCCGTCGCGACCGAAATGCCTCATGCGCTGACCACCGACGAA
This sequence comes from Sphingopyxis sp. GW821-FHT12C06, assembly GCF_058807415.1. Lineage (NCBI taxonomy): Bacteria > Pseudomonadati > Pseudomonadota > Alphaproteobacteria > Sphingomonadales > Sphingopyxidaceae > Sphingopyxis > Sphingopyxis sp. GW821-FHT12C06. The sequence continues at coordinate 164,577 of NZ_JBXAQR010000008.1, read as the reverse complement.
GTGCGGCAGGTGGTAGAGGAATATGCCGCCGCCGCCCGTAACGCCCGCGCGGCGGGTCTGGACGGCGTCGAACTCCATTGCGCGAGCGGCTATCTGCCAAACCAGTTCCTCAACCCGAACAGCAACCAACGGGGCGACATCTACGGCGGATCGGCCGACAACCGCATCCGCTTCGCGATCGAAATCCTTGCCGCGATGGCCGATGCCATCGGCGCCGACCGCGTCGGCTTTCGCATCTCACCCCATAACCCGTATAACGACATGGCCGACGAAGATCCGCAGGCGACTTTCATCTCGCTGCTCCGCGCAGCCGACGAGCTGGGGCTCGCCTATGTCCATCTGGTCGACGTTGCCGACACGATCGGCTGGGTGTGCGAGAATTGGTCGGGCAATCTGATTGCCAACAACGGCCTGAAACCCGCCACAGCCGCCGAATTGCTACGCAGTGGGCAGGCACAGGCGGTGTCCTTCGGTCGCTATTTCATCAGCAACCCCGATCTGGTCGAGCGCATCCGCAGCGGCGCCGAACTCGCGCGGGTCGACCGCGATCATATCTACACCGGGGAGGCTCGCGGCTACATCGACTATCCGGCGATAGCGGCGGGCTGAGACCGAATGCCCGGGGCGTGTCATCACCGACGACAAGAGTGAGAGGGAGTGGACATGAAAATTACACCGGCAAACGACGTCGTCGGCGCATTGGTCGATGATGTCGACGTCAAGACCATGGGCGATGCGGAATTTCAGACGCTCCGGCGTGCCTTTTTCGATCATGGCGCGCTGTTTTTTCGCGACCAGTCGTTGACGCCGGAAGATCATATCGCCTTCGCCGGCCGCTGGGGACCGATCAATATCAATCGTTTCTTCGCGCCGGTTGCTGGCTATCCGCAAATCGCGCAAGTGTTGAAGGAAGCCGATCAGACCGCGAATATCGGCGGCGGCTGGCACACCGACCACAGCTATGATCAGGTGCCCGCGATGGGATCGATCCTCTATGCTCTGGAAACTCCGCCGACCGGAGGCGACACGATGTTCGCCGGGATGCAGGCCGCCTATGACGGATTGCCCGACGCGATGAAGCGGCGACTTGCCGGTCTGCGCGCACGCCACGGCAATGCGCATGTTTTCGGGACCAGTTCACCCTATGCTGCCGAGGTCGGGTCGCGTTTCGGCAATGGCGAGGGCGCGGTGCAGGAAGCGATTCATCCGATCGTCCTCGCGCATCCCGAAACCGGTCGCAAAGGCCTGTATGTCAACCCCGCCTTCACGCTGGAGATCGTTGGTCTCTCGGAAAAAGAGGGCGCTGACTTGCTGGCTGAACTCTACGCCCATATTCTGCAGCCGCAATATCACTACAGGTTCCAGTGGAATGATGCGTCACTCGCGATGTGGGACAATCGTTCGACCTGGCATTATGCGATCAACGACTATCACGGACACCGCCGTCATATGCACCGGGTCACTGTCGAGGGCGTCGCCTTGGCTGAGTGAAAGAGGCGCGGTTCACGCCGAGCCGGGCATCCATTGTCCGGGTGGCACGCCGTCGAGCGTCCAGCGACCGATACTCCAGCGGATCAGTCGCAATGTCGGAAGGCCGACGGCGGCGGTCATGCGGCGCACCTGACGGTTGCGGCCTTCGGTGATCGTCAGCCTGATCCAGCAATCGGGTACGCTCTTGCGGACGCGGATCGGCGGGTCGCGCGGCCATAGCTGCGGGTCGGCGATCATCTCGGCCTCTGCGGGGCGCGTCGGTCCGTCCTTCAATTGGACGCCCTTGCGCAGCATCGCCAATGCGGCCTCGCTGGCTTCGCCCTCGACCTGCGCGAGATAGGTTTTGGGCATTTTATATTTGGGGTCGGAGATCCGTGCCTGCAGCCGGCCATCGTCGGTCAGCAGCATCAGCCCCTCGCTGTCGAGGTCGAGCCGTCCCGCCGGATAGACGCCGGGCACGTCGATAAAATCGGACAAGGTCCGCCGCGTCGATCCAGCGGTGCCGCGATCGGTGAACTGGCAGAGCACGTCATAGGGCTTGTTGAACAGGATCAGCGTCATGGCTTCAGACTTTGCGCAACCGCCTCGGCGACCTTGATGCCGTCGACCGCCGCCGACAATATACCCCCGGCATAGCCCGCGCCTTCGCCGGCCGGGAAAAGCCCGCGGGTGTTCAGACTCTGCAAATCGTCGCCGCGCGTAAAGCGCACGGGCGATGACGTGCGCGTCTCGACCCCGGTCATTACCACGTCGGGATGGTCATAGCCCTTGATTTGGCGCCCGAAGACCGGGATCGCCTCGCGCATCGCCTCGACTGCGAAATCGGGCAGGCATGACGCGAGGTCGGTCGGAGTCACGCCGGGGCGATAGGATGGGACGACGCTGCCCAGCGAGGTCGACGGCCGGCCGGCGAGAAAATCGCCGACGCGCTGGGCGGGCGCGCGATAATTTGAGCCGCCCGCGACATAGGCCAGCGATTCCCAATGCCGCTGGAACTCGAGGCCGGCGAGCGGATCGCCGGGGTAATCGCGCGCCGGATCGATCGCGACGACGAAGCCCGAATTGGCGTTGCGCTCGTTGCGCGAATATTGGCTCATGCCGTTGGTGGCGACGCGGCCCTCTTCGGAGGTCGCGGCGACCACGGTGCCGCCCGGGCACATGCAGAAACTATAGACCGTGCGGCCGTTCTTGCAGTGGTGCGAGATATGATATTCGGCGGCGCCCAATATGGGATTGCCTGCGTCGGCGCCGAAGCGCGAGGTGTCGATCCACGACTGCGGATGCTCGATCCGCACACCGATCGAGAAGGGCTTTGCTTCGACATGGACCCCCGCCGCATGCAGCATCGCGAAAGTGTCGCGCGCGCTGTGCCCGACCGCGAGGATGACGCGGTCGGCCTCCAGATATTCACCATTGCTCAGGTGCAGCCCCTGGACGCGGCGCTCGCCCGCGCCGTCGGTTTCGATATCGAGCCCGTCGACCTTGTGCTGCCAGCGATATTCGCCGCCCAGCCCCTCGATCGTCTCGCGCAGGCTTTCGACCATCGTCACCAGCCGGAAGGTACCGATATGCGGATGCGCTTCGGTCAGGATTTCGGGCGGCGCGCCCGCCTTGACGAACTCGGTGAGCACCTTGCGGTCGAGGTGCCGCGGGTCCTTGATCCGGCTGTAGAGCTTGCCGTCCGAGAAAGTTCCCGCGCCGCCCTCGCCGAACTGGACGTTCGATTCGGGGTGGAGCACGCCGCGGCGCCACAAATCCCATGTGTCCTTGGTGCGCTCGCGGACGACCTTGCCGCGGTCGAGGATGATCGGGCGGAAACCCATCTGCGCGAGGATCAGCCCGACGAACAGCCCGCACGGCCCCGCTCCGACGACGACCGGCCGTTTGATCCCCTTCGGCGCCTGCGTGATGAATTTATAGGAAGTGTTCGGGGTCTGCTGGACGTTGCGGTCCTTGCGAAAGCGCGCGAGCACTGCGCCCTCGTCCTTCACATTGACGTCGATCGAATAGATCAGCTTGATGTTGGTCTTGTCGCGCGCATCGTGCGCGCGGCGCGCGACGACATGGCGCACCAGTTCGCGCGGGGAAATGCGCAGCCGCTTGCAGATCGCGGCGGGCAGATCCTCCGGCGCATGGTGCAGCGGCAGCGTGAGTTCGGTCAGGCGAAGCATCGCTCGCCTGTAGCGGGCATTCGTTGGCGCGCCAATCAATCACACCGGCCCGCACCGACAAAAGGGTGACGCCCCCTGATCAACGACGGATCCAGGGGGCGCCTTGAGCGGGACGATATGTCTGCGATCAGAATTTCGTCGATGCGCTGACCTTGGCGGTGCCCAGAACCGAACCGGCGCCGAAGCGACCGCCGACGTCGACACCGAAGGCCCAGCCGCCGTCGATTTCCAGTCCGGTACCGATTTCGATCTGATATTCGTTGCGCAGCCAGTTGTCGTCGCGGATCAGATAGCCATATCCGAGCCCGTCGACGCCGGTGATGTCGGCATAGTCGAGCGCCTGTGCGCCGCTGCGGTTGAGCTCGTGTCGCCACTCGATCCGGCCGCGCGGCGTGAACAGTCCGATGCTGGACGGAACCACGATCACACCCCTCGTACCCAATATGGTCGCAAAGGATTCGGGCTTCCGCTCGGCAAAGGCCAGGTTGAAGATGCCGGCCCCAGTCTCGCCATAGGCTTTGAGTTTGGCCGACATATATTCGCCCCGGGCATAGAGCGACAGGCGCCCGCGATCGCTGCTCTTGTCAAAGCCCGTGGCAAGCGAGCCGAAGAGCATCGATCCGTTGCGGCGTCCCAGCGCGGTGGCGCCCTCGGGGGCGATGCGGCGGGTGTCGAAATCCAGCCCGCCGATCCCGAACACGCCATCGACGAACATCCCGTCGGTGGGTGCGAGGCTGCCATAGACAGCGCCGACCCAATTTTCGGCGTCGAGCCGACCTTCGTTGTTTTCGCCAACCTTGGTCCGGTCAAAGCCATAGCCGCCGCCGATGCCCAGCGTCAGAGCGTTGCTGACCTTGAGGTCGAGCCCGGCGCTCAGTCCCGAGCTCGATACGCGCAGCTTGGAGCGCCGCGTGGTCGCGTCGCGCGTCCCGATTTGAAGCGCACCGCCCGTCCACATTTCGACCGAGCCGCGAACGCGCTCGCCGCCGGGGGCATCGTCCCCGGCCGTCGCCAATTGCGCGAGCACAGGGGAGGCGCCCGGCGACGCATCGGTGGTCTGCACCCCGCGCAGCGCCCGCATATCGACCGTCCTGCCAGGATCGTTACGGCCGCCGGGGCCGCCTTCATCCACGCTGCCATTGGTGGCGTACATCGCCGCGTCGCCGCCCGACACCCGGATGCCGACCTGCTTGCCGCGACTTCCCGCGCCGCCGCCGTGAAGCTGCTCGTTGCGACGCGCAAAATTGTCGAGCTGGGTGCTCGCAAAGCGGCGCGTGGCATCGGCTTGTGCCGCGCTCAGCCCGCGCACTACCGGATCGGCCGAGGGATCGGGGCGTGCCTTGACCATCACTGTTACCGTTGCGGGCTGCGAAGTGCCGAAGATATTGCTCAGCGTATAATGAACCATCGCAGATCCGCTGAACCGGCCGATCGCGCGAAGCTTGAGGCCATAGCTGCGATTGTCGGGGGTTCCGCCTGCGACCAGTTCGGCGGTCAGCGCGTCGACCGGTGTGATCGAGACGATCGCGGCGCCAGTAAACGGTCCTTCTGCCGCGCCGGAGGTAATATCCAGCGTCAGTTCGCGCCCGTTGAGCAACGTTGCACTCAGGCTGGGTGCGACAGGGACAGCGCCGACGACGGTGATTGCCACGCGGGCGGGGGACGATGTGCCGCCAGGGCCCACGGCAACGAAGGTGAAGGCGTCCGCTCCCTGATAGCCCGCGGCGGGGCGATAGGTGGCGATGAAGTTGCTGGCGATCGTGACCGTGCCGTGCGTCGGCTGCGTATCGATGCGGATGTCGGTATAATTGCCGTCGACCAGCGCCGCGAGGTTGATGCCGACCGAGGAGGTGCCCGAGATGGTTGTTCCGGGTACCGAGGTTCCCGGTGCATCGCGTGCCACCGGCGCGGCGGGGGCCGTGATCTGAAGCGTATAGGCGATTGCGGCGCTAAACGGTCCGGTTCCGGTCGAAGCGTCGGTAACAGTGGCGGTGAAGGCGAAGCTGCCGTTCACGGTCGGGGTACCGGAAAGCGTGCCGTTGGTTGCCAGCGTGAGCCCGGAAGGAAGGGTGCCGGCGGTGACCGCGAAGCCATAGGGTGCGGTGCCGCCCGAAGCGACGAGCGTCGCCGAATAGGCGGCATCCTGTTGACCTGCGACGAGGCTTGCGGGGGTGATCGCAAGGACGGGGCTGGCCACGGTGATCGTCACCGTCGCGGGCGCTGAGGCTCCGCCATCGTTGCTCGCGTTGTAGGTGAAGCTGTCCGGTCCGGCATAACCCGGGGTCGGGGTATAGCTGATCGTCAGTCCCGATGCGGTGGCGGTGCCGTGGGCGGGCTGGGTGACCACTGCGACACTTGTCGCGGTGCCGCCGGACAGGTCGAGCGCGATCGCATTGGCTGATGAGCCATAGCCGACATTTGCACTGATCGCGTTGGCGCCGGGCGCCAGCGGTGGCGAAACCGTCAGCGTGTAGCTTTGTGTGGCCTCAAAGGGGCCGGTGCCGCTCGAGCTGTCGGTGACGGTCGCAGCGAAGTGGAAGCTGCCATGGACGGTGGGCGTTCCCTCGATCACGCCAGCCGGAGACAGGGCGAGCCCTGTGGGCAGGGCGCCGGCGGTGACCGCGAAACCATAGGGCGCCGCGCCGCCCGAAGCGGACAATGTCTGGCTATAGGGGGCGTCCATCATCGCTGCGGGCAGGTTCACCGGCGGCAATAGGATCGTCGGCGCGTTGACGGTGATTGTGACGGCGGCCGGTGCGGAGGCTCCACCCGGACCGGTGGCGGTATAAGTGAAGCTGTCCGGTCCGGCATAGCCCGTCGCGGGCGTATAGGTCACGACATTGCCCGATACGTCGGTCGTGCCATGTGTCGGGGACGAGGCGACCGTAACGCTGTTGCTGACGCCTGTGATCGACGCGGACAGGTCAATCGGCGCGGCCGTCTGATAGGCGGTAGTCACGCTTCGCGCCGCGGCGGTGGGCGCCGCAGCATAGGTGAATTGATTGGCGCCGTCGGTGGCGCTGGTTCCGCCCACGGTTCGGACCGTAATGTTAACGATGCCAACACTGCCCGCCGGGCTGGTCGCGGTGATCTGGGTCGCGCCGTTCACGACGAAGGAGGCCGCTGCCGCGCCAAAGCGGACATCGGTGGCGTCCGTGAAATTATTGCCCGTCAGAATGACCGTGGCCCCGCCCGCTATGCTCCCGCTATTGGGGCTGACGGCATCGACCATCGGCGGCGCAATATAGGTGAATTGATTGGCGGCTGCGGCGGCGCTGGCGCCCCCGGGGGTCGTGACGATGACATTGACGACGCCCGCGCTGTGCGTCGGCAAAGATGTCACGACGAGATTGGTATCGTCGACAACGACAAAGCTCGCGGATGCGCCGCCAAAGGAAACATCGATCGCGCCTGTGAAATTGGTGCCGGTCAGGGTCACGGTTCCGCCGCCCAGCGTGCTGCCGCGATTGGCCGTCACATCGGTGACGGTTGGCGGTGCGACATAGGTAAATTGATTGGCGACGCCGGTGGCGCTGGTTCCGCCCACGGTTCGGACCGTGATGTTAACAGCGCCAACGCTGCCAGCCGGACTGGTCGCGGTGATCTGGGTCGCGTTGTTCACCACGAAGGAGGACGTGGCTGCACCAAAGCGGACACTGGTGGCGTTCGTGAAATTGGTGCCCGTCATAACGACCGTGGTTCCGCCCGCTGGACTCCCGCTACCGGGGCTGACGGCATCGACCGTTGGCGGGGCAATATAGGTGAACTGATTGGCCGTTGCAGCGGCGCTGGGGCCGCCGAGGGCGGTCGTTACGATCACATTGACAACACCGGCGCTGTGCGCGGGCAACGATGTCACGGCGATATTGGTCGCGCTGACGAACAGAAAGCTCGCGGATGCACCGCCAAAAGACACATTGGTCACGCCGGTGAAATTGGTGCCGGTCAAGGTCAGTGTTCCGCCGCCCAGCGTGCTGCCGCGATTGGCGGTCACATTCGTAACGGTCGGCGGCGGAGCATAGGTGAATTGCGTGCTGGCGGAGGTCGCGCTGGTCCCGCCTGCGTTTTGGACCGTCACATTGACCGCGCCGGCCGCTCCCCCCGGGCTGGTGGCTGTGATCTGGGTGTCGCTGTTCAAGACAAAGCTGGCGATGGTTGCGCCAAAGAAGACAGTGGTGGCGTCAGTAAAATCGGTACCGGTTAGGATAACTGCTGTGCCTCCCCCCATAGGGCCGCCGTTAGGGCTGACGCTGGTGATGGAGGGTGGGACGATCGGGCCGATATAGGTGAATTGATTGGCCGCAGTGGCGGCGCTGGCCCCTTCTGGGGTCGTGACGATGACATTGACGACACCTGCGCTGTGCGCCGGCAAGCTGAAGACGACGATATTGGTATCGTCGACTACGATAAAGCCCGCGGTTGCGCTGCCGAAGGATACCTCGGTCGCATCGGTGAAACCGGTGCCGGTGAGGGTTACCGTTCCGCCGCCGGCGATGGGGCCATTATTGGCTGTAACATTGGTGACGACAGGGGGCGCCGCGAGCGCTGGCGATGCCCATCCCACGGAAAAGAGCATGCACAGCAGAAAAGCCAAAAACGAGCCACGCGCCCCAACGACCGTCTTCATCGCCAACCCCTTGATTCATGAACATTCATTCATAACGAGCGATTTTTGAAACGCAAAGTGATAAAATGGGCGATGACCATATTTCCGCTTGCGATTTGTCTGTGATCGGGATCTGGGCCTACTAAATCCGCCACATAGCGGCTGTTAAAACAGTAATAGTGGCTGCGTTGATCGCGATATTGTGGGCTGAATGGGGCGCAACATTGCGCCAGCCCTTGAGGACGGTGGATTTGTCGGACGCGATCGATGGCGACGGCTTGATTTAAAGGGTCGCAGCCGCGCCAAGCGCATATGTGGCAGGCTTAAGTCGCGCGCTTATCCTCGCGCCTTATGGCGCGGTCGTCCTTTGCCGAAAGTCTTCTCAGCCGAGCGCACAAAGCCGGCAAAAGGGCTTCATGCTCGCGTGGCGCGGGCGAGAAAATGCAAGGGTTTGTCAGGTTGGCGCGTGGCCCTGATTGGCGGGGGCGTGCTGGCCCAGGAAGATCGCGATGGCCCGGTCCGCCAGCGCATCCACCGACAGCGGGCCCTCGACGTCATACCAGGTGTGGGTCCAGTTGATCATGCCGAAATAGAGCATCGTCGATGCGCGGCGCTCGGCGCGGGTTTCGCCATAATGCGGACCGATGGCCGCCAGCACCTCGCCGACGATGTCCATCAGTTCGCGTTCGACGCGCACGACCTGACGGCGGCGGTCGGCTGGAAGATAGTCCAGGTCATTGACCAGCACCTTGTGCCGGTCAGATGCGCCGACATAGGCGCGCAGAAAGCCGCGCGTCAGTTGCGCCAGCCGGCCGGCCGGATTGTCGGACGGGGCGGCCAGCATCTCATTGGCCATCTGTTGCAGCGCCTCGACATGGTCGATCATGATTTCGAAGAGGATATCCTCTTTCGACCCGAAATAATGATAAAGCAGCGACTTGGATACACCGCTGGCGGCCGCGAGGTCGGAAATGGATGCCCCCAGATAACCGTGGCGGGCATAGAGCGCGGCGGCGCTATCGAGCATCGCCCGACGGCGGTCGGCATAGTCCGGGGCTTGCGGTCGAGCCAATATTTTTCCCTTATGCGTCGTAGTCGAGGACAACCTCCTCCGTCAGCGGAACGGCCTGGCAAGTCAATATATAGCCATTACCGATTTCCTCGGCGGACAGGCCGTAATTGGCGGCCATGCTGACCTCTCCCTTGACCAACCGCGCCCGGCAGGTTGCGCAGACGCCCGCCTTGCAGGCATAGGGGGGCGCAAGGCCAGCAGCGCGGGCATTGTCGAGGATACTGCCGTGCCGGCTGTCGAAAGCGAGGCGGCGGGTGCGGCCGTCCATCGCGATGACCAGCCGCCGGCCCGACGCGGCTTCGCGTTCGCGCTCGATCTTTGCTGCCTTGGCGCCGGTGGGGCGACCGGCGGTGAAGCGCTCGAGCATGATCGCCTCCGCCGCCACGCCGGCTTCGCGCAGCGCGGCTTCGGCGGCATCCATCATGGGAGCCGGGCCGCAGATGAAGGCGGCGTCGATCCGGCCGGGGTCGACCAGTCCGCTGAACAATTCGGTCAGTTTCGCCTGATCGAGCTGGCCGTTGAACAGCGGTGCCTCGGCATCGTCCTCATCCTGCAGGAAATGATGCACTGCGAGCCGGTCCATATAGCGGTTCTTGAGCGCGGCCAGTTCCTCGAGAAATATGATCCCCGTGCTCAGCCGGTTGCCATAGAGAAGCGTGAAGTGGCTGCCCGCCTCCTCGATCAGCGCGGTCTTGATGAGCGCGAGGACCGGCGTGATGCCCGACCCGCCGGCGATTCCCAGATAGGAGCGGCGTCGACTCGTCTCGAATGGCCAGGTGAAGCTGCCGTGCGGTGGCAGTACGTCGATTAATTGCCCCGCCGTCAGCGTTTTATTGGCCCAGGTCGAAAAACGTCCGCCGGCGATCCGTTTGACCGCAACGCGCAATTCGCCGTCGTGCGGACTGACGCAAAGTGAATAGTTGCGCCGCAACTCCTCGCCATCGACGACCGCGCGAAACGTGACATGCTGGCCTGCGCGAAAGCGGAAGGCGGTTTCCAGTTCTGCCGGTACCAAGAAGCGCAGCGACACGGCATCATCGGTTTCACGATGCACCCTGTCGATCATCAGCGAATGAAATGTGTCGGTCATATCAATGGCACTTGAAACGGTCGAAGGGTTCCAGGCAGGCGCGGCATTGCCACTGCGCCTTGCACGGCGTCGATCCGAAACGGCTCACCTCTTCGGTGTCGATGGATTTGCAGCGGGGGCATGCGGCGGCGGCATCCTGCTGTGGCGGGGCAATGCCATAGGCGCGCAGCTTGTTGCGGCCTTCGGGTGAGATCCAGTCGGTGGACCAAGGCGGGGAAAGCGACGTGCGCACCGCCAGCGTGGCATAACCGGCGCCGTCGAGCGCGGCACGAACCGCCTGCTCGATCGCCAGCGTCGCGGGGCAGCCCGAATAGGTGGGGGTGATCGTTACCCCTTCCGGCCCGATGTCGCACACAATGCCGAGGTCGACGATCGACAGGACCGGAATCTCGGGATCGGGTACGCCTTCCAGCACCGCGCGGACGCGATTAACGTCGACGGTCATCGTCACCAACGCGCATCGGGGTAGCGAAGCGGCAGGTGCTGCATCACAGCGAGCAAGTGTCCCAGATGCTCGCTGTGATGCCCGCCGCGCCCGCCAGTGACCGGGCGCGGCAGCGACGGAAGCGGGAGGCCTGCTTCGTCGAGCACTGCTTTCAGTCGCGCGTCGAAGGCGGGACGAAGCGCGGTGCGATCGGCGGCGATGCCCCGTTCGACGAGGGTGGTTTCGAGATCGTCGGTCTGGAACAGTTCATCGACGAAGCGCCAGTGCCAGTCGAGCCCGTCGATCATCCGCGCGCGGCTTTCTTCGGTGCCGTCGCCCAGCCGGACGACCCACTCGCTCGCGAGTTCGAAATGATAGCGCACTTCCTTGACCGCCTTGGCCGCAATCTCGGCGATGCGGCCGTCTACGGATTGCTGCAGCCTGTCGAGCAACCGCTCGTGATGATTGGAATAGAGGAATTGGCGCGCGATCGTGCGCGCGAAATCGCCGTTCGGTTGCTCGACCATCAGGCAGTTTCGATAGGCGAGGGCGTCGCGGTGGAAGGCCAGCTGGTCGGCGTCGCGGCTCAGCGCGTCGGCGCCCCCGGCAAGATCGAGGAACAGGGTGGCCTGCCCGATCAGATCGAGTGCGATATTGGCGAGGCTGAGGTCGACCTCCAGCGTCGGCGCGTGGCCGCACCATTCGGACAGGCGCTGGCCCAGAATGAGCGCATCATCGCCAAGGCGCAGCAGATATTCGAAGCGCGGATTTTCGAGCGCAGGCATCAGATATTCTTCACCGTTTCTGGAATGTCGTAGAAGGTCGGGTGGCGATAGATTTTGGATTCCGCGGGTGCGAACAGTGCCGCTTCCTCTCCTGGATCACTCGCCGCGATGTCGGCCGAACGCGCGGCCCAGATGCTCACCCCCTCCATCCGCCGCGTATAGGTGTCGCGCGCATGGCGCAGCGCCATCGCGGCGTCGGGCGCCTGGACGCTGCCAACATGGCGGTGCGACAGCCCGCCGCGCGCGCGGATGAAAATTTCCCAGAGCGGCCAATTATGTGCGGTCATGGTCAGGCTGCCTTTTGCGCCGCGCGGCGTGCCTCATGGGCGTCTGCGGCATCGCGGACCCAGGCATTGTCGTCCCACGCGCGGCGGCGCGCCTCCATGCGTTCCTTGGCGACAGGGCCTTCGCCGCGGACGACCGCGTAAAATTCCTCCCAGTCGACGGCGCCGAAATCATGTTGGCCGCGCGCTTCGTTCCACGCGAGCGCGGGATCGGGAATCTTCAGGTCCAGAAAGTCGGCCTGCGGTACGGTGACATCGACGAATTTTTGGCGCAGCGTGTCGTTGCTGTCGCGCTTGATCCGCCAGCGCATCGACTGCTCACTGTTGGGTGAATCCGCGTCGGGCGGGCCGAACATCATCAGTGCGGGCCACCACCAGCGGTCGAGCGCATCCTGCGCCATCGCGCGCTGGTCCGCAGTGCCCTGCGCCAGCGTCATCATAATCTCATAGCCTTGGCGCTGGTGAAAACTTTCTTCCTTGCAGACGCGCACCATCGCACGGGCATAGGGGCCATAGCTGGTGCGCTGGAGCGGCACCTGGTTCATGATCGCGGCGCCATCGACCAGCCAGCCGAGCGCGCCGATGTCAGCCCAGGTCAGCGTCGGATAGTTGAAGATGGTGCTGTATTTGGCGCGGCCCGAATGGAGCGCGTCGATCATCTCGCCGCGGCTGGCGCCCAGGGTTTCGGCCGCGCAATAGAGGTAAAGGCCATGACCGCCTTCGTCCTGCACCTTTGCGAGCAGCACGACCTTGCGACGCAGCGACGGCGCGCGGGTGATCCAGTTCCCCTCGGGCAACATGCCGACAACCTCGCTGTGCGCATGTTGCGATATCTGGCGGATCAGCGTGCGGCGATAGGCTTTGGGCATCCAGTCTTTGGGCTCGATGAAGGCGTCGGCTGCGACCCGCGCCTCAAAGGCATCGACCAACTCCTGAGGCTCGCCGGTGACGAGGTCCGGCGTCGCGCTTTTCTGTAGTTCGGTTGTGTACATGGTCCGGCTCCTCGATCGGCGGGTTATCATTAGCCGTCCGATCGGTCAATAAATTATAGTCATGTTCAATAGGCGTTGCAAAATATTATCTGACCGGTCATTCTATTAATAAGGAGGATATCTGGATGGATTATGACTCGATCGGATTCGTTTGCGCTGACGGCTTCGCGCAAATCACCTTGTCGCGCCCCGACCGGCTCAATGCCTTCACCGCAGCGATGCATGAGGAGTTGGCCGACGCGCTGTCGCGGGTCGAGGCCGACCCGGCCATCCGCGCCCTTTTGCTCACCGGCGCGGGGCGCGGTTTCTGCGCTGGACAGGATCTGTCGGATCGCGCCGTGGCGCCGGGGGGCGAGGGGGTTGATCTGGGGGCTTCGGTCGAGCTTTATTATGCCCCGCTGATTCGCCGCCTCGCGGATATGCCGAAGCCGGTCGTCTGCGCGGTCAATGGTGTCGCGGCGGGGGCGGGGGCCAATATCGCCCTCGCGTGCGACATGGTGATCGCAGCGCGGTCGGCGCGCTTCATTCAGTCTTTTGCCCACATCGGCCTCATCCCCGATTCAGGGGGTACCTGGGTGTTGCCGCGATTGATCGGACAGGCGCGCTCGCTCGGTCTCGCGCTCACCGGCGAGCCGCTTTCCGCCGAACAGGCCGAACGTTGGGGGCTGATCTGGAAGGTGGTCGACGATGACGCGTTGATGGCCGAAGCCACCGCGATCGCGGCGCGCTTTGCTGCCGGGCCGACACGCGGCCTCGCCGAAACCAAGCGGCTGATCCGCCAAAGCGCATTGCGCAGCCTTGCCGACGAGCTCGATCTCGAACGCGATGCCATGCGCGAGCTCGGCGCCAGCGCAGATTATCACGAAGGCGTCGCTGCCTTCATGGCGAAACGTCCGCCGGTCTTCACCGGCCGCTGACCACTGAAGGAACGACAGATGACACGAATATTGAGCAGTTATGCAGCGGACAGCTGGCGCGCGACGCAGGGTGAGCTGGTCGATATCCGATCAGCGTTGACCGGTGAAACGGTCGCGCAAAGCGGCAGCGATGGTCTCGATTTTGCGGCGATGCTGGGCCATGCACGCGGCGTTGGCGGTCCGGCGCTGCGCGCGATGAGTTTCCAGCGCCGCGCCACGATGCTGAAGGCGCTCGGCGCCGCGATCATCGAACGCAAGGAAGAGCTGTACGCGCTGTCGGCCGAAACCGGCGCGACACGACAGGATGGCTGGATCGATATCGAGGGCGGGGCAGCGACGCTGCTCGCGCTCGCCTCGCGCGGGCGCAAGGAATTGCCCGACGATGTGATCCTGACCGACGGCGATTTCGAACCGATCGGCAAGCGTGGCACTTTCGCCGGTCAGCATGTTTACACGTCGTTGCAGGGCGCGGCGGTGCATATCAACGCGTTCAACTTCCCGGTCTGGGGCATGCTAGAAAAGCTTGGTCCCGCGCTGCTCGCGGGCGTCCCGGCAATCGTCAAGCCGGCGACGGCCACGGCGCAGGTCGCCGAGGCCGCGTTTCGCATCCTGATCGAGGCGGGCGTGCTTCCCGCGGGCGCGGTGCAACTTGTCGTCGGGTCGGTCAGCGATCTCATCGACCATCTTGGGGGGCAGGACCTCGTCTCCTTCACCGGTTCGGCCGAGACGTCTGCACGGATCCAGGGGCACCCGGTTTTCGCCCGCGAAGGCGTACGCTTTGTTGCCGAGCGCGATAGCCTCAATGCTTCGATCCTCGGTCCCGACGCCGCGCCGGGTACGCCTGAATTTGACCTGTTCGTGGCCGAGGTGGTCAAGGAAATGACGATCAAGGCGGGGCAGAAATGCACCGCGATCCGTCGCGCGATCGTGCCTGCCGCGCATCTCGACGCGGCGGAGGCGGCGCTTGTCGCTGCACTCGCCAAGGTCGTCGTCGGTGATCCGGCGGTTGAGGGTGTGACGATGGGCGCGCTCGCCAGCATGGGCCAGCGCGCCGATGTGCTTGCGAAGGCGCGGCAGCTTGGTGCTACGTCGCGGCTCGTGTTCGGCGTGCTCGATAGCGCCGACAGTGTGGGCGCCTTCGTCGCGCCGATGCTTTTCCGCGCCGACGACGCATGGGCCAGCGCGGCACATGACGTGGAAGCCTTTGGCCCCGTCGCGACGCTGATGCCCTATCGCGATCTTGCCGAAGCCGTCGCGCTCGCCAATCGCGGCAAGGGCGCTCTCGTCCTGTCCTGCTTCACATATGACACTGCGGTCGCGCGCGAACTGGTCACCGGCGCGGGGGCGTTCCATGGGCGCATCCTCTTCGTCGATCGTGACAGCGCGCGCGAATCGACCGGCCATGGCTCGCCGCTACCGATGCTGATCCACGGCGGCCCTGGTCGTGCTGGCGGCGGCGAGGAAATGGGCGGGCTGCGCGGAGTCAAACATTATATGCAGCGCACCGCGTTGCAGGGCTCTCCGCGCATGCTGGCGGCGGTGATCGGCAGCCATTTGCCGGGCGCGCCGCAGCCGACAGGAGAGATTCACCCCTTCCGCCTGCGTTTCGATGCGCTGCGCACCGGTTACACGCTGCACACTGTTGCGCGGACCGTCACGCTGGAGGATATCGAGACGTTCGCCCATTTCACCGGCGACACTTTCTATGCCCATATGGACGAGGAAGCGGCGGCGCGCAGTCCCGTCTTCGGCGGGCGTGTCGCGCATGGATATCTGTTGCTGTCCTTTGCTGCTGGCCTGTTCGTAGCGCCGGAAGAGGGGCCGGTACTCGCCAATTACGGGCTCGAGGGGCTCCGCTTCGTGAAGCCGGTCAGGCCGGGTGAGGCAATCAAGGTCGCGCTGACCGTCAAGACGAAGACGCGGCGCTCGCCCGAGATGGGCGAGGTGCGCTGGGGCGTCGCGATCACCAATCAGGATGATGATCTGGTCGCGACCTACGACCTGCTCACGATGAACGCCGTCTGATACCGGCGTGCCGAGCAGGCCTGAGAACGGGAGGGGAAGGCGATGACGGGCGTCGATTATGGGCCAGCCGATCTTGATGCGCTCAGGGCGTTGCAGCTGGAACGGCTCAAGGAAGCGGTCGTTCACTGCTACGCCCATTCGCCGCATTATCGCGCGGCCTTCGACAATGCGGGCGTATGGCCGGGTGATATTGTTTCGCTGGACGACATCCGACGCTTGCCCTTCACGACCAAGGCCGATCTGCGCGCAAATTATCCCTTCGGCATGTTTGCGGTTCCGCAAGATCAGATTGCGCGCATTCATGCGTCGTCGGGTACCACGGGCCAGCCGACTGTCGTTGGCTATACGGCGGTGGACATCCGGATGTGGAGCGCGTTGATGGCGCGGTCGATCCACGCCGCCGGTGGCCGGCCGGGAATGAAGGTGCATATCGCCTATGGCTATGGCCTGTTCACTGGCGGGCTGGGCGCACATTATGGCGCCGAGGCGCTGGGCTGCACGGTTATCCCCATGTCGGGCGGACAGACCGAAAGACAAGTGCAGCTGATCCGCGACTTCAAACCCGATGTCATCATGGTGACGCCCAGCTATATGCTCGCGATCCTCGACGAGTTTCGCCGACAGGGCCTCGACCCTCGTGCCACGTCGCTGCGCTACGGCATTTTCGGCGCCGAGCCGTGGACCGAGGCGATGCGCACGGAGATTGAGAATGCTTTCGGCATCGAGGCGAGCGACATTTATGGCCTGTCCGAAGTCATGGGGCCGGGCGTCGCGCAGGAATTCGTCGGGGCGGCATCGGGCCCGACGATATGGGAGGATCATTTCTATCCCGAGGTGATCGACCCCGATACAGGTGAAGCGCTTCCCGACGGAGAAGAGGGCGAACTGGTTTTCACCTCGCTGACCAAACAGGCGCTGCCGATCATCCGTTATCGCACCCGCGATCTCACCCGCCTGCTGCCCGGCGATATGGGGCCGATGCGCCGTATGGCGAAGATTGCCGGCCGTTCGGACGACATGTTGATCATCCGCGGGGTCAATATTTTCCCGACTCAGATTGAGGAGCAGGTGCTGAAATGCTCCGGGCTCGCCCCGCATTTCCAGATCGAACTGTCGCGCCCCGGTCGCATGGACGAGATTCTGGTCCGGGTCGAGGCGCGCAACGGCGTCGATGTTGCGGCGCAAGGCGAACTACTCGGCCGTCTGATCAAGGATGTGACGGGCGTTAGCGCGCGTACCGAAATCGTCGCGGCCGGGGTCATCCCGCGCTCAGCGGGAAAAGCCGTCCGCGTCGTGGACAATCGCCCGAAGGAGGGGGCAATCCCATGAAGAAGCTGATTATACTTTATACGGCGCCGGAGGACGAGGCGGCCTTCATGGCGTATTATCGGAACGTCCATTTGCCGCTGGTGGAAAAAGTCCCCGGGCTCATCCGTACCGACCTGACCCGGATCAACCGCACGCTCATGGGCGAGGAAGGCAATTTTCTGCTCGTCGAAATGTGCTTCGCCGACGCCGACAGCTTTAAGGCGGCGATGAAGAGTCCGGAAAATGCCGCGACTGGCGCCGATCTCGCCAATTTTGCGGCGGGGATCGTGACGGTGATGGTGGGCGAGGCTCTGGAAGTCTGACGTTCGACGTGGACGGGCGACATGCGGCGTAAAATGCGCTAGCGGCGGGGCATGCAAATGATGATGCTGCACCCCGTCACCAGCCGGGACATCGCCGATGAGCTCTGATGGATCGCCCCAGATCGGGCCCTTCATTCAAGCGTTTCGCAAGCGCCAGTCGCTGACGCTTGATGATCTTGCGCGCATGTCGGGCGTGTCGCGGTCGATGTTGTCGCAGATCGAGCGGGGGCAGGCAAACCCGACGCTCGCGACGGTCTGGTCGCTGGCGACGGCGCTCAAGGTCGATGTCGCGGAACTGATCGGTGTGACCGCGCGCGAAGCGCGGGACCAGATCGAGGTCGCGAGCGAAGCGTTCACGCCCGAGATTCGTACCGATGATGGTTTGTGTACGCTCCGGATCCTCAGCCCCGCCAACCATGCCGAGACGCTGGAATGGTATGACCTGCGCTTCGAGCCCGGCGGCAGCCTGATATCGCAGCCGCATGCGAAGGGGACGCGCGAGCATCTGACCGTGCTGGAAGGTGCGCTGGAGGTGGAGGCCGGCACACAGAAGGTCTCGATCCCGCAGGGTGCGACGGCGCGTTATCTTGCCGACGTGCCGCACACCATAACCAACCGCGGAAAGCGCCGCGCGCGGGCGTTGCTTGTCGTCGCGAGTTAAATAATTTCCATTATAGTGGACTTTTGGTCCACTATCCTGTATATGCGCGGCTTCCGAAATGGGGAGGCCGTGGTGGCAAGTGATTTTTACGACCGTATCGAAGCGGAACTTTCCGCAATCCGCGAAGGCGGGTTGATGAAGCCCGAACGGGTGCTGACGACGCCTCAGGGAGCCGTCGTGCGTATCGAGGGTGGGGCGCCGTCGATGTTCAACCTGTGCGCGAACAATTATCTGGGGCTCGCTGCCGATCCGCGCGTCGTCGAGGCGTCGATCGCGGCGACGCGCGAATGGGGCGCGGGTCTGGCCTCGGTGCGCTTCATCTGCGGCACGCAGTCGATCCACAAACAGCTCGAATCCGCGATCGCCGCCTATCTTGGCTATGAGGATGCAATCCTGTTCGCCGCGGCCTTCGACGCCAATGGCGGCGTGTTCGAACCGCTGCTGGGCGCGGAGGATGCGATCATATCGGATACGCTCAACCATGCCTCGATCATCGACGGGATACGGCTGACGAAGGCCAGGCGCTATCGCTATGCCACCTCCGACATCGTCGGCCTCGAGCGCGTACTGGCTACTGCCCGGGCAGATGGCGCGCGCACGATCCTGATCGCGACCGACGGCGTCTTTTCGATGGACGGCGCGATCGCGTCGCTCGACGCGCTCGCAGAGCTGGCCGAGCGCTTCGGTGCGCTTCTGCTGGTCGATGATTGTCATGCGACGGGCATCCTCGGTGAGCGCGGACGGGGTTCGGGCGCCTATCGCGGTGTCGCGGACAAGGTCGATATCTTGACCGGCACCTTTGGCAAGGCGCTGGGCGGCGCGATGGGCGGCTTCGTCGCGGGGCGCCGGTCGGTCATCGATCTGCTGCGCCAGCGGGCGCGGCCTTATCTCTTCTCCAACGCACTGCCGCCCGCTATCTGTGGCGCGAGCCTCGCCGCGATCGAGATCGCGAATTCGGATGAGGGTGATGCGTTGCGGGGGCGGCTCGCCTCCAACGCGACGCTGTTCCGCGCGCGCCTTACCGATGCCGGCTTCGATTTGCTGCCGGGCGAACACCCGATCATTCCCGTGATGCTCCACGACGCGGCGAAGGCGCAACGCGCGGCGGCCGAACTGATCGAGGCGGGCGTGCTCGTCGCCGGCTTCTCCTATCCCGTCGTGCCGCTCGGCAAGGCGCGCATCCGCACCCAGATGTCGGCCGCGCTGACATCCGATCAGGTCGAGCATGCCGCCGATATCTTCGTTTCGGTCGGCCGCAAGCTGGAGATTGTCGCATGAACGCCCTTGCAACCGCCCCGCTGACCGGAGTCCCGTGCCACGCGACGACAATGCGGGGGCTCGCCAAACTCGAGCCCCGCGAAGGCATATGGGAGACGCAGGCTCCGGTTCCGACGCCGGGCGCTGGTGAGGTGTTGATCCGCGTCCGGCGCACCGCCATCTGCGGGACCGACCTCCACATCTATAATTGGGATGAGTGGGCGGCGAAGACCATCCCCGTGCCGATGATCGTGGGCCATGAATTTTCGGGCGAGATCGTAGAGATCGGCGAAGGCGTTTCCCGTGCGCTGCATATCGGCCAGCGTGTGTCGGGGGAGGGGCATATCATCGATTTCGACAGCAACGCCGCACGAGCGGGCCGCTTTCACCTCGATCCCGGTACCATCGGTGTCGGGGTCAACCGCCAGGGCGCCTTTGCCGAATATCTGTGCATCCCGGCCTTCAACGTCGTGCCGCTCCCCGACGATGTATCGGACGATGTCGGCGCGCTGCTCGACCCTTTTGGAAATGCCGTGCACACCGCGCAGCAGTTCGACCTGATGGGGGAGAATGTGCTGGTCACCGGCGCCGGGCCGATCGGCATCATGGCGGCTGCGGTCGCGCGGCGCGCGGGCGCGCGCTCGGTCGTCATCACCGATATCAACCCCTATCGGCTCGATCTCGCGGCGCGGCTCGCCGATGTGCGATCGGTGAATACGCAGCAGGAAGATCTGCGCGACGTGATGGCGGCCGAAGGCGTCGAGGACGGCTTTGCCGTGGCACTCGAAATGTCGGGCGCACAGCCCGCGATCCGCCAGGCGGTGGACGCGCTGCGGATGGGCGGCGGGCTTGCGATGCTGGGAATTCCCGGCGGCACGATGGACGTCAGCTGGTCCGACATCATCCTGAAGGCGCTGACCATCCGTGGCGTCTATGGGCGCGAGATGTTCGGCACATGGCAGAAGATGTTCGGGCTGATCCGGGGCGGCCTCGATCTGGCGCCATTGATCACCCATCGGCTGGATGCCGCTGATTTCCAGCAGGGCTTCGACGTGATGCGTTCGGGGCAGGCAGGCAAGGTCATCCTGAACTGGTGAACGGCGCTCCCTGGCCTTTCGATCGCCGGTCCGGGTAGTTTCGCCGCTCAGCCGACAAGGCTGAGCGGCGTTTCTGCTTAGGCGAGCTGGGGGCGATCCTTCGGCTGATAGAACATGCCAAAGGAGATGAACTTCATCACCTCTTCCATGTTGCGAAGCGTTGCTCCGATTGACGCCGGACCCGTGCTTTCGACCCAGGGCAGATAGTTCCACATGTCGGCCTGAATGCGGTTCTTGAATTCGAGCTCCACCCGATATTCTGACGGCAGCGACATGAGCGAAATCGCATCGCGGCGCGCGAAGGCGCGTGCGACGCCTTCCTTGATCAATTTTCGCGCGACGGCGGGCTTCAGCGTGTTGATCGCGGCGAGACCATAGGTTTTCTTCGTGACGACCGTCTCGATGTCGGCATTGAGTTCTTTGACGTGATCGATGTAGCTTTCGTCGCCTGACGAGAAGATCGTCTTGATCCCGAAATGCGCGGCGAGCATCGCGTTGAATCCGGTTTCGGAATTGCTTTCGCCGTTAATCCGGATGTCGCGATAGCAGCCGCCATGATAGGTATGGGACAAGAGTCCCGCCGGCGAAAGACTGCTCGTGTGATGTCCGATAAACACGACCACCTCATACGGACCATCTTCAACCCCCTGCATTTGCAGCAGCGGGCGGGGCCAGGATCGGACGGTGCGCATATAGTCGGGCACTTCGTCGATCAGGATATTCTGGCCGGTCCCGTGGCCGTCGGCGACGACGACTTCCTCGACCCCGGCTTCATGCAGAGCCTCGGCGGCGGCGACGACTTCCCCCGTCATCCATTTGCGTGCGGATTGAAACTCCCAGCCCGCGGGCGTGAGCTGGGGGGAGTTGGTGATGCCCGCCACCCCTTCGATATCGGCGGAAATATATGCTCGCATTTCGCTGCTCCATACTATTGAATGAATGTTCATTCATGATGTATCGTCGAACGGTGCGCTGTTCAAGCGGTTCTTGGAGGAGGTGAAGCCATCGTCGGTTACGTGGCCGCAGAGTAAGGGTGGCGCAGTGCGGCTTTGTCGATCGACGTCGCGGGCCGTTGTTTGCAGATTTGTACCGAAGGTGGTGGGTTTTGAAAGCCGCACATGCGGCATTTCTGCGCTCGGTGTCGTATTTCAGGGGCGCTCGCCATCGCATCCGGCATTTCGACTTTACATCGGAAAGTGTTTGTATTAATGATCATTCATTAGCGAAATAATTCGCATGTTTCTATGGTTTTACCAGAAATGTGAGGCCTGCAAGCCCATTGGGGCGCGGGTGGTTTTGGGGGCGATACGCGGGCAATGTCTCAGAATTCGAAAGCCGCAATAGATACGATAAGGGGCATGCTTCTGCGCGCAGCGGAGCAGTGGCCGGATCGAACGGCGCTGGTCTTCGATGCCTCGGGCGATGAATTTACCTTCGCCGAACTGGAAAGCCAGACCGGCCGGATCATGCGCTTCCTTGCCGGGGAGTTCGGCATTGCGGCGGGCGACAGGGTTGCGTTGATGTTGCCGAATGTCAGTGCTTATCCGTTGTTTTGGTTAGCGCTCGCTAGGATGGGCGCGATCACCGTTCCCCTTAACCCGGCTTATCGGACCGAGGATGCACGGCACCTGCTCTCGCATTCGGGGGCGAGCTTGATCGTTACGACGCGTGAGAAGGTCGATCTTGTCGAGGATATCCGGCAAACGTCGGCTGATCTGAAGAGCGCCCTGTTTTTGAGTTCGGGTGGCAGGGATGATCCCTTTTTCGAAACGATCCTGATTGCTCACGGCGCTCCGCCGGAGCCTGACATCGATGCCGATACCGTGACGAATATCCAATATACGTCAGGCACCACCGGCCTGCCCAAGGGGTGCCTGCTCACGAACCGTTACTGGATGCAGATCGCCGGCGTGATCGTTGCGTCGATGAAGCCGGAACTTGGCGGCGACGACGTCGTCCTGACCGCGCAGCCCTTTTCCTACATCGATCCGCACTGGAACCTGGTTGTCACGCTGTGCAGCGGTGCGAAACTGGTCGTGCTGGAACGGTTCCGCCCCTCCCAATTCTGGGGGAAAATCGCCGAGCATGATGTCAGCTTCTTTTACTGCCTCGGCGCGATGCCGACGCTGCTGTTGAAAATGCCGGTGTCGAAGGAAGAGAAGGCGCATCGGGTGAGACGGGTCGTTTGTTCGGGCATTCCGGCCGACCGGCATGCCGAACTGGAGGCGCGATACGGTGTTCCTTGGGTCGAGGCCTATGGCACGACCGAAACCGGCGCGGACATTAGCGATTGGGCGCTGGAAGATCATGCCAGCCTTGTCGGCACCGGCTGCCTCGGCGAAGTGAGCCAATATCGCACCGCGCGCGTCATTGACGAGGATGGTGCGGATGTCGGTGTCGATGAGGTGGGGCAATTGATCCTGAAGGGCCCCGGCATCATGCTGGGTTATTACCGGAATGAGGCGGCGACTGCGGAGGCGATCCGGGACGGCTGGTATCACACCGGCGACCTTGTTCGCCGGGACGCAAGCGGTCGCTTTTTCTTCAGCTCGCGACAGAAGGACATGATCCGCCGCGGCGGCGAGAATATCTCGGCCGCCGAAGTCGAAGCGGTGCTGCAAATGCACCCCGATGTCGTGATCGCGGCCTGTGTGCCCGTGCCGGACGCGCTGCGCGAGGAAGAGGTGAAAGCCTATATCGTGCTGCGCGAGCCGAACAGCGATCTGCCGTCGAAAGTCGCCGATCTCATCACCTTCTCCAGCGACAGATTGGCCCGGTTCAAAATCCCGAGACATTGGGAGTTCCGGGAGGCCCTGCCGATGACGCCATCGGAGCGGGTCAAAAAGAACGAGCTGCATGCCGATGGCAGGCAGGCGAAAAGTTACGACAGGGTGGCGGGTCAGTGGAGCGAATCCTGACAATCAAGCCAATTCAACGAGAGTATCGATAATGACAAATCCAATTAAGTGGCACGTTGATAGCGGCGTCTGCACCGTCACATTGAACCGGCATCTCAAGAAAAATGCGTTTAATCATTCGATGCTGGACGATCTGGTGTCCGTTCTGCGCCGGGCCAATGAGGACGACAACTGCCGGGTGATCCTGTTGAACGCCAATGGGGATAATTTCTCGGTCGGCGACGACCTGATCGACGCCACCGACGAGATGCCCGACGTGACCCAACTCCGCGCTTTCATGGACTCGCTGCAGGATGTTTCGCGCAACCTGATGTTTAACCGCAAGCCCATCGTGGGCGCCTTTCAGGGCTGGGTGGTCGGTGGCGCGGTGTCGTGGGCGCTGAATTGCGATTTTCCGGTCTGGGGGGCGAGCGCCAAAGCCTATCTGCCCGAAACCAACTACGGGATTTTTGCCAGCGGGGGCCTGTCATTCCTGCTCCCGCATCGCGCCGGCCATCTGCTGGCCATGGAAATGTTTTTCAGCGGCGAGCGGTATAGCGCCGATTTCATGCGTGAAAACGGCCTCGCGCTGCGGGTCGTCGCCGACGAGGATTTGCAGGAAGAAGCGCTGCAACTGGCGAAGCGGCTGGCGACATATTCGCCGGCATCACTGGGCGATTATAAGGAATCGATCGTCAGCACCTATCGCGATCGCCTGGAAAAGGCGATCCAGAACGAGTGTTTTCACAGCATCATCGCCAGCCAGAATCCGGCGGTGAAAGAAAAGCTGCATGAGTTCGTGAACGGCCTGTCGAATATTTCCAAAAAGGCGCTGTAACCATGTCGGTCATGGCGACATTCACGCTCCTGTTGGGTGTCGTGGGGATCCTCCTTTGGCTGGAAGAGCAGAAGCTCGCGGGACGCGTCTTTGAATATGCTCCGCCCATCCTGTTGATCTTCATCACATGCATGATTTTCGGAAACCTTGGGGTCCTGCCGCACAATAGCGAGGCCTATGCGTGGACGAAGAAATATCTGATGCCGTTCGCGATATTCCTGTTCATGATCTCGGTGAATGTCCGGGCGGTCTTCAAGCTGGGTCGGTTGGTGACGATCATGGTCCTTGCCGGAATGTTCAGCGTCACCTTCGGCTTTGTCGCCGCGACCTTCCTCTTCGCCGGCCAGATCGGAACCGAGGCATGGTCGGCGATCATCGCCTCCTATGCCGGCGCGATCGGCGGATCGCAGAATCTTGTCGCAATGGCCGAAGCATTGAATGCGTCGCCGGGCATATTGGGCGCGCTGATCGCGGTGGATTCGATCATTGGCTATAGTTTCCTGGCGCTGCTTATCTATTTTGCCGGACATAAGGCCAAGTTCGACGGCTGGCTCCGCGCCCGCGAGGGAACGCTGGATCTGGTCGAGGAGCTTTCCAGCGTCGCCAGCCACAAGCCCCAACCCATCAGCAGCGGCGGGCTCGCGATGGTCGCCTTCCTCGGCCTCGCGGTGACGCTGGCCTGCCGATATTTGGGCGACACGCTGTCGGCGAATTTCGGTTCGTCCGCGATGGTGGCGCCGATTCTGACGCTCGTCCTTGTTGTCACGACCGGATTGATCATGTCCTTCTCGCCGATGATCAGCCAGTTCAACGAACATGGCACGACCCAGATCGCAAAGATCAGCCTCTACCTGATGATGGCGGTATTGGGGGCAGGCGCCTCGATCGAGCATGTGTGGCAGTATCGCATTTTCCTGATCTACAGCCCGGTGTTGCTGCTGATCAGCCTGATCACGATGCTGCTCATCGGCCGCTATTTGCGGGCGCCGATGGTTTTGGTCATCACCGGTCTTTACGCCAATCTGGGCGGCACAGTGACCAATCCGATCCTCGCGGCCGCTTATGACCGGGGGTTCGTCACCGTCGCGCTGATGATGGCGATCCTGACCCAGATCGTCGGGATGTATGTCCCGCTTCTGCTGGCGCCGATCATCCACGCCATCCTCAGTTAGGCCGTTCGTCCTTCGCGAACCCGAAGGCGAACCGATTTTTCAAAAGGCAGAAACTCCATGGGCGAAACCATCGAAGCGCCGGTCGACCGGCAATTGGACGCTTACAATGATCATGATGTGGATGCGTTCGTCGCACCCTATGCCGACGACATTCGCATCTATAATTTCCCCGACGAGCTGTTGTGCGAGGGCAAGAGCCGTTTGCGCGAAATGTATGAAGGTATTTTTGCGCGGGCGCCCGGAATCCATGCTGAGCTCATCAATCGCATCGTCATCCAGAACAAGGTCATCGATGCGGAGTTTGTGACCCATCGCGCGGGCAAGCCCGATATGCGCGCCGTGGCGATTTACGAGGTTGAGGACCAGCTGATCAGGAAAGTCTTTTTCCTGAAAGAAGGCTGACCCTGACGATGCGCGCGAACGATCTGCGGGTCATCAAGCTGACGGGTTCTCCCCGGAACCGGGGGCGAATCCATGGCGAGGAATTGCGCGCGGCAATTCGCGGGCTGAGCGCGGCGCAGCATGATGCGATCGCACGCGTCTATGGCGTCCCCGCGAAAGACTATCTGGATGCCTTTTGGGCGTATCAGCAATTCTCGGGCGCGATCTCGGCCTTTTGTCCGGCGCTTCTGGACGAGGTGCGCGGGATAGCGGATGGGGCGGGCCTGCCCTTTGAGGCGGCCTTGCTGCTCCAGCTCAGCGACGAGGAATGGGTGTTCGGTCGCACCAAATGGGCGGGCGAATATCGATCGAAATGCACGGCGTTCGGGCTGCACGATGCGGCGGGCGGGACCAGCTATGCCGGGCAGAATATGGACATTCCGCCTTTCCATGAAGGCTATCAGACCCTGTTCCATATTGATTATGAAAGGGACGGGCTGGAAGCGCTGATCTTTGGGTCGGCGGGCGGTTTGGGCTTCATGGGCCTGAACAATGCGCCGCTGGGCATTTGCTGTAACACGCTGATGCAATTGACCTCTGCCAATGACGGCTTGCCGGTCGCCTTCATACTTCGCTGCCTGCTCGAATGTACCTCTGCCGCTCAGGCCGAGGCGCTTCTCCGCACGGTGCGCCATGCGTCGGGGCAGAATTATCTGCTCTCCACCGATCGCGGCGTCGCAACCTTCGAATGCTCCGCCGACGGCGTGGCCATGGTCGCAGAGCCGGATCAACGGGCCTGGGTTTGCCATACCAACCATGTTCTGGCGGCGCTGGTTCCGGGCCGCGGGGACGGCGAATTGCCACCGCAGAAGCTGGACAATTCGGTGGCGCGGCTTGCCTCGATCGCCGGACGGGTCGCGGAGCTGTCCGCCCGGCCTGGTCTGGAAGGTTTCAAGTCGGCGCTGTCGGCGTGCGACGATCCGTTGCACCCCGTATCGCGGAAGCTGTCCGCCGCCAGCGTCAGCGACACCATGTCCTACACTGCGGGCGCCGCCATTTATGAAATGGGTGCGCATGCGCGGCTGCATCTAGCGCCGGGTCCTCCGTGCGAAACCCAATTTCGGATTTTCGATCTCAAGAAGCGATCACCGTCCGGCGGATAGCGATCGTCATGCCGCCGCCGGATTTACGAGGGCCCGACTTTCGCGCCGACCTTGGGGACAAGCTCATGCAGCAGTCACTGAAAACCGAAGTGCAAATGCGGCCGAGACATTTAATTGGATATGGCTTTGGTTCGATCGGCACCGGCGCCTTTACGACCGTCCCCGGACTGTTGCTGCTTTTCTATATGACCAACTATCTGGGCGTTCCGGCGCAGCTGGCGGCGTTCGGGGTGTTCGTTCCCAAGATGTGGGACGTCATCATCGACCCGATTGTCGGCATGCTGTCGGACCGCACCCGCCATAAATGGGGAAGGCGTCCCTATTTGCTGGTCGGTGCCATCATGACCGGCGCCTTCTTCTGTGTCTTGTTCAATGTCCCGAACTATGAATCGGTCGAGGCGCGCTTCTGGCACGTCGTCGCCATCTATATTCTCTGCACCACCGGCTACACGATATTTTCCATCCCCTATATCGCGATGCCTGCGGAGATGACCCAGAGCCCGCAGGAGCGGACGCGGATCGTATCATACCGGATGGTCTTTCTGTTCATCGGCATCGTGCTTTCAGGCGCGCTGTCGCCGATCCTGATCGATGAATTTGGCGGCGGCGTCGCCGGTTATGGCGCGATGTCCTTCATTCTGGGGGCGATTATCGGCATTGCCATGCTGATCTCCTATTTCGGCACGCCCGAAAAGCCGATGGCCGGAATGACGAGTTCTGCGCCCTTGTGGCGGCAGGTCATCGACGGGCCATTTCGGAACATCACCTATCTCAAGATATTCGCGACCTATACGATCCAGTTGACCGGATTTGGCTGTCTGCTGGTCGGGCTGCCCTTTTACACGACTTATGTTCTGGGCGGGGGCGGTCAGCAATTGACCGTGATCTTCCTGCTCCTCAACGGCACCGCGATCGCCTCGATCCCCGTCTGGCTGAAATTGTCGGCGCGGATCGGAAAGGTCAGCGCGTTCAAGCTGAGCGGCCTCATATTGGTCGTGTCGATGGTCAGCTTCTGGCTGGTCTCGCATCCGTCGATGATCCAGCTCGTCTATCTTGCGATTGCCTGCACCGGCGTCGGCTTTGCCGGACAGCAGGTGCTGGGACTGGCGTTGCTTCCCGATCTGGTCGAGCTTGATCCGTCGCGGAGCGAAGCGGGCAATGTGTCGGGCATTTATACCGGCATCTGGCTGGCCGGCGAAAAGACGGGCTTTGCGATATCTGCCTTTGCTGTCGGCGCGATCCTGGGGATTGCAGGGCTGGTGGAGACGCGATCGGGCAGCGTCGCGCAGACGTCGCAGGTCGTCGATGTGATCACATTCTGCACCGCATTGGTCCCGGCCATCTTCATCGCGATCGGGCTCTTCGTGATGCGATCGACCCGAAACAATCTGAAGGCCGCGGCCGTTTAGGGCGCCCCCGTCGGGCATCAGCGAAAGAACAGGATATGACACGGAAATTGCGCGTGGGGATCGTCGGAGCGGGCGGATCGGTGGCCGATGTCCATTTCCATGCCTACCGGGGGCTTCCCTCGATCGAGGTGGTTGCGGGGGCGGAGCTGAACGCCGATGCGTTGGCGCGCGTCGTCGGGAAATGGAACGTGGCGGGCTATACCGATCTGGGGGAGATGCTCGAGAAGGAAGCTCTCGACATCGTCTGCATCTGTGTCCCCGCGCGCTATCACCGTGCGGTCGCCGAACAGGTAGCCGCGCACAAGGTTCACATCCTTGTCGAAAAGCCGCTGGCGACGTCGATCGAGGATGGTCAGGCGATCCTCGATGCATGCGCGCTGCAGGGCGTGAAGCTCTATTATGGCGCGTCCTACCGTAGCCTCACCGCCAATATGAAAGCGCGCGAGATGATCCAGCGCGGCGATCTGGGTGAGGTGTCGATGGCGATGGAGGTCGTCATCGGCGGCAGCGGGCTGGCCAGCTACACCGAATGCGGGCCGCATCACTATGCGCCGGGAACGCCGGGCGGTTGCGGGATGGGCATCATGGATCATGGCATCCATCTGATCGACCTCTTCTCCTGGTTCCTCGGCGCCGGCGTCGATACGGTGTTCGGCCGCGGGAATATCTCGGGCGCGCACCCGGCGTCCGAACATGTGACGATGACTTACAGCAATGGTGCGGTCGCGCATCTGATCGCCAACACGATCAGTTTTCCGACTTTGCTCCCGACCGAGGGTATCGCGCGATGGGGTGGCAGCTGGGATTCGCAAAACAATCTCACGCTGGAACCCGGCTGGTCCGAACATCCCGTGAATTGTCAAATCTATGGCAGCAAGGGGGCGCTGAAAATCTATCCCTATGCCGAGCAGCTGGTGTTTTTCGGCAAGGACGGGTTGATCCCCATCCACCTCGACCACCATCCGATGCCTCAGAATTTTTCGCTGCAGATGCAGTCGTTTGTCGACAGCATTCGGGAAGATCGCGCGCCTGCGGTGACTGGGCAGGACGGGCTGAACGCCCTCAAAATCGTCCTCGCGGCTTATGAAAGCGCGGTCCAGCAGCGGCTCATCCAGCTTTGATCCTGAAGATATGAAGGAAGGACCATGTCCATGAAACAGAAAGTCATTCTGACCTGCGCGGTCGTCGGCGAAAACGACTATAACCGCGCACACCCGAACTTTCCCGTGACGCCGCAGCAGATTGCCGATGCGGCGTGGGAAGCGGAGCAGGCGGGGGCGTCGGCGGTGCATTTGCATGTGCGCAATCCGGGCGATGGTTCGGGGAGCCGCGATCCCGGCCTGTTCCTCGATATGGCGACGCGCGTTCGTGAGAAGGGTGTGACCGCGGTCATGAACATCACCTGCGGCGGGGGCGCCTTCTTCATGCCCGACCCGGATGATGAAAGCCGCGCGGGGCCAGGCAGCGACCTCGCCAGCGCCGAAGAGCGCGTCCGGCATATCGAAATGACGCTGCCGGATGTCTGCTCGATCGATGTGACTACCCAGAACCAGCAGGATGGCGACAAGGAATATGTGTATCTGAACACGCCTTACACGCTGAAGAAGATGGCGAAGACGTTCCAGACATTGGGGGTGAAGCCGGAGATTGAGGTCTTTGCCCCCGGCGACATTCTGCTCGCCCGGCAGATGATCGACGAGGGCTATTTTGATGCGCCGCCCTGTTTCCAGATTGTCATGGGAACGCGGTGGGGGCTGCCCGCCACACCCGAAACCATGATCTACATGCGCGATCTGTTGCCGAAGGATGCGCAATGGGCGGCCTTTGGGATCGCGCGGATGCAGATGCCGATGGTGGCGCAGGCGGTGTTGCTGGGCGGCAATGTGCGCGTCGGGCTGGAAGATAATCTTTATCTGAGCCGGGGAGTGTTCGCCACCAACGGCCAGCTTGTCGAGCGCGCCCGCAGTATCATTGAGAATCTCGGCTGCGAAGTCGCCACGCCCGATGAGGCGCGCGCCATGCTGGGTACCAGGCCCCGGACGGCCTGACGACGGTACGGTAGATTTTGCGCGCAGCTGCGCAATTTTCATTGCATTTTGCTGCCCGTAAAATATATGAATGAATATGCATTAATAAAAACGCGTCCGGCTCCGCATAGGGGAGAAGGGCAGAACCGCGAAGGTGTTTTGGGAATGGAATCGATTTACAGGCAGGATCTCTACGCCGGCAAAACCGTGTTTGTTGCCGGCGGTACGAGCGGCATCAATCTGGAGGTCGCGCTCGGCTTTGCCCGCGCCGGCGCCAGGGTTGCGGTGATGAGCCGCAATCAGGAACGGGTGGATGAGGCTGTTCGGCGGCTGAAGGATCTGGGCCCCGATGCGATGGGTTTTGCCGCCGACGTGCGCGATTTTGACGCGGTAAAAAGCGCTTATGTCGACATCGAAAATGCGTATGGAAAGCTGAACGTCGTCGTTTCCGGGGCCGCAGGAAATTTTGTGGCGCCCGCCGAAAAGCTGTCGGCGAACGGCTTCAGGACGGTCGTCGACATCGACCTCATCGGCACTTTTCACGTCATGCGGGCCGGGTTTGACCATCTCGCGCACGGCGATGCCTCGATCGTCAATGTGTCGGCGCCGCAATCGACATTTCCTTATGCCTTTCAGGCGCATGTCTGCGCCGCAAAGGCGGGCCTCGACATGCTGTCGAAATCGCTGGCGATGGAATGGGGCCGCTACGGCATTCGCGTGAACGCCATTCAGCCCGGCCCGATCGACGGGACCGAGGGCATGGAGCGGCTCAGCCCGACCCCCGAAATCCGCAGCCGGATCGAGGGCATGCTGCCATTGCTGCGCTATGGGCAGAAGCAGGAAATCGTCGATCTGACGCTGTTCCTGTGTTCGCCAGCGGCCCGCTATATCACCGGCGCAATCATTCCGTGCGACGGCGGCCAGGCGCTTGTCGGCGGCGGGGCGATGTCGGCGGGGCTCATTCCGACGCCGAAATGATCCGGCGAACCCGCACGGGCGGGCGACCACTGACATAATCCGAACTGCAAGAGGTGAGACATGAGGCTGGATGTCGAAAAGATAAAGATGGTCGCGATGACCAAGCAATTTCAATATCTGGACGACCTGCTCCGCGAGGATGTTCAGCTGAAAAATCCGGCGGGGTGGAAGCCGATCGAGGGCCGCGACGCGGTGCGCGCAGCGTTGGTTGATGTCCTCTCGATCATCAATCCCATGCACTACGAACGCATCTGGGAAAATGACAAGGAATATGCGCTCGAGTTCGTCGGGAAGGTCGGCGACCTCGATGTGAAAGGGATCGACCTGATGACCATCGACGATGATGGTCAGATCACCTGTATCGAAGTGTTCATCCGCCCGATTGGCGCGCTGATGGCCATTCGCGAAACGCTTTTGGCGAAGCGGGCTTCCTGACTCATTTTTGGCGAGGGTGCCATGTTTCTCGAACGCAAAATCTACGATCAGGATCACGAGATTTTTCGCGACGCGGTGCGTCGCTTTCTCGAGGTCGAAGCTGTCCCCTTTCATCGGCAATGGGAGGCGAATGGCGAAACGCCGCGCTCTTTCTGGCGGAAGGCGGGCGAGCAGGGATTGCTGTGCCCACAGGTTCCCGAAGCCTATGGCGGTGCGGGGGCGGACTATCGCTATTTATGCGTCGTCAACGAGGTTGCGCAATATAGCGGGATAACCGGACCATGCTTTGCCATTCACTCTGACATTGTGGCCGATTATGTGCTGCAATTCGGAACCGAGGAGCAGAAAAAGGCCTGGCTGCCCCGGATGGTGTCGGGCGAAGTCGTCGGTGCGATCGCCATGACCGAGTCCGGCACGGGCAGCGACCTTCGCGCAATCGCAACCACCGCCCGTCGCGACGGTGACCATTATGTCCTCAACGGCGGCAAGATCTTCATCACCAATGGCTGGACTGCGGATTTATTCATCGTCGCGGCGCGGACCGTGGGCGAGGGGGCGTCCGAGGGGATTTCGCTTTTTCTGGTCGAGTTTGGCGTCCCGGGTTTCACCAAGGGGCGGAAGCTCGAGAAGATGGGTATGAAGGCGCAGGACACTGCGGAACTCTTCTTTGGCGATGTGCGGATACCCGCCGCAAACCTGCTCGGGGGTGAGGGGCAGGGGTTTGACCTCATGCAGAGATCGCTCCCGCAGGAGCGGGTGTCGATCGGCGTTATCGCCATGTCGGCGTCGCAGCGGGCGTTTGAATTGACGGTCGATTATGTCAAGGAACGCCGCGCGTTCGGGAAGCGGATTTTCGATTTCCAGAACACGAAATTTGTCCTCGCCGAGTTGAAGACCAGAATTCAGGCGGGGTGGACGTTGCTCGATCAATGCCTCGTGGCGCTGGAAAATGGCACACTGACCCCCGAACAGGCGGCGATGGTGAAGCTTTATGCCTCTGAGCTGCAGGGCGAGGTCGTCGACAAGTGCCTGCAATTCTTCGGCGGCTATGGATATATGGACGAGTATCCGATTTCGCGCATGTACACCGAGGCGCGCGTGCAACGCATTTATGGCGGCACGTCGGAGATTATGAAGCAGGTTATCGGGCGATCGATATGAGCCCTGGGCAGTCGTTGCGTTCGGCATTTCATGCTCGAGCTGACGGGTGCTTCTGGCGTAAATTTATAATGAATGAACATTCATGAATAAATATTGACAGCCGCAAAAGCGGCATGATATTCACGACACAATCGGGGACTGACCCAGGCCCGCTTATGACGGGCCGGGCAATTCAGGGAGGGGAGCAAATGACCAAATTCAGGAAAATTCCGCTTTACATGGGAATGGCCAGCGCCTGCGCGTTCGCGCAATCGGCGCATGCTCAGGAGGCGGGCACCACCAGCGCAGCGGCCTCGGAAGAGATTGTCGTGACCGCGCGCAAAAGGGTTGAGCGCCTTGTCGATGTTCCGATGTCGCTCAACGTCGTTTCGGCGGAAAAGCTGGAAATGATCGGCGCCAGCACGATCGAAAATCTTCAATATTCGGTGGCGAACTTTTCCATTGATGGCGAAGATTCGCGGTCGAGCAATACTGTGGCCATTCGCGGCATCGCCAATCAGGAAGATAATGCCGGGCTTGATGTCGGGTTCGGGCTGAGCGTCGATGGCGTCTATATGGGGCGTATGCTGGCCGTCAGCCAGGATCTGGTCGACATCGATCGTGTCGAAGTATTGCGCGGTCCGCAAGGAACGCTGCAAGGGAAGAACACGATTTCGGGCGTGATCGCCATTGTAACGAAAAAGCCCCCGAGTGAATTCCAGGGCTATGCCAAGGTTGACCTTGGCAATTATGATTATGTCCGCACACGGATCGGCATCGGTGGCCCCATCGTCAAGGGCGTGCTCCATGCGAAGCTCGACGCGTTCCTCGCCGATGGCGACGGGCATGTGAAGAATATCGCGACGGGAGAAACCTATAACACCCCCGATGGATATGGGCTGCGGGGTCAGCTCAACCTGATACCCGGTGAGGGCGTGGATATTCTGCTGGCTGCCGACTGGACGAAAATCAACCGCAAGGACGGGCCCAGCGAATCCTTCGCGTTCGACTGGCGCGCCGCTGGCTTTGCGCCTCCCGTCAGTGCGGGGCCCATTGTTTTTGCTCCCAAGCCCTATGAAGTGAATATCGATGGGCCTTCGGATGAAGACATGGAATCCTATGGCTTCAGCGCGCATGCGACCATCGATGTGGCGGAGAATCTGGCACTGACCTCGATCACCGCCTATCGCGACGCGAAGGCGCTCCGGGTGTTCGATCGCGACTATACAAATCAACCGCTTTTCGGCGACATCAACAATGAGACGCAGAACCAGTTCAGTCAGGAACTGCGCTTGGCTACGACCGGGAACGGCAAGCTGGATGTCACGGCGGGGCTTTTCTACTTTAACCAGAAAGTGAAGGAATCGACCGACATTTTCACGCTGGGTGGCTATGTCGGGATCTTCCCGATCGGGACCGGGCTGCGTCATGCCGCGAGGGTCAAGAGCGAAAGCTACGCCGCTTTCGGCCAGCTCGACTATCGTTTCACCGACAAATTCACCTTCGGCATTGGTGCCCGCTACACCAAGGACGACAAGGAGATGGTGTTTCGCCAAACCGTCCCGCCCGGCTTCCCGTTCGTGGCGCAGAATGTGGCAGGCGATTATTCAAAGGGCGCCTGGTCGTTCAACGCCACGGCCAAATATGCGCTTGCCGAAAATGCGAACGCCTATGCCCTGATTTCGAGGGGGTATAAGGCTGGCGGCTGGAACCTCGGTGAAGTGAATTTCATCGTGACCAATAATGTGATCGATCCGGAATATGTCACCAACTATGAAGTGGGCATCAAGGGTCTGTATTTCGACCAGATGCTGGCTTTGAACCTGGCGGCTTTCTACATGGATTATACCGATCAGCAGGTCCGCGATTGCGGCGATGCCAGCTGCCTGACCGAGGTGATTGCGAACGCTGGTTCTTCGACGATCAAGGGTTTCGAAGCCGAAGGGACGTTCAAGCCCGTGGACTTTCTGGCGATCGATTTTGCGCTCGGCTATTCGGACGCGAAGTTTGACACCTACAAGGTCGGAAACAAGGATTTCTCCGGCAAGCGTCTGACCTATTCGCCGAAATGGAACGCCAGTGCCGGTGCGACATTCACCCAGCAAATCGGCAATTTCGGTGAGTTCATGCTCAACGCGGGCATGACATATCGCGGAAATCAGTTCCAGGATTCGGCGAATTTGCGTGAGAAGCCGAGCTATACTCTGTTCAACGCGCGGACCGGCATTCGTTCGGCTGAAGACGGGTGGGGCGTCTATCTTTGGGTCAAGAACCTGACGAACAAGCGTTATATCACGGCGCCTGCTGTGCTCGACCTGATGGGTACGCGTCATGAGAAATTCGGTACGCCCAGAAAATATGGCGTCAGCCTTGATCTGAGCTTCTGACAAGATCGATCGCGCGCCATCAGGGGGATGGCGCCAGAGGTGGGGCGGGTTTCGGTGGATTGTGAGGGAGCAATTCACCGACCTGCCCGTCCTCGCTGCCTGTGGTCGCAGGTGCGGGGGCTCTCCCATACTCCAGAAGGCGAACGCACCACAGGCCCCGATCGGGCTGCGCCCTTGCAAGGTCGACGCGTTTTGATACGATAAGCGCTGGGGTCCGGTCGCCCCGATGCGGGCCCGGTCAATATTCTGAATTGGAGTTAAATTGGCAACGGTCACGCAAAAAACGGGAGTTACGCGGAAAAAGGGCAGTGGCCCGGCAACCCGCCGTACCATCCTTGAATCGGCCGCGAAGAGCTTCATGGAAAAAGGGTATGACAATACCAGCATGACCGACATCGCGAAGCGCGTGAATATTCAGCCGTCTGCATTCTATAATTATTTCAAGTCGAAAAATGAAATCCTGTTCACTATCCTCGAAGACATCGGGTGGCAGATGATCACGATGTGCAAGGAAGCCTTGGCAAAGGTGGATCCGGAGGATCCGCGGCTTCAGCTTGAGGCATTTATTCGCGCGCACATCGCTTATGAGATCCAGTATTGCAAAATTCTCCCGCTGATCGACTTTCACTCTTTTCGCGCGAACAATGATCGTTCGGGGCTTACGAAGCATCAGCAGAAAATTGTCGTCAATGCCCAGCGCGAGTTGATCCTGATCATCCAGGATATATTGAAACGGGGCGAGCAGGCGGGGGTTTTCGAGTTTGACAATCTGACGACGGCGACTTTCTCGATGCTGGCTCCCATCGAACATCTCATTTACTGGTTCGAGGGTGACAAGGGCAGCATGACCCAAGAGGATGTCACGGAGAACATCCTGACCTTCATCATGAAAGCGCTGGAAAAACGCCCCGGCGCGTGACGGCGTGAAGCGGGGCGTGGGCGATGCCGCCGTCGCTTCTGGCGCCGGGATCGGGATCGGGAAACAACCGCAATTGAAATACGACGCCAAACGGTTGCTTCGGCAGGCCGGTTTTGCGTTGCGCCCGCGCCGCGGGAGCTGATGGCGCGCGCGTTGCGCCCTGCGCTGATAAAGCCCGAGCCTTTGCCTGACCGTTCAGCGAACGATGTCGATTTTAATATGAATGAACATTCATAAATATTGACATCGCCTTGAGCCAACTGCATGATGCCATTCGTATATCGGTGTGCAATCACATTGTTGCTGAGGTTGGGATGGTATCGGATCGAAGTGGGACGCGGCGCGGTCATCCTGCGTTGTTGTCTGCACCATGCATCGCCATCACCCTCTCGTAAAATATGCGGCCGGAACCGGCCCCTGTGTCGATAAATTCTGGGAGTAAGGCTTATGCGCGGTTCGGGAAGTTCAAAATCGGGGGCTGGTTCGGCCGTGTCCTCGGGCGCCTTGTCTCCTTCCCGGCGGACGGTTCTTCAGCTTTTGGCCAGCGCGGCGGTGATCGCCACTCTTCCCGAGGCGCAGGCGCGCATGGTGGATATGAAGCAGCCGAAGAAGACGATCGTCGGCTATGGCCTGCCATGGACCGTGCGCCCCGGCGACACCGCCGATTTCAAGGTGAGCACCTATGCCCCCGGAAAATATAAGGCCGATCTGATCCGCCTGAAATCAGCCGACGAATTTGATCGCGGCAAACGCTTTCTGTTCGAGGAGGTCCCGGCATCGTTCGCGGGCATCTATCCCGGACGCAATCAGGCGATCCACACCGGTTCCTTTGTCGAGATTGGAAAGGCGACGTCGCTCGACGCCCCGGGCAGCTTTACCGTCGTTGCGAGTGTTTTGCCGACGCTGATTCCGGTCGATGGCAAGGGTGGGGCTGGCAGTATCCAGAATCTGGTCGCGCGCTGGGATGACGTAAAAAAGCGCGGTTGGTCGCTGGCGATCGACGAAAGCGGGAGGCTGGCCTTTTATACCGGCGACGGCGCAACGACGGCGAAGGTGGTCGCCGCAGCTCCGCTGGTGATCGACAAATGGTATCAGGTGTCGGCGGCTTACAATGCCGAAACTAATGAGGTGACGCTGCGCTCCGTGCCGGTCGCCGCAACGCCGGGCGAGAAATTCAACCTGAAATCCGAAGAGGTTCGGGGTCCCGTCAAGCCGGTGGCGCAGGGGGGCGCTCTGCGGTTTGCCGCGGCGTCCGGAGCCCCGGGCAATGGCCCGCTGAAACGCGCGGCTGGAGGATTCAATGGCCGGCTGGATACGGTTCGCATCATTCGGGGCGCACTTGACGGAGCCGCCGTTTCCCGCCTGCTGGCGGCGCGCACGCCGCAGGATTATGCTGGCGGCGACATTGCCGGCTTCTGGGATTTCGCCAAGGGAACCGGAACGACCCGGGTCCATGATCTCGGCGCACACGGCCTGCACGGCGTGACCGTCAATTTGCCCTATCGCGCGATGCCGGGGGTCAATTGGAACGAGGCGGCCTATAATTGGCAGGAGCATCCGGCCGAATATGGCGCGATCTATTTCCATGACGACGCGGTTTATGATCTGGAATGGAAGACTGATTTTTCCTTCAAAATCCCCGCGGACCTGAAAAGCGGCGTCTATGCCGTG
Source organism: Sphingopyxis sp. GW821-FHT12C06 (assembly GCF_058807415.1). Classification (NCBI taxonomy): domain Bacteria; kingdom Pseudomonadati; phylum Pseudomonadota; class Alphaproteobacteria; order Sphingomonadales; family Sphingopyxidaceae; genus Sphingopyxis; species Sphingopyxis sp. GW821-FHT12C06. Next base: position 126,657 of record NZ_JBXAQR010000008.1, on the reverse strand, counting down.
CGGCTTCGTCTGGGCGATTCCGAGGATTATGTGCCCTTTTATGTGGCGCCGCCCAAGGGCAAGACGAATGCGAAGATTGCGTTCCTTCTGCCGACGACATCCTATTTGGCGTATAGCAATCTGACCGCCGGCTTTAACGCCCGGATTGCGATCCTGGAAAAGGGGCCGGACGGCAAGGAGGTCATGCGACAGGAAGATCCGATCAAAGTCATCGTCGGTGCAAAGGCCAACGCCGATTTCCTGATCGAACGCCCCGAATTTCCCGGCGGTGTCTATGAGTTTCACCGCGACGGCACGCTGATCCAGCACGCGTCCAAACGCTACCCCAATATCACCACCCGCCCGGACGCGGCGACGATCACGCTGAACGCCGATCTCGACATCATCGAATGGCTGGATCACGAAGGCTTTGAATATGATGTGATCACCGACGATCTTCTCCAGACCGAAGGCGTCGCGCTGCTTGAAAATTACACCGCCGTCGTGTCGGGAAATCATCCCGAATATGTCACGCCTGAAATCTGGACGGCGCTGGCCGACTATCAGAATCAGGGCGGGCGGTTCATGTATCTGGGCGGCAACGGCTTTTACTGGGTGACCTCCTGCCATCGCGAAGTTCCCGATGTGATCGAGGTCCGCAAAGTTGAGCAGGGGAATGAATCCTTCTTCCATGCCCATCAGGAATTTGACGGCCACCGCAGCGGATATTGGTGGGATGCGGGCCGCGAGCCGCGCGAGCTGGTCGGGGTGCGCTATTCCAAGCCGATGGCGATGGAAGGCGGGGGACATTATCGCAAGCTGCCCGCCGCCAATGACCCGCGCGCAGCCTTTATCTTTGAGGGGATCGAGGGGGACATCATTGGCGATTTCGGCAAATATGCCGGAGGCGCAGCAGCCGAGGAGGTCGATTCCGCCAGCTTCAAGCGGGGGACGCCGCGGCATGCGCTGATCGTGGCGACGAGCGAGAATATCAAATGGCCCTATGATGCGTCGGGCGAGGGGCTTGTCGACCTGCGCTACCGCCTCAACGTCCGGAGCCCGAAGGCCGATATCGTCTTCTTTGAAACCCCCAAGGGCGGGGCGGTGTTCTCGGTCGGGTCGATGGGCTGGCGCGCCAGCCTCAACCACAATGATTTCAAGAATAATGTGTCGCAGATGACGGGCAATGTCCTCCGCAGATTTGCGGATGACAGGCCGTTCGAGACCGCGAAGTAAAGCGCCGATGATTGCCCGATCTTTTCTTGTCGCGGCGGCGCTGCTCGCATCGACCGCTGCCGTCGCTCAGGTTTCGCCGCCCCGCAATGAGGCGAAATATATCACCATGCCCGACGGGGTGAAGATCGCGGTGGACATCTGGCTGCCCGAGGGCGTGGACGCCCAAAAGAAGATACCGGCGATGATATCCTTCACCCGCTATTGGCGCGCGAAGGATTATGATCCGGCGAAATCGGACCTTCCGATGCTCGCGAAGGTCATGAACCGCTTTGGCTATGCCTATGTCGTCGCCGACGTGCGGGGATCGGGTGCGTCGTTCGGGACGAGAGCCACCGAATTTTCAACGGCCGAGGTCGGCGACTATTATGCGATCATCGACGGTATCGTGAAGCAGCCCTGGTCGAACGGCGATGTCGGCGCGATTGGCGTTTCCTATCTGGGCAACTCCGCCGAACTGTCGGTTCTGTCGGGGCATCCGGCGCTGAAAACCGTGGTGCCGCAATTCACCGATTTCGACTGGTACACGTCGCTGCTGTTTCCGGGCGGGCTGAAGAACCGGATCATGTCCAGCGACTGGGGCGACATGGTCCGGGCGCTGGATCTGAATGATGCCGAAGCGCTTGGCTATCGCAAAGGCGAGAATGGCGCGCCGACAGTGATGGGGGTCAAGCCCGTCGATGGGCCCGATGGCCGGGCGGCGCTGAAAATGGCGATCGAGGAACATCGGGGCAATGCATCGATGACCGCGATCTTCGACGGCGTGGAGTATCGCGACGATCTGAAGGTCGCCAAAGACCTGTCGGATGCGCCCGATCACTCGGTGGCGATTGGTGAATTCTATCAGGCGATTGCCGTGCGCGGGGTTCCGGCTTTTCATTGGGGCAGCTGGATGGACGCCGGGACCGCCGACGGGATATTGATGCGCTTCGCAAAGGATGACGCGCCGAACAAATATATCATCGGGGCGTGGGGACATGGCGCGCGGCACGATGCCGACCCTTATAATCCCAAGGATTTGCCGGTCTCGCCCGCTCTGGACGCGCAATATGAAATGGTCCGGCAGTTCATCGCGCCCTATCTTGAGAATGGCGCGCAGCCGGTGCGAACGCAGAAGGAGCTCGTCTATTATGTGATGGGCTCAAAAAGCTGGAGGACGACCACGGTCTGGCCGCCCGCCGGCACCCGCAGCCAGCGCTATTATTTCAGCCCTGATCGTCGCCTTGGTCCCAAGGCGCCAACCGCGCGCAAGGGGGCGGATGCCTATACCGTTGACTATGAGGCCGGGACGGGGAGCGAAACCCGCTGGACCACGCAATTGGGATATCGCGACGTTTTCTATGGCGACCGGAACGAGGCGGACAAGCGGCTTTTGCTTTACACATCGCCCCCGCTCGAAAAGGACATGGAGATCACCGGATATCCAAAGATCACGCTGCAAATGTCGTCCTCTCATAAGGACGGGGCGGTGATCGTCTATCTCGAGAGCGTGGCGCCCGACGGCCGGGTCACGATGATCACCGAGGGGGCCTTGCGCCTGTCGAGCAGGAAAAGTTCAGGGCCGCGGCCCGGCGGCGTCTCCTTCGGCCCCGGGCATAGCTTCCTGCGCGCCGATGCGCGGGACATGGTGCCGGGCATCACCGACATGGTGTCGCTCGCGCTGCTTCCGACATCGGTGATGGTGCCCAAAGGCCATAGCCTGCGCGTGGCCATTGCGGGACATGACAAGGACAGCTTTTACCGCCTCCCTGCATCCGGCACGCCGGTTCTAAAATTCGAGGCCAATGCCGTGAAGCAATCCTTCCTCGATCTGCCGGTCCTTACGCCCTGATCATGGGCGCGGGGTGCCCAGCCGTGCGCCCCGCGTTCAAACCAGAAGGCGCAGCGGCGTCTCGACCAGCACCCGGAATGCACGCATGAATTCGGCCGCGACCGAGCCGTCGATCGCGCGGTGATCGAAACTGGCGGTCGCGGCCATGACCGTCGCCAGCCTGATTTCGCCATCGACCTTCCACGGCTGTTCGATGCCCGCGGCTGCGCCGAGGATTAGCGCTTGCGGCGGATTGATCACCGGGAACATCTCGTCGATGTCGAACATGCCGAGGTTGGACAGCGAGACGGTGCCGCCTTCATAATCGTCGGGTGTGAGTTTGCCGTTGCGGGCCTTCGCCGCGAGGGCTTTGCTCTGCGTTGCGATCGCCGAGAGTGATAGCGAGCCCACGTCGCGCAGAACCGGCGTGACGAGCCCGCCGTCGATCGCGACCGCCATCGACACGTCGACGCGCTGAAAACGATGGAGAACGTCGCCGCCGAACTGGACATTGGCATCGGGCACTTCCTGAAGCGCCAGTGCCAGCGCCTTGATGAGCATGTCATTGACCGACAATTTCAATCCGCTGGCGGCAAGCGTTGCGTTGAGTGTTCCGCGAAGCGCGAGCAGCCGGTCCAGATTGCAGCGCGCGGTCAGGTAGAAGTGCGGAACGCTCGTCTTGCTCTCGGTCAGGCGGCGCGCGATCGTTTTGCGCATCGAGCTGAGCTTGATCGTCTCCACCGGCACGCCCGTGGGCGGCGGGGCGATTGCCGGAACTGCGGCGGGCGCGACGACGGGAGCGGACGGTGCCGTCAGCAGTGAAGCGATGCCGAGGTCGGCGCGGACGATCCGGCCATTGGGACCGCTTCCCGTCAGCACCGCGAGATCAATGCCCTTTGCGTCGGCGATGCGCGCGGCGAGTGGGCTGACCTTGATCCGGTCGGCGGGCGATGCGCGGCGGGGGGCGATGGCGACCGGGATCGGCGCGGCGATGGGTGCGGGCGGCGGAGGCGCTGGGCTTTCGGCAGGCGCCGCTGCGGGCGCGGCCGCTGCCATCGCCGGTTCAGGCGCGACCTCATCGGTGTCGCTCAGCAGCGCGATGACCGATCCGACGGCGATATCGTCGGTGCCTTCGGCAATCACAAGCTTCGCGATGCGGCCATCGGCAGCGGCCTCATATTCCATCGTCGCCTTATCGGTCTCGATTTCGGCAATCAGGTCGCCCGCCTTGACCAGATCCCCTTCGGCCACCAGCCATTTGGCCAGCGTGCCCTTTTCCATCGTCGGCGAGAGCGCCGGCATCATCAGTTCGATCGCCATGTCAGTTTCCCAGGAAGAGTTCGGCCGCGGCATCGATGATCGCTTCGGCGTCGATCCGGTACAGGTCGTAAAGGTCGGGCGCGTCGCCGGTCTGGCCGAAGCGGTCGGTGCCGAGCGGGCTCACCCGGTTGCCGCTGACACCACCGATCCACGACAGCGCCGCCGGTGAGCCGTCGAGCACCGTGACAAGCCCGGCGCCGGGCGCGAGGGATGCGAGCAGCGTTTCGATATGGCTCGGTTCGGGCGCCTGCCCGGTCCAACGTGCTGCGCGCCGCGCCGACCAGCCGCGATGGAGAAGGTCGGGCGAGGTGATGTTGAGCAGGCCGATGTCGGGCATATCCTCGCTCAATTGCTCCCACGCCGCCAACGCCTCGGGCGCGATGACGCCGGTGAAGACGATTGCCGCCTCGGCGCCCGCGCCCGGGCGCTTCAGCCAATAGCCTCCTTTCAGCGCATCGGCTTGCCACTCGGTGTCGGCCCGCTCGACCTGCGCGATCGACCGGGTCGACAGGCGCAGATAGACCGAGCTGCCGTCGGGCTGCTGCATATGGTCGAAGGCGTGCCGCATCATCAGTGCGACTTCGTCGGCAAAGGCTGGCTCGTAATAGTCGAGGTTCGGCTGCCCCATGCCGATCAGCGGCGTGTTCACCGACTGGTGCGCGCCGCCTTCGCCTGCCAATGTGATCCCCGAAGGCGTGCCGACGAGCAGGAAGCGCGCGTCCTGATAACAGCCATAGTTGAGCGCATCGAGCCCGCGGGAGATAAAGGGATCATAGACTGTGCCTACCGGGAGCAGCCGCGTCCCGAAGTGCGGCGCGGCGAGGCCGAGCGAAGCGAGCAGCAGGAAGAAATTATTTTCTGCGATCCCCAGTTCGATATGCTGGCCCGCGGCATGCTGGGTCCATTTTTGCGCTGAAGGGATCTTCGCCTTCTGGAACATATCGGCCAGCTCTCGCCGCCGAAACAGCCCGCGCTGATTGACGAAGGCGCCAAGATTGGTCGTCTGCGTCACGTCGGGTGCCGTCGTGACGATCCGGTCGGCGAGCGGTTCGCCCGACTTGGCCAGGTCGAGCAGGATGCGGCCGAAGGCGGCCTGGGTCGATTGTTCGGCGCCTTCGGGCGCGGGCAGGGTGGCCGGGACGGCAATGGTCTCGCTGGCGCCCTCGCGCTGCTTGCGCGCGATCGGGCTGGCATCGACGAAGGCCTGCAGCCGCGCTGCGACATTATCGCCAAGTCCGCCCCATTTCTCCCACTCGGTTCCCTCGGCTATGCCAAGACTGTCGCGAAACTGATGAATCTGGGTCGTATTCATCATCCCCGAGTGATTGTCCTTATGACCGGCCAGCGGCAGGCCGCGACCTTTCACCGTATAGGCGATGAACAGCGTCGGTATTTCGTCATCGGCACCCTCGAAGGCGTCGACAATGGACTCGATGCAATGCCCGCCAAGGTTGGTCATCAGCCCCGCGAGCCCATCATCGTCGAAGCTGGCGAGCAATTTCGCGACATAGGGTTTGCTCCCGATGTCGGCAGTCAGTCGTTCACGCCATGCCGCGCCGCCCTGATAGGTCAGCACCGCAAAATCGGCATTGGGGCAATTGTCGATCCACTCCTGCAGCGTCTTGCCGCCGGGGCGCTCGAACGCCTCGCGCTGGAACTTTCCATATTTGAGCGTGATCACGCGCCAGCCGCAGGTCTCGAAAATATCGTCGAAGCGGCGAAACATGCGGTCGGCGGTCGTGTTGTCGAGCGACTGGCGGTTATAGTCGACGATCCACCAGCAGTTGCGCAGATCATGCTTGTAGCCTTCGATCAGGCACTCATAAATATTGCCCTCGTCGAGCTCGGCGTCGCCCATCAGTGCGATCATGCGGCCGGCGGCCTCTTGCTTGAGCCGCCCGTGCGCGATCAGATAATCCTGCACCAGCGAAGTGAAGGCGGTGATCGCGACGCCAAGCCCCACCGACCCCGTCGAGAAATCGACCGGGATCGCGTCCTTTGTGCGCGAGGGATAGCTTTGCACGCCGCCGAGCCCGCGAAACTTCTCCATCCGCCCGCGCGACTGTTCGTCGATCAGATAGTGGATCGCGTGGAGAACCGGCCCCGCATGCGGTTTGACCGCCACCTTGTCCTGCGGACGCAGCGCATGGAAATAGAGCGCCGCCATGATCGCGGTCATCGAAGCGCAACTCGCCTGATGCCCGCCGACCTTCAGCCCGTCGCGCTTGGGCCGGACATTGTTGGCGTTGTGGATCATCCAGGAGGAGAGCCAGAGAAGGCGCGTGTCGAGTGCCTTCAGGGCGTTGATGATATCTTCGCGGTCGTTGGCGAGGGCGACGGTCATGGGCTTGTTCCTGTTTGCGAAGCGTCCTCATAGGGCAGGGTTGCCCGGCATGTCCTTGCTATCCCGGACCGGGATCGGCATAAAATTAGCAGAAGATGCCAATATATATCGCCTCTGGAGAATATTATGACCAAATCATCGATTTCGCGGACGGATCGAAAAATATTGTGCGCACTCCAGGATGATGGCCGGATGACCAACCAGGAGCTTTCGGAGCGCGTGGGTCTTTCTCCGTCACCGTGCCTTCGGCGTCTTCGGGCGTTAGAGGAAAATGGCGTGATCGACCGCTATGTCGCGCTGGTCGATCCGGCGGCACTGGGCTTGAACGTCACGGCGTTCGTCCGGGTTCGCCTCGAACGGCAGGATGATCGGCGGCTCGAAGCCTTCGAACGCACGGTTACGTCGCTTCCCGAAGTGATGGATTGCTATCTGATGACGGGCGATTGCGATTACCAGCTGCGTGTGGTCGTGCCGTCGCTCGATGCGTTCGAGGATTTCCTGCGGCAGAAACTGACGCGGATCGAAGGGGTTTCGCAGCTCACCACCAGCTTCGGCTTACGGCCTGTCGTCAACCGGACCGCTTTGCCTATTGCCGACGCCTGACCGGCCCCAAAGCTCTTCCGCTTTGCGTCAATTGGAACGGCGGCGCTCGGCTGCCGGCTGCTTGACGATTTCATTGTTCCGGATTAGCATTATATGAAACAATGTTCTAAATAATAGAACATCTGTGGAGCGAGGCATGAGCAAGCAAGGGTGGGATGTCGTTGTCGTCGGGGGCGGTTCTTCGGGGCTGCCGGCTGCGATCTTCGCGGCCGAACGCGGCGCGCGCGTGCTGTTGCTCGACGCCGCGCCGCAACTGGGTGGAACCCTTTGGGTCGCGTCCGGACAGATGAGCGCGGCCGGCACCCGTCTGCAGCGCGAAAAAGGCATTGCCGACACTCCCGACGCGCATTTCGAAGATGTGATGCGGATCAGCCGGGGAACCGCCAATCCGGGGCTCGTGCGCCTTGCCGTGGATCATGCCGCCGAGACGTTCGACTGGTTGATGGACCAGGGACTCGCGCCGATGTCTGATCATCCCGTGGCCGGTTTCGGGCACGAGCCCTATCGCGAGAAGCGCTACTATTGGGGCGCGGCGGGCGGGATAAGCGTCAAGGATGTCCTCGTTCCGGTCGTCGAACGCCTTGCGGCGTCGGGTGCGATCACGGTCAGGCTGGAACATGAAGTTGTCGGGCTCGAGGTCGATGGTGACGGCGCGGTAACGGGCGTCACGGCGAAGGATACCACGGGCGCGGAGCATCGTTTTTCCGCCACCAGCGTCGTCCTGACCAGCGGCGGCTATGCGGGCGCGCCCGAATTGTTCGAAGAGCTCAGCGGCTATCCCCAATATCATGCTGCACCCTATCCTTATGCGCGGGGAGCGGGGCTGCGGCTGGGGCAATCGGTTGGCGGCTGGCTGCGCGGTTTCGACAAGGTCTATTGCAACTTCGGCACCTTGTTCGACACTGACAGTTTCCCCGCGCGCATGCTGGCGCGGCCCGAAACTTTTCCCGAGCGGCGCGAGCCGTGGGAAATTTATGTCAACGCCGACGGGCAGCGTTTCATCCGCGAGGATATACCGAGCGTCGATGCACGCGAGATGGCGCTGCTGGGTCAGCCGGGACGGCGTTACTGGATCGTCTTTGATCAGGCGATTCTCGATGCGGCGCCGCCGCTGATTATCGACTGGACGCGCGACGATATGCTCGCGGCGTTTGATCGCGACGGCCCGGCATTCGCCCGCGCCAACACGCTGGAGGCGTTGGCTGGTGTGGCGGGCATCGATGCCGACGGGCTGCGGCGCGCGGTCGACGGGTTCAACTATGGCGTGACGACCGGGCATGACTTTTTCGGACGCATTCATGCGCCCCTGCCGATCGGGGCGGGGCCCTTCTACGCGATCCGGATGCAGGGATGCTCGATATCGAGCGCGGTAGGGCTGGCGGTCGATGATGATCTGCGGGTGATCCGCCAGGACGGGACGCCGATCCCCGGCCTTTATGCCGCTGGCGAGTTGCTGGGCTCTTCGCAGACGATGGGTCAGGCGGCGGCAGGCGGGATGATGGTCACGCCGGCAATGACCTTCGGCCGCCTGCTCGGGCAGCGCGTACTCCCGATCGGTGCACAGTGATGCTGCCCTCGGTCAACATTCTTCCGGGTGAGCGGCGCGGCTATGTCGATGGCCCGTGCGGGCAGGTCCATTATCGCGAACAGGGTCTGGGGCGTCCGATCGTCCTGATCCATCAGGCGCCCTGGTCGTCGATCCAGTATCGTCGCGCGATGCCGTTGCTCGCCGAAAAGGGATTTCGGGTTATCGTGCCCGATCTTCCCGGTCACGGCATGTCGAGCCCGCCCGAAGGTGAGCCCGGCGTCGAACTTTACGCCGCCACAGTGGCTGCGGTGATCGAGGAACTGGACCTCGGGCCGGCGGCAGTCATCGGTCATCATGGCGGGGCGCTGGTCGCGGCGCGGCTGGCGGCGGCTTTCCCGGGCAAGGTGTCGGCGCTCGTGACCGACAATATGCCTTTCTATGATGCGGCGCAGCGGGCCGAGCGTTCGGGCGCGCTGAACGACGTTCAGGACATCAAGCCCGACGGTAGCCATTTGACCGATCGCTGGGCGGTGGTGCGCCGTGTCGCCGACCCCGCATGGACGGATGAGACGATCCATGTCGGCCTCATTGCCTATTTTGCGAATGGTCCTTGGAAGGAGGACGGCCATCGTGCGGCCCCCGCCTATGATCTGGACGCCGACATCGACCACATCACCTGCCCTGCGCTGGTGATATCGAGCAAAGCCGACCGGCTGTTCCCGATGGGGCGCAAGCTCGTGAACCGTCGCCCCGAATGGCAATATGCTGAACTTCCCGGCGGCGCAGGGATGCTGTTCGAACGCACGTCCGAATGGGCGGCGCCGATCCTTGAATTTCTGGCCGCCTGACGGCCGGCTCCACGTCTGCGGAAGGCAATGACATGACGATTACAATCTATGGCAAACCTGGATCGCGGGCGCGTCGCCCGCTGTGGGTGGCGCGCGAGCTCGGGTTGGCGGTGGAGAATGTCGAACTGTCCGCCGAAGAGGCCAAGGCGCCCGCCTATCTGGCCATCAATCCCAACGGGAAGGTGCCGGCGCTGACCGATGGCGAGCTGACGATTTTTGAATCGCTCGCGCAGAGCCTGTATCTGGCGAAGAAATACGGCACCGGAAAACTCTATCCGGTGGCCATCGAGGATGAGGCGCGCGTCTGGCAATGGACATTGTGGGCGGTGGCGGAACTCGAAAAGCCGCTCGTCACCTGCTTGATGGAGCGCGTGATCCGGCCCGAGGATCAGCGGAATGCGGTGGCGGCCGATACCGCGGAACGCGACTTGCAAAAACCCCTCGCTGTCCTCGATGCCGCGCTTGACGGGCGCGAATGGCTGTTCGATGATTTTTCGGTGGCCGACATCAATGTCGCCGCGGTGACGGCGCTCGCGCGGCCGGGGAAGGTGGATCTTTCCGCTTTTTCGAACCTTTCCGGCTGGCTCGATCGCGCGACATCCCGGTCCGCCTATGCCGGGTAAAATGTTGCGGATTTGTCACACCGCCGCTCTCCCGGAAAACGGGCAAAACTAGGGCGTGACTCGATGACACATATGTTATACATCTAGGTCAAATAAAGCATAAGCTGGCTTTCTCGCAGGAGGGCTCGGACCAGTGGTCGGCGCCCCCGGGGATGGTTTGGCTTATGCGTTGATTTGTATGTCAATTATAACAATTTGGATGGTTCCAGGATTGAACGGGATGGCTCTGCACATCGTGCGGGCAAAGGAAGAGGGAAAGCGAATCAATGAAAGCAATTAAATTGGGGCTCGTCGGCGGCTTGAGTCTGCTTGCGGTTGAAGCGTCGCAGACGGCCTATGCGGCAGAAATCGCAGCCGATACTGAAGTTTCGGATCACGCCGAGCCGGGCGAAATCGTCGTCACCGCGCGTAAGCGCGAAGAGCGGCTGCAGGATGTTCCGATCGCCGTTTCGGCAATGACGGCTGACGATATTGCCGAGCGCGGTATTCGCGATCTTTCGGCGGTCGGTGACTTCACGCCGGGTCTCTCGCTCGAGCGCGCCAATCGCTATGGCACCCAGGGTGGTGCAAGCCGCCCGGTGATCCGCGGCATGGGCAATGTTCTGGGCGAGCCCAATGCGCAGGTCTTCGTTGACGGCATTCCCTTTTCGGAATCGATCCTGTCCTTCCCCTTTGATCTCGTCGAGCGCGTGGAAGTGATCAAGGGGCCGCAGGCGGCGCTTTATGGCCGCTCGACCTTTGCCGGTGCGATCAACCTCGTCACCAAAAAAGGTGGCAATACGCCTCAGCATGCGATGACCGCGCGGGTCGCCCAATATGGCGATTACGAGCTGAACCTTTTGTCGCGTGGCCCGATCGTCGAGGACAAGCTCTATTATATGGTGCATGCGCGCCATTATGAGTTTGGCGGTATGTACCGCAACTCGCTCGACGGTCGTAAGGTCGGGAATGAAAAGAGCTTCAACCTCAACGGGTCGTTGGAATTCCGTCCGACGAGCGATTTCACCGCAACGCTGAGCGGCGGTTATATCCGCGACCGCGACGGTCACCCCGCGATCGTGACGCAGGACCGTTTCCAGAATAATTGCTACCTGGGGTCGGCGCGCCAATATTATTGCGGCGTCGTCAAGCGCTACGACGAAACGACGCTCGACCTGGAATCGCTGGGCGATACGGTCGGCCTGCGCCGCGACAGCTACCGTGCCTTCCTCAGCATGGTCTATGAAGCGGGTGATTTCACGATCACGTCGAACAGTGGCTATTTCAACACCAAGACCGAATTCGGCCATGACTCGACCTATCAGGGCGCGACGGCTTTCGGACGGACGACGGTTCCGAATGCTCCGGGCTTTGTGCGTCCGGTCGCCGACGGTGTGCGTTCGGGCAATGTGCTGCGCAACGAAGTCGGTACGCGTGAGGAATGGTCGTCGGAACTGCGCGTTCAGTCGCCGAAGTTCCTCGACACCTTCGACGTGATGGTTGGTGGTTTCTATTATCAGCGCCGCCGCGGGCTGGAAGAACGGCATTTCGACGTCACCGCACCGACGATCGATTCGGGGATCGACCGGACCGACAATATTGCATTCTTTGGTGCCTTGAATGCGTCGATCACCGATCGCTTGAGCGCGTCGTTCGAAGTGCGTTATGCTGAAGATCGCATCGGCAACTACAAGAGCGCTACCGGTGTGCTGGCTGAACGCAAGTTCAAGTCGACAACGCCGCGTTTCACGATGGACTATAAGCTGTCGGACAATTCGATGGTCTATGCGACGCTCGCCAAGGGCAACAAGCCGGGTGCGTTCAACTCCGATCCGCGTTTCCCCGTCGAGGTGCAGTTCGCCGAAGAAGAGACCAGCTGGAACTATGAAATCGGTTCGAAGAACCGTTTCCTTGACGGCGCGTTGCTGCTCAATGTCGCGGCCTTCTATGTCGACTGGAGCAAGCAGCAGCTGAGTTCTGCCTATATCTTCCCCGACGGCAGCAGCCGTTCGTACATCATCAATGCCGGTGAAACCGAAGTCAAAGGCGTCGAGATTGAAATGCAGGCGAAGCTGTCGCCGGAATTCAGCGCCGGCATCAGCTATTCGTTAAACGACGCGAAGTTTGTGAAGTTCGACGATGCGGAAGCCGGAAACCTGTTCGGCGATCCGTCGGTCGCGGGCAATCTGGTCCCGAACGTGTCGCGTAACCAGGTTTCGGCCTTTGCCGAATATGTGCGCCCGGTATCGAAAACGGTGGATTTCTCGCTGCGTGCTGACCTGTCTTTCAATGAAAGCAAGTTTGACCAGATCTACAATCTGGCGGAAACCGGCGACAAGATTCTGCTGAATCTGCGCGCCGGCCTTCAGGCCCGGAATTGGAAGTTCTCGGTGTTCGTCGACAATCTGACCAACAACCGGGCGCCCTCGACGGTCATCCGCTGGGTCGATCAGCTCAACCTGAACGTGCCGCAAGTTGTGAACCCCAATCCGGCACAGAACAATGTCCCCGGCACGACGAATCAGGAGCGCGGCTTCCAGTTCCCGCTCGCGCGCAAGCGTCAGGTCGGCATTACGCTCGGCTATAACTTCTGATCGAAGGGGCAATCGCATGAACGGTTCCGATGCTTTGAGGAATGCGCTTCGGGCGCTGGCGGTCGCAGGGGCTGTCACGCTGGGAGCTGGTGTTGGAACAGCGATGGAGGCCGTCCCGCAAGGGGCGGCCGCCGTTGCGGCGTGCGACGCCGTCGCCGCGCATCCCGACGATCCCGACAAGATCGGACCCGGCCATGTGAAGGCCCAGATCGACCTTCCGGCCGCGATCGGCCTGTGCCGCACCGCAGTTGCGGCCGATCCGGGCAATCTGCGCATTCGTTACCAGCTGGCGCGCATGCTGTTCTACAGCGGTGAGCGCGAGGAAAGCATCCGGGGCATGAAGAGCGCGGCCGATGACGGATATCGGCAGGCGCAATTCGTCTATGGCGTCTTCATCAACTATCAGCGCGACGGCGCGCCCAAAGATTTGTGTCTGGCCGAAGGCTATTGGCAGAAGTCCGCGCTGGCAGGCCGTCAGGCCGCGCGCATCAATTATGTACGCGAGCGGTTGAATGGGCGTTTCAGGGGCTGCCCGAACATGGCGTCGATCCCGCAGATGCAGCAGATTTTGACGGCCGCGGCTAGCGATGCCACCAACTATTATGAATCGCTCTTCATCAAGGATCTGACGGGGCGGCTGGAAGCGGGCGCATCGACCGATGCCGCCGCGAAGAAGCCGGGTAGCGAGCCCGTCTGGTAGTAGGATCGTGAAGGAAAGCGTGACATGATCGCGCTTTCCTTCCTTCGAGCTGGAACGGGCGATCGGCGCGCTCCCTGCTCCGCGAGGCGGGGCCAAAGAGGTGAATGGCATGAGCAAGGTTGAAGATCCAAAGGACGTCAAACTCCCCCGGGTCAGCAAGGGAAAGCGTCCGCAATTTTTCGACGACCCCGCGGTCGACCAGATGATGACCTTCTTCCTCGAACTGATGACCGAAGTGTCGGTGCTGCGCGAGCGGATGGATACGGTCGAACGTCTGCTCGACGCCAAGGGCACAGTGTCGCGCGCCGAGATCGAAGCATATCGCGCCGATGCAGCGGTCGAAGCCGAGCGGACGGAATGGCGTGACGCCTATTTCCAGCGCGTCATGCGCATGCACAATCCTGGCTGAGATGACGGCCTATCCCCATCTTTTTTCCCCCATCCGTATCGGACAGCGCGACCTTCGGAACCGGATCGTCCATGCGTCGATGTCGACGCACTATGCCGATAAGGGGCGCGTTACCGAGCGGCTGATCGATTATTATGTGAACCGCGCCATCGGCGGCGCGGCGATGCTGGTGACCGAGCCGATGGCGATGCTGCGCCGACAGAATGCGCCGACGCGCCCGGCGGTGCACAGCGATATCAACGCTGATGCGCTCGCGCGCTGGGCCGACGCCGTCGCGGCGGCGGGCGGGCTGATGCTCGGGCAGATTCAGGACAATGGCCGCGGCTTTCGCGCCGGTTTTCGTAACGATGCCGCCGTCGGCCCCTCGGCGCTTCCCGACGATCTGAGCTGGACGGTGCCGCATGCACTGTCGACCGATGATGTGCGGCGGATGATTGACGAATTCGCCGCCTCGGCGGCGCGGATCGCGACTGCGGGCTTCGCGGGCGTCGAGATTTCGGCCGGGCACGGCCATTTGTTCCATCAATTCCTCTCGCGCCGTTCGAACCGGCGCGAGGATGTCTATGGCGGCGACCTCGCCGGGCGGGCGCGGTTGCTGGTCGACTTGATCGCTGCGCTACGTGCGGAATGCGGCGCCGATTTCATCATCGGGCTGAAGCTGCCGGCCGAAGACGGGATGGCGGACGGCATCGATCTCGCCGAGGCCGAAGAGATTACGCGCCATCTCCATGCTGCGGGCGGCTTTGATTATCTCACCTATTGCTGGGGCTCGCACGGGACGACGCTGCACGAGCATCTGCCCGACCTGCACGGACCGCGCACGCCCTATCTCGACCGGATTGCGGCCCTCGGAAAGGCTGCGCCGGGAGTTCCGCTCGGCGCGCTTGGCCTGATCACCGATCCGAATGAGGGCGAGCGGATCGTGCGTGACGGGCTGGCCGATCTGGTGATGCTCGGCCGGCCGCTCGTCACCGATGCGGCTTGGGGTGTGAAGGCGCAGGAAGGGCGCGAGGCGCAGATCCGTTACTGCGTTTCGTGCAACACCTGCTGGCACATGATCACCACCGGTCGCGGGCTGCGCTGCGACAATAATCCACGCGTCGGCGAAAGCGACGAGGCCGACTGGCGTCCGGCGCCCGCCGCAACGTCCAGGCATGTCGTCGTGGTCGGTGCGGGCGTTGCGGGAATGGAGGCGGCGTGGGTCGCCGCCGCGCGCGGGCACCGCGTCACCCTGTTCGGCGCGTCGGACGAACCCGGCGGGAAGGCGCGGCTGCACGCGCTGTTGCCCGGCGGCGAAAATCTCAGCAGCATCTACGATTATCAGCGGCTCAGCGCCGAGCGCGCAGGCGTCGATTTCCGCTGGGGGCAGCACGCGGCGCTGGATGATATCGTGGCGCTCGCGCCCGATCATGTGGTGCTGGCGACCGGAGCGACCCCGGCCTGGCCCGACTATCTGCCCGAGGAATATCGCGGCGAGGGCTTCTTCCCCGATTTGCGCGAGGCGATGGGGCAGATGACCCGCCTGTCGGCGCGCCAGCCCGGCACCGCGGTGATCCACGATGCCGACGGCGGTGCTTTCACTTATGCCGCCGCCGAATTATTGTGCGACCGTTTCGAGCGCGTCGTCATATTGACCGAGCGCGAACGCATCGCGAGCGACGAGGCGGTGGTGACGCGGCAGGGCATTTACGCCCGACTCTATCGCAAGGGCATCGAGATCATCACATCGGTGCGGCCGCTGTCCTCGTCGCGGTTCGAGGAGGCCGAGGTTGCCTGCGCCAACATCTACAATGGTGCGGAGCAGGTCATCACCGACGTGGCCCTTTTTACCTATGCGACCGCGCGTATTCCCAATGATGCGCTCGCCGGGCCGCTGATGGCGGCGGGCATCGACGTCCACGCGATCGGCGACGCTTGGGCCCCGCGTAGCGTGCTGACCGCGACCGCCGAGGGCCATCGCACCGCCATGACATTCTGACAGGAGAAATTACGCATGTATCCCGATCTTGAAGGCAAGGTGGCCGTCGTCACCGGCGCCGGGCGTCATGGCGGACTGGGTGCGGGCATCGCGCGGAAGCTGGCCGAGGATGGCGTGCGCGTCGTGCTGCACGATCTGGGCGACGCTGCGGATGCGATGGCGCCCGATCATGGCGTCGGTCGAACCGCCGAACTGGAAGAAGTGGCCGAGGAGTTGCGGGCGATCCACCCCGATATTGCCACTTGCACCGCCGACATGCGCGTCGAAAGCGAGGTCGAAGCCCTGATCGGCAGCGCAGTCCAGCGCTTCGGAAAGCTCGACATATTGGTCAATAATGCGGGCGTCGGTTTCCTCTTCGGTCCCTTTGTCGATCAGACGCAGGAGATGTGGGACACCGTGCTCGACGTGAATCTGCGCGGCGCCTTCTTCGCGATGAAGCATGCGGTGCGGCAGATGCAGCGTCAGGACGAACAGCCGAAATGGGGGCGCGGACGGATCGTGTCGGTGGGCAGCCGCGGATCGAAATCGGGTTCGGCGCTGACCTCATCCTATATCGCGTCGAAACATGGTCTCGTCGGGCTGACGCGGTCGGTGGCGATCGAGATGGGGCCGCAGCAGATCACCGTCAACATGGTCTGCCCCAATCATGTCACCACGGGGCTGGGCGCGTGGCAGAACGATTATATGGCGAAGATGCGCGGGCAGAACGTCGAGGAATATCTGGACGCGATGCGCGGCCGGATTCCACTCGGCCGCGTTGGCGATGTCGAGGACACCGCCAACGCCTGCGCCTTCCTCTGTTCGGGGCAGGCGCGCTATATCACCGGTGAAGCGATGAACGTCTCGGGCGGCGAGGAAATGCACTAAGGCAGGGACACCCGCCCCTTTCCGATACGAAAAGGGGCGGGGACCATTCACGTGTCAGGCGGCAGTCAGGACGGCACGCCCTGCTTCGGCGACGGCCTCATCCTGCGCGGCGGACCCGCCCGAAATGCCGATCCCCCCGATGCACTGGCCACCGTGGACAATTGGCAAGCCGCCGGGCATCGGCAGATACTCGGTCAGCCGCAAAAGCTCGGGCTCATCCTTCAGGCGCGCAGTCAGCGCTCCGCTGGGTGCGCGCATCAGCGCTGCGGTGCGGGCCTTCGCCGCGGCAACGACCGGGGTCATCGCGCCGGTTCCGTCCATGCGGTAGAGCCGGAGCGCATGGCCGCCATCGTCGCAGAGCGACACCGTGGCGGCGAGGCCGAGTTCGGCGGCTTTTGCGAGCGCGGCCTCGACCATCGCGTCAAGCTCGATTGCGGTGAGGACAGCTTTGCTTTTCATGAAGAGTTTTCCTTCTTTGCTTTGAATATTTGTGGGATGATGGTCTAGCGCGGCCGTTACGCGTTCAAGACGATGTGAACGGGCGTGAAACAGGGGAGAAGTTTTTGAGCATGTCGGGTGACGACATTACGGCAGTGGATCGGCTGCAGGCGGTTCCGCTCTATCATCAGATATTCCTTCAGCTTCGTGAGGAAATCTCGAGCGGGGAACGCGCCTTCGGGTCGCGGATGCCGACCGAACAGGAGCTGGCCGAAAATTTTGGCGTGTCGCGCATCACCGCGCGCCGTGCGCTCGACGAACTCGCGCATACCGGGCTGGTCGAGCGTAAGCGGCGCGTCGGGACCCATGTCATTTTCAAATCGCCCGCGCGGCCGATCGAGGGCAGCATCGAACAGGCGCTGGAATCGCTGATCGCCTTTGGCCGCGATACGCAGGTGAAGATCCTCGAACTGGAAACCGTGCCGGCCCGGGCGCCGCTGACTGAAGCGCTGGAGATTGAGGCGGGTACCAAGGTGGTGCGCGTCGCTCGTGTCCGCTGGCTCGACGACCAGCCGCTGTCCTATGTGATCAGCTATATCCCGGTCGATCTGGGAGTCGAGCTGTCGCGCTCGTCGCTGCGCACGACCCCGATGCTGAGCCTGATCGAAAAGGCGGGCGTACGGATCGGTGCCGCGACGCAGACGATTTCCGCCTCGCTGGCCGATGCCACGCTGGCCAATGTTCTGGCCGTCGATATCGGGTCGCCGATCCTGCGGGTGAGCCGCACGGTGCTGGATGTCAACAAGCGCCCCGTGCAGCATGTGCTCGCCCAGTTCCGGCCCGATCGCTACCAGATTCGCCTCGATCTTCATTCCGCCAAACCCTGATTTTCCCGCTTTGGCGGGCCGGGGCTCGCGCTGCTTCGATTTGATATAGAATTATGAGTAATTAATGCTAGTCTCCGATCATGACGGAGGCGGCGCGATGAATGACTGGACCACGGAAAGCGACCCGCGCCTCACGCGGTTTCGCTTCGCGACGATCGGGGCGCCCGACCTTGGCGCGATTGAAGATCAATATGGCGAATGGCTGGGGTATCGCGTCCGCGAACGGGGCGAAATATCTGCGGATCTGGCGGCGAGCTGGGCTGCGGCGGCGATGGCGGGGCGGCCCTATATCGTCATGAGCACCGATGGCGCGCCCGACGATTATGTCCGGGCGGTGCAGATTACTGCGGTGCCTAGCTACAAGCCGCTGACGACTTTTGGCTGGGCGGCATTCGAGATCATCGTCGACGATGTCCACGCCGTCGATGCGCGACTGCGCCAGTCGGGCTTTCAGATCATTGCCGGCCCGACCCCGCTGCAATTCATGCCGTCGATCATCGCGATGCAGGCGGTCGGGCCGGCGGGCGAGTGCCTTTATTTCACGATGGAAAGCGGGGACCGCGCGGCGTCGATCCTGCCGCAGCCGCGCTCCTTCGTCGACCGGCCGTTCATTTTCGTGATCGCCGGACCCGATTTCGACGCGCTGCGCCTCTGGTATTGCGACCGCTTCGACCTGAGGCGGCGGCCGCTGCGGCAAAGCAGGATCCGGATCATTCAGGAGGCGCAGGGGCTGGGCCCCGATACCATCATGGATATGACGACCGCCGGGCTGCGCGAGCCGGGCTATCTGCTTGAGTTCGACGCCTATCCGACGGGACCGGGGCGTATCGCGGGGCCGCGCCCTTGTACCGCGGGGGAGTTGCCGCCGGGCTGTGCGATGGCGAGCTTTGGCATCCGCGATATTGACCTTGTCGCCGACGTCGCGATCATGCCCGCGATGGTGCGCGAGGGTACGGGTTATAACGGGCGCCGGACGGCGACGGCGATCGGGCCGGCTGGCGAACGTGTGGAATTTATCGAAGATTGAGTTGAAAGGAACCGGGTCATGAAGGTTCGTGATGTCCAGCATCCGATGTTGCCGGAAACGACAGCAGAAGAACAAAGCCGCCAGCGCGCCGTGGTGTCGCTGCGCAAGATATTGAACGCGCGCGTGCGGTCGGCGAATGTCCGCCGTTTCGAGGAAGAGGGCGCCCCCGCCTTCGCCGCGCGTCACGGGCGCCAGCCGCAATCGCCTGAAGATATCGAGCGCGCCCTTTTTGAATCGCCCGGATACCGGATGTGGAGCGCGGTGAACCGGTCGGTCCAGGAAATGATCTGGCTGTCGGTCGGCGAGCCGATTTTTCGCGACCGCGCACGGATGCAGGCCGCAGCAAGCGCATTGGCGGAATCTCCGGCCAGGCTCGGCGCGCTGAAGCTTGATCCCGCTTATGACCCGTCGCCTGAAATTGCCGACGTCGATGTCCATCTCCAGCCCGGCGGATATGCGCGCAACGACGGCCCACAGGATATCGTCGCGGGCGCCTTTTATGAAACCGGCGGCAATATCTATTCCTTCGGGCAGGGCGCCGGAAAGAGCGACAGCAAGGCGGGAGTGATCTTCAATCTGTTGCGGTCAGAATTTGCGGACTTCACGCCGACCCGCATCCTCGACCTTGGTTGTTCGGCTGGCGCGGCCTCGGCCGCCTATGCAGCGGAATTTCCCGAAGCCGACGTCCATGCGCTCGACATCGGCGCCGGGATGCTGCGCTACGCCCACGCGCGGGCCGAAGCGCTTGGAGTTCCGGTGACTTTTCATCAGATGGACGCTGCGGAGCTGAAATTCGCCGACGACAGCTTCGACCTGATCGTGTCGCACAATATGTTGCACGAGATCAGCGCCGAAAAGCGCCGGCAGGCGATGGCAGAGGCGCTGCGCGTCGTGCGTCCCGGCGGGCTGGTCATCTTTCAGGATGTCGACACGCGCTTCGCGCCGTCCGACGTCCATCGCGTCGAGAAAAATTGGGACACCGCCTTCAACGGCGAGATTTTCTGGAAAACCTATGGGGAGGCCGACCTGGTCGCGGATATGACCGCTGCGGGCTTTGCCTCTGCCGATATTGCGGAACATAATATGGAAGCCGTCAGCAACATCAATCGCTGGTACGTCATCAGCGGCCGCAAGCCCGTCGCTGGAGGCGCTGCATGACCGGTTCGGCCGATGCCATTGCCGCCGTCATCGAAAGCGGGCGCGGAACGCGGCCGTTCAGCCTGCGCAATCAGGAGGCCGAGCAGGTCCTCAACATCGCGCTGGCGCTGATGGTCGAACTCGCGGCGTCGAACGACCGTATCGACCGGCTTGAACGATTGCTCGCCGAAACGCGCGGCGAGCCGCTCGATGACTTGCGCAATGCGCTGCCCGATGGTGATGTCGCGGCCGAACGGCAGGCGGCACTCGAGGCCATGCAAATGCGCGTGATGCGCGTGCTCATCGACCCGCGCGAAGCCGTTGACGGGCATCCCGACGCGCGCTGAGCGCGCGCCGGGTTTGCCGCGTCAGGCGGCGGCGAAGCCGTCGACGATCTCGCCGGTCGTGGCAAACCACGTCTGCGGCTGATCGCCCAGCCATGCGAGCAGGCGCTCAAGCGCCTCGATACGAAAGGGCAGGCCCATCACATAGGGGGTCAGCTGGATCGTGAGCATTCGCCCGCCTTGCGTCGATTCCTCCGCGAACAGCGCAAAGGCATCCTGCATCTGCTCGGCGAAGCTGTCGGCCGACTGCTGCTGGACGGTGATGATCTGGCGGTCCGACAGCTCGTGATTGACCGGCACGTTGACGATGCCGCCCGCCGGGGTGATCATCCGGTAGGGCAGGTCGTCATTGACCCAGTCGCACATATAATCGACCCCGGCTTCGACCAGCAGACGCGGCGTGTTCCAGCTTTGCGAGCGGGCGATCGACTGCCAGCCGCGCGGACGCGTCCCCGACACTTTCTCAAGCATGTCGAACGACGCGCGGATCAGCGCGCGCTCGTCGGCCTCGTCCATCCCCGATGCGATCGTCCCGTTCATGTCGGTCGAATGGGCGACAATCTCATGCCCGCCGGCCACAATATCGGCGATGATTGAGGGGTAGCGTTCGGCAATCGCGGCATTGACCGCGATCGTCGCCTTCGCCCCGGCCTTCGCAAAGGCGTCGAGCATGCGGTAGAAACCGATGCGCGTGCCATATTCGCGGGCAGTATAATGGCGATAGTCGGGATAGGCCGTCTGCATATGGCCCGGCGCGCGAAACGGCGCGTCGCTTGGTGTGATCGGAAACCATTCGAGGTTGACGAACAACGCCACCGCCACGCCCTTGCCCGAAGGCCAGGCGATCGGCGCGCGGTCGCCCAGCTTCGACCAGGGATAGAGATCATGGTCCATGCCGCGGGCGCGGCGGGGATATCCGAGATAAGCGGGATCGAGGCTCATGCGCCCACCTCCGTCGGGGTCAGATAGTGATCGGCGATGTCGCCCGACCGGGTGATCCACGCACGGTCATCGGCGGCGATATGTTTCAGCACCTCCTCAAAGGCGCGGATGCGGTGCGGCTGCGCGATCAGATAGCTGTGAAGCGGAATGCACATCACCGTGCCCGATTCGGCGCCCTCGGCGGCGAGCCGCTCATATTGGCGGATCAGCGTGTCGGCATATTCGCGCGGGCTCATATTATAGACGAAGAAGCCATAATGGTCGTTCACCTCGATGCTGTAGGGCATCGAAATCAGCGTGCCTGACTGGACATGCACCGGCTGCGGCTGGTCGTCATGATAGAGATCGCAGGTATAGGTCAGCCCATATTCGGCGATCAGGTCGAGCGTGCGCGGGGTGTGGGTGAGGGCGGGGGCGAGCCAGCCCTTGATCGTCTGGCCGGTCGCATCGCGCACGGTGCGGATCGAATCCTCGATGATCGCGCGCTCCTGCGCCTCGTCCATCCCGTAGCTGTAGCGGGTGTTGTAAATGCCGTGGCTGAAGAATTCCCAGCCGAGCGCGTTGGCATTTTCGACGACGTCGGGAATATGATCGCACAGCGCCACCGACAGCGACACCGATCCTTTGAACCCGTGCTTCTCCATCGCCTCCGCCATGCGCCAGTGGCCGACTCGATTGGCATAGTCGCGGTGGCTGTATCCGACGACATCGGGGTGCGGCTTGGGCCAGCTTTTCCGGTGCGGATTGGTGGCGGGGTCGATCTCGTAATATTCGAGGTTGGGCGACACCCAAACCGCGACTGACTTGCCATCAGGCCATTCGATTTTCGGCCGGCACCGCCACGGGTTGAAATCATAGAGGCCGGGATCGGCGGCGCCTTCGTTCATGCGCGCGCCTCCAGCCAGTCGATCACCGCCTGAACCGGTTCGACATCGGCATATTTGAGCTGAAGGTCGGTCAGGTTCGCGAAGTGATAGCTTTCATGCTTGTCGGCGCAGGTCTCGATCGGAACGATGGTGCGATAGCCATGCGACAGCGCATCGACCGCGGTCGCGCGCACGCAGCCTGATGTCGATCCGCCGGTCACGATCACCGTGTCGACCTTGTGCCAGACGAGATAGCTGGCGAGCGGTGTTTCGAAAAATGCCGACGGCATGCGCTTGGCGTAAATGGCGTCGACGGCATGATCGATCTCGCAACGCGCGTCGAAATCATGGCGGGGACTCGGGATTTTGATGTTCTGCAAGCTGTCGGGGGTGTTGGTACGCGTGCCCCAAACCCCGGCGTCGGCACCATTGTCCATATAGCCGACATGCGTCCAGATGACGGGCATGCCGGCCTGACGCGCGAGGCGCGAGATGATGTTGGTATAGTCGATCTGGCGCGGATCGGTCTCGTAAGCGGTCTTGTAATCGTCGATGCAGGTGTAAGCATTCTGGAAATCGACGTTCACGATCGCCAGTTTCTCGCCGAACCCGAACTTCGCGCGCGCCGGATTGGCCATCACATCTTCGAATATCTGCTTCGCGGTCCGGCCGTCCGAGACCATCTTCGTTCCGAGGCTCATGCAAACTCCTTATTGGCAGCTTCGGGCACAAAGCCGAGCGGCAAGCCCGCGTCCGGCGTGAACCCGTATAATGTTTCGTCCGGCAGCGCGGCGTGGACGATGTCGCGGACCGCGAGCAGGGCATTGAGGTCGATGCCGGTGCGCAGTCCCATCGCCTGCAGCATGAAGGCGAGATCCTCGGTGACGATATTGCCGCTCGCGCCAGGTGCGAAGGGACAGCCGCCGATGCCGCCGAGCGAGCTGTCGATCGTGGTCAATCCCGCGTCGATCGCCGCCAGCACATTGGCGAGGCCGAGCCCGCGCGTGTTATGAAGGTGAATGCCGGTCAGCGCCGCGTCGCCGACGACGCCGCGCACCAGTGCGATCAGTCGTTTGACAGCAGCGGGGTCGGCATAGCCCGTGGTGTCGGACAGGCCTACCTCGTCGCAGCCCGCGTCCATCAGCGCGCCGGCAAGGCGTTCGATCTGGGCGTCGGGAATTGCGCCTTCCAGCGTGCAGCCGAAGACGGTCGACAGGCTGCCTTCGAAATGCGGGCGTTGGTCGGCGGGCAGGGCGCCGATCATCTCGGCGATACTACGCGCCTCGGCGATCACCTGATCATGGGTGCGCCGCAGGTTTGCAAGGCTGTGGGTTTCCGAAACCGACAGCGGCAGCGTTAATTTATGCGCGCCCGCCGCGATCGCGGCTTCGGCGCCGCGCGCGTTCGGAACCAGCACCGCGACCGCCAGTCCCGGGATGGTTCGGGCATGGGCGACGACCTCGGCGGTGTCGGCGAGCTGCGGTAGCAGCTTGGCGGGAACGAAGCTGCCGACCTCGATTTCGCGGACCCCGGCGGCGGCTTCCGCATCGATCCACGCTTTTTTTGCTTCCAGCGGCATAATGGCGGAAATGCTCTGCAATCCGTCCCTTGGGCCGACTTCACTGATCAAAATATCCACGTCCAAAGATCTGCTCCTGACGTTGTGGCGTTGCATTATTGTATTATTTCTATATCAAATGAGCCGAGCTTGTCGAGCATGGTTTGAGAATCAAAAATAAAGAGGAATGATGGATCAGGACGCATATCCGCTAGCCGGACTGAAGGTGATCGAATTCACGCATATGGTGATGGGGCCGTCGGTCGGAGTCATCCTGGGTGATCTTGGCGCCGATGTCGTGCGAATCGAGCCCGAGGGCGGCGATCCGACGCGCAAGCTGCTCGGGTCGGGCGCGGGCTATTTCCCGATGTTCAATCGCAACAAGCGTAGCCTGTGTCTGAATCTGAAGGACGCGAAGGATCTTGCCCGCGCGCGGGCGCTGGTCGACGGCGCCGACATATTGGTGGAAAATTTCCGCCCCGGCGCTCTCGAGCGGCTTGGCCTCGATTATGCGTCTTTTGCCGAGAGCAATCCCGGGCTGATCTATTGTTCGGCGAAGGGGTTCCTCAGCGGACCCTATCAGCATCGCACCGCGCTCGATGAAGTGACCCAGATGATGGGCGGGCTCGCCTATATGACCGGCCCGCCGGGGCGGCCTTTGCGCGCCGGCGCGTCGGTGATCGACGTGACGGGAGGGATGTTCGGGGTGATTGGCATTCTCGCCGCGCTCGAACGACGCCATCGCACCGGCCGCGGTGCTGAAGTGAAATGCTCGCTCTATGAAACGACGGCTTTTCTCGTCGGGCAGCATATGGCGCAGCAGGCAGTGACCGGACAGGCGGCGCAGCCGATGCCGGTGCGACTGTCGGCGTGGGCGATCTATGACGTGTTCGATACGCGCAATGCCGATGAGCAATTGTTCGTCGGCGTCGTCAGCGACAGCCAGTGGGCAGGATTCTGCAAGGCGTTCGAGCTGGCCGATCTGGCCGCCGACACCGCGCTGGCGCTTAACAATGAACGTGTTCTGGCGCGCGATCGCATCGTGCCGCGCATTCGCGAACTGTTCGCGGGCATGACGCGCGATGAACTGGTGGCGAAGCTCGACGGGATCGGCCTGCCGTTCGCACCGATCACGCGCCCCGACGAATTGTTCGACGACCCGCATCTCAATGCACAGGGCGGGCTTGTCGATATCCGGATCCCGGGCGGTAGCGCGACGCGCCTGCCAGCGCTTCCGCTCGAAATCGACGGCGAACGCATGGATGTGCGGCGCGATGTGCCCGCGGTCGATGCCGATCGCGCGTCGGTCTTTCGCGATTTCGGCCTGAGCTGAGCGCGCGTAGGGTAGGGACCGTGGGTAACAGCATTTTCGAAAAAATCTGGCGGGCGCATCGCATCGATGCGATCGACGCCGACACCGACCTGATTCTGGTCGACCGCGTACTGTTGCACGAACGGACGGGCGGGGTCGCATTGAAGAGTCTTGCCGAGGCGGGGCGCAGCATCCTTGCACCGCGTCAGACCTTCGTGACGATGGACCATGTCGTCGACACGCGTCCCGGCCGAACCGACGATACGATCATGCCGACGGGCAAGGCGTTTATCACGGCGACGCGTGAAGCGGCGCAGGCCGCGGGCCTGACCCTGTTCGATCTGGGTGATCCGGCGCAGGGGATCGTGCATGTGATCTCGCCCGAAATGGCGATCGTCCTCCCGGGCGCGACTTTGGTGTGCCCGGACAGTCATACCTGTTCGCAAGGCGCGCTCGGCGCGCTCGCGTGGGGGATCGGGTCGACGGCGGCCGAACATGCGCTCGCCAGCTCGACGCTGCGCGTGAAGCGGCCGAAGACGATGCGCATCATGATCAATGGCACGCTCGCCCCCGGGGTGACCGCCAAGGATCTGGCGCTTCACCTGATCGCCCGTTTCGGATCGTCCGGCGGGGCAGGGCATATCGTCGAATATGCAGGCGAAGCGGTGTCGGCGCTCGACGTCGAGGCGCGGTTGACGCTCTGCAACATGGCGACTGAATTTGCGGCCTTCACCGCGATCATCGCGCCTGACGATAAGGTTTTTGCCTATCTGAAGGGGCGGCGTTTCGCGCCCGCCGGTTCGGATTGGGAGCGCGCCGTTGCGGCCTGGGGCGATCTTTGCAGCGATGATGATGCGGTTTTCGATACAGAACATCAAGTCGATGCGGCGGGCGTCGCGCCAATGGTGACATGGGGCATCAGCCCACAGCAAGCGGTGTCGCTCGATGGCAGCGTGCCAACGTTCGACGCGGTCGCGGGGCGCGATCCGCGCGAGCTCTATGATCGCGCGCTCGCCTATATGGATCTTGTCCCCGGCATCTCGCTGGTCGGCCTGCCGATCGGTGCGGCCTTTATCGGATCCTGCACGAACAGCCGTCTTTCGGACCTGCGCCGCGCAGCGGCTATCCTGAAGGGGCGCAAGGTCGCGGCCAGCGTCAAGGCAATCTGCGTTCCGGGCTCGACGCGGGTCAAGGCGGCGGCCGAAGCCGAGGGGCTCGACAAAATCTTCACCGACGCCGGTTTCGAATGGCGTGAATCGGGCTGTTCGATGTGCTTTTTTTCGGGCGGCGAAAGCTTTGGCTATCGCCAGCGCGTGATCAGCTCGACCAACCGGAATTTCGAAAGCCGCCAGGGGCCCGAGACCCGCTCGCACCTCGCGTCGCCGGAGACGGTCGCCGCATCGGCGATCGCGGGCATGATTGCCGACCCAAGGACGTTTGCGTGATGGAAAAATTCGACCGTTTGACCGCCGTTGCGGCGCCGCTCCTCCGCGACAATATCGATACCGACGCGATCATTCCGTCGCGCGAGATGAAGTCGGTGTCGAAGCGCGGCCTTGCCGATGGCCTGTTCGCCGGATGGCGCTACCAGGCGATCGGCGGACGCGATCCCGCCGCTGATTTCATCCTGAACGATCCCGCTTATGCGCGGGCGCAAATATTGCTGACCGGTACCAATTTCGGTTGCGGGTCGAGCCGCGAGCATGCGGCGTGGGCGCTGGTCGAATATGGCTTCCGCGCGATTATCGCGCCGTCGTTCAACCCGATTTTTCGTAGCAATTGCGTCAACAACGGTATCGTCCCTGTCGAACTGGAGGCCGCCGCCATCGCCGCGCTGGCGGAAGAGGCCGGCAATGCGCCGGTGACGGTCGATCTCGAACAATGTCTCGTGACGTCGCCCGCCGGTTCGTGGTCGTTCATGATTGACGGCGAGGCGCGGCAGATGTTGCTGAACGGCATGGACGCGATCGAGCTGACGCTGTCGCGCAAGGGTGCGATCGAGGCGTTCCGCACGGCGGACGCCAGCGCGCGCCCCTGGATTTATCTGTAAAGCTGGTTCAGCCGTTGCCGGTCTGTGACGGCGAAGCGCCCAACGCGCGCGATGCTTCGGCCGCCGCAGCACGAACATGCGACACCAACGTCGCGCAATATTCGTCATTATAGCGGCTGAGCGGCACGGTCAGGCCCATCGACGCGATGATCTGGTCGTCGGGGCCCCACACCGGTGCCGCAACGCCGCCGACGCTGGTTTCCCATTCGCCGCGATTGATCGCGACGCCGGTGATGCGCACTTCGTCGACCTCGGCCGCCAGGGCGTCGGGCTGGATGATCGTCAGCGGCGTATAATGGCGTAGCGGACCGGCCAGTGTGTCGCGCATCGCGGTAGGGTGAAACGCCAGGAATATCTTGCCGGCCGCCGAGCAATGCGCCGGCGCGCGTTCGCCGATTTCGGAGAAGGCGCGCACCGAATGGGCGCCCTCGGCCTTGTCGATATAGATGACTTCGGGTCCCTCGGAAATCGCGAGATGGACCGTCTCGCGCGTTTCGCGGGCGAGCTGGTCCATGATCGGGCGGATCGTTCGGCGCAAGTCGAGCCGTTCGATCACCCGCATACCCTGCTGCCAGATCTTCAGTGTCGGGGCGTAGCGGCCGTTGTTCGCGCTGATATAGCCCAGCGCGGCAAAGGTCTGGAGATAGCGGTGGACGTTGCTCTTGGTGAGGTCGAGCTGGCGCGCGAGCTCCGATACGCCGACCGGTTCGCGCGCTATGATCACCGCCTCCAGCAACCCCATTCCCTTGACGATGGTCTTGTCCATGAACCTTGTCCTATCAGCCCTTTAGGGCCTGTTCCAGATCATCGACCGCCGCGCGGTAATGGCGCAGGCCAAGGCACAGCAGGATGATCGCCGGAATGCCGACGATGAGCACATAGGCCGACAGTACGACACCGATCGACTTGGGGTCGCCCGATGCGTCGATCGCCCGGCCAATCAGCGGCAGGCCGAGCAAGGGGCCGACCAGCGCAATGACCGTGCTAAAGATCGCCATCGACTGGCTGCGGATCTCGCCTGGCGTGATCTGCATCATCGAGGACGGGCCGCCCGCGGTCGCGACCGACTTGCCGATAAAGGTGATGAACATCAGAACCATCGCGAGTTCCGCCGTCGGCATGATCGGGTAGAGCGCACTCGTTGGAATGACGATGAGGAGGCCCAGCAGCAGCAGCCGCATCGAGGCGTCCTTATACTTCGTCTCAAACCGCTTTTGCGCCCACACGGCAAGCGCGGTTCCCAGCGGGCCGGCGGTGAAATAGAAGAGCCCGGTCACGGCGCCGACCTCGGCGATGTTCCAGCCATAGACGCGCTGGAACAGCGGGACCGTCCATAGGGTCGTCGCGATCATCGCGAAGTTGCAGCTCGAACCTACGAACAGCGCGCCGAACCCGCGCCAGCGTTTCAGGATATATTTGAACGCGACGCTTATGCCCTGGGCCGAGCCCGTTCGCTCCTGGCGTTCGGGTTCGCGTACCGTCAACATCATCAGCGCGAACAGGAAACCTGGAATGCCGACAAAGATGAAAGCGGCCTGCCATGGCGCGCGCTCGCCGATCAGCGGCCAGTCGACATGGCCGAGCGATTCGAGGTGGCTGACGATAAAACCGCCGACGAGAAAGGCTAGGCCTGCTCCCAGATAGGGGCCCGCCATATAGATGCTGATCGCGCGGCCCCGCTCGGTGCGGTTGAAATAGTCGCTGATGATCGAGATTGACGCCGGGGTGACGACCGCTTCGCCAAGGCCAAGGCCGAGGCGCAGCAGGAACAGCGCGAGGAACGTGGTGACGAAGCCGTTACCGGTCGTCATTGCGCACCAGATGAGGATGCCGCCGATCAACAGATATTTGCGGTTGGTTCGGTCGGCATACCAGCCGAGCGGAATGCCGACGATCACATGGAACAGCGAAAAAGCCGGACCGAGCAACAGGCCGACCTGAAAGTCGGTGAGGTCGATCGACTTCTTCAACGGTTCGATCAGCAGGCTGAGGATATACCTGTCGAAATAGGACAGGATGAAGATAGCCAGCAGCAGTACGACGACATACCAGCGATAGCCGTTGCCATTCCTGTCCAGGATCACATGTTCGCTCCCACGAAGACTCCGACGGGAGCCAATTGCAAAAAAATCAAAGGGGTTTCCGGCTGCCGAAGACGTACCAGCCGCCGCGTCCGTGCCGCGGACGGCCTGGTTCATCCCAGTCAAAGGCCCTGGCGCGGTCGGGATAGGCGCCGATGTCGGGCAGGATATGCGCAAAGCTCGCATCGCGATCGAAACCGGCGTTCACGCACAGCGCGATCGGGTCCTGATCGCGAAAGGCGGTATAGGACGGCTCGTTGTTGTTGCGCGTGTCCCAGTTCCAGAAATAATTTTCCCACGCATCGACTAGGTCGTGCGCGGGCAGCTCCTGATGCACCATCAGGCCGCCGGGTTTCAGCAGGCGGTGGCATTCGGCCAGTACCTTCTTCGTCGCCCAGACCGGAATCTCGTGAAAGAAAAAGCTCGAGACGATGAGATCGAAGCTGCTGTCGGCGAAATCGGTTTTTTCGGCATTTTGCTGGCTGAAATGGACGGGAATGCCCTCATGCCCCGCGATCGCGTGGCCATAGCGCAGCAACGGCGCGCCGACGTCGATGCCATGCGCTTCGACGCCCGGAAACGCTTCGACATAGGGAAGAAGATTCTTGCCCGACGAGGTTCCGATGTCGAGCATGCGCGCCGGTTCCAAATCGGGGTAGGCGGCCTTG
Organism: Sphingopyxis sp. GW821-FHT12C06; assembly: GCF_058807415.1. Lineage (NCBI taxonomy): Bacteria > Pseudomonadati > Pseudomonadota > Alphaproteobacteria > Sphingomonadales > Sphingopyxidaceae > Sphingopyxis > Sphingopyxis sp. GW821-FHT12C06. The sequence goes on along the minus strand of NZ_JBXAQR010000008.1, from coordinate 96,532 downwards.
ATCCAGCGGCTGACGACCCGCGCGACGCCGCCCCATGACCGGTGGCTCTGCTGCGCGGTGAAGACGCGGGCGCCGAGGCTGACCACCGCGCCCTGCGCGACATCGTCCTCGGTATATTCGCTATGAAAACAGCCCGGCGTCAGGTGGACGTCGATGGCACTGACATAGGGCGGGACTTCGAAGTCGGGGTCGGTCCGCAGCGATCCATTCGCCGGATTGCGCTCGACCGCGTCCCGCGCGACGGCGATGAGTTCGGGCAGGGCGCGCTCGACCGGTTCCTGCACCGACAGAAAGCACATCTCCTGCGCATTGTAACGCAGCGTGCTGTAGAAACGATAGGCGCTCTCCCCACGCATCGCGGTGTCGATGTCGCGCCACGTCTCGGGCCGGTTGCCCGCAGCGGTCAGGCGCGGTTCGACGCGGGTGCGGTAATCATCCTCCAGCGACGCAGCAAAGTCCTGGATCGCGTGGCGGCGCAACGTGCTGCAGAAACGCTGCCGGGCATATTCGTCATGCGTGGCATGCGGAATCGTCTCGATATTCTCGATGGACGAATTCGCTCGCTCGGTCGCTACCATTTTGCCTGGCTCCCTATCATTCCAAAATACAGAACGATGTTCCGAATCAAACCCTAGCATTGAACGGATAGCGCTGACAACGGGCTATCCGGCTGGGCTTTTCATCATTCCTGTCTTGCCACAGATCCCCTGCTGTCGCTACATAACTATTAAAAGTAGTACAATTAAAATGCGCATCATGCGGGGGCTTTGGAAGGACGTTATGGCGGTTATGGAGCATCGGATTATCATCGTTGGCGCCGGACCAGTCGGGCTGACGGCCGCCTTTTTGCTGGGCGAACGCGGCATTCCCTTTCTGTTGATCGCGTCCGAAGCGGTCCTCGAAACCGACCTGCGCGCGTCGACCTTTCACCCGCCGACGCTCGACTTTCTGGACGAATATGGCCTTGCCGAATCGCTGATCGAACAGGGTCTGCGTACCCCGACGTGGCAAATTCGCATGCACGGCACCGGCGAACGGGCTGAGTTCGATCTTGCGGCGATCGCGGGCGATACGCGACACCCCTTCCGCTTGCAGTGCGAGCAGTCGAAGCTCTGCCGCCTGTTGCTCGACCGTTTGCAGCGCGAGGGCAAAGGGGAAATCCGCCTTGGCCTGCGCGTCGATGCGGTCGCGCAGGATGATGACGGCGTGACCGTCACCGCGCGCCCGCTCGGCAGTCCCGACGATGCCGAACCCGAATATTTCGCCGGGCGTTTCGTGATCGGGGCCGATGGCGCGCGCAGCGCCGTGCGGCGGTCGCTCGACATGAAGTTCGAGGGCAAGACCTATCCCGAAACGACCATCCTCGTGACGACCCATTTTCCCTTCCACGATCATCTGGAGGGGCTGTCGAACGTCAATTATGTCTGGAAGGCTGGCGGTACCTTCAGCCTGCTGCGCCTGCCGAACCTGTGGCGGTGCAGCCTTTATCCCGACGAAGGCGAAACGATCGAGGATGCGCTGCTTCCTGAAAGCATAGCGCGCAAACTCGAAGTCATCGCGCCGGGCGCATCGGAGCAGGGCTTTCTCGAAGTGCGCCCCTATCGCATCCATATGCGCCTCGTTGACGAGTACCGGGTCGGCCGCGTCGCGCTCGCGGGCGATGCCGCGCATATCAATTCGCCGTCGGGCGGGATGGGGATGAACGGCGGGGTCCATGACGCCTTCGAACTGGTCGCGACGCTGAACGAGATCTGGCACGGCGCCCCGCTGACGCTGCTCGATCGCTACACGCGCCGCCGCCGGCCGATCGCCGAGCGCGAAGTGCTGGCGCAGTCGGATCGTAACCGCGCGCGGATGCAGGAACGCGACGATGCGCGGCGCTGCGAAATGCTCGCCGAGTTGCAGGCGCTCGCCGCCGATCCGGTGCGGGCGCGCGAACATCTGTTGCGGACATCGATGATCGCCGGCCTGCGCGCCGCCGCGGAGGTCGCATGACGGCGCGCTATGATTATGGCCGCGCCGGCCGGGTTGGTATCGGGACGCCGCAAGCGAATCCGACCGTCGAAACCGAATTCTCGATTCTGATCCCGCCGCGCGCGGCGCTGTCGGTCACGCGGCTGACCAGTTCGGCCGCGGCGCCTGTCGATCGTCTGCGCGACTATTTGCTGCGGTTAGAGGATTCGCTGGCGGCCTTCGATACGCTCAAAATGGATGTCTTCGGTTTCGGCTGCACCGCATCTTCCTATCTGGTCGATCGCGATCAGGAAGCGGCGGTTTATGCCGCGTGCGAAGCGCGCTTTGGCTATCCTGTGCTGGGTGCAGCCGATGCCATCGCCTGGGCGCTCGACCGGCTGGGCGCGCGCCGTATCGCGCTGCTCTCGCCCTATCCCGCCGACCTCGCCGGGCCTGCCCACGCCTATTGGCAGGCGCGTGGTTATGTGCTGGCCGAAACCGGCCGCGCGGGGGCGCTCGCGCCCGGCGCCGATACGCGGGGCATTTATGACCTCGGCAGTATCGATGCCGCGGAGGCACTGGCTGCGGTTGATGTCTCGGGCGTCGATGCGGTGGTGTTCAGCGGGACGGGCATGCCGTCGCTGCCGGTGATCGCCGAAACCAGCACCGGCGTACCGCTTCTTTCCTCCAACCTGTGCCTCGCAGCGCGGATCGCTGACCGGCTCGGGCTTGGCGACCTGCTCGATCCGGCGTCCGCGGCGGCACTCGGCTGGCGCACCCGCTGCCATGCCGCCATTTCCTGACCTTCATGGGAGAGTTTCAATGACCATCATTACCGCTATCGTCGACGGCGAAATCGTCGAAACCGGCACCGCGCCGATCGCCATCATCAACCCCGCCGACGACGAACTGGTCGTCGAACTGCCGGAGGCCGACGATGACACCGTCGACCGTGCCGTGGCCGCGGCGCGGCGCAGCTTTGACGAAGGCGTCTGGCGCAACAAGCCGGTCGAGGAGCGGCAGGCTGTGCTGCGCCGCTGCGGCGATGCGATCGAGGCGGCGGCGGATCAGCTCGCCGACATCGAATGCAGCAATACCGGCATTCCGCTGTCGCAGATCCGCAGCCGGCAGGTGCTGCGCGCGGCCGATAATTTCCGCTTCTTCGCCGATTATATCGGGCAGAGCGTCGGCCAGCTGTACGAACAAAATCCCGATTATCTGACCCTCGTTCGCCGCGAGCCCGTGGGCGTCGCGGCGCTGATCTCGCCGTGGAACTCGCCGCTCGCGCTGGGATCGATGAAGATCGCTTCGTCGATCGCTTTCGGCAATTCCTGCGTCCTCAAGCCGTCGGAACAGGCGCCGCTCGGGATCAGCCTGCTCGCGTCGCTTCTGCGCAACGCAGGGCTGCCTGACGGGGTCGTCAATCTGGTCAATGGCCGGGGCGCCACCACCGGCGACCGGTTGATCCGGCATCCCGATGTCAATGTCGTCACCTTCACCGGCGGCACCGAAACCGGACGCATCATCATGCGGACGGCGGGCGAGCATCTGAAGCCCGCGACGGTGGAACTGGGCGGCAAGTCGGCCAACATCATTTTCGAAGACGCCGATTTTGAACAGGCGCTCGACGGCGCGCTGCTCGGCATCTTCACCAACAATGGCCAGCAATGCCTCGCCGGTTCGCGCATCCTCGTCCAGCGCAGCATCGCGAAGCGCTTCGTCGAGGCCTTTGTCGCGCGCGCCGAGGCGATCCGCGTCGGGGATCCGCGCGATCCCGCGACCGAACTCGGCCCGCTCGTTTCGCGTCGGCATATGCAGCATGTGCTCAGCTTCGTTCCGGAAGCAGGCAGCTCTGACCGGATCCTGACCGGCGGTGGCCGTGTCGCGGGGCTCGACAAGGGCTGTTATGTCGCGCCGACGCTGGTCGAAACGACCAACGACAGCCGCATCGCGCAGGAAGAAATCTTCGGCCCGTTCGGCGCCTTCATCGTCTTCGACACTGACGAGGAGGCCTATCAGATCGCCAACCGCAGCCGCTTCGGTCTGGTGTCCTATGTCTGGTCGCAGAATATCGCCCGGATCATGGAAGCGCAGGAACGCATCCAGGCGGGTATCGTCTGGTGCAACACGCCGATGATGCGCGAACTGCGCGCGCCCTTTGGCGGGTACAAGGAATCGGGGGTCGGTGCCGACGGAGGCAGCGCCTGCGAGGCTTTCTACACCCGTCAGAAGACGGTGAGCATTCCGCGCCGCCCGCTGACGTTGCGGCAGCTGGGAAACAGCTGAGTATCGACAAAAGGTAACAGGACGGGATCGCGACGTCGCGGGTCGGGTTTCCCTCGGGGCAAAAGAACAGGTCGGGCATTCAGTGGGTCATATTCCTCCGCGGCGGGGACCCGCGCTTGCTCCGGCATCGAGCCTGGGCGGTGCTTCGACCGGAAAAGCGCGAAAGCATCTCCCGCCGCATTTGCATGGCGTTGTTTAAGGGAGCCGGTTTGTACGGTCGCGGCGGCGATCGGACCGGAGGGGGAGGACGCAGCGCCGGGCCTGAAAACGATCGCTCCGGATACGTCGGTGTATCCGCTGGATTGAGCATGATGCTAACTCGGCGACGGCAGGGCAGCTCCCGCTATCTCGATCGGAAGCCGCAAGGCGAAGATGGTGCCTTGTGGTCCCGATGTCAGTTCGATCGCACCGCCGATTGCGTCGGCGCGCCGCGCTTGGTTGCCGAGGCCGCGGCCCTGTGTCGTGCCCGCCGCATCGAAACCACTGCCGTTGTCGATGATTTCGACGCGGGCATGCGCATTGCTCATCCCGGTCTTCAAGATGATCTCGGTGGCGCCGGCGTGTTTGATCACATTGGTGAAGGCCTCTTGCAGGATGCGCAGGATATGGAGCGAATGACGCTGGTCGAGCCAGACCAGCGGGGGCAGGTCGACGACCTCCCAGCGCAACCGGATGCCGGTCGCTTCGAGCCGCGGCTGGAGGCGGAAGCGGAGCGTGCCGAGCAGCAGCAGGAGGTCGGTTTCCACTGGCTCCATCGAATCGATGGTGAGTTTCAGATCGTCGATGCAGCTCTTCAGCAACTGCGCGATCCCGGCTTCGTCGATACGGCCATGTTCTACGACGCGCAGGGCACTGACCAGTGACGAGCCGAGGCCGTCGTGCATGTCCTGCATCAGCCGCTGACGCTCCTGAAACAGTACCTCGCGCCGCTCGATCTCGCGCAGCCGGCGATGGCTGGCGGTGAGTTCCGCCTCGCGCGCTGCAAGGCGGTCGGCCAGCACGACATTGGCCTGTTCGATATCGCCCATCGCCTTGGTGTAGCGGCTGAGCATGATCTGGCAGAAGGCGACGATCATTCCAACCTGCGCATAGAAGGTGAGGAACAGTCCCTCGATGTCCACCAGATTGGCCTGCAGCAGCATATCATAACCGCCGAGCAGAACGGCGAGGATGCCGCAGCCGGCGAGTATGGAGCCCTCGGTCGAGCCCGCTCTACCGCTCCGGATCAGGGCGAAACCAAAGGCGACGCCGCCCAATATCGCCACGGTAAGATAGATCAGCGGAGCGGCGATGGTGGCATCGAACGTCCCCGCGAAAACCGGTAGCGTCATCAGCGCGAACAGCGCGCAAACGAGACTCAGTGCCGCGGTGAGAAGCGGCATGCGATGATGCAGAAGGCGGGTCAGGAACAGATGGACGATCAAGACCATCCAGCCCATCGAATTGACCGTGATCCAACCGAACCAGGCGTCCGAAACGGGGAGCCGGTCAAGGCCCATATAGGCATGCATCAACCGCAGGAAGGTCGCGACGGTCATCGCCGCGAACAACAGGTACAGCGTTTCGCGCCGCCGCCGCAGCCAGACGAGGAACGCGAAGACGCCCGTCGCCAGAAACATCCCCGAGCTGATATAGGGCAGCTCGGTCTGGAAAAAGCTGCGCACCAGATAGCTTGCGCCGAGCTGGTCATAAGTGCCGACCCACATGGTCGACAGCGCGCCGCCGATGCCGCGGACATGGCGCATGCGGATCAGGATTTCGCGCGGTGGTTTGGTCTCCGCGGTGTTTTCAAGCGCAAGCCAGAGCGGGCGGTTCGATCCGTTCCACTGCAAATTGGCGTGCGACTGGTAGAAGAGGCGGCCATCGACATAGATCGCAATTTCGCCATCGGTCTTCCAGCGCGGGATATAGAGATAGGCGCCGCGCCGCACCGGGTGTGCGGGATCGAGGCGGACATGATACCAGGTGGTCTGGGTCGGGAGGCGGGCGGCATCGCCGGCCCCCGGCAGGACGTCGGGCCGCGGGGCATAGGGGAGCGTCACGGCCCGCCACGGGCCCGGGAGCGCACGCCTGTCGACGGCGCGCGAGGGGGGCGGATAGCCTTCGCTGGCCTGCATGAGAACCTCTGCCCGGGTGAGATGCAGTCCGGCGGGCCGGCTGATCCAGTAGAGCCCGGCCAGAACCAGCGCGGCCGCGCCCAGATAGAGCAGGAAGGCGTGCAGTCGGCGGTCCAGCTGCATCCCTACAGGATGCCGTGGTTACGGGCCTCGTAGATGGCCTCGGCCTTCGAGCGCACCTCGAGCTTTTGATAGATGCGCCGCATGAAGGTCATCACGGTGTTGCGCGACACCTGCATCAGTTCGGCAATCTCGTCATAGCTGAACCCCTTGGTGGTCAGTTCGAGCGCTTCGCGTTCGCGCGGCGACAAGGGCGAGGCGAGCGGCGGCAGTTCGGGCTGTTGCGGTTCGGGCGGGCGAAAGCGCAGCAAGATCTGGCGCGCGATTCGCGGGCTGATCGGGCTGCCGCCGCCGTGCAGCGTCCGGATTTCGTCGGCCATCCGTTCCGGCGAGCTGTCCTTGAGCAGATAGCCCGCCGCGCCCGCCTCGATCGAGGCGATGACATGCTTCTCGTCGGCGAAGGTGGTGCTGACCATGATTCCGCATTCGGGCCAGGCTGCGCGCGCAGCGCGGATCACCTCGATCCCCGATCCGTCTGGCAGGCCCAGATCGACAACCAGTATGTCGAGTGGGGGACCTTCGAGCAGGTGTGCCGCCTGCGCGACGCTGTATGCCATGCCGATGAGCATCATGTCGTCGGCACTGCCCACAGCTGCGGCGAAGCTGTTCTGAAAGGCGACGTCATCCTCTACCAGCGCGACCTTGAGAAGCGATGGTGAAAAATCGGGCATCGCAATATCCTGGCGCAGCCGGCGCTTCGCGGCGCGGCGGTCGGTTGAGCGTCCGGCGACGCTGGCATCTCGCACCTTTACCATATGGCTTTGCGGGACGCTGTCGCTACTTATAGCGACATATACAGGATTTACTTTGCGTTACAATTTCGTGCGGTCGCTGTTAAACTTGCGGCGCCGACCCGGCAGACGATGAGTGGCATCATGGCATTTCCCGAACCGATCTCGCCGATGCTGGTCGCCGAACTGGTGGGCGACATTTATGAAGCCGCGGTCGACGCGTCGCTGTGGCGACCGTTCGTCGAGAAGATCAATGCCATCTATCCTGACGCGCGCATCACTCTCTTTGGTCATGACAGGGCGGCAGGGCCGGTGACCGATCTCAACATCCGGACCAACTTCCCCGACGCAGCGTATCGCGATTATGCCGCGCATCATGTGTCCAGCAGTCCCTATGTGCATTTCGTTCAGCACAACCAGATCGGCCTGCCAACGCGATCGGAGACGATCATCGGCGATCATGCGCTGTTCCGGACCGAACATTATAACGACTATCTGCGGCCGCACGGGCTGGGCCATTATGGCGTGGGCATGGTGCTGGAGCGCGAGGCCCACGGCTGGACCGCGTTGACGCTGGCCGATCGCTGCGACGACGAAGTGCGGCGCGACCACCAGATGGCATTGCTCGGCCTGCTCGCGCCGCATCTGCGCCGCGCGCTGGGGCTCAGGCGGACGCTGTCCGAGGCGCGATCGGCCGCGCAGGTGCCGCAGGCGCTGTTCGACGGATGGACGCATGCCGCCTTTGTGCTCGATCGGACGGGGCGGGTGGTAACGATGAACCGCCGCGCCGAGGCGCTGGTCGCGTGCGACAGCGGCGTCGCGCTCGGCCGGTTGGGCCGGCCCTATAGCTTCGACGCCAGAAGCAGCCGCGCGCTTGACGCCGCGATCGCTGCATGCGGCATGCTTTCGGGCGGGGGTGCACGGGAGGGCGAGGGCCCCGGAGGCCTCTTGCTGCCGCGCCGGGGCGGCGGCTCGCCGTTCCACGCGGCGCTGTGGCCAGTCGCTTCGCTCGCCGGGTTCGGGCTGACCACCGTGTCCGGGCGGATATTGCTCGTGGTGTCCGACCCCGACAGTACGCCGCCCGATGCCGTCCGATGGATCGCGCGGCGCTTTGGCCTTTCTCCGGCGGAAGCGCGTTTGGCTGGCACGGTGATAGACGGGATGCCGCTCGCCGACGCGGCTGAGCAACTGGGTATCCGCCTGTCCACGGCGCGGACGCGGCTGAAGACCATTCAGGCCAAGACCGGATGCCGTCGCCAGCTCGATCTCGTCCGGCTGGCCATGTCGGTGCCTTCGATCCGGCGCGACTGAATTCCGCACAAGCCGACGCGCCGCCCCTCCCATATGGGAGCTATTTGTCGCGTCCCCCACTGCTTACCCATCCCGCCGCAAGCTGGACGCCGGGTCCGGCGTCGCGGGGGACGGGAGCGATGAAAGCGCGGATTGTCGGCAGAAACATGCTGTCCATACTCTTGGATTTGCGCATTAAGATATTGGGAATAAATGATTTTCCTGATGTTGGAGCCTTGGTGTCGCTATTAGTAGCGACAGACGTCCCACCCCGTTTCCGGTACGATTTGCACATGAGGGCGCCAGTCGGCGTTTTGGAGGCGGGGGCCTGCCTGACATGATTTCTCTCGAAGCAAACCAGCCGATGACCTGTGCTGCGCGGCCCGGTGATGTAGTCCGGGGCAAGCCCATAGTCATGGCCGCGGCGCTACTGTTGGCGGGCACGGTGCTTGCTCTGCCGGCGCAGGCGCAGCAACAAACCCTGCCGTCGCGGCAGGAGCTCAATCCTGCGCGCCAGTCGCCAATCCCCGCCGCGCCGCGCGGCGAGCTGTTCCGCGATATGGAAGCCGGGCCATGCCCCTTCGCCGAAAGCAACCTCAAATTCACGCTGGCTGGCGTCGATTTTCGCGGCGCCAGCGGCGCGCTTGCGCTCGATGGCGAGCGGCTGGCGCTGGCCTATGACGATCTGGTCGGTCGCGAGCTGCCACTGACGGCGATCTGTGCGATCCGGGATCGTGTTGCGGCGCTCTATCTGCGCCGCGGTGTGCTGGCGGCGGTCACGATTCCCGAACAGCGCATCGCTGACGGGCGCGTGGTGATCGAGGTCACCGAAGCGCATGTGGCGTCGGTCAGTTATCATGGCGATGTCGGTCCCGCGCAGCGGCAGGTCGCGCGCTATCTCGACAAGCTCAAGGGCCTGACCCCCTTCGATCTCAACACCGCACAGCGCTATCTGCTGCTCGCCTCGGATATTCCGGGTGTCGAGGTGCAGGCGTCGCTCAAACAGGCGGCGGGCGGCAATGGCGCGGTCGATCTCGACATCGCGGTCAGTCGCGCCGCGATGACGGGCAGCGTCAGCGTCAACGACTATGGTTCGAACTCGATCGGGCGCGGCCTTGCAACCTTGCGCGCCGATTTCAACAGCTTCACCTCGCTTGGCGAGCGTACGTCAATCGTCGGTTATGGCACGATCGACAGCGACGAGCAGCGCGTGTTCCAGATCACCGAAAGCATCAAGCTCGGTGGCGAGGGGCTGTCGCTCGACCTCTCGGGCTCTCTTGCGCGGACGAAGCCGGGCGGGGCGGTCTCCGCACTCGATCTGGTCGGGAACAGTTTCGCCGGCAATGCGCGGATCAGCTATCCTGTGCTGCGCCACCGCCGCCACAATCTCAACCTTTCGGCCGGTTTTGAATGGATCGATCAGAAGGTCGAGTTCGGCGGCGGGATTGCGACGCTGACCGACGACAAGCTGCGCGTCTTCTCTGCCCGGCTGGACGGCCATCTGGCGCCGCGCGAACTGGCCGATCATTCGGTGGCGGCGACGGGATCGCTCGAAATCCGTCGCGGGGTGAGCGGTCTGGGGGCGAGCCGTTTCGGCAACCGGAACGCGTCGCGATTCGGCGGGCGTCCCGATGCGACGGTGGTGCGCGCCGAGCTTTCTGTTGGCGGCCGCGTCGCTGGCCCGCTGGTGGCGACGGCCTCGACCAGCTGGCAATATACCGACACGCCGCTGCTCTCTTATGAGGAATTTTCCGCCGGTAATATGTCGGTCGGCCGCGGCTATGACCCGTCGGCCGCCTCGGGCGACAGGGCGCTCACCTATGGCGTCGAACTGTCGAGCGTGCCGATCGCGCTTGGCAAGAACATGGCCTTCCGCCCCTATGCTTTCGTCGACGCGGTCCGGCTGACCAATATCGGACCGGGAGCGGGGAAAGACCGGTTGCGCTCGGCCGGCGTGGGTGTTCGCGCGCGGCTTGGGCCCTTGCTTGCGCTCGACGCCGCATGGGCGCGCCCGCTCGATCGCCTCGCACCGGGGACACCCAGACCCACCGACCGTTTTCTCGTCAGCCTTACCGCTTCGATCTTCTGAGGAAGACCATCATGCCCGTCCGCTCTTCGCTATCCGGTCTTCGTCGCAGCCGCCTCTTCACGACATCGGCCTTCGGCGCGCTCGCGCTGGCCGCGGTGCTGTCCGCTCCCGCGTACGCGCAGCTCAATCAGGGCGTTACGCCTGCACAGAGCAACGGTTCGGCGCCGACGATCGACCAGTCGGTTCCCAACACCACGACGGTGACGCTGGGCGGATCGCGCACGGTGATCGACTGGGACAAGTTCGACATCAACAGCGGCGAGCGCGCGGACTTCATCTTCGCCGATCGCAGCGATATCGTACTCAACCGCGTCGGCGGCGCGGGCAGCACGATCAACGGCGATCTCAACGGCCTGATCGGGGCGGGCGGTCCGGCGGGCGGCAACATCTGGATCTATAACGCCAATGGCGTCGTGATCGGCGCCAATGCGCGGATCAACACCGGCGGCCTGCTCGTCACGACCGCCGCGATCGACCGCGCCGACGATGCCACGCCCGGCGGCTTCCTCGACGGCAGTTCGACCGGTTTCGGTTTCACCGGTGCGGCGGCGGGCAGCGGTATCACCGTCCGGAACGGAGCGCAGGTCAACAGCCATGGCGGCGCGATCGCGCTGGTCTCCACCACCGTGACGGCCGAGGCGGGATCCAGCATCTCGGCGCAGGACGGCGGCAATGTGCTGATCGGCTCGGCGGCGAAGTACAAGATCCGTTTCCGGCCGACGAGCACCGACGATCTCGACCTGCTCAGCTTCGAAGTGGCGAGCGCCGCCGACGGCACGAATTCGAACAACGGCACCGAGCTGGCGGGCTCGATCAGCGGCAACCGCGTCTTCGTCGCGACCATCGCCAAGACCGGACTGACCAACCAGATCATCAACACCGGCGCGATCACCGCGACCGACGCGGCGCTCGACGAGACCGGCGCGATCGTGCTCAGCACCGGCCACAACATCGTGAACGGTGCGGCGAGTAGCGCGACCTTCATCACCGATGCGGGCTATGGCGACCTGGTGACCGGCACGGGCGCCAGCGGCTCGCTCACCGGGTCCAAGATCTCGCTGCTCGCGTCGAACACGCTCTACGCCAACGGCACGATCAACGCAGGCGCCGGCACGGTCGATCTCGTCTCGCACTATGGGGGGATCAGCAACGGCTTTGGCGCCAACAACGGCATTACCGCCGGCATGCTCACCGCCGACGCCAATTATGGCATCACGCTTCAGGCCACCAATCACATCGCCAAGCTGGGCGATCTCACCGTCCACGATACCGGCAGCCTGTTCATTGACGAGATCTACGTCCAGAATCAGGGCAATCTGGAGATATCCGGCGACATCCGCACCGCCGCCGGGGTCACGCTCTATTCGCCCACCGGCGCGTTCAGCGGCACCGGCCGCGTTTATGCCGGCAAGGTCAGCGTCATGGGGCGCGGCCTGGTCAATGTGGATTCGGCAACGCGGCTTGCCTATGCCGACTCCTATGGCGATCTTGAGGTCCGCAGCAATGGCGACCTGACCGTCGGGCTCGATGGTTCGAGCAGCCAGAACAACATCGTGCGGCTGACTGCGAACAGCGGCGCGATCACCCAGACAGGCGGCGCCGGGCTGACCGGCACCGTGATCGCCAATGCGCTGGGCGATATCAAGCTGAATGCCAGCAACAGCTTCAGCAACGTCAACGCGACCTCTGCCAATGCCGGCGCGATTACCCTCAACGCGACGGGCAATCTCGATTTCAAGGTGGACACCGGCATGGCGGTGCAGGTCACCACCGGCGGCGACGCTACCGCGTCGGGCACGAACGCGATCAGTGCCGGCCAGTTGAGCATCGCCGCGGGTGGCCGGATCGCCATCGACACCAACGGCGACGCGGGCGCCGTGCTCGGTGGCCTCGGCGCGGGCGGCTCGATCACGATTGCGATGGACCGCAACCTGAGTCTTGCCGACGACGTCAACGTGGGCCCGGGCGAAGTCATATCCCTCACCTCGCGGAACGGCTCGATCAGCCAGGCCGCGGGCACGATCAATGCCGACTGGATCAAGCTGAATGCCGGCACCACGATCAGCCAAGGCACCGGCACCACGCTCCATAGCACGGCGCTCTCGCTGACCAGCGGCGGCAACGTCACGCTCGCCGGTGCCAACGATTTCGGTTCGCTCTACGATCTCTCGGTCGGGGGCGACCTGACGCTGCGCAACTCCGGCAGCATCAATCTCGATCCGACGAACAGCGGCGGCTATACTTCCGACGGCGCGCTGACGCTGACCTCGGACACCGGCAACATCACAGCCGGCAACATCGTTACCACCTCGAAGCTCACCGCATCGGCGGTGAACGGCGACATCCTGCTCGGCGGCAGCCTCCAGCAGATCGCCTCGCTCGGCGCAATGACCGCGGGTGGCGATATCCAGATCGGCACCTCGCGCACCGGCTTCAGCCTGACCGGCGACATCACCGCCACGAATCTGACTCTGCTCGCGCAGAATGGCGGGATCACCCAGAACGCCGGCACCACGATCTCGGCCGGCACGCTCAACGCCACCGCCAATGGCGACATCATGCTCGACCAAGCGAATGCAGTCACCACGGTGAGCGGCCTCAACGCCAGTCTGTTCACCACTGGCCACAACATCAGCTTCCGCAACGCCGGCGACGTCACGCTCGGCGGCGTCGTCGATGCCACGGGCGGCACGCTCCGGCTGACCTCGAACACCGGCGGCATCAGCCAGAACAGCGGCGCCAGCGTCTATATCCGCGCGGACCAGCTCTTCCTGAGCGGCGCCAGCGACTTGCTGCTCAACAGCGCCAACAACAACATCGCCACGCTTGGCGGCGCATCCAGCACCAATGGCGGCATCCTCTATCGCGACGCCAATGGCTTCGACATCGCGGGCAATATCACTTCGACCAGCGGCGGGGCTTCGCTGCGCACGGCCAGCGCGGGTTCGATCACCCAGAGCGGCGGCATCATCGACGTCGACTATCTTGGTGTGATCACCGCCGGCAGCGGCAACTCGGTCACGCTCAATCAGGCGAACCGCATCCGCAGGCTCATCGCCACCTCGGGCAACGGCACGCTTTCGATCAACAGCACCACCGGTCTCCTGATCGACCAGTCCGTCTATTTCGACACGATCTCGCTGCGTTCGGGCGGGGCGATCACCCAGAGCAATACGGGGTCGTTCGCGGCGGGCACCGCCAATCTGAGCGCCGTCACCGGCATCAACCTGCCGGGCGCATCTTTTATCGGCAATAACAGCATCCAGAATCTCGGCACGATTACGAACACGGCCAGCGGCGGCATCAACATCGTCAGCTATAGTGGCGGGCACACCAGCCTCACGGGCAACATCAGCGCGGCGGGCCAGACGGTGTCGATCTCCGACGTTGCGGGCTACATCCTCCAGACCGGCGGCGTGATCACCGCCGACACGCTGAACCTGTCGGCGACTGGCGGGATCAATGTCGGGGGCGCCAATCAGGTCAGCAATCTCGGCGCGATGAGCGGGGCGGGGCTGAGCTTCGCCAATGCCGGCAGCTTCAACGTCACCCGGTCGATCGACATGACCGGTGTGCACCTGAACCTGACGTCGAATAGCGGCGCGATCACCCAGAATGCGGGCACGACGCTCACGGCCGATACCATCGCGCTCCGCGCCGGTACGACGATCAGCCAGGGCAGCGGCGCCACGCTGCACAGCACCAATCTGTCGCTGATCAGCGGCGTCCATGCGACGCTGGGTGAGGCCAATAGCTTCACCACCCTCACCGATCTCGCGGTGGGCGGCGACCTGACGCTGCGCAACCTCGGCAACATCAACCTCAGCCCGATCCTTGGCGGGACCGGCGGCTATCGGTCGGGTGGCGCGCTCACCCTTGTCTCGGATACCGGGAACATCCTCACCACCAACTCCGGTATCGACACCTCGCGCCTGACCGTGAGCGCGGCGGGTTCCATCAGCCTTGACGGGACGATCGCGTCGCTCGGCACCATCACCGCCGGCCAGAGCATCCTGCTGACCACCTATAACGGCAGCTTGGAGCTGACCGGCAATGTCACCGGCCGGAGCGTCAGCCTTTACGGCGAGACCGGGCTCAACCAGACCGGCGGCATCATCGATGCCGATCGGCTCAACGTCATCACCAACGGCGCCATCTCGCTGACCGGGGCGAACCAGATCGACGTGGTCGGCCGGCTCGACACCGATCGCTATGACTTCGGCACCGGCCACGACATCACGCTGCGCAATGTCGGCGCCATCGTGCTCGACTATCAGATCGAGGCGCCGGACGGCACGGTCACGCTGACCTCGGACACCGGCGGGATCAGCCAGACCAGCTTCAGCGACCGCTTCATCGCCGGTACGCTCAATGCCACGGCCCAGGGCGTCATCATGCTCGACCAGTCAGCGAACAATGTCGCGCATCTGGGCAATGTGCGCAGCAGCGGCGGCGCCGTCGTCTATGCTGATGCCGACGGTTTCGACCTGACGGGTCAGGTCCGTGCCGCTGGAACGCTCTCGCTCATGTCGGGCGGCGCGATCTCCACCAACGGCGGGCTGGTCGTCGCGGGCGGTCTGCTCCACGTGTCCGCTACCAGCGCCAATCTGGTCGCTGGCGGCAACATCCTGCTCGGTACGATCAACACCAGCGGCAATTTCGCGATCGACACCGATCAGGACCTGACAGTCGGTGGCACGATCAACACCAATGGCAACAGTACGACGCTGACCGCCGCCTCCGGCGCTATCCATCGGGGCAGCGGCGGCAGGATCATGAGCGGCGCCATTGTCGCGAACGCGCAGGGCGGCATCGATCTGGGCGGCGACAATCGCTTCACGAACTTCACGGGTGCCTCGACCGGCGGCGGCAACATCACCCTCAACAGCGGCGATTCGGCGACGATTTTCGTGGGGCTCAGCACCACCGGCAGCGCCACCGTGACCGCGGCGGGCAACTTCGCCTCGGGCGGGATCACCGTCGACGGCCTGTCGGTGGACGCCGGGCACATCGACCTGACCAACAGCGTCGATGTGAACAGCTTCACGCGACTTGTGGCCGCTTATGGCGACGTCCTCGTCACCAATGCCGGCAGCTTCACCGTCGACGGGGATGTCACGACGAACAGGCCGGGTCTCCGCACGATCGACCTGTGGGCGAACGGCGGTGGGATCACCCAGACTGCGGGTTCGATTTCGGGCCATTATGTCAGCCTGCGTGGCGCAGGCGATCTGATCCAGAGCGGCACCGCCCGCATCGATGCCAACGCGGCTTATTTCAGCGGCGCCAACCTGCTGCTGGGCGGCGCGAACAACCTTGTCAGCAACGACACCCGCATCGTCGCCACGGGCGGCCTGACGTTGCGCAACGCCGGTTCGATCGATCTGACCGTGATGGGTGGCTACACCGCCGGCGGCGCGCTGTCGCTGACATCGGATAGCGGTTCGATCACTGCGGCCAGCGCGGTGACCGCTTCGGCGCTGACCGCGCTGGCCGCGAACGGCGCGGTCTCGTTCAGCCACAGCGACAACCTCATTCCGGAGATCCGCGGACTGAGCGCGGGCACCAATGCCACCATGCGGTCGCGCAATGGCGGCTTCACGCTGACCGGGGATATCGATGTCGGCGGGACGCTGTCCTTGCAGGCCGGCACCGGGATCAACCAGACCGGCGGCCGGATCAGGGCGACCACGCTCGATGCCCAGCTCTACCAGAGCATGACCACCGGCTCGGTCCTGCTCGGCGGGGCGAACGACGTCGACAATCTCTACGTCCTCGCGACGTCGGGCGGGGGCGATGTTCTTTTTCGCGACACCGACGGCTTCCGCGTCACCTATGCGGCGATCGGCAACCGCGTCACGTTGACGAGCGACGCCGGTGCGATCACTCAGGCAAGCGGCTATATGGATGGCGTCCAGGCGAGCCAGCTCACCGTCTCGGCCGTCGACGGCATTGCGCTCAACAACGAGTGGAACGGTATTCGCACGATCCTTGGCCTCACCAACACCGGTTCCGGCGGGATCGATGTCGGCGGCCGCGGGGTCAACATGGTCGTCGGCGGCAACGTCAGCGCGGCCGGGCAGGCGGTCTCGCTCACGGCGCGGAACGCAAGCATCACCCAGACCAGCGGCGGGATCGCCGCCGGTTCGCTGAGCGCCTCGGCTGCCAGCGGCATCGCGCTCACCAGCGCAAGCAACAATGTCGCGGCCATTGCCGGGCTCAGCAACACGACCAGCGGCGGCATCGCCTATACCGATGCCGATGGCTTCAACATCACTGGAGACATCAACGCCGCGGGACAGGCGCTGTCGCTTCGGATGATGGGCGCCAGCGCCGATGTCACCCAGAACAGCACCAGCCGCATTACGGCCGGGCGGATCAATCTGACCGGCGGCGCCGCCTTTGGCCTGAAGGGCAACGGCGGCACCAACAACCAGATCGCCGCGATCGGCGACATCGGCAGCGCGGCCCAGATCTACACGACCGGCAATGTCGACCTGACCGGCACGATCAACTCGCCCTACTTCGAGCTATGGGCGCAAGGCGGCGACGTCACCCAGAGCGGCGGCCATATCGACAACAGTGCGCCGGGCAATTACCTGGAGGTTCGCGCCAATAATATCGCGCTGACGAGCGCCGCCAATCGGCTTGGTAACGTGGGCGGGCTTCTCACCTGGGGGTCGACCCCGGGCAACATCAGCGCCGTTTCCACCGGAAACACCAATTTCCAGTATCTCTCCGGCGGCGCCGTCTCGCTGACCGTCACCGGCGGCAATCTCGCCAGCAATAGCGGCGCTCTCGACGTCGATTCGCTGGCGGCCGATGCCTCGGGCACCATCGCGCTTGACGGCCGGATCGGCACGCTTGGCAATATCACTGCCGGCGGAGATGCCGCGTTCGGCTCGACCTCGAACCTCGATGCGACGGGCACGATCAACGTCGGCGGCCGCCTGACGTTCAGCTCGGGCGGCACCTTCACCAGACTGTCCGGTTCGATCGCAGCGGGGGGGCTCCAAGTAAACGCAGCGGGCGCGATCACAATCTACGGCAGCAACGGTGTCGGGACGATCTATGGCCTGACCACCCAGAATGGCAGCATCTTCTACTCGACCAACAGCGGCTTCGCCCTGGAGGGCGATATCACCGCCGGTGGCGGCAACGCGGTCGCACTCAACTCGAGCCTCGGCTCGATCACGCAGACCGCCGGCATCATCACCGCGGCCCGGCTGGACGCCAGCGCGCGCAACCAGATCTCGCTGACGCGGGCGAACCAGGTCGGGCAACTGGGCAATCTGGCGGCGAGCGGCGCGGTCAGTTTCACCGCGCGCGACGACTATGCGCTGGTCAGCAACATCTCGGGCGGCTCGGTCACGCTCATCTCCACCGACGGCGCGATCGACCAGACCGGCGGTTCGATCTCAACCGCCAACCTTTCGGCCTCGGCGAGCACCGGGCTCGACCTCTTCCGGGCCAATAGCATCGGCGTCCTGAGCGGGCTGGGCACGACCACCGGCGACCTGCGCTTCCGCAATACCGGCAACATCGACCTGCCGAATGTCAGCGCGGGTGGCAAGGTCACGCTGCAGTCGGACGGCGGCACGATTACGCAGTCGGGCGGCATCGTCACCGCCGCCGCGCTCGACGTTTCGGCGGCGCAGGACATCGTGCTGGGTGAAGCGAACAGGGTCGACGCCTTCACCGGCACGAGCACGAACGGGGACATAATCTTCCGCAACACGGGGAGCGTCAGCCTCGGTTCCGTCTCGCTGTCGGGGGCCTTCACCCTGACCTCCGATGCGGGCGCGGTAACCCAGACCGGCGATCTGACCGCGGGCGGGCTGACGGTTACGGCGCGCGACGGAATTTCGCTGACCCGCAGCGGCAACGCAGCCGGGGTGCTGGTGAACCTGACGAACCTCGGCACCGGTGGGGTCGCCTATACCGACAGCGGTAGCATCCTGATCGGTGCGATCAGCGCGGCGGGGCAGGCCGTCACGCTGAGCGCGGGCGGCGATATCGACGAGGTGACGGGGATCGAAGCCGCCACCCTCAATCTGACCGCGCCCACCGGCGACGTCACCTTGTCCCACGCTTCGGGCAATCTGATCGGCGCACTCGGCACGGTCGATGTACGCCGGTTGACGCTGGCCACCGCGGGCGATCTCGATCTGGCGGGCGCCATCGCGGCAAGCGATGCACTGTCACTGACGGCAGGTGGCCGGCTCACGCAGAGCGCGGGCCACGTCACCACCCCGTCGCTCTCGCTGCTGGCGAGCGGCGGGATCGATCTGGGCGAAACCAATCAGGTCGATGCGCTGACCGCGACCAACAGCGGTGGATCGGGCGATATCCGTTTCGTCAACGGCCGGTCGCTAACGCTCGGCGATCTCGTCTCGGATCATGGCGACGCCATCCTCCGCCTGACCGCCGGGCAACTCACGCTGGGCGCGGATATCTTTAGCTTGGGCAATATAGATATCGACGCCGCGGGCGGCATCGGCGGCACCGGCGCCCTCAATGCGCGCCAGAGCGTGCGGGTGGTCAGCAATGGTTCGATCGATCTGGCGTTGGTGAGCGGACGCGATGATATCCTGATCGACGCGGGCGGCGACGCGGCGGTGCGGCAACTCGTGCACCTGTCCGGCGTACCCGACGCTGCGGGTAACGGCTACAAGATCGATATCCTCGGCAACAACGTCACGCTGGGGGCGAATAACCCGAACGCGATCACTGCCGCCAACCGGCTCTACGTCGAAACGAGCCCGGTCGTGCGGCTTGGCGCGCGTGCGGGCAACGCGACGCTCAACCTCCTGACGATGAATCAGGGCGTGTCGATTGCGGCGACCGGCGATGTCCTTGCCCATGCGGTTTCCGACTTGAGCCTCGTCGATGTTGTGGGCGCGAATGTCAGCCTGACTTCGGCAGCAGGAGGCATCAGCGCCAGCCGCATCGATGTCTCGGGCGATTATTCGCTCACGGGCCGTTCCTTTGATAGCGGCGCGCTGCAACCGCTTGGCGCGCGCTCTGGTACGTGGACGCTAACGGGCCGCGCGGGCCTCGACGCATTGGGCCAGGCGCTCGAATATGTCGGCAACATCGACTTCACCGTCGACGGCGCGTTCGAGAATGGCAGCGTCCGCTCGCTGGCCGGCGGCGTGACGATCTCGGCGGATGCCGTGGACCTCCATCAGATCTCCGCCGCGACCGGGATCGACGCGCGGGCCACTATCGGCAATCTTGAGCTGTTCTCCGCCGATACGGCGGCGGGCAATCTCGATTTGAAGGCCACCGCGGTCCGCGTCTCGGGTTCGCTGGAGGCCGGCGCGGATATCGCCGTTACCGCCGCGACAGGCGACGCCGTCATCGGTTATGCTACCGCCGGGCGGAACATCGGCATCTCGGCGGCCGGCGACGCGACGGTGCGGCAGGCGAACCTTGCGGGCGCGACCGGCGACCTGACGATTGGCGCAGGCGGCAATGCCGTGCTGGGCGATGACGATGCGCTGTCGGGCATCGGCACCGACCGCTGGTTCGAACGTGCGGCCGGATCGACCGGAACGGCGACGATCACCGGTGGAAACGGCGCTTTCGTCAATCTCGATCATTCGGCAACGCTCGACAGTCTCACCGCCGCGCTGGTCGCGATCAACCTGGCGAGCGGCAATCTTGCGATCGGTCAGCTCACTGCGACCACCCACGGCGCCTCGGTCGATGTCGCGAATGGCTCGCTCATTGTGGGCAATGCGAGCGCCGCCAACGGCACGCTCGACCTGATCGCCAACGACGACCTGACCTTATCCGGCGGGGCGAGCGCGCTCGAAATCTATCTGACCGCGGGCGACCTGCTCGACACCAGCGCGGCCCCCGTCAACGGAACCGATTATGTCGAACTGACCGGCGGCGCGATCCGCGCGGGCACGATCGCATCGGGCGGCGACATCGACGCTTTCAGCACCGCCGGGGCGATCACCGCCGACAGCGTCCATTCGACCGGCGGCAACGCCATCTTCAACGCTTTCACCGACCTTGGCCTCGGCAACGTCATCGCCAATGGCGGACAGCTTCAGGCGGGCGGCAACGCGGCGGTGCGTGCAATCACCGCACCCGACGGCTTCGCGCTGGTTGCGCTCGGCAATGTCACGCTCGGCGCCGACACCGCCGATCTGGTCGCCGGCGGCAATCTTCTCGTGACAGGTGGCAGCGGCTCGGGCGGCGCGACGCTGATCTCGCTGGGCGGCGATGTCCGCGTCAATCTTCAGTCGGCGACGGGGCGCTTCGCCACCATCGCATCGGCCGTCGACGGCGACGCCAGCGTCCATGTCGCGACCGGGAACCTCGAAATCGGCGATCTTGCAGGCCATAATATCGCTGTCACGCTGCCCGGCGGAACGCTGACCGTGATGAATCCGGTGAGCAGCGGAGGCAATTACACGCTGACGGCGCGTGACTTTGGCGGCAATGCCTTGCTGCCTGCCTTTGGCGGCGGCGCGACCAAGCTGAACAATGTCTCGATCACCGACACCGACGGCGACCTTGGTGCAGGCGGCGCGTTGCTCGCGGCAGGCGACATCCGGGTCACTTCGGTAGGCAACATCACCGGCACGCTCTCCTTGCTCGCTGACGGCGACGTCGAGGTGGCCGCGAATGCCATCCGGCTCGGTGATGTGACCGGTCGCGACGTTGTGTTCAGTGCGTCGGTGGCAGGCGTCGATGTGGTCGGCGCCGTAACGATCGGACGAAACTATACGCTGACGGGCACCGATTTCTCCGCAAACGCACTGGCCGCCGGCGGCGCGCGGCTGGGCGAGCTGTTCGTGACCGATACGGCGGGCGACTTCGCCTATGGCGCGCTCGACCTCGGTTTCGGCGGGACGGCGACGATCCGGGCGAATAGCGGCGCGATCCGCGGCGGGGATATCGCCACGCTGGGCAATCTCAGCCTCTCGGCGACGGGCGTCGAGGCCGGCATCCTCCGGTCGGATCAGGGCGGCGTCGATGTCGATAGTCGCGCGGGTGTCGATCTCGCAGGTGTTCGGGCGAGCAACGCGATCTCTGTGAATGCAGACGGCAACGTCCGGCTCGGCCATGCCGAACTGACCGGCACCGGGGTCAACTCCTTCACGCTTGCCGCGGGCGGCGACCTGTTGTTCGGCGCGGCCGACGCCGCTTCGATCGGCAGCGGCCATGCCTTCACCAGCGCGGGCAGCGCGATGACGGGCGGCGGCTTGCGTGCCGACGGCGCGATATCGGTCAACCTCGACCGTTCCGCCAGACTCACGGGTATCGATGGCGGCATCCTCGAACTGGCGGTCCGGAACGGCGATCTTGCAATCGGCGACATTCGCACGGTCGGGGCGATGTTCGTCAACGGGCCAAGCGGCGCGCTCACGATCGGCGATGCCGAAACCAGCGCGGGCCACATCGGGATTGCAGGGCAGGGCGATGTCACGACCGGCGCCGTCGGCGGACGGTTCGTCGTCGATATCGGCTCGAGCGCGGGCAGTGTCGCGTTCCGCAAGGTCACCGGCGGCGATGTGACACTCGCGGCATCTGGCGGGATCGCCGCAGCCGGCCCCGACGCCGGCGTCTTTGCCGATTCGCTGACCCTTTCGGCGGGCGGCGACGTCGATCTCGCGACCGGCGGCACCGGCTCGCGGATCGGCAGCCTGCGCGCGGTCACCGTCGCCAATGGCAATTTCGCGCTCCACAACTTGCAGGACCTCGCTCTCGATGGAGCGATCGACGTTCGGGGCGGGACGCTCGACCTGCAGGTGGCCGGCGCGCTGAGCCAGAATAGCGGCGCGATCCGCGCGCAGCGCCTCATCGGCAGCGTGTCGGGCCATGCCCGGCTCGATGGCGCCAACAACATCGCCTCGCTGGGCGATTTTAACTCCGATGGCCTGCTGCTCAACAACATGACGGCACTCGGTATCGACGGCGTCGTCGACGGCGGTGCGGGCAGCGTGACGATCCGCGCGCGCGGCGGCATGACCATCGCCGCCACAGGGGCGGTGCGTTCGGCCTCGGCTGGCGATGCGATCATCCTCGCTTCGGACGGCCGGTTCCGCAATCTCGCGGGCGAAGCGGCGCTGGGCGCTGCGAACGGGCGCTGGCTCGTCTATTCGCAGGCCCTTGGCAATCCGGGTGCGGCGGATCCGGCGAACGAGTTCGGCGGCCTCGGCGGTCGAAGCTTCTACGGCGCGGCCTATGACTTCGCGACCGGCGGCTTCGCCGCCGCGCCGACCGCGGGCAATCGGTTCGTCTATGGCTATCGCCCGGTGCTGACCGTGCGGCCGAATGACGTCCGGGTCACTTATGATGGCCAGATTCCCGTTCCCGGCGCGAGCATTGGCGGCCTGATCAATGGCGACAGCGCAGCGGATGCCTGGTCGGGCGCCGCAGGCTTCTCGGGCGCGGGCCGCAATGCAGGAATATACACGGTCGCGGCGAACCTCGGTTCGCTCGTTTCGGACATGAACTATGACTTCGCTTTCGGCACCGGTACGCTCCGGATCGATTCGCGAGCGATCACCGCGACGCTGGCCGTGAATGGCAAGATCTATGACGGAACCACGGGCGCCACCGGCGCGCTCGTGCTTGGCGAGGTAGTCGCGGGCGACGATGTAACAGCCTTGGGCGCCCTTGCCTTTGCGAACAAAAATGCCGGTATCGGAAAGGCGGTCACTGCAACCGGCATCACGCTCTCAGGCGTGGATGCAGGCAATTATATCGTGGACGCCACCGCAATCGGTTTTGCCGACATCGCCCGGCGGTCGATCACCGCAACGCTGGCCGCAAACGGCAAGACCTATGACGGCACCATTGCCGCTACCGGTACGCTGTCGCTTGGCAGCGTGCTTGCGGGCGATCAGGTCGGCGTAACCGGCGGCGTAGCATTCGATAGCCGCAATGCCGGTACGCGCACCGCGACGGCCAGCGGCCTGACCCTCAACGGCGCGGACGCGGGCAACTATATCGTGAACGACACCGCCACCGATGTCGCCACGATTGCGCGGCTCGGGATCACTGGCACCGCCACCGCCGACAGCCGTGTCTATGACGGCACCGTCACGACGACCGGCCGGATCGCGCTCAACGGCGTGCTCGCGGGAGACGCCGTTTCGGCTGGCGCCGACTACGCCTTCGCCGACCCGAATGCGGGCAGGGGCCGGGCTGTCTCGGTCAGCGGGCTGGCGCTCACCGGCGCGGATGCGGGCAATTATACGGTCACGCTGAGCGGTGTCCCGCTCCTTGCCGATATTCTGCTCCGGCCGATGACCGTGGCCGCCGACGACCTCGTCAAACTCTTCGGCCAGCGTGATCCGGCACTCACCTGGCGTATCGTCAGTGGATCGCTGGTCGGGGGCGACGCCTTCACAGGCGGGTTGGAGCGGGCTCCCGGCGAACAGGCGGGAACTTATGCGATCGGCCGGGGCAGCCTTGCGCTGTCGCCGAACTATGCGCTGACCGTCGTTCCCGGCAGTCTTGCCATCCGTCTCACCCAGTCGGGCGCAGATGCGAGTGACGCGCTCAAGTGGCTGCACCCGTCCAGCGCGTTTGCGCTCGATGCAAATCCCTCGGCCAACCTCAAGGGCGACGCGGACGAGGAGGCGGGGAGGAAACAGGCAGGTTTCTGATTTTTTTCGTTCCGGTCTGACCGCGCGGATCTTCTGAAACGGATCGGGCTCCGTAATTGGCGCAAAAGCTGACCCACAATCTGTTGACGAAGATGCCCGTCTTTTCGGGATACCCTCTGAAACCGGGTAGCTCGCACCCGACCATGCCCAGTCAGCAAGTTCGGGCAGTCGCAGTGATCGCGTCGATTTCATTCGCGAGCCGCACGTCTCGTTCCGATATGTCACCCGCGTCATGGGTTGTCAGCCAGATATCGAGTCGATTGTAGACGTTGCACCATTCGGGGTGATGGTCTTGCCTGTCGGCGACGAGCGCAATGCGCATCATCGTGCCGATCGTTTCGGAAAAACTCTCGAACGTAAGGCTGCGATGAAGTGCGCGGCGGCCTGGATCATAAATCCAGAGCTGCAATCGTTCGGCCGCTTCGACGCGCTCGTTTTCGGACAGGGGTTTGATCATGTTTGTCTTGCCTTTGAGCGTGGCAGGCTGTCATGCCGACCGGGGGAATGCGAGGTGGCGGGGTGGAACGACGATGGCGCGGCATTCGCCGAAGCCAATCGGGACAAAATTCCCTGATGCGGCCGTTGCGCGCATGATGATCTCGTCGCCATCCTCAAGGAAGCGCCGCTGTTCGCCATTCGCAAGGAGAAGTGGCTCGGTTCCCCCGGTGGAAAGTTCGAGCAGGCTACCAAAGCCGCTGCGATCCGGTGCGGAGATGGTGCCTGTCCCCAGCAAATCGCCGGGACGCATGTTGCAACCGTTCGATGCGTGATGCGCGACCATCTGGGCGATGGTCCAGTACATGCTGGTCGCTGGTCCATAGCTCAGGCGAAAGGGGTGCTCACCCGCCTCGCGCATCTTCGCTGTCACCAGAAAAGTCTCAAGAGTCAGTTCGAGCGCGCCGTGCGCCTGATCGTCGGCATCCCAAAGATAAGGCAGCGGCAAAGGGTCGCCGGACGGCCGGGGGGGCTGTGCAACGCGGAAAGGGGCCATCGCCTCTGTCGTGATCACCCACGGCGCAATGGTCGAATGGAAACTCTTGGAGAGGAACGGGCCGAGCGGCTGATACTCCCATGCCTGGAAATCGCGCGCGGACCAGTCGTTGAACAGCGAAATGCCGGCGATATGATCCGCCGCCTGGCCGATCGCGATCGGTGTGCCGAGAGCGTTGCCCGGGCCGATCCAGACGCCGAGCTCGAGTTCATAATCGAGCCGCTGCGTCGGTTCGAAGACGGGCTCACCCGTGTCGACGGGCTTGCGCTGTCCACCCGGACGGATGACCGGTTCACCCGAGGGCCGCACCGAGGATGCCCGGCCGTGATAGCCGATCGGCACATGCTTGTAGTTGGGGAGCAGGGGATTGTCGGGTCGGAACTGCCGGCCGACATTCTGTGCGTGATGGATGCCGGCGTAGAAGTCGGTGTAGTCGCCGATCCGTGCGGGAAGATGCATCGTGCAGGCCGCCGCCTCGTGAAGCATCGGCGTGAATTTTCGTTCCGCAAGCGGATCGGAAAGCATCTTGCTGAGCTGCGATCGCAGCGCCCGGCGATCGGCGGACGGCAGTGCCATCAGCCTGTTGAGGGTGGCGGCGCGGCAGGCTTCGGCAAATCGTTCCGGAAGCAGGCCGGCATCGGCGCAGGCGCGAAGGTCGAGGATGGCGTCGCCAATTGCCACCCCGGGACGCGGTGGGGCGCCCGCGAACGAAAAGATGCCATAGGGAAGATTCTGGACCGGGAAGTCGCTGTGCCCGTTCGCCGAAGTGACCCAGCTGGTCAGGTCGGGGGCATGGGTTTCGTCGGTGTGCCACCACATCATCATCGTCTTTCGTCAATCGGGAAGGGATGCGGCCAAAGGGGGCCGGGTCGCCCCTCCGGCCCCGGATGTGCCGCACGCAAGAAGGCCTCCTTCCGCGACACGGGGCGACACATATTCTCAGTCGAGATGGGGCAAGAGGGCTCGCGCGAAGACGGGAACCGTCTCGGCGCGAAGCCCGGCGATGTTGATACGGCCGTTGCCGGCCATATAGATGGCGTGATCGTCGCGCAACGCCGCGACCCCGGCCGGCGAGACGGGTAGCATCGCAAACATTCCCCGCTGCCCCGCAATGGCGGAAAGACAAGGATGTGCTTCAGAAATCCGGCGCCGAAGATCGTTCAGCCGCGCGCGCATGGCGCCAAGTTCGGCCTCCCAGTCGGCGCGCAGCGCGTCTTGTTCGAGGATCGTGCGGACGATAGCCGCGCCATGATCGGGCGGCATCGACCAGAGGCTGCGTGCCAGCGACAGCATATTCATCCGAACGCGTTCGGCGATCGCGCTGTTTGCCGATTGCACCCAGAGCGCGCCGACGCGCTCGCGATAGAGCCCGAAATTCTTGTCGCAGCTATATGCGATGACCGCGGTCGGGAGGCGCGCAAAGATGGCGCGCGTCGCGGCGGCATCTTCGGCCAGGCCGTCGCCGAGCCCTTGATAGGCAAGGTCGATGAACGGAATGAGGCCCCGCGTCTCGCACAGATCGGCGATCACCTCCCATTGGTCGATGCTCAGCGATGCGCCGGTGGGGTTGTGGCAGCAGCCGTGAAGCAAAACCGCGTTACCGGCGCGCGCATGGCGCAGATCGTGAAGCATCGCGGCAAAATCGATGCCCGCCGACGCGGGGTCATAGAAGCGATGGTTCCGGGTCTCCAACCCCGCCTCGGCAAAAATCGGAGCATGGTTCGGCCAGGTCGGTGAGCCGAGCCACAGCTGCGCGTCGGGATGCGCGCGTGCGAGCAACTCGGCTCCCAGGCGAAGCGCACCGGTTCCGCCCGGGGTTTGTACGCCGCTTATGCGCGCGTCCGGCATCTGGTCGCCGAACACGATCCGGGCCAGCAAGTCGGTGTAGAGCACGTCGCCCTCGGCGCCGAGATAGGATTTGGTTGTCTGCGTCTCGAAGAGCAGCGCTTCTGCCGCCTTCACTGCACGCATGACAGGTGTTTGACCGTCCTCATCGCGGAACACGCCGACGCCGAGGTCGATCTTGTCCGGCCGCTTGTCGGCGCGATAAAGTGCGATGAGGCCGAGCAAGGCATCGGCCGGCTGCGCTGCGAGCCGATCGAACGGCAACGATATTTCGACGGTGGGGGCGAGCACATCGCTCATACGGCAACCTCCCTGGCGCGGGCATAGTCCTGCGATCCGCGATGGCAGACCTGATCATCGGGCAGAATGGCATCGACATCGATGTCGTCACTGCCTTCGAGTGCGGCGTAAAGTGGCGCGAAGTCGGTTTCGACCGTCTGTCGCAACAGGTCTTCGAAACTGTCGATAACGAAATAGCTCTGCTGATAATCGTCGATGCGATATTTCGTCCGCATCAGGCGCTTCAGATTGAAGCCGATACGGTTGGGCGACTCGTCGTCGAGCGCGAAGACCGACTCGCCATAGGAAGACACGATTCCCGCGCCATAAAGCTTCAGCCCGTCGTCCTGGCGGATAAGGCCGAATTCGACCGTATACCAGTAGAGGCGCGCAAGCCGGTCGATCGCACCCATGCCGTCGGCACGCAGACCACCCTCGCCATAGGCCTGCATATAGTCGGCGAAGACGGGGTGGGCGAGAAGTGGCACATGGCCGAAGACATCATGGAAGATGTCGGGTTCCTGCAGATAGTCGATCTGTCCGGGCGTGCGGATGAAGCGACCGGCGACGAAGCGGCGGTTGGCGAGGTGCTCGAAGAATACGCGGTCGGGCACAAGGCCGGGAACCGCGACGACCTGCCATCCCGTTGCCTTCATTAGCCGCTCGGACAGTTCATCGAAATCGGGGATGCCGGGCTTCGTCATCCGCAGCATGTCGAGGCCGGCCATGAATTCGGGAACGACGCGGCCTGGTAACATCGCGGCCTGGCGCGCGAAGAGATGGTCCCACATATCGTGCTCGGCCGCGCTGTAGCGCGCCCAATCCTGTGGGATTGTCCAGTCTTCGGCGGTGCCCTCGGGGCGGTCTGGAAGATGATTTGCCATTGATATGAAATCGCATGTTATCGTTGGAATTGCGTTTCATATTCAACCGGATATAGCGATATATCGAAACATTCTCTCTAAAATGAAGGGCTGTATGAAAGAATTATTTCAGATGGAGCCTCTCGATCGTCGAATCATCGAAGTGCTCCAGGTCGATGCCTCGTTGAGCAACCAGGATATCGCCGAGCGGGTGGGGTCGTCGGCGGCTTCTTGCTGGCGGCGGATCAAGGCGCTCGAGGCCGCCGGCATCATCCTGGGGACGGTCCGGCTCGTTGATCCCGCGCGGGTCGGGCGGGGCGTAACCGTGATCTGCAACATTCGCGTTCGCAGCCATGCGCGCGATGTCAGGACGGCCTTTGAGGCGTTTGTGCACGCGCGGGCCGAGATCATCGAATGTTTTTCGATGTCGGGTGACTGGGATTATTTGCTTCGTATCGTGGTTGCCGATGTCAGCGATTATGAGCGCTTCCTGATGCGCGCGCTGCTCGAGCATCCGTCGGTGGGCGGCGCTTCGTCCCATTTCGCGCTGTCGACGACGAAATATACGACCGCGCTTCCCATTTGATATCGCGGCCTGGCAATGTCCGGGCTCGCTGCGCCCGCTCACCGGCCGTTTCTTCGCAAGGGCAGGCAATACAGGCGTCGGCAATCGAAACGGGCGATCGGCTGCCCGTTCGGAAATGGTCGATATGCCCTTCATGCCCGACCCGTCCCTGCACGAAGATCTTCGAGCGACGGTTGCGAATAATCCTTCACCACCGTCCGTTCAGACGGCCTCTCACGGTCGATGGGACGGCCTGGGCGGGACTTCCCTGACAGTCGGCCTTATCTGGAAATGGCGCCTTCGTCGTGATGGCCGAGCAGCGAGCCCAGCAAGTCTTCATCAGCACTGGAGCAGACGCCGAGGACGATGGCTTCGTCACAGTCTTCGGCAGCCATATAGGCATGGCCCATGCTGGAATCGAGATAGATCGACTGTCCTTCTTCCAGGAGAACGGGATCATAATGTTCCGTGTGCACGATCACGCGGCCGCGGAGCACATAGGTAAACTCTTCGCCTTGATGGCGCGCAAGGCCGTCGAATTGTTCCAGCGTTTTGGCGCGGATATGAATGATGATCGGGATCATTCGCTTCCGGCGTAACTCGGTGCAGAGATAATGGTAATCGTAGTTGCCGGTGTTCACGCGAATTGCGCTGTCGAGACGGCCGACGCTGCGGCGCGCGGTAAGTGAGGACGGAGCCTCGCCGTCCTGCTCGCCTTCGGCGAAAAGTTCGGACATGCGGATCTGGAGGCAATGGCTCAACTTCTGGAGCTTGTCATAGCCGAGAGTGAGCCGCCCGGCCTCGACCTTGGAGAGCGTAGAAAACGGAATGCCGCTTCTGTGGCTCATCTCCTTGACCGTCCAGCCCTTGCGCTTGCGTTGCCCGCGCAGAAGAGCGCCGAGCCGCGATTCGTCCGATTTCATCTTTCACCCCGTTGTCGCAATGGTCTTTATCAGCCGCGACCTCTTTCGCAATTCGGCCGTTTTAGGAAGAATAATCCTGATTAGGATATTTATTGTTCCAATTGGGACAATGATAGCCTAAAATGACACGACTCATGCAAAAGCGCATCAAGCGCGAGGATCGGGGAGAGAGGCATACCGGCGCGCTTTGGTTCGCGCATCGAGCAACCGAATGCGCCCGGCCGGAGCAGCAGTCACAGACTTCGAACACAACGCCATAGGCCTGCCACGCCTGCCAGAGCCGGTATTCGCCCGGTGCAGGTCCGGCGTGGGGCAACGGCATACTGCTGCCCCGCAAGGATTGCGAAGGAACCCTTGCGTCCCGGGCCGAGGGCATTCGAACATCAAGGTTCGGCGCCCGGGACCCTCCGGGATGAGGGAAAACGAACAAGAACCAACTTTTTGAAAATAAAAACAAATATATAACTGGGAGAATGGGGATGGTTATTCGTCAGAAGATCGTTTTGTTGTCGGGGGCTGCGCTGCTTGGCTTGGCAACGCCCGCAATGGCTCAGGTTGAGGCAAGCACAGTGCGTGCCGACGATGAGGCAGAAAAAGAAATCACCGTCACAGCGACGCGCATCAAAGACGCCAATTTCGAGGCCCCGACGCCCATGCTCGCCATTGGCGCGGATCTGGTCGATCAGCGCGGCTCGACGAATATCGCCAACATCATCAACGAACTTCCTGCCGTCACCGGTACGATCACGCCCAGTTCCTCCAACCTCAATAGCCGCCAGAATGGCGTCAACGCGATCGATCTGCGGGGGCTGGGGACCAACCGCAATCTTGTTCTCATCAACGGGCGACGCGGCACACCTTTCGACGAATTCGAAAATATCGACCTCAACGCGGTGCCGTCGCTGGCGATCGACCGCGTTGAAGTGGTCACCGGGGGGGCTTCCGCTGCATGGGGCTCCGATGCCATTTCGGGTGTCGTCAATCTCGTCTTCAACGACAAGATCGAGGGAGTGAAGTTCAACGCGCAATATGGCCAGTCGGGTCGGGGCGATGCGGAAAACCTCAGGCTATCGGGAGTCTTTGGGAGCAAGTTCGGCGGGGGCAGGGGCCATGTGCTGCTGGCGGCCGATTATGATCGCAACAAAGGCATTCCCGAAGGGCGCGCACGCGCATGGCAGCGCCGCAGCCCGGCATTGCTCAGCAATCCCGCCGACGTCAACGGCACGGACGGCATTCCGCAATATGTGATCCGCGACAATGCGGTGCTGTTTCTCGGTTCCCCGAACGGGGTGACGCTGCCCGGAGCTGGTCAGACGGGCAATCTCGAATTCTTTCCCGATGGCACGGTGCGGCCGCGCGTACTGGGTGAAAACATCGGCGGCAGCCACATGGTCGGGGGCAGCGGCTCGCGCCTTGCCGATCGCGTCGCGCTGTTGATTCCCACCGAGCGTTTCAGCATCCTGGGCGCCGCGCGCTACGAAATTGCGGACGACATCACGCTGTTCGGCGAGGCAAGTTTCGCCAGATCGAAATCGCGTGGTGCACTGGTCGATGCGTTCAGCTTTGGCAGCGTCGTTATCCGGCCTGACAATCCCTTCCTGCCCGCCAGCATCGCCGCGCTGAACGAGCCATTTGCGCTGTTCCGGACCTTCGAGGAATTTCCTGCGATCACGTCGGTTTCGGTCAACGAAACCATGCGGTTCGTCGGCGGGGTCAAGGGCTCGCTCGGATCATCCTGGTCGTGGGATGTTTCGCTGCAGCATGGCCGTACGGATTTTTCGAACGATCAGCCTTTTAATCTGCTGCCCGCAAAGCTGCTGCTCGCTGCCGATGCGGTTCGCGATCCTTCGACCAGCCAGATCGTGTGCCGCGCCAACCTCGGCGGCGCCAATGGCGCGCCGGGCTGCGTTCCGGTCAACCTTTTTGGCAAGGGCTCACCGAGCCAGGCCGCGATCTCCTATTTCACCGGCACGGGCACGTCGGACACGAAGATCCGGCAAACCGTTGCGGCGGCGAATCTGAGTGGTGAGCTTTTTCAGGGCTGGGCAGGGCCGATCCAGACGTCCTTCGGTATCGAGCACCGCAGGGAGTCGCTCGATCGCAGGGTCAATGCACCGAATGACAATGAGGAATTCCTCATCGTCAACGCGCAGCCGCTCCGCGGCAAATATAACGTCACCGAAGGATATGCGGAGGTCGCGGTCCCGATTATCGCGGGCGCCCGGAAGCTCGACTTCAACGGAGCGGTGCGCCTGACCGATTATAGCACGGTTGGCCGGGTCGTGACCTGGAAGGCCGGGCTGGTCTTCGCGCCGATCGAGGAACTTCGTTTTCGAGGCACCATATCGCGAGACATTCGCGCGCCCAGCATCGGCGAGACTTTCGTCGAATCGGTCCTGCTGTTCGAGAATGTGGCGAACCCGTTCAACGGCAATATCGACTTCGTCCAGGTTCCGCTGTCGGGAAACCCCAATCTGAGCGAAGAGCGGGCGTTGACCAAGACGGCCGGCGTCGTCCTGACCACCGGGCGCTTCAAGGCGTCGCTCGACTGGTATGATATCAACCTCAAGGACGCGATCGGCGCGCTCGGCGCACAGGACATCGCCGACCGTTGCTTCAAGGGCGAACAGGATCTGTGCTCGCTTATCCGTTTCGGTGCCAATGAAACGATCCTCTCGGTCAAGAACCAGAATCTCAACCTCGGTAGCTTCCGCGTACAGGGCCTCGATTTCGATGCGCGCTATGCGCTGCCGGTGGGAAGCGGCAATCTTTCGCTGGGCTTTGTCGCAAGCTATCTGATCGACAAGAAGATCGCGCCTACGGGCGGCGCGCCGACCGATGTCGCAGGCGAAGTCGGGCCGACATCGACAGGTTTCGGCTCGCCCGATTTCAAGGCGACCTTCAGCGCCAATCTTGATGTCGGTCCCTGGGGTTTCTTCGGCCAGCTGCGCTATATCGGCAGCGGCGTCTACGATGCGACTTTTGGTCCGGAGCAACTCTCGGCGAAGGATAATCATATCGGCGCCGTCGCCTATGTGGATCTTTCGGTGAAATATGACCTCGACGAACTGATCGGCAGCGAGGCGCAGATCTACGCAGGCATGGACAATGTGTTCGACAGGGACCCTCCCGTCGCGCCGCTCAACTTCATCTCGAACACCGCCACCAACGCCGCGCATTACGACGTTGTCGGTCGCAAATTCTATGTCGGGGTTCGGGCGAAGTTCTAGGCACAGCGGGGCGTGCGCGATGAACGGATCGCCACGCCCCGGTCTCCGGTCCTGTATTTCAGTATGGCGAATGCCGTGGAGTGTAATCAATGAGCAAGCAGGGCATTTCACGCGGGCATCGAGTCATCACGGCATTGCTATGGTCAACGGCCGCTCTCGCCATCAATCCGGCAGCGGCAGCTCCCGGCGATGCTTCGGCCTACGACATCGTCATAAGAAATGGCACTATCATCGACGGTAGCGGGCTTGCGGGATATCGCGGCGATGTCGCGATCGCAGACGGTCACATCGCTGCTGTCGGGGATGTGGGGTCTGGCAAGGCGGCACGGACTATCGACGCCACCGGCCTGGTCGTTGCGCCGGGTTTCATCAATATCCACAGCCATGCCGAACCCGAAGCAGTGTCGACGGCGGTGAACATGCTCACCCAGGGCGTCACGACCGAGATCATCAACGCCGACGGCAGCGGCACCGTCGACATCGCAACAGAGCTTGCGAGCTATGCCGCCAATGGTCTTGCCGAGAACATCGGCGCCTATATCGGTTTCAACGCCATATGGTCCGACGCTATGGGCGAGCGCGATCTGCGGCCAACCGCGGCCCAGATTTCCGGAATGCGTACAGTCCTTGAAAAGAACCTCGCCGCGGGCGCCTGGGGCGTTGCATCGGGGCTCGACTATCGCCCCGCCTATTATGCAAAGCCCGGGGAAGTGGTCGCAATCCTGTCCGCTGCAGCGTCGTGGCGAACCAACTTCCCCAATCACGACCGGTTGCGGCCCGAAGACAATCTTAGTTCCTTCAAGGGCATGGAGGAGACGATAGCGGTTGGGGAACAAGCGGGTCTCACCCCCGTCATCACACACATCAAAAGCGCCGGCAGGGAGCGCGGGCAGGCGCCAAAGGTGCTGGAGATGGTCGCGGCCGCCAGTGCGCGCGGCGTCTGGACGGCCATCGACATCTATCCCTATCTCGCCGGCCAGACCGCGCTACAGGCCTTTCTGGTTCCTGGCTGGGCAGCTGACGGCGGCAGCGACGCGATGCTGGCGCGCTTCAAGGATCCCAAGATCCGTCCGCAACTGGTCGAGGCGGCGGAATATGCGATGGCGACGCGCCTCGGGGGTGCGGAGGGCATTGCGCTGCCATCGTTGGGTAAACGGCTGACCGACATCATGGCCGCTGAGAACATCCGCGCTGGCGAAGCCGTGCTGCGCACGCTCGAGCGCGATCCGATGATCTATGCGAACATGACGTTCGGCGCTGAATCCGACGTCGTCGCATTCTTGAAATATCCCGATACGGCGGTTGCCTGCGATTGCGGCGCGACGATCGAGAATCGTGGACATCCGCGTTATTATGGCAGCTTTCCCAAGGTGCTTGGCCACTATGCGCGCGATACAGGTGCGATCACGCTTGAGGATGCCGTGCGCAAGATGACGGCGCTGCCCGCCGCGATCATCGGGATGGTCGACCGCGGGCGCATCGCACCGGGCATGCGCGCGGATCTGACGGTGTTCGATGCAGGGACGGTTGGCGATCACGCCACATTCGACGCCCCGACGCTGCAATCCGACGGGGTCCGGCATGTCATTGTGAACGGTGTTGCCGCCCTCGCTGACGGCAGGGTGACCAATGCAAAGGCCGGCGCCATCCTCCTGCGCGACGCGCATATGCCCAGCCGGCGGATGACCGCCGCCACGACGACGCGCAGTTTCAACGCGAACGCCCGCCTGCCCGGGCTTGTTGTGACCATCAAGGCCGGGCAGCGCGCCGGCGCGCGCTATGCCACTGGCTCGGTGACGCTGACCGATGCACGGTCCGGTACCGTGTGGGCGGCTGATCGGCTCGGCGTGCTTCAAACCGCCAAGGGCTGGGCCAGCCTGACCGCGACGCTGAAGGATCGGGCAGGCAACCGGAAGGCTGCGACCCTGACGCTTGACGATGCGGATGGCGACGGGCGGAAAATTGTCGTTTCCGTCACGCTCGGCGACGGGACTCCGTTCGTGGGGCCGGGGGAAGGAAACGTAAAGGCCGATTGATTCCGAACCTCGTTTGCAAAAGCCCGCCGGGCAGCCGCCCTGGCGGACTTTCGCGCCTTCTCCTGCAAGCGAGGCCGGCCGAAAGCATTCCGCTTGCACCGGGACGGTCAGCCTGGGGTCAAAGCCAGTCCGCTCCCAGCCTGCTCTCCGCCCGCCGAAGAATCTCCGGACGCATGATCAATAGTCTTTGCGATCCGGCTGCGCCAGTTCGGCTTCCGACGGCCAATGCCCCTGCGGGTTCTCCCGAACGATTTGCGCGAACAGCGCCTTCGCGCCCTTTTCGTCTCCGGCGAAGCGGCGCTCCATCGCGATGGCGAATTTGATCGTGCTGTCGCGCGTGTCCTTGAAACCGGCTGGATCGAGCCGCCCCTGCATGATCTGGACCGCCTGATAATAGGTGAAATTCTCGATCAGCTTCAGCCCCGGTTCGATCGCGTTGATCGCCGCGCGTGCCTTGTCGTGCTGGCCCATCTTGCGCCAGGCGAGATAGGTCCAGTACGCCGTTGGAACGCGCATGTCGTCGCGCGCGAAATCGGCGGAGAGCTTCAGCGATTCCGCCATGCCGGCGACCACAGTCGGATAGTCTCCGGTCGCGAAGCTCGTCTGGGCGTGGTAATAGACGATGTTCCCGCGATAGGTGCTGATGGTTAGCCCGATCGGGTTGGGCATGCCGTCGGGCTCGAACGTGTCGGGCGTGTCGCCCATCAGTTCCAGTGCCTTTTTATAATCGGCTAGTGCCTCATTGAACCGGCGCGCACGCGTCAGGTCGCGCGCGCGAAAGCGATAGAGCTTGTAGCTGTCCGGAAACTGCTTCAGCCCGGCGCTGAAGGCATCGACCGCGTCGCAGATTCTGCCCGCATAGTCGAGGCGCCGGCCATACCAGATATGCATATCCTCGCGGTCGGGCGCGATCCGCAACGCCGCCTCGGCAATGGCGATATCCTCATCGAGCATCTTCTGCGTATTCGCCGAAAACTTCGGCACCGTCAGTGCCGTACCGATCAGGCTGGTGGCGCAATTCCCCGCGTCGGCGCCAGGGACAGTCGCCGACGCGGGGGCTGCCATCAGCAGCAAGGCAAGAGCAAGGCTGGAACGGCCAGCAGCGGTGCGCGGGCTCATCCGATCACCTCCTGATAGATGCGGCGGACATTGGTCCCCATGATCTTTTCGACGGTGCTTTCGGGATAGCCGAGCTTGCGAACGCCATCCCATACCACCTCCATGCGGCGCGGACCGTTGAGCTCGTTAATGAAGAGCGGCCAGTCGGGTTCGTGGAAATTGGCGCCCTCTTCGGCCTTCAGTTCGGCGATATAGGCGTCGGTCATCTCGACGACGCGGTGGTCACGATCGCTGCCGATCGCGACATGGTCGGCGCCCATCACTTTGACGGCATGGTCGATATGGCGGAAATATTCAGGCAGTGCGTCGCTGCCGCGCCTGGTCGTCAGGAACGGCCGCATCTGGCAAATCCCCGCGACCCCGCCCTTGTCGGCCAGCAGCCGCAGATTGGCATCGGTCGTGTTGCGGATATTGCTGTGCACCGCCATGCACGCGGTGTGCGAGACGATGACGGGCATCTTCGACGCCGCGATCGTGTCGGCCATCGTCTGCATATTGGCGTGCGACATGTCGATCAGCATCCCGCGCGCGTTCATCCGTCCGACCAGCTCGTGGCCGAAACGGGTAAGACCGTTCGCGCCGAGTTCCTTGCACCCCGCGCCGGCCCAGTTCTGGTCATTGTAGGTGATCTGCGCCGATCGCACGCCCAGCTTGTGGAACAGATCGACATTGTCGAGATCGCGCCCGAACTGGGTGCTGTTCTGGAACAGGTAGAAGAGCGCGATCTGGCCGTTTTTGCGTGCAATGTCGATGTCGCTCGCGCGCGTCGCTTTCAGGAACAGGTCGGGATGCGCCGCGATATGCGTGTCATGGTCGAGGACGGCTTGCACCGCCTCCTCATAGGCCCGGCCTTCATAGCTCTTGGGATCGCAGAGTGTGACGGTGATCGCGTCGAGCCCGCTCGCGCGCATCTGCCCGATCAGCGCGGCGTCATATTCGAAACGGACCTCGCCCATCGCATCGAAGGTGAGGGGGCGAGCCGCCACTCGCGCTGCAACGCCGGGCGCAAACGCGACAGCGGTCGACAGCGCCGCCCCCGACAGGATGAATTTCCGTCTATCCATAGCTACACCCTCTCCAATTTTTCTATTGGAAATAAATTAGCCTATAGGAAAATTATTGCAAGCCCATAGATTGAGCAAGGCAGTCCGCGCAATCAGGCAGTGTTGACCCACAATACGACGGCATCTTCCTCGCTCGTCGAATAGCAGGCATGCTCCATGTTGCTGTTGATGTAGATGCTGTCACCGACCCCGAGGATCGCCGGCTCATAATGCTCGGTCTGGAAACAGACTTCGCCTTCGAGCACATAGAGGAATTCCTCCCCGCTGTGCTGAGACCAGACCTTGAAATCCTCAAGGCTGCGCGCCTTGATCGTGGTGACGAACGGCAGGATTTTCTTGTTCTTGAGCTCGGCTGCGATCAGCCGGTGACGATAAACGGCGGTTTCCATGAGGCGGCCCGCGCCGTCCATCGTAACACTGCGGCGCCCTGCGGCATCCTGTCCCGAATTGCTCGCGAAAAGTTCGGTAATGTCGATGTCAAAGCCCGTCGCCAGCTTCTGCACGACGTCGAACGTCGGCGACATCTGGTCGTTTTCGATCTTGGACAGCGTCGACGCCGCGAGCGCCGTCAAGCGTCCTGCATCCTCCAGTGTCATCCCGCGCTCACGGCGCAGCTGGCGCAATCTTTCGCCCAGATGAAAGCCTTCGGACCGGGGCCGTTTTGCCTTGCGCACGGCTCCTAATACTTCCGGCTCGTCTCCATTTCTGGGCGGCATAAGTCTCCAATCCTTAACTTGCTCGAGATCATACGGCATGGGCGATTGGGGACGGCTGGGAGAGAGGTCCGGCCAATCAGCCGCGGCAATCTATAAAGCAGAAATTTCCGATAGGCTACGGCATTGGCATATCCGCAATGCCTCTTCCGCGTACGCCCATCGGAAATATATGCTGATCCCGAACAGACGAGATCAGAATTTATACTTGGCATTCAGATAATAAAAGCCACCGGCGACGCCAAATACGCTGTGGTTGTCATAGATCAGGCCCGAACGCGCGCGTGCCGCGCCGCGACCCGGCGGGTAGATATTGAACAGGTTGCGCGCGCCGATGCTGAGGTCGACGCCTTCGATGCCGGAATAGGTCACTTCGGCATCGAACAGCGTCACCGCTTTGCGCGGCAGGAAGCTGGCGCCATCCAGACGGCGCCACGCACCATAATGGTTGGCGCGCGCCATGAAGCCGAAATCGCCAACCTTCGTCGTCGCCGAGAAATTGCCGCGCCAGCGCGGCGTGCCGCGTTCGAATTCGGTGACGATCGCCGAGGTGAAGCCCACCGGCGGCGCACCGCGCAGCTGCTGTTCATTATAGTTCACAGCAAGGCTGAAGTCGGTCGAGGCATTGTCCGACCAGCTATGGCGGTAGGTGCTGACCAGATCGAAACCGCGAACGCGGGTGTTCATTTCATTCTGGAAATAGCGCACATCTTCAATGTCCGCGCCATTGGGGAAGTTCAGGGCGGCCAGCGCCGCGCGTTCCGCCGCTGTGGTTTTGCGCGAAGGCGTCAGCAACAGGCGATCGTCGACCTTGATCTGATAAAAGTCGAGCGTGGCCAGGAAGCCGTCGAGGCCGGTGAAGACGACGCCTGCCGACATATTGAACGAGGTTTCCGGCTTCAGCGAGTTCGAACCGAAGACCTTTGCCGCGGGCGAGCCCGGGACCAGCACGGCGTCAAGAATGAAGCCGCCGAGGCCATCGAGCTGCGAGGTGAGGCTGGTGCCGAACACCTGACCGGCGGCGGGGGCGCGGAAGCCGGTGCTGACCGAGCCGCGCAGAGCGAAGGCGTCGCTCAGCTCGAAACGCGTGGCGGCCTTGTAGCTGAAGTTCGTGCCGAACTGGTCGTAATCTTCATAGCGGCCGGCGACCGACAGGTTCCACCAGGACGTGATATCGGCATCGACTTCGGCAAACACAGCGTAGCTCGCTGAGTCAAAGGTGCCCGCAAACTCGGGTGAAAAGCCCTGGAAGCCGTTCGACCCGGCGGGCAAATCCCGCAACGGGCCAGTGGTGTAGCTGGCCACATCGCCCTGGCCGATGACATAGGTTTCCTTGCGGTAGCTGGCGCCGGCGAAGGCAAGGATGTTGTCGGTCAATTCATAGGATGTTTCGGCATCGAACTGGATTTCGCGCTGGGTCAGCGAACCCGGCTTGAACGAGGTCGGCGAATTGACGCCCATCGAGGCGTTGATCGTGCCCGTGATGGTGTAGTCGACCGTGTTGGTGCCATAGCGCGCCGACAAATCCCAGTTCCACGGGCCGACCTGGTCGCGCAAACCGACCAGGGCGCTGAAATCTTCCAGATTGCCCGAGAATTCCGGCGTGAAACCGCCCGGATAGATGGTGGCAAGGTTGAACGCTTGCGGGTGAGTCGGCGAGAGATCGAAGGCCGAATTGGCATAGGTGCCGTGGCCGTTTACGCCGCCGGCGGTGAAGGGCTGGCGCAGACCAAAGGTGACTGCGCTTTTGCCGGTCATATAGTTGCCGAACGTATAGGCTTCGAGTTCGTCGCCCAATTCGATCCCAGCGTTCCAGACCGCTTTGAAGGCCATGTAGCGCGGGTCGAGATTGCCTTCGGGATGTTCGGGGACCCCGGGCACGCCCGCGGCCCTCAGCGCTACCGCACCAGCATGGCTGGCCTTTTTGGCATAGGCCTTTTCCTGATCGGTATATTGGGCTGCCAGGTTGAAATAGGCATTGTCGCCAACCGGAACGGCGATGTGGCCCTGAATGTCATAAGTGCGGCCGCCGCTTTCATAATATTCACCGACCTGCCCGATGATCGAGCCGCCGCTTTTGGCCTTTTTCAGCTCCATGTTGATCACGCCGGCGATCGCATCCGAGCCATATTGGGCCGATGCGCCGTCGCGCAGTACCTCGACGCTCGACAGGGCAATGGGCGGAATGACGTTGAAATCCTGTCCCTGCGAGCCCGAGGTCGAAGCATGGCCGGTGCCGATCTGCACGATCGAGGCGCGGTGACGGCGCTTGCCGTTCATCAGCAGCAGAACATGGTCGGCCGGCGAGCCGCGCAGCGTAATCGGCCGCACGAAAGAGGAGCCGTCATTGCCCTGAAGGCGCTGGGCATTGAATGCGGGCACCAGCGTGCGCAGCGCGTCGTTCACGTCGGTATATCCGGTGGTGGAGATCTGCTCCGGCGAGATGACGTCGATCGCGACCGAGCTGTCGGTGATCGAGCGATCCTTGCGGCGCGTTCCGATGACCACGATGTCGCTGCCACCTTCATCGGTATCGGCGCCTTCTGCTTTCGGCGGCTGCGTCTGGGCCTGCGCGACAGGCGCGATCGCGAATGCGAGAGCCGACGACAACAGCAGGCGTGAAACGAACTTCGACATTTTTCCCTCCTTGGTAACCCATTTCCCCACCCGGAAACCTCTGAATTTCCGGAGTCCACCTTATTCTTCATAATTTTCCTATCATAAAATTTATTGCCCAACCAGCAAAATATTCCTATGGGTGGTTGCGGGGCCGGAGGCGATCTTCGGCGCCCGGTCGACGGGAGCTTTTTACGTGATGGACATCGTCAAACCGTCCGTGCCCGGCAGGGCGACCCGCCGCGCCGGCGCGCTATCGCTATCGCTATCGCTATCGCTATCGCTATCGCTATCGCTATCGCTATCGCTATCGATGCTCGGTCTGTTGCTATCGTCCGCGGCCGCAGCGGCACCCGCCGCGCCCGCCGGGGAAGGTCTGGTGATCCACGCAGGCGCTGTCATTGCGATACCGGGCGAGCGCGCGCTTGGCCCCACGACGATCGTCGTTCGTGACCGGCAGATCGCCGAAATCAGGCCCGGGTATGTGGATTTTCCCGATACGCCGACGATCGACCTGAAGGACCGGACCGTGCTGCCCGGCCTGATCGACACCCATGTTCACTTCAGCTTTTCGCCGGAAACCAGGTTGTGGTCGGCGGCGATCGACACGCCGGAAGACGTGGCGCTCTTCGCCTTTTCCAATGCGAAAAAGACCTTGGAGGCCGGCTTCACGACCGTTCGCGATGTGGGATCCGACGGCTATTCGATCCACGCCCTGCGCGACGCGATCAACGAAGGCACCGTCACCGGACCGCGCATCTTTCTCTCGGGGACGTCCTTGTCGATCGTCGGTGGCCATGGCGACATGTCGGGGCTCAACCGCAAGACGACCGAAACGCTGTATCCCTATGATTATACGGGTGCCTGCACCGGCGCGGTCGAATGTGCGCTGCGCGTCCGCGAGGCCGCCAAATATGGCGCCGATCTGATCAAGATCACATCGACCGGCGGCATCATGTCGCAGCAGGCGCGCGGGCTCGGGCAGCATCTGAGCGATGAGGAACTGACCTCGATTGTCACCACCGCGCACAGCCTCGGCCTCAAGGTCGCGGCGCATGCCCATGGCGGCGAGGGGGTCGCGGCATCGGTCCGCGCCGGTGTCGATTCGATCGAGCACGGCACCTGGCTGGACGAAGAGACCGCAAAGCTGATGGCCAAACGCGGCACCTGGCTGGTGCCGACGCTCGGCCTGCTCGATTCGCGGAAAGAGAGCGACGCCAGCCCGGAGGTGCAAGCCAAAATGGCCGAAGCCCGCCGCGTTGCAGGGCGGAACATCCGCCTCGCGGTCCAGTATAAGGTGGCCATCGCTTTCGGCACCGACGCCGGCGTGTCGCCGCACGGTCAGAATGCGCGGCAGTTCCGCCACATGGTCGAACAGGGACCGATGACGCCGATGGCGGCGCTCCGGTCGGCGACCGTCGATGCGGCGGCGCTCATCGACCAGTCGGCCCATCTGGGTACCATCGAGGTCGGAAAATTTGCCGATATGGTCGCCGTTGGCGGCGATCCCGCTCGCGACATTTCGGTGATGGAACATGTCTCCACCGTCATCAAGGACGGCCGCGTCATCGTTCACGACCGGAAAGACCGGCCCTGAACCCTGCCGGTTCGACACACTCTCTCGCAACGCTTTCAACGGACATACAAATGATCGCTATCGATACGCCTCTCTCTCCCCAATTGGCTCAGCCTGCACCCGGCGCCTTCGGCGCCGCCGTTTCGGATATCTTCGGCGACCTCGGGCTGTCGCTCGAGGGTCATCTCGGTTCCGGTCTCGAAGTTTTTTCGCCGATCGACGGATCCGGACTCGCGCGGCTGAAAATGCACCAGCCGGCCGACATGGATGAAATGGTTGCGAACGCCCAAACCGCGTTTCTGGCCTGGAAACAGGTCCCGGCTCCTCATCGCGGCGAACTGGTGCGGCGCTATGGCCAACTCGTTCGCGAACACAAGGAAACCCTGTCGCGGCTGCTGACCATCGAAAATGGCAAGATCCTGACCGAAGCCCGCGGCGAAGTGCAGGAAGTGATCGATATCTGCGAATATGCCGTCGGCCTGTCGCGGCAGCTGTTCGGACTCACGATCGCATCGGAACGCGCCGAGCACCGGTTGACCGAATATTGGCATCCGCTGGGTCCGCTCGGGCTGATTTCGGCGTTCAATTTCCCCGCCGCGGTCTGGGCGTGGGGCACAACGGTCGCGCTCGTCTGCGGCGACAGCGCAATCTGGAAACCCTCTGAAAAGACGCCGCTCACCGCGCTCGCCTTTGGCAAACTGCTCCAGAAGGCCGCGGCCGATTATGAGTTCGCACCCGACCATCTGGTACAGGTCGCCATCGGCGCCGCCGAATGCGGCGGTATCATTGCCGACCATCCGGGGATCGCGATCGTCAGCGCGACGGGCAGCGTCCGCATGGGGCAGGATGTCGGCGTGCGGGTCCAGCGGCGCTTCGGTCGTCCGGTCCTCGAACTTGGAGGCAACAACGCCGCGATCGTGGCACCCAGCGCCGATATCGGTCTTGCCCTTCGCGGCACAGTTTTCGCCGCGACCGGCACGTGCGGCCAGCGCTGTACCTCGCTTCGCCGCCTGATCGTCCACGACAGCATCCGCGCCGATTTCGTGAAGCGTCTGATCGCGACGGTAGGCAGCCTGCGCATCGGCAGCCCGCTCGTCGACGACACCCATGTCGGGCCGCTGATCGACAAGGCGGCGTTCGACGCAATGCAGCGCGCGCTCGATCAGGCGCGCCGCGAAGGCGGGATCGTCCATGGCGGCGAGCGGATCGACATCGATGGCGCGGAGGGCGCCTATTATGTCCGCCCCGCGATCGTCGAAATGCCCGCGCAGAGCGGCATCGTGCGCGAAGAAACCTTCGCCCCCATCCTCTATGTCCTGCCCTACACGACGCTCGACGAAGCGATCGCGCTGCAGAATGGCGTGCCGCAGGGGCTTTCGTCGTGCATCTTCACCAATGATGTGCGCGAAGCCGAGCGCTTCCAGTCGGCACAGGGCAGCGATTGCGGCATCGTCAACGTCAACATCGGCACCAGCGGCGCGGAAATCGGCGGTGCCTTCGGCGGCGAGAAAGTAACCGGCGGCGGCCGCGTGTCGGGCTCGGACAGCTGGAAGAACTATATGCGCCGCGTTACCGCGACGGTGAATTACTCGACATCGCTGCCGCTCGCGCAGGGTGTGAAGTTCGATCTCGACATAGACTAAAACATATCTGTTTGGAGGAGGTTTAATATGGTCCCCGGGAAACTGAAATTGCTGGCATCGGCCGGCCTGTTGTTCATCGCTATGCCGCTGTTGGCGGCGGCTCAGGAGGGCAGCGTGCAAGGCACATCGCTGCTCGGCAAGCCGATGGTCACGACGCAGACGCGCAACGCCAATGTCGCAGCGACCGAAACGCTCGATCGCGCCGCGCGCGAGGCCAAGGCCGTGTTCGAAGCCAATATGACGGCGGACAACGCGACCTGGTACGGCCGCATCCTCTTCTATCAGGGCTATTCGAAGGAATCTGCGGCGGTCTATGATCAGGCGCTGAAGCGCTTCCCCAATTCGGGCAAGCTGCTGCGTCACCGCGCGCATCGCGCCTTTTCGCTGCGCGAGTTCGACAAGTCGATCGAATTTGGGCTGAAGGCGGCAAAAATCTATGAAAACCAGCCGCTCGAACGCGAGAAGCCGGGCCCGGATTATTTCCCCGGCGACCCCGATGTCGTTCAATATTATCTCTATTACCACCTCGGCCAGGCCTATTTCGCCAAGCATGATTTCGACAATGCCGCGAAATGGTTTGCCAAATCGGCGGAGTCGGCCGCCTTCACGCACGACGTCGAGGCCCGGACGGCGAACGGCTATTGGGAATATCTGTCGCTCGCGCGCGCCGGCAAGCTGCGCGAGGCGCAGAAGCTGCTCGACGACTATGATCTGACCCTGTTCGAAGTCCACCCGAAGGGTGGTTCGGACACCTATTTTGACGGGTTGCAACTGTTTAAGGGCCATCGCGCCACCGACAGCTTCTTCAGCGACAAGGACAGCGGCCGCGCCTTTGCGACCGCCGACGGTGTCGCGGCGTCGACGGCCTATAGTCTCGCCAACTATTATATTCTGAGCGGAGAGCCCGAGAAAGCAAAGCCCTGGCTGAAGCGCTCGATCAACGTCGACAGCTGGGGGTTCTTCGCCCGCATCCAGGCCGAGGCCGACTGGTTGCTGCTGTTCCCGGGCGAACAGCCCTGAACTGACGTGCTGGGTGAGCGGCGGACCCGAACAATCGGGCCGGATATTTGGGAGAAGCATCGTGAATAATTGGACCC
This sequence comes from Sphingopyxis sp. GW821-FHT12C06, assembly GCF_058807415.1. NCBI lineage: Bacteria > Pseudomonadati > Pseudomonadota > Alphaproteobacteria > Sphingomonadales > Sphingopyxidaceae > Sphingopyxis > Sphingopyxis sp. GW821-FHT12C06. Next base: position 51,749 of record NZ_JBXAQR010000008.1, on the reverse strand, counting down.
GCCGCAAACCCATCGCGCTGGCCGGCGAGCGCAGCGCCGGCGCGCTTCCGCCGAGCCTGTCCTGGCCGCAGCTTATGGCGATGGGCGTCGGCGCGATCATCGGTACGGGAATCCTGACCCTGATCGGCGTCGGTGTCGATCGGGCGGGGCCTGCGGTGCTGCTGTCGTTCGCGATCGCCGGTGCGGTCTGCGCCTGCGCGGCACTCGCCTATGCCGAGCTCTCGTCGATGATGCCCGCGGCGGGCAGCGCTTACAGCTATTCCTATGCCGGTCTCGGCGAGGCCTTCGCCTGGATTGTTGGCTGGAGCCTGATCCTCGAATATTCGCTCGTCGTCTCGACGGTCGCGGTGGGTTGGTCGGGATATGCGTCGCCGCTCCTGATGAGCATAGGTTTCCCCGAAGCGTTGACACGCGGTCCCGAACTCGGCGGGCTGATCAATCTTCCCGCCATTGCCATTATCGCGGTCGTCGCGGGCCTGTTGCTGCTGGGGACGCGCGAGAGCGCCCGTATCAACTCGATCCTCGTCGTCGTGAAGATCGCGACCCTGCTGCTCTTTGTCGGTTACACGCTGCCCTATTTTGACGCAGCGCATCTCGATCCGTTCATGCCATACGGATATGTCGCGAACGCCGGCAGCGATGGGGTGCAGCGCGGGGTTATGGCGGCCGCGGCGATCGTCTTCTTCGCCTTTTACGGCTTCGATGCGATTTCGACAGCGGCAGAGGAGGCCAGGAATCCGGCGCGCGATCTGCCGATTGCGATCATCGGTTCGATGGCCGTCTGCACGCTCATCTATATGCTGGTCGCGGCCGCGGCGGTCGGTGCGACGCCCTTTGCCAGCTTTGCCGACAGTCCCGAGCCGCTGGCGCTTATCCTGCGCTCGATCGGGCAGGGGGGGATTGCTCAAATCGTGGCGACGACCGCCGTTGTGGCGCTGCCGACCGTCTTGCTTGCCTTCCTCTATGGGCAAAGCCGGGTTTTCCTTGCGATGGCACGCGACGGCTTTCTACCGGGGCGACTCGCGCATATTTCGAAGCGCGGCACGCCGACACGCATCACACTGCTGACGGCGGCGATCGTCGCGGTCCTGGCCGGCCTGCTGCCGATCGGAAAGGTAGCAGCGCTTGCCAACGCCGGAACGCTGATCGCGTTCATAGCGGTTGGCGTCTGCCTGCTCGTCCTTCGTCGCCGCGCACCCGATACCCCCCGGCCATTTCGCGTTCGCGCGGTTTGGCTGGTCGGGCTCGGAACGATTGGCGGCTGCCTCTACCTTTTCTTGAGCCTGCCGGTCGAGACTCTCTTGTGGTGCCTGATCTGGAATCTGATCGGGCTCACCCTCTATGCTGCATATGGGCAACACCGAAGCCGGTTGGGCAAGTCCAGTAGCGGGAGCTAGGCTTGGCCGTCACCGTGTGGTTTGCGACCGCTTATTGCAATCCTCATCTCAAAGCCGCCGGTTCGCGACTGCCCAAGTCCAGATGATTCATCTCAAGCCCGATTGGTAAGTGGCCGGACCGCCCGCGGCCGCCGATCCGGCCCCACTGCGACAAAGATAAACACTGCCTGCGTGACCTTGTTGTCCTCGTCGGAGTGACGGTCGCGGGCCCAGGCTTCGACTTCGACGTGCATCGAGGTGCGGCCGACTTTGACGAGGCGCCCGAAGACGGACACCTCGTCGCCGACGAAGACGGGGCGGTGGAAGGTCATGCCTTCCACCGAGATCGTCACCGCGCGGCCGCGCGCGTGGCGCGAGGCCACCGAGGAAGCCGCAAGGTCCATCTGCGCCATCAGCCAGCCGCCGAAAATATCGCCATAGACGTTGGCGTTGGCGGGCATCGCGGTGACGCGGACGGCGGGCTGACCGGTGGGAACACTCTCTTCAGTTTGCATTATAGGCCTCCTTGATACGGGCGGTGTTGCGCATGGCTTTGGCGGCGGCAACCATCGCGATCAGCGCGGGGCGGACCTCGTCCCATTTGCGCGTCTTGAGGCCACAGTCGGGGTTCACCCAGATCTGCTGTGGGGGCAGATGCTTGCCCGCGAGCGTCAGCAGGTCGGTCATCTCGCGCTCCGCCGGGATGCGCGGGCTGTGGATGTCATAGACGCCGGGGCCGACTTCGTTTGGATAGGCGTAGGTCGCGAAGGCGTCGAGCAACTCCATCTGCGACCGCGCGGTCTCGATCGAGATGACGTCGGCGTCCATCGCGCCGATCGCGCGGATGATGTCGTTGAACTCCGAATAGCACATATGCGTGTGGATCTGTGTGTCGTCGCGGACGCCCGACGCGGTGATACGGAAGCTTTCGACCGCCCAGTCGAGGTAATGCTGCCATTCGTTGCGGCGAAGGGGGAGGCCTTCGCGCAAGGCGGCTTCGTCGATCTGGATGATCGCGGCGCCGGCGGCCTCGAGATCGAGCACCTCGTCGCGGATCGCGAGCGCGATCTGGCGGCAGCTGGTCTCGCGCGGCTGATCGTCGCGGACGAAGGACCAGTTGAGGATGGTGACGGGGCCGGTGAGCATGCCCTTCATCGGCCGGTCAGTCTGGTCCTGCGCATAGCGCCACCAGTCGACGGTCATCGGCGCGGGGCGCGAGACGTCGCCGTAGAGGATCGGCGGACGGACGCAGCGCGAGCCATAGCTTTGCACCCAGCCGGCGCGGGTGAAGGCGAAGCCGGCGAGCTGTTCGCCGAAATATTGCACCATGTCGTTGCGCTCGAACTCGCCGTGGACGAGGACGTCGAGGCCGATTTCCTCCTGCCATTTGACCGCGGCGCGCGTTTCGATGCGCAGATACTGGTCGTATGCGGCGTCGTCGATCTCGCCCTTGATATGCGCGGCGCGCGCCTTGCGGACCTCCGGGGTCTGCGGGAAGCTGCCGATCGTCGTCGTCGGGAAGGCGGGGAGGGCGAGGCGTTTTTGCTGCGCGTCGCGGCGGGTTGCGAAAGGCGCGGCGCGGTGGGTGGCGGCCGCGTCGAGCGCGGCGAGGCGCTGCGCAACCGCGGGGTCGTGGATTTTCGGCGAGGTCTGGCGCGCGACTGCGGCGATGCGCGAGGACGAGAAGGCGGCGAAGCTCGCGTCCTCGCCTTCGTTCAGCGCCTTGGCGAGCGCGGCGAGTTCCTCGATCTTCTGCACCGCGAAGCTCAGCCACTGGGCGATTTCGGGGTCGAGGCCGAAATCGAGCGCGAGGTCGACGGGGGTGTGGAGCAAGGAGCAGGACGGCGCGAGGATGAGGTCGCGTTTGCCGGCGAGCTCCTTGAGGCGCCAATAGAGGTCGGGGAGGTTGGCGCGCCAGATGTTGCGGCCGTCGATGACGCCGAGCGAGAGCAGGACGTGCGGCTGGAGCCGGGCGAGCGCGGGTTCGAGCTGGCCCGGTGCGCGGACGAGGTCGAGGTGGAGGCCGTGGACGGGCAGGTCGGCGACGAGATCGAGATTGTCGCCGAGGCCGCCGAAGTAAGTGGCGAGCATGAGTTTGGGACCGCGCGTGGCGAGGCGGGCGTAGGCGCGCTCGAACGCGGTGCGCTGTTCGGCCGAGAGGTCGAGGACGAGGCAGGGCTCGTCGATCTGGACCCATTCGGCGCCTTGTTTCGCGAGGCGGGCGAGGATTTCGGCGTAGGTGTCGAGCAGCTGCGGCAGGAGCGCGAGCGGTTCGACCGCCTTGCCCTTGGCGAGCATCAGATAGGAGACGGGGCCGAGGAGGACCGGGCGGGTGTTGTAACCGAGGGCTTTCGCTTCCTCAAACTCGTCGAAGATTTTCGTGGAGGCGATCTTGAAGGTCTGACCCGCGGTGAGTTCGGGGACCATGAAATGATAGTTGGTGTCGAACCATTTGGTCATTTCCTGCGCCGTGGTGTCGTGGGCGTGGCCGCAGGCGGACGGTCCCTGGGCACCGCGCGCCATCGCGAAATAGAGGTCGGGGTCGACGCTCTCGCCGCTCCAGTCGTAGCGCGGCGGGATCGCGCCGATGAGGGCGCTGGTGTCGAGGACATGGTCGTAGAGCGAGAAGTCGTTCGACGGCAGGATGTCGGCGCCGAGCGCTTTCTGGCGCGTCCAGTGCAGCGCGCGGAGGCCCGATGCCGCGGTCTGCAGTTCGGCGAGATTGGTCTTGCCCGCCCAATAGCTTTCGAGCGCGAATTTGAGCTCGCGGCGGAGGCCGATGCGGGGGAAGCCGAGGGTGGCGACGCTGACAGTCATTTCTCAAACACCTTGCAAGGGGCAAGGCGCCGGGCAGACGCGTACGCACGGGACTCCGCGCCCGCAAACAAGGGTCGGGCGCAGCCATGCATGCGGCCTGACCGGACACCCCGCCGGAGGACGTATCTGACGAGGCAGGTCTCCTGGCTCACGGATCAGCGCGGCGGTCTGGCCTTCCCGGTCCCTTGCCGGACCAGTGACACGTATCGACCGCCGCTCACCGCTTACAGTTGCGGGGGCAGCGCCGGCTTTGAACCGGCTTCCCGTCTTAGCTCCACGCCCGGGTAGCGGACGCGGAGAACCTCGACAGGCTGAAGAATAGCGCTGCAGCTGAGTCTGTCAACCATGATATAAAGAATTCTTTATATCATGGTTTTCGGCATGAACGCAGATCGACAAGTCGTCAGATTCTGATGCGAACCAAGAGCCGTCAAGTCGTCTACGGCCAGTTCTGCTTGACTGCGGAGATAAGGCCGAGGCTGGAAGATCCGGTCGGTCCCGGCGTACCGAAAGCACATTCGAATTGTGAAGAGTGTCTCTATGCGGAGACTCGCTTCACACATCGAAATCCGATGTGGCTCGTCGAACTGTCTATTGTTTCGGGGTGCCGGGCGGCCGGGCGATAGCGCTGGCAGTAATTGGCGGCGCATAGATGGGAGCCGCCCTTGAGTACTTTGCGACCGATACGGATATCGGGATGGGCCGGATCATAGCTGCGTTGCACATGTCCTCCACGCGGATTGTCGATCACGCAGCAGGATTTTTTACCCTTCTTTGCGCTCAAGGCCGGTTCGGACCACCAGTCCTGCGTCCATTCCCACACGTTGCCAATCATGTCGCACAAACCGAAGCCGTTGGCGGGGAAGCTGTCTACGGGCGATGTTCCTTCCCATCCATCGAGACATTGATTGGCGAAGGGGAACAGGCCTTGCCAATAGTTGGCGAGCATGGCGCCGCCCGGTGCAAGTTCACCACCCCAGGCATAGTCTGCGCCATCGAGACCTCCGCGCGCGGCATATTCCCATTCGGCTTCGGTCGGGAGGGCTTTGCCGGCCCATGCTGCATATGCTTCGGCATCGTCATAGGCGATATGGACCACTGGATGGGCTTCGCGGCCCTCGATCGAACTCGAAGGGCCCAGCGGATGGCGCCAGTCTGCGCCGAACTCGAAGCGCCACCACTGGCTTGAATCACCCAGGTCGACAGGCCCGGGTGCTTTCTTGAAAACGATCGAGCCGGGTTGTTCCATGCCGGGCAGCATGTCGGGATAATCGGCCCGATCGGGTGGGGTTTCCGCGACGGAAACATGACCGGTTGCGTCGACAAAGCGCTGGAAGTCACGGTTGGTGACGGGCGCAGTGTCTATCCAGAAAGGGGCAACGCGTACTTTGCGGAGTGGGGCTTCCTCGGGATAGAAATTTTCCGATCCCATGGTGAATGTGCCGCCCGGAATGAAGGACATGCCGCGCGGGCGCTCGTCAGAACCCGCATCGTCGTCTGCGCCGGTGATCATTCTTTTTCCCTTTTGGTGTCCTGCCGGACCGACATTTGACATGCCCCCATGGTGTCTTTTTACACAATGCCGCACACGGCCAAGGTGGTTTGATTTGCGATGTATGCCGTCTATCGTCGGCTGTTTAATGCGACAAGTACGTCCTAGGGAGGGTTTTTGAAGCGGTCCGTCACGATCATCGACATCGCGAAGCGCGCCGGCGTATCGTTCAAGACCGTTTCCCGCGTGCTGAATGGAGCGCCAACGGTGGCGGAGGCGTTTCGGCACAAGGTCGAAGAGGCGATGCGCGAACTCGACTATAAACCCAACCGCGCAGCGCGTCTGCTGCGCGGGGGAAAGGCGCATTCGCTAGGTCTGATCATTGGATCGCGGGCCCGGTTCGTCAGCTCGCCCGAACCCGACCGGCGCCTGCCAAGCTACGCTGCAGACGTGATACTGGGGCTGTTGCAGGCGTGCCATCCGGCCGAATATCATCTGGTGATCGAGAGTGTCGCGCCGGACGATGCGGACGGGCCGGCGGCGCTGGAGCGGTTTCTCGATCTTGTCCGGCTCGACGGCGTCATCCTTGTTCCGTCCTTGTGCGATACCCGGTGGGTTCTCGATCTGCTTGAAAGCCGGGGCATGCCCTTCGCACGCATCAACCCGGGGCTGGACCTCGATCGGGCGCTCTGTCTGGTCATCGACAACCGGAGCGCTGCGCGCGAGGTGGGCGAAGCGATTCTGGCCCATGGCCACCGCCGGATCGGGTTTATCGACGGGCCCTCCGAACATGCCGCGCAGCGCGACCGCAAGACCGGCTTGCTCGACGCCGTGTCGAAGGTGCCCGGCGCGCATGTCGAAGTGCGTCAGGGCAATTTCCTGTTCACATCGGGACTGGAGAAGGGGCGGGAACTCATTGCGCTGGATGATCGTCCCACCGCCATTTTCGCTGCGAATGACGAAATGGCGGCGGGCGTTCTGGCCGCGGCGATCGACGCCGGCATCGATGTGCCCGGCCAACTGTCGCTGGTGGGTTTCGGCGGGCTCGCGATCGCAGAACATACCTGGCCGCGCATCACCACCGTCAGCCAGCCGACGATCGAGATCGCCCGCATCGCCGGCCAGAAACTCATCGCGCAAGGCGGACAGGCGGGCGGGGACTGGCCGCAGCTGATCACCGTTCCCTATGAATTGACGATACGGCAGTCGCTCGCCGCTGCGCCTCGCTCCTAGGCGAACCATCCTCGAACATTATTGCTCAATGTTGACGCCCGCCCTGTGCTTCGTTAGGTGATCGAGACAACGTTGTCTCGAATCGCAACCAGGGTTCGAATTCCAGTGCCGATGCGCGAGACGATCGTCGAAATATCCGGGGGAGGATCAGAATGAATTATCGTCGCAAAGCGCTTTGGCTGTGTACCGCTGCCATCGCGATGTCGGTGCCGGCCGTCGTTCAGGCACAGGACGAGTTGGCCGTTTCCGCTGACGACGCCGGGGGCGACGAAATCATCGTGACGGCGCAGAAGCGCGAACAGAATTTGCAGAAGGTGCCGGTTTCGATATCGGTCCTCTCGGCCTCCGCGCTGTCGGACAATCGGGTCAACGGCCTCGAACAACTGGCGCAGGTCTCGCCCTCGATCGGCTTCACCAATAGCGCCAACACGCGCGGGCAGGGGCTTTCGATCCGCGGCATCGGCACGCTCAATTTCTCGGATGGTGTCGAGCCGTCGGTATCGACTGTGATCGACGGGGTCGTCATCGGCCGTTCGGCGGCGTCCTTTTTCGACTTCAACGATATCCAGCGCATCGAAGTGCTCCGCGGCCCGCAGGGAACGCTGTTCGGCAAGAATTCGTCGGCCGGCGCGCTGAACGTCGTCACCGAAAAGCCGAGCCTGTATGACTCGAGCCTCGAAGCGTCGGCGAGCTATGGCACCTTCAACGACGTCCGGCTGAAAGGCACGGGGTCGCTTGTGCTCGATGAGGGGCGCGCTGCGCTTCGCCTGTCGGGATTCCGGTCGACCGCGGACGGCATCATCACCAACACCTTCAACGGCAAGAAACTCAACAACGCCGACAGCTGGGGTGTCCGCGGCAAGTTCCTCTTCGAACCGAGTGATGTCACCTCGATCTATGTGATCGGCGACTATGGCGAGAGCAACCGCGACTGCTGCGTCTCGACCGTGCGATCGGTCCTGCCAACGACGACTTACTACAATGGCCAGACGCGCGCGGCGTTGCTGTCGGCGCAGCAACTCGGGCCGCTGAACCGCGAAGTGACGATCGACGGACTGTCGTTCAACCGGCAGAAAACCGGCGGCGCATCGGTCGAGGTCAACACCGAACTCGGCGGACAGACGATTACATCGATCTCGGCCTACCGTGAATTCCGGGTATTCGACAACAATGACGCTGACGGCGTGTCGTTGCCCGTCGCCAGCGTCAACAACGCCCGTCAGAAGCAGCAGCAGTTCACGCAGGAATTGCGCCTGACCTCGCCGGCGGGCGAGCCGGTCGAATATGTCGTCGGCCTGTTCTATTTCTGGCAGGACGTCGTCAGCCGCACACAGGTCAAGGGCAATCTGGTCACCAACCTGCCCGCGGGCCAATATCTGGGCAACCAGGTCGACCGCGACATCACGACCAAGAATGTCGCCGCGTTCGGCCAGTTGACGGCACACCCCACCGAGAAACTGTCGCTGATCGGCGGTTTTCGCCTGACGTCGGACCAGTCCGTGGCGCATTTCAACCGGACGATCCTGCCGGGTGCCCTCGCGGCGATGCCGAGCCTTGGCGGGCCGGCCTATGTCTCGCCGACGCTGAAGGCCACCGACACCGATTTCAGCTACAAGCTCGGCGCACAATATCAGTTCTCGCCCGACATCATGGCCTATTTCACCTACACCCGCGGATATAAGGGGCCGGCGCTCAATCTGTTGAACAATCTGACGGCGCCGACGGTCAATTCGGGGCTAGCGGTGCTCAAACCCGAAATCGCGCAAAACTGGGAAGCGGGTGTCCGCACGACCTTATTCGACCGGATGCTGACGCTCAACGTCACCGGCTTCTACGAAACCTTCACCGATTTCCAGGCGCAGACCTACAGCGCGGTGCTCACATCGTTCCAGCTTACCAATGCCGGCAAGCTGATCACGCAAGGCGCCGAGGTTGAAGCGATCCTGCGGCCGGTCGATGGCCTGACGCTGACCGGCAATCTGGCCTATACCGATACCGAGGTGCGCGGACTGGTCCTCAGCTGCTTTGCGGGGCAGACGGCGGCGCAGGGCTGCCTGACCGGCAACCGGCAGGATGTGACCGGCGAGGCGCTGACCAACGCGCCGAAATGGGCCTATTCGATCAACGCCAACTATGGCGCCGACATCGGCAACACGCTGCGTGGCAGCGCCAATCTGGCCTTCACCTATCGCTCGCAGGTGCTCTTCAGCTACCGCGACCCGAAGACCGCCCAGCCGGGCTATGGTCTGCTCAATGGACGCGTTTCGCTCGAAACGCAGGATGGTCGGTATCGCCTCTCGGTGTTTGGCAAGAATCTGACGAACAAGCATTTCGCCAGCTTCATCGGCACCGGCCTGCTCGACACATCGCCCACCGGCGCGGGCTACACCCAGCTTCTGACGCCCGACGCCTTCCGCACCTTCGGGGTCGAAGGCGCGGTCCGCTTCTGAGTTGTTATCGCAGCGGGGGGCGCCGGCCGATTGGTGACCCCCGCGGCCATATGGAGCGCCTCACCCATGCAGATTTCCCGTCGCGGCTTCGTCGCCACGCTTCTCGCCACCACGACGCTCTACAGCGCGGCGGCCGCCCGGTCGGTGGGGCGCGGCGGGCCGCGGCCCAATATCATCACCATCGTCCTCGATGACGTGGGCTATTCCGACCTCGGTTGCTTCGGCGCCGAGATCCGCACGCCGGCGATGGATAGTCTCGCAACGGCTGGGCTGCGCTATGTGCATTTCGATACCAAGTCGGTTTGCGCCTCGACCCGCGCGTCGATGCTCACGGGGCGCAACAGCCACACGATCAATATGCCCGACGTGCCCGATGTCGCGGCCGTGCTGTCCAAGGATCCCCGGATGGCGCGCCTGTTCCGCGTGCCGGGCAACGCACAGAATATGGCGCAGGTGCTGCAAAAACAGGGATATGCCACCTGGGCGGTCGGCAAATGGCATATGATCCCGATGGACGAATTGGGCCCGAACGCCGGCCGCGACAACTGGCCGCTCCAGCGCGGCTTCGACTATTTCTATGGTTTTCCGCGGGGCTGGACCGATCAATATCGCCCCGAACTGGTCGAGAATAATCTCTATCTCAAGCGCGAGTTTCCGGCGGATTATCATCTTTCGTCGGACCTGGCCGACAAGGCGATCAGCTTGATCGAAGACCATGTGGCGGCGAAGGGCGACAAGCCCTTTTTCATGAACCTCGGCTTTGGCACGGCGCATTCGCCGATCCAGGTCGCGCGCAAATATTCGGTGCCCTATGACGCCATCTATGAAAAGGGCTGGGACGCAATCCGCGAGGAGCGCTTTACCCGCATGAAGCGGATGGGGCTGATTCCCGCGAATACCCGGATGCCGCCGCGCGAGGCGCGCGACCGGGCGTGGGATGATCTGTCCGACGACGAAAAGGCCGTCTTCGCCCGCTATATGGCGGTGTACGCGGGCTTTATTGAACATTGTGACGAGCAGATCGGCCGATTGCTCGACACGCTCCGGGAAAAGGGGCTGTTCGAGAACACCATTGTTGTCCTGATCTCCGACAATGGCGCGGCATCCGAGGCGGGGCAGGCGGGCTTTTTCGATGGCCTCTATCGCGCGAACAATATCCCCATCACCGAGCAGCGCGCGCGGATCGACGAACTGGGAACGGCCAAAACGCAGGCCGAATATCCGCGGCCGTGGGCGATGGTCGGCGATACGCCGCTGCGGCGATACAAGCTCTGGCCCTATTCGGGCGGCACCCGCACGCCGATGATCTTTCACTGGCCGCGTCATGTGACCGACCCGGGTGCCATCCGGCGGCAATTCGTCGATGTCGTCGACATCGCGCCCACCCTGCTTGAGGCGGCCGATACGCGGTTTGATCCGGTCGTCCACGGGGTGACGCAAATCCCGGTCGCGGGGCGCTCTTTCCTTCCGTCGGTACGAAGCCGCAAGGCGCCGGGCCGACAGGTCCAGTATTTCGAACTGCGCGGCAACCGGGCGATCACCAGCGGGCGCTGGCGCGCGGTCGCCATCCACGATTGCGATCAGCCCTATGCCGATGACCGCTGGGAGCTGTTCGACCTCGAAAGCGACTTTGCTGAAAGTACCGATCTCGCCGCCCGATATCCGGCGAAGGTCAAGGAATTGAAGGCGCTGTGGGACGATCAGTGGGGTCGATATGGCACCGGGGAGCTGGCGCAGCCGTCGGCGCTGACGTGCCGCTATTCGGACATGTTCGACCGCCGTCCGGTGGATTAGCCGGTCGCCGACCGGCAGAAACAAATCAAAAAGCAGGGGAGCGGGATGATGCGAGGCCTATATGCGACGACGGCGCTGGCGATGTTTTTGGGAGCTATGACGATGACGGCTTCGGCTCAGGATAAAGCCGCGCCCACGCGTGTCGAAGCGGCCGCCGACGACTGGGCGACAAAAACCGAAGCGCAAATGACCGATGACGAGCGTTTCTCGATACTCCACGGTTTCATGCCGATTCCGCTCGGCCCCTATGCCAATCCCGAACTGCAGGCGAAATGGCCCAAGGATGTGATCCCGGGAGCCGGCTATGTCGCAGGCGTGCCGCGTCTTGGCATTCCATCGCAGCGCGCAACCGATGCCAGCCTGGGCGTCACCAATCCCTTCGGAATTCGCAAGGGCGACACGGCCACTGCATTGCCCGCAGGTCTTGCGATCGGCGCGACATTCAACCCCGAACTCGCCTTTGCGGGAGCGCATCTGGTCGCCAGCGAAGCGCGCGCGAAGGGGTTCAACGTCCTGCTCGGCGGCGGCATCAACCTTGTCCGCGATCCGCGGGGCGGGCGTAACTTCGAATATATTTCGGAAGACCCGCTTCTGTCGGGGATCATGGGCGCCGAGGCGGTCCGGGGCGCGCAATCGGCAGGCGTCGTGTCGACGGTGAAGCATTTCTCGCTCAACTCGAACGAAACCAACCGCCACACCTGGAATGCCGAGATCGATGACGCCGCGCATCGTGAAAGCGATCTGCTTGCGTTCCAGATCGCGATCGAGCGCGGCCGGCCGGGGTCGGTCATGTGCGCCTATAATCTCGTCAACGGCGAGAAGGCGTGCGGGAATGATCATCTGATCAATACGGTGCTCAAGCGCGACTGGCGTTACAAAGGCTGGGTGATGTCGGATTGGGGCGCGGTGTCGGGGGCCGATTTCGCGATCAAGGGGCTCGACCAGCAGGCGGGCGAGCAGCTCGACAAGCAGGTCTGGTTCGATGCGCCGCTGAAGGCGAAGCTCGCCGACGGCAGCCTGCCGCGCGAACGCCTGTCTGGCATGGTCCGGCGCATCTTGCGCTCGATGAGGGCGAACGGCCTTGTCGATGCGGCGCCCGCACCGGCCGTCGATATGGCCGCGCATGCACAGATCGCGCGGCAGGTCGCGCAGCAAGGCATCGTGTTGCTCAAGAATGACGGCAACGCCCTGCCGCTCGCCGCCAATGTCGCATCAGTCGCAGTGATCGGCCGCAATGCCCATGTTGGTGTTCTTTCGGGCGGCGGTTCGTCGCAGGGTCTGCCACCGCGCGGATGGGCGGCATCGGTGCCTATCGGCGGCGGCGAGGGCTCGATCGGCGCCTGGCGGGTCGAGCGCTGGTTCGCGGGCGCTCCGCTGGCCGCGCTGAAGGAGGCTCTGCCCAAGGCGCATGTCGGCTTCGATCCCGGACTCTATCCGCAGGACGCCGCGGCCTTGGCGGCACGCTCCGACGTCGCGATCGTCTTCGCGAGCAAATATGAGGCCGAAGGCTTCGATTCTCCAGACCTGTCGCTCCCGAGCAATCAGGATGCGATCATCGAGGCGACGGTGGCGGCCAATCCCAACACCATCGTGGTCCTCGAAACGGGGAATCCGGTTGCCATGCCGTGGCTCGCCAGGGTGAAGGCCGTCGTTGCGGCCTGGTATCCGGGGCAGGAGGGTGCTGCGGCGATCGCCGATGTGCTGACCGGCAAGGTCAATCCGTCGGGACGGCTGCCCGTCAGCTTTCCGGCCACGACGGAAACGCTGCCGCGTCCGGCGATCCCCAGCTATGGCTCGCCCGAACACACGCATGTCACGGTGCGAATGAACGAAGGCTCGAACGTCGGCTATCGCTGGAATGCGCAGCGGGGGATCAAGGCGCTATTTCCCTTCGGACATGGGCTTTCCTACACAAGGTTCGCCACGCGCGGGCTCAAAACGGACGGCACCACGGCCAGCCTGACCGTGCGCAATACCGGTGACCGGCCGGGAGCGACGGTTGTTCAGCTTTACCTTGTTTCGCGCAACGGCAAGACGGTGCAGCGGCTGGTTGGATTCCAGCGCGTCGAACTGGCTCCTGGAACGGAAAAGGCGGTCAGAATGACGATCGATCCGCGTTTGCTTGCCGATTGGAGTGGCACCGGCTGGTCGATTGCGAATGGAGAATTTGGTTTTGCTTCAGGCGAGAGCGCGGAGGAGCTTTCGACTCCCGTGACGGTCCGGTTGAAAGAACGCATCTGGCGAGACTAGGCCACGATTGTGCGGTTCTCGTTGCCTGGGTAAGGGCGCCACGAGAGTGAAGAGCGGTTCTTCGGCTTTTTCTGCTCGATTAGCAGCCAATTATGGGGCGAATGGCATAGCGCTGCGCATAAGTACTGCTCTATAGCGGCTTCCCGTCCGGGATGAGTCCGGGCGTATCAGGAGATTTTAGATGAACCATGCCGAACTTTCGGACGCCGTCGCTGCCGCGCTCGACGTGAGCAAGGCCGACGCCAAGAAGGCCGTCGACGCCGTCTTCGCCGCGATTTCCGATGCTGCCGCCAAGGGCGACGAAGTGTCGGTCAACGGCTTCGGCAAGTTCAAGGTCAAGGAATCGGCGGCGCGCGAAGGCCGCAATCCCTCGACCGGTGCGACGATCCAGATTGCCGCCTCGAAGAAGCTGACCTTCGGAGCCGCCAAGGCCGTCAAGGACCGCCTGAACGGCTGATTCGGCTCACCCCGCCGGCACTGCCGGCGGGGAAATGGGCGTCGCGGGCCATCACTGCAAACGCGCGCGGGACTGCGCGACGACCGGCGACCGAGCGCGACAAAACAGGCTGACAGGATCAGGGGCCGGTTCATGACGCTTCTTCTTTAGGCGGAAGCTCGGCAAGGCTGCCGCGCTCATAGGCCTGTTCGGTCCAGTTACGCGATTGCTCGGTCCGACCTGCGCACGACGCTTGTCAGGTGGGCCGAGACGTTGCGTCGCCCGCCCAATACTTTTCGTTGCCGCGCGCGTCTCGATGACTCCCCGAATGCATCGATGGCTTGGTCAGGGCCAGGGAATAGCGATCTGATTGAAACCCGGCATACGCGGATACTGGAGCGGCTCTGCCGCAATCAGGGCGATGCCTGCGGAGGCGGATTCCGCAGGAAAAACAAACATCCCGAATCACTTGCTATCGAACCGCTCTTCGGATGGAATCTGGCGAGATCAGACCGCAGCTACAGCTCTTGCCGCATGACGTCGGAACATATTGCGAGTGGACAAACGAAAGGCATGAGATAGCCGAAGTCTGCTTTGCGGCAGCGGGTTGCGCCAGCTGACCCGGCCAATCTGACAAGATTCTGACAAGTCACGGCAGGCTTGTGTCAGCATCCAGCAGGCAGGTGAGTGTCACGGACACGGGCCGAGGCCGGGACCGGCCAGAGGCGAACAACGCTTTGGGTTGGGGGCCGTGGCGGCATCGGTGCGCGTCGCGTCTCTCCATGAGAGCGGCAACAGCAATGGCGCGGCAGAGAGCCGCCCGACCGGGCGACCTTTTCGGGCGAGAAGAAGGATAGACTATGGGCAACAGGGTTCGCAATTTTCGTCGCTTTGGCGCGGTGTCGGCGCTCGCCGTTATAGCAGCCATCGCGCCGACGCCGGCCATGGCGCAGACGGCCGAAGATTTCGCCGTGATGAAGGCCGAAATCGAAGCTTTGCGCGCCGCGCAGGCGAGATCGGAGGCCGAGATAGCCGGCTTGAAGGCGCAGCTTGGTGCAACGCCGGCGATGTCGACCGCACAGATCCGCGCGCAGCCGGTGGCGACGACGGTGCTGCTTCAGCCCGCCCGGCAAGACGGAGGATCTTTCATCATGCGTTCGCCTGAACCTGCGGCCTATGCGTCGGCTGCGGCGCCCGTGAACGCTGCTGGCGGATCCGCGCCCGGAACACCGCCGGCGTCGGTGCCCTCGAAGCTCACGATCAATGGCGATTTTCGGCTGCGCTACGAATCGAATTTCGGCGACCAGGACACACGCAACCGCGATCGCGGCGTGCTGCGGGCGCGCCTTCGTGCGGCTTATGCGGTCAACAAATGGCTGAGCGTTGGCGGTCAGCTTTCGACGGGCGATGCTGACGATCCGAACAGCACCGATATCACCTTGTCGAATTTCGACGACGATCTCGATGTCAGCCTCGATCAGGTTTACGCCAAGTTCGCGCTCGGCAATCTCACGCTCTACGGGGGAAAAATTCCACAGCCTTTCGTGCGGACCGAGCTGGTGTGGGACGGCGATGTCAGCCCGCAGGGCGTGAGCGCGTCGTACAGGTTCGACCTTGGCGGCGGTGTTTCGGTAAAGGCGAACGGGCTCTATTTCCTGATCGACGAGTCGGTTGCGGGCAAGAATAGCGACATGGTCGGTGGTCAGATCGCGCTTGAAACCTCACCTTCGGCGTCGCTGAAATTCGAACTCGCGGCGGGCTATTATGACTATCAGCTTGGCAGTACCGCTGGCGGCGATGCTGGCGATTTCCGTTCGAACCGCTTTGTGGCCGGACGCTATCTGTCGGACTTCGACCTTCTCGATGTGATTGCGGCGGTTCAGTATAACGGCCTTGGCAATGCTTGGCCGGTGCGTCTCGTCGGCGATTATGTTCACAATTTTGGCGCGACGACGCCCGATGATAGCGGCTTTGGCGTCGATTTCCTTGTCGGCCGCGCGTCGAAGAAGGGTGATTTGCGCTTCGGCTATGGCTATGCACAAGCTGGGGTCGATGCGGTGTTCGCGGCATTCAGTCAGGACAACACAAATATCGCGACCAACTATCGGCAGCACTCATTGTCGGTCGACTTTGTGCCGATCGATAATCTGATCCTGAATGCGACCTATTATCGCTATCGTCCGAAGGATCCGTTCTACGCGGGCGGCAATAGCCCGACCGACTGGCTCGACCGGTTTCGCCTCAACATGCTGGTCAATTTCTGATCTCCGGGAGGGTGGCGGCCCGCCAAGGGGCGCCACCTATACGGGCATGCATTGGTGGCCGATGGCCGCTTTCGCCAATATCGGCGACCCGAACGCTGCTCGAAAGAGCGGCGTTTTTGCGTTTCGGCGCGGCCGGTGCCTCGCGAACACCGGGGGTCTCGACCTTCGCACCCCGGGCGTCAGGCGGCATCCGCCATAACGGCGCCACGCCCGCTCGAGGCGCCTGTCGGCGGCCGCACCCTGTGCGCCATCGCCCTGAAATTCGACCAAGGAGAGTTGAGTGCTCAAGCATCTGTTACTTACGTCGGCGCCAGTCGCGCTTCTGCTTGGTGGCTGCAGTCCGGACGCGCCAGCGGCGGCCGGGTCCGGCGGGCATAGCGTCATCGAGCGTATTGCCGGACCAGACGGCGGCTATGACTATCTATCGGTCGATAGTGCCGCGAAAAAACTGTTCGTTGCGCGCGAATATGGTGTGATGGCCGTCGCGCTAGACAGCGGTGCGATCACCGAACGACTCATCGAGGCGAATGACGTTTCGGGCGTGCTTGTCCTGCCGAATACGGAATGGATGCTGAGCACCGTCTATGGCGAAGACAAGGCGGTGATCTTCGATCGCGCTACCGGCCAGCGCCAGGGCGAAATCGCAACGGGCAAGAACCCCGACGCGGCCGCCTTTGATCGATCGAGCGGGCTCGTCTTTGTGATGAACGCCACGAGCAACGATGTGACCGTCATCGATCCTGTTGCCCAAAAGGCGGTGGCGACGATCGCAATGGGCGGCAAGCCCGAATCCGCCGTTTCGGACGGCGCCGGCCGCATGTTCGTCAATATCGAGGATACGGCCGAGATTGCAGTGATCGACGTCGCCCGGCGCGCGGTCGTGGGTCGCTACAAGCTGCCCGGTTGTGAAGAGCCGACCGGCATCGCGCTCGCCCCCGCCAGCGGCACGCTGATTTCGGCTTGCCACAACCGCATGGTCAAGCTGATCGACGTGAAGACCGGCGCCGATCGCGGCAGCGTACCGGTGGGCGAGAATAGCGATGGCGCCATTTTCGATGTCGACAGGCGGCTGGCCTATATCCCCAGCAAGGACGGCACATTGACGATCTTCGGTCTGGATGAGGCGGCAAAGCCTCATGGTATCGAAACCGTGAAAACCGCGCCCGGCGCACGCACCGCGGCGCTCGATCCCGCCACGGGCCGCGTCTATCTCGCTGCCGCGCAATCGACCACCGACGCAAAGGGCGAGGAACAGCAGGTTCCCGGCACTTTCCAGATTCTCGTGGTGGCGCCGAAATGATCCGCGTCGGACTTTTCGCGCTCGCGCTGTTCCCCCTTTCAACGCAGGCGGCGACCATCATCGTGTGCCCGGAAAAGGCGACTGCCCGGGATTGTGCGTTCAAGGGCGATCGCGCCATCCAGGCGGCGGTGGACCAGGCAAAGGATGGCGACACCATCTTGATCCGCGCCGGCACCTATCATCCGCGTGCCTATCGCGACCTGCCATCCAAAGAGATTGTGATCCGGGCTTTTGTGGCTATCGAAGGGAAAAAGATCACGCTGCAGGGCGAACCGGGCGCGATACTCGATGGCAGTATTGGACTGCCGGTAACCGGGATCGGCGTGAAGAACGCCGATGTGACGATCAACGGCCTCGATCTCACGGGTTTCCGCTATGACATCAAGGAAGATGATTTGTACGAAGGCCATGGCATCTTCGCATTCGACAGTCGGGTCCGGATTGCTAACGTCACCATTCGCCAGTTCCAGAAAATGGGTCTCACCGGTCGCGGCAACACCATGCTCGACGTGACGGGCATTTCGGTGCTCGACGGGCATGTCGGGAGCTGGCTCTATGAAGGCGCTTATATGCGGATCGATGGCGCGATATTCCGCAACAATGAATCCGCGGCGCTCGCCGCCTACAACGACAGCGTCGCGCACCTGTCGCACATCGCGGTCGACCGGAGTGTCGATGATGCGATTTATGCCGAAGATGACGCGACGATCCATCTGACGCTCTCGCTGGTGATCGACAGCAAGCCGATTGCGTTGAACGCCACCGGGCGGAGCCGGATCATCGCCTCGCACGTCGTGCTGCACGGCAATGAAGCCGACGCCAGCGCGACGGGCGTGACGCTGGGCGAGGGCATTGTTCGCAGCGATCCTAGGATTGACGCCGAATATCGCCCGCTCGCGGGTTCGCCGATTGTGGGGCAGAACATCGGCCCTGTGGGGAGCGCGCGATGATGCCCGCCCTATGCATCATCGCGCTCATCGTCGCACTGTTTTCGCAAACGGAGGCGGCGCAGGCGGCGCAATATTGGACCAAGACCCGCATTGTCGGAGTCAGCGCGGTCACACGCGATCCCGATCATCCCGAATATCGCAACATTTTCTGGATCGGCGTCGCCGATGACGCATGGCTGCCGCCCAAATGCCGTGCGCTCCCCGGTTTGATCTTCCCCGACAGCGAACAGGCGCTGGTCGCGCTGGCGATGCGCGCCTTCGAACGCCGCGAGGCGGTGGTCGTCAAGGCCGACGATGGCGCGATGATCGGGCAATATTGCCGCCTGTTCCAGATCACCTTGCCCGCCGATCCCAAACCCTGATTCCCGCGGTCGATGGTGCGGTCAAAGCACCACCTATGGTGGCTTTGTCGTCTGGCTCGCGACCGCGTGATCGCGATGATCCGGACCATCAGGGTCGTGCTGAAGCAGAGCCGATCAATTCAAAAGGAAATCCAGAACCATGCTCCGCAACTTTGGCGATACCGCCACTCTTCAGGCAATCGACGCCGCCCATCATATCCATTCCTTCGCCGATCCCAAGGCGCTGGCGGAGAAGGGATCGCGCATCATCAAGCGCGGCGAAGGCTGCTATGTCTGGGACAATGACGGCAACCGGGCGCTCGACGGCATGGCCGGGCTGTGGTGCGTCGCGGTCGGCTATGGCCGACAGGAGCTTGCCGACGTCGCGGCGCGCCAGATGACCGAGCTGGCCTTTTACAACAATCATTTCGGCACTTCGACGCCGCAGATGATCGAACTGGCGCACAAGATTGCCGAACTGACGCCCGAAGGACTCGACCATATCCTGTTCGCCAATTCGGGTTCGGAAGCGAATGACACGGTGGTGCGCGTGGTGCGGCGTTACTGGATGTTGCGCGGCCAGCCCACCAAACAGACCTTCATCGGTCGTGAGCTTGGCTATCATGGCAGCACGCTTTGCGCGGTCAGTCTCGGGGGCATGTCGCACATGCACGGCATGGCGCCCGAAATCCTTCCCGGTTTCGAGCATATCATCCATCCGCACCATTATCTGCACGGCGGCGACCTGACGCCCGAGGCGTTCGGGTTGAAGGCCGCGCGCGCGCTCGAAGACAAGATTCTGGCGCTCGGCGCCGACAATGTGGCGGCCTTCATTGCAGAGCCTGTGCAGGGCGCGGGCGGTGTCATTGATCCGCCATCGACCTATTGGCCCGAGATTCAGCGCATCTGCCGCAAGTACGACGTCCTGCTTGTCGCCGACGAGGTGATCTGCGGCTTCGGGCGCACCGGCGAATGGTTCGGCTCGCAACTCTACGATATCCAGCCCGACCTGATGCCGATGGCGAAGGGCCTGTCGTCGGGCTATGTGCCGATCGCGGCGGTGGCTGTCGGCAAGCGCGTCTTCGACGTGATCAACGAAGGCGGCCTGCTCGCCCATGGTTACACCTATTCGGGCCATCCGGTCGCCTGCGCTGTCGCCAGCGCCAATATCGACATCATCGCCCGCGAAGGGCTGGTCGAGCGGGTTCGCGATGATATCGGGCCCTATCTCCACGACTCGCTGCGCCAGATGGCCGATGGGCATCCGCTCGTCGGCGAGGTGCGCGGGGTTGGGCTGGTCGCTGCGCTCCAGCTGATGCGCGACAAGGACAGCAAGAAGCAATTTGCCGCTGTCGAGCCGGCGGCTATCTTCTGTCGCGAGACCTTGTGGGATCATGGGCTGATCGCTCGCGCGGTGGGTCAGGCGATGGTTCTCAGCCCGCCGCTGGTGATCAGCCGTTCCGAAGTGGACGAGATGGTCGACAAGATGAAACAGGGCCTCGATGCAACCGCAGCGGCGTTTGGCGTGCAATAGGGCGGAGCGGCTGGCGGTGATGCTGCGGCACCATGCGCCGCATCTTTTGCATCGCCAGCGCCACCTTACTTGCCATAATCTCGATATCGGCGGCGGACGCGATGGCGCTGGGTCGAAAAAAATGGGGGACGCAATGATGACGGGTTCGGTTTGGGCGACAATTTTGACGGCGACCACGCTGGCCAGCGGCGCGCTCTTCGCGCCGCCCATCCATGCGAAAAATGCCCCGGACATTCTGACGTCCCCTGCGGACGACGTCGCGCTGACGCTCAGCGAAGGCACATGGATGAGTGTTGATGTCAGCCCCGACGGCAAGACCATCATCTTCGACCTGCTCAACGATATTTACAGAATGCCCGCCGGCGGCGGCGAGGCGAAGGCGATCCTGTCGGGGGCGGCCACCCAGCGCAGCCCGCAGTTCAGTCCTGACGGACGCAAGATTCTCTATCTCAGCGACGAGACCGGCGCTGACAATATCTGGATTTCCGATCCCGACGGGGGAAATCCACAGCAGGTGAGCCGTGAAAATCTGGCGATGATCACCGGCCCGGCATGGGCGCCCGATGGGCGTTCTGTCGTCGCGACCAAGACAAGCGCGGCGGTCCACGAAATGCGGACGTCGGAACTTCGCCATTTCGAAATCGGCAGCACGGCGGAGCGTCAGCTGGTCGAGCCGCCCAAGAGCGGCAAGGATATGCAGGAACCGCGCTATTCGCCCGACGGCCGTTACCTCTATTATACCGAGCGGGTTGCCGGCACCCATTATGTCTATAACAATACGGCGCTGAGCAATTTCGTCGTACGCCGCCGCGACATGCAGACGGGCGAGACGGTCGATCTGATCTCGGGTTTCGGAAGTGCGACGACGCCGCAGGTTTCGCCCGACGGCAAGGCGATCGCCTTCATCCGCCGCGTCGGTGCGCGTACCGTGCTGTTCCGCTATGACATTGCGACGCGCGCGCAGACCGCCATCTATCAGGATCTCGATCGCGATCTTCAGGCCGACTATATTCCGCAGGAACATTATTATCCCGCGTTCGACTGGTTTCCCGACAACCGCCATGTGGCGATCTGGGCCAAGGGAAGGCTCGTCAAGGTCGACATGCAGAGCGGCAAGGCGACCGACATTCCGTTCCACCTGACGGCGCACCACCGCGTCCATCGCGCCCTGCGTACACAGCTCGACCTCGCGCCGGACCGGGTCGATGCGAAGATCATCCGTCAGATCGCACCGTCTCCCGATGGCCGCGAGCTTGTCTTCCGCGCGCTCGGCAATTTGTGGCGGCAGGACGTGACGGGGGGGGCACCGCCGCGTCGCCTGACCGACGGGGCGGGTGCCCAGACCGATCCGGCTTGGTCGGCCGACGGGCGTTGGATTGCCTATGTTGACTGGGACGATGAAAAGGGCAGCACGTTGCGTTTGCGCAGCGTGGCCGGGGGGAAAGAAAAGGTGATCGCGCGCAGCGGCGGGGTCATCGGCCAGCCCACCTTCTCGAACGACGGCAAGCGCATCGCCTATCGCATCCTCGATCCGGATTCTCAAATGGGCGGCGCGCGGGATACCGCCGGCCTTTATATCGTAGGGTTCGATGGAAAGAGCCCGCGCTATCTCGCCAAAGCCAGCGGCCTCGCACGCTTTTCTCCTGACGACCGGCGCGTTTATTTCATGGGGCTGCCGGACTATGCCGCGGGCCGTGCCGTCATTTTGAGCAGCATATCGGTCGAGGGCGGCGCCGCGCAGGACCATGCCTATGCCGAAACCGCCGATACCGGCGATTTCACCATCAGCCCCGATTTCAAATGGATCGCGTTCAAGGAGCTTCAGGAGCTCAATGTGATGCCGTTCCCTGCCGCGACTGAAGTGGTGAAGATCACCGCAGAGAAAAATCCGGCAGCGCGCCGACTGACGCGTTCGGGCGGGTATGAACTGGCGTGGAGCGGCGATTCTTCGCGCCTCTACTGGACGCTGGGGGCCAGCGTCTATGCGACAGCGCCCGATGCCGAAGGTATCGTCGACGCTCCGCTGCGCACGGTCGCGCTCAGCGCACCCGCCGACATCCCCGCGGGCAGCATCGCCTTCACCAATGCACGCATTCTGCCGATGACCGGCAATGACACGATTATCGAGGGTGGCACGGTGCTGGTCGAAGGCAACCGGATCAAGGCGGTCGGCCCGGCGGACAGCGTCGCGGTCCCGGCATCGGCCAAAGTCTATGACCTGACCGGCAAGACGCTTATGCCCGGCATGTTCGACGCGCATGGCCATATCGACTGTTGTTACGGCACCAGCGTGATGCCGCAGAAGCACGCCGTCCGCTATGCCGCGCTCGCCTATGGCGTCACCACCAACTTCGATCCTTATGCCAATGAACTGCCAAGCTATGAAACCGGCGAGATGACGATGGCCGGCCTGATGGTCGGTCCGCGCTGGCTGACCACGGGTCATGTGATCTATGGCCGGTCGGGCAAGCCCGACCGCGTCTTCAACCGGATCGACAGCCTCGAGGATGCCCGCGCGATCACGCGGCGCAAGGCGGCGATCGGCGGCCAGATCCTCAAAAGCTATAAATTGACGACACGGGCGCAGAAACAATGGCTGCTGCAGGCTGCGAACGAGAGCGGGCAGATGATCGATGCCGAGGGTGCCGGGCATTTCTACGACAATGTCAACGTCCTGCTTGATGGCACATCGACCCTCGAACATAATCTGCCCGTCGCCACCTATTATGACGACCTGCTCCAGCTGTTCAAAAAATCGGACACCGCTAACACGCCGACGCTGATCGTCACCTTCGGCGAGTTGTTCGGCGAAAATTATATCTACCAGACGCAGGAGCCGTGGAAGGAGGCCAAGGTCCGGCATTTCATTCCCGGCGTGAACAATGCCTATAATCCGATCATGGGGCCGTCCGACGCGCCGCTCTATGTCCGCGGCATGCACACGATCCATCAGGCGGACGAGTTGTATGATGTGGGCTTCCGCTCGGTCAGCCGGTCGGTGAAGCGGCTTGACGATGCCGGGGTCACCATCAACGTCGGGTCGCATGGTCAGTCGGCTGGCATTGCAATTCATTGGGAAATGCAACTGCTCGCCGAAGGCGGGATGGCGCCGATGCGGATTCTGCGCGCGGCGACGATCAATGGTGCCAAAACCTGGGGGCTCGACCATCAGCTTGGTTCGATCGAGCCCGGCAAGCTGGCCGACCTGATCGTGCTCGATCGCGATCCGCTGGTCGATATCAAAAATGCCAACAGTGTGCGCTACACGATGGTCAACGGACGCCTCTATGATTCCGAGACGATGAACGAGATCGGCAACCGCGACAAACCGCGCACCAAATTCTTCTGGGAGTTGACCGATCAGCACGGCATCGACTGGAATCCGGCATGGGGGGAGGTCGGCCGTGACCGTTGATCGTTGCAGCGGCCTGGCCGCGCTCGCTCTGCTGCTCCTCGCTGGCTGCGCATCCTTGCCGGAAAGCGTCTCGCACGGCGTCGCGCCGCCCGAAATGACGCCGATCGCCGGCGGCACCTTTGCGATGGGGGCGATGATCGATCGCGGCTATGGCCTGATCGACGGGCCGACGCACGATGTACGGGTCGCGCCCTTCTCGCTGGCGAGGCGCGAAGTGACGATTGGCGAGTTCCGCGCTTTCGTGAAAGATACGGGCTATGTGTCGGCGGGCAAATGCAACGTCTATGACGATGGCACCAGCTGGCACATCAACCCCGAACGCAACTGGGAGCGTCCCGGTTTCGCGCAGGGAGAAGATCATCCGGTATTGTGCGTGAGCTGGCGCGACACCCAGGCCTATATCGGCTGGCTGAACGGCAAAACGGGGCGCCAGTTTCGCCTGCCGTCCGAAGCCGAGTGGGAATATGTCGCGCTGCGCGCCGATCTGGGCGACGCGCGGGGCGGTGGACGCGGCGTCACCCACGACGTCGCGAACATCGGCAAGGTCGAATGCTGCGGCGGCAAGACCGAAGGGCGCGACACGTGGATCGAGACGGCGCCGGTCGGGAGCTTTCCGGCGGATAAGCTGGGCCTCTACGATGTCCGCGGCAATGTCTGGGAATGGCAGGCGGATTGCTATCATCAGGACTATGTCGGCGCGCCTGCCGACGGATCAGCGCGGAATGATTGCCCGGTCGGCGGATATCACGCCATCCGCGGCGGCTCCTATGGCGATGCCGGCGAGTTTCTCGAGGAACGCTTCCGGCTCCGCGGTCCTGCGGATGAGGCCTATTTCACCGTCGGTTTCCGGTTGGCGCATTCGGCCAACTGATTGGGGCGCCTTGGGCCGGTGCGCCTGCAACACCGTCAGAACGCTATTTCTCAACTGGGGCCGGGGGATCACCGGCCTATCGTTCGGGGATCGGGTGTTTCGGTCCGATCAGGGAGCTGGCCGATGAAAAGCGCTTATCCATTTTACCGCAATCCGGTTTTGGCCGGGCTTCTCTTCGGATCGGCGTTGGTCGCGTCCACCGCGATGGCCCGGGACGCGGACGTTCAGCCGCCGCTCGCCGAGCGTTTGGGCTTCTGGTCGCCCTCCGAGCAGGAGAGCGGCTATCGGGCCATGGAGAAGGTCTTTGCGACGAATGTAATCAAGGCGGGCGGCCCGGTGCGCGCGCTGCCGGTCGCTCCGCAGGAAATGAAGATCGACTTCACCTACGAACATCGCCCCTACACCATAGACGATTTCGTCAAGACGAACCGCGTCGCCGGGGTACTCGTCATCAAAGACGGCCATATCGTCGCGGAGCGTTATGGCTTGGGACGCAAGCCGGCCGACCGCTGGACGTCTTTCTCGATCGCCAAATCGGTCACGTCGACGCTGGTCGGCGCTGCGCTGCGCGATGGCAAGATCAGGAACCTCGACGATCCCCTCACGCGCTATGTCCCCGAACTGAAGGGCGGCGCCTATGATGGTGTGACTCTCCGACAGGCGCTTGAAATGCGATCGGGCGTTGGCTGGAACGAGGACTATAACGATCCGGCATCAGATTTCAGCCGTTATGCTACGCATATGGGGCCAGCTTTCTACAAGAGGATGTCGGCTCAGCCGCGCATCGCGGCGCCGGGCACCCGATATTATTATTCGACCGCCGAATCCAATCTGATCGGCGCGGCGGTCATCAACGCGACGGGCAAATCGCTGTCGGCTTATTTCTCCGAGAAGATCTGGCGGCCGTTCGGCATGGAGGCCGACGCCGTGTGGATGACCTCGCCCGAAGGGCTGGAGACGGGCGGCATCTGTTTCAGCGCAACGCTGCGCGATTATGGCCGGCTCGGCCTGTTCATGCTCGAAGGCGGGCGAGCGGGGGGCAAGCCGGTTCTACCCGATGGCTGGATCGCCGATGCGACCGCAAAGCATAGTGAAAAGGCGTTCGGCGACATTGGCTATGGCTATCAATGGTGGGTCGGCCCCGATGACAGCTATCGCGGCCTCGGAATCATGGGGCAGGCGCTGTTCGTCGACCCCAAACGCAAGCTGATTGTCGTCATCCAGAGCGCCTGGCCCAAGGCGGGCGGTCCGGAGCGATATGCGCTGCAATGGGCCTTCATCCAGGCCGCAGTCGACGCGACCGACCGTGCCGCCCCGGCGGGGCGCTGACATGGTGACGGGGGCGGGAGCGAGCGACCGGATCGGCACCCTCGACGCGGTGCGCGGCGCTGCGGTGATGGGCATATTGCTCATGAATGTCGTCGACTTCGCGATGCCCGGCTACGCCTACTATTTTCCGAATTACTATGGCGGTGCGGACGGTGCGAATTTTCTCGCCTGGGCGGCGAACTATGTTCTGTTCGACGGCAAGATGCGCGGGCTGTTCACGCTGATGTTCGGGGCGAGCACCGTCCTGATCGCCGAGCGCGCGCTGCGCGCGGGCGAAAGCCCGGCGCGCGTAACCTTTGCGCGGATGTTTTGGCTGTTCGTGTTCGGGATGATCCACACCTGGCTGATCTGGTACGGCGACATCCTCGTCCTCTACAGCGTCTGCGGGATGATCGCATTGCTCGCGTGGCGCTGGCCGGTGCGCCGCCTGTTCATCGCGGGTGCGGCCTTGCTCCTCTTGAAACTCGCGCTGGGCGTTGCGGCCTATGTCTCGTTCGATCATGTCCAGCGTGCCGCCGCCGCGCCCGATGCTTCCGCCGAAACGCGCGCCGAATGGGCCGCCGCGCAAGCCGAGATTGCGCTGCCATCGGTGCAGTCGCAACTCGACGGCTATCGCGGCAGCTATGCCGCCGCGCTCGAGGCGCGCGTACCGATCGCGACCTATATTCTGACGCGCGCGCATCCGCTGGCGGTTCCCGATACGCTCGCGCTTATCGCTATCGGTATGGCCTTGTTCCGGCTGGGCTTCTTCTCGGGCGCCTGGTCAAATCGTACCTACGTCCGCATCGTCTTCTGGAGCTTCCTTGTATGCATCCCGCTCTATCTTCCGCTCGTGGCGTGGAATGTGGCGTCGGGCTATTCGCTGGTCACCCAGCACCTGACCGAAGCCATCCATCTGACCTTTCTGCGGACGCCGCTGTCGCTCGCCTATGCTGCGATCGTCATCCTGTTCATGAAGGCTGCACGTGACAGCTGGCTGGCACAGCGGCTGGTCGCGGCGGGCCGGATGGCCTTTTCCAACTATCTCGGTACCAGCATCCTCTGCACGCTGTTCTTCAACGGCTATGGCCTTGGCTGGTACGGCTATCTCGAACGTTGGCAGTGTTACATCGTCGTCCTCGCCGTCTGGGCGATCATCCTGCTCTGGTCGAAACCCTGGCTCGACCATTTTCGTTACGGTCCGCTCGAATGGGTGTGGCGCTCGCTCGCCCGCGGCGAACGTCAGCCCTTTGTGAGATAAGAGGAGACAATATGCCCGCGATCGACAAGCGCCTCGGCGTTGGCCTGTTGGCCCTCACGACCCTTGCGGCGGCGAGCCCCGCCGATGATTTCGTTGCGAGCCCTGCGGAGGCCGAGCGGCTGGAACTGATGTCGCGTCCGGCATCCTGGTTCATCGCCAATCTGGAAGGGCCACGCGAGGTCGTCGATGGCCAGCATCTCGATCCCAAACTGCAATATCATTTCGAGGCTCGGCGCCGCCGCCTGCCTGAGCAAGTGGCAAAGGGGCTCGCCATGTTCCATTCGGCCGAGCAGCGCCCGATCGCCCGGGCGGCGCTCGCGCGCGATTGGGCGCTGCTGACCAAAGCAACGGCGCCGATGCGCAAGGTCGAGAATGGCGCGATCGATGGGCGGGGCGGCCCGATTCCGATCCGCATTTATACCCCCGCGGTTGACGAGTCTGGTCCCCTGCCGATGCTCCTCTATTTCCACGGCGGAGGATGGATCTACAGCGGAATAGAGGCCACCGACCGCAGTGCGCGCCTGATCGCGAACGAGGCGCGCGCGATCGTGGTGTCGGTCGAGTACCGGCTGGCGCCCGAGCATAAATGGCCGGCCGCCAATGATGATGGTGAAGACGCCTTTTTGTGGGCGCGCGCGTATGCCGCGAAGCTCGGCTCGGACCCGGCGATGATCGGTGTCGGTGGCGACAGCGCGGGCGGCAATATCTCGCTGGCCATCTCGCGGCGACAGCTTGCGGCGGGAAGGCCCGCGCCGCTTTATCAACTGCTCTATTACACCTCGACCGATTTCGAACCGCGCTACCGCTCGTTCGCGCTGTTCGGCAAAGGCTATGGCCTCGATGTCGCCTTTCGCGATTTCATGATTCCGCTGGCGTTCGGCGATACCGCCACCGCTGCCCGCGCGGCGGAAGAGCTCCAAGCCAGCGATATGAAGGGGATGCCCGCGACGATCGTCGTCACGGCGGGGTTCGACATTCTGCGCGATCCGGCGCAGGCGCTGGCACGGCAACTGGAGCGCGATGGGGTTGCGGTGACCTATCTCAACTATCCCACGCTCGCGCATGGATTCTTGCAGTTTTCGGGCGTGGTGGAGGACGCTGATCGCGCGGCGACCGACAGCGCTCGGCTGTTCGGTACCGCGATCCGCAGCCGTGCGGCGCTGGTCGCGGAGGCGGCGGCGCGCTAGCGCTCCGGCGTCACGGCGGCCCTTCGAGCAAGGTCTGCTGTATCCGGGCGACCTTCCAGCCCTCGGCTTCCTTGACCAAGGTGTAGTTGATCAGGATTTTGAACTGGCGTTCGGCGCTTTTGATGTAGCGCATGGGCGCGGTCAGCGTCGCCAGCCGGTCGCCGACCAGCGCATGGCCGACGGGACCGGGCTCGATGCTCCAGCCCGCCTCGGCGAACCATTCGCGGTGCCATTGCAGGATCGGTTCGCGGCCGGTGACCGTGTCGCCCCAATAATAGACGATCTGGGATTCTACGCTGCGTGCCAGCGCCCTGTCGAGAGCTGAAACGTCGCGCTTGCGCATTGCATCCAACAGTGCGGTGAGCGGTTGCCCGACTTCGGCGGACACACTGGTCGCGACCGGCGGGGCTTCGGCGGCCATGCCGACGCTTGGCGAAAGCGTCAGCATCAGTGCAGCGGCGTATCGAAGCATCATCGACTATTCTCCCGTTTGGCCCGTTTCCCGTTCGGCAGCAGACCGTCAGGAAGCGGTGCTTTCTTCACATCATGTGGATCGATTTGGACACCATGAAGGCTTTCAGACCTTCGGGGCCGTCCTCCAGCCCGTGGCCCGATTCCTTGACGCCGCCGAACGGCGCGTCGCCCGTCGACAGGCCGACGGTGTTCACCCCGACCATGCCCGATTCAATCCCGTCCGACGCGCGCATCGCGGTGCCGAGGTTGTGGGTGAAGACATAGGCGGCGAGCCCGAAGGGCAGGCGGTTCGCCAGCTCGATCGCCTCGTCGATTGTCGCGAAGGGGCGCAGCATGGCGACCGGGCCGAAAGGCTCCTCGTTCATGATCCGCGCCTCTTCGGGAACGTCGACCAGCACGGTGGGCTGGTGAAAATAGCCCTTGCCGTCGATCGCTTCGCCGCCGTGGAGCGCGCGCGCGCCCCGGCGCACGGCGTCGCCGATCAGTCCGCCGACGGCTTCGGGGCGGCGGCCGTTGGCCAGCGGTCCCATGATCGTGTTGGTGTCGAGCGGATTGCCCACTCTGATCGTCGCGGCCGTCCGTGCGGCAAAGGCTTTGGCAAAGCGGTCATAGATGCCCTGTTGGACATAGAAGCGCGTCGGCGACACGCAGACTTGCCCAGAATTGCGGAATTTCCCGGGTACCAGTAGTGCCAGCGCCTTGTCGATGTCGGCATCGTCGAAGATCAGCACGGGGGCATGGCCGCCCAATTCCATCGTCGTGCGCTTCATGCCATCGGCGCACAGTTTCATCAGATGCTTTCCGACCGGTCCCGATCCGGTGAAGCTGACCTTGCGGATCACCGGTGAGGTGATGAGATGGCGGCTGATCAGGTCGGGATCGCCGAACACCAGCTGGCTGGCGTCGACGGGCAGGCCGGCCTCGAACAGTGCTTGCTGGATCAGTATGGCCGACGCCGGGGTTTCTTCGGCGGGCTTGGAAATGATCGAGCAGCCGGCAGCGAGCGCGGGCGCGATCTTGCGCGCGACGTTGAAGAAAGGAAAATTCCACGGCGCAAAACCGACCGAAGGACCGACGGGCTCATAGGTGACGGTCGCGCGCTGACCCGACGGACGAACGAGGACGCGGCCATAGGCTCGTTTCGCTTCCTCGGCATGGATGTCGAAAAAGCGGATTCCCGCCGCCGCCTCGCCGCGCGCCTGAGCGATTGGCTTTCCTTGCTCGGTCGCGATCACCGTCGCGATCTGGTCGATCCGGGTGCGCAATATGTCCGCCGCCTTGTGGAGGATGGCGGCGCGGTCGTCGACATGGACGCTGCGCCAGGTGCGAAAGCCGCGATCTGCCGCCTCGAGCGCGCGGTCGAGATCGTCGGTGGTGACTTCGGGCAATTCGCCGATCACATCGCCGGTCGCCGGATTGATGACGGGACGGAGGCTTCGGCTGCCTGCGGGCAGCCATTCGCCGTCGATCGAGGATGTCAGCAGGGGGGAATAGGATGTCGTCATGGGAAGAAACCTGTTGCTGGTGGGGGAACTAACACGGGTGTCGGCGATTCTAGGGCGGCCATCGCCGGCCCCCAGTCGCGTTCAGCAATGGCGTTGGTGCGCTGAGCGCACCAGCTCGCCGATTCTTTGCACTTATGTTGCCGGCGATTTGTTGCGAAAGCTTCGCACCACATGCCCAAATGTCGGAAGGTGAGCAGAATGAGACAAATCCGCACGCAGGTCAGAAGTGTCGCACTGGCGGCCATGCTGGTGTCCATCATGAGCATGGCATGGGCCGCCGACACCCCGCCCGCGGCCGCCGAAAGCCAGGCGGACCTTCCGATGACGCTCAACGACGGTGCAGGAACGAAGGATGCGCTGGGTTTCGACTGGCCGATGCTCTCGATCGGCACCGGGCAATATGAGGACGGGCCGACCGGGCTGACCGTGATCCGGTTCAAGGAGCGCGTTCACGCCGCGATCGACACGCGCGGGGGCGGACCGGGAACGGTGAATTCGGACTATCTGCGCCTCGGCTACGAGCTTCCCGAGCTCGATGCGATCGTCCTGTCGGGCGGATCTTGGTACGGGCTCGAAGCGGTCACCGCGGTGAACACCGCGCTGAAGGACGACGGCACGCGCAGCGGCCATTGGGACAATGTCGGGCTGGTCGAAGGATCGATCATCTATGATTTCGGCGGACGCCGGCTGAACGAGATTTATCCCGACAAAAGACTGGCGCAGGCCGCATTGCGCGCGGCGAAGCCCGGCTGGTTCCCGGTCGGTGCCTATGGCGCCGGACGCTCGGCGGTGTCGGGCGGGATTTTCGGCTGCAACGCTCGCT
The DNA here is from genome assembly GCF_058807415.1 of Sphingopyxis sp. GW821-FHT12C06. NCBI lineage: Bacteria > Pseudomonadati > Pseudomonadota > Alphaproteobacteria > Sphingomonadales > Sphingopyxidaceae > Sphingopyxis > Sphingopyxis sp. GW821-FHT12C06. The sequence continues at coordinate 20,668 of NZ_JBXAQR010000008.1, read as the reverse complement.
CGGGGCAGGGCGCGGCGTTCCGGCAGATCGGCGACGTCAAGATTGCTGTCTTCACCGTGGTCAATGCGCTGGGTGTCGTCGTCGGTCGCGATGGTAAGGTCGTGTCGTGCCACAAGGGATCGCACTGGCCTGCCGATCTCACCGCCAGCTATCTGATGGGCAGTGCGCCCGCCAGCCTCCAGCCCGGCTGGAACGGCGACGAGGGGACCGGGCCTGATCGCAAGAATACGACGATCAGCCTCGTCGTAACCAACCGCAAAATGTCCAAGGCCGAACTGAACCGGCTGGCGGTACAGGTTCACACCTCGATGGCGCGCGCCATCCAGCCCTTTGCCACCGAGCTCGACGGCGACGTCCTCTATGCGGTCTCTACCGCCGAAGTGGACAAGGGGCCGGGCGAATTCCTGCCCTCCGCCGAAATCGGGGTCGCTGCATCGGAATTGATGTGGGACGCGGTGCTCGCCGCGGCTGCGCCCGCGCGGCAGCTGCCGTCGGTCAAGCGCACGAAACCGTTGACCGCTGCGGCCGCGGCCAGATTCACCGGTGACTATCGCTTCAGCCCGCTTGCCAGCCTCAAAATCTGGTTCGAGGGCGGTGCACTGAAGGCGTCGGCCACGGGTGAGCGTGACATATTCGCGATCAAGCGTGACGCGCCGAGCGAGCTGCTCTTCGTGTCGGACGACAGCTATATGATCCCCGGACGCTATCCGCTCGTGGTGCAGTTCCGTGATGGCGAGGTGATCCTGAACCCCGGCCGCTGGCAGCAAGTGGGCCGGAGGAACTGACGCAGCTCCGGCAGGCGCCAGTGGTGCCATTCGCGCACCAGTGCGTTTGGTAAACGCGCCTCTCGTTCGTGCATGCAAGATGCTCGGATGCGATGCCGGACGTCCGGTTCCGGGCGCGGCGCAATGGGCGGCAAATCTGTGTGGGAAACAGGGCAATGAAAAACCATCTTCTGATCGTGGCGATCCTCGGTCTCGGGGCCTGTTCGGCTGACTCCGCAGATACGGCGCAAGCCGACGGGGCAAAGGATTGCGCCGACTGCCCCCCGATGGCCGAAATTGCCGGTGACCGTTTCGAAATGGGGGAGACGGTCGACTATGGTTATGGCCCGATGGACGGGCCGCGACACAGCGTTACCATTCCCTCGTTCGCGCTGGCGAAATATGAGGTGACCCGTGCCGAATATGGCCGCTTCGTCAAGGAAAGCGGCTATGTCCCCGAACGCAAATGCAACATCTACAAAGAAGATGCGAAATGGTTCGTCGATACCAGCCGGACATGGGATGCGCCGGGTTTCGCGCAGAAGGATGATGAGCCCGTCGTCTGCATCAGCTGGAACGACACCCAGGCCTATATCGGCTGGCTGAACAAGAAGACGGGGCAAAATTACCGCCTGCCGTCCGAGGCCGAATGGGAATATGTCGCGTCGCATGGCGGATGGGGCGCATCGGGAGCGATCACCCATGACGTGGCCAATATCGGCAAGGAGACATGCTGCGGCGGCCTGGCATCGGGCAAGGATCGCTGGGTCTATCCCGCGCCCGTGGGGAGCTTTCCGGCCGACCGGTTCGGATTGCACGACATTCGCGGCAATGTCTGGGAATGGCAGGCCGATTGCTATCACGATGATTATGCGGGCGCGCCGGTCGATGGCTCGCCGCGGACAAAGGGCTGCGGCTCGCCCGGTCACCGCGCGGTGCGCGGCGGCTCCTATGGCGATGCGGCCAAGTATATGTTGCCGACGTCCCGGCTGCCGGGACCGCGCGACGAAGGATATTTCACGGTCGGCTTTCGTCTGGCCAGCGATGGTACGGCGCGGTCCGGGCTGGCGCGGTGACATTTGCGCACCAAGACTTCGCGATTTCGCATCATGGCGCACCGGCGTCTTCGGATAGCGTGCCAGCGACAGATTTAACAGGTTCTGGGAGGGACATATGAAAACGTCTTTTTACACAGGCTCGGCCGTAGCATTGCTCGCCGCTACCTTAACTCAGCCGGCCTTTGCGCAGGCAGCCGACGGTAACAATGATAGCGAGCTGATTGTTGTCACCGCACAGAAGCGCGAGCAAAAGCTGGTTGATGTGCCGATGGCGATTTCGGTGCTCGGCGGTGAGGAACTGGCGGAAAAGGGCGTAGCCAGCGTTCAGGATCTGTCCTTTTCGGTTCCCGGTCTGACGATGCGCGAAGACGGCCCCGGCAGCTATACGATCTTCATGCGCGGGCTGGCTAACCAGTCGGGTTCGGGCGCGCTGGTCGGGCAATATCTCGACGAGGCACCGCTTTCGCTGGGCGGCTTTATCCAGCTCAGCCCCGTCGCGCTCGATCTGGAGCGCATCGAGGTGCTCAAGGGGCCGCAGGGGACGCTCTATGGTCAGGGCGCGGCGGCGGGCGTCATCCGCTACATCACCAACAAGCCCGACCTCGATGCCTTTTCCGCCGCCGTGACGGGCGAGGTCTATGACGTCGATCAGGGCGAGGTCGGGTATAAGACCTCGGCCGTCGTCAACGTTCCGATCGCCACCGGCAAGGCGGCGCTGCGCATCGCCGCGCTTTACGAAGACGGCGGCGGCTGGATCGACCAGCCCGAGGCGGGGATCAAGGATGGCAATGGCACCGAATTGCTGAATGTCCGCGCGCAGCTGCTGTTGCAGCCGAGCGACCGCTTTTCGGCCAAGGCGATGGTCCAGATTCACCGGGCCGAAACGCAGCTCGGACTGGGCTTCGAGGAAGCCGACCGGACCGTCGATATCGCGATCGACCCGGCAACGGTCCTCATCCCCAAGAAGTTCGATTTCACCAGCTATAACCTCGAACTCAACTATGATCTGGGTTTCGCCCAGCTGGTAAGCGCGACGACCTACACCGATTTCGATGAGCAATATCCGTTCACCTACATCCCGCGCCCGGGCAATTTCTCCTATGGTTTTGTCGAGGGCAACGACGACCGTTATGGTGGCGCCAGCCAGTTCAGCCAGGAACTGCGCCTGTCGTCGGGGTCAGGACCGTTTCAATGGACCGTCGGCGGCTATTATGCGGTTGGCAAAAATGATCTGCTCGCAAATTACGACTATGCCTTTGCGGCGGATGGCGATCTGTATGAAGGCGGCGGGATTGTCGTTGAGGATCAATATTATTTTTCGAAATCGCGGACCGAAAACTACTCGATCTTTGCCGATATTTCCTATGATCTGACCGACCGTCTGACCGTCGGCGGCGGCATTCGCTATTTTCACGACAAGCAGCGCGATCTCACTGAAACCGCGCCCGATACCGGCGTGACCAATCGGGGGACGTTTGAATCGACCGATCCCCGCGTCGTCGTCAGCTATCGCTTCGCCGACAATGCGCGTGTTTATGCGAGCTATGGGCAAGGCTTCCGCAGCGGCGGTTTCAATCAGGCGCCCTTCGGTTCCTATGGCCCCGAAAATGTCGAAACCTATGAAATCGGCAGCAAGGGCAGCTTTGCCGGCGGCCTGTTCCAATATGAGGTGGCCGCGTTCCTTACCAACTACACCGACATGATCCGGCGCCGGCTCGTCAATGTGAACGGGCAGTTCCTGTCCGAATCGAGCAATATCGGCAAGGTCCGGGTCAAGGGACTGGAATTTGGCGTGCAGGTGCGCCCGGCATCGGGGCTGACCTTTGGCATCAACGCCGCCTATCTCGACAGCAAGATTGTCGATACCGATCCTGGCGATCAGGTGAACGTCATCGGCGACCTGACCGACTACACGCCGAAGCTCAGCTATTCGGCCAGCGCCAATTATGATTTTGCGGTGTCGGACAATATCGACGGCTTTGCCCGGGTCGATTTCAACTTCCGCGACAAGGTGAGCTATACTGATCGTTCAAGCTTCATGGCGAGCGTCCTTCCTCAGGAATCAGACACGCTATCGTTGCTCAACGCGCGTATGGGGCTCGATTTCGGCCGCTTCAGCGCCGAAGTCTATGGCTCCAACCTGCTCAACGTCAATCGCGCGATCGACCCCTATCAGGGCTGGGCCAACTCCAATCGCACCCGTCCGCGGGTGATCGGGATGAAGGTCGGAGCCAAATTCTGACCCCGACGCCCTGACGGGCAAACGGGGTTTTCCGGGACAATGCTCTCCCCAGGGCAGCGACGCCGCATTCCTCACGGGATGCGGCGTTTCCTGTTGGGGAAAGAGGGGTGCCCGCAACGCACGCAGCCGATGAGCGCGCAGCAAAAAAGCCCCAGGCAACACTCTGTTGTCCGGGGCTTTTTACCGATGAGACGATCGATGAATCGTCAGCGGGAGTCGCGTCTGATTTCGCCTTTGCCCTCGGTGCCGAAGTCCTCCGTATTGCCGCGGACCGCGCTTTGGGAAAGTGAAATACGGCTGCTGCCACTGGCGCGAATGCCGAAGGGGCTGTTGCCGCTGACCTCGGTCCGCGCCACGAACAGCACGGCATCATCGTCGCTGAAGATGCCGTCGTCGGCAAAGCCGCTGAAGCGCGAATCCGAAATATGGGCGCTGCTTTGCGCATAGGCGCACAGCCCGACGACCGACCCGCGCTCGACCACCGCATGGCTGATCCGCGCATAGGCGGTCTCGCGGAGCCAGAAACCGACATGGCTGTCGCTGATCGTCACATGGCGCGCGATCAGCTGGCTGTCGCCCCGTGCGGACACAGCCATTTTCGAAATGCGCGTGAGGCGTACCCTGTCGAGCGTCAGGCGGCTGTCGATCGCAAAAATGCCATGTCCGTCGTACAGCGCGTCCTCGTCAGAAGCATAAGTAAAGTCGCGAACCTCGAGGCCGGAGATCATTGCATTGGCGTTGACGAGGGTGATCGCGGTCGATGGCGCATTCGGATTGCCGGCAAGCACTGCGCCGTCGTCGGCGCGGATAGTGATCGACCGATCGGTGATGGTCAGGAAGGAGGGAAGGGTGGCATCCTGAAAGGCGGTACTGTGCCCACCTTCCGCCACATATTCGCCCGCGCGGATGATCAGCGTTCCGCCATCGGGTGTGGACTCGATCGCGGCTTGCAAAGCCCCCGCACCGCGAAACCCGCAGTCGGCTTGAACGGCGTCCCGCGGGCAGGCGATCACGACTGCGCCGGGCGGACTTGTCGCTGCCGCAGCGAGCATGGCTGCGAGGCTCAGGATCATCATGCGTCTCCGTCGTTTTGCGGCGCGATGGCCATCGCGCGCAGCAGCGGCCGGCCGAAGGCGAGGATCAACAGCGCGCCGCTGCCGACGATCGCGCCGTGCATCGCCCAGAAGGCCGCCGGCGACATGGTTTCATAAAAGCGGCCGAGCCATCCGCTCGCAAAGCTGCCGGCGAAGATCGCCAGATAATAGCAACCGACCATCATCGCGTTCACCGCAAGCGGCGCCGCGCGCGACGTCAGCGCCAGCGCGATGGGGCCAAGATAGAGAAAACCGATTGCACAGACGAAATGGAACAGGACGGGCCAGATGATCGCGACCTGACCGCTGCCCGCCAATATTTCTCCAGCCGAGAGCAACAGGCACGCCGCGGCGAACACTGCGCAGCCAAGACCGATCTTGGCGAGGTCCGTGGGCTCGGCCGCGCGCCGCGACTGGCGTTTCCAATACCAGAGTACCGCGGGGGCGAGGAGCAGCACTGCGAGTGAATCGAGCGACTGGAACCAGGTCACCGGCACGGTCGCAAAGCCCAGATTGCGGTCGACCTGATCCTTGATCCACAGCGGATAGCTGTTCCAGACCTGCGATTGCGCGGTCCAATAGAGCGCGGTGATCGCGAGCATTGCGACAATGGCCGTGATCTTTGTCCCGTCGCCGGGTTGCAGGCGAACCCGTTCGCCGTGCTGAAGTCGGATCTTTTCGGGCGGCAGATAGCGGGCGCCCTTCAGATAGATGGCAAGGCCGATCAGCATGCCGATCCCCGCCGCCCCGAAACCATAATGCCAGCCATAGAGCTCGCCCAGTGTGCCGCAGATCAGCGGCGCGACGAACGCCCCGACGTTGATGCCAAAGACATAGACCGAAAAACCGGCATCGCGCCGCTTGTCATTGGCGGCATAAAGGCCGCCGACCTGCGCCGCCAAATTGCCCTTGAGGAACCCCGATCCCACGACCAGCGCGAGCAGCGCGAACAGGAACAGCGCCTCGAACGCCATCAGGAAATGTCCTGCCGCCATGAAGACCGCGCCGATGATCACCGATTTCTTGCGACCCAGGTAGCGGTCGCCGAGCAACCCGCCAAATACGGGCATAAAATAGACGAAGCCGACATAGAGGCCGAAGGTCTGCGCCGCGAGCGCCTGTGTGCTCAGCGGCCCGAAAACGGCGGCCATCACGGCGCGATAGCCGTCGAAACCGGCGACAACCGCGCTATTCTCGGGCTTGAAGAGGTGCAGCGTCATATAGAGGACGAGCAGCGCCTGCATTCCATAGAAGGAGAAGCGCTCCCACGTTTCGGTGAAGACGATATAGGCGAGTCCGCGCGGGTGGCCAAAAATCTCTTTGCTGTCGTCGAGGACGCCGGACGCCGGATCAAGCGGAGCGGAATGGGTCGTCGTCATGAGAGCCACGGGCCCCTGCCGAGATCGCTTTGTGTCATTATTTTTCCCCTTCCACTGGCTCCTAGTAGAAGGCGGGACGGAAAACGGGAACAGGCGACAAAGGCCGGTGACCTGGTGCGCATTGCGCACCACTGATCCGCGCTTAGGCATCTCGTCCATCGGCCGGGCGGGAGCGAGGTTGGGGGGATGAAAAAGGCCAAAGACACGCGAACTGCGCGGACCATCCACAAATTTGTCGGCCTTGCGCTGGCGCTGTTCTGGTTGCTGCAGATCGCATCTGGACTGACCATTCATTTTCGTACCGAGATGGACGACAGCCTGCTCGGCGGGCAACCCGTCACCGTGTCGCCTGCGGCGATCGGCGCCGCGGCGCGGCGCGCAGCGGATGCGGGCTATGCGGTGTCCTCGATCTGGATTTCGGGCGGCATTGAAGGACAGCTCGATGTCTATGGCACGAAGGACGGCAGCGATCATACGCTTCGCATCGACAGCGCTGGTCGGATGATCCGCACGCGTCCTGACAGTCAGGCGGTCGGGGACGGTGCGCTCTACGAAACGCTGAAGGCGTTTCACCAGACCTTGTTCGCGGGCGACACCGGGCAGGCGATCGTCGGTGCGTCGGGGCTGTTCCTGATCTTCAGCATCGTCATGGGGCTGATCGCGGGCTGGCGGTCGAAGGGCATGGGGCGCAGCATCGTACGGCGCCCCGCGCGGCTGGCGTCGGGGCAGGCGAACCTTCTCGGCTGGCATCGCTTTCTGGGTTACTGGCTGGCGATCCCGCTGTTTGCCTTGGCGGTGTCGGGCGTGATGCTGGCCTTTGCCGATCCGTTGAAAGACCTAGCGGGCGTCTCGGCGCCATCGGTCTCGGCGCCACAGGACGCGCCGAACAGCATCGACGCCGAAGTGGCCGTCGCGCGGGCGCTTGGACATCTTCCCGGAGCGCGCTTCACGGCCATCGACATGCCGAACGAAACCGGCGTGTATCGCGTCCGGATTCACGCGCCGGGGGAACTGCCGCGCAGCTATGGCGCCACCGCCATCTATCTCGACCGCAGCGGGCAACTCGTGCGTATCGACGACGCGCGAACGAAGCGCGGAGCCGATGCGATATTCAACGCCCTTTACCCGTTTCACACCGGCCAGATACTCGGCATTGGCGGACGGATTGCGGCTTTCCTGTGCGGGGGAGGCGCGTTGGTCATGCTGGTGCTGGCAATGACCGCATGGGTCCGCTCAACCCGGCGCGGATCCGCCAAGCGCCCTCACGCCTCCGCCCGAGATTCCAATTGACGCTCCAACATCGCCTGTGGGAAATATCATGAATGCACCATATCATTTCGATTGCGGCCGCCTCGACGTGAGCGCGCACCCCCGTCCGCCCGAGCGAAAGTCGCTTCCGCCGTTCGAGGCGTTGCGGGCGTTCGATGCGGTGGCGCGTCTTGGGGGTATCCGAAAAGCGGCGGCCTGGCTCAGCCGCGACCATGCCGTGGTGAGCCGCCACTTGCGGGCGATCGAAAGCTGGCTTGGCGTGCAACTCGTCGCGCGCACGCCCGGCGGGATCGTGCTGACCGAGCAGGGGCGCATCTATCACGCCAGCATCAGCCAGGCGCTCGAAGACATCGCCCATGCGACACTCGACGTACTCAACAGCGGGCAACACAACAGCCTGTCGATCTGGTGCACCCCCGGCTTTGCGTTGCATTGGCTCTCGCAGCATTTCGCGGCGTTCGAAGCGCGCAACGCCGGCATTGATTTCGAGCTGCGCCCGACCGACGCCTCGCCCGACTTCGCGGGGCACGAGGCCGATCTCGATATCCGCTTCAACGCGACTTATGAGGATGAGGTCAAGCCGTCGGCCTGGCAGCAACAGGGAACGATCGCGCATGTGCCGATCATCGCGGTCGCGAGCACCCGTTATCTCGAAGCGCGCGATGCGATCGTCGATCCGGCCGACCTGCTTTCGCACGAACTGCTCCACGAAAGCGGCACGAACAATTGGGTTCAGTGGCTGCGATCCTATGGGGTGCCCTGCGAAGAACGGATCGGCGGCCCGCGCCTGTGGCAGGGCCATCTGACGGTCGACGCCGCGCGCCACGGCCGCGGGATCGCGCTGGCCAACAGTCTGATCATTCGCGACGATCTGCAATCGGGCGCGTTGATCGACATCGGCGCGGGCAAGGACAGCTTTCCCGTGCGGATGGGGCATTATGTGCTGATCGCGCGCCGCGATCGCTGGGACGACCGCCTGGTGCGGACATTCCGGCGCTGGCTGCGCGAGACGATCGCCAAGGAGCTGCCCGAATTCGCGCCGCGGCGCGGTTGATCAGCCGATCGCATCCGCCACGGCGTTGAAGAAGTCATTGTCCAATATGGCTTCGGAATATTTCGGCTTGGCGCGGCTGCTGAGTACGGTGACGAGCAGGTTCCGCGCCGGGTTGATATAGATATATTGGCCAAAAATGCCGCGCGCGCTGTAGGCGCCGTCGCGGAAGTTGCCGTTCCGATCAGGTACCGGCCACCACATATAGCCATAGTTGAAGGCGTCGCCGCTGTCGTGCGCGCCGCTGGCTTCGTCGAACCAGCCCTCGGGTACCACCCGCTCGCCGCCGGCGACCCCGCCGCTAAGCGCGAACAGCCCGAAGCGCACATAGTCGCGCATCGTCGCGCACAGGCCGCTTCCCGCGACCTCCAGCCCGTGCGGGGCCTCGAGCCACCAGCAGGCATCGGCCTGCATCCCGACGCGGGACCAGATTTTTTCGCTCAGATAGTCGGCCAGCCATTTGCCGGTAGCGGCTTTCACCAGCGCGCCGACGACATGGGTTTCGCCGGTGCTGTAGTTCCACACGCTCCCCGGCTCGGCGATACGCGGCAGCGTCGCCATATAGTCCATGATCGCGCCGTGCTGTCCGCTGACCTGCAAATCGAGCATATGGCGCCGGTGCGACGCGGGGTTGGTGTGGGTATCATCCCATTCGACCCCCGATGTCATCCGCATAAGATGCCGGATAGACACCCCATCATAGCCGCTGCCGTTCAGCATTGGCAGATAGTCGGTGAGCGGGTCGGTTACCCCGCCAATATATCCGTCGACGATCGCGGCACCGATCAGGGTGGTCGCGGCTGACTTCGCCATCGACATCGAAATCCAGCGCATGTCGGGGGTCAGGCCGCCTTCATAGCGTTCGTGGACGACGCTGCCATCCTTGACGATCGTCAGTCCGACCAGACGATTGCGCGACACATAGTCAATGAGGTCACAGCTTTCCCTGTCGGTGACGATCGGAAGATCGGGCAACATCGTTGCGGCATGATGCAACTCAGCAACATCCGCCCTGCCGCGCGAAACGGTGCGGGTGGGAAAGCTGTTCTCGCTCGCCGAAAAGGTCGCGAACTGTTCGTTCGGAAACAGCTTTCCGGCATAGGCATCGACAATGTTGGAGGGCTGGCGGCTCATGGGGCGTCCTGTTCAAAAATCGTATGTTGCGGGGCACTATAGCCCGTTCGTTCGTCCGGGTCGGTGCGAAGGAAACGGAGGGTGGTGTGCCCCGGTCACCGAGCCGACTGGTGCCGGACGGGCACCACCGCTTTGCGCCTTGGCAACTTGCTCCCGAAGCGACAGGCCCGCTTAAAGGCTGGAACAGGAGGATGTGGAATGGAAGAAGCAGAAACCCGGCGCCGGATGCATGTCCCCGAACATTATCGGGCGCCTGACGCGCGCGCGCTGGTCGCGCAATATCCGTTTGCGCAGCTCGTTTCGGCCGCCGCCGATGGCTCCCCCTTCGCGACGAGCGTCCCCATCTATTTCGCGAGCGACGCCCTAGGCGAGATGGAGCTCGTCGGCCATCTGGCGCGGGCGAACCCCCATGCGGCGGTCCTGACCGAAGGACAGCCGGCACTCGCGATCTTTTCTGGCCCCCATGCTTATATTTCGTCGTCCTGGTATGTCGAACGCCCGACGGTTCCGACGTGGAACTACATGGCTGCGCAGGTCCGTGGCCGGTTGACGCCGATCGACGATGACGAGGAACAGTTGGCAATCATGCGGCGCACCATCGCGATGTCGGAGGGCTATAATGGCAGCACATGGCGGATGGAGGATGCGCCGGAGGGCAAGGTGGAGTTCCTGTTACCGATGATCCGGTCATTCCGGATCGCGATCGAGCGTATCGACGGCGTGACGAAGCTCAGCCAGACGCACCCCCGGGGCGACCGCGAGCGCGTGATCGCAGGGCTCCGCGCCCGGGGCGCGGCCGAGGATGTGCAGATCGCCGATCTGATGGCCGACCTCGACCGCGGTTGACGCCTGCGCACCGGCGCCGGTGTTCTCACGGCAACGCCCGCGGCGGTTTCGTCATCTTTCGCCCGGGGGCCAAGTCCGGGATGCTTCCATCGAACCGACGACAATGGGAGTATCGATCGTGGAAGCTGGATTTTCGACCGAGGCATGGCGCGCGCTGGACGACCGGCACCATCTTCACCCCTTTTCCGACCCGCGCGAGCTGGCCGAACGCGGCACAACGATCATCACCCGGGGTAAGGGCAGCTATGTCTGGGACAGCGAGGGCAACAAGATCCTCGACGGCATGGCGGGGCTCTGGTGCGTCAACGTCGGCTATGGCCGCGACGAACTGGTCGATGTCGCGGCCAGCCAGATGCGCGAACTGCCTTACTATAACAGCTTTTTTCAAAGCGCGACGCCGTCGCAAATCTCGCTCGCCAGGCGGCTGTCGGAGGTGACGCCTCAAGGCATCGACAATTTCTTCTTCACCAATTCGGGGTCGGAGGCGAACGACACCGTCATCCGGCTGGTCTATCATTATTGGAAACTTTGCGGGCAGCCGTCGAAGCGCGTCTTCATCGGGCGTCATCTGGGCTATCACGGCAGCACATTGGCCGCGACCAGCCTCGGCGGGATGAAGGCCATGCACGATATGGGGCACGAACTGCTCCCCGGTTTCGAACATATTATGGAACCGCACCGGTATCGGCATGGCGCCAACCAGACCCCTGAACAATTTGCCGAAATCGCGGCCGCCGCACTCGAAGACAAGATCGCCGCGATCGGCGCCGCCAATGTCGCAGCCTTCATCGCCGAGCCCGTCCAGGGCGCGGGCGGGGTGATCGATCCGCCCCCGGGATATTGGGACCGGATTCAGAAAATTTGCCGCAAACACGACATCCTGCTGGTCGCCGACGAAGTGATTTGCGGTTTCGGTCGGCTCGGCGAATGGTTCGGTTCGCAATATTACGGAATCCAGCCCGACCTGATGCCGATCGCGAAGGGCCTGTCATCGGGCTATATGCCGATTGCCGCAGTCGGCATCGGCGAGCGCGTCCATAAGGCGCTCTACGAAGGCGGCCCCATTCCGCACGGCTACACCTATTCGGGGCATCCCGTCGCCTGCGCGGTGGCCGAAGCGAATATCGACATCATCGCGCGCGAAGGGCTGATCGATCGCGTCCGCGAGGATGTCGGGCCCTATTTCCGCGGCGTGCTGCAACAGATCGCCGACGTCCATCCGCTGGTCGGCGAACTGCGCGGCGCCGGATTGCTCGCCGGGCTCCAATTGATGAAGGATCGCACCGAACGATTGTTCTTCGAACCCTCTGAAAAGGCGGCGCTCACCTGCCGAGAAATCGCTCTGCAAAACGGCCTGATCGCGCGCGCCGTGGGCCATACCATGGTCCTCTGCCCGCCGCTGACGATCACTCGCGGCGAGATCGAAGAGATGGCCGACAAGATGGTGAAGAGCCTCGATGCCACCGCGCAGGAATATGGCGTGGCGGCGCCCTGAACGGGATCAGGACGCGGCGCGCGGCAGCTTCGGCGCCGCGCGGTCGCAGGACAGCGCGGCATCGGAGAACCGGATCGGTGTGCGGATTCCGGGCACGGCCCCGGCGCCATCGCGATCGAGCGCAAGGCGCATCCCGCGGTGGACGGTCTGCGGATCGGCGAAGACGTCTTCGACGCGGTTGATCGGGCCGGCGGGTACGCCGCGCGCTTCCAGCGCCGCCATCAACGTACTATTCCTCCACGGTACGAGCCTCGCCGTAATCGCGGCCGACAGCGCCGCGCGATCGGCGACACGCCCGGCGTTGCTTTGCCATTCGGGCCGTTCGTCCAGTCCGAGCAAATCGACAAGATGCGCGAATTGCCGGTCGTTACCAACAGCGATGATGACCCAGCCGTCGGCGCAGGGAAAAGCTTCATAGGGAGCGATGTTGGGATGCGCGTTGCCCAGTCGCGATGGCGAGACGCCCGACGCCAGATAGTTCAGCCCCTGATTGGCGAGGGTGCCAACCATGACATCGAACAACGCCATGTCGATACGCTGCCCGGTGCCGGTCGTCGCGCGCTGGATCAGGGCGGCTTCGATGGCGATGACCGCATAAAGTCCGGTCATGATGTCTGCATAGGCGACGCCGATTTTCTGAGGCGGGCCATCGGGCGCGCCAGTCAGGTCCATGATCCCGCTCATCCCCTGGACGACGAAATCATATCCCGCGCGGCCGGCATAGGGGCCGGTCTGCCCGAAACCGGTGATCGAGCAATAGATCAGCCGGGGGTTGATCGCCGCGAGGCTGGCATGATCGAGGCCATAGCGCGCCAGCGTCCCGACCTTGAAATTCTCGATCACGACGTCGGCGTGGCGGATCAGTGCGATCACCTCGGCGCGGCCTGCGGGCGACGAAAAATCGACCACGCGCGATGCTTTGCCGCGATTGGCACAATGGAAATAGGCGGCGTCCGCCGTGCCATCGCCATTGTCGATGAAGGGCGGGCCCCATTTGCGTGTGTCGTCGCCGTCGGGGCTTTCGACCTTGATCACCTCGGCGCCCAGATCGGCGAGGATCTGTCCCGCCCATGGCCCCGCCAGGATGCGGGCAAGCTCGATGACCTTCAGCCCCGCGAGCGGTGTTCTGGCGGCATCGGGCATGTCAGAACGCCGCCAGGCCGGTGATCGCGCGACCGATGATGAGCGCATGGATGTCGTGCGTGCCTTCATAGGTGTTGACCGTTTCCAGATTGATCGCGTGGCGCATCACCGGATATTCGTCCGAAATCCCGTTGCCGCCGTGCATGTCGCGCGCGGCGCGGGCGATATCGAGCGCCTTGCCGACATTGTTCCGCTTGATCAGCGAGATCATTTCGGGGGCGACGGCGTCATCGTCCATCAGGCGTCCCACCTGCAACGCGGCTTGCAGGCCGAGCGCGATCTCGGTTGCCATGTCGGCGAGCTTCTTCTGGTAAAGCTGCGTCGCGGCGAGCGGGCGACCGAATTGATGGCGGTCGAGGCCATATTGGCGTGCGGCCGCATAACAAGCCTCGGCCGCGCCCATCGCACCCCAAGCGATGCCGTAGCGCGCGCGATTGAGACAGCCGAACGGGCCCTTCAGTCCTTCGACATGGGGGAGCAGGGCGTCTTCGGACACGACCACGCCGTCAAGGTTGATCATCCCGGTGATCGATGCGCGCAGGCTGAGCTTGCCTTCGATCTTCGGCGCCGAAAGGCCTGCCATACCCTTTTCGAGGATGAAGCCCCGAATGGCACCGCCATGCGCGTCCGACTTGGCCCAGATGATGAAGACATCGGCGATCGGCGCGTTAGAAATCCAGGTCTTGTTGCCGTCGATCCGGTATCCGCCATCGACCGCCGTCGCCTTGGTCCGCATCCCGCCGGGGTCGGACCCCGCGTCGGGTTCGGTCAGGCCGAAACAGCCGATGCTCGTGCCCGCCACCAGTGCGGGCAGATAGCGCCGCTTGTGGGCGTCGGAGCCATAGGCCAGGATCGGATGGATGACGAGGCTGGATTGCACGGACATCATCGAGCGATAGCCTGAATCCACCCGTTCGACTTCGCGGGCGACGAGGCCATAGGCGACATAGGATGCGCCGATGCCGCCAAATTCTTCGGGCACGGTGACGCCCAACAGGCCTTGCTCGCCCATCTCGCGGAAGATGTCCGGGTCGCTATGCTCGCGGGCATAGGCTTCGCGGACGCGCGGGCGTAGGCGGTCGTCGCAATAGGCGCGCGCGGCATCGGCGATCATCCGTTCCTGCTCGTCGAGCCGATCGAAAATATTCAACCCGTCCTGCCAGTCAAACCTGCGCACCATTTCGTCTCCGTGTCGTTCAAAGTCCGCCGGCATCTAGACGCAAAGGGCGCGAAGGAAGGTGTTGCCAATCCCGCCTGTGGCGGTGCCGGTGTCGTGTCGCACCTCTGTGGCCCGGCATGGTTTTGAAGCTGTACCGTTAAAACGCGAAGGCCTCGACCGCCTGCACGGCGGCTTCACTTCTTCTGCGGGCGACCGGCCCTCGGGTGGCCGGGGCGAGCTATGTGGAGAGCCCGAAATTCGTTCCATTCCAGGAGGTGGAATATCGGCCGCAGGCCGCAGGCGCGGTGGCGGCCGAATGCGTCGGTCAAATTATTGCCCATCCACCGGTCGATGCTGTCGATGCTCGAAGGAGAGCCGATGTCGAAGACCACGCCGTCGCGGGCATCAGCCGCGCGAACCCGCATTTCGCAGCCATGCGCTTTGTTTTAATCGCGCAGCGCCTGCGTTGCGACCTCGATCCGGTGGTCGATCTGCTGCTCGATTTCGCGACGTATCGGCCCCGATGCCATTGATGGAGGACGGGCCGGATATTGTGCGGAGCGACGTTAGCCGGTCGGCAACCGATTCTTTTCCGGACCAACCCGCCGAAGCGGCTCTCGACACGGGTCATCGTTGGATCCCGCGCGCGGTGCGAACAGGTGCGTCCGGTCAGAAGCGCACATGGCGAACCTCGTCATTTTCGAAAATCCCCAATCCCGCGGCGACCGCGGGCTCGACGGTCAGGCCCGCTTCGCCGTGCCAGACTGTTCCGCGCACCACGCGAAATTGCGATCCGTTGTGCGCGGCTATGAGGCTGTCGGCAGGGGCGCCTTCCAAGGGCGGCGGACCGATTGTCGCGATACGTTCCGACGTGCTCGACCGTATAGACGCCAGCGCGTCGATATCCGAATGAAGCGTTGGTCCTGCGTCGAAGATGTCGACATAACCATCGTCGCGGAACCCTTCGGACTTCAGCATGGCGTAAGCGGCGACACCATCGTCATGAGGGCGGCCGATCGCCGCTTGCGCCTCGCTCGACAGCATGTTTACATGAATGGGATGGCGCGGGCCGAGGTCGGCGATGATCTGGTTTCCGGCCAGTGCATTGAGCCGGTCGGCCTCTTCGAAGTCCATGCCATAGAAGCGGCCGCCGACGGCATCCCAGAAGGGCGAGCGGCTTTCGACCTGCGCGCCGCGCAACTCGGCGATGACCCGGTCGCCAAAATATTCGCGATGGCTTGCGATGAACAAATAGCGGCTGCGCGCCATCAAGGCACCCAGGCCGCGCCCTTTGAGGCCTGCGTCGATCAGCAGTCCCCCGACTTCGGCACAGCCGTCGAAATCATTGGTCAGGGTCAGCGTTTCGAACGAAATGCGCTGGCCGTTGACCAGAGAACGCTGCGTGTTGCGGCTGGTTCGATAGCTATAGAAGGGCCAATCGGCTCCGATGCGCAGGAATATCATGCCGCAACCCTGAACACGGCCTTCGATTTCGAGGACGAGGATCACCGGCCCATGGCCGTTCTCGCCTGTGATCACCGCCTCGCTCGCGGCGAGCTTGGCCTTTAGTGCACCGGCATCGGGGGGCAGGTTGGTCAGCCCCGATCCGCCACTCCGGGCAAGCTCCACCAGGTCATGGACATCATCGAGCCGTCCGGTTCGGACAAATATGGTCATGCGATTGGCTTCCCCGTTCATGCGGCGCAAGAATTTCGGTGCCCTCTTGTCGGAGGGCACCGACGCATTTGATTCACAAGTTTTCGCGATGAAGGCGAATGAGGATCAGTTGCCCGAACGTGCGAAGTCGATCGGACGATGCAGATAGGGATGGGTGATCGACAGGGTCGCCGGCTTGCCGGTATCGCCGGTTTTGAAGCCGACGTGGAAATATATGGCCGAGGGGCCGCGCACCGTTCCCTTGAAATTTCCATCGCCGAGCGGGGTCAGTTCGACATCATAGGTTGGGCCTGTGCTGGCCAAAAGCTTGCCCTTCTCGACCCGCACCGAAAGCTTGCCGCAAAAAGGATGCTCATATGTGCCTGTGAAGGTGCTGAGTGGACGGGTTTCCGGACCTTTCACGGCGAAGAGCGCGCTGAATATCTCCTTGTTTTCGACCTGCCCGGCGCGCTCGCGCTTCAACGCCATCTCCGACCAGTCGAGAGCTTCCCGCCCGTAGAGCGCATCGAGCGTTCGTCCGACCAGAGCATCGGTCGCGCCGCTCTTGCCCGCAAAATTGTTGATCATTGCCACCACGGAAATTTTCCGCTCGGGATCGACGATCATCAATGCGGTATAACCCAGTTCGTCGCCCGAATGGCCGAAGAGAGAATTGCCTTCATAGGTGTAGAGCATCAGGCCCGATGCGTAGATTACCGGTTGGAGGCCTTCCCGGGAGTCGTTGAAATCGGCGGACCAGTTGGCCGGGAAATCACCGCGACGGATGATCGCCGCGCGCCGCATTTCGCGTACACCCTCGACCGGTATGACCTGACGGCCGTCGATCTGGCCCATATTCATCAGCAATTTCGCCCAGCGTGCCATATCGTCGACCGACGAGAAGACCGCCTGGCCGGGGTCGATCGCGGTGCGATGGAAATGGGCGAGGCGATCGGTGAGATCCTTCTTGTGGAAGGCCAGTGAAGAATCGATCGCTTTTTCCCATTGCACATGAGGGGAGGCCACGTTCATCGACGACGGAACGGCATCCTGGCCGATCTTGACCGTGTCGGACCACCCGTCGCCGGACGGCAGGACATTTTCGGGTGGGATGAAGTCATCGGCATGGGCATAGCTGTTGTTCATGCCCGCCGGCGTCCAGATTTCCTCGTCGATATATTGGCCCCAGGGTTTTCCCGTTACCTTTTCGATGATCTGCGCGGCGGCGACATAGGTGATGCTGTTATAATAGGGGCGTTCGCGAAAGGGCGCCGCCTGATCGAGCGCGGCCATCCGTTCGACCACCTCGGCTCCCGTCATGCCCGGAATTTCCTCGGGCCAGTCACCATAGGAAGCGAGGCCGGTACGGTGGGCCAGAAGATCGCGAATGGTGATGGTGCGGGTCAGCCACGGGTCGGCGACCTTGAAATTCGGCAGATGCTTGATCACCGGATCGTCGAAGCTGATCCGGCCCTCGCCCGCGAGTTTCGCCAAAGCGCCCGAAACAAAGGTTTTCGTGATAGAGGCGATCCCGAACATGGTGTCCTTGGTGATCGGCGCCTTGCGGTCATATTGGCGCAGTCCATAGGTCCGCGTCGTGATCTTGTCGTCCTTGACGATCGCGATGGCGACGCCGGGGATCGACCAGTCCTGCCGCATCTGTTCGATATAAGCGTCATATTCGGCGGAAAAGACGGGTGGCGAAGGGGCGGCAGTGGCAGGCACCGCTCCAGCCAGTCCTGCGACAAGCGTTCCCGCGATCAGCATATGCATTAACCTGGGCCGACGGCGGTGAGAGTGAAGCGGCTCGATATGCATGATGTACTCCCCAATATGTTTTTCAGCGTGCCGGACGATAGGGTCGAATCGGCTGGCGCGATAAGAACAATCGGGCGATTGACCGTTGAGCGTGCATTCGCGCAAATCGAATCGCGATTGTGCTTCTGTTTGTGCGCTCTTGCGCTCTTTCGGACGATGTCGGCGGGAGCATTCCATCAGGTCGCGCCATCGATCCGGGCGCCCATTTCGTTGCCGGAAATTGTTCGGTCAACGGTGACCACCACCGCAATAATTTCGGCATCAGGCAGTATATCGTCGTCGCCGGGGTATCGCAGGGCTTGGCCTCGATATCCGGCATGGCAAGGACATAAGCCGCATGAGCAATTATCACTCCGCTGCCATGTTTTCGCTCGCGATGCTGGCGATCGTTCAGCCGGCGTCGGGCCGCGAAGGCATGTGGCTTCCCGATCAGGCGGCGGATCAAGGAGCCGCGATGCGCGCCGATGGGATGGAACTGGACCCCGAACGATTGAGGATGGTCAGCATGCCCCCGCTTGGCGCCGTCGCGGCGCTGGGGAGTTGCACGGCCTCCTTCGTGAGCGAACAGGGCTTGCTGCTCACCAATCATCACTGCCTCTCGGGCTCTGTGCAGCACAATAGCGGGGCCGGGAAAGATTATTGGACCAACGGTTTCGTCGCCCGCGATCGTCGGGCGGAGCTGCCCGCGGAGCCGGGGATCCGGATCAATGTGATTGAGGACTGGCGCGATGTGACCGCGGCGATGAACGATGGCGTCGGCGGCTTGGATGAAACCGCTCGCAAGGTCGCCCGCGACGGGAATCGCGCACGACTGACAAGCGCCTGCGAAGTGCAGCCCGGTCGTCGATGCCGTATCCTCAGCTATTTCGGCGGCAGGGTCCATTATCTGGAACAGCGACTGGAACTGCAGGATATCCGGCTCGTCTATGCGCCGGGCGAAGGGCTGGGCAATTTCGGGGGTGATACCGACAATTGGATGTGGCCGCGGCATAGCGGAGATTTCGGCCTTTACCGTGCCTATGTGTCGCCCGATGGTTCGCCGACACCTTTCGCACGGCAGAATATTCCTTACCGTCCAAAATCGATCCTGAAAGTGGCTCGGCGCGGCGTGAAGGAAGACGATTTCATTCTGACCGCCGGCGTTCCCGTTGTGACCAACCGTTTGGCCACCGCGGCAGAAACGATCTTCAATATTTCAGAATATGAACCGCAATGGCTCGGCCTCCTCACGCGCCATGAAGAAAAAATACTGGCGGCAACCGTAGGGGATCGCAAAACGCAAAGCCGCTACGCAACGGCGCTCGAGGACGTGCGCAATTACAGAAAGAAGCTCACAGGAAGTCTGGCCGGCGCCCATGCCGCTCAGGTCCTGAAGCAGAAGCAGGCCACCGAAGACGCTTTTCGGGGCTGGATTGCTGAGGATCCCGGCCGGCGCAGCTACTATGCGCCTTTGCTGGCGAGGCTGGATGCCGAGGTTGAGGAAAATGGCCGGGCCTCGCTGCGTCGCCTTTACCGCGCGACACTCGATCGCGCCGAGCTTTTGCGGGGTGCGGGCATGCTTTATAAATGGGCGAAGGAGCAGGGAAAGCCCGATATGCAGCGCGCGAAAGGCTATCGCGATCGCGACCGGCAACTGCTTTCCGATCGCCTCACCCGCATTCAGAACCGCTATGAACCCTCGGTCGACCGGCAGCTGTTCGAAGCGGCACTGACCGAATATCGCAAGCTTCCGCCCGCCGATCGGAGCGGAGCGTTCGAAAGCCGTTTGGCAGCTATCGGCCTCAATCGGCTTTACGCGGCCACGCGGCTCGGCGAGTTCGGGGAAAGGCTGGCGTGGCTGGGCAGAACAGCCGCCGAATTCGAACGATCGGATGACCCCTTCATTCAGTTGGCAGTGGCGCTCTATCCGGACGACCTTGCTGCCGAGCAAGAGGCCGAGGTCCGCGCCGAACGAACCCGGCCGGCGCGCGATGCCTATCTCGCCGCCTATCTCGACTACAAGCGCGAACGCGGCGAGCCGGTGCATCCCGACGCCGACGGATCGATGCGAGTCAGTTGGGGCAAGGTTGAGGGACGCGTTCGTGACGGAGAGATGTGGACGCCCTTTACAACTGCGTCCGGCCTGATCGAAAAGCAACGGGGCCAAGGGGAGTTTAACGCTCCCGCGGCCCTGATATCTGCCGCGCGGAAGGGAAATTTTGGCGTCTATGCCGATCCCGAACTCGGCACGCTTCCCGTCAACTTCCTATCCAGCGCCGATATCACGAGCGGCAATTCCGGATCGCCGACACTCAACGCACGCGGTGAGTTGGTCGGGCTGGTGTTCGACGGGACGATGGATGGGGTGGTCTCCGATTGGGTTTATGTCGGGCAGCGTAACCGGACTGTCCATGTCGATATCCGGTTCATGATGTGGGTCATGGCGAAGGTCGATGGTGCCGGCCATCTCCTCCGCGAAATGACGGGTGCACGTTGAATCGTCAGATCGTTCTCTAGAACCCGAGGAGGTTGAAGCTGGTTTCGGCGCGAACGCCGAGGATAAGGGCATGGGCGATCGCCG
>NZ_JBXAQR010000007.1:92037-316753 GCF_058807415.1 Sphingopyxis sp. GW821-FHT12C06 | reverse complement strand
TACCGCCATGAACGCTGCAAGCGCCTCCGCCAGCGCCCCCGTCAGACCACACGCCGGCGATATCACGCAGGAACCGCAATCGACGAGGTCGAAGCCGTCCTCCGTGTGGCGCACCACCTCACCAATGTTGATGTCGGAACAGACCCGCGCCAGACGTATCCCTCCGAAACGGCCTCGCACGCTTTCCACATAGCCCGCCTGCACCAGATCACTCACCACCTTCATCAGATGATTTTGTGAAATATCATAGTCCCGAGCAATCGCCGCAATCGAACTCAGACGATCGATGGGCTGGGCGCCCAGATAGAGCAGTACACGCATCGCATAGTCGGTGTAGCGCGTCAGGCGCATCGTAAATTCCCCAATCCCGTTTGACGGATTAATATGCATTTTTGTTGCATGTATCAACCGCTCGGTATAGATGCATTGCATATGCATGATTGGATCGAAGCGTGAATGGCAGCAGCGAAATCGATGAAGCCGGCCTAGCGCGGCTGATCCCTATCTTTTATGATCGTGTGCGTTCCGACGCCGAACTTGGCCCGCTTTTCAATGCCGCAGTGGACGACTGGCCTGAGCATCTGGATCGCCTCGCCGCTTTCTGGTCATCGGTGATGCTGACGACCGGCCGCTACAAGGGCAGCCCGATGGCCGCTCACCTGAAGCACAAGGCGCATATCAGCCCGGCGCTGTTCGAGCGCTGGCTTACACTTTGGTCGGAGGTAACTGATGAGGCGATGTCCCGCGCCGCAGCGGTAGCGCTTCAGGCGAAGGCAGCGCGTATCGCCGAAAGCCTGCAACTTGCGCTGTTTTTCCGTCTTGATGATCCCGTCGGCGACGCGACCCGCCGGGCGGGTTGAAGCCGTGCGCCGATCGGGTGGAAATGGCCTATTTCCTGTCCAGCCGGGAAGCCGCTTGTCGCAATCGGTTCTCGCGCAGCGCCAATTCCTCGTAACGGCACAGCGGCACCGGCGTCGCTGCGCCGGTTTTATGGCTGCGGGCGTGATCGGTGGCCTTGTCCTTGAGCTTTGTCCCGTCGTTCATGGCGTTTCTCTTAGCCCTATCCAAAGGGGCGTGGGCATTTCATCGTATCGCGATTGGCATCATTGCGCCACAATGCGATGCCAAGCGCGTTGGTTTCGATCATGGATCGCTGCCGGGACAAGTTTACCCCGGCGTGGCGGCCCCATTTTGTAGAGAGCGAGTGTGACCGATTGTTCCTCCTGCGTCGTGCGAAACCGCGCGATTTGTGCCAGCCTTGACGCTGATGAACTCGTTCTGCTCGGTAAGATGGGGCGCCGCCAGCGCGTGAAGGCGGGGCATACTTTGCTTTGGGAGGGGGATGATGCGCCGGTAGTGGCGAACGTTCTCGATGGCGTGTTGAAGCTGGTGGTCGCGACCGCCGACGGGCGCGAGCAGATTGTCGGGGTTGTGTTCCCGTCGGATTTCATCGGCCGCCCGTTCGGCAAGACCAGCCCGTATAGCGTCACCGCGATGACCGACGCCGAAGTATGTATCTTCAACCGCAACAGTTTCGACAGCTTCGCGAGTTCGCACCCCGACCTTCAACAGAAATTGCTCCGCCGCACGCTCGACGAGCTCGACCGCGCGCGGCACTGGATGATGCTGCTCGGGCGCAAGTCGGCGTCGGAGAAGGTGGCGTCCTTCCTGCTCGAAATGTCCGAACGCCTGTCGGGGCAGGGATGCGATGCGGGTGCGCTCGACACGGGGTTCGAGCTGCCTTTCGGGCGTCAGCAGATCGCCGACATATTGGGGCTGACGATCGAGACGACGAGCCGCCAGCTGACCAAAATGCGCGCCGTGGGGGTGCTCGACCTGCCGTCGCGCCGCGAGGTCGTGATCAACGACCGCGCGGCGATGGTGGTTATGGCAGGCTGACTCAGAAGCGGAAGCCTAGGCCTGCGCTGACCACCCACGGATCGAGCTTGTGCCGCGTGCGCAGCACTTCGGTCGACCCCGCAAACCAGCGGGCGGTCGGCCGCAGGAAGTAGCGCTTGGCGTCGAGCGCCACCGAGAGACCCTTGTCATTGACCGGAATATCGATCCCGGTCTGCAGTGCGAGCCCGAGTTTGTCGTTCATCTTTTGCCGCGTCGCACCGAGCGCTGCCGCCCCAGTGCCGGGCTTCTCGTCGATGAAGATGAAGTAGCTCGGGCCGGCGCCGACATAGGGCTGGATTCCGCCCTCTTTGCCGAAATGATATTTGAGGGTCAGCGTCGCAGGGACGATCTTTGCGTCGGACACCAGCCCCGCGCCAGCGAGCGCGCCGCGCCCGACGACATCATGCTGGGTCACCCCGGCGATCGTTTCGATCGAGATATGGTCCGCGACAAAATATTCGACGGCGATCGTCGGGATGACATTGTCGTCGGCCTTGGTCTGGACGCCCGCGGGTAGCCCGATCGCGTCGAGCTTCACATCCTTGAGCTTGCCGTCGGGGGCGACCAGCGTCGCGAGTATCTTGACCTGCACATCGCCGCTCTTTGCGGCGGCTTGTCCGGGCAACGCCAGCGCGGCAGCCAGAGCGGTAAGGGGGAGAGACTTGGGTATCATGATTTGGCTCCTCGGTTGATGGAGCCCTTCTGATCCGGTGCGCCGGGCGCCGCATTGATGCGGCGCAACAAATTCGTTGATCCAGGTCAATGTATCCCCCGAGCCAAACGCCCATGGCGATCCCATCCACGCAGCAGAGGGCTGCGCCAAATGGGGTATTGCGATGATCGACGGTCTGGTTTTCAAGGCGGGGGGCTGGCTGGCACTGGCCTTGCTGGCGCTGGTGGCGGCCGCGCTGGCCGTCGATGCGCCCTTTGCCGTGCACATGGTCATCGTCGCCGTCGCCTGTCTTGCGGCGCTGTGGTTCTCGGTCTCGCGCGCCGACTATGGCGCAGCGGCACGCGGCGTGCTGCAATCAACCGCCGATGAGCGCTCCTATGACGATGATCCGATCCGCTGGGGCGTCATTGCGACCCTGTTTTGGGGTGTCGCGGGCATGGCGGCGGGGCTGTTCATCGCGCTTCAGCTCGCCTTTCCGGCGCTGAACCTCAATTGGGAATATACGACCTTCGGGCGGCTGCGGCCGCTCCACACCTCGGCGGTGATTTTCGCCTTTGGCGGCAATGCGCTGATCGCGACCAGCTATTATGTCGTGCAGCGCACCTGCCGCGCCCGGCTCGCCTTTCCGACGCTCGCGCGCTTCGTCTTCTGGGGATATCAGCTGTTCATCGTGCTGGCCGCGACCGGCTATCTGATGGGCGTCACCGCGGCCAAGGAATATGCCGAACCCGAATGGTATGTCGACCTGTGGCTGACGATCGTCTGGGTCGCCTATCTGGTCGTGTTCGTCGGCACGATCGTCAAGCGCCGTGAACCGCATATCTATGTCGCCAACTGGTTCTACCTGAGCTTCATCATCACCATCGCGATGCTCCACATCGTCAACAATCTGGCGCTGCCCGCCAGCTTGCTCGGATCGAAAAGCTATGCCGCTTTTGCGGGGGTGCAGGATGCGCTGACCCAATGGTGGTACGGCCATAATGCGGTCGGCTTCTTCCTGACCGCCGGCTTCCTCGCGATGATGTATTATTTCGTGCCCAAGCAGGCCGAGCGCCCGGTCTACAGCTATCGCCTGTCGATCCTGCACTTCTGGTCGCTGATCTTCCTCTATATCTGGGCGGGGCCGCACCATCTTCACTATACCGCGTTGCCCGACTGGGCGCAGACGCTGGGCATGGTCTTTTCGATCATCTTGTGGATGCCCAGCTGGGGCGGGATGATCAACGGGCTGATGACGCTGAACGGTGCGTGGGACAAGATCCGCACCGACCCGATCATCCGCATGATGGTGATGGCGCTCGCTTTCTACGGCATGAGCACCTTCGAAGGCCCGATGATGTCGATCAAATGGGTCAACTCGATGTCGCATTATACCGACTGGACGATCGGTCATGTCCATTCGGGCGCGCTCGGCTGGAACGGCATGATCACCTTTGCCTGCGTCTATTATCTGGTGCCGCGGCTGTGGGGTCGCCCGCGCCTTTACAGCCTGCGCATGGTCAACTGGCACTTCTGGCTCGCGACGGTGGGGATCGTTTTCTACGCCGCGTCGATGTGGGTCGCGGGGATCATGCAGGGCCTGATGTGGCGCGAATATGGGGCCGACGGTTATCTCGTCTACAGCTTCGTCGAAAGCGTCGCCGCGATGCACCCGATGTATCTGATCCGCGCCGCGGGCGGGGCGATGTATCTCGCCGGCTTCCTGATCATGGTCTTCAACGTCTGGGCGACGCTCAGCGGCAGGGTCCGTGCCGAAAAGCCGATGACCGAGACCCCGTATAACGCCGCAGCGGACCGTCCGCTCGCGCCCGTTCCCGCTGAATAAGGAGCCAGGCAATGGCCAGTGAAAAAGCCGCAAAGCGCTTCAGCCACAAACGCATCGAACGCAACGTCACCCTCCTCGGCGCGCTCGCGCTGATCACGGTGACGATCGGCGGGATCGTCGAGATCGCACCTTTGTTCTGGATCGACAATACGGTGGAGAAGGTCGACGGGATGCGGCCTTACACCCCGCTCGAGCTTGCCGGGCGCAACATCTATATGCGTGAGGGTTGCTATACCTGTCACAGCCAGATGATCCGCCCGTTCCGCGACGAGGTCGAACGCTATGGCCATTACAGCCTCGCCGCCGAGAGCATGTACGACCATCCCTTCCAATGGGGATCGAAGCGGACCGGGCCCGACCTCGCGCGTGTCGGCGGCCGCTATTCGGACGAATGGCATCGCGCCCACCTGATCGATCCGCGCGCCGTGGTGCCCGAATCGATCATGCCGCCCTATGCCTTTCTGGCCGAACGCGATCTTCAGACCGGCGATATGCGCGGCGACCTGACCGCATTGTCGCGGCTGGGTGTGCCGTACAGCAAGGCGTCGATTGCGGCGGCGAACGACGATGTGATCGCGCAGGCGGATCCCGACGCCGGCCGCGGCGCCGAGCTTCAGAAGCGCTATCCCAAGGCGCAGGTGCGCGATTTCGACGGCGATCCGGCGCGGATCACCGAAATGGATGCGCTGGTCGCCTATCTCCAGATGCTCGGCACGCTGGTCGACGTCGACAAGGCGGCGCCGCAGGAACAGGCGGCTGCGCCCGCGCCCGCCGCGGAGAAGGCGCCATGAACTATAATGATCTGCGACATTTCGCCGACAGCTGGGGGCTGCTCGCCATGGCGATCCTGTTCCTCGGTCTGGTTGCGTGGCCATTCCGCAAGGGCGCGCGGCGCCGCAATGAAGAGGCCGCGCGGATGATCTTCAAGGACGACGAACATGGCTGAATCCGACAATTTTCCGGCCTCCGCCGGAGGGAAACGCATCGACGAAGCCACCGGCACCAGCACGGTCGGGCATGAATGGGACGGGATCGAGGAACTCGATACGCCGATGCCGCGCTGGTGGCTGTGGACCTTCTATGCGACCATCGTCTGGGCGCTCATCTATGTCGTTCTTTATCCGGCGTGGCCGCTGGTCAACAGCGCAACGACGGGTGTGCTCGGCTGGACCAGCCGGGGCGAGCTGGAAAAGGAAATGCGCGCCGACGCCGCGCGCCGCGCGCCGATCGTCAACGCGATTGCCGCGACGCCGATTGCCGATCTGACCGCCAGGCCCGAACTGATGCGCGCGGCGGTGCAGGGCGGCAGCGCCGCGTTCAAGGTCCATTGCGTCCAGTGTCACGGCGCGGGCGGGGCCGGGGTCGCGAAACTTTACCCCAGCCTGACCGACGATGACTGGCTGTGGGGGGGGGATCTGACCAGCATCGCCTATACGGTCGAGCATGGCATAAGGAACCCCGACCATAAGGCAACGCGGACCAGTCTGATGCCCGCATTCGGGCGCGACGGGATTCTCGATGCGAAAGCGATCGCCGATGTCGTCAGCCATATTCGCGTTATCAGCGGACAGGAAAAGCCGGGCGCGTCGGCGACACGGGGGGCGACGGTGTTCGCGGACAATTGCGCCGTTTGTCATGGCGCGAAGGGCGAAGGCGACCGCAAGGTTGGCGCACCGAAGCTGACCGACGCGATCTGGCTGTACGGCGGCGACCGCGCCAGCCTGACCGCGACGATCGAAGCGCCGCGCAATGGCGTGATGCCGCGCTGGGGCGAACGGCTCGACCCGGTGACGATCAAGATGCTGACCGCCTATGTCTATTCGCTCGGTGGCGGCGAGAAGCCGGCACCCGCGCTGACGCCCGCAGCAAGCGAAGCGAAAGATTTGGGAGCCAATGGCCAGCGCTGACCTTCTCGCCGATCCGCCTCCGCCGCTCTATGAAGCGCGGAAGGGCGTTTACCCCAAAAAGGTGGACGGTCCCTTTCGCCGCTTCAAATGGGCGATCATGGGGATTGCGCTGGCGATCTATTATGGCACGCCGTGGATCCGCTGGGACCGCGGACCCTATGCGCCCGATCAGGCGGTGCTCGTCGATCTGGCGAACCGGCGTTTCTACATGTTCCAGATCGAAATCTGGCCGCATGAATTTTACTATGTCGCGGGCCTGCTCATCATGGCGGGGATCGGGCTGTTCGTCGTCACCAGCGCGGTCGGCCGCGCCTGGTGCGGCTATGCGTGCCCGCAGACGGTGTGGACCGACCTGTTTCAGCATGTCGACCGGCTGGTCGACGGCGATCGCAACGCGCAAATCAGGCTCGCGAACGGGCCATGGACGGCGGAGAAGATCGCCCGGCGGACGATCAAATATGCGATCTATCTGACCATCGCCTTTTGGACCGGCGGGGCGTGGATCATGTATTTCGCCGACGCGCCGACGCTGACCCGCGAATTCTGGAGCGGCGACGCGGCGCTGGTCGCTTATGGGACGGTCGCGGTGCTGACCGCGACGACCTTCGTCCTCGGCGGTTTCCTGCGCGAGCAGGTGTGCGTATATATGTGCCCCTGGCCGCGCATCCAGACCGCGATGATGGACGAAAAGTCGTTGCTCGTGACTTATAAGGACTGGCGCGGCGAGCCGCGCGGCAGTGTCAAAAAGGCGCAGACACATCCCGGCGCGTTCGGCGACTGCATCGACTGCAACCAGTGCGTCGCGGTGTGCCCGACCGGGATCGATATTCGCGAAGGGCCGCAGATCGGCTGCATCACCTGTGCGCTATGCATTGATGCGTGCGACGGCGTGATGGCGCAGGTCGGTCGCCCACGCGGGCTGATCGATTATTGCACGCTTGACGATGTGGCGGCCGAGAAGGCCGGAGGAACGGCACAGCCTATCCGAAAGACATTGTTGCGCCCACGTACCCTGATCTATCTGGGGATATGGAGCGCGATCGGCGCCGCGATGCTCTTCTCGCTGGGGCAGCGCACCCGGCTCGACCTCGCCGTCCAGCACGAGCGCAGCCCGCTCTATGTCCAGCTGTCCGACGGGATGATCCGTAACAATTACACGCTGAAGCTGCGCAATATGGAAACGCGGCCCCGGCGCGTCGAAGTGACAGTGAGCGGCCTCGATGGCGCGCAGTTGTGGACCGAGGCAGGATCGCGCGAAGAGGCCGCGCAGCGTGTCGAAATATCGCTGCCGCCCGACAGCGTGACGCCGGTGAAATTGTTCATCGCCGCCCCCGGCAAGGGGCCGGCGCGGCAGGATTTCACCATCGCGACGCGCGGGCTCGACGGCAAGGAGCGCGGCGACAGTGACACCATCCAGTTCGACCGGCCGGAGACAGCAGAATGACCGACAAGCCGACGCCCCGCGCCTTCACCGGCTGGCACATGACCGCGATCCTCGTCGGCTTTTTCGGGGTGGTGATGACGGTCAATTTCGTGATGGCGCATTTCGCGATGTCGACCTTTGGCGGCAAGGTCGTCGAGAACAGCTATGTCGCGAGCCAGCATTATAATGAATGGCTCGCGCGCGCCGACGCGCAGGACCGGCTGGGGTGGGAACGCACCGTCAGGGTTGATCGCGACCGGCACGTTCGGCTGGCATTCCGCAAGGGCGGCATGCTGCTCGAAGGCATGGGCGTTGCGGCGACGATTGCTCATCCGCTCGGCCGCGCGCCGTCGCGACCGATGCGCTTCGAGGTCGGCATGGACGGGACGCTGCGGTCGGCCGAGGCGCTGCCTGCGGGGCGCTGGCGGCTTGATCTGAGCGTCCGCCATGCCGCCGACGAAGCGCGCTACCGGATTGACCTGAGGTGAGCGCCGTCGCGGCCACCTCTTTCATCGGCCGCGATTTCGCGGTGCCCGGTATGCGCTGCGCGGGCTGTATCGCAAAGCTCGAGCAGGGTTTGGTCCGCGACCATCGGATCGTTGCGGCGCGCGTCAATTTCACCGAAAAGCGCGTGCATCTGTCGTGCGCGCCCGATGCCGAAACCCCCGACCTGATCGGCGCTTTCACATCGCTGGGGTATGAGGCGCATCCGATCGGGGGTGGCAATGAAGGCGCCGAAGCCGAGGCCGCTACCAGCCGCGAGCTGCTGCTCGCGGTGGGTGTCTCGGGCTTTGCGATGATGAACATCATGCTGCTCTCGGTCTCGGTCTGGTCGGGCGCCACCGGAGCGACGCGCGACCTGTTCCACTGGCTGTCGGCGCTGATCGCCTTGCCGGCCGTCGCTTATGCCGGGCGGCCTTTCTTCCGTTCGGCGTGGGGGGCGCTGCACCACGGCCGGACCAATATGGACGTGCCGATTGCGATCGGGGTGCTCATCACGACCGCGCTCAGCCTCTACGAGACCGCGACGAGCGGCCCGCACGCCTATTTCGACGGCGTCGTGATGCTCATCTTCTTCCTGCTCTGCGGGCGCTGGCTCGACAGCGTGATGCGCGACCGCGCGCGCGGCGGTGTGACCGCGCTGCTGCGGAATATGGGCTCGGGCGCGATGGTGGTCGAGGACGGTGGCGCGAGCCGTTGGGTCGAAGCTACCGCGCTCGAACCCGGCATGGTGATGCTCGTCGCGGCGGGTGAGCGGCTCGCTGCCGACGGCACCGTCATCGCGGGCGCGAGCCAGATCGACCTGTCGCTGCTTACCGGCGAAAGCGCGCCGCAGCGTGTTGGTGTCGATGACCGGGTCCACGCCGGGACGCTCAATCTCGATGCGCCGGTGCGGGTGAAGATCACCGCAGCGGGTACCGGCACCGCGATCGCCGACATTGCGCGGCTGATGGGCGAGGCGGCGCAGGGCAAGTCGCGCTATGTCCGCATCGCCGACCGTGCGGCGCGCTTCTATGCCCCGGCGGTTCATGCGCTGGCGTTGC
This sequence comes from Sphingopyxis sp. GW821-FHT12C06, assembly GCF_058807415.1. Taxonomy (NCBI): domain Bacteria; kingdom Pseudomonadati; phylum Pseudomonadota; class Alphaproteobacteria; order Sphingomonadales; family Sphingopyxidaceae; genus Sphingopyxis; species Sphingopyxis sp. GW821-FHT12C06. The sequence goes on along the minus strand of NZ_JBXAQR010000007.1, from coordinate 307,482 downwards.
TCGCCTTCGTGGGCTGGATGGTCGCGGGAGCGGGCTGGCATCACAGCATGTTGATCGCGGTCGCGGTGTTGATCATCACTTGCCCCTGCGCGCTCGGCCTCGCGGTGCCGGCGGCGCAGATCGTCGCGGCGGGCGAATTGATGCGCGTCGGTGTGCTGATCAAGGACGGTTCGGCGCTCGAACGGCTGGCCGACGTCGACCGTGCGCTGATCGACAAGACGGGGACGCTGACCCTTGGGCGACCGGTTGCGACGAACCTCGATGCAGTCGGGCCGGCAGTGCGTCCGCTGCTGCTCGCACTGTCGCAGGCGAGCCGCCATCCGTTGAGCGCGGCGCTGACGTGCGACCTCATCGCGATGGGTGTCGGCCCGGAACCGGTCGAGGCGGTGAGTGAAACGCCGGGTTTCGGTATGGAGGCGATATGGCAAGGGCATCGGGTCACGCTTGGGCGTCCCGCCACAGCTGTTGGGGACAAGGAACTGGCGACGCAGCTTGCGATCGACGGCGATCCGGTCGCGACGATCCACTTTACCGACCAGCTTCGCCCGGACGCGCGCGCGACGGTCGACGCCTTGCGTGCCGAGGGCATTGCGCCGACGATCCTGTCGGGCGACCGCGCTGAAGCCGTCGCGCCGGTCGCGCGCGCGCTGGAGCTGACGGCGCAGACGGGGATGAGCCCGCAGGACAAGCTGGCAGCGATCGCGCGGCAGAGCGGGGCGGGGCACAAGGTGTTGATGATCGGCGATGGTCTCAACGACGGGCCCGCGCTCGCGGCGGGCTATGCGTCGATGGCGCCGGGATCGGCGAGCGACGTGGGCAAGAATGCCGCTGACTGCATTTTCCTCGGCGACCGGATGATGCCGGTTGTGCAGGCGGTGCGCATGGCGCGGCGGACGCAGGCGATCGTGCGGCAGAATTTCACCCTCGCGATCGGCTATAATGTCATCGCGGTGCCGCTGGCCTTCCTCGGTTATGTCACCCCGCTGGTTGCGGCGATCGCGATGTCGGGTTCGTCGCTGATTGTTGTCGGTAATGCGCTGCGTTTGAAAAGGGCGCTCCGGTGAACGGCTTGCTCTTCCTCATTCCTGTCGCACTGTCGCTCGGTTTGATGGGGCTCGCGGCCTTTTTCTGGTCGCTGCGCCGGGGGCAATATGACGATCTCGACGGCGCCGCGCTGCGCATCTTTGTCGAGGATGAAGAGGAGGAGGCGCCGTGACGATGCTGCGCGCCTGTGCCGGGCTGATTGCGGCTGCCGGCCTTGCGCTCGCTCCACTGGCGAGCGACGCGCGGATGCTGGTCATCCCCGACTGCGGCGCGGGCAGGCATATGCTTTTCGTGCCGATCGAGCCGGGCCGGGGGGACGACCGCGATTGCGCCAAGCCTTGCCATGCCGTCACCGACCGGCGCAGCAAGTCGCCGGGGCAAAGGAAAAATTGCTGCGTCTGATCGCCGCCGCCTTTGACCTGCATCAATGTTGCGGTCGGGCGAACGGCCTAGATCATCGGCATGTGGACCTATTACCCCGAATTGCTCGCACGGCCGGTGCCGCGCTACACCAGCTATCCGACCGCGCTCGAGTTTGGCGATGATGTTGGCGCCAGCGCCTACGCTCGGGCGCTCGAACACGTCGAATCGGCGACGCCGTTGTCGCTCTATGTCCACATTCCCTTTTGCGAACGGATTTGCTGGTATTGCGGCTGCAACACCGGCGCGGCGGGGCGCAAGCAGCGGCTGACCGACTATCTGGCGACGCTGCATGCCGAAATCGGTGCGGTGGCGAAAAGGCTCGGCGGGCGGGGGCGGGTGCAACATATCGCCTTTGGCGGCGGAAGCCCAAATGCGGTCGCTCCCGTTGATTTCGTCCGCTTGCTCGACCGTCTCCTCACGGCCTTCGACGCCAGCAAACCCGATATTTCGATCGAGCTCGACCCGCGCAACTTCACCGCCGAATGGGCGCTGGTGCTCGCCGCGTCGAACGTCGGCCGGGTGAGCATGGGGGTGCAGACTTTCGCGCCGCATATCCAGCAGGCGATCGGGCGCATCCAGCCGCTTGCCGATATCGAGGCTGCGGTCGCGGCGCTGCGGTTGCGCGGGATCGACGCGATCAATTTCGACCTGATGTACGGCCTGCCCGGGCAGAGCCTGGGCGATCTCGATACGACGCTCGACGAAACGATCCGCATCGCGCCCAGCCGGATCGCGCTGTTCGGCTATGCGCATCTCCCGGCGATGATCCCGCGTCAGCAGCGGATCGACGCCAGCAACCTGCCCGATGACCGGCTGCGTTTCGAACAGGCGGCGCATGGTTTCGAGCGGCTGACCGCGGTGGGCTATGTTCCGGTCGGCTTCGACCATTTTGCGCGGCCCGAAGACAGTCTGGCGATCGCCGCCGAAGCGGGGCGGGTGAACCGGAATTTTCAGGGTTTCACCGCGGACGATGCGCCCGTCCTGCTCGGCTTCGGGGCCAGCGCGATCAGCAGGCTGCCCGACCTGATCGTGCAGAATGAGAAAAAGGCCGGGCCGTATCGCGACCTGCTCGCGTCGGGGATGCTACCCGCGACGCGCGGCGTGCGGCTGGGTGCCGAGGACCAATGGCGCGGAAATGTCATCAAGGAGATCCTCTGTCAGGCGCGTGCCCGCTTTGATGGCGACCGCGTCGCCGCGGCGCGGCAGGCGCTATCGGGCTTTGAGGCGCGGAAGCTGATCCGGTGGGACGGTGACGAACTGGTCCTGTGTGCGGGATCGCAGCCCTATGCCCGGCTGATCGCCGCCGCGTTCGACCGGCACCGGAATGTGGCGATTGCGGCGGCCTAAACTGGCGCCGCGACCCGGGCATCAAGGATCGCAAAAACCTCGCACAGTTTCGCCGCGATGACGTTCGCGCGGGCCGGTTCGAGGCCCGGCACCGCGACCTCTATCTCCATCCGCTCGCCCGCGACGCGCATTATCATCTCGGTCGGGATGATCGCGCGCTGCGCGAAGAAACCGGCGATGCGCGGCAGCGATTGCGGGTCGACCAATGCGTCTATTTGGAACCGCGACATCAGGCCGCCGCGCGCTGGGCGCCAGCGATCACATGCTCGGCCATTTCGTCGGCGACGACCGCAGGCGACATTTTCTCGCGGGCAGCGCGTTCGAGGATTGCGGTGACCCTGGGAGCGATTTCGGCGACGCGCGCCGCGACATCGCTTTCGTTCTCGCCCAGATATTCGGCCGAGACGCTGATGATGCCGCCGGCGTTGACCACATAATCGGGGGCATAGGTGATCCCGCGCTGGACCAGCAGCGCGGCGATTTCGGGGCTTGCGAGCTGGTTGTTCGCGGCGCCGCACACCAGCTTCGCCTTCAGTCGGCCGACATTGTCCTGATCGAGCGCGCCGCCGAGTGCGCAGGGTGCGAAGATATCGGCTTCCACCCCTGCGATGTCGTCGACATGGACGACGCGGGCACCCAGAATGTGCGCCAGCCGGTCGCGCCGGGCCGGATTGGGGTCGGAGACGATCAGTTGTGCGCCGGCATCGGCGAGGCGTCGGCAGAGGTCGGCGCCGACATTGCCGGTGCCCTGCACCGCGACGGTCAGCCCCGAAAGGTCGCGGCCGAGCGCGAAGGCGGCGGCGGCCTGCATTGCCTCGAACACCCCGCGCGCAGTCCAGGGCGACGGATCACCGCCGGCGCGGCCTTCGGTGGAGGGCAGTCCGGCGACATGGCGCGTCATGGTCGCGACCTCCTGCATGTCGGCGACCGAGGTGCCGACATCCTCGGCGGTGACATAGCGGCCGCCCAAATCCTCGACCGCGCGCCCGAACGCCTGGAACAGCGCGGCACGGTCGAAATCGCCCGCGGGCCTGCGCAGTACCGCCTTGGCGCCGCCGAGCGGCAACCCGGCGAGCGCATTTTTATAGCTCATGCCCTCGGCCAGCCGGACCGCATCGGCGAGCGCCGCGTCCCTGTCGGCATAGCTCCAGAGGCGGCATCCCCCGGCGCCCGGTCCCAGGGCGGCCGAATGAATGGCGATCACGCCGTCGAGGCCGCATTTCGGATCGTGCAGGCGGACGCACTCCATGGGCGGGTGCAGACGGGCAAGACGGGTGACCATGAAACTCTCCTTTGGGCAATGCCGGGCTTATCGCATTTGCGCTGGGGACAATCTTGCTCGCTTTGTTGGCATATGGGGCAGGTTTGGGATATTCAGGCCCAATTTATGAAGATATGGGAACGAAATGACCGATCTTGATAGTTTTGAGCTGAATATCCTCCGCGAATTGCAGCGCGACGCGAATCAGACGACGGCCGAGATTGCCGAGCGCGTCGGGCTGTCGTCGTCGCCCTGCTGGCGCCGTATCGATCGCCTCGAACGCGATGGCTTTATTCGCAAGCGTGTGGCGATCGTCGACCGGCGCAAGGTCGGGCTTAACGCGCATGTCTTTGCGCAGGTGAAGCTTAATGCGCATGGCCGCGCCAACCTCGACGAGTTCAGCGCGGCGCTCCGCTCCTTTCCCGAGGTGCTTGACGCCTATGTCTTGATGGGGGCGATGGATTTCATGCTGCGCATCGTCGCGAAGGATATCGACGCTTATGAAAGCTTTTTCTTCGAGCGGCTGAGCAAGCTGCCCGGGATTCAGGAGATCAACTCGACCGTCGCATTGTCCGAAATCAAGTCGACGACCGAGTTGCCGCTCTGACCACCTGCCACGCTCGTCAGCTAGCGGGGCTTTGCGGTGCACCGCATGGAATGGGCATGACGCACGACATATCGAAGCATGGCGCAGGGACGCCGACATGACCGGTCTCGATCTGCCGCTTGGCGCGCCGCAGCAGATGCTGCGCGACAGCCTGCAACGCTTTCTGGCCGACAACCCGCGGCCGGATTGGCGGCAATTGACCGACGAGCTGGGACTGGGCGGCATTGCGGTGCCCGAGGCCGCAGGCGGTTTCGGTGGCGGGCCGGGCGACATCGCGCTGGTGATGGCCGAGCTTGGCCCCGCGCTCGCGGGCGCCGACTGGCTTTCGCATGCGGCCGCGACGATGCTGATTGCAGAGGCCGCGCCCGGTCTTGCTGTGCTTGCCGATCTGGCGGCCGGGCGACTGCGGGCGGCGATCATCTGTCCGGCCTCGGCGTCGGCTATGCCACGGGTCGAGCGCGGGGATGGCGGCTGGATCGTCGGCGGCACGGCAACATTGGTCGCGGGAGCGGCGGAGGCCGATCTTTTCGTTCTGGCCGATAGCGCTGCGATCCTGTTGATCGCCGCCGACCATGCGAAAGTCGAACGGCGCGCGCGCGTCATGCACGACGGCAACACGAGCGCCGATCTGGGATTTGCGCTCGCATCGTCTGATGTCGCGCTGCTGGCGGAGGGCGAAGCGGCGGATGTACGCGCGGCCTGGATCAACGATATGGTGCTCGCCGCGCGCTGCGCCGAGGCGGTCGGGTTGATGCAGCGCATGCTGGGTAACAGCGTCGAATATCTGGGGCAGCGGCGACAGTTCGGCACGGCGATTGGTGCGTTTCAGGTGCTGCGCCACCGCGTCGCCGATATGCAATTGGCGTTGATGAAGGCGACCGCTTTGACCGAGATCGCCTTGCTTTCGCTGGACGGCGCCGAGCGCGACGCGGCGGTGAGCGCGGCTTGCGTCGAAATATGCGATGCCGTTCGCGTCGTCGGCGAGGGCGCGGTGCAAATCCACGGGGCGATGGGGCTGACCGAGGAGTTGAGCCTCGGCCGCTATTTCAAGCGTTCGCTCGCGATTGCGGCGGCGCTGGGGTCGGCCGGTCAGTTGGCGCGCTTCGCCGAAGCTGCCGCCTAGCCGAGCAGGATGCGCGCGACGAGATCGCGCTGGATCTCGTTCGATCCTGCATAGATGCTCGCCGCGCGGTCGTTGAGGTAGCGCGGGACCGCGATGGCGAGTTCGGCGGGTGTCTGTCCGTCGGCCTCGGCCCACGCCGCGTGTCCGGCAATATCGCACGCGAGATTGTCGATCCGCTGCGCGCTGTCGGTCCCCATGATCTTGAGCGCCGAGGCGTAAAGCGCCGCGCTGCCACCCAGCCCACGCATTGCCTTGATTTCGAGCGCCTGCAGCGCGCGCAGGTTGATCGCCTCACGGTCGAGCCGCGCGCGCTGGATGGGATCGATGCCGTCGCGTGCGCGCAGCCGTTCAAGGCGCCCGATCAAGCCCGGCGCATATTTGCCGCCACGCTCGAAGGTTAACAGATGCTTCGCGACCGACCAGCCTTCATTCTCGGCGCCGAGCCGGTTCGCCTGCGGGACTCGGACATCGTCGAAGAAGACCTGATTAAGCTCATGGTCGCCGGCGAGGGTGCGGATCGGCTCGACGGTGATGCCGGGGGTCGTCATGTCGAGCAGCAGGAAGCTGATTCCCGCCTGCGGCTTGCCCTCGTTCGAGGTGCGGACGAGGCAGAACATGCGGTTCGCGAAATGGGCGTGGGTGGTCCAGATTTTTGAGCCGTTGAGGACATAGTCACTGCCGTCGGGCGTCGCGCGCAATTGCAGCGCGGCGAGGTCCGATCCCGCGCCGGGCTCCGAAAAGCCCTGACACCAATAATCCTCGCCCGACAGGATGCGCGGCAGATAGTGCGCCTGCTGGTCGGGGCTGCCATAGTGCATGATGACGGGCGCGACCATTTTGAGCCCCATCGGGGCGAGGTTCGGAGCGCCAGCGCGCGCGCATTCGGCGGCGAAGATATAGCGCTGGGCCTCATTCCAACCGGGACCGCCAAAGGCCTCGGGCCAGTCGGGTGCGGCCCAGCCGCACGCGTTCAATATGCGTTGCCAGGGGAGCGATACCGCAGGGTCCATGAACACGCTTGTCGCGCGGCTGGCTGCGTGGTGCAGCTCGTCGGGGAGATGCTCCGACAGAAAGGTGCGTATTTCGTCGCGAAAGGCGGCAAGTTCAGGGTCGTTCAGCATGTCCATGCTGCGATCTTTACGCCGCGCGGCGCGCGGGCCAAGCTGACGAACGCGTCAGGCGGTACGCGCGCCGACAAAGCCCAGCCCGGCGGCGAGCTGGATCGATTGTGCGCGGCCGGTCGCGCCCAGCTTGGCGGCGGCGTTGCGCAGGTGAAAGCGCACCGTCGATACTGACAGCGTCAGGATGGTGCCGATTTCGCCGTCGGTTTTGCCCGCCGCCGCCCAGCGCAGGCATTGGACTTCGCGGCGGGTTAGGATCTGCGGGACCGTCGCGTTGCGCGGCCGGTCTCGCGCCTCATTGTGCGTCGCGACGAGTTGCAGCGCGAGGGTGTGCAGCCGCTCGGCATGGTCGGCGAACAGCGCCGCGACGCCCACAGGTTCGCGCGAGCACCAGACCACCGCGCCGACGAGGCCGCGCGGCAGATGAACGGGGGCGATGATCGCTTCGCCCAGATGCGGGCTTTCGCGGACCTGGCTGCAATCGACCGCGTCGAGCAGGCCGGTCGGGCGCCAACTGCTCAGCGCGCCGTCGCTGTAATAAAAGGGTTCGGCGACCAGCCGGGCGGCGGTCAGGAAGGGGATGTGCAGCGCGAGCTTGCGGTCGCGCCAATATTCATGCGCCGGGTCGATCCACGCGAAACTGGTGACGGCATAGGGGTGGCCTTCCTCATCGGCCATCGGTTCGGGGTCGCCGAGATCGGCCTGCGCCGCGATATAGCGCAGGCCGATCGCATCGCCCGCGGCCTGCACCGCAGCGATCATCGCCGGAAGCCTCGACCAGCACAGCGCCTGATAATCTGTCACGCGGACCATTTCCCCAAAACCATCCTGCCACAGATGACAGCTTGTTGATCGCCGGGCAATAATCTCATCTGTCAGGGTCCGGCTGGAACGACGCTCGCACAAAGACGAGCCGCGCGACAAGCCGATTGAGGGAGGATTGACCATGACGGCATATCGACTTTTCCTGCTTGCGGGCACCGCTGCCAGCCTTGCGTTCGCGACCCCGGCCTTCGCCGCTGACGCTGCGGCGGATGGTGCAGCAAGCTCTGCGCCGGTCGAGGGGGAGATCATCGTCACCGCGCAGCGCCGCGCCGAATCGCTCAATGATGTCGGGATGGCGATCCAGGCAGTCGATGGCCAGACGCTCGAAAATCTGCGCGTCACCGACGTTCGCGACCTGACCGCGGTCGCGCCGAGCTTCACCGTCTCGCAAAGCTATCAGGGGGTGCCGACCTATACGCTGCGCGGCATCGGCTTCAACACGATCAACCTGTCGTCGACCTCGACCGTCGGCACCTATGTCGATGAAGTTTCCTATGCCTATCCGATCATGAACACCGGGCCGGTGATGGACCTTGAGCGCGTCGAAATCCTGAAAGGACCGCAGGGCACGCTCTATGGCCGCAACACGACCGCGGGGCTGATCAACTTCATTACGGCCAAGCCGACCGACAGTTTCGGGGGCAGCATTCGCGCCGACCTTGGCAATTATCAGACCTGGAATATCGGCGGTCATATCTCGGGCCCGCTCGCCGAAGGCCTTTCGGCGCGCGTAGCCTTCCGCAGCGAAAATAGCGACAAGGGCTGGCAGGTCAGCAACTCGCGCGGCGAGCGGCAGGGTGAGGTCGAGAAGCTGGGCGTGCGCGGTTCGCTTGCCTTCGATCCCGGTCCGGGCACCCATTTCGACCTGTCGGTGACGTGGTGGCAGAACAAGTCCGATACCGTGGTCGGGCAGGGGATCGGCTTCACGCCCGCGACAAATCCGGTCGGCGGCACGAGCAATTCGCGCTTCTTCAACACGCCGGGCCTCGCCACCTATCTGGCGAATAATTTCCCGACCAGCGCCCGTCAGGCCGATTGGGCGCCCGAGGCGCAGCGGTCGGCGGATATCGGCACCGGACTGGGGCTCAAGGGGCCGCTTGCCGAGGATAATCGCTTCTGGGGCCTCAAGCTGCGCTGGGATCAGGATCTGGGCGACACGATGAAGCTGGTTTCGCTCACCAGCTATAATGACTTCAAGCGCAACGCGCTGTCCGACTGGAGCGGCGCGCCGTTCGAAATATTGCTCCAGAACACCGTCGGCCGGATCAAGAGCTTTGCCCAGGAACTGCATGTCGAGGGCGAATCGGGACCGGTCACATGGCTCTTCGGCGGCTATTACGCGAAGGACCGCATCCTTGATTCCAACCGCACGATACTGGGGCAGAACGCCAACCCCCGGTTGATTCGCGCTGCCGGGATTCCGCTGCTGGCGTCGCCGTTCAATTCGGGCGGCTACACCGCGCTGCAACTGTCGCAGGCGTTTCGCACCTTTCAGGATATCGGCCGGATCAATACGACGACGTGGAGCGTCTTTGCCAATGGCGACTGGCAGCTCGCCGATCAGCTGAAACTGACCGCGGGGGTTCGCTACACGCAGGACAAACAGCACTATAATGGCTGCTCGCGCGACGTGAACGGCAATATGCTGCCCAACGTCAATGTCGTGAACCGCGCGCTCTATACCCAAACCTATGGCAGGACCCCGCCGGAGATTACGCAAGGCCAGTGTAACACCTTCAACCCCGTGAGCAACACGTTCGGCGAGGTGAAGTCGGTACTCGATGAGGATAATGTCGCCTGGCGCGTGGCGCTCGACTGGTCGCCGAACGACGATACCTTGCTCTATGCCTCTGTGTCGCGCGGCTACAAGGCCGGGACGACGCCGGTCAACACGGCCAGCACCGCGCGGCAGAATGCGTCGGTGAAGCAGGAGCAGCTGACCGCCTATGAAGTCGGGGTGAAGGCGACGCTCGCCGACCGCATGGTGCAAGCGAATCTGTCGGCTTTTTACTACGATTACCGCGACAAGCAGATCAGCACCTATTTTGCCGATCCGATCTACACTGCGCTGTCGCGGCTCGATAATGTCCCCAAGTCCAAGGCCTATGGCGTCGAGGGCGAACTGATCGTCCGGCCGATGCAGGGGGTCAGCATTTCGACTAGCGCCTTGTGGCTGAAGACGCGGGTCATCGACTATGACGGCACCAACGCCGCCGGGCAGCCCGAGAATTTCGACGGGGCCGAGTTCATCTACAGCCCGAAGTTCCAGGGCAGCATCACGCTCGCCTATGATACGCCGGCCACCGACACGATCGATGCCTTCGGCGCGATCAGCGCGCGGTACCAGAGCAAGTCGAACACGATTTTCGAGGATATCGACCTCTACAAGGTCGATGCCTATGGTACGGTCAACGCCAGCGTCGGGCTTCGCGACGAAAGCGGCTGGTCGGTGTCGCTGTGGGCGAAAAACCTGTTCGACAAATATTACTGGTCGGCGGTGTCTAGCAACGCCAATGTCGTCGTGCGTTTCGCCAATCAGCCGCGGACTTATGGCCTGACCGTCGGTCTCGATTTTTAAGAGGAGCGCTTGCAGGTGGAGATGGCGCAGGACAGCTATATGGGGACCGCGGTCGATTTCACCGCGCCTGTTGGCGAGCCTGCGCTGCTCGCCCCCGACAGCGTCCAGTGGCGCGTCTATAAAAACCAGATCGCGCTGGGGATCGGGGGCATCGCTGCGGTGCTGCTGGAGTTTGCCGAGCCGCGTATCCGCAGCGGGGTGTGGGACCATTCGACCTACAAGGCCGACCCGATCGGCCGGTCGAGGCGCACCGGGCTGGTCGCGATGCTGGCCTGCTATGGCCCCGCAAGTACCGCCCGGGCGGCGATCGGCAGCGTCAACCGGCTCCATGGCAAGGTGAAGGGCGAAACCCCGGACGGCGAAAAATATCGCGCTATGGATCCGGTGCTGCTCGACTGGGTCGCGGCGACCGCCTCCTATGGCTTTTTGACGGCCTATGACCGCTTCGTTCACCCGCTAAGCGATGCCGACAAGGATCGTTTCATGCGCGATAGCGCGGCGATCGGCCGTGAATTCGGCGCGCGGTATACGCCGCCGACGATCGATGCTTTCATGGATATGATGGCGGTGCTCGAGCCGCGGTTCGAGCCGCACCCGATCATCTTCGAATTTCTCGACATCATCCAGTCGGGTCGCGCTGCGCCGAATGTGCCGCGCTTCCTGCACCGCGCAATCGCGCGCGCGTCGGTGTCGCTGCTTCCCGATCATATCCGCCAGCGGCTCGACCTTGGCGCGCGCTTCGATCTGACGCGCCTCGATCGCATGGCGCTCAGACTCGCCGGACGACTGGCCGACCGGCGCGCCGATCCCCAATCGCCGCCGTGTCAGGCGAGTGCGCGCATGGGGCTGCCCCATGATTATCTCTATCGCCGACAAGGCTGACGGAGCGGCTCCTCAGCCGTTCGTTTCGGGCCTCCACGCACGATAGAAAGTGTCGATTGCGGCCTCGATCTCGGCGGCGACGCGCTTGCGATTGCGGTCGCGCCCTTCCGGCAGGCTGAGGACCGCCTGATAATAGAGTCCCGACTGACACAGGCCGGACAGATGATAGACCGCCTGCATCGGGTCGCCCATGCGCAGTTCGCCCATCACCATTTTCTCTCCTATCCACGCGGCGATGCGCGCCTTTCCGCGGCGTGGGCCGCGATCGTAGAAGGTTTCTGCGAGATGCGGGAAACGCTCGGCCTCGCCGACGACAAGGCGATACAGCGCGAGCATGGTCGGCGACAGGAGCGTGTTCATCAGCACATTGCCAAAATGGCCGAGTACGTCGACTACGGGCTGGTCGAGCGGCAGTTCGACCAGCAGCGCCGCGCCATAATGGCCGACGATATCGTCGACGACCGCCGCGAACAAATCCTCCTTCGACGGAAAATAGGTCCACAAAGTCGTCTTTGATCCGCCGACCTTGCTCGCGATCGACGACATCGTCGTACCGGCATAGCCATTCGCGAAGAACAGCTCGCGCGCCGCATCGACGAACGCCTTGCGGCGCGCGGCGGCGGCATCATCCAAAGCCACCGTACTGTCTGGTATCATTTCGATTGACAACGCATTCTCCGAAGTTCAGACGCACATGATACCAGATAGTATCGTTGGATTCCATGGCCCGGTTCATTTATCTCACAACCGCTGTTTTTGGCCTGCTCGCGGGCTGCGCCGCCGTTCCCGATCTGGGGCCGGCGCCGGTTCCGGCTGCGCCCGAGTCGCTGGCATCGACCGCCTCCTTTGCCGATGCGCGGGGCGAGTGGCCCGCTGGGGGCTGGTGGCGGAGTTTTGGCGACGCGCAGCTTGATGCGTTGATCGAAGAGGGGCTGAAAGGTTCGCCCGATGTCGCGATTGCCGCGGCGCGGGTGCGTGCCGCCGATGCGATGGCGCGGCAGGCGGGCGCGGCGCTCGCGCCGCGTGTCGGCGTCGAGGGTAGTGCGGGCGGTGTCCAGCAAAGCAAGAATCTGGGCATCCCGCCCGCTTTTGTGCCCGACGGCATTCAGGATACCGGGCATGTCGCGGCGACCTTTTCCTTCGATCTCGACCTGTGGGGCCGCAATCGCGCGGCGCTCGCGGCGGCGACATCGGAGGCAGAGGCCGCGCGGGTCGATGAAGCGCAGGCGCGTTTGATGCTGACCACCGGCATCGCGGCGGCCTATGCCGATCTCGCGGGCTATCATGCCGCGCTCGACGTTGCGAATGAGGCGGTGCGGATACGCGGTGCGACCGCCGGCCTGTCGGCGGCGCGGGTGCGCGCCGAAATCGAGAATCGCGCGGCCGAGCGCCAGGCCGAAAGCCGCGCAGCGTCGGCGCGCGCCGATATCGCCGCGCTCGACGAAGCGATTGCGGGGACGCGCAACCGGCTGGCGGCGCTCGTTGGTGCAGGTCCCGATCGCGGGCTTTCGATCGTGCGGCCAACACTTTCCCGTGCGACGGTGGGATTGCCGCCGGAGGCGGGAATCGGCCTGATCGGCCGGCGCCCCGATATCGTTGCGGCGCGCCTGCGGGCTGAGGCAGCGACGAAGCGCATCGATGTCGCGCGCGCCGATTTCTATCCGAACATCAGCCTGTCGGCGCTCGTCGGCTTGCAGTCGCTGGGGCTCTCCAACCTGTTCAGCGCGGGGTCCGAATATGGCAATGGCGGGGCTGCGATCAGTCTGCCGGTTTTTGACGGCGGGCGCCTGCAGGGCCGCTATCGCGGCGCACGGGCGGACTATGACGTGGCGGTCGCGACCTATGATCGTACGTTGATCGGCGCGTTGCGCGATGTTGCCGATATCGTGGCAAGCCGCACTGCCAACGCGCGTCAGCTTGCCGGCCGGCGCGAGGCGCGGGCCGCGGCGGGTGAGGCCGCGAAGCTCGCAGGTCTCCGCTATCGCGCGGGCCTGTCGAACCAGCTCGAACAACTCACCGCCGAAGACAGCCTCGTCGCTTTGAGTCGCGCGGTCGCCGATCTTGAGGCGCGGCAGCTGTCGCTCGACATCGCACTGATCCGGGCGCTCGGCGGCGGATATCAGGCGCAAAATATCACAGGAGACATATGATGGCCGACAATACGGCTGCGATCGAAACCGAGGCTCTCCCCGCCACCGACGAAGCGCGCGGCGCCAAACGCAACAAGATGCTCCGCATTCTCGCGCTCGTCGTGCTCGCCGCCGCGCTCATTTGGGGCGCATGGTATTTTCTGACCCAGTCCGGACGTGTGCACACCGACAATGCCTATGTCGGCGCCGATTCGGCCGTGGTCACCGCGCTTGTTTCGGGGCCGGTGAAGGAAGTGCGCGTCGCGGGTACGCAGGCGGTCAAGAAGGGCGATATTCTCGTCATTCTCGACGACAGCGATGCGAAGCTCGCGCTTGCTGACGCCGAAGCGACGCTGCGACAGGCGCGCCAGCGCTACGGGCAGGCGGGTGCGAATGCGGATGCGGCGCGGGCACGGGTCTCGGCGCGCGGCGCCGATATCGCCCAGGCACAGGCGCGGCTGCGCGACGCCAATGCGATGGTCGCGAAGGCGCGCGCCGAACTGGCGCGGCGCGAGAGCATTGCCGGTACCGGCGCGGTGTCGGGCGAAGATCTGGCCGCGGCCCGCGCGGCGTTCGTGTCGGCGACCGCGTCGCGCGATCTGGCGGCGGCTGGTATTGCGTCGGCCGAAGCGACGCGCGGGTCGGCGAGCGGCGATCTCGGTGCCGCCGAAGCGCTGGTGCGCGGGACGACGCTCCAGACGGCGCCTGACGTGGCGGCGGCGCAGGCCCGGCTCGAGAAGGCACAACTCGATCTCGTGCGCACGGTGATCCGCGCCCCGGTCGACGGCATTGTGACGAACAAGCAGGTGCAGATCGGACAGCGTATCGCGGCGGGCGCGCCGATCATGACGATCGTCCCGATCGATACCGCCTATGTCGACGCCAATTACAAGGAAAGCCAGTTTGAGGATATTCGTATCGGTCAGCCGGTCGAGCTCACCTCGGACTATTATGGCGGCGATGTCGTTTTTCGCGGCAAGGTCGTCGGCATCGCCGGCGGTACTGGCGCGGCTTTCTCGCTGATCCCCGCACAGAATGCGACGGGCAATTGGGTGAAAGTTGTGCAGCGCCTGCCGGTGCGTATCGCGCTCGATCCCAAGGAGCTGAAGGCGCATCCGCTGCGCGTCGGGCTGTCGATGGAAGCCACGATCGACACGCGCGGGAATTGAGGCGATGGCCAGCGCCGCCCTTACAGCCGGAGCGTCCAGCGAACCCGCACCGCTGACCGGCGTCAAGCTGTTCGCCGCGGCCTTCGCGCTCGCGCTCGCCAATTTCGTCGTCGTGCTCGACATGACGATCGCCAATGTGTCGGTGCCGCATATCGCGGGCGGCCTCGCAGTGTCGCCGACGCAGGGGACATGGGTGATCACCAGCTATGCGGTCGCCGATGCGATCAGCGTGCCGCTGACCGGCTGGCTCGCGATGCGGTTCGGGACGGTGCGCTGGTTCCTCTATTCGATCCTTGGTTTCGGCCTCTTCTCTTTCCTGTGCGGCATTTCGCAGACGCTCGATTCGCTGATCATCTTTCGCATCCTGCAGGGGCTGTCGGGCGGGCCGCTGATGCCGTTATCGCAAATCCTGTTGCTGCGCATTTTTCCGAAGGAAAAGGCGGGCATCGGCCTCGCGATCTGGGCGATGACGACGACCACCGCGCCGATCCTCGGCCCGATCTTGGGCGGCACGATCAGCGACAACTGGAGCTGGCCGTGGATCTTCTTCATCAACCTGCCGGTGGTGGCGATCTGCGCCTTTGGCGTCGGCAGCCTGCTCGGCAAGTTTGAAACCAGGCGTGCGAAGGCGCGGATCGACGTCGTCGGGCTGGTGCTGCTCGTGCTGTCGGTCGGGGCGTTCCAGCTGATGCTCGACACCGGCCGTGAGCATGACTGGTTCGAATCGACCTGGATCGTGATGCTCGCGGTCGTTTCAGTGGTTGGTTTCGCGGCTTTCGTGATCTGGGAACTGACCGACGCCAATCCGGTCGTGGACCTGCGAGTCTTCCGCTTTCGCGGCTTCACCTTTGCCACCGTTGCCATATCGCTCGGCTTCGGAGCCTTTTTCTCGCAGGTCGTGCTGACGCCTTTGTGGCTGCAACAGGTCGCGGGCTATACCGCGACCGAGACGGGCTATGTCGTTGCGTGGATCGGGGTGTTCGCGGTGCTGCTGTCACCGGTTGCGGCGGGATTGATCGGCAAGATCGACATTCGCATCTCGATCTGCGCCGCGCTTTTGTGGATGGGTTTTGTTTCGGTATTGCGCGCGAGCTGGAACGCCGATGTCGATTATTGGACGCTCGCGTTACCGCACCTGCTCCAGGGCTTTGGCATGCCCTTCTTCTTCGTCGGGCTGACTGCGCTCGCGCTGTCGAGCGTTCCCGACAAGGACCAGACGTCGGCGGCTGGGCTGATGAGCTTTTTGCGCACACTGAGCGGTGCGATGGGCACCGCGGTCGCGACGACGGCGTGGGATATGGAGAGCCGCGTTGCACGCTCCGAGCTTGTGTCGGGCATGAACGGTACAGGTGGCACGATGGACCTGCTCCAGCAGGCCGGGATGACGCTCGAGCAGGCTCGCGCCGCGATCGAGCGGCTGGTCGAGGTGCAGGCATCGACGCTGGGCGTGCTGCACCTGTTCCTCGCGTCGGGGGTGGTGTTCGTTTTGGCCGCGACCGCCGTGTGGTTCGCGCCGCTGCCCAAGCATGTGTCGATGGGGGCGTCGCACTAGCGGCTTTTCGCAAGTGCGGCACCGGCCCGCTCCCGCTTCCACGAAGTGGAACAGCCCAGCGGAAATCCAGCCCCTTGGGTTGTGCGTCGCAACATGCTAGGCGCGCGCCCATGCTGACGATCAACGGAATCACTGTACGCCTTGGCGGGCGCGCCATCCTCGAACGCGCCACGGCGAGCCTGCCGGCGAAAAGCCGCGTCGGGCTGATCGGCCGCAACGGCGCGGGCAAATCGACGCTGATGAAGGTCATGATCGGCCAGCTCGAACCCGACGAGGGCAGCATCGACATGCCGCGCCGCACGCGCGTCGGCTATATCGCGCAGGAAGCGCCGAGCGGCACCGCAACGCCCTTCGACACCGTGCTCGCTGCCGACACCGAACGCGCCGAACTGCTGATCGCGTCGGAAACCGAACAGGATCCCGACAAGCTGGGCGATATTCACGAACGGCTGATCGCGATCGACGCCTATACCGCGCCCGCGCGTGCCGCGCGCATCCTGATCGGACTGGGGTTCGACGAGGACATGCAGGCACAGCCGCTCGACAGCTTCTCTGGCGGCTGGAAGATGCGCGTCGCGCTCGCCGCGCTGCTCTTCTCCGAGCCTGACCTGCTGCTGCTCGACGAACCCTCGAACCACCTCGACCTCGAAGCGACGCTGTGGCTCGAGAATTTCCTGCGCGCTTATCCGGGGCAGTTGGTGGTGATCAGCCATGAGCGCGACTTGCTCAACAATGTCGTCGACAATATCCTCCACCTCGAAGGCGGCAAGGTGATGCTCTATGCTGGCGGCTATGACTCCTTCGAGCGGCAGCGCGCTGAACGCGCGGCGCAGCTTGCGGCGGCAAAGGCGTCGCAGGATGCGCAGCGCGCCAAGCTGCAGGATTATGTCGCGCGCAACAGCGCGCGTGCCTCGACCGCGAAGCAGGCGCAGTCGCGCGCCAAAATGCTGGCGAGGATGCAGCCCATCGCCGCGCTTGCCGAGGATCAGACGCTCGCTTTTGATTTCCCGAGCCCCGACGAGCTCAAGCCGCCGCTAATCACGCTCGATCTGGCGAGTGTCGGCTATGCCGACAAGCCGGTGCTCCAGCGGCTCAACCTGCGCATCGATCCCGACGACCGGATCGCGCTGCTCGGCCGCAATGGCAACGGCAAGACCACGCTCGCGCGGCTGCTCGCGGCGCAGCTGTCGCCGATGGCGGGCGCGATGGCGGCGTCGGGCAAGATGCGCGTCGGCTATTTCACCCAGTATCAGGTCGAGGAACTCGACGGCAGCGACACTCCGCTCGCGCATATGACGCGGGTGATGGAGGGCAAGCCGCAGGGCGCGGTGCGCGCGCAGCTCGGACGCTTCGGCTTCTCGGGCAACCGCGCGACGACGCAGGTCGCCAAAATGTCGGGCGGCGAGAAGGCGCGGCTCGCGCTGGCGCTGATCACCCGCGAGGCGCCGCATCTGCTGATCCTCGACGAACCGACCAACCACTTGGACGTCGATGCGCGCGAGGCGCTGGTGCAGGCGCTCAACGGCTTCGAAGGCGCCGTGGTGCTGGTCAGCCACGATCGCCATATGCTCGAACTCACCGCCGACCGGCTGGTGCTCGTCGATGATGGCACTGCGCGCGAATATGACGGCAGCATGGACGATTATGTCGACATGATCCTCGGCAAGGGGCCGGCGAAGGAGAAAATGTCGAAGGCCGACAAGAAGGAAGACCGCAAGGCCGCTGCCGCCGCGCGCGAAGCCGCCGCGAAGGTCAAGAAAGAGGTTTCGGATGCCGAAGCCGATCTCGCCAAATATGAGGTCGTGCTGTCTGCCATCGATCGCGCGATGTTCGACCCGCAGGGCGCGGCGAACGAATATAAGGGCCTGACGATGAGCGAACTGTCGCAGCGGCGCGGCAAGATCGTCGCGGCGCAGGAAGCCGCCGAGGCTCGCTGGGTTGCGGCGAGCGAGGCACTCGAGGCGTTCGGAGCGGCAGCGTAAAGGCTTCGGCGCAGGACAATTTCGGTCATTGCGAGCGCCACGAAGCAATCCAGAGTGCGTAGTCTGCTCTGGATTGCTTCGTGGCGCTCGCAATGACGATCCCATTTGTCATTGGATGCGTGCGCTCCCGCATTGACTCCCCCAACGCATTCCATCATATTAGTTTCAATTGAAACTAGATGGGAAGATGATGATGGCCGACCTTTTCGACAATCCGCTGGGCCTCGACGGCTTTGAATTCGTCGAATTTTCGGCACCCGAAAAGGGAATTCTCGAACCGGTGTTCGAAGCCATGGGCTTCACCCAGATCGCGCATCACCGCTCGAAGGACGTCCAGCTGTGGCGTCAGGGCGGCATCAATCTGATCGCCAATTATCAACCCAAATCGCCCGCCGCCTATTTCTCCGCCGAACATGGCCCGTCGGCGTGCGGCATGGGCTGGCGCGTCCGCGACGCTGCCAAAGCCTATGCAGAGGCTATCGCGCGCGGCGCCGAGCCGGTCGAGGTGATGCCGGGGCCGATGGAGTTGCGCCTGCCCGCGATCCGCGGCATTGGCGGCTCGATCATCTATCTGATCGACCGTTACGGCGATGATCTGAGCATTTATGACATCGACTTCATCTATGAAGAGGGCGTCGACCGCCATCCGGCCGGTGCGGGGATGCAGCTGATCGATCACCTGACCCACAATGTCTACGGCGGCCGGATGGCGCATTGGGCGTCTTTCTACGAACGCATCGCGGGCTTCCGCGAGATCCGCTATTTCGACATCAAAGGCGAATATACTGGGCTGACCTCGAAGGCGATGACCGCCCCCGACGGCAAGATCCGCATTCCGCTGAACGAAGAGGGCGCGGGCGGTGGCGGTCAGATCGAGGAATATCTGCGCGCCTATAACGGTGAGGGCATCCAGCATATCGCGTTCAGCTGCGACGATCTTTATGCC
Organism: Sphingopyxis sp. GW821-FHT12C06; assembly: GCF_058807415.1. Taxonomy (NCBI): domain Bacteria; kingdom Pseudomonadati; phylum Pseudomonadota; class Alphaproteobacteria; order Sphingomonadales; family Sphingopyxidaceae; genus Sphingopyxis; species Sphingopyxis sp. GW821-FHT12C06. The sequence goes on along the minus strand of NZ_JBXAQR010000007.1, from coordinate 288,493 downwards.
GCGTGGGACAAGCTTAAAGCGCTTGGCAATCCCTTCGCACCTGCACCGCCGGCGACGTATTACGAGATGCTCGAAGAGCGGCTTCCGGGGCATGGCGAGTCGGTCGAGGGCCTCCAGTCGCGCGGTATCCTGCTCGACGGTTCGACGACCGAAGGCGACCCGCGTCTGCTCCTCCAGATTTTCGGTCAGACGGTGATCGGCCCGGTCTTCTTCGAATTCATCCAGCGCAAGAAGGATGAAGGATTCGGCGAAGGCAATTTCACAGCGCTGTTCAAATCGATGGAAATGGACCAGATTCGCCGCGGTGCGCTTGAGGTAAAAGAAGAGGCCTAATCTCTCTTCCGTTCGCCTATCGACAGGGTCGGGGCGAACGGGGCAGATTCAGCACGAACGGAGTTGGGAAAGATGACCAGCCAATCCCCCACCAAGAGCCCGATCAAATTGGGCGGCGTCCACCACGCCGCCTATCGTTGCCGCGATGCGAAGGAGACGGTCGACTGGTACGAGCGCATGCTTGGCATGACCTACACCACCGCCTTTGCCGAGGATCATGTGCCGTCGACCGGCGAATATGATCCTTACATGCACGTCTTCCTCGACGCGGGGAACGGCAACATTCTGGCGTTTTTCGAGCTGCCCAACCAGCCCGACATGGGGCGCGATACGAACACCCCGGCATGGGTCCAGCATCTGGCGTTCAAGGTCGGCAGTTTCGACGAGCTCGTCGCGGCGAAGGCGCATCTGGAAGCGAACGGCATCGACGTGCTTGGGCCGACGCATCATGGCATTTTCAAGTCGATCTATTTCTTCGATCCTAACGGCCACCGCGTCGAGCTGGCGTGCGACATCGGGACCGCCGAACAATATGCCGAACTGCGCCGCGTCGCGCCGTTGATGCTGGACGAATGGAGTCAGACGAAAAAGGCGCCGCGTCACGCGGACTGGTTGCACACCGCAGCGAACGAATAGACATCGTTTCCCGGCGAAAGCCGGGGCTCGTCGCGGCGCCGAAAGCATGGGCCCCGGCTTTCGCCGGGGAACAGCTATCAGTGGCGGAAGTGGCGCATTCCGGTGAACACCATCGCGAGGCCGGCTTCGTTCGCTGCGGCAATCACCTCATCGTCGCGGATCGAGCCGCCCGGCTGAATCACGCAGGTTGCGCCCGCCTCGACCGCCGCGAGCAGGCCGTCGGCGAAGGGGAAGAAGGCGTCGCTCGCGACCGCGCTGCCGACGGTGCGGGGGGCCGCCCAGCCATGCGTCTCGGCGGCTTCGCGTGCCTTGATCGCGGCGATGCGCGCGCTGTCGCGGCGGTTCATCTGGCCTGCGCCGATGCCCGCGGTCGATCCGCCCTTGGCATAGACGATCGCATTCGACTTCACATGCTTGGCGATCGTCCAGGCGAAGAGCGCGTCGGTCAGCTCTTCCTCGGTCGGCGCGCGGTCGGTGACGACTTTCAGGTCGTCGCGGGTGATATGGCCATTGTCGCGGCTCTGCGCGAGCCAGCCGCCCGCGATCGTCTTCATCATCAGGCCGCCGCGCGAGGGATCGGGCAGTTCGCCGGTGAGCAGCAGGCGCAGGTTCTTCTTCTTCGCGAAGACCGCGCGCGCATCGGCGTCGGCGTCGGGGGCGCAGACGACTTCGGTGAAGATACCGCTGATCGCTTCCGCCGTCGGGCCGTCGAGCGGCCGGTTGACCGCGATGATGCCGCCGAACGCCGACACATCGTCACACTTCAGCGCCGCGTCATAGGCTTCGGCGATCGTGGCGCCGCTCGCGACGCCGCACGGATTGGCGTGCTTGACGATGACGCAGGTCGGTCCGGCGTCGCGGAATTCGGCGACCAGCTCGAGCGCCGCGTCGGCGTCGTTGATATTGTTGTAGCTCAGCTCCTTGCCCTGCACCTGTTCGGCCTGCGCGATGCCGCGCGATGCGGGGCCGGCGGGGAGGTAGAGCGCCGCCTTCTGGTGCGGATTCTCGCCGTAGCGCAGCTCGGTTTGCAGCTTTGCGGTCAGCGGCAGTGTGTCGGGGAACAGCTTGCCCTGATCGGCGAAAGCGAACCAGCTGGCGATCATCCCGTCATAGGTCGCGGTGTGGGCAAAGGCAGTGGCGGCGAGGCGCTTGCGCAGCTCCAGCGTCGTCGCGCCGCCATTGGCGTCCATCTCAGCGATCACCGCGGCATAATCCTCGGGCTCGGTGACGATGTTCACGAAAGCGTGGTTCTTCGCTGACGAGCGCACCATCGCGGGACCGCCGATGTCGATATTCTCGATGATCTCGTCGCGCGCCGCGCCCTTCGCGACCGTGGCAGCAAAGGGGTAGAGATTGACGACGACGAGATCGATCGCGCCGATGCCATGTTCTTCCATCGACGCGACATGCGCCGCGTCGTCGCGGACGGCGAGAATGCCGCCGTGGACAGTCGGGTGCAGCGTCTTGACGCGGCCGTCCATCATCTCGGGAAAGCCGGTGAGGTCGGCGACATCGAGGACGGTGTGACCCGCTTCGCGCAGCGCCTTCGCGGTGCCGCCGGTCGAGACCAGTTCGACGCCATGGCGGACGAGCGCTGCGGCGAGGTCGGTGAGACCTGCCTTGTCGCTGACGGACAGAAGCGCGCGGCGGACGGGGACGAGATCGGTCATGGGAAGGGGCTTTGCTTATGGGGTGGAAAGACGCAGTCCCCCTAGGCGCATGGCCGCTTTTGGGCAAGGTGACTCCGCCATCCGTCGCCCCCGCGAAGGCGGGGGTCGCTGGCAACCTTGCGCGAGGCTTCATGCGGCCCCCGCCTTCGCGGGGGCGACGTTTGCCTACAGCCCCAGTGCCGCCGCAATCCGGTCCCAGCCGACCAGCTTGAAATTCTGCGCCTTGGGCGCGTTGTCGCCGTCCTGCGCGATGAACAGCCCGCCGGCATAATCGCCGCCGAAATTGCCCGCCGCCGCGGCAATCCCGTCGGTCTCGCTCGTCGCGCCATAGGCGCCAGCGGCGACCGCGAAGCGCCCGACATAGTCTACGCCGGGCAGGCGGAAGACCGCGAACGCATTGTCGCCCTGGCTCGAGGCGATCAGGTAACGCTGACCCTTGTGGTCGATCGTCGCGAGACCCTCGACATCGGCGACGAGGCGCTGGTTGTCGACCGGCGCGACCAGACGCGCGGTGGCGCCGGCACCGTTGGGCTTCAATTGCCAGATGCCGGCATCTTCCTCGCCGACGTACAGCGTGTCGCCATCGAAGACACAGCCTTCGGACTGGGTCGGAATCTTGTGCTCCCACTGCACCGCAAAGGCGGGCGCCGCGCCGTTGGCGACGGTCAGCGTGCCGACGCGTACCGTGCCGTCCTTGACGATCAGCGCGGCGGTGAGCGGCGCGCCGGGCGCGGTCTGGGCGAGGCAGAGGCCATAGGCTTCGCCCGCACCCGCGGGGGCGCGGCCGATCGCGGTCAGCGCAGGCCTGGCGCCGTCGAGACGGAAGACCGCGAGATGGGCGTTCACGCCATCGTTGCGGTCGCTGGCGACGATGATGTCGCCCATCACATCGACATTGTTGACCAGCCCGGCCTTGATGAACGCCAGATCCTTGCCCGCGAGGTCATAGACATGGAGACCCGCCTTCTTGTCGGTCGCGATGACCAGCGCGCGGCTTGGATCGGCGGGGTCGATCCAGATCGCCGGATCGTCGGCTGCGTCGGCCTGGCCGGTTCCGACAGGAGCTGTTTCGCCGCTCGCTGTGACGGGTGCCGGGGGCAGGCCGTGGATTACCGGCTCGGCCTGTCCGGCGCATCCTGCCAAGGCAGATGCAAAAGCGAATGACGTCAGCAGCTTCCATTTGCGGATGGCGGCCATGATGATTTCCCCTGTTCCGGCGGCGCGAACGCGCAGCTGGCGCGCCCCGTCCCAGCAAAGCGATGCGGCGTCAATACCACAATATTTCCGTAACTTAACTGTCATTCAATTGTCACGCGGCTCGTCGCAAACTGTCACACGCCCCGCCTAGACGCCCGGCAACCACAAAAGGGGGTCTGACCAACATGATTCGAACTTTCAGCCTGCATTCCGCTGCCGCACTCGCGCTTGCCACCGCGCTTGCCGCCGTCCCGGCCGCCGCACAGGAAGCGCCGATCCAGAATGAGGATGGCAGCATCACCACCTCACGCGACATCGTCGTCCTTGGCAGCATCGGCTATCGCAACCGCAGCGAGAATGAGGCCGAACCCGTCGTCAGCTACGACAGCGAATTTTTCCAGCGCTTCGAGCCTTTGACGGCTGGCGACGCGCTGAAGCGCGTGCCGTCGGTGACCTTTCTGTCGGACGTCATCGAAAGCGACGGCGCCCGGCTGCGCGGTCTGCCACCGGGCTATACGCAGATATTGATTAACGGTGAAAAGGTGCCGGGTTCAAATGCCGATCGCAGCTTCTTTCTCGACCGCATTCCCGCCGAACTGATCGAGCGCGTCGAAATCGTCCGCTCCTCCTCCGCGCGGCGCACCGGCGACGCGGTCGCGGGCACGATCAATATCCGTCTGCGCGATGGCTATGCGCTCGACGGTGGCTATCTCCGCGCGGGTGGCCTCTACTATGACGACAAGGAATTCGAGCCGAGCGTCGGCGGCGTGTTCGGCGGCGCACTCGGGCCGGGGCGCTTCCTGATCGGGGGGAATTTCCAGGGACGCCATAATCCGAAGAAAAAATCGTCGTTGCGTTACAGCGATTCGCCGGAAAACAACCCGGATTTTGCGACCGACGATTTCGAGAACCGCGAGGATCAGACTGATACGCGCGACGGCAAGGATTATTCCTTCAACGCGACCTATGACATCAAGGGCGATACGACCGATTTCTCGGTCAATGGATTTTACGTTCATACTGATCGCACCGAAAACGAGCGTAGCTTCGAATATAATCACCCGACCAACATCAACGGGCCGATCCGCGCCACGCCGCCGGGCAATCTGACCGTCGACAACGCCAATGTCGCAAAGATCAATCAGGATAATTACAGCGTCAACGGCAAACTCGCACACCGCTGGTCGCTGGGCGAGACGAGCCTGAAGGTCGGCTACGCTTGGTTCGACGAAGACCGGTTCGAAACCGAATATGAAGTCGAATTCGATCGCGCGCTGCCGCGCTTTACCGGCGACCAGACGCGCACCGGCATCACCGACAAGGAATTTTCGGTGCGGCTGGAGCATGAGTTCGAACTTGGCGAGAACACCAAGCTGCTGTTCGGGGGGCTGTGGCAGGACAAGGATCGCTCGACCTCGATCACCGAGGCGCCGCGCGATCGCTACAATCTGACCGCTGCCAATCGTCAGGGCTATGACCAGTTCGTGCGCAACCCGACCGAGTTCGTGCGCCCCTTCGGTGTTTTTGTTCCGGCTGTCGGCGGCATCAACACGATCGAGGAAAAGCGTCTCGACGGCTTTGTGCTGATCGAGGGTGACATGCCCGGCGTGAAGTGGGAAGCGGGCGTACGCTATGAGACGACCGATCTGACCATCAACGACCTGACGCCGCCCGCGACGCGTATCGACAATGACTACAAGAAGCTGCTTCCCTCGGCATCGGTGAAGATCGACGTCGGCGCGCGCGGTCGCGTCACTGCATCGGCTGCCCGCACCAGCCGCCGGCCGGAGTTTAATTTCCTCTCGCCCGCGACGCTCGATGCCGAGCTTGGCGACAATGATCTGCTCGGCAACCCGCTGCTCGACCCCGAAACATCATGGGGTTTCGATGTCGGTTATGAACAGCGCCTCGGTCGCTCGGGCATTGCCGGCATCAACGTCTTTTACCGCAAGGTGAACGATCTGATCGAGCTCACCAATACGGGCGAGCAAGGATCGGAAGGCGCCGGAACGTTCGTCTACCAGCCGCAGAATATCGGCGACGGCAAGGTGTGGGGTGTCGAATTCGACCTGTCGACCGACCTCGGCTTCGTCGGTCTGCCCGACACTGGCGTCTTCGGCAACGTGTCGTGGCTCGACAGCAAGATCGTCGACGAGTTCGGCAAGCGTCGCTTCAATGGACAGAGCAAGTATGTCTACAATTTTGGCGTGATTCAGGACATCCCGTCGGTCGGCGCAGCCTTCGGTGCGACCTATCGCAAGCAGGGCGGAGCGTTCGACCGGACCGTCGGCGAAGAAGTTTTCACCACCTATGGCGCCGACCTTGAAATCTTCGTTGAAAAGCGTTTCGGCAAGAGTTTCACGATCCGCGCGGTGGGGTCGAACCTGCTGAACGGTGCGAAACGCGAGGTTTTCAACAAGTTCAACACGATCGGCGAACAGAACGCGCGTGATTTCGACGAATATGAACTCGAATCCGAAAAGGCCGGTCCGGTCTTTCAACTGATGGCGCGCTACGCCTTCTGACGCTGTGCGGCGGCGGGCAGTCCCTGGCCCGCCGCCGTCAGCCGATATGCTTGAAAATCCAGCCGACGCTGGCGCCGCCCGCCGGAGCAATGCTGGTGACAACCAATTGCTCAGTCGGATGCGGGCGACCGTTGCCGTCGACCCACAGGCTGTCCTCGACATCCAGCACGCCTTCGGACGTGCGGAATTGCCATAGCGGGCCGCCGTTGATGCGGAGCAGTGCGCCGAGCCGGTCGGCGGTCAGGCTGGCCGACATATTGGGGCCAAGGTGAAAGCGCAGCGCAAAGCCCTTGTCGCCCTTGCGGCGACTGCGCGGGGCGGGGAGCAGCAAATCCTCGCCGCGCAATTCGCGCCCATTGGGTGACAGGATCAGCAGGCGGCGGTGGATCAGACCGTGGCGGCGGGCATAGCCGTCGTGGCTCATCTCGAGCCGGCTGCCCTGCGGCGTTTCGCGGCGGTCGAGCTCGACCTCGGTCACGCCCTTGCCGAGCGAACCATTGGGAAGGATTGCCGTTGAATTGGTGTCGGCGAGGATAAGCGTCGAATGCGCCGCTGTGGTGCGCAGGCCGCGCGCAAGGTCGGTGGGGATCGTCGCGCCGGTCAGCGCGGCGCCCCCGCAATTGACGACGATGCGTTCGTCTCCATCGCTGAGTTCGAAGGCGAGGGTCGAGGCGCAGCCCGCCTCGGTCACGCGGGCGATCGGCGGCGGGGCGGCGTCGGCGAGCAGCACGACCTTGCCCGCGACGAGCCGTTGATAGCCCCAGTCGCGCGCCTGTTTGAGCGGGCGGGTGCGGATGCCGCTGGCGCGGACGATCGCCTGGATGTCGGCCGCGGCGGTCGCGCCGCTGCCCTGCCAGTTGCCCATGCCGCCGTCGCTGTGAACGAGGCCGAGCAGCGCAGGGACCGCGCGTGCGAGCACTTCCTGGACGAAGGGCGGGACTTCCATGCGGCGCATGTCATAGACTTGTGCAAGCATCGACAGCGCCATGATCGCGTCGAGCTGGGCCTGCGGCGAACGCGAGATATTGCCGCCGTCGGCGTAGAAACTGGTCTCGAGCACTTTGCGAAGGCCGGCTTCGCCGAAGATCTGGCGCGGTTCGCCCCCGGGCATCAGCAGCGAAGCGGCGACGATCCCGACCCACGCGACCATCTGGCCGGTGCCGGGGCGAGTCTTGTCGGCGACGCGATCGAGGTGGCGCGCCGCGCGGGCGAGCTGATTGAGCACCGCCGAACGATAGATGAGGTCGCTCGACGACAGGATCAGCGGCGCGTGCGCTGCCCAGAACAGGATGCGCCAAGCGGTGTTGTCGGCCTTCCACGCGGGTTCGCCGACCGTTTCTCCATGCGTCGCCAGCCAGTGGCGAACGACGGCTTCGGCGATCGGCACGCCATCGGTGCGCGTGCCGGTGGCGGCGAGGTCGCGCAGCCAGGCAAAGCTGTGGAGATAATCGGCAAAGGCTGGTGGCACATCGAGCGCGGCGAAATCGAGTTCGCCGAGCGAGAGCTTCAGCCCGCGATGCAGGAAGTGGCCGGCGCGAATCGCGGTGCCCGCGCGCGCGTCGCCCGGAACCGGGTCGACCGGCACGCCGAGCAGCTTGAGCGGGAAACGCCCCTTCAGGCGCAGCGCGTGGAGCGGTGTGCGCCAGGTCAGCCGGGTGATATGGTTGGCGATACGGTCGCCGAGCGTCAGGCCTGTGTCGGCGGGCAGGCGGATCAGGCGCTTGCCGGGCTCGATCGTGTCATCGAGGACGTCGGCAGCGGCGGTACCCGGATCATTATCGGTTGGGGCCGTCACCGGTTTTACCATCCTCAGGCGCCGCGCAGCCGCCGGATATTATCGGCGTAAGCGTCAGGGCCGCCCCTGAAGGTCGCGGTGCCCGCGACCAGCACGTCGGCGCCCGCGGCGATCGCCAGCGGCGCCGTCGCGGCGTCGATACCGCCATCGACCTCCAGCCTGATGTCGCGGCCGGTCTTGTCGATCATCTTGCGGACCGCCTCGATCTTGCGAAGCTGGCTCGAGATGAAGCTCTGGCCGCCGAAACCGGGATTGACGCTCATGATCAGCACCAAGTCGATATCGTCGATCAGATAGTCGAGCATCTTCGCCGGGGTCGCGGGGTTCAGCGACACGCCGGCCTGCTTGCCCAGCGACTTGATGTGCTGGACGGTGCGGTGGATGTGGGGACCCGCCTCGGGATGGACGGTGATGATATCGGCGCCCGCCGCGGCAAAGGCGTCGAGGAAATGATCGACCGGGCTGATCATCAGATGGACGTCGAAGGGCAAGGTCGAGTGCGGGCGCAGCGCCTTCACCACCGCCGGGCCGATCGTCAGATTGGGGACATAATGGCCGTCCATGACGTCGATATGGACCCAGTCGGCGCCCGCTGTTTCGATCGCGCGCACTTCCTCTCCCAGCCGTGCGAAGTCGGCGCTGAGGATGGACGGGGCGATGCGGACAGGGGTGGGATGGGCGGTCATGGAATCGGCCTTAACCATCAAGCCGGTGGGGGGCAAGCGGGGCAGCGCATGCCAGCGATAATTGGCCTGATTTGGGCGCCAGTCGGCGATCTAGCGCCAGCGCCAACCGCCTTCGGTCCTGGCGCGGTAGAGAGGCATTGGGGCCAGTCCTGCGAGCACGACCGCGATCGCCATCGTGATCGGACGGTCTTGCAGCAGCACCGTCAGTCCGGCGATCATCGCGATATGAAGCGCGAGGACCAGCCAGCCTTGCCAGGCGATCGGCAGGCCGGTGCCATAGCCATGGCGCTTGGCGCGGAACCAGGGGCCCTTTTGCGTGAACAGGTGCAGCATGATCAGCCTTCCTTTTTGGATGGGCGCCCGCGTTTGGCGGGGGCTGGCGGTTTGAGGCTTACACCGCGCCGCGTCAGTGCCTCGCGCAGCAACACCTCGATCTCGGCATTGGTGCTGCGCAGTTCGGCCGCCGCCATCCGCTCGATCGCCGCATAGAGCGCGGGATCGAGGCGAAGGGCAAAGGCTTTCCTGGCGGACGCAGACATGGTGGTCGCGTTAATAAAGTGAGCCGGCGTTGACGACGGGTTGGGTGTCGCGTTCGCCGCACAGCACGACCATCAGGTTCGATACCATTGCCGCCTTCCGTTCGTCGTCGAGGTCGACGACGCCTTTTTCGGACAATTGGGTCAGCGCCATTTCGACCATCGTCACCGCACCCTCGACCAGTTTCTTGCGCGCTGCGATCACGGCTTCGGCCTGTTGGCGGCGCAGCATCGCCCCGGCGATTTCCTGCGCATAGGCCAGATGGGTCAGCCCGCATTCGTCGACGGTGATCCCCGCGACGCTCAGCCGTTCGATCAGCGCCTTGCGCAGCTCGACCCCGACCTCGTCATGGTTGCCGCGCAGCGTGACCTCCTGATGCTCGATGTCGTCATAGGGATAGCGCGAGCCGATGGAGCGCACCGCGGCTTCGATCTGCGCCATGACGAATCCCTTATAATCGTCGACGTCGAACAGCGCCTGCGCGGTGTCGGTGACCCGCCAGACGACCTGCGCCGCCATTTCGATGGGGTTGCCGCGCAGGTCGTTGACCTTGATCTTGTCCGAAATCACATTGTTTGCGCGCACCGCGATCTTGTGCCGCGTCAGCCAGGGCAGCACCCAGCGCAGCCCGTTTTCGCGATCGGTGCCCTTATAGGCGCCGAACAACTGGATCGCGGCAGCTTCATTGGGATTGATCAGGTAAAATCCGCACAGGATCAACGTCCCGGCGACGGCACTGGCCGCGAGCATGGCGAGTATCGTCGGCGAGGCATTGTCGTTTGCCAGCTGGATACCGCACCACACGGCAAGGGCCAGCAAGGTCAGCCAGATGAGCAGCATGACATAGCCGCTCGCGGTGGCGGCACGAATTTCGCGCGTCGGGTTCAGGCCAGCCGTTGCATTGGAATCGCTCATCATACCCTCCGATATAATTATGATATCATATTTATATCGGATTTGGCGACGGTCAACCGGATTCGGGCGAACTGGCGCGGATGACGGTTTTGGGGTGGTTAGCAGACGCGTAGATCGGAGTAGTCGCTCGAACAGCTTAGGCGCTTACCTCTCAATTTTCCGCATCCGGAAGTTCGGACGATCATGAACAGATTCTCAACTTCTGCCTTTGGAACTGGGCCAAATTCCATCACTCCGTTGCTGCCATTCCATTGAGGAAACCGCGCAACGCCTATTCGCGCATCGCCCATTTTCTGCGTCAGTTTAGCGAGGCAAGACGGGCTTCCACCGACCGAAACCCGCCAGTGAGCAGCTTTGGATGGCTGGGCTTCGCTGCATGAAAGAAGGAGGGCGCATGATGCCAAGACTATGATCCGAGCGGCTTTCATGAGATGTTGTTACATTGCTCACTGGGTGACGGCAATCGGTCTTTGAGCGCCGTTCCCGTTCCCCGGCGAAAGCCGGGGCCCAGCGCGTAGTACAACAGGCGTCGTTTGGTGGCGCTCTGGACCCCGGCTTTCGCCGGGGAACGGCTTCTGTCGGTAGCATGGCCCTCGGATCAAGCCCGAGGCAACAAGTGGGGCTGACTTCGCATCCCCCCAAACAAAGGGGGCGAAATCGCCCCCTTTGCCTTTGCTGTGTTCGACTTATTCGCCGGTCGGGAAGCCGCGCTTCCGCAGCAGCGCCTTCACGTCGGGGTCGCGGCCGCGGAAGGCGCGGTACGCTTCGGCGCGGTCGGTCTCGTTGCCGGTCATCAACAGGATGGTGCGGAACTTGTCGGCGACGGTGCGATCCCACGGGCCGCCCGCTTCGGTGAAGGCCGCCCAGGTGTCGGCGTCCATCGTTTCGGACCAGAGGTAGCTGTAATAGCCCGCCGAATAGGCGTCGCTCGAGAAGAGGTGGCCGAACTGCGGCAGGCGATGCCGCATGACGATTTCCTTCGGCATCCCGATTTCCGCCAGCGTGTCGCGCTCGAACTTGTCGATGTCGGTCGGCGGCGTCTTGCGGTCGTGCATCTTCATGTCGACGATCGCGCTCGACAGATATTCGACCGTTCCGAAGCCCTGGTTGAACTTGCGCGACGCGAGGATCTTGTCGACCAGCGCCTGCGGCATCGGTGCGCCCGTCTTGTAGTGCGTCGCATATTTCGACAGCACTTCGGGCGTCATCAGCCAGTTTTCGTTCACCTGACTCGGGAATTCGACGAAATCGCGCGGCACCCCGGCGAGCGCCGGATAATAGACCTGCTGCAGCAGATAATGGATGCCGTGGCCGAATTCGTGGAACAGCGTCGTCGCATCGTCGATGCTGATCAGCGTCGGTTCGCCCTTCGCCGCTTCGGTGAAATTATTGTTGTTCGAGGCGAGAACGTTGCGTTCGCCGCCCAGCGTCTGCTGCGCGCGATACGTGGTCATCCATGCGCCCGAGCGCTTTCCGTCGCGGGCGAAATTGTCGAGGTAAAAGACCCCGACATTCTCGTTGGTCTTGAGGTTATAGACCTCGAACGTCCGCACCTTCGGATCGAACACCGGGATGGTGCCGGTGTTTTCCCGGAAGCCCAGATCGTAGAGTTGACCCGCGGCCCAGAACATGCCGTCGACCAGCTTGTCGAGCTGAAGATACGGCTTCACTTCGCTTTCATCGAGGTCGTATTTCGCCTTGCGGACCTTTTCCGAATAATAGCGATAGTCCCAGGGTTCGATCGTGATTTTAGGACCCTTGCCGGCCTTGGCTTCCTGATCGGCGATCGCCTGCATGTCGGCGACCTCTTCCCTGGCGCGCGCGACGGCGCCCGGCCAGACCTTCATCATCAGGTCCATCGCCTTTTCGGGGGTCTTCGCCATCGTGTCGGCCATGCGGTAATGCGCGTGGGTCGCGAAACCGAGCAGTTCGGCGCGCTGCTGGCGCAGCTTCAATATTTCAGCGATCGTCGCATTGGTGTCGTTGGCGTCGCCATTGTCGCCGCGGCCGATGAAAGCGCGCCAGACTTTTTCGCGCAGCGCACGGTTGGTGGCGTTTTGCAGCACCGGCTGCGCCGACGAGCGGGTGTTCTTGATCGCATATTGGCCGGGCTTGCCCGCGGCTTCGGCGGCGGAGGCGAGCGAGGCGATGAAGCCGGCGTCGAGCCCGCCCAGTTCCGCCTTGTCGGTTACCAGCGTGTAGAGCTTTTCATCGCCGAGCAGCTTCGACGAGAAGCTGGAGAACAGGCTTTCGAGTTTGGAGTTGAACTCGACCATTTTTGCCTTGTCGGCGGGGGACAGATTGGCGCCGTCGCGCACCATCTCTTCATAGCTGCGCTCGACGATGCGGATTTGCTGGGCGTTGAGGCCGCTGGTCAGGCGCTTGTCATACACCGCCTTGTAACGGGCGAAGAGCTTGGGCTCGAGGAACAGTTCGGTATAAAATGTCGTGAGCTTGGGGCTCCATTCGGCGTCGATATCCTCGACCCGGTCGTTCGACTTGTTCGACGTCTGGACGCCCCACAGCGCCGAGAGGCGGTCCATCGTGTCGCCTGCGAGCATCATCGGGACATGGGTGTTTTCAAAGGTCGGGGCGGCGGGGTTGTCGATCACTGCCTGCACTTCGGCCTTCACCTCGGCCATCGCCTTGGGGAAGGCGGCGGGGAAGAGTTCGGGGTCGAGCTTGTCCCACGGCGGCACCCCCTCATAGGGGCCGGTCCATGGTGCGAGCATAGGGTTTTCGCCTGCGGGCGCGGTGGCGGTGGCCGGCTTGGCGGCGGCGGATTCGGCAGCGGTGACGGTCATCTGGCTATAACCCATGAGCATCGCAGTGGATGCAAGCAATATCGCCAAAGGGCGGGTGGACGAGCGGCGGACAAGGGGGGGCGCCTGGCGCGGCATCAATGTTTCTCCATGGAAGAACAGGTTTCGATCGAAACCATATCGGCGCGGGCTTTAACCCGACATCGCGCCGAAGTGCAAGGCGGCGGGCCGTTATCCGGCGAATCCGGGGGCGATGAGGCCCGGAACATCGACGCGGAAGGAGAAGACGCCGCCGGCGTGCGGCTGGCGTGCGCGCTCCTCGTCGGTCAGATTCTTGCCCGCGCTGGTGACAAAGGCGGTTTTCAGGTCATCACCGCCGAACGCGATCATCGTCGGGCGCTGAACGGGCAATTCGATCGTCCGGAGCAGTTCGCCGGAGGGCGAAAGGCGTACGACGCGCCAGCCGTCCCACAGCGCCGACCAGTAGCAGCCCTCGGCATCGACCGCGCCGCCGTCGGGGCGGCCATGGCCGATCTCGAACTGGTGCAGCACGCGCGCGGCGCCGAGTGCGCCGGTCACGGGATCGACGTCATAAGCGTCGATGCGGTGCGTCGGGGTGTCGGCGTGATAGAAGGTCCGCCCGTCGGGACTGAACGCCGCGCCATTGCTGGTGGTGAGGCCGCTGAAGATCCAGGTAAGCGATCCATCGGGATCGAGGCGATAGAGGGTCGCGGCGGGGTTCGCCTTGTCGCTCGTCAGGCTGCCGATCCACAGCCGTCCGGTGGCGTCGACGCAGCCGTCGTTGAAACGCTGCTCGGGCTTGTCGGCGAGAATGGCCGGGCCGAAGGGGCGAGGGGCCTCTCCCCACGCGTCGATTAGTGCGCAGCCATCGCGCAGCGCCGCGACCAGTCCGCCGCTCGCGCGGGGAGCGATGCAGCCGACCGGCTGGTCGAGCTGCATCACCTCGTCGATGCCCGTTGCGGGATCGGTGCGGTGGATCTGGTGGGCATCGATATCGACCCAATAGAGGCGTGCGTCGGCGGGGTTCCAGCGCGGCGATTCGCCAAGCTGCGCGCCGGCGTCGAGGAGGAGGTTGACCATGATATGGTCCTAGCGTGGCCCGTCGGTGCTGCCCAGCGTTTGACAATGACCGCAAACCTATTCGTCACGTGACAGGGGCAGGCAAAGAAGTTTCATGCCGTAGCGGCTTTCTACTTGACGTGCACGTAAACGTAAGGTCAGGTGTGGAGTGAAGGCCGTGCCTTGGGCGCGCGGCCATTGGCGCGTTCCGGCTCCCCGATGTCGTCCGGCCGCCTTGGAGAAGAGGAAAGACCATGTCGCTCGATAAGCTGTCGCGAACCGCCTATGGCGAGGACCATGAAGCCTTCCGCGCTACGGTGCGGCAGTTCCTCGAAAAGGAAATCGCCCCCAACGCCGCGAAATGGGCCGAAGACGGCATCGTCCCCAAGGACATCTGGCCCAAGGCCGGCGAGCTGGGCATGCTCTGCCCGACCGTGCCCGAGGCTTATGGCGGACTGGGTCTCGACTTCGGCTATAACGCGATCGTCGACGAAGAGAGCGCCTATTATGGCCGCGCGACGACGGGCTTCTCGCTCCAGTCGGACATCGTCACCAGCTATATCGTGAAATATGGCAGCGAAGAGCAGAAGAAGCATTGGCTGCCCAAGATGGTGTCGGGCGAGGTGATCACCGCGATTGCGATGACCGAACCGGGCACCGGCAGCGATCTTCAGGGCATGCGCACGACCGCGAAGAAGGATGGCAATCATTATGTCATCAACGGGTCGAAAACATACATTACCAACGGCCAGAACGCCGACCTGATCCTCGTCTGCGTCAAGACCGACACCGACGTGCAGCCGGCGTGGAAGGGCGTGTCGATCGTCCTCGTCGAGGCTGATCGCGAAGGTTATGAGCGTGGCCGCAACCTCGACAAGATCGGGCAGGACGAAGCCGATACGTCGGAAATGTTCTTCAACGATGTGCGCGTGCCGATCACCAACTGCCTTGGCGAAGAGGGGCAGGGCTTTATCTATCTGATGAGCGAACTGCCGCAGGAGCGCCTGTCGATCGCGGTGTCGGCGCAGGCGTCGGCGCAGCGCGCGTTCGACGACACCGTCGAATTCACCCGCGACCGCAAGGCATTCGGCAAGCCGATTCTGGACTTCCAGAACACGCGCTTCGTGCTCGCGGACCTCAAGACCAAGCTGCAGGTTGGCTGGGCGCACCTCGACTGGGCGCTGGCGCGTCACCTGAAGAAGGAACTGACCCCTGAAGAGGGCGCCGGGGCGAAGCTGTGGCACACCGAGCTTCAGTGGGAAGTGATGGACAAGTGCCTCCAGCTCCACGGCGGTGCGGGCTATATGAATGAATATCCGATCGCCCGCGCGTGGCGCGCAGCACGCGTGACGCGCATCTTTGGCGGCACGAACGAGATTATGAAGGAACTGATCGGACGGAAGCTCTGACCGAATCTCTCTCCCCTTGCGGGAGAGATAGACTTGGCTGGGCGGCTCGCCGCCTGCCAAGTCTTGTGAGGGGTTCTTACCTTGCGGGCATAACGCAACGCTGCGCCCCTCACCCAGCTTCGACTAGGCGGACAAGCCGCCAAGTCTTCGCAACCCTCTCCCAATGGGAGAGAGGATTTGGATTGAAAGGAATATTCCCATGGCCGAAGCCTATATCGTAGACGCCGTTCGTACCGCTGGCGGCAAGCGCGGCGGCAAGCTTTCCGGCATCCACCCCGTCGACCTCGGCGCCGCGGTGTTCGATGCGATCGCCGACCGCAATGATTTCGACACGTCGGCGATCGAAGACGTCATCACCGGCTGCGTGTCGCAGGGCGGCGAACAGACGATGGACCTCGGCCGCAACGCCGTGCTCGCCTCGAAGCTGCCCGACTCGATCCCCTCGGTAACCATCGACCGCCAGTGCGGATCGTCGCAGCAGGCGATGCAGTTTGCGGCGCAGGGCATTTTGTCGGGAACGCAGGACATGGTCCTCGCCAGCGGAATCGAAAGCATGTCGCGCGTTCCGATGGGCTCGACCGCGATGCTCTATATGAAGGAAGGCATGGGCAATTATAAATCGCCCCGGCTTGAGGAAAAATACCCCGGCATCATGTTCAGCCAGTTTATGGGCGCCGAAATGATCGTCCAGAAGCATGGCTTCACCAAGGACGACCTCGACGCCTATGCGTATGAAAGCCACCGCCGCGCCAAGGCCGCGAGCGAAGCCGGGCGTTTCCAGCGCGAAATCATCGGGGTCGAAATCGAAACCCCCGAGGGTAAGCAAATCCATCTCGTCGACGAAGGCATCCGTTTCGACGCGACGCTCGAAGGCATTGCCGGGGTCAAGCTGCTCCAGGAAGGCGGCTCGATCACCGCGGCTTCGGCGAGCCAGATTTGCGACGGCGCATCGGCGGTGCTGATCTGTTCGGAACAGGCGCTGAAAGACCATGGCCTGACCCCGCGCGCGCGCATCCACCATGTGTCGGTGACCGCGGGTGATCCGGTGATCATGCTCGAAGAACCGTTGTTCGCGACCGAAAAGGCGCTGAAGCGCGCGGGCATGAAGATCGGGGACATCGACGCCTATGAGGTCAACGAGGCGTTCGCCCCGGTGCCGCTTGCATGGCTCAAATATCTGGGCGCCGACCACGCGCGGCTCAACCAGCACGGCGGCGCGATCGCGCTCGGCCACCCGCTCGGCGCCAGCGGCACCAAGCTGATGGCGACCTTGCTCGGCGTGCTCGATGCGACCGGCGGCAAATATGGCCTCCAGACGATGTGCGAAGGCGGCGGTCAGGCCAACGTCACGATCATCGAACGCCTGTAAAACCATCTCCCCTCCCGCACGCGGGAGGGGCCGGGGGAGGGCCTGTTCGTGATCCTCGTCCCATTCACATGCCCCACCCAAAACCTCCCCTGAAGGGGAGGGCTTCAAGGAGAAACCTCAATGAAACTCGATTCCACCGTATCCGCCGTCGTCACCGGCGGCGCCTCGGGCCTTGGTGCCGCTACCGCGCGCGCACTCGCTGCCAAGGGCGTCAAGGTCGCGATCTTTGACCTTCAGGAAGAAAAGGGCCTCGCGCTCGCGGCCGAAATCGGCGGCATTTTCTGCGAAGTGAATGTCACCGACGACGCGAGCGTCGATGCCGGTTTCGCCAAGGCGCGCGAAGCGCATGGTCAGGAACGCATCCTCGTCAATTGCGCCGGCACCGGCAATGCGATCAAGACCGCGAGCCGCAGCAAGGAAGACGGCAGCATCAAGCATTTCCCGCTCGATGCGTTCAACTGGCTGATCCAGATCAACCTCGTCGGCACCTTCCGCTGCATCGCCAAGTCGGCGGCGGGCATGATGACGCTCGACACGATGGAAGACGGCGAGCGCGGCGCGATCGTCAATACCGCATCGGTCGCGGCCGAGGACGGCCAGATCGGTCAGGCGGCCTATTCGGCATCGAAGGGTGGCGTCGTCGGCATGACCCTGCCGATCGCGCGCGATCTCGGCAACGAGAATATCCGCGTCAACACGATCCTGCCGGGCATCTTCGATACCCCGCTGCTCGCCGGCGCGCCGCAGCCGGTGCGCGATGCGCTGGGCGCCTCGGTGCTCAACCCGAAGCGTCTGGGCAACCCCGCCGAATATGCCAATCTTGCGCTGTGCATGATCGAAAACGGCTATTTCAACGGCGAAGACGTCCGTCTCGACGGCGGCATCCGCATGGCGCCGCGCTGATATGGCAAAACCGGAAAGCTGGCGGCTCGATGCCGCCAGCTACCCCGTCTGCGCCGAGTTTCAGACGCGGTTTCAGGACATGGATATCAACGGCCACCTCAACAATGTGGCCTTTGCCGCGCTGTTCGAAAGCGGCCGTGTGCTGCTCAACCGGCAGGTTCGCCCGCTGACCGAACGGCCGGCGGGTGAGCGCACGATGGTTGCGGCGGTCGAGATCAACTATCTCGCCGAAGGCAATTTCCCCGACCCGGTCGAGATCGCGACCGGCATCGGCCGGATCGGCAATTCGAGCTGGACGATCGTCCAGGCGATGTTCCAGAACGGCCACCCGATCGCGAGCTGCGACACGGTGGTCGTGTGCCGGACCGACGGTCAGGCCAAGCCGCTACGCACCGACATGGTCACGGAGCTCGAAGCAAACCTTGTTAAACCGGTTTAGAGTTTCTTGTCGGCGTCGGGGACCGAGCGGATCAGGTCGCGTGCAAAGCCAATAAGCCCGATCTGGCGGCGGCGCTTGAGCCGTTCGGCGCGCAGGATCGCCTGAACTTCGCCGTAGCAGCTTTCGACCTCGTCGTTGATCAGCACATAATCATAGCCGTCCCAGTGGCTGATCTCGTTCGCGGCGCGTTCCATGCGCGCGGTGATCACTTCGTCGCTGTCGGTGTTGCGGCTGCGCAGACGGCGTTCGAGTTCTTCCATCGTCGGCGGCAGGACGAAGACGCGCACCACATCGGGGCCGGCTTCCTGATAGAGCTGCTGTGCGCCCTGCCAGTCGATGTCGAACAAGACGTCCTTGCCCGCGGCTAGCAGTTCTTCGACATGGTGCCGCGGCGTGCCATAGCGATGGCCGAAGACGTGCGCCCATTCGAGGAATTCGCCGTCGGCCGCCATCTTCTTGAAGGTGTCGGTGTCGACGAAATGATAATGAACCCCGTCAATTTCGCCCGGACGCGGCGGGCGCGTGGTCGCGGAGATCGAGAGCGCGATATGATCGTCGGTTTCGAGCATCATTCTCGAAATAGTGGTCTTTCCCGCACCCGAGGGCGAGGAGAGGACGAACAACACGCCGCGGCGGTTCAGGTGGACGCTTTCAGCCATGGGGGCTATTCGCGAAAGCTGCGCCAGCGGTCAAGCGCGAAGGGGATGGGGCATGGCAGGAATTTCGCGGAACGGCTGGCTGGTCACGGCGGCGCTGCTGGCGATTTTTACCGCGATCCTCTTTGGCATGGGGCGCCCGCCCATCTGCCCGTGCGGCACCGTCAGCCTGTGGCACGGCGTCGTTCAGTCGAACCAGAACAGCCAGCAAATCTCGGACTGGTATAGTTTCAGCCACATCATCCACGGCTTCATCTTTTACGGCCTGTCGCGTTGGTTTCTGCCGCGTCAGCCGCTGTGGATCGCGCTGGCGCTGGCCATCGGGATCGAGGCGGCGTGGGAAATCCTGGAAAATTCGCCGATCATCATCAACCGCTATCGCGAAGTGACGATGGCCTATGGTTATGCGGGCGATTCGATCCTCAATTCAGTGAGCGATGCTGTCTTCATGATGCTCGGGTTTCTTGCCGCGAGCCGGATGCGCTGGTGGGCGACGGTCGCGATAGCGATCGCGTTCGAATTGTTCACGCTGTGGGCGATCCGCGACAATCTGACGCTCAATGTGCTGATGCTGGTCTCGCCCGTCGAGGCGATCAAGGAATGGCAGGCGGGCGGATGAAACGTCGATCGCTTTACCGGTGCGACAGGATGTTCAGCAGACGTCCAAAGGGATCGCGGACGAAGAAGCGCTCCACGCCCCAAGACTCTGTCGCAGGGCCGTATTCGATCATGAGGCCGGCATCGACCACGCGTCTGTGGATATGGGAGAGGTCGTCCACTTCGATCGAAAGGTCGGGAACAGGCGTACCCGATCCGCCCTCGCTGGCGAAACTGATCTGGGGACTTTGATTGCCTGTGCCTGCAAAGGTGACGATCCAGCCATGATCCATGACGATGTCCATGCCCAGAATATCGCCGTAAAAATGCTTCGCTGCGCTGACGTCTTTCGCCGCGATATTGGCTACCACCCGTTTTACGACCATGATCGAGGGCTTCCGAGCTTCCGGTTTCCTGTCAATGAATGGCTGCGCTGCGCCCGTTGCCCTCGACCGGAATTGCAGGGGGCAGGGCATCGCCCATCGTCTGGCCATCGGGTGGAACATTGGCGGTTCCGGCATAGGTGTCGACTACGCCTGCATCGATCAATGCGCGGTCTGCCGTATGCGCCTCTTCCGCCGTCCGGCGCGCCTGTGCGCGTTCGGCCCATTTCTTGGTGAGATAGCCCGCCGCCACCGTCGCCGCGAGCACGGCATAGCGTTGCGGGATCAGTCGGCGTGCCGCGAACAGCGTCGCCGCGCCGATCACCGTGCCCGCGATGGGGTGATTGCCCTTTTTCTGTCCGATTGCGCCGCCGAGGACGCCGCCAACGATCCGACCGATCATGCTCATCTCTCCTTACCCCCTCATAATGTGCGAACCGGCCTCAGGGTTCCGGCCCCAGCATCGTGCGCGGATCAACCAGCCGGTCGAAGGTCGCGCTATCGACATAGCCGAGGTCGAGCGCGGCCTCCTTCAGCGTGCTGCCCGACTCATGCGCATGTTTCGCGATCTTCGCCGCCTTGTCATAGCCGATTTCGGGGGCGAGCGCGGTGACGAGCATCAGCGAGCGCTTCATCAGTTCGTCGATGCGGGTGCGATTGGGCTCGAGGCCGAGCACGCAATGTTCGGTGAAGCCCGCCATGCCGATGGCGAGCAATTCGATCGAACGCAGGACATTGGCGCCGATCAGCGGCTTGAACACATTGAGTTCGAGATGGCCTTGCAGCCCGCCGACGGTCACCGCCTGATGATTGCCGATCACCTGGCCTGCGACCATCGTCAGCATCTCGCACTGGGTCGGGTTGACCTTGCCGGGCATGATCGAGCTGCCGGGCTCGTTCGCGGGCAGGTCGAGCTCGCCGAGCCCGGCGCGCGGGCCCGAACCCAAAAGGCGGATATCATTGGCGATCTTGGTCAGCGCGGCGGCGAGGGTGTTGAGCGCGCCCGAGAAGAAGACGAGCCCGTCGTTCGACCCCAGCGCCTCGAACTTGTTCGCCGCGGGTTCAAAGACGATGCCGGTGCTGCGGCTGAGCTCGGCGGCCATAGCGACATCGAAGCCCGCGGGGGCGTTGAGCCCGGTGCCGACCGCGGTGCCGCCCTGCGCGAGCTTGCAAATATCGTGGGCGAGTGCGGCCTCGATCCGCGCGCGGCAGGCGGTGAGCTGCGCGACATAGCCCGAAAATTCCTGCCCCAGCGTCAGCGGGGTCGCGTCCTGCAAATGGGTGCGGCCGATTTTGACGATGTCGCTCCACGCTTCGGCCTTGGCGGCGAGCGCGTCGGTCAGCGTCGCGAGCGCGGGGAGCAGGCGTGCCGTCGTCTCGACGGCAACCGCGACGTGGAGGGCGGTCGGGAAGCTGTCGTTCGACGATTGCGCCATGTTGACATGATCATTGGGATGGACAGGCGACTTGCCGCCGCGCGTCCCGGCCAGCGCTTCGTTGGCGATGCCGGCGATCACCTCATTGGCGTTCATATTCGATTGGGTGCCGCTACCCGTCTGCCAGATCGCGAGCGGGAACTGATCGTCATATTGCCCGGCGACGACGGCGTCAGCCGCAGCGGCGATCGCATCGGCGAGGTCGGCGTCGAGGCCATGGGTGCGGTTGACGCGTGCGGCGGCGCCCTTGATCCGCGCGAGTGCGTGGACGATCGGCAGCGGCATGCGCTCGTGCGCGGGGAAAGCGAAATTGTGGCGGCTGCGTTCGGTCTGGGCGCCCCAATAAGCGTCCGCGGGTACCGCGATCTCGCCGATGCTGTCGCTTTCGATCCGCGTTTCGTTCATCCCGCCAATATCCTTGTCACCAACACCGAGCCTGCCCAGATCATCGCGACCAGTCCCAGCATCTGCCAATAGCCCGTGTCGCCGACGCGGCGTCTGAACCAGGCCGCAGCCAGCCAGACGAGAAGGAGCGCGGGGGTCAGGATCAGCAGGCTGAAACGCAGCAGGCCGTCGGCAATCTGGCTGCGCGTGCCGCCGCTTTCGAACTGGGCATAGCCCGTGACGCCCCACCAGAAGGCAGCGGTCAGCACCAGCATCCCGGCGAGAGCCCAATATTGCCAGAAGCGCGTCGGGGGCCAGGGATTGGCCATGCCGTTAGCGCTTCTTGCCGAAATCCACGGTCACGACGTTCGATCCATCCTCGGTCGTGACGTCGGGGCGGTCGTTGTCGGCCTCGTCATGCGGTTCGGGCTGGACGGCATCATCGTCGCTGACCTGGAACTGCAGCCCGAAATCGACCGACGGATCGACGAAGGCGGTGATCGCAGCATAGGGAATGGTCAGGATCGACGGCGTCTGGTTGAACGACAGGCCGACGCTGAAATAATCGTCATCGACATGGAGATCCCAGAAGCGATTCTGGAGGACGATCGTCATTTCGTCGGGGAATTTGGCGATCAGATGCGCCGGAATATTGACCCCGGTGGCCTGCGTCTTGAAGGTGATATAGAAATGATGTTCGCCGGGAAGGCTGTCATATCCCACGATTTGCCGCAGCACGCGGCCGACCACGGCGCGCAGGGCATCCTGCACGATTTCGTCATAGGGAATCAGGCTATCGCGGACGTCGTTATTCATGGCGGAGGGGGATGAACGGACCGCGTCGACGGGTCAAGAGGGGAGAGTCACCTTGCGCGGTAAAAAGTGGGTGCTATGGGAGCGCTCATGCGAACCGCCACAGTCCAGCGAACGACCAAGGAAACCGACATTGCCATCACCGTCAATCTGGACGGAACGGGCGAATATGCGGTGTCCACCGGTATCGGTTTCCTCGATCATATGGTCGAACAATTGTCGCGGCACTCGCTGATCGACATCAGCATGGCGGTGAAGGGCGATTTGCACATCGACCAGCATCACACGGTCGAGGATAGCGCGCTGGCGCTCGGCGAAGCGGTCGCCCAGGCGCTCGGCGACAAGCGCGGCATCGCGCGGTACGGCGAGGCGCATGCGCCGATGGACGAAACGCTGACGCGCTGCGCGCTCGACATTTCGGGGCGGCCCTACTGCGTCTATAAATCGGGCTTCAGCCAGCCGCGGCTCGGCGAGATGGATACCGAGATGTTCCCGCACTGGTTCGCGAGCTTTGCGCAGACCGCCGGAATCACGCTGCACCTCGAGACGCTGTACGGCGACAACAATCACCATATCGCCGAATCGAGTTACAAGGCGCTCGCGCGTGCGCTGCGTCAGGCGGTCGCGATCGACCCGCGCAAGGGCGACGCGATTCCTTCGACCAAGGGTGTGCTTTAGGCCCCGTCATGAGCGCCATCGCCCTGATTGATTATGGCGCGGGCAATCTTCGCTCGGTGCATAATGCCCTCGTCGCGGCGGGCGCGAGCAATGTCGCCGTCACTGCCGACCCCGATGTCGTCGCACGCGCTGACCGGATCGTCCTGCCCGGCGTCGGGGCTTTCGCTTCGTGCATGAGCGGGCTCAGCGCGATTCCAGGGCTGGTCGAGGCGATGGAGCTCCGGGTGCGCGGGGAAGGCGCGCCTTTCCTTGGTATTTGTGTCGGCATGCAATTGCTCGCCGATGCGGGCGAAGAACATGGTCGCCACGCCGGGCTCGGCTGGATCAGGGGTACGGTACGTGCCTTTGCGCCCCAGCCCGGGCTGCGCATCCCGCACATGGGCTGGAACGACGTCGAGCCGAGCTTTGTGCATCCGGTGATCGCGCGCGGCGAGGCCTATTTTCTTCACAGCTTTCATTTCGCCGATGCCACCGACGTCGCGGCCACGAGCAGCCATGGCGGAACCTTCACCGCCGCGGTCGCGAAGGACAATATCGTCGGCGTCCAGTATCACCCCGAAAAAAGCCAGGCCTATGGTCTCGCGACGCTTGAAAGGTTTCTCAATTGGCGCCCGTAGTTTCCGGCCTGACCATCTTCCCCGCGATTGACCTCAAAGGCGGGCAGGTTGTGCGGCTGGCTGAGGGCGATATGGATCGCGCCACGGTCTATGGCGACGATCCGGCGGCGCAGGCGCGGCTGTTCGCGGCCGCGGGCGCCACGCATCTGCACGTCGTCGATCTCGATGGCGCCTTTGCCGGTGCCAGCGTCAATGGCGCGGCGGTCGAGAGCATCATCGCGGCCTTTCCTGGCAAGGTGCAGGTCGGCGGCGGCATCCGCGACCGCGCCGGGGTCGACCGCTGGCTCGCGCTCGGCGTCGACCGCGTGATCATTGGCACCGCGGCGCTCAAAGACCCCGAATTCGTCAAATCCGCGGCGCGTGACCTGCCCGGACGGATCGTCGTCGGGGTCGATGCGCGCGACGGCATGGTCGCGACCGAGGGCTGGGCCGATGTGTCCGACGTGCGCGTCGAGGATCTCGCGCGGCGTTTCGAGGATGCGGGGGTTTCGGCGCTGCTGTTTACCGACGTCGGCCGCGACGGGTTGCTGAAAGGCTGTAACGTCGAGGCGACGGTCGCGCTGGCGCGGTCGGTCGCGATTCCGGTGATCGCGAGTGGCGGGGTCGCCGACATTCACGATATTCATGCCCTGCGGCCGCATGTCGGCGACGGGATCGAAGGCGTGATCACCGGCCGCGCGCTCTACGACGGCCGGCTCGATCTGGCCGAAGCGATTGCGGCGGGACGGGGATGACCGTCCGCGTTCGCGTCATTCCCTGCCTCGACGTCGCCGATGGGCGCGTGGTGAAGGGCGTGAATTT
This sequence comes from Sphingopyxis sp. GW821-FHT12C06, assembly GCF_058807415.1. Classification (NCBI taxonomy): domain Bacteria; kingdom Pseudomonadati; phylum Pseudomonadota; class Alphaproteobacteria; order Sphingomonadales; family Sphingopyxidaceae; genus Sphingopyxis; species Sphingopyxis sp. GW821-FHT12C06. Next base: position 263,872 of record NZ_JBXAQR010000007.1, on the reverse strand, counting down.
CGTCGATCTGCGCGATGCCGGCGATCCGGTCGAAGCGGCGCGCGCCTATGATGCGGCGGGCGCCGACGAACTTTGCTTTCTCGATATCAGCGCGAGCCATCAGGGGCGTGGGACCTTGCTCGACATGGTCGGGCGCACCGCCGAGGTGTGTTTCATGCCGCTGACCGTCGGTGGCGGCGTGCGCAGCGCCGAGGATGCGCGCGCACTGCTGCTCGCCGGGGCCGACAAGGTTGCGGTCAACAGCGCCGCGGTGGCGCGACCCGAACTCGTCGCCGACATCGCCGACCGGTTCGGCAGCCAGTGCGCCGTTGGCAGCATCGACGCGCGCCGGGTCGAAGAGGGCCGGTGGGAAATATTCACCCATGGCGGGCGCAAGGCGACCGGGATCGACGCTGTGGAACATGCCGTGCGGCTCGCCGAACTGGGCGCGGGCGAATTGCTCGTCACTAGCATGGACCGCGACGGAACGCGTGATGGTTATGACCTCTCGCTCGTCCGCGCGATCGCCGATGCGGTGACGGTGCCGGTGATTGCCAGCGGCGGGGTTGGTAATCTCGACCATCTGGTCGCCGGGGTGATCGAGGGTGGCGCGAGCGCGGTGCTCGCCGCCAGCATCTTCCATTTCGGCGAAGCGACGATCACCGAGGCGCACGCCCGGCTCGCCGCAGCAGGATTGCCTGTCCGTAAACATTGAGCCCGCGCACATTTGTTGCGCTATGGGGTAGTCATGCGGTTTTGCGGCTGCAATAAAAGCCCATGACAAAAAAGCTCCGCCTGACCGACCGCGCCAACGACATTTTCCCGATCCTGGGTTTTCTTACCGCGATGGCGAGCCTCGCGCTGCCGCTCAACGCCTTCCTCGTCGGTTTCATACTCGCCGGCGCCATCATTGCGGCGGTTCACCATGCCGAGGTGATCGCACACCGCGTTGGCGAACCCTTTGGCACGCTGATTCTCGCGCTCGCGGTGACGGTGATCGAGGTCGGGTTGATCCTGACCCTGATGCAGGCCGAGCCCTCCAAGGCCCAGACCCTCGCGCGCGACACGGTGTTCGCGGCGGTGATGGTGATTTTGAACCTGCTGATGGGGCTCTGCCTGCTCAGCGGGGCGATCCGCCATCATGAACAGCGCTTTCAGCGCACCGGAATCGGCGCTGCGCTCGCGACGCTGACCGTACTCACTGTCGTGACCCTGGTCCTTCCGAATTTCACGTCGAGTGTGCCTGGGCCCTTTTATTCGGCGACGCAGCTGGGTTTCGTCGCGGTGGTCTCGCTGATCCTCTATGCGACCTTTGCGCTGGTGCAGACGGTGCGGCACCGCGATTATTTCCTTCCCGACGGCGATGCCGACGGCGACGGCGAGCCCGACGCACACGCCGCGCCGCCCAGCGTCCAACGCACCATGATGTCAAGCGCGTTGCTGCTCGCCAGCCTGATCGCGGTTGTCCTGCTCGCCAAAAATCTGTCGCCGGTCATGGGGGCGCTGCTCGCCGACTGGGGCGCGCCGCCTGCGGTGCTGGGTGTGTTGATCGCCGCGCTGATCCTCGCGCCCGAAGGGCTTGCCGCAGTGCGCGCGGCCAAGGCCGACCGTTTGCAGACCAGCCTCAATCTCGCATTGGGATCGGCGCTGGCGACGATCGGGTTGACGATTCCGGCGGTTGCGATCCTGTCGATCATGACCGACATGCCGATCAGCCTCGGTCTCGATGCCAAGTCGACTGTGCTGTTGTTCCTGTCGCTGATCGTGTCGGTGCAGACGCTGGCGAACGGGCGGACGACGGTGCTGCAGGGGGTGATCCACCTGATGCTGTTTGCGATTTACCTGTTCACGACTTTTGTGCCGTAGACGCGGCACCGCCCTCACTGTTCCCCGGCTTTCGCCGGGGAACAGTGAGGGCTGCAACGGGCTTTCGCGAAGCTCAGGTCTTTCGGACGAACACTGTGCCTGCGCTATAGCCCGCGCCGAACGAGCAGATCAGCCCGGTGTCGCCCGCCGTCATATCGTCATGGTGGAGGTGAAAGGCGATAATCGACCCTGCGCTCGACGTATTGCCATAGGTGTCGAGCACCGTCGGGCTTTCGGTGTCGCTCGCCTCATGCCCCAGCACCTTGTGTGCAATCAGCCGGTTCATATTGGTGTTTGCCTGGTGCAGCCACAGGCGCCGCATGTCGCCGCCTTCGAGCCCGAGTTTTTCCATCTGCTCGACGATCATGTTCGCGACCATCGGCACGACTTCCTTGAATACCTTGCGTCCTTCCTGGACGAAAAGCTTGTCGCTCTTGGGGCCCGACTGGTCGAAGTCACCGTGCGCGCGGTTGAGGAAGCCGAAATTGTTGCGGATATTGTTCGAGAAGACGGTTTTCAGTTTTGTGCCCAGGATATCCCAATGGCCCGCAGGGGCGATGGCCTTGTCCTCGACCAGAATTGCGGTTGCGACATCGCCAAAGATGAAATGGCTGTCGCGGTCGCGCCAGTTGAGGTGGCCCGAACAAATCTCCGGGTTCACGACGAGTACGCTCTTTGCATGGCCGGCGCGAATATAGTCGGCGGCGGTCTGGATGCCGAAAGTCGCTGACGAGCAGGCGACATTCATGTCGAAGCCGAAACCGTCAATGCCGAGTGCGTCCTGAATTTCGACCGCCATTGCGGGGTAGGCGCGTTGCATGTTCGATGCGGCGCACAGCACGGCATCGACATCCGATGTGTCGCGTCCGGCGCGCGCGAGCGCGTCCCTGGCCGCGGCGACGCCGATTTCGGCGAGGATCGACAATTCGTCATTGCTGCGCTCGGAAAGGCGCGGCGCCATATGCGCTGGGTCGAGAACGCCGGCCTTGTCGACGACGAAGCGCGAGGCGATGCCGCTCGCCTTTTCGATGAATTCGACGCTCGATTCGGTGAGTTCGGGGACGTCGCCCGCCGCGATTGCGTCGGCGTTTTCTGCATTATGCAGCGCGACATAGGCATTGAAGCTGGCGACAAGTTCCTGATTGGAAATGCGTTCGGCGGGGGTGAACAGGCCGGTGGCCGAGATGACCGGCTGCGGTGCGTGCGACATGATGAACCTATATGTGTCGTTGGTCGGACAGGCTGATTAGGCCCGCGAGCGGCGCCGCGCAACGCCCGGGCGACTTGCTGAATATTTCCCGTCGCCATGGTTAACTTGACGCTAACCTCTTTGCTGGCAAACTGGTGGATGCAGGCCTCCGGGGGGATGGCTCCTCGGGCGCCGTGCGGGAGCACGACCATGGCGACGCGTTCGGGACCGGCAGCAGGCGATCTGTCGATTACGGAAATCAAGGAATTCGCGGGCTTTCCAGCGGCGACCCAGCGTTATATCCGCCGCTCGCTCGACATCGGGCTGGAGCGCGACGATGCGATTTCGCGCTGGTCGCGCGACATGGTCGAAGAAACCGCGATCCGCGTACAGGCGCGCGTCTATCAGCGATTGATCGACATTCGCGCGCATGTCCCCGACGACAGCGGGCTCGACTCGCTCGAACATTTCATGGCCCCGCTGATTGCTGTGTCGGCTTTTGACCTGGGGCAGGACCGCCTGCCGGACTTCGCATCCTATCGCTTTCTGTATGAGCGTCTGCTCGGCGGGCACGCGCGGCCGTGGCTGCCGGGGGCGTTCTGCGCCGCAGCGTCGTTGCCGCACCTGCACCCCGACAAGCGCAAGATACTGCTCCAGTCGATCAGCGAAGCCGCCGCGACCGCACCCGGCTGGTCATCGCGCGAGCCGGAATTCTTTCCCGAGTGGGTCGACAAGATCGACGAGACAAGGTCCGCGAACTAGGCGAAGCGGCCATTGGGGCTGGCGCCGGTTGCGGCGCCAGCCGCGAAACCTAGCCTGCCAGGAATTTCCACAGGCCAAAGCTGCTCGTCGCGGTCAGCACCACGCCGACCAGCACCAGCAGCAGCTTGGGCGAGAAGCGCTTCGCCATGAAGGCGCCGAGCGGCGCTGCGGCGACGCCGCCGATGAGCAGGCCCAGGGTCGCGCCGGCGATATCGGCCAGCCCGAGGTGGTAGATGAAGGTCGCCGACACCGCGAGGGTCAGGAAAAATTCGACGCTGTTGACCGTGCCGACGACCTTGCGTGGCTCGGCGCCCTGAACAAGCAGATTCGAGGTGACGACAGGGCCCCAGCCGCCGCCGCCCGCGGCATCGAGGAAGCCGCCGATCAGGCCGAGCGGCGCAATCACCTTGGGCTTGCGGAATTTCGGCGGATAGAAAAGGCCGCGGAACAGCAGCCACAGGCCGACCGCGACCAGATAGCCGAGGATGAAGGGCTTCACGACATTGCCGTCGATCGATGTCAGCAGATAGGCACCGCTGACGCCGCCGATAATGCCCGGAATGAGCAAGCGGAAGAAGAGCGGCCATTCGATATTGCGGTGGAGCAGGTGGCTGATCCCCGACACCGCAGTGGTGAACACCTCGACGACATGGATACGCGCCGATGCTGTTGCCGGCGGCACGCCCATCACCGCGACGAGCAAAGTGTTGCAGATAACGCCGAACGCCATGCCGAGCGCGCCGTCGACCAGCTGCGCGGCGAAGCCGATCAGGATGAAGGGAAGGATCGCCGAAAGATCGAACGCCGCAATTTCGTGCACAATATCATCCCAACCGTTTTAGTTGACAACAAGCTGCCGGTTTTTGTGAGGATTCGCTAGCCCAATTTTCCTGCTGGCGGTGAAGGGATTTGTTTGTGCGCCCAGTGGAATATCTATCCGTCGGTTAGATTGTCGGGAAGATAATCGCGCACATAGTCGATGAAAGCGCGCAATTTGGGCATCACCTGCTTGCGGCTGGGGTAATAGAGGAACAGGCCCGAGGTAGAAGGGGCGTGGTCGGCGAGCACCAGTTCGATCTCGCCCGACGCGACCAGCGCCTCGGCGACGGGTTCGGCGAGCATCCCCATCGCGACTCCGGCGCGCACCGCAACCATCAGCGAAGTGAAGTCGTTGACGATCACCGGGCCGGTGACCCCGACTTCAAATTCGCGATTGCCGCGTTCGAACGTCCACGGCAGCATCGCGCCGCTGGCGAGGCGCATGCGGACGCAGCGATGGCTTCGCAATTCCTCGGGGCTTTGCGGGTGGCCGTGCTTTTTAAGATAGGCGGGAGTGGCGACGACGACGAAGCGGAACGGGCCGGTCAGCCGGACGGCGATCATGTCGGCCTCCAGCGCCTCACCCATCCGCACCCCGGCGTCGAACCCGCCGGCGCTCAGGTCGGTCAGCGCGTCTTCGGCGAAGATTTCCAGCTCGATCTCGGGATAGGTATCGCAAAAGCCCGCGATGATCGGTTCGAACAGCGGCTGCACCGCGCCGCGCATCAGGTTGATACGCAGCCGCCCGGCGGGACGGTTGCCAAGGTTGCGTGCGGCCTCATAGGCGTCGGCGAGCCCGGCATAGGCCGGGGCGGCGCGTTCGAGGAACATTTCTCCCGCCTGGGTCAGCCCGACGCTGCGCGTCGTGCGCATGAACAAAGGCGAGCCGACGCGGGCTTCAAGGCCCTTGATCGTCTGGCTGATCGCCGAAGGGGAAACGCCAAGGTCGGCGGCCGCAGCGGAAAAGCTCCGCCGCTCCGCGACACGCAGGAAAGCCTCGATCCCGTCGAGCACCCCATGGGGGATTGTTAAATCCTGCTTCAAGCCACTTGCAGATTATAGAGGATTATCTAAGTGCGCAAGCGCAGCTAAAAAGGTTGCACAACGAAACGAAAGGAACCTCTCCCATGGCCTATCAGCTCTCCTCTTTCCGCCGCTTTCCCACTGCTTTTGCCATTGTTGCCGCATCGGCGCTCGCTTTCACCGGTTTGATGGCCTCTGCCTCGCCGGCCTATGCCCAGTCGGGCGCTGACTATCGCTGCGCTGGCCTTGCCGATCAGGCACGCACCGCCGCAGACAGTGCCGAAAGTGGCAAGCAGGCCAGCGCCAAGCGCTTTGTTTCGACCGGCAACAAGCTGTGCGAAGCGGGCAATGAACGCGCTGCTGCCAAGCAGTTCCGCGCCGCGCTGAAGCTCGCCGGCGCTACCGAAGCCCAAGCCGACAGCCAGGTTGCTGCCCGCTAAGCCCACGACGCATCCACGACACCCATCTCCGGTCCGTCCTCTCCCTCTCCCGACGGACACACAACTGGGGCGGCACCCGCAAAGGGGCCGCCCCGATTTGTATGCGTGCCGGAAAATCGGGCGTCAGGCTTTCCGCCGATAGCGGAAGTACCAAACCTCGTGCCCCAGCGTCCGTGCCTTGGCCTCATAGCGGGTCTCGGGCCAGCCGCCGGGGCGGACGAGGAAATCCTGCGCATCCTGCGCCAGCCATTCGAACTGGTGGCGATGGCGGCGCATCACCATCAGTGCGTGCGCGACATAGACGGGATGGTCGGTGCCGAAACGGAATTCGCCGCCGGGCTTGAGCTTCGCCGCGATCAGGTCAAGCGGGCCGTCGTTCATCATCCGCCGCTTCGCATGGCGCGCCTTGGGCCAAGGGTCGGGGTGGAGCAGATAGGCGAAGCTGAGCGTGCCGTCGGGGATACGGCGCAGTACCTCCAGCGCATCGCCATGATGGATACGGACATTGCCGAGCGGCAGCCGCTCGCCATGATCGCCAGCGACATGAACGAGCGCCTGCGCGACGCCGTTGATAAAGGGTTCGGCGCCGATGAAACCATGGTCGGGTAGCATGTCGGCGCGCCCGGTCATATGCTCGCCGCCGCCAAAGCCGATTTCGAAATGCAGCGGCCGGTCGTAACCGAAGAGCGCTTCGGCGGTGACGTCGCCTTCATAGGGCACCGCGATCTGCGGCAGCAGATTGTCGATGAGATCCTGTTGCCCTGCGCGCAGGGGTTTGCCCTTTGAGCGGCCATAGAGGCGGTTGATCGTGGACGGGTCGCCGGATTTATACGCAGTCATGCCGCGCGCATTAGCCGCGAGACCGGGCGGCGGCAACCCGCCACCCGGTACGATATGGTATCAAAACAGGCCTCAGTCGGCGAGTGCGGCCTTCAACTGGTCAACCAGGTCGGTGCGCTCCCAGGGGAAGGCGTCGCCGGTCGCGGTGCGGCCGAAATGGCCGTAAGCTGCAGTCTGTTTGTAGATAGGCTTGTTGAGGCCGAGGTGGGTACGGATGCCCTTTGGCGTCAGGCGCACGAGCTGCGGAATCACGGCCTCCAGTTTGCCTTCGTCGACATTGCCGGTGCCGTGCAGATCGACATAAATCGACAGCGGCTCGGCAACGCCGATCGCATAGCTCAGCTGAATGGTGCAGCGGCGCGCGAGGCCCGCGGCGACGATATTCTTCGCCAGATAACGCGTGATGTATGCCGCCGAACGGTCGACCTTGGTCGGGTCCTTGCCGCTGAATGCGCCGCCGCCATGCGGGCTCGCGCCGCCATAGGTATCGACGATGATCTTGCGGCCGGTGAGGCCCGCGTCGCCGTCGGGGCCGCCGATTTCGAAGCGGCCGGTCGGGTTGATATGATAAACGGTGTTGGCGGTCAGCAGCTCGGCGGGCAGAACATCGGCGATCACGCGCAGCACATAATTGCGCAGTTCCAGATATTTCGCTTCGTCGCCTTCGCCATTGTGGAAGAAGTAACCCGGCGCATGCTGGGTCGACACGACGATCGCGGTCGCCTCGACCGGGCGCTCATTGGCGTAACGCAGCGTGACCTGGCTCTTGGTGTCGGGCTCAAGGAAGGGGGCGTTCCCGGCCTTGCGGTCGGCGGCCATGCGCTCGAGGATCTTGTGGCTGTAGTCGAGCGTTGCGGGCATCAGGTCGGGGGTTTCGTCCGACGCATAGCCGAACATGATGCCCTGATCGCCGGCGCCTTCGTCCTTGTCGCCGCTTTCATCGACGCCCTGCGCGATGTGTGCCGACTGGCCGTGGAGGTTGTTTTCGAAGCGGAAGGTTTCCCAGTGGAAGCCGTCCTGTTCATAGCCGATTTCGCGAACCGTGTTGCGCACGGTGGCTTCGATTTCCTCGAGTGCACCCGGGGCCCACTGGTCGTTCTCGAACACGCCCTTGCAGCGGATTTCGCCGGCGAGGACAACGAGCTGGGTCGTGGTCAGCGTTTCGCACGCCACGCGCGCTTCGGAATCCTTGGACAGGAAAAGATCGACGATCGAGTCGCTGATCTGGTCCGACACCTTGTCGGGATGTCCTTCGGACACGCTTTCGGAGGTGAAAAGGAAGCTGTTGCGCATGGGAGACTTTCTTTGAATCGGATATAAAGAAAAGTTTATGTGGCCGCGCTGTTAGCGTCCGCGCCGCCGAAAAGCAATGGCCAGCGCGAGCAGCAGCAACGCAAATCCGACGGGCAGAATGTTGCCGAAGCGGGCGAACAGCGTCGGGGCGTGCGGCGGCGGGAGTGTGGTGTCGATGCGGCCAGCGCGGTGCATCGGAAGTGATTCCAGCACCCGGCCATCGGCGTCGATTACCGCGCTGATCCCGGTCGGGGTCGCACGCACGACGGGCAGCCCTTCCTCGATCGCGCGGAGCCGTGCCTGCGCCAGATGCTGCGGCGGCCCCCACGCGCCGAACCAGGCGTCGTTCGACGGATTGAAGATGAAATCGGGACGGTTCGCGCGGTCGACGACCTGCCCCGAAAAGATGATCTCGTAACAGATTTGCAGGCCAACCCGGCCGAAGGCGCCAAGGTCGAGCGTGCGTGACCCCGGGCCGGGCCAGAAATCAATATCGCCGGGCGCGAGCCGCGACAGGCCAAGCGCCGAGAGCAGGGGCCGCATCGGCAGATATTCGCCGTAAGGGACGAGGTGCGCCTTGTCGTAACGCGGGCCGAGCGTGCCGTCGGCGTGGACGGTCATTGCCGCGTTGCGCGCGCCGACGACCTCGCCCGTCTTGTCGAGTTCGAGCTTGAGCGCGCCGAGCAGCATCAGGTCGTCCGGGTTCATCAAATCGGTGAGCCGTCCGCGCGCCTCGGCGGGCGAGCGGTCATAATAGACCGAGGGATAGCCGGTTTCGAGATAGTCTGGGATTGCCGCCTCGGGCCACAGGATCAGGCGTGGTGTATTGTTCTTGGGCGCTGTCAGCTGCGCGAGCTTGGCGAAATTGGCGTCGGCCTTGCCGCCGACCCATTTGTCCTGCTGCCCGACATTGGGCTGGACGACGGTGATCGCGGTTCGCGCATCCGTGGGACCTTTGCTCCGGACCGCGGCGTCGACACTGTCGCCCAATTGGACCAGCGTTGCGGCACTCCACGTCGCGAATAGCGTGCCGAAAAGGGCGAGGGCAACGGCGCGCCGGTGGTTGCAAGCGAGCAGGAGGATGGCGGCGGCGAGGAAGACAAGGCCGCTGGTGCCATAGGTCCCGATCCAGCGCGATGGCGCTGCAAACCAGGGAACGGCGATCACGCTCAGGGGATTCCAGGCAAAACCGGTGAAGAGCCAGCTCCGCAGCCATTCGGCCAGCGTCCACAGCGCGGCGAAGGCGAGGATGAAGGACAGCGTCGCTCCCGAGAAAGCAGGGGCGGTCGGCGTCGCGCCTCCAGCGGCCCCTGCTTTCGCAGGGGCAACGAATTTGGTCACCGCCCATGTGCCCCACGCCGCGAGCGCCGGATAGACGGCGAGGAAGAGCGACAGCAGCACGACCGCGATCCAGCCGAGCCACGCGGGCATGGCTGCCTGATAGGTGAAGGCGGTGGCGATCCAGCTCAGCCCCGCGACGAAATGGCCGACCCCGAACGCCCAGCCGGTGCCGAAGGCGCGCCAGCCGCGCGGGGCTCGCGCGACGAGCGCCATCCATCCGGCGAGCGCCAGCAAGGTCAGCGGCCATAGGTGGAGCGGCGCAAAACCGGTCGCCGAGACAAGGCCCAGCGTCAGGGCCAACAGCTTTGGCCAGCGGTCGGCGAAAGCGGCGATGCGGGAGGATAACGCGGTCACGCGCGTTGCTTTAGCCGGGCCTTCTCCCGCTCACTAGAGCATATATTTCATCTTGATCGCCTGACGCGTGTCGCCCGTCACGGCGAAGCTCGCCGATTTGAAGCTGGGTGGGCCGACGGTGATGGTCGGGTTGCGCGAAAAGCCGAAGCCTTCCTTTGGCAGGAAGATCGCAACGTCCATCTTGTTGTTGCCATTCTCGTCATGGACGACCGCGATCGCATAGGTCCCGTTTGCTGGCGCGGTGACGGTAAAATCACCGGCGTTCGTGGCCTTCACCGCCATCCGCACCGATCCCTTGTCCTTGCTGCAATCGGGAAAGGCCTTGGGGTTGGTGGTCAGGCACACCAGCAACTGCCCCTTCATGCTGCGCAGTCCGGTGACGCTGACCTCAACCGTCGGCGGCGCTGCGCTTGCGGTCAGCAGCGGCAAAGCGACCAAGGCCCAGATCGGTGCCGCACACCTTGTCCCAGAAACGGAAATAGAGCCCATAATTCCCCCGGTAAGCGGCGTGATGCTGCTGATGGTGCGTCGCGGTTATCAGCCAGCGGCCTGCGGGTCCATGGACCAGCGCGCGCGGAAACATCTCCCACCCCATATGATTGCCGACCCCCATGATCGTCATGATGGTGAGGATAAGCCCGAGTACCGCGACATGGATCGGGATCAGGAATACGAGCGCCGGAATGACGATCGCGCCGGTCACCGCCTCGACGGGATGGAAGCTCATCGCCGCCCACGCCGTCGGCGGGCGGCTGTCGTGATGGACCGCGTGCGCGATGCGGAACAGCGCGGGGCGGTGCATCCAGCGGTGGGTCCAGTAAAACCACGCGTCGTGGATCAGCAGACAGGCAAGCAGGCTGACCGGCAGATACCAGAGCGGAAAGGCGTGAAGGTCGGTATAGATGCGCGTCCAGCCACGCGCCTGCCACCCCCAGGCGACGATACCTGCGGGGATGCCATAGATGGCGGCGCTGGCGAGGCTCCAGCCGATCTCGCGCCGCATCTGGGGTTCGAGCCCGCGATAGAGGCCCGGGTGCTTCAGCTTTGTGGCAAAGGCAAAGGCGCCGCTGCTGATCAGATAGCGCACGCCGACAATGGCGGTCATTGCGAGTGCGGAGAAAAACAGGGCGGCCATGCACGAAGCGATAGCGGTTGCGCGCTCGCGCGGCTAGGGCTGGGGCATGGCCGCGACCGACCTTCTGCCCTGCGATATCGCGATTGTCGGCGGCGGGCTGGCGGGCGGCCTCGCCGCGCTGGCGCTCGCGGCGAAACGCCCCGACCTCGATGTGCGGCTGGTCGAACCCGGCCCGATCGGCGGAAATCATATCTGGTCCTTCTTCGACAGCGACATCGCGAAGGGCGACCGCTGGCTCGTCGCGCCGCTCGTCCGCCATCATTGGGGCGCCTATGACGTCGCCTTTCCTGGGCACCGCCGCACGCTCAAAATGGGTTACAAGAGCATCACCGGTGAGGCGCTGGCGAGTGCGGTCGCGGCGGCGCTGCCCGCTGAGCGGATCATCGCCGACCGCGCGAAGCATGTCGCCCCCGATCATATATTGCTGGCGCGCGGCGGGCGACTGTCGGCGCGGCACGTCATTGACGCGCGCGGGGCGGGCAAATTTCCGACGCTCGACTGCGGCTGGCAGAAATTCGTCGGACAGGCGTTGACGGTCAAGGGTGGGCACGGCGTCGCGCATCCGGTCGTGATGGACGCGACCGTCGAGCAGCTGGACGGCTATCGTTTCGTCTATTTGCTCCCCCTCGATGCCGAGACCTTGTTCGTCGAGGACACTTATTACAGCGACGCCGCCGATCTCGACGAGGCGGCGGTCGGCGATCGGATCGCGGCCTATGCCGCGGCGCGGGGATGGGGCGTGACGGCGGTAACGCGCGAGGAGACGGGGGTGCTGCCGGTGGTGATCGCGGGCGATTTTGACCGGCTGTGGCCCGCCTCTGACCGCACTGCGCGGATCGGCGCGCGCGCGGGGGCGTTCCATGCGACCACCGGCTATTCGCTGCCCGATGCGGTGCGGACTGCGTCGGCGCTGCCCGAACTGGCAAGCCGCGCCGATCTGCCTGCGGCGTTGCGCGATCGCGCGGCGGCGGGGTGGCGGCGCCAGCGCTTCTACCGGATGCTCGGCGCGATGCTGTTCCGCGCTGCCGATCCGGCCGAGCGCTATCGCGTCTTCGCGCGCTTCTATCGCTTGGCCCCGGGATTGATCGCGCGCTTCTATGCCGGGCGCTCGACCCGCGGCGACAAGCTCCGTATCCTGTCGGGCAAGCCGCCGGTGCCGGTCGGCCGTGCGATTGCGGCGCTATCGAAATTCGACTGGAAATGACGCGCAGCGCGATCGTCATCGGCGCCGGTTTTGGCGGGCTAGCGCTCGCGATCCGCTTGCAGTCGGCGGGGGTGGCGACGACCATCGTCGAGGCACGCGACCAGCCCGGCGGGCGCGCCTATCACTGGAAACAGGGCGGCTTCACCTTTGACGCCGGGCCGACGGTGATCACCGATCCGCCCTGCCTTGAAGAGCTTTGGGCGCTGAGTGGGCAGGAGATGGCGGCCGACGTCGATCTGGTCCCGGTGATGCCCTTTTATCGGCTCCACTGGCCCGACGGGACGAACTTCGATTATTCGAACGATGAGGCCGCGCTGCGGGCGGAGATTGCGAAGCTCCATCCCGCCGATGTTGCGGGATATGACCGCTTCCTCGCATATTCGAAGGGCGTGTACGAGCAGGGCTATGTGAAGCTCGGCGCGGTGGCCTTTCTCGACTTCGCGTCGATGATCAAGGCGGCGCCCGCGCTGATGAAATATCAGGCGTGGCGCAGCGTCTATTCGGTCGTCTCTTCCTATGTGCAGGATGAGCGGTTGCGGCAGGCGCTGTCGTTCCACAGCCTGCTCGTCGGCGGCAATCCGATGACGACGAGCGCGATTTACGCGCTGATCCACACGATCGAGAAGCAGGGCGGGGTCTGGTTCGCGCGCGGCGGCACCAATGCGCTGGTTGCGGGCATGGTTCGGCTGTTCGAGCGATTGGGCGGGACGCTGCGCCTCGGCGATCCGGTGGTGAAAATCGAAACCGCGGGCGACCGCGCGACGGGGGTGGCGACGGCGAGCGGCTGGCATGGCGAAGCCGATATGGTCGCGTGTAACGGTGATCTGATGCACAGCTACACGGCGCTGCTGGCGGAACATCCACGCGGGCGGAAGGTCGCAAAGAGCCTCGCGCGCAAGCGCTGGTCGCCGTCGCTGTTCGTCGTCCATTTCGGGGTGAAGGGCGATTATCCCGGCATTGCGCACCACAGCATTCTCTTTGGCCCGCGCTACAAGGGCTTGCTCGACGACATCTACAAAAACGGCGTCGTGCCCGATGATTTCTCGCTCTATCTCCACCATCCGACTGCGACCGACCCCGGCATGGCGCCGCCGGGCCATGCTAGCTTCTATGCGCTCGCGCCGGTCGCGCATCTGGGGAAGGCGCAGGCCGATTGGGACGGCGATTTCGGCGCGCGCTTCGCCGATGCGATACTCGAAGAGGTCGAGCGGCGCGTCCTGCCCGGCCTACGCGCCAGCCTCGTCACCCGCTTCCACTACACCCCCGCTGATTTCGGTCGCGACCTGTCGGCGCATCTCGGCAGCGCGTTCAGCCTTGAGCCGGTGCTGTGGCAAAGCGCGTGGTTCCGCGCGCACAACCGCGACGATGTGATCGGCAATCTCTATTTCGTCGGCGCGGGGACGCATCCGGGCGCAGGGATTCCGGGGGTCGTCGGCAGCGCAAAGGCGACGGCGGCGTTGATGTTGGGAACGCTCGACTGATTGTTTCCATTCGCTTCAGGCGAAGTCGCGAAGCCCATTCTGTCGGGAATTGACGCGGGGTGTCTCGACTTCGCTCGATACGAACGGGTAAGGGAGGGTTTATGAAACGCCTTGCTGTCTATTGCGGGTCCGCGACCCCCTCCGATCCGATCTATATCGAAACTGCGCGCCACGTCGGCCGCACGCTAGCCGAGCGCGGGATTGGCGTCGTCTATGGCGGCGGCCGGCTCGGGCTGATGGGCGCGGTCGCAGACAGCGCCCTTGAAGTCGGTGGCGAGGTGATCGGGGTGATCCCCGAAGCGCTCGTTGGCACCGAGGTTGCGCATCGCGGCTGCACCGAGCTCCACGTCGTGTCGGGCATGCATGAACGCAAGCGTATGTTCACCGACCTGTCGGACGGTTTCCTGACCATCCCCGGCGGCGTCGGGACGATGGACGAATTGTGGGAGGCGATCAGCTGGGCGCAGCTTGGCTATCACGCCAAGCCCGTCGGGCTGCTCAACGCTGCGGGTTTCTATAACGACCTCATCGCCTTCAACCGGAAAATGATCGACGTGGGTTTCATCCGCCCCGCGCACGCAGGGATCATGGTCGTCGATGCCGGGATCGACGAATTGCTCGACAAGATGGCGGCGTATGAGCCGCACGCTCCGATCTTCGCGATGAAGGCCGACGATCTGTAATGATGGTGGAGGGGGTCTATGACGCGCACGCCCTCCATGGTTTCGCCCACGACAGCATCGCGCGCGGGTCCAAAAGTTTTGCACTCGCCAGCCAGTTGTTCGACCGCATCACGCGCGAACGCGTGTGGCTCCTCTATGCCTGGTGCCGCGCCGCCGACGATCTGACCGACGGGCAGGATCATGGCGGCGCGATGCGCGAGGGGCATGATGCGAGTGCCGCGCTGGATCGCATCCGGTCGCTGACCGACGCGGCCTTTGCGGGGCAGCCGACCGGCGAGGCTGCGTTCGATGCGCTCGGGCTGCTGCTCACCGAGGTCGATATTCCGCGCGCGGTGATCGACGATATCATCGCGGGCTTCGCGCTCGACGCGAACGATTGGCGTCCGCGCAGCGAGGCCGATCTGCTGCGTTACAGCTATCATGTCGCGGGCGCGGTCGGGGTTGCGATGGCGCTCGTCATGGGCATCGACCCTGCGGATGAAACGACGCTCGACCGCGCGTCGGACCTCGGCATTGCGTTCCAGCTCGCCAACATCGCGCGCGACGTGGCCGAGGATGCCGCCGTCGATCGCTGCTACCTGCCGGTCGAATGGATGGTCGAACTCGATATTCCGCCGGGGCAGCATATGCACCCCGCATTTCGCGGACGGCTGTCGGTAATGGCGAAATGGCTGTCCGAAATGGCCGAGGAATATGAGGCATCGGCGCGCTGGGGCGCGCGCAAGCTTCCCCCGCGCAGCCGCTGGGCGGTTCTCGCCGCGACGGGCATCTATGGCGACATCGCGCGCGAAGTGCGCGCGCGCGGCGACCATGCGTGGGATCACCGCGCGGGAACGTCGCCGATCGCCAAACTCGGCTGGGTCGCGCGTGCCGGCTGGTCGGTGCTGCGCCGTCCGCCGCAGCGGCGGATCAGCCGTGACGGGCTGTGGACGCGGCCGCGATACGGGGCCGACGCATGAGCGAACTCGAGTGGATGGCGGCCGCGCTGGTGCTGGTCAATGTCGCGCTCGTCGCGCGGCGAAGCGTCTGGAACTATCCTTTCGCGCTCGCTGCGGTCAGCCTTTATGCCATCGTCTTCTATGACGCGCGGCTCTACAGCGACATGTTGCTCCAGGGCTTTTTCTTCGCGCTCAATATCTATGGCTGGACCAATTGGCTGCGCGCGCGCGGCGATAGCGGCGTGCCGGTCGGAGTGATGACGACGCGTGACCGCTGGCTTTGGGGCGGGGCGACGGTTGCGGCGTGGCTGGCGTGGAGTTTCGGCATGCACCGCTTCACCGACGCGGCGGCGCCATGGGCCGATGGGGCGATCGCGATGGCGAGCATCGCCGCGCAAGGACTGCTCGCGCGGCGCCGTGTCGAAAGCTGGTGGCTGTGGATTTTCGTCGACCTGATCGCGGTACCGCTGTTCGCGTGGCGCGGGCTTTATGCGACGAGCGCGGTCTATGTGCTGTTGCTGGGCATTTCGATCGCCGGGCTGATCGAGTGGCGCCGCGCGGCAGCGCGGGGAGAGGCGCCGGGGGAAGGGGTGCCGGCATGACGCACCATATCTGCCTCCACGGTGCCGAAAGCACCGGAAAATCAGCACTCGCGCCGCGGATCGCCGCGCGGTTGGGCGGGCTGGTCGTTCCCGAATATGGCCGCGCTTATTGCGAAGCGCACGGCACCGATCTTGAGGCTGACGATCTGCGGGCGATTTTCCGCGGTCATTTCGCGGCGACGCAGGTGGCGTTGGCGCGGCGGCCGGCGTGGCTGATTTCCGACACAGACCCGCTGATGACGCAGGCGTGGGCGGTGATGCTGCTCGGCGAACGGCTGCCCGAGATCGAGGCGTGGGATGATGTCGCCGACCTGTATCTGGTGCCGGCGATGGACCTACCATGGGAAGAGGATGGGACGCGGCTGTTCGGTAGCGATTCGGCGCGTCGCCAGTTTATGGATGTCGCGATCGGCGAACTGGAGCGGCGCAAGCTCAAGTGGGCGTGGGTCGAGGGCGAGGGTGATGTGCGCCTTGCAAATGCGCTCGCGGCGATAGAGGCGGCGGGGCTTTAGCCCGCATTCGTCATTGCACCCCGGTTTTCGCCGGGGGCGCAATGACGAGAGTTTAGAGTTTATGCGGCATATTGATCGCGCAACTCGCGCTTCAGCACCTTGCCGATCGGGCTGCGCGGCAGTTCGTCGACCTGGGTGATACCGCTCAACCGCTGCGTCTTGCCGACCTTGGCATTGCAATCGGCGCGCACCGCCTCGGCATCGGCGCCATCCTTCAGCACGGCGAAGGCGACGGGGGTTTCTCCCCATTCCTCGCTCGGCATTCCGACGACGGCGGCCTCGATGACGCGGTCGTCGGCGAGCAAAATGCCCTCAAGGTCGCTCGGGTAGATGTTGAAGCCGCCCGAGATGATCATGTCCTTGGCGCGGTCCATCAGCGTCAGGAAGCCATCTGCATCGATGCGGCCGATATCGCCGTGGCGGTAGAAGAGGTTTCCGTCGCTGTCGTGCCAGTGCATCGCCCTGGTCGCGTCGGGGCGGTTGTTATAGCCCGTCATCATCGCGGGCGAGCGGCCGACGATCTCGCCGACCTCGCCCTGCGGCAGTTCGTTGCCCGCTTCGTCGATCACCTTGGCGATATGGCCGGGGGCGGGTTTGCCGACAGTGTGGAGCCGGTCGGGAAATTGATGCGCCTCGAGGATGAAGGTCGCGCCGCCCTCGGTCAGGCCATAGATTTCGACGAGCCCGCCCGGCCAGCGCGCGAGCACGTCGGCCTTGAGCGCCGCGGGGAAGGGCGCCGAAGTACAATATTTCACGACGAAGCTGTTGAGGTCGAAGTCGCCGAAATCCTCCAGCGCCATGATGCGGCGATATTGCACCGGCACCAGCATCGTGTTGGTCGCGCGTTCGCGCTGAGCCAGTTCGAGGAAGCCGCGGGCGTCGAATTTCTTCATCAGCACGACCTGCCCGCCCGACCCGAGCGTCGGCAGGAAGCTGGCCATCGTCGTGTTCGAATAGAGCGGGGTCGAAAGGATCGTCACGGCTTTGGCACCATAGGCGGGCGCGCCGCGGATGATATGCTGCCAGCGCATCGCATGGCTGTGAACGATGCCCTTGGGCGTGCCGGTGGTGCCCGACGAATAGATGATGTTGAACCCGTCGAGCGGGTCGATGGCGACGGGGGTGGGGGTGCTGCCTTCCGGGGCGATCCATTCGGCGAGGGGAGTGCCCGCGTTGCTGCCGTCGATCGCGATGCGGTCGGGTGCGGTGACATTCTGTGCTGCAAGGCTCGTCGCGGCGCTTGCGTCGAGGAACAGGTGGCGTGCGCCGGTGTCGGCGATCATCGCCGCCATTTGCTCACCCGTCGCGCTGTTGGTGATCAGGCCCGCGACGCCGCCAGCGCGCAACGTACCGAGAATGACAGCCATCTGCTCGACACTGTTCAGCCCGGCGACAGCGGTGCGATCGCCTTTCTGAAAGTCATCCTGCTGTAATCTGGTCGTAATCCTGTCGATAAATGCGTCCAGTTCGGACCAGCTCAGCCGCCGTTCAGCGTCGGCGGCGGCTATGTCGGCGGGGCGTTCGCGAGCGTGGGCGCGGACGAGGTCGGACAGGGTGGCGAAGTCGCTTTCGAGCATCTCGATACTGGTCATGGCGCAAGAGGTAGCACAGGCGCGGCGCGGTGCAATGCCGGTCGGGCGAGAGGACGTGTGGTCGGGGTCGACCGCCGGAGTAGGGATATGGGGCCAGCGCAAGGGCATGGCGCGGCAGAGCGGCCAGCGCCCCTGATTGCCGTTTATCATCCCGAGCCAGCACGCGCGGCGTTGCTCGCTGCGGCTGCGATAGCCGACGGCTATCGGGTCCAGCTTTTGCCACCGCCCGGGGCCGGGCTTCAGCCGTGGCATGATTGCTGCTTCGATCTGCTCATGCTTAATCCCTTTCATGCGCGCCCTGATCCGGTCGAGCTCATCAATCTGGCGCGGAGTATCGCGGGACGGCGCCCTCTGCTCATCCTGTCCGATCGCGATGCCTTTGCCGACCGGATGGCGGCGCTGCGTGGCGGTGCCGACGATGCGATCGGCTGGACCTGCAATCTCCCCGAGGTGCTGGTGCGAACGGCGGGACTCGTGCGGCGCAGCCGGATCGCGGCGGGACAGTTGGGTTTCGATGAATTGCACATCGATCTGATCGACCGTCGGGTCGAGCGGGCCGGGCGGTTGATTCGTTTGCCGCTGCGCGAGTTTGACCTGCTGGCGAATCTGGCGCGCGTTCCCGATCAGCCGCTGTCGCGCTCGGCGTTGCTCAAGGCGGTGTGGCGTATCGATTTCGACCCCGGCACCAATCGGGTGGAGGTGCATATGTCGCGGCTGCGCGCGAAGATTGACCGCAATTTCGCCTGGCCGATGCTGACGACGGTGAAGGGGCGGGGCTATGCGCTGCGCTCGCGCCCGGCTTGACCAACAGTTTCAACTCGCTACTCATCGAGGGCACAACGAAAACAATTTCCCCGGAGAAGATGGCCCGATGCACCCTTCCGTTTACGCCCGTAGCACCCCTGAAAAGCCCGCGATCATCGTTGCCGAAACGGGCGAAGCGATCAGCTATGGCGAGCTGGAGGCCGCATCGAATCGCGCCGCACAGCTGTTTCGCAAGCATGGGTTGGGGCATGAGGATGTCGTCGCCTTCATGCTCGAAAACACACCGCATTATTATGCGCTGACGTGGGGCGCGCAGCGCGCCGGGCTGCGTTATGTGTGCATCTCGTCGCGGCTGACGCAGGACGAAACCGACTATATTCTGGAAAACTCTGGGGCGAAAATCCTCGTCGTCTCGGCGACTCTGGCGCCGGCCGCGCTGCAGTTGACGACACAGATCGAACGCTTCTCGATGGGCGGTGATATCCCTGGCTGGCCGAAGATCGAGGACGCACTGGCCGAAATGCCCGCGACGCCGGTCGCCGACGAACGCGCCGGGGTCGATATGCTCTATTCGTCGGGCACCACCGGCCGGCCCAAAGGGGTGCGCGTGCCGCTGCCCGAAGAGCCGGCGATCGACGCGCCGAACACGATGGTGATGCTGGCCTCGGCGGCGTTCGGGATCAACGCCGACAGCGTCTATCTGTCGCCCGCGCCGCTCTATCACGCCGCACCGTTGCGCTGGTCGATGACCGTCCACCGGCTTGGCGGGACGGTCGTCCTGATGAAGAAATTCGATCCCGAAGCCGCGCTCGCCGCGATCGGGCGTTTCGGCTGCAACGCGGCCCAGTTTGTGCCGACCCATTTCGTCCGTATGCTCAAACTGTCCGACGACGTCCGCGCCAAATATGATGTGTCGACGATGAAGGGCGCGATCCACGCAGCCGCGCCGTGCCCGGTGCCGGTGAAGCAGGCGATGATCGACTGGTGGGGGCCGGTGCTGCTCGAATATTATGCCGGGTCCGAAGGCAATGGCATGACCTTCGCCACCAGTCCCGACTGGCTGGCGCACAAGGGCACCGTCGGCCGCGCGATCAGCGGCGTGCTGCACATCGTCGGTGACGATAATGAAACCGAGCTGCCGGCGCGGCAGGAAGGCGCCGTCTTCTTCGAGAGCGAACAGCTTTTCGAATATCACGGCGACCCCGAAAAAACCGCGTCGAGCCGCAATGCCAAGGGCTGGTCGACTTTGGGCGATGTGGGCTGGGTCGATGAGGAAGGCTTTCTGTACCTCACCGACCGCAAGAGCTTCATGATCATTTCGGGCGGGGTGAATATCTATCCGCAGGAGATTGAAAATCATCTCGTCACCCATCCGAAGGTCGCCGACGTCGCGGTGATCGGCGGCCCGCATGAGGAAATGGGCGAGGAAGTGATCGCAGTCGTCCAGCCCGCCGACATGGCGGATGCGACCGATGCGCTGCGTGACGAACTGATCGCCTATGCGCGGGAGAAGCTGTCGGGGGTGAAAATACCGCGGCGGATCGACTTCCTCGAAGCCCTGCCGCGCCACGACACGGGCAAGCTATACAAGCGCTTGCTGCGCGACCAATATTGGAAGCCGGCGAATTGACCGCGCGAGTCGGCGGCGGATCGACAGCCCGTCGCCCTGACGTTGGAGAGATGCTCATGAACAAGGCAATGATGACGGCGGCGATCATGCTCGCCGTGGGGTTGGCGGGCTGCGGCAAGAAGGACGCACCGCCAGCCGACGACAAGGCGGCCGTCGATTCGATGGCCGCGCCGGCCACGCCGGCCGCTGCGCCTATGGCGGCGATCCCGATCGATCCTGCAAAACCCAATGCCTGCGACAGGCTGGGCGACGTCAAGCTGGCGGCGGCGATCGACAAGGCGACGAACACGCTGAAGATCAGCGGAACCGCCAATGCTCCGCAGCTTGGCTATGCCGTCGCGCTTCAGGCGGGTCCGCTCGACAAGATGAACCCGCCGAATCAGGTCGTCCTGCTGCGTGCAAATGCGCCGGCGGCGGGTGGTGCTGCGATTACGGCAACGACGCTGAGCCTCGACATTCCGAGTGCCCAACCCGCCTATAATTCGGTTCGTGTCGTCTGCCCGGGCGTCAAGGATATCGAACTCAAGGTCGGCTGAGCCGAAACAGCGAAAGGGTCTGGGGTGACGGACGAACGTATCGAATTCTTCTTTGATTTGTCGTCACCCTGGACCTGCCTCGCCTTCCACAATCTGCCGGCGATACTGGAACGGACGGGCGTAACGGCGCGCTATCGCCCGATTCTGGTAGGCGGCGTGTTCAATGCGGTGAACCCGGCGGTTTATGCCGCGCGCGAACAGGCCGATAACCGGCGCATGGCGCACAGCTGGAAAGTGCTCAAGGATTGGGCGCGGCTGGCGGGCGTGCCGATGCATTTTCCGTCAGAGTGGCATCCGGCGAAGAGCGTCCAGGCGATGCGCTTTGCTGCAGCGCTTGAGGATGATCAGGCGGCGCTGGTTCGCTTTGCAGGCGCGGCCTTCGCGAGCTATTTCGACCGGCAGGAAAATCTCGACGATCCTGATGTGCTCGAAGCCGTTGCGATTGCCGAGGGACTGGACGGCGCCGCGATCCGCGCGGCGGCGGGCAGCGACGCGGTCAAGGCGCGGCTGCGTGCCAACACCGAAGAGGTCGTCGCGCGCGGCGGCTATGGTTCGCCGACGGTCTTCGTCGATGGCACCGACATGTATTTCGGAAACGATCAACTGCCGCTCGTCGAAGCGGCGCTGACACGCGAAAGCTAGAAGGACTCTCCCATGAAGGACCGTATTTCGATCACCATGCTCGATGGTGGCATCGCCGACGTGCGGCTGATCCGCGCCGACAAGATGAACGCGCTCGATACCCGGATGTGGGCGGCGCTGATCGAGGCGATCGACACGCTGAAAGCCACGGCGGGTCTGCGCGTCATCGTCCTGTCGGGCGAAGGCCGCGCCTTTTGCGCCGGGCTGGACCTGTCGAGCCTGAGCGATGACCGCACCCCCGGCGGCAGCAGTGCCGGCGGCAGCCTGTCCGACCGGACAAAGGGCATCTCGAACAACGCGCAATATGCGGCGTGGGGCTGGCGCGAGCTTCCCGTGCCGGTAATCGCGGCGGTCCACGGTGTCGCCTTTGGCGCGGGCAGCCAGATCATGGCCGCCGCGGATATTCGCATCGTCCACCCCGACACGCGCATTGCGATCATGGAAATGCGCTGGGGCCTCGTCCCCGACGTCGCCGGCATGGCGCTGTGGCGCACGCAGGTCGCCGACGATGTGCTGCGCGAGCTGATCTATACCAACCGCGAATTCAACGGGTCGGAGGCGAAGCTGCTGGGCTTTGCTACCCATGTGTCCGACGACCCGCTCGCGCGGGCGATGGAGCTGGCGGCGGTGATCGCCGACAAGAACCCCCACGCGATCCGCGGTGCCAAGCGACTGTGCAACATGCTCGCCGATGCAAGCGATGCCGAGATACTGCAGGCCGAAAGCGACGAGCAGGTGAAGGTGATCCGTACCCCGAACCAGATGGAGGCGGTGATGGCCGGGATGCAGAAACGGAAGCCGAATTTCGCGGATTGATCCGCAGGGTGAGGGCGTCGATCCGCGATTGTCGGACGGCGACCTCATAGCTTCGATCGACGGAGAGTATCCGTGCTCAGCGAGCGCGGCCGGTTTCGGCTATCGCATCGGCCGTTGCTTTCAGCATGGCGGAATCGACACCCAGAGCGCGGAGCGCCCGCGCCGCCACACCGTTCGACATGCCAGCCACAATTCCGACGACATGAGCACCGAGCAGCGGGCGATGATCCTTCCGGGTCGTCGCCAGCTGTTGCAGGATTTCCTGACCCGAAGAAGCCGCCTGATAAACGCCGGAATTGGCGGACATCGGCGTATCAGCCGGCATGTCCGCTTTCAGACCGATCGAGCGAAGGGCATCGGCATATTGCCGTTCGATCGCGGCTTTCAGGGCGTCGGGCTCAACACCGGCCTGCTCGAAAGCGAGACGCGCGGTGCCGTCCGGCAGATCGAGTGCGGCCAGCAGGAAATGTTCGGCCCCGGGTTCCCGCTGCTGATCCTGCAAGGCATAGGTTTCCGCCCGCTCGCAGAGAAGCTTTAGCGTACTCATATTATTGATTTTACGTTTTATTTTCTGGAACATCACAATTTCCTTATGCAGAATTTTTGTCTGTCGCCACGTCTGAAAGTCGCTTGTGAGCTGCCTGTTTGCTGATCCCGAGGGCTTGGGCGATCCTCGACCACGGCCAACCCTGGCGCAGGGCTGAGCGGACAGCTTCGCGCTCGATGCCGTCCGCCAGTCGGCGCAGGGCGACGACTGCGGCGAGCGCTTCATCAGGGTCGGTCGGAACTTGAATGTCGTGCAGGTTCATGATGCGTCAACTTTAGTTGACGTCATTTGTCGTGTCAACAAAAGTTGACGGCATTTTGAGAGGCATTTTCACGCGGGCGCGTAGATGATGCTCTTCCACAATGTCCGAAATATATCGCCGGGCTGGCAGCTTCTATTCGACAGCCTCATGTCAGGAACAGAGCAGCTCCAGAAACCGCACCGCATTGTCCCAGTCGCGCTTGTGGGCGGCGCGTTGTGCTTGCGCTTGCGCATCGGCGCCCCAGCGGCGTTCCTGATACAGTTCGTCGAGGCTGACCGCCTGCCACAGCGCCTCGGCATCGACCGCTTCGTCGACATGCGCGAGCCCTGCGACGAGAGAGCCGCCGATGGTGACCAGCGGGGTCAGCGCGGCCATCCGCCACGCATCCTGCGCGAACACCGCGTCGCGCAGCGCCGCGACCGTCGCGGGCGGTTGATCGACCGGCAAAATACCCTGGGTGATCGTGAATTCGACGCCATAGCGTGTCTCGGCCCAGGCGAGGTGCGGGTTCCACGCTGCGACCTGCTCGGCCTGCAACGCCGCATCGCGGTCGTCGCGGTAACAGAAAAGGTCGGTCGCGGCATAGGCGGCGACGGGTTCGCCAAAGGCGGCGGGGTCGGGCGCGGCGAGGTCGATCGCGGCGTTGGCGAGCCCGGTGAGCGGCATGCTCGCGGGGGAGAGATCCTCGCCCTGCGCTTCCCATTCGGCGGCGATCGCGCGGCCGAGCGCTTCGCTCGGGACGACCAGCGGCGCGCGTTTCGGGGTGCGCACCGGCCGCCCGTCGAGCGCGACGCCCCAGCCGCCGTTTTCGGGCACGGCGACGGCCTCTTTCCAGAAACGTTTCATCGGTCGATCACAGGTCGCGCGGCGAGCGCCAGCGCCGCGCGAGCAGCTTGGGCATCACGGCGAAATCGAACGCGCCCACGAGTACGAAGACGACCCCGATCCAGCGGTCGGTCGGCTGCCCCGCGAGCTCCCACCCGCCGCGGATCAGCACGAAACCGATCATCACGAACAGCGCGCCCATGATGCGGATCATGGTGATCGCGAAAAAGCGCTTCCTGGCGAGACTGTCTTCAGCGGATGTCATGCGCTCTCCCTATCGCCGCCAAGGTGGCGCATCAACTGCGCGAGTGCGCCATGGCCGGTCGCCTCCAGCCCCGTCGCGACGCGTTCGCGCTCGCCCGCCGGCTTGTTCTGCGACAGCTTGAGCGTCGGGCGCCACGCGGTGATGCGGATTTCGAAACCGGTGATCGCGCCGGTCATCCTGCTGAACAGCGCGGGGTTCATCTTGTCGCGTGTCCATGGCGGGGTCGCACCGATGCGCGCCTCATGGCTGGCCGACAGCGTGTCGAGCTGCGCGATCAGCGCCTCGTCGCCCAGTTTCTGCGCCACGCCTTCCATCTCGACCGCGACATAATTCCACGTCGGCACCTGGTCGGCGGCGCTGTACCAGCCGGGGCTGACATAGGCATCGGGGCCCTGCACCACGACGAGCGCGCTCGCACCATCAAGGTGCCGCGTCAGCGCATTGCCGCGCGCGAGGTGGAATTGCAGCGTCGCGGAGTCATCGCTCAGCACCACCGGGGCGTGCGCGACGCGCGGGCCGTCGGGGGTGGCCGCGAAGATCGCTGCAAAACCGATCTCGCGCACGAACAGCGCCGCGAGGTCGTCTTGCCCCGGACGGAAGGCCGAATTGGGATGCATCAGGCCGGTTTGGCGGGCCGCGCCGGATGCTTCTTGGCGCTCGGCTTCTTGCCTGCCGGTTTCGCGGGTTTCGTCGGCTTGCCGGGCTTTACGGGCTTGCCCGGTTTCGCCTTCGCCTTGTCCTTCGCCGGCTTGCCGACAAAGTCGGTTGGCTTGCTGTCGGCGGTACGCCCGCGCCGCTCGCCGCGCCGCGCCTTGCGAATCTGCTTGCTGTGCGCCTTGGCCTGCGCCTTCAGCGCCGACTTGGGCGGTGCGGCCTTGTTGGTCGGCTCGATCCCGACATCGCCGAGCAGCATGTCGAAGCCGATCGAATCGAGGCTCATCTTGAAATGTTCGGGCAGCTCCGCGCTCACGTCGATTGCGCCGCCATCGGGATGGTCGATGCGCAACCGGCGGCTGTGCAGATGCAATTTGCGGCTGATCGCGCCGGTCAGGAACGCGCCCTTGCCACCATATTTGCCGTCGCCGACGATTGGATGGCCGATTGCTGCCATATGGACGCGCAACTGGTGGGTGCGCCCGGTCAGCGGTTGCAGTTCGACCCATGCGGCGCTGTTCCCGGCGCGTTCGATGACGCGATAGCGCGTCTTCGACGGCAGGCCGTCGTCATGGACGTGCATCTTTTCGCCGCCCGAACCGGGCTGTTTGGCCAGCGGCAGGTCAATCTCGCCCTGCTGGATTTCGGGGACGCCGACGACCAGCGCCCAATAGGTTTTGCGCGCGCTGCGGTTCGAAAAGGCCTTGGCGAAAAAGGCTGCGGCGCGCGGGGTGCGCGCGATCAGCAGCGCGCCCGACGTATCCTTGTCGAGCCGGTGAACGAGCTTGGGCCGCGTCGGGCCGTCGAATTTCAGTGCGTCGAGCAGTCCGTCGACATGCGCGTCTGTCTTGGTTCCGCCTTGTGTTGCCAGCCCCGGCGGCTTGTTGAGCACCATCGCCGCGGCGTCGCGGTGGATCATCATGCCGGTCGCCAACTCGACATCGGCGTCGGTCAGCGCGCGCCCCTTGCGCGCGGGGCGCGCAACGGTTTCGACGGGCGGGGTCGGCATGACGAGCTTCTGCCCCGTCGCGATGCGGTCCGACACATCGGCCTTCTTGCCGTCGAGCCTCAGCTCGCCCGAACGCGCCCAGCGCGCGAGCAGTGCGTGCGGGGTTCCGACGCGATGCCGTTTGAACCAGCGGTCGAGGCGGATGCCGTCGTCTTCCTCGGCGATGATCGCCTCGTCCTGATTGGGGATGTTCTTGCTCATACCGATACCTGTCGCGTGATAAGGAGGCCCAGCCCGCAGGCGATGATCGCACCGACGACCGAGGCGAGCACATAGGCGAATGCCTGTCCCGCATGACCGCGTTCGAACAAAGCCCAGAAATCGAGGCTGAAAGCCGAAAAAGTGGTGAAGCCGCCGAGGATTCCAACCCCGACGAACAGCCGTGTCGTCTCGCCTGCGTCGCCGCGCGCCAGCCAGCCGATCAGCAGGCCCATCGCGAGGCTGCCGGCGATATTGATCGACAGCGTCCCCCAGGGAAAGCCGGGACCGACGCGCGCGAGTACCCATTGCCCGACAAGATGCCGGGCGCCGGCGCCGATAGCGCCGCCGATCATGACGGGAAACAGGCTGTTCATATGGCCCGCCCTAGCCGCAAACGGCGTCGAGGCATAGCGACCTGATTGCGGGCCCCTCGACGCTAGGCGTCGGGCGGTGGCTGGATTGCGGTCGCCGGGCGCTCATGGGTGGCGCGCCATTCGGCGGGAGAGATGAAGCTGCCCTGCCAGATGCCGCGCCGCTTTGCCTGCGCCTCGGCCTCCTCGATCATATAGGCGTCGCTCGTCGCGACGGCCCAACCCTGGCGTGTCATTTCGGCGCCGAGGTCGATGCCGTCGGGGAAGGGCAATGTGCGGCATTCGGCGAGGGTGCGATGATAAGCATCCCTGGCGGCGAGCTCGCAATGGAGCGGGCCGCGCCCGGCGAGCTTTTCCAGCGCCGTCCGCGCCTCGCGTCCGCACGCCCAGCGCGCTCCGTCGGCGCGCGCGCAATCCTGGCGATATTCGACCGCGTCCAGCCCGGTGAGGCGGATCGTCGTTTCGCCGCCCTCTTCGTGCCGGACGCTCAGGCTGTCGCCGTCGATGACATGCACCAAGGGCACGGTCGCAACCGGGGCCGGCAACCAGGCCCAGGCGACGAATGCCAGCCCTGCCAGCAACAGCATCGCGAGCAGCGACCGGAAGCGCCGCCGCCAGCGCAGGCGGGTGAGCGGGGAAGGGCTCGGCATCATGGGCTTGGCCTGACCGCGGCGCGTGAATTTGGCAAGCAACAATAAGGGATTGACGATGAGAACAAATCATGTCCAAAATGGATCAAATCCTGTCCGGCCGATCGACGCCGACTCATGTTTCGTAGAGCCTTGGGTCCGGATTGGCGGCAAATGCGAACGAACAAAAGGTGAATAGTGCCGGATTGGCGGCATAAGGGCGCCGGGACGGATCGAGGACAAGCGGGAGGGTGGCATAATGGAGTATTCGGCATTCATGCGAACGGGAACGCGGACGGTGCCGTTCGTCGGCTTCGGGGCCGCGCTGGACGCGCCGAATGCCGCCGAGCGCCTGCTGTTCGTCGGGCCGCAAGCCGATGCGCCCGATTGCGATCCGGTCGATGGCGTGTGCCTGGTCGCGGCGGTCCCGATGCCGCGCGCCGCGAGGCATATACGCGACATGGCGCTGGTCGACATCGTCTGGCTGGCGGCGGCGGAAACGATCGGGCCCGAAATGTTCGCCGATCTTTGCGCGGCGACAATGGAAAAAGACTGCCACCTGATCTGCGAAACATCGCTCGCCGCGCTCGACCGCGTGGCGGCGGCGATTCCCGATGATATGCGCGTCGAATGGCTCGTCGATGCCGACGCCGCCGACCGGCTCCTTGCGCTGGCTGCGGCGCGGCATGCTCATCGACAGATGGTCCGCGAAGACGTGGGCGATCCCGCGATGGAGCGAATCGATCGTTTGCAGGAAGAGGTCGCGCGAATCGCGCGCCTGCTCGGCGACCTTGCGGGGCAGCGCGGCGGGCTGACCGGAACGCCGCCGTCCGGCTTTGCGCTCCGCGCCGAGGATTATGCCAATTATCCGGCGCAGGTCCGCGCGCCGTCGCGCGACTATACTGCGGCGCCGCGCAGCTTCGTCCCCGAAGAACGCACCATTGACCGGCAGCGTGCCAAGATGGTGCGACGGATTTTGCGCCAGCGGCGGATGCGCGAGCAATATTTCCCCGCCGATCTGTTCGCCGACCCGGCGTGGGACATGCTGCTCGACCTTTATGCTGCGCGACTGGAGCGCCAGCCGGTGTCGGTGTCGAGCCTGTGCATCGCCGCCGCGGTTCCCGCGACGACCGCGCTGCGCTGGATCAAGACGATGACCGATACCGGATTGTTCGTGCGCGAAGCCGACCCGCTCGATGGACGCCGCATCTTCATCGGTCTTGCCGATGCTGCCTTCGAAGCGCTCGCGCGCTATTTCGAGGCGCTGGAGGAATAGGGCGACGGCTATAATTGGCCGAAAGCGGACTCTGCTCTATGCTCTATTCTTCGGTCCGGATCAGGATCATCTCGCCGATCAACGCGAACAGGATGAAGGGCCCCCATGCCGCGAGGAAGGGCGAATAGGCCCCCAGATCGCCCATCGCGAGCGCGAAATTGTCGGCGACGAAATAGGCGAAGCCAAGCCCCATCCCAAGGATCGCGCGCACGAACAGCTTGCCCGACCGCGCAAGGCCAAAGGCTGCGACCGCTCCGAGCAACGGCATCAATATCGCCGACAGTGGCCCCGAAATCTTGTGCCAGAGCACGCCCTTCAGCGCGTCGACCGGGCGCCCCGCAGCCTCCAGGTCGGCGATCGCCGCTTTGAGCTGGAGGAAGGGCAGTTCGTCGCCATCAACCTGTGCCAGCGTGAACTGGTCGGGGCGCACGCCCTTCGCAGCGATAATCGTGCCGAGCGGCTCAAGCGTGCCCGAGCGGCGGTGGAAGCGCTTGGCGTCGGTCATTTCCCAGCCGCCGTTGACGGCGCGCGCGCTGTCCGCCGACAGCACCGACGACAAGACGCCGCCGGTGCGTTCATAGATGGTGACCTTGTTCAGTCGCACAGTGTCGCCGCCGGTTTCGACGGTGCCGGCATTGATCAGATCATCGCCGGCGCGCACCCAGATATTCGCGCGCACGCCATTATCCTTGGGGACCTGCGCATATTCGACCTTTTGCCACGCGCCGAGCGCGGCGGTCGATCGCGTGACGATACGCTCGTTGAAGACGAAGCTGATCCCGGCGACGAGCAATGCGGCGAGGAACAGCGGCGCGAGTACCTGATGAGCCGACATGCCCGACGCCTTCATCGCGATCACTTCGCTGTTCTGGTTCAATGTGATCAGGGTCAGGATCGTCCCGAGCAGCACCGAAAAGGGCAGGAAGGTCTCGACGATTTGCGGCAGCCGTAGTCCGACATAGCGCCACACATCGCTGTCGCTATTGCCTGCGACGGCGAGAATTTTTCCGCTTTCGCCGAGCAGGTCGAGCGTCTGGAGGATCAGCACCAGCGCGAACAGGATCGCAAAGCTGCGGACGAGGAACAGTCGCCCGACATAGAGCGCCATCGTGCGCGACGGGAAAAAATGAAGTTGATGCATCAGGCGATCCGCTGCTTGCGCTGGAAAATCCTGGCGAGACCGCGGATTTTCTCGCCAGCCTTGGTCGCGACGCGTTCAAGCGCGCCGATCGGCTGGCCGCCGGGCACATGCGCGACGGTATAATACATCCAGATTGCAAGCGCGGCGAACAGCAGGAAGGGCACCCACAGCGCGATCAACGGGTCGATCGTCCCGCGCGCGCCCAGATCTTCGGCATATTGGTTGATCTTGTGCTGGGTCACCAGCAGCACGATCGACAGAAACACGCCCAGCGATGATGTCGATCGCTTGGGCGGGATGGCGAGCGCGATCGCGATCAGCGGGATCAGGAACATCGACATCACTTCGACGATGCGGAAGTGGAAATTCGCGCGCAATGCCAGTCTGGTGTCGAGCGATTCGCTCTTGTCCTTGCCCGCGACGAACAGCTCGGGAATCGTCATTTCGCGATCGGCGCCGCCGCGGGTGCGGAACGCCTCGATCTTGGGCAGCGGGATCGGCAGGTCATGATTGTCGAAGGTCAGTACGCGGGGCACCGCAAATTTCGGCGATTCGTGGATCAGCACGCCCTGCGACAGCCGCAGGATGATCGTGTTGGGGTCGTCGGTCGCCAGAAATTGTCCGCGCGCCGCGGTGGCGGAAACGCGCTGGCCGTCCTTGTTGTCGCCGCGCACGAAAATGCCGCGCAGGCTGCGCCCGTCGTTGTAGCTTTCCTCGATCCGCAGCGTCATGCGGTCGCCCAATTTGGTGAATTCGCCGACCTTGATCGACGCACCAAGCGCGCCCGACCGCAACTCGAACTGCAATCCCTCATAGGCATAGCGCGCATAGGGCTGGATGAAGCCGACGATCGCAAGGTTCAGCGCCGCGAGCGCGATCGCATAGGCGAAGGGCACACGCAGCAGCCGGCCAAAGCTCATGCCCACGCCCTTGAGCACGTCGAGTTCGCTCGACGTCGCGAGCTTGCGAAAGGCGAGGAGGATGCCCAGCATCAGCCCGATCGGGATGCCCAGCGACAGATATTCGGGGATCAGATTGGCGAGCATCCGCCATACGACGCTGACGGGCCCGCCTTCGGTCGCGACGAAATCGAACAGGCGCAGCATTTTTTCGAGCACGAGCAGCATCGCCGACAGGACGAGCGTACCGACCATGGGGAAAAAGATGAGCCGCGCGATGTAGCGGTCGATGGCAGGAAGCTTAATCAATCTTTGGTCGCCCCATCACCATG
Organism: Sphingopyxis sp. GW821-FHT12C06; assembly: GCF_058807415.1. Lineage (NCBI taxonomy): Bacteria > Pseudomonadati > Pseudomonadota > Alphaproteobacteria > Sphingomonadales > Sphingopyxidaceae > Sphingopyxis > Sphingopyxis sp. GW821-FHT12C06. The sequence goes on along the minus strand of NZ_JBXAQR010000007.1, from coordinate 233,019 downwards.
ATTTGGCCGCAAATGGTTCCGATATGCCGTTTCAGGGCGACAGGGATCCATATCAGCGTGGCTGGGATGGCTATAACCACTGGGAGCTAGTGCGTCATGTCGAAATTTGTATCGACGTCACTTTGTGTTCTTCTGCTGGCGGTCGCGGGACCGGCCAGTGCCGAGGGGCAGGTCTTGTCGAATGATCTGTCGAAGTGCCAAAAGGGACCGTCGACTTTGGTTCAGATCAGCGGCCTCAAGGCCGGGACGGGCAAGGTGCGCGTGCAAAGCTATCGCGCAACTCCGTCGGACTGGCTGGCCAAGGGTCGCTGGATCAGCCGGATCGAAGCCCCTGTGCGCGGCGGTTCGATGACCGTTTGCATGCCGCTGCCCGCAGCCGGGACCTATGGCATTGCTGTGCGCCATGACGTCAATGGCAATGGCAAGACTGATTTGTCGTCGGATGGCGGCGGGATGTCGAACAATCCCAGCATCAATATCTTCAATCTCGGCAAGCCGAGTTACAAGAAGACCGCTTTTGAGGTCGGCAACGCGCCGAAGACGATCTCCATCACCATGAAATACATGTAAGGCAGGGATGGCCAGCGTCGCTCTTCTTTCCAATCCCCATTCCACGGGGAACCGCGCCTTGCTGCCGCAGGTGCGCGAATATTGCGCGGCGCATCCTGACATTTTTCATTATGAGGTCGAGGATGTTGACCAGATCGGTGAGGCTATCCGCACCATCGCCATGGTCAGCCCGCGCATCATCGCGATCAACGGCGGTGACGGTACGGTCCAGGCGGCTTTGACCGAGCTTTATTCGGGCGGCCATTTCGGTGGTTCGCCGCCGCCGGTTGCGGTGCTTCCCAACGGAAAGACCAATTTGATTGCGCTCGATCTCGGCGCGGTTGGCGACCCGATCAAGGCATTGAAGCGCGTCGTCGAACTCGTCGATTCCGGCGAGCTGGAGGATCATGTCATCCAGCGCCAGCTGATCGCGCTCGACAGCGGCGGGACGCGGCCGGTGCTCGGCATGTTCCTTGGCGGAGCCTATCTTGCCGACGTCATGCTCTATTGCCGCAACCGCATCTATCCGCTTGGCCTGCCCAACGGACTGTCGCATTTTCTGGCCGCGGTGCTGGGGCTGTTCGCGATCATCTTTGGCGTCGGCGGCGGGCGCCTGCCTCCCAAGCCCGAACCGATGACCGTCTCGTTGATCCGTCAGGGCGTGCTCAAGGGCAAATTTTCGCTGCTGATCGTCACGACGCTGGAAAAATTGCTGCTCAGCATCCGGACCAGCGATGGTGGCGGCACGAACGGCCATATGAAATTGCTCGCGACCGACAGCAGCGTCGGTGCGGTCTTTCGCATGCTCAGCGCGACGTGGCGCGGAACGCTGGGGCAGCGTCAGCTTGAAGGCGTTCATTTCCAGCAGGGCGACGAAATCCGTATCGAGGGCGAACGGTCGAACGTGATTCTCGACGGCGAGATTTTTCAGGCGAAGCACGGCATGCCGATCATCCTTACCTCGACGCAGCCGGTTCCCTTCCTGCGCCTCGCTGCTTGAGGCTCCGCGCCATGTCCGAACTCACCGACCTGGTCCGTGCCGAATTGTCGACTCCGGTTGATCCGCGCGTCGCCGCGATGGCGCAGGCGATCGCAGCCGAATATCCCGGCAGCGCTCGCGCCGTGCTTTTCTATGGCAGTTGCCTGCGCGAAACCCGGCTGGACGGGTTGATGCTCGATTTCTACCTGATCGTCTCTGACTATAGCGATGCCTATCCCAGGCATTGGATGGCGGTGGCCAACCGGTTGATCCCGCCGAATGTCTTTCCCTTTCAGCATCAAGGCCTGATCGCCAAATATGCGGTGCTCAGCGAGAGCGATTTTCACCGGCTGAGTGGCCCCGGGACGCGCAATGTATCGGTGTGGGCGCGTTTCGCTCAGCCCTCGCGGCTCGTGTGGGCGGTCGATGATACTGCGCGCGATCGCGCGGTCGCCGCGGTCGCGCGGGCCGCGCCGACCTTGCTGGCGGCGGCGGGCCAGGTCGACGGCGAGGCGCCGCTCGACTGGTGGCGGCGCGCCTTTTCCCTCACCTATTCGGTCGAACTGCGCGCCGAGCGGACCGGCCGTGCGCAATCGGTCGTCGATTCCGATGCCGATCGTTATCGGCGCTTCAGCGGGCCTGCGATGGCCGTTATCCCGGCCGACGCGCCGAGTGGCAGCTGGTGGCGCCGGCGGATCGAGGGCAAGGCGCTCAGCATCGCCCGGCTCGCCAAGGCCAGCCTGACCTATGCCGGCGGCATCGATTATCTGGCGTGGAAGATCAATCGCCACGCGGGCACGAAGATCGAGATCAAGCCGTGGCAGCGTCGCTGGCCGCTGGTCGCAGCGCTGACCCTGGTCCCGCGCCTGATGCGCAGCGGCGCAATCCGCTAACCCGGTATCTTTGCAGTTTCGGCTGCGCGCGGCTCGCCATTGCGCCGAATGGCCTGGTCGAGTGCGGCGAGGGTGAAGGGTTTGCGCAGCACGTCATGGTCGCCGAAACTGGCGATCTCGCTCGCGTCGCCGGCATAGCCGGTCACGAACAGCACCGACAGGTCGGGCCATTGCTCTTTCAGCTGCGCGACCATTTCGGGACCGGTCAGCTCGGGCATCAGCACGTCGCTCAATATCAGGTCAAAGCCGCCATGCTCCTTGACCAACCCCTCAGCCTCGAGCGGATTGCCGCAGGCGATCGCATGATGACCGAGTTCGTTTACGGCGTCGACCGTCGCCGCGAGAACGCGCTGGTCGTCCTCGACGACCAGGATATTCAACCGGTGGACAGGATGGCCGTGATGCACGGTTTTCTCGTCCTGTGCGTCCTGGCCCGCGCTCGCCGGCTCGGGCTGCGCGACGGGAAGCAGCATCGCGACGCTGGTGCCTTCGCCTTCGGTCGATTGAATCTGGACCTCGCCGTCTGACTGGCGGCAAAAGGCGAACACTTGGCTCATGCCGAGACCCGTTCCCTGGCCCGCGGGCTTGGTGGTGTAAAAGGGGTCGAAAACGCGATCAAGCACCTCGGCGGACATGCCGCAGCCCGTATCGATCACCTGTACCGCCAGCGCAGCCGTGTCTTCGGTTTCATCGATCAAAGTGCGGATGGTCAGCGCCCCGTGGCCCTCCATCGCATCGCGCGCATTAACGGCGAGGTTCAGCAGCGCATTTTCAAACTGCCGCCGGTCGAGCCAGCAGGCAAGGCCGGGCGCGCCGAGGTCGAGGGTCAGCGCGATGCGATCGCCGATTGTGCGTTCGATCAGTTCGGCGAAGCTCGTGATGCATTCGTCGACGACGGTCATTTCGGGCCGCGCCGGTTCGGACCGTGCAAAGGTCAGGAGGCGCCGGGTCAGATCAGCGGCGCGATTGGCGCCGTCGAGCGCATTGCTCAAATGCCGTTCGGCCTTTTCGGGCGTACCGGGCAGAAAGCGCTGCGCCAGCTCGATACCGCCGACGACGACTGCGAGCATATTGTTGAAATCATGCGCGATGCCGCCGGTCAATTGGCCGACCGCTTCCATCTTCTGCGCCTGACGCAGCTGTGCCTGGGCAGCCTCGCGTTCGCCCATTTCGCTGCGCAGCGCGCTATTCGCTTCGGCAAGCTCGACCGTGCGGGCGTCGACCGCTGCTTCGAGCTGCATCGCGCGGTCGCTTTCGGCGATCTGCTCGCGACGCGCGAGCCGGCGATCGGCCTCGGACCGGACGAAGGAGAAGGTCGCGCCGATCGCAAATATCGCGGCGGCCGCGCCAAGCAGGGAAAAGAGCAGGAGATACTGATTGAGGTTCGCCCGGTCGGCGGTCGCGACGCGGTTGCGTTCGCGCAGCAATGCGCGCTCATTGTTGCTGATCCGGGTCAACAGCTTGTCGATGCGGGTAAGGCCTTCGTCATGCCCGGCGGCATGATATTTGGAGATGGCAGCGACGGTTTGATGGTAGTTGGCGCTGAGCGCGGCGTCGCCCAGCTGCGCGCCGCGCCGATCCATCTCGCGGGTGAGTTCGGTGACCAGCGCCGACTGCTTTGGGTTATCGCGAACATTGCGTTGCAACAGGGCCAGATATTGCCGCGACCGGCCCCATTGCTGTTCGAAGACGCGCCCGTCCTCCTTTTGCAGCCCGACCGCAAAGCGCCCAAGCGCGGCTTCGGCGCGCGCCAGCGCGGCGTCGAGCGAGCGCGTCTGCGAGATGACCTCGAGGCTCTGTCGCTGCCAGCCGAGCGAACGGTCGTAATTGTCGTTGGCGCGGGAGAGCAGCAGGACGAGCGCCACGACGACCCCCGTCAAAATGGTGGCGACGCCGATCGTCAGCCAGAAGCGCAACCGCTCCCGCCGATCTTCGTTTTCGCTATCGCCATCCCTCTCGAACACGCGCCCTTCTTACCGGACAAGCGCCGCGCCGCAAAGCGGCGAAGGCTGCGGCGATCGCGGCGCGATGCAATTCGGCGCGAAAAAGAATCCGTTGACCGGCCGGACGCTTCGGTTCAGCCGATAATCCCGATGCGCTTGCCCGCGCGTTCGAAGCGGCCAAGGATCTCGCCGACCTGTTCGCTGCTATGCTCGGCGCACAGCGAACAGCGTAGCAAGGTCATGCCCGCGGGAGTTGCGGGCGGGCGGGCGAGATTGACGTAGAGCCCCTCTTCGAGGAGCGCTTCCCACATCATCGCGCCCTGCTCGAGGTCGGGCATGATCACCGCGATGATCGCCGACTGCGGCTCATCGGTGCCGAGCGTGAAGCCGAGGTCGCGAAGCCCTTTGTGCAATATCTTTGAATTTTCCCACAGATGCGCGCGCTTGTTCGACCCGTGCATCAGTTTGCGGATGCTCGTTGCCGCGGTCGCGACGACACTGGGGGGCAGCGAGGCGGTGAATACATAGGGACGGCAGACGAGCCGCAAAATTTCGAACTTCGGGTGGTTCGACACGCAGAAGCCGCCGACGGTGCCGACGCTCTTGCTGAACGTACCGATCACGAAATCGACGTCGTCGAGGACGCCCTGTGCTTCGGCGACGCCGCGGCCATGTTCGCCGATGAAGCCCATCGAATGCGCCTCGTCGACCAGCACCATCGCGCCGGCTTCCTTCGACACGCGGATCATTTCTTTCAGCGGCGCGACATCGCCGAGCATCGAATAGACGCCTTCGAGCACCACCAGCTTGCCGGCTTCGGGGGGCAGGCGCTTCAGCCTTTTTTCGAGCGCCTCGACGTCATTGTGGCGGAAGGCGACGATTTCGGCATTGCCCATCGCGCAGCCGTCATAGATCGACGCATGGCTGTCGATGTCGAGGATGACATAATCGCCCTTGCCGGCGATTGTGCTGATGATGCCGAGGTTCGCCTGGTAACCGGTCGAAAACACCATGGCATGATCCATGGCGTAAAATTCCTTCAGCGCCTCTTCGCATTCCTTGTGGCCCTGATAGGTGCCATTGAGGACGCGGCTGCCGGTCGTGCCGCTGCCGAACTTGTCGAGCGCATCCTTGCCCGCCGCGATGACATCCTCGTCGAAGGTCATCCCCATATAATTATAGGTGCCGAGCAGGATCGTCTCGCGCCCGTTGCAGATTGCGACGGTCGGCGAGACGACCTTTTCCATCACCAGATTATAGGGATCGGTCACCCCGGTCGCGAGCAGGGTTTCACGCTGCTGGATCAGCGGGTCGAATTTGGAAAAAAGGTCGGTCATCGTGGTTCTTCCATGTTCCCTGGCGCAAGCCGGGGCCCAAATGGGGTGTGCAAGGCTGCAATGGACCCCGGCTTTCGCCGGGGAGCAATTTTCCTAGCTCTGCAGTTTCTCGACAGCGGCGATCAGCTGGCCGACGGTTTCGATCTCGGCCTGCATGTTCATGCTGATGATGATGTCGAACGTGTCTTCAACCTCGGCGACGAAATCCATCACCGTCAGGCTGTCCCATTCGAGGTCGCCGGCAAAGGTCGTTGCATCGGTCAGTTCGACGCCTTTTTTGTTAAAGGGGCCGATCAGGCCGTGAATCTGGTCGGTGAGGGCGGTGCTCATAGGATGCGTCCCATATAGGAATAAAGTTGCGCGCGGGAATGCCGCGCTATCTCCCGATTGGCAAGCGAATGCGGCGGGAACAGGGCAGCATCTTGCCGCAATCGGCCGGACGTGTCATCGCTGGGGACGAAGCAGGGGGATGAGCTTATGGACGCGGGACGCGACGACACGCAGGCGGCGACACGGCCGGCGATTTCCTTCCCGCCCAACGCGGTCCATCTGGTGCGGACCAATCAGCAATTGACCATGCAGCTGTCGCAAATGGCCGACCAGAAAGCGTCGATCCTGATGGGCGCGACCTTCGTCGTCTTTACGCTTGCGGTGGGGCAGGCGCGGGCAGGAGCTGGCGCGCTCGCAATGCCGCTGACGATCCTCGCGACCTTTTCCTTTCTGTCGGCGCTGCTCGCAGTGTCCGCCGTGCTGCCGCGCGTCGGGAAGGCGCCGCCGGTGGTTTACAAGGATGGCAAGGACCACAGCAACATCCTCTTCTTCGGCCGCTTTTCGCAGATGGACGAGGATGAGTTCATCGACGCGGTGAAGGCACGGCTGCGCAATGAAGAAGATCTCTACGAGACGATGCTGCGCGATACCTATCAGAATGGCATTGTGCTCGCACGGCGCAAATATCGCTACCTGGCCTATGCCTATCGTCTGTTCGTCGTCGGGTTGACGCTGACCTTCGTGGGCTTTGCGTTCGAGATGGTCCAACTCTGGACATGAGGAAATGATCCTTCCTGTGCCGCAGGCATGGGGAGGTGGTAGCGGCGCAGCCGCTGACGGAGGGGCTTGAGGGGCAGCGCAACCTAGCGGCCCCTCCACCACCGCTTCGCGGCGGTCCCCCTCCCCATCGCTTCGCGACAGGGAGGATCTGTGTTGCCATAATATCACCCGGCTGCCGCCAAAAGACACGAAAGCCCCTGTAACGGGATTGAAGCATCGCCCCCGCGCGCCTATTCGGGCCGGCTATGCTGAATCAGTCCGCCCCTTTGACCGAACATCGCCCGCAGGGTCTGCGCGGGGAATTTCGCGCGACGCTGGCGCTCGCGCTGCCGCTGGCGGCGGCGAATCTGCTGCAGATGCTCGTCCATGCGATCGATGTCATCTTCGTCGCGCGGCTCGGCGACGCGTCGCTCGCCGCGGCGTCGCTTGGCGTTGCCATCTTTGGCTTGCTGGTATGGACCGGTGCGGGGCTCGTCGGCGCGTCGGCGCCGCTGATCGCGGCCGAGCTCGGGCGGCGCAAACATGCGGTGCGCGAAGTGCGGCGCACGGTGCGGATGGCGCTGTGGCTCAGCGCGCTGGTCGCGCTCGTCTTCATGGGGGTCTGCGCGGCGGGCGGGACGATCATGCGCGCGACCGGGCAGGCGCCCGAAACCACCGAGCACGCGGCCAGCTTCCTGCTGATCCTCATGTGGGGCATGTTCCCGATGATCGCAGCCAGCGTACTGCGCGTCTTCGTGTCGGCGCTCGGGCGCCCGACGATCGCGACCGCGATCACCTTCATGGCGCTGGGCGTCAACGCGCTCGGCAACTGGACTTTGGTGTTCGGCAACCTCGGCATGCCCGCGCTCGGCCTGCACGGGTCTGCGCTGTCGAGCGTGATTACCAGTTGCATGATGCTGATCGCCTATGTTGCCATCATCCAGTCCGACCGGCGGCTGCGGCGCTATCATCTGTTCGGCAATTGGTGGCGCACCGAATGGTCGCGCTTTTTCGAAATGCTGCGCATCGGGGCGCCGATCAGCCTGACGATTCTGGCGGAGGCCGGGCTGTTCACCGGCGCGGCTTTCCTGATGGGCCGGATTGGCGAAACCCAACTTGCCGGGCACACGATCGCGCTTCAGGTCGCGGCGCTCGCTTTCCAGATTCCGTTCGGCGTCGCGCAGGCGGCGACGATCCGCGTCGGCCTTGCTTATGGTGCGCGCGATCATCACGGCATCGCGCTCGCAGGCCATGCGTCGCTGGCGCTCGGCATCGGCTTCATGGGGGTGACCGCCCTCATCATGTGGCTGTTCCCTTCGCTGGTGCTGTCGATTTATGTCGATGTCGATGCGGCACGCAACGCAGCGCTGGTCGGCTTTGCCATGCAGTTCCTCGTCGTCGCCGCCGCTTTCCAGCTGTTCGACGGCGCGCAGGCGGTGGCGGCGGGCGTGCTGCGCGGGTTGCAGGACACGCGCACCCCCATGATCATCGCGATCTGCGGCTACTGGATCGCGGGCTATGGCACCGCCATCTATCTCGGCTTCTGGACCCCGCTCGCGGGTGTCGGCGTGTGGATCGGCCTTGCCGTCGGGCTGATTGTCGTTGCGGCTTTACTGCTGCTCAGGTGGCGGATGCGGGCGCGGTTGGGGCTGCTGCCTTCATTGGCTGATCGTTGAGCTGTTTGGCTGCAGCTTTCACGCGGCCGATCAGGACTTTAAACTCTTCGGGTGTCAGCGCCCGCATTTGTCGCCCGGCGCAATCGGGCATCGTTGCGACATTTCGAAAGACGAAGTAGCTGTTCGTCTCGCCTCCGCTCAGCTCTGCTATCGCCAAGGCCGAGTGAACGATGTCGTTTCGGCATTCGATCAACGGCCGGATTTCTGCAATCCGTTGTTTGATTTTCGCTGGATACCGAAAGGGCGCTTTTTCCAGAGCGTTTAGTTTTTGGGTCAGGGACGGACAAGTTGTCGCCTTGGTATCCTGACCCAGCTTCTGGCCGATCACCTCTTCGAGTCGCGCAAAAGCGTCGAGGAGGTCACTACGCATGCGTGCGCCGCGCTCCAGCATGTCGTGCCGGCTTGCCGGTTCGGCTCCCTTGATGATCGGAATCTCGCACCCCATCTTGCCGCCGTACCGCGCTATCGAAAATTTTCCCTTAATCGGGTTGACGCTCCCGGGACCCCCACCCATATCCCCGACTGTTAGCACTCGCACCCTGTGAGTGCTAAATGACATCCATTGCATCTTTGGAGGGATATCCATGCAATTTCGTCCGCTGCACGACCGAGTGCTCGTCCGCCGTATCGAAGCCGAAGAAAAGACGGCTGGCGGCATCATCATCCCCGACACCGCCAAGGAAAAGCCGCAGGAAGGCGAAGTCGTCGCCGTCGGTACCGGCACCCGCGCCGATGACGGCAAGGTGACCCCGCTCGACGTCAAGGCCGGCGATCGCATCCTGTTCGGCAAATGGTCGGGCACCGAAGTCAAGGTCGACGGCGAAGAGCTGTTGATCATGAAGGAATCGGACATTCTGGGCATCCTCGCCTGAACCGTCCCAGCGTCCTTTCCGGACGCGAATTCTTGAATGAAGTTGCGCAGTTTTCTGCGCATTCGAAAGGAAACAGCACATGGCTGCTAAAGACGTAAAATTCGGCCGCGACGCGCGTGAGCGCATTCTGCGCGGCGTCGACATCCTCGCCGACGCGGTGAAGGTCACCCTCGGTCCCAAGGGCCGCAACGTCGTCATCGACAAGAGCTTCGGCGCCCCCCGCATCACCAAGGACGGCGTCACCGTCGCCAAGGAAATCGAACTCAAGGACAAGTTCGAAAATATGGGCGCGCAGATGCTCCGCGAAGTCGCCAGCAAGGCGAATGACGCGGCCGGCGACGGCACGACCACCGCGACCGTTCTCGCCCAGGCGATCGTTCGCGAAGGCATGAAGTCGGTTGCTGCCGGCATGAACCCGATGGACCTGAAGCGCGGCATCGACCTCGCGGTCACCAAGGTTGTCGAAACGATCAAGGCACAGTCGAAGCCGGTTTCGGGCACCGCTGAAATCGCACAGGTCGGCATCATCTCGGCCAATGGCGACAAGGAAGTCGGCGACAAGATCGCTGAAGCCATGGAAAAGGTCGGCAAGGAAGGCGTGATCACCGTCGAGGAAGCCAAGGGCCTCGATTTCGAACTCGACGTTGTCGAAGGCATGCAGTTCGACCGCGGTTACCTGAGCCCCTATTTCATCACCAACCCGGAAAAGATGCTCGTCGAGCTGGCTGATCCGTACATCCTGATCTTCGAAAAGAAGCTCTCGAACCTCCAGGCGATGCTGCCGATCCTCGAAGCGGTTGTTCAGTCGGGCCGTCCGCTCCTGATCATCGCCGAAGACATCGAAGGCGAAGCGCTCGCAACGCTCGTCGTCAACCGTCTGCGTGGTGGCCTGAAGGTCGCTGCCGTCAAGGCACCGGGCTTCGGCGATCGTCGCAAGGCGATGCTGCAGGATATCGCTATCCTGACGGCGGGTGAAATGATCAGCGAAGACCTGGGCATCAAGCTTGAAACCGTCACGCTCGCCATGCTCGGCCAGGCCAAGCGCGTCACGATCGACAAGGACAACACGACGATCGTCGATGGTGCCGGCAATGCCGACACGATCAAGGGCCGCGTCGAACAGATCCGTGCGCAGATCGAAACGACGACCAGCGATTACGACAAGGAAAAGCTGCAAGAACGTCTGGCGAAGCTCGCCGGCGGTGTTGCCGTGATCAAGGTCGGTGGCGCTTCGGAAGTCGAAGTGAAGGAACGCAAGGATCGCGTTGACGACGCTCTCCACGCAACCCGCGCTGCGGTCGAAGAAGGCATCGTCCCCGGCGGCGGTACTGCGCTTCTCTATGCTACCAAGGCTTTGGAAGGCATGGCCGGCGTCAACGAAGACCAGACCCGCGGCATCGACATCATCCGTCGCGCGCTGCAGGCTCCGGTTCGCCAGATCGCTGAAAACGCGGGCTTCGACGGCGCTGTGGTTGCCGGCAAGCTGTTTGACCAGAATGACGCCAACTTCGGCTTCAACGCCTCGACCGACGTCTATGAAGACCTCGTCAAGGCGGGCGTGATCGACCCGACCAAGGTTGTTCGCACCGCGTTGCAGGATGCCGCATCGGTTGCTGGTCTGCTGATCACCACCGAAGCCGGCATTGCCGACAGCCCCGATGACAAGCCCGCAATGGGCGGCGGTATGGGCGGCGGCGGCATGGGCGGCATGGGCGGCATGGACTTCTAAGTCCAGCCACCAAGCTACCCGGCTTCGGCCGACAAAGAAGGGGCCGGGGGAGCAATCCTCCGGCCCTTTTCTTGTGCCATTGCCAGTTCATCTTCGGGCGCTTAGCAATCGTGCATGACCTTGTTTCTCGCCTTGGCCTTTGCCCTCGCTGCCCCGCTCGTTGCTGCCGACCCGCCCGCACCGGCAGCGGTCCAGCGCTGCGGCTATCGCATCGTCGAAACCTATCCGCACGATGCAACCAGCTTCACTCAGGGGCTCTTCTGGGACGACGGGCATCTTTATGAAGGCACCGGCCAATATGGCCACTCGCGGGTCGCGCGGCTTGATCTCAAAACCGGCAAGGTGCTCGCCGAGGCGCCGCTACCCGCCGACCAGTTCGGCGAGGGCATTGTCCGCTGGCGCGATCAGATTATCGGTGTCACCTGGCAGGGCGGCGTTGGCCATCGTTGGCGGATCAAGGATCTGAAGCCTGCCGGGAATTTTCGCTATGACGGCGAGGGCTGGGGGGTCACGCTGCACGGCGACAGCCTCGTCCTCAGCGATGGAACGCCCGAATTGCGCTTCTTCGACCCCGCGACGATGAAAGAACAAAGGCGCGTGACGGTCAGCATCGGTGGTCGCCCGCTATCGATGCTCAACGAGCTCGAGGCGATCGACGGCGAAATCTGGGCCAATGTCTGGATGACCGACTTCATCGTGCGGATCGATCCCGACAGCGGCGCGGTTCGCGGTGCCGTCGACCTGTCAGGGCTGAAACAGGCGGCGGGGGCGACCGGTCAGGACAGCGTGCTCAACGGCATCGCCTGGGACGCCAAAAAGAAGCGCCTGTTCGTTACCGGAAAATACTGGCCAAATCTCTACGAGATCGCGCTGGCCGACTGCCGCTAGGTCGCCGCACCCAGCGCGGCCGCCATCCGCGCCGCCGCGGCATCATAGACATGGGTGCGTAGTCCCAGCGTGACTTCGGCGGGTGCGCGGTCGGGATGGCCGCTGGTGAAAGGTGGGGCGGGATTATATTCGATCGCGAGCTGGATCGCCTGCGCGACCGTGTCGCCCTTGAGTCGTGCGATCAGCGTCAGTGCGAAATCGAGGCCGGACGTCACTCCGCCGCAGGTGACGATGTTGCCATCCTCGACGACGCGCGCCTTCGTCGGCTCCGCGCCGACCAGCGGCAGCAAATGGGTATAGCCCCAATGCGTTGTCGCGCGCTTGCCGTCCAGCAGTCCCGCGCGCCCCAGCAAAAAGGCGCCGGTACACACGCTCGTCACCCACTGCGCGCCTGCGGCCTGCCGCATGATGAAATCGATCGTCGCGGGATCGCTCAACGCGCCGGGGACGCCATGCCCACCGGGGATGCACAATATGTCGGCGGGCGGGCAGGAGGCGAAGTCATGCGTCGGCAGGATCGAAAAGCCGCTGTCGGTCGCAATGGGATCGAGGCTCGCCGCCGCGCCCGCAAGTTCGGCGCCGGGCATCCGGCTCAGCGCCTGGGCAGGCGCGGTGAAATCGAGCTGGGTGATGCCGGGGAAGAGCAGGAATGTGATCCGCGTCGAATTTGCATCCCGCATGAAATTACTGTCCCGTCTTCTTGTTGTCGGCCGTGCCGCTTTCGGATGCGGGCGCGCTGTCGCGGCTTTCCAGCATCGCGGCGGCATCGTCGAGTGCTTTGGCTTCGCTGACGGTCACGCCGCCGGGGCCGGGTTCATTGTCGGTCCGGCTGCATCCGGTGACCAGAGCGAGCGTCGCGACCGCGGCGAACGCGGCGGCAAACCTGGGGGTGAACATCGTCCTGTCTCCCACGAAAAAGGGCCCCATTCATGCCGAATGGAGCCCCTTTCAAACTATGCCAAGGGCATGCTCGCGACTTACTTCTTGTCGTTCGCTTCGGCCTTCTTGGTTTCTTCGGCGATCTTGTCGCCGGCGGTCGCGGCGGCGGCACCGGCGGCTTTCACCGTGCCTTCGACAGCATTGCCGGCGTCTTTGGCGGCGCCTTCGACCACGGCGCCTGCATCCTTGGCGGCGTCGGCGGTTGCATCGGCGGCTTCGGCTGCACCTGCGGCAGCGGCATCGCCTGCAGCGGCGGCATCGTCAGCAACGGCGGCACCGGCCTCTGCGGTTTCGTCCTTGGCCTTTTCCGAGCAGGCGGTGAGGCTGAAGGCCGCGGCAGCCATCGATGCGATAATGAATTTGCGCATGAAAATTCCTTTCGAGAACCCCGGTGACCGACACCGGCCACGCTGTGCAAAGGACTAGCCCCGGACGGTGAGCTTGGCAACCGGGAGCCGCGGGCGGGCTGCCCGCGCTTGGCGCACAAGGAAAAGGGGCCGCCGACGAACGTCGACGACCCCCTTTGTCTTTCAGCCGAAGTGGCTGGAAAGAAGCTTACTTCTTGGCTTCTTCCAGCGCGCCCTTGGCGGCGTCGGCAGCTTCCTTGGCAGCGCCAGCAGCTTCGGTTGCCTTGTCGGCAGCCTTGGTAGCGGCATCCGCGCCGCCGGCAGCAGCAGCAGCGCCGGCATCGGCAGCGGCAGTGCCAGCGGTCGCGGCAGCGTCGGCAGCGCCTTCAGCAGCCTGCATCGCGCCGTCAGCAGCGCCTTCGACCGACGCAGCAGCGTCTTCGGTGGTCGCAGCGGCGTCTTCGGCCTTCTTTTCTGCGCAAGCAGCGAGGCCCATCGAAGCGGCCAGGACGAGCGACAGAGTGATCGATTTCTTCATTTGGGTATACCCCTCTCGGATTGAACTGATCGACCGGCATTTCGGATACGAACTTCGATCCGGCGAGGTGCCAATCGCCCTCAGAGCTACAATTTCGCCAGAATCTGCGCAACGTCCTTTTTGCGCGTGGCCGGCACGGTTCGTCGCAATATGGGGGTGATGGTGCCGCAAGCGGCGGAATAGCTGGCTCAGCGTTGGTTGACCGGATATAAAGAAACCTTTATATGTGCCTCCATGACCGAGCTGCTCGACATTTTTCGCGCCCTGGCGGACCCGACGCGATTGCGGATCGTCGCCTTGCTGCGCGAGATGGAACTGGCGATCGGCGAGCTCGCGGTCGTTCTGGGCCAAAGCCAGCCGCGCGTGTCGCGCCATGTCCGTATTCTGGTCGATGCCGCCATCGTCGAACGCCGCCGCGAGGGAAGCTGGGTCTTTTTGCGCGTCGCGCAGGGCGGCCCGGTCGGTGATATTGTCGCGCGGGCAGAAGGCTGGGCCTTTTCCTCGCGCGAGGAACGGGTGATCGCGCATGACGCACGACGCCTCGCCGCCGTTCGTATCGAGCGCGCGGCGTCGGCCGAACGCTATTTTGCCGAACATGCCCCCGAATGGGATGCGATCCGGTCGCGCCATGTCGCCGAAAGCGAAGTCGAGGCGGCGATGCTGGCAATGATGCACAACCGCCGGCTCGGGCACTTGCTCGACATCGGAACCGGAACCGGGCGAATGGCGGAGATTTTCGCGCCGACCGCGCGCTGCATCACGGCGCTCGACCGCAGCCCCGAAATGCTGCGTATCGCGCGCTCGAAGCTCGCCGGCCAACCGGTTCCGATCGACCTGATCCAGGGTGATTTCCTGAACCTGCCGATGGACGACGCCAGCATCGACAGCATCATCATTCATCAGGCGCTGCATTTCGCGCACGAACCCGACCGGGTGATCGCGGAAGCGAGCCGGGTGCTGCGCGGCGGCGGCCATTTGCTCGTCGTCGATTTCGCACCGCATGAGGATGAGGATTTGCGCGCGCTCGCGGCGCATGCCCGCCTCGGCTTTTCGGACGCGCAGATCCGCGGCTGGTTCGCGTCGGCGGGGCTGCTGCTTGAAACCACCCAGGCGCTGGAAGGCGGGAAGCTGGCCGTAAAACTGTGGCTCGGCCGCCGCCGTAGCGACGATGATCAACCCCCGGTCGCCCGCGAAGGCGACGGACAACGCAAAAGGCTTGCGGCATGACCATGAATTTGAACTCGCTTGCCGAGGCGCGCCGCGCCGCGGCCTCGCCGCTCTTCGCCGATCTGGCTGGCGATATCGGCGCCAGCTTCGAATTTTTCCCGCCCAAGACGGAAAAGATGGAAGCGCAGCTGTGGGACACGTTCCGCACGCTCGAACCGCTGGCGCCGCGCTTCGTCTCGGTCACCTATGGCGCGGGCGGATCAACGCGCGAGCGCACCCATGCGACCGTCGCGCGCATCGCCGCCGAAAGCAACGTACCGCCCGCCGCGCACCTGACCTGCGTCGAGGCATCACGCGGTGAAATCGATGAGGTTGCACGCGCCTATTGGGACGCCGGGGTCCGCCATATCGTGGCGTTGCGCGGCGACATGCCCGGGGGCGCGCCCTATCAGCCGCATCCGGACGGCTATGCCAATGCGATCGAACTCGTTGCGGGACTGAAGAAAATCGCGGCTTTCGACATTTCGGTCGCCGCCTATCCGGAAGTGCACCCCGATTCCGATTGCGTGCAATCCGACCTCGAGAATCTGAAGCGCAAGATGGACGCCGGCGCGAACCGCGCGATCACCCAATTCTTCTTCGCGCCCGAAAGTTTCCTGCGCTTTCGTGACGCCGCAGCCGCGGCGGGCATCGACGCGCCGATCATTCCGGGCATCCTGCCGGTCTCGAACGTATCGCAGACGCGTCGCATGGCCGATATGTGCGGGACGGTGATCCCGGCGTGGATGGTGTCGCTGTTTGACGGGCTCGACGATCATCCCGCCGCGCGCCAGCTTGTTTCGGCGACGATCGCCGCAGAAATGTGCCGCCGCCTCTATGCGGGCGGGGTCCGCGATTTCCATTTCTACACCCTCAACCGGGCCGAACTCAGCTATGCCATCTGCCATTTGCTGGGGATGCGGCCGGTTCAGCCCGCAGCGGAGAAAGCAGCATGACCTCCAATTTGACCACGGGGGCACGCGAAGCCCTGTTGGAGGCGGCAAAAAGCCGCATCCTGCTTACCGACGGCGGCTGGGGCACGCAGATCCAGGACCGCAAGCTGGTCGAGGCTGACTATGCCGGAAACCTCGGCCTGTCGCACGATCAGAAGGGCAATAACGACATTCTGGCGCTGACCCGTCCCGACGTCGTCAGCGCGATCGGCGAGGCCTATCTGGCGGCGGGGTCGGACATCGTCTCGACCAACACCTTCAGCGCCAACCGCATCAGCCAGGCCGATTATGGCGCCGAGCATCTCGTCGCCGACATCAACCATGAAAGCGCACGGCTCGGCCGCGAAGCCGCCGACAAATATGAGGCGATCGACGGGCGCCGCCGCTTCATCGCGGGCGCGGTGGGGCCGACGAACAAGACGTTGTCGCTGTCGCCCGATGTCAACAATCCGGGCTACCGCGAGATCGACTTTGACGAATTGAAAGCCGTCTATCTCGATCAGGTCGTCGCATTGGCCGAGGGCGGCGCCGACTTTATCCTGATCGAGACGATCTTCGACACGCTGAACGCCAAGGCCGGGATCGCTGCGGTGCTCGAGGCCGAGGCGAAGGTCGGGCGCGAGCTGCCGCTGATGATCTCGATGACGCTCACCGACCTGTCGGGCCGTAATCTGTCGGGGCACACGGTCGAGGCCTTCTGGTATGCGGTGCGCCATGCGCGCCCGCTCACCATCGGGCTCAACTGCTCATTCGGCGCGGCGCAGCTGCGCCCGCATGTCCGCGTCCTCTCCGACCTCGCCGACACGCTGGTGATGGTCTATCCCAACGCCGGCCTGCCCAACGAACTCGGCGAATATGACGAGATGCCCGACACCACCGCCGGTCTCGTTCGCGAATGGGCCGACCATGGCCAGGTCAATATCCTCGGCGGCTGCTGCGGCTCGACGCCCGCGCATATCGCTGCGATGGCCAAGGCCGTTCAGGGTCTCGCGCCGCGCAACATCCCCGATGTGCCGGTGCGGACGCGGTTGGCGGGCCTCGAGCCCTTCACCATGGCGGCGTGATGCGATGACCGCGAGCATATCCTATCGAATCCGGGAAGCCGGGGAGGGCGATGCGTCCGCGCTCGCGCTGGTGGGTGCGGCGACCTTCCTCGAAACCTTCGCCGCCATTCTCGACGGCGAGGCGATCGTTGCGCATTGCGCCGCCCAGCACAATGACGCGGCCTATCGCGCCTATTTTGCGGCGGGCGCACGGGCGTGGATCGCCGAAGCGCAGCCGGGCGGCGCGCCGGTGGGGTTTGCGCTGCTCGGCGCACCCAACCTTGCGGTGGCGCGCGATGGCGACATCGAACTCAAGCGCATTTATTCGCTTTCGCGTTTTCACGGCAGCGGGATGGGTGCGGCCCTGATGGAGCGGGCGGTTGCCGCCGCGAGCGATCATCGCCGGCTTCTGCTCGGCGTCTATGCTCATAATGTCCGCGCGATCGCCTTTTACCGAAAACAGGGTTTTTCCGACATCGGAACCCGCCAGTTCAACGTCGGCGGCAAGCTCTACGACGATCTCGTTCTCGCCCGTCCGCTCGCCGCCTAATATTTCGTTTCAGGATTTTTTGATGACCGCCTCGAATAGCTCTGCCACTTTCGTCAATATCGGCGAGCGCACCAACGTCACCGGATCGGCCGCGTTCAAAAAGCTGATCATGGCCGATGACTATGCCGCGGCGGTCGAGGTCGCGCGCCAGCAGGTCGAAAATGGTGCGCAGGTTATCGACGTCAACATGGACGAAGGGCTGCTCGACGCCGAATATGCGATGACGACTTTCCTGAAGCTCATCGCCGCCGAGCCCGATATCGCGCGTGTGCCGGTGATGATCGACAGCTCGAAATGGAGTGTGATCGAGGCAGGGCTGAAATGCGTTCCCGGCAAGCCGATCGTCAACTCGATCAGCATGAAGGAAGGCGAGGAGCCCTTCCTCGCACATGCGCGCAAATGCATGGCCTATGGTGCTGCGGTCGTCGTGATGGCGTTTGACGAGGTCGGGCAGGCCGACACGATGGAACGCAAGATCGAGATTTGCGAGCGCGCCTATAAGCTGCTCACCGGCATCGGTTTCCCGCCGGAAGACATCATCTTCGACCCCAATGTGTTCGCGATTGCGACGGGGCTCGAGGAACATGACAATTATGCCATCGATTTCATCGAGGCGGTCAAAATCATCCGCGTCCGCTGCCCGCACGTCCATTTTTCGGGCGGGCTGTCGAACCTGTCCTTCGGTTTTCGCGGCAATGAAACCGTGCGCCGCGCGATGCACAGCGTATTCCTCTATTATGCGATCCCCGCCGGGCTCGACATGGCGATCGTCAATGCGGGGCAGCTCGATGTTTACGACACGATCGACCCCGAACTCAGGCAGGCGGTCGAAGATGTCGTGCTCAACCGTAAGGTCGAGGGCGAGGCCGAAAGCCCGACAGAACGGCTGATCGCGCTCGCCGAACGCTACAAGGGCAGCAACCCTGCGCAGGAAAAGGCCGCCGAGGAATGGCGCAGCTGGCCGGTCGAAAAGCGGCTCGAACATGCGCTGGTCAAGGGCATCGACGCGCATGTCGTTGCCGATACCGAAGAAATGCGCCTGTTGATGCCGCGCCCGATCGAGGTGATCGAAGGGCCGCTGATGGACGGGATGAATGTCGTCGGCGACCTGTTCGGGTCGGGCAAGATGTTCCTGCCGCAGGTCGTCAAATCGGCGCGTGTGATGAAGAAGGCGGTCGCCCATCTTCTGCCCTTTATCGAAGCGGCGAAGGAGCCGGGCGCGAAAGGCAAGGGCAAGGTCGTGATGGCGACCGTCAAGGGTGACGTCCACGATATCGGCAAGAATATCGTCGGCGTCGTGCTCCAGTGCAACGGCTTCGAAATCGTCGATCTGGGTGTGATGGTCCCCTGGACGAAAATCCTCGAGGCGGCGAACGAAAATGACGCCGATATGATCGGCCTGTCGGGTCTGATCACTCCTTCGCTCGACGAGATGGTGACGGTGGCAGAGGAAATGCAGCGCGCAGGGATGACCATGCCGCTGCTGATCGGCGGCGCGACGACGTCGAAGGTTCACACCGCGCTGCGCATCGATCCGGCTTATCAGGGGCCGGTGCTCCACGTCCTCGACGCCAGCCGCGCCGTCGGTGTTGCGACCGCGCTGGTCAGCGATACCGGACGCGACGCCTATGTGAAGGGTTTCAAGGATGATTATGCCCATGTCCGCGATGTGCGCGCGAACAAGGGGCAGAGCGCGCTGATCCCCATTGCCGACGCGCGCGCAAACGGCTTTGCGATCGACGAGCATATCCGGCCTTTCCCGCCCGAAAAGCCGGGCATTCACGCCTTCGGCAATTGGGATCTCGCCGAACTCGTCGAATGGTTTGACTGGACGCCCTTCTTTCGCGCGTGGGAGTTGGCGGGCAACTATCCGGCGATCCTCACCGACCCGGTCGTCGGCGAAAGCGCGTCGAGCCTCTATGCCGATGCGCGCGCGATGCTCGACACGATTATCAGCGAAGGCTGGCTGACCGCGCGCAGCGTCGCCGCGCTATGGCCGTGCCGCCGCGACGGCGACGATGTGATCATCCATCTCGAAGAGACCGAGGAGCATATCCGCATCCCTTTCCTGCGCCAGCAGATCGCCAAGCGCGAAGGCCGCCCTAATATGTGCCTCGCCGATTTCATAAGCCCCGACGGCGACTGGATCGGCGGCTTTTCGGTCGCGATCCACGGCATCGAGCCGCACCTCGCGCGCTTCAAGGCGGTCCATGACGATTACAACGATATTTTGCTCAAGGCGCTCGCCGACCGTTTTGCCGAAGCGATGGCCGAGCGGCTCCACGCGCATGTCCGCACCGACCTGTGGGGCTATGCCCCGGGCGAGCAGCTGACCCCCGAGGCGATCGTCAAGGAGGAGTATCGCGGTATCCGTCCGGCGCCAGGCTATCCCGCCTGTCCCGACCACAGCCTCAAGCCGATCCTGTTCGATCTGCTCGACGCGGGGACCAATTCGGGCGCGATCCTGACCGAAAGCTTCGCAATGCTGCCGACGGCTGCGGTGTCGGGATTCTATTTCGGCCACCCCGACGCGAGCTATTTCGGTGTTGCCCGTGTCGGCCCCGATCAGCTGGCCGACTATGCCGAGCGGCGTGGGGTCGATATGGACACCGCAACGCGCTGGCTGCGTCCGAATCTCGATTGAACCTCGTCGCCCCCGCTTTCGCGGAGGCGGCGGGTTAACTGCCATACATGCGCCTGTCCGATAAAGGGACGGCCGCGCGGTTAGCCCGCTTCGCCCGCGACGAACGCGCCATGGGCGGCTATAAGTCGTTCATGGCAAAGTCTCCTTTCTGTCGGCCGCTGCTGCCGCTGCTCGCCCTTCCTCTACTGCTCGTGCCGGCGTCCGCGCCCGCGCAATCCGGTGCCGCGCCTTATGTCGTCACCGAATCGGGACGCGGTTTCGGCCGGTTGCAGGGTGCGGTCGATGCAATCGGCGACGGCGAAGGCACGATCCGTGTCGCACCCGGCTATCACCGTGACTGCGCGGTGCAGACTGCGGGGCGCATTGCCTTTGTCGCTGCGGAGCCTGGCCGGGCGATCTTCGACGGGGTGACGTGCGAGGGCAAGGCGGCGCTGGTGCTGCGCGGCGCGGGCGCGCGCGTCGACGGGTTGGTGTTCCAGAATATGCGCGTGCCGGACGGCAATGGCGCGGGCATCCGGCTTGAAAAAAGCAATCTCGATGTCGCGAACAGCCTCTTCCGCAACAGTGAGGAGGGCATATTGACCGCCGACGATCCGGCCGCGACGCTGACGATCGACCGTTCGACCTTCTCGCGCCTCGGCCGCTGCGACCGCGGATTGAGCTGCGCGCACAGCGTTTACACCGGCGTCTATGGCCGCGTCGTCGTCAGCCGCACCCGTTTCGAAAAGGGCAGCGGCGGCCATTATCTGAAAACCCGCGCCAGGCAGGTCGACGTCAGCGATAACAGCTTCGACGACAGCCAGGGAAGCGCGACCAACTACATGATCGACCTGTCGTCGGGGGCGACGGGGCGGATTGCGAACAATTTGTTCGTTCAGGGCCGCGACAAGGAAAATTACTCGGCGTTCATCACCGTCGCGCCCGAAGGCCGGGATAACCCCTCGCGCGGCCTGTCGATCGAGGGCAATCGCGCTCGGCTGCCCGGCGGCATCGGACGCACGTCGGTGTTCGTCGCCGACTGGAGCGGCGAGCCGCTGGCGATCGGGACGAATGAATTGGGGCCGGGGCTGACGCGCTTCGAAAAGCGCTAGGCGGTCAAGCCTCGCCGCGCGTGTCGATCAGCGATGCGGCGAGCGCCTCTGTGGGCGATTTTCCGCCCCACAGCACGAACTGGAACACGGGGTAGAAGCGCTCGCATTCGTCGATCGCGCTTTCGATCAGCGTTTCGGTGAGGTCGAGCGAGAGCGATCCGTCGCCGCCGAGCAGCATGCCGTGGCGGAACAGGATCGTCCCGCTGTTCGACCAAAGCTCGAAATGGCCGAGCCATAATTGTTCGTTGATCAGCGCGAGCGCCTCGTGCGCGACGGTGCGCTTGTCCTCGACAACGCGAATATCGGGAAAGGCGAGCAACTGAATGACGCCATCCTCGGCGCGCCAGACCGCGCGGAGCTCATAGGTCGTCCAGCTGCCCTGCGCGGTTGCGACAATCTCATCCTCGCCGACCATCTCGTGCGGCCAGTCGTGCGCGGCGAAATAGGACGCCAGCATTTCCATCGGTGCTGCGTCCTGGCCGTCGTCGTCATCGTACATATCGTCGCTCATGCGCGCGCCTTTAGCGGGGTTTGGCGGGAGTGGCGAGTCGTAAGCCCCACCAGCAATCGGCCCCCGGCGCAGGGCGGGGTCTCCATGGTGCGTAAGGGCGCGAGGGTGAGACCCCGGCTTTCGCCGGGGCGACGGTCATTTTTTCGGTGCGGCTTTGGGCTTCGCGGCTGCCTTCGGAGCCGCGGCAGGCTTCGCCACGCCTTCCAGCTTGTCGAGCCGCGCTTTCAGCGCTTCGGCCTCCGCGCGCGCGGTCGCGGCCATTTTCTTCACAGCCTCAAATTCCTCGCGGCTGACGAAGTCCATGCGGCCGATCCATTCCTTGGCGCGCTCGCGCATCGCGGATTCGGCTTCGCGGCCGGCGCCCGCCACGGTTCCGGCGACGCCGTTCACCATTTTGGCCAGATCGTCGAAAAAGCGGTTTTCGCTCTGCATTTTAAACTTCCTTCGTCGGGCGTATGCCCCTTGCCGTCACCCTATTTGGGTGCTGGCAGCGGGGACGACAACCCCTTTGTTTTCGGCGTCGGGATTGCGTTGGTCGATCTGGAAATTCAAGACCGCCGCAAAGGCCAGCCACGCGATATAGGGGACGAGCAGCCACGCCGCCGCCCTGCGGATCGATGCAAAGGCGAAGGCGGCGGCAACTGTCAGCATCAGGATGAAGATGATCAGATACAGCGCCGTCGTCACCTGATGCGCGCCAAAGAACAGCGGGGACCAGGCGAAATTGGCGATCAGCTGGACGAAGAAGAGCAGCAGCGCAAAGCCGCGCCCCTGCGCGCCGCGCGCATGGAGGATTATCGCCAGCGAGAGTCCCAGGCACACATAGAGGATCGGCCAGACGGTGCCGAACACCCAGCCCGGCGGTGTGATCGGGGGCAGGTCGAGCGCCGCGAACCAGCGATTGCTATAGCCGCTGTTCGACAACAGCCCCGACAGGCTGCCGATCAGCACGGTCGCGGGCACCGTGACCAGCGCCCAGCGCAAATAGGACATGCGCAACTGACCCGGCGTAGCGATTTCACTCATAGATACGACCCCCCACTGTCGATACTGAGGGCGACACGTGTTGCGGCTGGCGCGCCCAGCGTCAAGCGGCTCGCTTCGCCGCAGCGATCAGAAATTCGACATTGCCCTCGGGACCGGTGATCGGGCTTTCGACCAGATCGAGCACCGACCAGCCCGCACCCTCCAGCCAGCCGCGCGTTTCGGCGCACACCCGGGCGTGGACTTCGGCGTCGCGCACGACGCCTTTCTTGCCGACTTCGTGCCGTTCGGCCTCGAACTGCGGCTTGATCAGCGCGACGATGCGCGCGCCATCGCGGGCAAAGCCCATCGGCACCGGCAGCACCTTTGACAGCGCGATAAAGCTCGCGTCACAGACGATCAGGTCGATGGGCTCGGGGATATGCGACGGCGTCAAAATCCGCGCGCTCGTTTGTTCATGGACGATGACGCGCTCGTCCTGCCGCAATTTCCACGCGAGCTGATTGGTTCCCGAATCGACGGCATAGACGCGCACCACTCCGCGACTGAGGAGCACATCGGTAAAGCCGCCGGTTGACGATCCGACATCGATCGCGACCGCACCCGCGACATCCCAGCCGAGATGCGTCAGTGCATGATCGAGCTTGATGCCGCCGCGCGACACCCACGGATGGTCGCGGCCCTTGACGCTGATCTCGGCATTATCGGCCACCTGCTGCCCTGCCTTGTCGATCTTGCGGTCGCCGATGAAGGCGAGCCCGGCAAGGATCAGCGCCTGCGCGCGCGTCCGGCTTTCGGCGAGCCCGCGGTCGACGAGCAACTGGTCGGCGCGCTGCTTGGCCATCAGCGTTTCTCCGCCTTGTCGGTCAACATCCCCGGCGTCAGAATTTGCGGCAGGATTTCGGGCTGCGCCGCACCCGGCGCGTACCAGAGATAGAGCGGCACGCTGTTGCGCCCCAGTTGGGCGAGGGTACGGGTAATCGCCGGGTCGCCGTTGGTCCAGTCGCCGACGAGCGTGATCACACCCGCCTTGTCGAACGCCTTTTGCACCGCCTCGCGGTTGATCGCGCCCGCCTCGTTCGCCTTGCACGACAGGCACCAGTCGGCGGTGAAATAGACGAAGACGGGCTTGCCGGTGGAGCGGGCCTTGGCGAGGGCTTCAGGAGAGAAGGCCGAACCTGACGTCGTCGATGCAACCTCGGTTTGAGGGCGGTTGGCCAGCTTTTGCACGTCGGCGATCGTCGATATGAGCAGGACGAGCAGGAGAAGCAGGACAAACCATCCGGATCCTTTTCCTCGTTGGCGCTGGCCGATCGATTGGAGCAGTGCCGTCGTCCATACCAGTGCGCCGAATGCAGCCCATGCGCCGACACTTTCGGCTTGCCTCCATAGAAGCCACCCGAGCGCCAGCGCCGTCAGTCCCATCGGCAGCGCCATCCATTGGCGGAACTTTGCCATCCATGGCCCCGGTCTGGGCAGTCGGTTGCGCAGGGCGGAGACGAAGCCGACGGCAAGGAAGGGCAGGGCAAGGCCTAGCCCCAAACCACCGAAGATCGGTAAAGCCGCCCATGCTGGCAGCACCAGCGTCGCGCCCAATGCCGCACCGAGCAGTGGCCCGCTGCACGGCGTCGCCACAAAAGCCGCGAGCGCACCGGTCCAGAAGCCGCCTGCCGCACCGCTCTTCGCGGTCAGCGCTTGCCCTTTGCCAAAGCTCGGCAGCTCATAGGTGCCGAGCAGGTTGAGCGTGATCGCGATGGCGAGAATCAACAGCACCAGCACGCTCACCGGATGCTGCAACTGAAACGCCCAGCCCACTTGCTCACCCACCGCGCGCAGCGCTAGCAACACCCCGCCGAGCAACAGCGCGGTGACGATCGCGCCCGCGGTATAGGCTAGTGCCTCGACCTTCGCGCCGCGCGCATCGCCGCCCGACCGCGCAAGGCTCAGCGCCTTCAGGCTCAGGATCGGAAAGACGCACGGCATCAGGTTCAGGATCAGCCCGCCGAGGATCGCGCCGCCGAGCGCGGTCCAGAACAGCCCCATGTCGATCCCGCTCGCGCGCGTCGCGATTGCCTCACCCGCCGCCGGAACCGCACCCGGTTCGAAGCGCACCGTCAGCCCGCGTCCGTCGTCCAGCTTCAGCAGCGCCGCGACCGCGCCCGACGCATCGCCTTTGGCTTTGGTTTCGATGATGATCTGGTCGCCGTTACGACTGAACGCCTGCGGCGCCGCATAATCGGCGACCTCGCGCGTCTCGAGGAAAAGATGCGGTGCGTCGAGCGTGGTCGCGGCGGGCAGGGGGATGGCGAAGCGCAGCGTCTCGCCGCGCCGTTCCCATCTTCCCGCACGGTCGAGTGGCTGTGGCAGCAGCGCGCGCCAACCGTCGAACTGCGTACGCGACGCCGCTGAAATCATACCATCGCCCGCCTTCAGCGCGACCGAGATCACCGCCTTTTCGGGGACGCACACCTTGTCGGTGCAGGCCAGCCAGTTGGCGACCCCCGACAGCGTCAAATCGGTGCCCGGCGCGACGCTTTTGTCAATGCGGACGTCGGCGAGCAGCGCATAGGGATGCTCATAGACATGGTTCATCATGCCAAACAGGATCAGCGCGTCCGGCACGGGATAGCGAAAGGCGCCGACGGTCACGCCTTCGGGCGCATTCCATTCGACCGCCATTCCAAATCCCGCATCGCCGCCATTGGCCCAATAGCCATGCCATGGCTTTTCGGGGGCCATGGTGAGCGCGATTGTCGTGGCGCCGCCGGGTGCAGGGGTCGCGGATTCGGCGACAAGCTTCGCCTGGATATGCGTGGAGGCCGCTGCCGCCGGGCTTGGCGCGAACAGGATGAGCGCCAGCATCGCCAGCATCGCGCGCCACGTACCTGTCACAAAAGCTTCGTTCACGCGCGCCATGCCGTCCCGCCATATCCATCGTTCGAGGCTTGCCATATAGGCGGCTTTCGCCGAGAGGACAGCCCGCGCTGATGGACCCAGATACGGAGACACGCTTGTGACGATCAAAAGCCTGACCACCGCCCTCGCGGCCGCCCTTTGCGTTGCCGGCGCTGGTGCCAGCCTTGCGCAGGATGCGCCCGCTCCGGTCCAGCCCACGCCCGCCCAGAAAGTGACCGCCGCGACGCCGCCGCCGAAGCTGTTGATCATGATTGCGGTCGACCAATTCTCTGCCGACCTGTTCGCCCAATATCGTGGCCATTTCACCGGCGGCCTCGCGCGGCTTGCCTCGGGCGTCGTCTTTCCGTCGGGATATCAGTCGCATGGCGCGACCGAAACCTGCCCCGGCCATTCGACGATTCTGACCGGCAGCCACCCGTCGCGTACCGGGATCATCGCGAACAATTATTTCGATCTGTCGACGCCGCGCGCGGACAAACGCCTCTATTGCGCCGAGGATGAAAGCGTCGAGGGAACGACCTCGGGCAGCGGCAAATATGCGCCGTCGGTGAAGCATCTGCTCGTCCCGACACTCGGCGACCTGATGAAGGCACGCGATCTCAAGGCGCAGGTCGTCTCGGTCGCAGGCAAGGATCGCGCGGCAATCATGATGGGCGGGCATCAGGCCGACGAATTGATGTGGCTCTTCCCCGGCGGTCTCACCAGCTATCGCGGCACCACCTTGTCGCCGACCGCGACGCAGGCGGGAGCCGCGATCGCCGCTGCGATCGCGCAGCCGCGCGCCGGGCTGACACTCCCCGCCGACTGCGCCGCGCAGGATATCGCGATCCCGATCGACAAGGGCGGCACTGTCGGCACCGGACGCCTCGCGCGCGACGGCGGCGACTTCCGCCGCTTTATGGCCTCGCCCGAGGCCGATGGCGCGGTGCTTGCCGCCGGTGCCGCGCTGCGCCAGGCGCGCAAGCTCGGCGAAGGCGACACCACCGACCTCTTGATCCTTGGCCTGTCGGCCACTGATTATGTCGGGCACGGCGTCGGCACCGAAGGCGCCGAAATGTGCCTGCAAATGGCCGGACTCGACCGCGAACTCGGCGATTTCTTCGCGCGGATGGACGCGACCGGGATCGACTATGCCGTCGCGCTGACCGCCGATCATGGCGGGCACGACCTGCCCGAACGCAATCGCCAGAACGCCTGGCCCGCCGCCGAGCGTGTCGACCCCGCGCTGGCCCCCGACGCACTGGGCAAGGCGGTTGCCGAAAAGCTCGGCCTGCCGCAGCCCTTGCTCTATGGCGATGGCCCGTTCGGCGATTTCTATCTGTCGAAGACGCTGACCCCGGCGCAGCGCAAGGCCGCAATGGCCGAAATCACCACCCGGCTGCGCGCCCACCGTCAGGTCGAAGCGGTCGTGACCGCCGAAGAGCTCGCCGCGCATCCGGTCTCGAAGCGTGCACCGGACGTCTGGAACCTGATGGACAAGCTCCGCGCCTCCTATAACGCGGCGCGGTCGGGCGACTTCATCGTCGTGCTGAAGCCGCGCGTCACGCCGATTCCCGAATCTGGCCTCGGCTATGTTGCGACGCACGGGTCGGTGTGGGATTATGACCGGCGCGTTCCGATGCTCTTCTGGCGCAAGGGGCTCGCCGGTTTTGAACAGCCCAATGCGGTGATGACGGTCGATATTTTGCCGACGCTGGCCTCGCTGATCGGCCTGCCGGTCGATACGACCAAGATCGATGGCCGCTGCCTCGACCTGATTTCGGGTCCCGAAAGCAGCTGCCGCTAAGGACAAGAAAAGAAATATTATGACGAAGACTTTGCGGGATTTCTCCGGTCAGTTGCTGCTGGTCGGCTGCGGCAACATGGCCGGTGCGATGCTCGATCGCTGGCTCGGTGCGGGGCTCGACCCGGCGCAGGTCGCGGTGGTCGATCCCGTTGCATCGCCGCGCGACGGTGTGACGCAATATGCGTCGCTCGCCGAGTGGCAGGCCGCGGGTGGTTCCGCCGATTGGGTGATGCTGGGGATGAAGCCGCAGCAATTGGGCGAGGTCGCTGCCGACCTCGCGCCGTTCGCGACTGGCGACGCCCATCTGCTGTCGATTCTCGCCGGGGTGTCGCTGTCCGACCTCGCGGCGCGCTTCCCCGATGCCCGGGCGCAGGTCCGCATCCTGCCCAACCTTGCTGCGCGCATCGGCGCGGGTGTGTCGGCGGTCGCTTCGTTCGGCGATGCCGACGCGCAGACGGTGACCGCTCTGCTCGACCCGCTTGGCCAGATCGTCACGCTCGCGGACGATTCGACCATGGATCTCGTCACCGCCTTCACCGGCAGTGGCCCCGCCTTTGTTCTTCGCCTGATCGAATCATACGCCGCGGCGGGTGAACGGCTCGGCCTGTCGGCGGAGGATTCGCTGGCGCTCGCGACCGCGACCTTCGGAGGCGCGACCGCTTTGCTCGCCGACAGCGGCGAAAAACCCGGCGTGCTGATCGCACAGGTCGCCAGCAAGGGCGGCACGACGCAGGCGGGGCTGGACGTGCTCGATAGCGACGGCCAGCTTGCGGCATTACTCACCAGCGTCCTGCGCGCGGCGCGCGATCGCGGCCGCGAACTCGCCGACCTCGCGCGCGGCGACAGCTGACATGGAATATTGCCCCTGCCTTCGCAGGGGCGATGCTCTTATCCCGGCTCGCGCCCCAGTGCCGCCACCCGTGCCCGGTCGCGCGGCGGGACGAGCGCTTCGCTGACCTGCCAGAAACCGGTCACCGCCTGTTGCCCGGCATGGGTATAGGCGCGACTCATCGCGTCGCGGAGCAGGACGAAGATCGATTTTTCGAGCGCGCGGCCGTCATCGGTCAGGCGCAATTCCTTCTGCCGCCGGTCGCGATTGCCGGGGCGCGTGGTCAGCATGTCGCGCGCCTCCAATTCCTTGACAACGCGGCCCAGTGACTGCTTGGTGATCCCCAGCAAAGCGAGCAGATCGGTGATCGTCAGTCCCGGCTGACGCGCGATGAAATAGAGCGCCCGATAATGCGCCCGGCCCAGTTCCTTCTCGGCGAGCCGCGCGTCGATCGTCCGCCACAGCGCGGCATGGGCGAAAAACAGAAATTCGATCCCGCGGCGAACTTCGTCCTCGCGCAAGAAAAGTGCAGAGGCGGCCGGTACTTGTGAAAGAAAATTTTCCTCGTTCATGGTGACTAGCGTTGCGCGCGGCGCGCTCTTTTGGCAAGAGGCGCGCACCGATCAACCCTCAAAACATAGGTTTTCATCATGACCGCTCCCGCCTTCGCCAAATTGCCGCACCCCAATCCGGTCACGGACGATGTACGCGCGGCGGCGATTGCGGACCCGATGTTCGGGCGCGTCTTTACCGACCATATGGTGTCGATCCGTTATAGCGACGACAAGGGCTGGCACGACGCACAGGTGATGCCGCGTGGGCCGCTGTCGCTCGATCCGGCGACTGCGGTGCTCCATTATGCGCAGGAAATTTTCGAGGGGCTGAAGGCCTATCGCCTCGACGACGGTTCGATGGCGCTGTTCCGGCCCGAAGCCAATGCCGCGCGTTTCAACGCCAGCGCTCGCCGCATGGCGATGGCCGAACTGCCCGAAGACCTGTTCATCGCCGCGGTGAAGGAAGCCGTCGCTGCTGACGCGCACTGGTTCCCCCCGGTCGATGGCGGCGCGCTCTATCTGCGTCCCTTCATGTTCGCGAGCGAAGTGTTCCTCGGCGTCAAGCCCGCGGCCGAATATCAGTTCCTCGTCATCACCTCGCCGGTCGGCAATTATTTCAAATCGGGCGCGCCGGCGATCTCGCTTTGGGTGTCGGAAGATTACACCCGCGCCGCGCCCGGCGGCACCGGCGCCGCCAAATGCGGTGGCAACTATGCTTCCAGCCTCGTCGCGCAGCGTGAGGCGATCGCCAAGGGACACGACCAGGTCGTTTTCCTCGACGCTGCCGAGCGTCGCTGGATCGAGGAACTGGGCGGCATGAACATGTTCTTCGTCTTCGACGACGGCAGCATCGTCACCCCGCCGCTGACCGGAACCATCCTTCCCGGCATCACCCGCGACGCGATCATCACGCTCGCCCGCGACGCCGGACTGACCGTGCGCGAAGAGCCCTATGCGATCGACCAGTGGCAGGCCGATGCAGAAACTGGTCGATTAACCGAAAGCTTCGCCTGCGGCACCGCTGCGGTCGTGACGCCGGTCGGCAAGGTGACGCGCGGCGAAACCAGCTTCACCATCGGGGCTGGCGGGCCGGGGCAAGTCACCGGTATGCTCAAGGACAAGCTGGTCAATATCCAGCGCGGCCGCGCCGCCGATCCGCATGGCTGGGTCACGCGGCTTTGATTGGCTAACTTGCCAAGTTGTTGTCAGGCGTTATAGACGCCCACGCACCGGCCCGATGGGGCGTCGCCAAGCGGTAAGGCAGCGGCTTTTGATGCCGCCATGCGCAGGTTCGAATCCTGCCGCCCCAGCCAGCCGGTGCTTTTAGAGTGTTCCAGAGTTGCTCAGGACGTCTCAGAGAAACCAAGGAAAACAATGGGTTATCCTGAGGCGGGATCGCACTTCCGCTCAGGCCTGCCCCTTGCAGCTCACCGTCTTTTTACCCAGATTGTTGGTAGCAATTTCGCTCCTACCAACATTTTTTGCGCACGGGATTCGAACCGGTCGGCGCGAGAAAGGGTATCAACATGCTCACCAATGTGGCGATCAAGGCCTTCAAGCCAGCTGGAAAACCTTACAAGAAAGCCGACAGCGGCGGCCTTTTCATTCTGATTCAGCCAAATGGCGCGAAATTTTGGCGCTTTGCCTATCGCTATGACGGGAAGCAAAAGCTTCTCTCCGGCGGCGCCTATCCCGAGACCACGCTCCTGGCCGCGCGCGCGTGGCGCGAGATGATGAAGCACCAGCTGGCGCTCGGGCTCGATCCTTCCAGAGAGCGAAAGAACGCAAAGGCCAAGGCCGCAGGTCCGGACATCGAGGCCATCAACACGTTCGAACATGTCGCACGCGAATGGCTCCAAACGCGCACCCTGGCCTGGACGCCCCGCTATGCGGCGCTCGTGTCCGGGCGGCTTGAGGGCGATATTTTCCCGGTTATCGGCAAGCTCGATATCGGCACGATTACACCGCGCCAGATGCTTGAGGCGGTTCGCAAGATCGAGGCGCGCGGTGCGATCGAGATGGCGCACCGGGTGAAGAATCATTGCAGCGAGATCTTCCGCTATGCGATTCCGGACGGTCGCTGTGAGAGCGATCCTTGCCGGGACCTCACGCCCGCCATGACCAAGTCGCGGCCTGTGAAGCATCGGCCGAAAGTTGCGGCAAAGGATTTGCCTTCCTTCTTCGTGAAGCTGAACGCCGACGGTGCGGAGCGGATGAGTCATCTCGCCTTGCGCTGGACGATCCTCACAATGGTGCGCACGCAGGAAACGCGCTTCGCCGAATGGGACGAGTTCGAGAATCTTGACGGATCGGAGCCGATGTGGCGCATATCGCCTGAGCGCATGAAGATGCGGTCCGAGCATCTGGTTCCGCTACCCCGCCAGGCGCTGGAGCTGCTCGAGGAAATTCGCGACCAGAATATATATCGCAAGGCTGGGAACTTCCGACTTGGGCGTTACCTCTTTCCGGTCGCTCACTCGAAATCGCTGGTGATCAGCGATAACCGGATGCTCGACATCATGTACCGCCTTGGCCTGCGCGGAAAGGCGACAGTTCACGGCTTTCGCGGCCTGGCTAGTACCGTGCTCAATGAGAGTGGGCGGTTTGAGCCTGACTGGATCGAGCATCAGCTGGCGCACCAGCCGCGGGGCGTGCGCGCCGCATATAACGGAGCGCGCTATCTCTCCCATCGCCGGCCAATGATGCAATGGTGGGCCGACTATCTCGACCAGGCCGAGGCCAAGGGCATGCGCGCAATAGCCGTTTGAGGGACAGGCGAATCGTGCGCGGCCTCAAATGGGCGCACACTGGCGGCGGCAAGCGCCGCCAGAGGTCGCGCGTTTGCACGGTTGGCCGCGCTGCGCTCTTGTCTCGCTTCTTGGCGTGGCGGCGGCTGGCCCGCACCGGGATGAACAGCGCTCCGCGCTGTCCAGGCCAGAGCTGCGCTATGGCCAACCCGATGCGGCCGCACGCACGCCGCCGCGCCTGCGGCTGCGACAAGGGCGCGTTTGTTTTCCGATGATGACGCCGCGCTGACCGCGCGGCGGCGCTGCGACTGGCCGTCCACGGACTGCGGGGCAGTCGGCGTGCGGCTGTGGGACCGCTCAGCCGCCGCGCAAGCCGCGCTATGCGCGGCTCCTCCGCTTCGCTGCGGCCCTTTGGGTGCGCGCCGCCCTCTGGCGCGGTCCCTTTGCCTTTTCTCGCCGCCCGCCCCGCCGTCCGGGGCCGGGTGTGGTTGAAGAGAGAGGTATAGTGCCATGAAGCTCGATTTCATCGATTTGGGCAATCTGTCGATTGCGAAGACCAATATGCGCGGCAAGGGGAGGGACCCCGACGTTTCCGACATTCTGCCGAGCATTCGCGCGCGCGGCGTTCTCGTGCCGCTGCTCGTCCGGCCCAATGGCGCGGCGGACCGTTTCGAGATCGTTGCCGGTCGCCGCCGCTTCACTGCCGTGGGCGCCATCGCGCGCGAGGGCGGGACCGTGCTGCCTTTGCCTTGTGCCATTCTCGACGGCGCTGACGATGCCGCCGCCATCGAGGCGTCGATGCTCGAAAACCTCGCGCGGGTTCGGCCCGACGAGGTCAGCCAATGGGAAGCCTTCGTCGCACTCGTCAAGGCGGGCCGCAACGTCGAGGAGGTCGCCGACATCTTCGGGTTCGAGGCGTCGGCGGTGAAGCGCATTCTCGCTCTGGGGGCGCTGCTGCCGCGTATTCGCACCCTCTATCGCGGCGGCGAGATCGACGCGGCGACGGTGCGTCATCTGACCCTTGCATCCAAAAGCCAGCAGACCGCATGGCTTGCGTTGCACGATGACGCCGAGGCCTATTGCCCGACCGGTCATCAACTAAAGGCATGGCTGTTCGGCGGCACCGCTATCGCGGTCAAATATGCGCTGTTCGACGCCGACGCGAGCGGGGCGGCGATCATCGCCGACCTGTTCGGCGACGAGCGCTTCTTTGCCGATGGCGATGCTTTCTGGTCCGCGCAGATGGCCGAGATCGAAGCGCGCAAGCTGGCCTATATCGAAGCCGGTTGGGCCGATGTCGTGCTGCTCGCGCGCGGCGACTGGTTCCGGTCGTGGGATTACGCCAAGGCGCCCAAGCGCAGGGGCGGGCGCGTCTATGTCGAAGTGCGCGACAATGGCGAGGTCACATTCCACGAAGGTTATCTCACGGCGAAGGAGGCGGCGCGCGGCGCACGCGGTGAGGGGGGTGGTGAGGCGGCGGCGGTGGCCAAGCCCGTGCGACCCGAGGTCACCTCGGCGATGAATGCCTATATCGACCTTCATCGCCATGCCGCCGTGCGCGCCGATCTGGTCGGGCATGGAGCGGTCGCGCTGCGCGCGATGGTCGCGCATGTCATCGCGCGCGCCGACCTCTGGCGCGTCGATGTCGAGAAGCAGGCGGCACCCAAAGAAGAGATCGCGGAGAGCGTCGAAACATCGAGCGCGGAAACCGCGTTCGACCTGCAGCGGCGCGCGGTGCTCGCCGTGCTCGGCTTCGACCCCGAAGCGCCGACGGTCGTGGGAACGGGCTATAACAGCGTCCCTTTCGGGTCGGTGTTCGCGCGGCTTCTGGAACTGCCGGACCCGGTTGTGATGGAGATCGTCGCGATCGTGATGGGCGAGACGCTGCAAGCGGGAAGCGCGGCGGTCGAGGCGATCGGCCTTCATCTTGGAACCGACATGCGGACGCATTGGCGCGCCGACGCGGCCTTCTTCGACCAGCTTCGCGACCGCGAAGTCCTGCTCGCCATCGTCGGTGACGTCGCGGGGGACAAGGTTGCGAGCGCCAATGCCAAGGAGAAGGCGAAGGCGCTCAAAGCGATCATCGCCGACCATCTGGACGGTGCAAACGGACGCGCGCAGGTCGCACCATGGGTGCCAAAGTGGATGGCATTTCCTCCCGCTGCCTACACTGGGCGCGGCGGGGTTGGCAGCGTTGAGGCCGAGGCGCTCTGGCTCGCGGACTGCGAGCGAATGTCCGGCCCCGAACCGGTCGATGGCGCCGCGCCGGACCCCGATCCCGATGCGGTGGGCGAGGATATCGGGAACGGGCACGGCCTCGACGAGGTTCCGCCGCTCGCGGCATGAGATGGGAGGCGAGCGCTCGGGCGCTCGCCTTTCCCGCGCGCGCTTGCAGACATCGCGCCGTCCCTCCCGCTGGCGCGGGGCGGGACGGCGCGATGATATTTGGGCGGCGCGCGCGTCGACGCCGCAAGCGGCGCCGCCGCGCGAAAAACAGGAAAGAGAAAAAGGGGCGGCGCGGGGATTGCTCCTCGCGCCGCCCAGCCGATGATCGGAATCATCGCCACCACAGATCGCTGGAGGCTGCGGGTCGCTGCAGGCTCCGGTCGGCGGAAGATGTCGTCGCCGCGCCCTATGACGTGCCCGGCGCGACGGGCATTGGATGAAAGCGCCAAAAGCGAGCGGGAGGGGCTTGATAGACAATAATATTCCTGTGCGCGGGCATCGGCTGCGACGTGCGCGATCGGACGCAATCGCGATGCGACCACGTGGCTGGCCACGCTTCCTTTCGGGGGTCGCTCTCCACGCATTGCACCGCGATGACGCGCGTTCGCTGGCCTCAAAGCCTGTCGGCGCCGTACGCAGCCATCGCTGCACATCGTCTCCCGATGCGAGTCCGGCAGGCCCATTCCCCGGCGCCGGGCGATCGACCTGAACCGGCGCGGGCCCCCGCGAAACCATCGGCGGGGGATTATGTCCCCGCCCGCTGGCGCGGGCTCCTCGCGGCCGCTTCGCTACAAATAATCCCCCGCCTCAAGTCCTCCGCTCGCGCTGCGGCCCTTGCGGGTTCGCGGCGACCCTCGTGCGCCGATTCCTGGTCCGCCCATGCCGCGGGGATGGACCCTGCGGCGATTTTGAGGAGACGAACAATGGCAGCCATCGGTTATGTGAACGGCAGCATCGACAAGGGTTTTGTCGGGCAGCTCAAGACGCTCTCGATCCGTGCGAGCATCGAAGTCCGGACCAACCGCAGCAAGGCCGGCGAGACCCAGCCCGATTACCGGGTATACTCGGACGGCGTCGAAATCGGCGCGGGCTGGGTCCGCACCGGCCAGCTATCGGGCGAGCCCTATGTGTCGCTGAGCCTCGCCGCCCCCGAGTTCGGGCCGCGCCGCCTCTATGCCAATCTCGGCCGCGCGGCGGGCCAGGATGACGACGACAGCTATGCGCTCATCTGGAATCCCGCCGATTGATCGCGGTTCTTCGCGCCCCCGCACCAGCCTTGGTGCGGGGGCTTTTTGTGCGCCTGCGGCGCGGGCACAAGGCCGGGGGGGGGGGGAGGGCTCGGCTCGGCAAGGCCGAGTGTGACGGGCGGCGGCGCGGCTGTGCAAGGCCGGCGGGTGCCCCCCAATTTGCTGCGCAAATCGGTTCCCCCCACCGCCGCTTCGCGGCGCCTGCGCTGCGCTCCGGCGGCCCTGACAGCCGCGCCGCCGCCCGTCTTCGGGACGATGTCCTCGATGAGGAGGACGTCCATCTGAGGAGAAGGATCATGTTCCATTCGGCAATCGGTACTGTAGCAAATCGCACATTTGAACGGCTCGTGGCGGGGCTCGAAATCGAGTTCGGCGGGGCTGCGGCACAAGGGCTGGCGCGGCAGTTTATCGAGGCGGAGGATGCCGATTTTGTCTGGGAGGCGCGGCACACGCAGCGTTGGCTCGGTTGCTATGAAAGCCTCGATGACGAGGACGCGTTGCTCGACCGCATGGCTGTAATGGGGCGGATGGGCGATCGCTATTATGTCGCGGTCCTGATCGTCGACGAACAGGATCATGTGCAGGCGATGCTCGGCAAGCGCGAGTTCGCGATGCAGGCCGAGGCGCTCGAAGCCTATGCGACAGCGCGCTGAACGCCTCGGGAGCGGCGCCCGTGAGGGCGCTGCTTCTCTCTTTTTCCTCGCCTGCGGAAATTGCGTCCACCCCGGTCATAATCGGGGTGCGCTCCCGACTCCGCCTTGCTAGGCTGATCCTCTTATGCACACGAGCCTCGATCATCTTCCGCAGTCCAAGCAGCGCGAACTCGCCGATGTCGTGCGCATCCTGTTCGAGGAATTCGAAACCGCGCATGCACGGGGCAATGCGGACTGGAACCGCAAGGGCCGTATCTTCAAGATCGTCCTCTATGGCAGCTACGCGCGGGGCGACTGGGTCGACGATCCGGTCGGCGGCTACACCTCCGATTATGACATTCTGATCGTGGTCAATTACGATCGACTGACTGACTTCGAGCATTGGTCCGCCGCCGAGGATCGGCTCATGCGGGAGGTCACGATCAGTGTGACCCTCAGCGCACCGGTGAGCTTCATCGTTCATTCGCTCAAGGATGTGAACGCGCAGCTCGAGCGCGGGCGGCCTTTCTTCATAGATATCGTTGAGCAGGGCATCGCGCTCTACGAAGCCGAAGGGTATGAGTTTGCGCAGCCGCGTAACTTGCCCGCCGACGAAGCCAAAATTGAAGCGCAAAAGCACTTCGAAGAGTGGTTTACCAGCGCGGTGAAATTCAAAC
The DNA here is from genome assembly GCF_058807415.1 of Sphingopyxis sp. GW821-FHT12C06. Classification (NCBI taxonomy): domain Bacteria; kingdom Pseudomonadati; phylum Pseudomonadota; class Alphaproteobacteria; order Sphingomonadales; family Sphingopyxidaceae; genus Sphingopyxis; species Sphingopyxis sp. GW821-FHT12C06. The sequence goes on along the minus strand of NZ_JBXAQR010000007.1, from coordinate 196,704 downwards.
GCGCCGCCGAATTTTTGGTAATGGATGGCGGTCCAAAAGAGGCAGCTTTCAACTTTCACCAAGCGGCGGAGCGCTTCTATCATTGCGCACTTCTGGTGCTCTCGCTCTACAGTCCGAAGTCGCATCGCCTCAACTTTCTGCGCTCGCAATGCGAGCAGATCGCGCCCGAACTGGTTGAGGCTTGGCCGCGCGGCGACAAGTTCCAGCGCCGTTGTTTCGAGCTTCTGCGACTAGCCTATGTGAACGCGCGCTACTCGCCGCATTACGAAATCAGTGCCGAGGAACTCACCTGGATCGGCGAGCGCGTCGGCGTGCTGGAAGGCCTTGTTCGCCAAGTTTGCGAGGCGCGTCTGTCGGCCTGAATTGCTGGGTGGATGAGATGATTTTGGCGGAAATACAGGGGTTTTAAGGGAGGGCAAGATACAGGTTAGGGCTCCTTATCTGGCCCTAACTCATTGTCTTCACGTCTATTTTTTTAGAGGCTCGATATCGGCCAGTCTCCCGTTCGCGAGATCCGGCCATCATTTTTGGCGGATTTGCGCGGGCTTTCCGCGAGGTAAAACTGGAGATACTTGAAGCACGGCCCGGCGCTTCCCTCATCGGTTCTTTCTGTCCGGGAGGATCGGCGATGATCGATGACAATGATTTCGAGCTGTGGCTCGGCCGCGTCGGCCACGATAAAAGCATTCGTGCCGAACTGCTGCTGCGCCGGAACCGCGCCGGGGTAGGAAAGTCTTCCTCCAGGCGCCGCTTCACCGGCGAGCGGATCGGGCGCGGCGGCCCGGTTGCCGCGCTGCTGTCATCGTCCGATCGCTATGCCCGTTCGGACGCACGCCGGGTGATCGTCAAAACGCGCATCGTTCGCATCGGCGCGAAGGGCATCGGCGGCGCGCGGGCGCACCTGCGTTATCTGCAGCGCGACGGCACGACCCGCGCAGGCGAGCGCGGCGAGCTTTACGGGCCTGACACCGACGTCGCCGACGGCAAATCCTTTCTCGCCCGCTGCGACGGTGATCGCCACCAGTTCCGGGTCATCGTCTCGCCCGAGGATGGCGACCAATATGAAGATCTGAAATCGGTGGTCCGGCGGCTGATGAGCCAGGCCGAGGCCGATCTGAAAACGAAGCTCGACTGGGTGGCAGTCGATCACTTCAACACCGGCCATCCGCACAGCCATATCATGATCCGCGGCGTCGACGATCGCGGGCAGAATCTGGTGATCACCCCGGCCTATATCGCGCAGGGCCTGCGCGAGCGCGCGATGGAGATCGTCAACGATGATCTCGGGCCGCGCACGCGTCTCGAGATGGAGCGCAGCGATCGACGCGACATCGATCAGCACCGTCTGACCGGGATCGATCGCCGGATGCTCGCATCAGCCGAGCATGGCATCGCGCGCGCGGTCCATTCCGACCCGCATGAGCAGAGTTTGCGGGCAGGGCGGTTGCAGACGTTGGGCAAGCTCGGCCTCGCCACCGAAATCGGGCAGGGCAGCTGGAAGCTGGACGACGGGCTGGAGGAGAAGCTGCGCCGGATGGGGGAGCGCGGCGACATCATCATCACGATGCAGCGCATGCTCCGGCAGGAACTGCCCGGCCGTCCGGCGATCGACCAGGCGATCTTCGATCCGAAGGATGGCCAGACGATTGTCGGCCGCATCGTCACGCGCGGCCTGTCCGACGAGCACGCCGACCGACATTATCTGATCGTCGATGCCGTCGATGGCCGCAGCCATTATGTCGATATCGGCGAACATGACGAGCCGATCGCGACGGGGGCGATCGTGTCGATCACGCCGGCGCGGGCCATCGCGCGAAAAGTCGACCAGACGGTCGATGCGATCGCCAGAGCCAATGGCGGCCGATACAGCGCCGAGCTTCATGCGCTTCACGATGGAACGGCGAGCCAGCGTTTCATTCAGGCCCATGTCCGGCGGCTGGAGGCCATGCGCAAGCTCGCGCGCAGCGTCGTGCGCGAGCCCGATGGCAGCTGGAGGATCGCGCCCGATCATCTTGAGCGCGCGACCGCATACGAACGCGAGCAGAACCAGAAACATCCCGTCATCATCGACACGCTTGCCGAGCGCGGGCTCAAGGACCTCGCGCGACACGACGGTGCGACCTGGCTCGACCATGAGCTGGTCTCGGTGAAGCCGGTTCGGCTCGAACGCGGGTTCGGTGCCGAAGTTCGCAAGGCGCAGGATGTCCGTAGGCAATGGCTGATCGAGCAGCAACTCGCCGAGGTCGATGGCGATCGCACGCTATATGCTCACAACCTTGTCGCGGTGCTTCAGCAGCGCGAGCTTCGCCGCGTTGCGGCGCAGCTCGGCGAAGAGCTGGGACTGAACTTCATCGAAGTCCGCACCGGCGAGAAGATCGAGGGGAGGCTCACGCGCAGCGTGACGATCGGCGACGGCAAATTTGCGCTGGTCGAAAAGTCGAAGGAGTTCACGCTCGTGCCGTGGCGCCCCATGCTCGAGAAGGCGGTCGGGAAAGAGGTCACAGGCATCGTCAAACCGGCTGGGATCGACTGGACCATCGGCCGCTCGCGCGGGATCGATATGGGCATGTGACGGGGTGGTTGGTCCGGGATGCGTCGGAGTGGTACTTCGGTGCTCCGGAGGGACGCTGTGCGATCCGAAGTCCTGCGCCCATCCTGCCTTCATTGCGACACCAGGCAATGGAGAGAGACATGCGCCGCGAAAAGGTCCGTCACCAGCTATATCTGAGCCGGAAACTCAGTGAAAAGCTCGAAGCGCTTGGCGCAAGGCCGGGGACAACAAAATCGGCCGTTCTCGCTCAGGCCTTTGGCGACTGGCTCGAGCATCTTGGTGCTTCGGAAATCGAGGGCCGGTTCGGCGCCCGCATCGACCGCGTGCAGCGCGCCCATGATCGCCTCGAGCAGAAGATCGAGACGCTGACCGAGATGGTCGGCGTGTTCATCCAGCACCAGCTGACGCTGGTGGCCCACCAACCGCCGTTCGATGCCGAAACGTCGAAGCTCGGGCGTGAGCGATTTACCCGCCTGCTCGATGTCGTCGAGCGCCGCGCCGGCGTCGCCGAATTATCTCCCCGCGGACGAGCCGCGGATCACAGCAAGGAGTGACTGTCATGGACGATAATATTGTGAGGCTCCCGGAGCCCGAACGCTTCTTGAGGATCGGGAAAGTGCTCGACCGCACGGGGTTCAGCCGGGCAACCCTCTATCGCAAGATCGCGGACGGATCCTTTCCGAGGCAGGTCAAGATATCCGAACGATGTGCGGCCTGGCGCGAGTCCGAGGTGAACGCCTGGATTACGAATATCTATGCGAAGGCTATGCTCGGCGGGTAGCATAGCGATGTATGCGTCCGCTCTGCGCCCGAACCTCGTCATTCGGCAGAGATTCCTGAGGGCTTGGAAGCGGACATTTAAATCATGACTTCGTACAGGATAGAGCTGCCGGTTGTTTTTCGGTCTTCTTGAGTGATCGGGCTATGGCGCTGCCTAGGGAACTGGAGCGTAGGGTAGAGGAGCCAGCGTTTCGTTACGCGATCCCATCGCTCCAAGGTCATGTTACAAATCCTCGAGACTCTGGATTTTGCTCAGCGCGGAAACTTCGTTGAGATGCGTTCCGATGGCATGGACCTCTTCGTCCCACACGGCGAACAACTGTTTGTCTCCTTCGTTCTCATATGAGTTCAGATGGAAATCATAGGTGTCCAAGAAGAGTTGCTCATAATATTTCGACAGGCGGTTCTCGATCTTCGTAAAGGTTGCGTACATCCGGATCCCGTCGGGCCATTTTTCCTTGATGTGAATGGGAATCCTTTTGTCCGCCAAGCCTTTGCCAACATAGACGCATAGCATGGTGTTTGTGCGGTGATCGTCGCACTCATCATGGTCGATCCACAGGTGATACAGGCCGGATTCCCCCTTTATGCCCTTCAGGTACATCTTGTAGTCGACATCGCCCATTATGAGCTCGGGATCTATCGGCAATTCAGTGCAGAACAGGCTCTCGTTGATTATCTCCGCAGCGGACATCGGCGCATGCAGTTCCGCTCTGGCCACTCGGTCAAACTCTTCATATTCGGGCGCCTGGCATAGAAAATCTTGGTCGATGCATTTCGTAGTCACTGAAATTACCTCTCTTATCTCGCTTGTATTTCGTTGGCTGCCGCCAGCGCCGCCGCGAATGCTGTCGGCGTCATCCTACCTTTGTAAGGATAATTGAGGCGGCAGGCAGCGCGAGCGCAAGAAGGGCCGGGAGGCGATAGTGGGCGCGCTTCGGGTCGCACCGGAGCGACCAGATCACCGCCGTACTGCCCATCATGGCGAGGAGGAGGGTGGCGCCGATAGCGAGGATGATCTGGGCAGCGGGATCCATTAATCGGACTCCTCGATGATGCGCCTGATGGCGGCGGCACTATGGCCTTCGGCCTGGAGCTCACGAATGCGCGCCAGGCGTTTCCGGTGCACGATCTGCACGTCGGACGGCGGCAGTTCGTGAATGAGAATGGGCTGGAGGCTCTCGCCCCAGACATGGGCGAAGATCGCCTCGGGCGCGAGGAAGAGTCCGCTTCTGATCCTGTCCTCATTGCTGCCCAGGATGGCATCTTGGCCCAGTACGAAAGCAAAGTGGAGACCGCCGTTCTCGAGCGGGATCACGACCCATTCCCGACTGCCCCAAGTGCTGATACGCCCGTCGTAGACATATCGATAGGCGCTCTGGTTGAGGTCGATGAACAGCTGGAGCGGGAGGCGGTCCTCCTCCTTGAGACGCGCTGCAAACGCCGTGATGCTTGAGGCTTCATCATGGAAATTGTGGACGTCGAAGAGCACCGCATCGAGGATGTCCTGCTCCGACGTCGCGAGCCGGTCCGGCTTTTTTACCGCGTCGCGCGTGCCAAAGCGCTCGTCCCAGCTCTGTGTCCGCACCTCGACCTCTCGCCCGGCGCGGTAGTGCTGGAGGTCGGCATGCACCGTAAGCGCATCGTACAGGCCCAGGAAGTTGCACTCCGCTCCAAGCGCCAGCTCGGTGCCGCGTTGGAGGAGGGTTGCCATCTCGCGGAGAACGGTGATGTTAACGCCGAAGCGTCGCATCTCAAAGAGCACTGCGGCGATGTTGACCTGAAAGATGTCGAACTTGCGATGGCGGCCTTTGCCGGCACCGCCGCGCGACGGTACCAAAAGCCTGCTTTTGAGCCAGAAGCTCATCACGTCGTCGCTGGCGCCGATGCGCTCGGCGATCTGTTGGCGGGTGAAGTCGATCTGGGGATATTGCATAGGGCCTCTCGAATCTCGATACAGGTCCATAGGTCCTTTGTAAAGGCCCATCGGTCTTTTGTGCTGCGTTCTGCCGTGACGCATAGGATCGCGTCGGTCATATCGCTCAGGCCCGTCGGCGCCACGTCGGGGGAGGGGGCAGCTTATAGTGGGCGCTGTCGGGCTTGCATCGCACCGACCAGATGATGGCGGGCAGCGAGCGCACCAGTTCGCGGATGGCGAGGCATCCCAACATCAGCAGCAGTTCGGTCATGGGCAGCTCCTGAATTGATCTGGGCGCAATGTCATTTGTCACCGGCGCGCGCGTTACCGCCGTCAGATAGCCGAATTTTTCGGGCGGGATCCCGTCCGCCAGCGGACGGGATCGACGGAATCGCGTCCAATGACATGGCCGCACAGGTCCCGTGCCTCGCGTTTTGCGATCGTGATTGTGAATCGGGTTCGGCGATCAACCCGTCCTTCCAAGTTCCTTCGGCCATGTGCGCCCTCCTTCCGATATCCTTTGCCGCGATAGGCTGCTGTCGGGCCTCCTACCGGATTGCCCCACCGCCAATCCACGGCATTGCGGCCTGGTTTTCCGCTTCGTGCGTTGTAGGAGGCAGGCCCTATCACGCTGCCGCCGGACAGGTCTGTCCGGCGGGGCTGCGACGAGCGGTCAAGTCTGTCCGGCTGAGATTGGCTCGTGGCGTTCACTTCTCTTGTCGAGGCGCGAACATGCCCATCATGAGCGCTTTTCGCTGTTCCCAAGGTTTATCCCGCTGCGATTGGAAGCATCCAGTGTCCTTTTCTTTCGGACACCATGAGCGTTACCGTTGGTCTGTCGATCCCGTCTCGAACATATCCATTATGGCATGATGACTTTGCCGGGCGCAGCATTATCGGAGTGCAAGCCTGCCGCCGCCTTGATAGGTTGAGCCCTTGTCGCGGCGAAGATCGCGAAGCGGGAATGCGGAGGGGGCGATGTCGGACTTGCTGATCCAGATCGAGGACGAAGCTGCGAAGCGGGAGGCGCAAGCGGCGATGCAGCGCTCGGTGGAAAATGCGCTGGAGTCGCAAGGACAGCGCAAGATCGGTTTCCGGACCGGCCATCATATGGCGGAGACCTATTCCGACGGCGACGGACGTCTCTTCTGCGCATTCAGCGAAGACGAAGAGGCTGCGATCACCCGCCGCTGGAACGCCTTCGGCATCTTCAACGACGGCTACCAGTCGCAGGTCATCACCGTCGAGATCAATATTCCGCTCGAGTCCAATGGCGCGCGCATCGCGGGGTTCGTCGCGCGCGATGCGCGCACGGGCGCTGTCTATCTCATGCACGACGGCGGGGTCGGCGGCGGCAAGGAAGGCGTCGGGAAAAGCGCTTTCCTTGCCTGGTCCGGCCTTGAACTGGTCGAGGTCGAACGCAGCAAGGGTGGACCGCGCGACGCCATTCTGGTGGGGCGCGTCGATTCGGCCGATCTGCCTTACCGGATCGAGCAATTCGTGCGCACGGTGCGGGCGTTCAAGGATGCGGTCGACGCGGGCGAGATCGACACGCCCCAGATGCAGCGGCGCATCGAGGAGTGGCGCAAATATCGGCGCGAAAGTTCGGGACGCCGTCGCGGGCGGCGCCGGGCGGAGATCGATTATATCTCCTATCATGGCGACATCGTCGACGCGCTGAAGCTCGAACGCGAAGCGACCAAGGCAAAGGGCGAGAAGATATTGAACAGTCCGCTGATCGATCTCTACGTACGCGCGGGTGCGGTGATGACCGAAATCTACGAGATCAAGACGAGCCTCGCGCGCCAGTCGATTTACACGGCCATCGGGCAGCTCGTGACCCATTCGGCGGGGCAGAGCGACAACGTCCAGCGCGTGCTGGTGCTTCCCGAAGGCGATTTGGCGCCCGACCTCAAGCGATGCATTCGCGCCCAGCAATTCGGCGTCAGGCGGTTCAAGCTCGCGGGAAGCGGGAAACGACGCAAGGTGGTCCTACTCTGAGGCGCGGACGTCTTAAAGCATTTTGCCGTGAACGTCCGCTTTTTGAGATTCTCGCCCGAAACCGGCCTGGCCGCAAGCGGCCGAAATCTGTCATCATTGGTGTCCTCGGGAACCATAGGATGCAGCTTCTCCGTTGCCGACTTTGGGGCGATCGATCGGGAACAGGGCTAACCCGCGCTCCCTTGCATGACGTGAAGTCGTGGATGATCATATCTGTCGCACGCGACGGGCCGAGTCCTTTATGGTGTCTTGTCGAAATTGGTCAGTTCCACCGTTTGGCGTGATACGAAGGAGAGTTTCAATGAATGACTTGACCGGCCGCAACGAATGGCAGGCGAAGAACAAAGAAAAAGAAAATTCCTACTGGGTAATGTCAGGCACCGTCCTTGCCGTCGGCCTCTCGGTGATCGATGTAATTTTGGACAGCCACGAACTCACCGGGATGGCTCGGCTCGATGGTTTCAACGTTGGGCTAGCCGTGTTGATCGCATTGTTTGCGGTGTCGCAAATTTGGTTCCGTCGCGCGTTGGACAAGCACGATGGGAGCTACGGGATTCGTCATTGGAGCGTTACTGGTACCTGGCCAGAGAAAAAACTCGAAAGGCGAATTCTCAAATAGGAATTGAATTGGGAGGCTGCCGACATAGCATGAGTAGGCGAGGTCGGCGGACGCGTGCAGCTTTTCCCCGTGGTTATTTCTTCGGGCGCCGCCCGCCGCCACGCCCCTTGGTACCCAGCCCGATTTTTTTCGCGAGCGCGCGGCGCTTCTCGGCATAGTTCGGCGCGACCATCGGATAATCTTTCGGCAGGTTCCACTTCGCGCGATAGTTCTCGGGCGTCATGCCGAAATGCGTCATCAGGTGGCGGCGGAGCATCTTGAGCTTCTTTCCGTCTTCAAGGCAGACGATGTAATCGGGTTTGACCGACATACGGATCGACACTGCCGGTTCCTGCTTCACCTCGGGCTCGGAGGCGGCTTCATTCAAGCCCGCCAGTGCATCGTGTACGGAACGGATGACCAGCGATATGTCCGATATGGCGACGCTGTTGTTACTGACATGCGCGGCGACAATATGGGCGGTCAGCGTGACGAGCATTTCCCGATCTTCCATTTCATGTCTCCGACAGGCTTCGAGGGCTTTCTATCGAGCCGCGACATGCACGCATGTTGTCGTCGCTTCAAGCGTATCGCGCAGTGAACGCCTTCCGGCACCGGGCCAACGCGCGCGACCTATTGCCCTCGACACCCTTGTCGTCGACGTCGCGTTCGTCTGCGATTTCGTGATAGGTTTCGCGTAGCGGCGATCTCGTGCGTCCATTGCCGGACCAAGGTTCGCGGATCTCGCGTGCTCGGCTTGCGCTGCGTCGATCAATGTTGCCGCGTTACCTCGGCATGCCCGCCGCTCGCTTTAGTCGAGCGACGACACGAGATAAGCTACAACATTCTCCATGAGTGCTGGCTCGGGAATTTTTTACAGCGCATCCTGCAGCGCCGCTTTGTCGAGGCTCAACTCAGCGACCAGTCGCTTCAGCCGCGCATTCTCTTAACCCACCGGCTTGAGCTCGCGAACCTGGCCCGATTCCAGCCTGCCATATGCCACTTCCAGCGGTAAAGCGTCTGCTCGGTTATACCGATCTGGCGGATCAAGTCCTTAACCGGCAGGCCCATCTCAGCCTGCTTCAAAACCTCCACAATCTGCTCAGTGGAAAACACTGCTTCTTCATCGGCGCATCTCCTCAAGGACAATCCGCCGGAAATGCCAACATTGCCTCTGGACCACTTTCACCGTGCCACCTCATTGGCTGTTGGCGAAGCCAAGCGGAACCAGAGGGCGGCACTGGCGATGGGACAGCTTGGGGTAAACGACCGAGCTGTGCCGTCGGACCGTGCTGCAATGGCAGCGCCACGCCTCGACCAGGATCTGGGCCTCGGCTAGCAGTAGAAGATCTCGCCGCCCTTCAGCTCATCGCGAAGTGAGCCGTGAAAGTTCTCGCGATAGCCATTCTCATTGAAATCTATCTAATGCACTGAGAAGGTCGATCGTCGCGGTCTTTTCACTGTCATTCATGTCCAGCAATCTAGCCGCGGCGTCGCGCGCAAAAATATCTTCGGGGTCGGCGCGAAGAATGGTTTCGAGGAAGCCGCGAGCGCGACTATCACGGCGACGCCCCAAGCCGATGATAGCCTCGTAGCGCACGTCAGAATCCTCATCCCTCAACCGATCAACCAGTGCAGACCGTATCGCTTCCGAATCCGCCTCACTTTGCTGCCCAAGGCCGAAAGTCGCCCAATTGCGTACCTCGGCGTCCCGGTCTTTCATCAGCAGCAGCAAAGCCTCGGTGACATCCTGATTTTCAACGCCGCCGAGAGCTGCCGCTACAGCATATCGTATATTTTCATCCTGATGGGTCGCGTAGGGAAGAACATGAGGCGCTGCCCGGACGCGGTTCTGGTGCTGAATGCCCATAATTGCCGCAAATACTACTTTGGGATCCTCATCTGAAAGGAGGTGAAGCAAAGTGTCGAAGCTTTGATCGGGAAAGGTCCGATCAGGAATACCAAGCTGTCCGAGTATGTCGGCGGCTCGCGCCCGTGCCTTGGCATCTTTGGACTGGGAAAGAGTCCGGCATTGTTCCAAAATCTCTTTGGTCCCGCGCCAATGAAGTGCGCTGATAGCATCCCACGCCGCATCATCATCATCAGATTCCAGCGCGGTATGAAACAACTCGCGTGTTGATCGCGGGTCTTTTTGGAGGTCAGGCATTTAACTATGCTCCATAGAATCAAGGATATTCCAAAGAAACTATTATCGCGGTTCAATGACATAGATCGAGAAATTAACTTAATATTCATGCGATCAAGCGGCAGTTTGGGTCGTAGCTACACATGTGCTGCTCGAATTGATGAATTATATTTGGGAATATAAAAAGAGGGCCAAATCCTCTCATCGGGCCAAGAGGAACTCGTGGGCCACCATGCCAACCCTTATATTTCATTTGCATGATAATTTTCTTTACCCTCTGCGTGTTTCCGGCGGCCTTGGCCTTCTTCAGCTCTGCTTGAAGTTGTTCTTTTGTCCAATTCTGAAACTCCGTTTGCGGCCCGCCCTTCCCTTGACGGCCGACAACGACGATGCAGGACTGCGGATCTGTGCAGTCACTATCATCACCTAAATCCCCATCCACGACTATGCCGCCTTCCGGCGGATATGTTGGCAGTGGATAGCTGGGGTCTATGGTGACATAATCTGGATGTTGTCCATTTACGACGATATCGTCACAGTAGTGCTCCCATGAGCTGCCCTGACATTCCTGAGGCAGGGCCTGCAATCCACTGGGATCGACGTTATTTATGGGGTCGCCACCGACATAGGCATAAAGGCTCATCCCGTCGGCATAGCCGATGGGATCAGTCTGCATGAACCGTCCGAGCGTCGGCGAATAGATGCGCACCTTGTAATACCACATCCCAAGTTCGGGAATCCAAGCCTGTCCGGTGTATCCAAAGCGTCCGGCGTTGCCTGTCGCAGGAATGCCATATTCGTCATAGCTGTTGACGCTGATCGTCGTGCCGGCGCTGTTGCTGATTGCAACAATACTTCCACGCTCGTCGGCATGGAGCCAGCGCTTGTCGCTCGTGCCGGCACCTTCGTACCAGACCAGGGGCTCGTCGACGCCCGGTCCGTGGACGTAACGCCGCAAGGCGCCGCCCCAGCTGTCATATTCGGCGACCTGGCGCTCTCCATCATAGCCGAGATAGGTCCATGGTGCCGAAATTCCGGCAAAGTAGAGCCTGCCGAGCGGATCATAGGCCAGGGTCGCTCCACCCGGAGCCGTCAGCAATTGATTCTCGGATGAGTAAGAATAGCTGCTGCTACCCGAACTGGTCAGATTGCCCCGGGCATCGTAGCCGATGCTCGTGCTGCCCGCCGCGCTATACTGGTTGAGCCCATTGGACGTGTAGCTACGGTCGACGTTATAATGTTGCGTCCATGCATAGCTGTCGTTGCTGCGTGTGGTCGATGCGATCTGGCTTGCCGGATTGTAGCTGAAGCCGAGGGTCAGATCTTGTGCGCTACCAGCCAGATCCTGCGCCATCGAGGAAAGCCGTGATACCGGGTCATGGGTGTAGCTCGTCACCGTGCCATTTCCGCGCGTCAGGCTCGTACGGCGGCCCAGATTGTCATATCCAAAGGATGCAAGCAAAGCGTTGCTGATCGCCGGATTCTCCCTGATCTCGGTCATCGCACCCGTGGCGTCATAGGAATAGCCAACCGTCAATCCACCGCCGGGGTATGTGAGAGAGGTGCGTCGTCCGCCTGCATCATAAGAGGCGGACAATGTTCCGGACCAACTCGACTGGGTCAAATTGCGGCCGAGTGCATCATATCCGAAGCCGAGCGAGTTGCCGCCTTGGTTCGCCGCCGTCATTCGTCCCAGCAGGTCATAGCTATATGTAGCATCGGGCTCACTCCCCGGCAGGTCCTTACTGATCAGCCGGTTGAGGTTATCATAGCCATAGCCGATGCTCGTGCCATCGCGCAGGCGGCGGCTTGTCACATTCCCGTTGGGATCGTAGCCAAGCTGCTCATAGTCACCGGCATTGCTGGCGCCCGCCCCCTTTGTCGTCGAAGGATATTCGGTCCTCAGAGCCCGGTCGTGACCGTCATAGATGTATGTCGTGAGATTATTCTCGCCATCCTTGACGCTCGCCTGCTTCCCGTTGCTCGTGTAGGTGATCGTCACCTCGTTCCGCTGCTGACCGCTGACACCATAAGCGTTGGTGACCGTGATGAGCTGATCGGCATTGTTATACTCATTCTTGGTTATCCGATCGGGGCCGGCGCTTCCTGCGGTTGCAGCTGTGCAAGCGGATGCCGGTAACGCTCCGAAGGTCGCGCTGTTCATTCGCACCGCAGTGCAGTCCAGGCGGTTGGCATTGTCGTAGCTATATTGCGTCACGGCATGGACGGTGGAGCCCGCAGAAAGAGTGTCTCTCGTCTTGCGGCCTGCTACGTCATAGGTAGTGACGAGCGTCTCGGCAGTGGAGAAGGCTGCCCAGGCCGGGTCGCCTTGGTTCGTGACCGTGCCGGTTTCAACTGATGTGACTTGGCCATCGAGATTATAGCCATAACGTTCGGCCCGATGAATGGCCGAGCCCGCTCCATCCGGATCGGGTGAGGCAACGCCGACGAGTTGGCGGCCCGCGTCGTAGCGATAGCGCGTCGCATCCCCTGTGCCCGCCAACGGGCCATCCACGGTGATCGTATTGCCGATATGGTCATAACCTAGCCCAATGGTCGCCGTCAGCGAACCATCGCCAGCTCCTGTTGAGTGAGCCGTCGGCAACAGGTTGTTGGCGACGCCCGCGGTGCCATATGCAATGGCCATCTTAACTTCATCGGTCGCGCCCACGCAACTCGTGCCCGTCTGGCATGAAGAAAGCCCTGTCAAACGTGAGATTGGCGCTCCAGAGGCGACGATCGTTCCGGCCGCATTCTTGTAGTAAGCTTGCAACGCCGTGTAGCCATAGCGAGTCTGCGCGCGCGCTGCGCCCGCCGCAGATGCCGGCGACGTGACGGTCAATATTCCGCCACGCGTCGCATCATAGGTATAGTCGGTCTGGTTACCGCGAGCGTCCCTGGTCCAATTCGGTTGATTGCATGTCCTTGGATTGGAGCAGGTCGCATCATAGCCTGCGGTGGTTACGATATCCGCCGGCGTTCCTGGCGTCTTGGATACCTGTGTCGTCGTGATCACATTCCCGCGCGCATCATAGGCGTAACTGGTATAGTTTCCTTCGGGGCGAGTTATCCGTGTGATGCGTCCATTTGCGTCATATTGGAATGAGGTCGTGCGATTGAGCGCATCCTTGTCGGAGGTTGGGCGTCCGACGTTGATGTTGGAGATGACGACACGCTGATGACTAAGCGGATCGGTGACCGTCGCGGTCATCGTCGCACCGGAAAGTGCAAAATTATAGCCCCAAGTTCCAATGCCGTTGGAATAGCTCGAAACGCGGCCGTTGGCGTCGTAGCCAATTGCGATCGTGTCGACGGTTGAAGACGGCTTCTTGATCGCGGACAGTCTTCCGCCAGCGTTGAACGTATATCGGGTCGCGCGACCCAGAGTATCGGTCGTGGTCTGCGTATACGCCCCGTAGGCGTATGAAACTGCGGGCCAAGCCTGCGTTAGTCCGGTGCAGGCGTTCGCCATCGGCGCACAATAGTCGACGGCATTGTTGATGGCCTGGACTTTTGTGGGCGCCAACGCGGGCGGGTTAGGAATTCTGCTTCCGTCACCTGCGCCCACCATATCGATAACGAGATCATCGCTCGGATAGGAAAATTTGAGCTGATAGCCGGCGTTGTTTGTGATCGACTGAATGCGGCCGACAAAGCCGGACTGCAGGGACGCCTCGATCCGATATTCGTCCCTGAGATAGTGGACGTTAACGATACGGCCGTCAGGATACTGGAATTTCACGGCGGTCGCGGCGCTAGTAGGCGTAGCAGTCGCCCCCGGAAGGTCGATGAATTGATTTGCGTCGAGGGTGACAATCAGGCCAGATTTCTGCGTATAAGTGTAGATTTTTGTCGAGCCATTATAGGTAAGCGTCGATCCATTTCCCTGCAAAGATGTGAAAACTGTACCGATTTTGGAAAAATGCTCACTCTTTTGACCAATCGTTATTGCAGCCTTGCTTCCGATGATGCTTAGGCCTCCATAGTATTGATTTTGATTGCGGAAGCTGGAGAAGCCGCCGCCCGAGATCGTTTCAGAGCGGCGCTCAAGCCCTGTTCCGTCGGCGGCGCCAATGCTCAAATCCAAGGTCGAAAGCCGTATAGTGCCGAGCACCAAGTCGACGCCATTCTCATCCACGTTCGAATATTGCGGCAACGCGGCAACGTCAGGCAAAGCCTGGGCAAAGGCACTGGAAGACACAATTGCAAGAGCACTGACGGACGATCTCACGGCGCATTTCGTGAGCAGAGTTGCGGCGATACGGCACTTGGAAACAGGCATAACTTCTCCCCTCGCCAAAACGGCGATCGAACGGATTTCAATGGTTGACTGACGCCTTCAATCAGGGAGGCGAATTGGCAGACCCGGTTGTTGTTGCCTTTGTCCGATTGCCCGCCTTGTCGTGCTCGTAGGTCGTCTGAACATTACTGTTGACCGTTCCCGCACGAGCAACTTTTGTCAGGCGACCGTTGGCATCATAAGTATAGGTGATCGTTTCTGTCGCCATAACATTGGAGGCGCATATTAGCGCCAGTGTCGCGAGGCTAGCCTTGGCTATCACCGCGGACGAAGCATTCTTACATTTCATTGCTATCTGCCCCCGAGCGCTGAACTTTTCGGTGGAGGCGTGCCGTTCTCTCGAACGGTCAGTGCGCATGAGCGGGCGTGCGCCATGAGCGCCCGTCAAGCGAACCGATGCGGCCCCCGCCGCTCGTTCGTCGCTCAGACGGACTATCCGTGCTCCGGCCATCCCCTGGACCAAAGCAAGAGCGACCAGACGCCGGCAGGTCTCCTGGCTTGCGGGTCGACGCTCGATGTGCAGCCTTCCCAAGCTTTCGCCCAGTGGCCGGGATGCAATGCACCCCACGCACATCTTGCTCACCGCTCACAGTTGCAGGGACAGCCGCGGATTTGGATGACAGAACATCCGTACCGCATTCCCCTTTAATCCCCTCTCGGGGAACCAGCGCGATCAGACTAATCACCCCGAAGGATGATCAGCGAAGGTTGAGTAGTTCAAAAACTTCCACGTTTCAAGTACATTAGCTGTGCCCATGCAAGTTGGTGATGACAGTGGAATCTGCCCGAATCCTCCCTCACGCCTGAGTAAGACAGATAAGACATGTCTCAAGTCCGCATTACCCTTCAAATCGCTATCTCTAGCGAGTTATAACATCGGTGCCCCCGGGAAAGCGGAGGCGCAGATGCTATAACTCAACTGGCGTAGCCACGGCCCGAGCTCGACCCGTTAGCTGCTTGTCGAGAAGATGGGCCGACAGTTGGAGCAGGGCATACCCTTTACGCGATAGCGATCACTAACTTATACTATTGACGGAATTCCTCTGCGCCGATACCTCCTTCACAAATAAGAAAATATTGGGTCTCGATTCTTGTTATCTCTGCGGCAGGGGCATGCGCATGGGAAGTATTCGAGTATTACCCGGTATTGTAGCAGTCTTGCTGATCGCAAGCTCGGCCTTGGCTGCTGAAACCATCACTTACAGCTATGATGCTAAAGGCCGGCTAACGAAGGTCGTGCGCACGGGCACGGTGAACAACAATGTCACCGTCGAATATGAGCACGACAAATCCGATAACCGTACGCGCGTGAAGGCCACCAATTCTCCCAATCCTCCGCCTTAGCCCTGATCTCGAACGAAATGGGGCTATTGAAAGGGGCGGATATGAAATGTGAACTGGTACCCAGTCGCAAGCGACTGATGATTTTGGGTCTTTCCACGATTTTGTGCAGCGGCCTTGCGGCCCCGGTAGCGGCGCAGACCTCGCCGACATACCGCAACCTCGACGAAAATGGCGTCGACCTCACCCACGGGGACTATCAAATGGGGCTGGTCGAAGGCTCGATCGGTTCGGGCAATGACGAGTTGACGCTTGTGCGCGACGGCCCATGGTACAGCGGCTTTAATGGCCATCGTTGGGACGCGATCGTGCTCACCGAGGGATTGACCGTTCGAACGGTCTCCTTTGGCCAACGGATGGAATCGTTCAACGGTTCGGTTTCTCAACAGGCGAACGGTTCGACGCTGACCGGCAACTTTACTCATCGGTCGGCCGACGGAACAACGACCGAGTTCATGCCGCGTAACCCAGATTGCAATCCTGTCACCACGGGAGTCTGTGTGTGGGTGCCGACCTCGATCGCGACACCTGACGGCAAGGCGGTTAGCCTGGAATATGAGTCCTGGCTGATCTGTCCCGATATTATCGACGTAGATAACCCGTGCAGGACCGATTCCGTCCGTCTCACCAGGGTCAAGAACAGCGCTGGTTACTCTGTCGTTTTTGACTATGGCGGCGGCGGAAGTAGCGGAATGTCGGGCGCGCCGGTGGATTGGTTTCGGCGAATAGGCGCCGACTTCTACAACGAGAAGGTCAGTTCTTCGCCTCAAGCGCATGTCAGCTACGCCTATCCGTCCGTTACGGTCACCGATGTTACCGATACCGCCGGACGCGCATGGCGAATTTCCGGTAGCGGCCCCACCGTCTCGGCGATCCGCCGGCCGGGCGCCACCGGCGACACCACAACGATCAGCCGGTCCGGCGTCCAGGTCACCTCGCTCACGCGCGACGGGATAACGACGAGCTATAATCGCACCCTCTCGGGCACGACTGCGACGATGGTGGTGACGAATGCGCTGAGCCAAGCATCGACCATTGTATCGGATATGACAATCGGCCGCCCGACCGCGGTCACCAATGCCTTGGGCCAAACGACGGGCTATCAATATGACAGTCATGGGCGCCGGACCCAGATCACCAGCCCCGAAGGTAACAAGACGGTGCTCGTCTATGACGCGCGCGGGAATGTCACCAGCACGACCTTGAAGGCGAAGCCGGGATCAGGGCTGGCGGACATCGTGACGACGGCGAGCTATCCGGCCACCTGCTCGAACCCCGTCACCTGCAATAGTCCCGAATGGACCAGGGACGCCAAGGGCAATCAGACCGACTACGCCTACGACCCGACCCATGGGGGTCTGCTGACCGTTACGGCACCTGCCGATGCCACTGGCGTGCGGCCGCAGACACGCTACAGTTACACGCTAACGGGCGGAGTTTATCTGCTCACCGGAACATCCATCTGCCGCTCTTCCGCATCATGCGCCGGAACGTCAGGCGAAACGAAGGTGGTCGTCGCCTATAACGGCAACTATGCACCAACGTCGGTCATGCAGAGTGCTGGCGACGGCAGCGTCTCCACGACAACAACGGCAACTTATGACGCTGCGGGCAATGTGCAGGCAGTTGACGGGCCGCTTTCCGGAACCAGCGATACCACGACCTATCGTTATGATTTCGGACGCCGATTGACCGGCGTGGTCGGCCCCGATCCCGATGGCGGCGGCGCCCGCAAGCCGACGGCGCAGCGGATGACCTATGGCAATGACGGCCTGACGCTGAAGGAAGTCGGCACCGTTGCCGACGCGGGCGATCCTGCATGGGCAGGCTTTTCGTCGCAGCAGCAGGTCGCGGTTTCTTATGACACCAACGGGCGGCCAGTGAAGACCGAGTTGAAGGCTAGCGGCATCACCTATGCTGCGGCGCAAACAAGTTACGATGCGCTCGGACGCATAGATTGTTCGGTACAGCGGATGAACCCTGCAGCGTTTGGATCGCTTCCCGAAAGTGCGTGCGTAGCCGGAACGGCAGGTGCCGACGGACCCGATCGTATTGCGAAGACCAGTTATGACACTGCGGGACGCTCTGTCAAAGTGCAGACTGCTTATGGCGTCTCGGGCGTACAGGCCGACGAGGCGACTGCCGCTTATTCGAACAATGGCCGCGTTGCATCGCTGACCGATGCCGAAAATAACAAGACGTCCTATGAATATGACGGTCACGATCGGCTGGCGAAGACAATCTATCCATCGACAACGAAGGGCTCGGCAGCCAGCAACGCTGCGGATTACGAGCAGTTCGGCTATGACGCGAACAGCAATGTCACTGCGCGGCGCCTGCGCGACGGGCAGAGCATCGGCTATGTTTATGACAACCTCAACCGCGTCACGAACATCGACCTACCCAACACGGTGTTCGAAGTTCATGATAAGGGCTTTGGTTACGATCTGCTGGGCAATCTTGTGTCGGCGACGATGACCAACGGATGGAACCACAGCTTCGTCTACGATGCGCTGGGCCGGCAGGTGCAGGAAACTGCGCCGCTGGGCGGTGTAGCGCGGAGCTTCGACGCGGCCGGACGCATGGTCAGCGAAACGCTTCCCGGCGGCGGGTTGACGGTCAATTATGATTATGACGTGACCGGCAATATGATCGCCGTTCGGGAAAATGGCGCAACGTCGGGCGTGGGCGTATTGGCGACCTATAGCTATGACGATCTGGGCCGCCGGTCGGGCGTTGTATTCGGCAACGGGACCAGCCAGACCTATGGCTATGATCCGGTATCGCGGCTTTCGAGCCTCGGGGCCAGCTTCCCGGCTGCGGCCGCCAGAAACTTCAGCAACAGCTTCACCCACAACCCCGCCTCGCAAATAGCGGGTACCACGCGCAGCAACGACAGCTATGCTTGGACGGCGCATTATAATGTCGATCGCGGCTACGGCATCAATGGCCTGAACCAGATGACGGCGTCGGGCCCGGCTACATTGGGATATGATGGTCGTGGCAACCTCATCACCTCGGGCGGCAACAGCTTTACATATGGCCCCGATAATATGCTGGCCACATCGAACGTGGGCGGAACCAGCCGCCATCTGGCCTATGAGGCGATGGGGAGGCTGGGCCTGATCATGGGCGATGCCACCACTTCGGTCCGGTTTGACTATTCGGGCTCACGCCTGATCTCCGAACGCGACTGGAATGCCAACCTGCTTCGGCGCTATGTGCATGGCGCGGGAACCGATGCGCCGATCGTCTGGTACGAAGGCGCCGGCACGAGCGACCGTCGCTTCCTGATGGCCGACGAGCGCGGCAGTATCGTCAGTATCACCGACAATGCGGGCGCAATGATCAACATCAACAGTTACGATGAATATGGTATTCCGGCGCCGGGTAATGTCGGGCGGTTCGGTTATACTGGGCAGGCTTGGCTACCCGAAATTGGCATGTGGTATTACAAGGCCCGCATCTACTCGCCGACGCTGGGGCGCTTCATGCAGACCGATCCCATTGGTTACAGCGACGGCATGAACTGGTATAATTATGTCGGGTCCGATCCGGTGAACTTTACCGATCCGACGGGGTTGGAATATGACGGCCCCTCCATAGATGTGATCGGCAAGAAGTATCAAATGGACGAGCCAAACCTGCCGAACTTGGGCACCGCTGGCATGGGCTTTTCTTTCTCATCGGGAGCAAGCTCAGGCGTTGGAGGCGGGGCCTCTGGGGGCGCCAGCGCCAGTAACCCGCAGCAAAATCTGCCGGAAATGCAAGCTAGCAAGCCGGTGGTAAAGAAACTCACGTTGCCTCGAAAGAAACTGGATGGATGGTGCATGGTAGGAGATGCGATGCAGACGGCTGGCGCCTCCGGGGCAATTGTAGGAGCGACAATAGTGGGGGCCGGCCTGCTTACTGGGCCAGGGGAGGTCGCGGCCGCCCCAATCGGAGGAGGGGTAGCGACATTGAGTGGAGCCATCGGTGGTTTAGGATACCTGATATGGAGAGGGGCAGGATGTTGAAATCATTACGAATATTTGGCCCCGCATTCGCTTTTATTGTCATGCTGGTATTGGTAATGGTAAATGACTATGAAGAAAATCCATTTCTCTATAAGTTGCAGCTTGTTGCTTGCATTGTAAATGGAATTGTTTTGTCAATAATTTTGTATGTTGAATATCGAGGGCGTCATGAATCAAGTTAATATCGTCGTTGCGCTACTTCTTTCGACAATTGGATTGACGGTGAGGAATTGATCTACCCTCACCCGAGTGGGGGCCGGTTGGCGACCGTCCGGTTCCAGTCGCAAATTGGAGGCAGCAGGCATCGGGGCAAGTTGCTGTGGCCCTAGCTTAAGTCTCGAAGTCTAAATATTTCGGGTCAGGACTCATTGATCAGAGCCAGAGGGTGACGGTTGCGGCGAGAGCGATAGCGGAGAAGAGGGCTTTTGGGGCATCTGTCGTGACGTGTGGCGGCGCGGCGTCAGTCTTTGAGGGGGATGAACATGATCTCGATGCGATTGCGGCGCCTGTAGCGACGCTTGTCGTATTTGACGGTCTAGTTCCGCAATTTTCGGCCCGGGATGCGCGCAGTGACCCACTTTTCCTGCAAGGCATAGCGGACCAGTGAGCATCATAGCCCCGGTCCGCGAGCATCCATTGCGCCTTGGGAAGGGTATCGAGCAGCGCGGTCGCGCCGGTGCAATCGCTGACCTGCCCGGCGGTCATGAAGAAGCTGATCGGGCGGCCATTCGCATCGGTCATGGCATGAAACTTGATGTTCACACCGCCTTGCGTGCGGCCGATCAGGCGTCCTGCACCCCCTTTTTTCGCGGGCTGGAAGCCGCGCGGTGTTGAGATAGGTCACATCGATCATGATCGTATTCGTTAGGGGCCTGGGGTGTGGCCAAGCCTTCAATCATGCGGATGAAGATGCCCTTGTCGCAGGGCATCTTTGCCGGGCCAAAGTCCTTCGGCGTATCATGCCACCTCAGCCCATTGCGGTTGCGCCAGGAGGCGAGGCAAGAGCGTGGCGCGGGCCCACCATGAAAACGCGCGGCCTCTGGCGGGGCTTGCCCGGCCAGTGCGCGCTCAATTGAAGCCGCGCTTCCGCTGGTAACGTCGCGAATGCGCATCGGCAGAGGGGGCGAGCCCGAAAATGTTGCCCCAATATTGGCGCGCACAATTGTAAGGCGGCAGACTAGGGGTGGATGAGTGTTTTCCGGTTCCAGGAGGCGCTTTTGGGCGACAGGCGTAGAGGGCGGAACAAGCCGGATTTCGTGGAAGTTAGAGAATCGCGCGCCGGATAAATTGAAAATGAAATGATGAGATCATCAACAAAGGAAGAGCGAAACTTCTTGCGAATTCCATCAAAGCCATTGACGCAATGGGATTATTTGGCTCTTGATGATTCAAGGGCGCAGGGGGATGCATGATCAGAAATCAATGGCTTGCCTTATCCGGGGCAAGCGCTTGTGCGCTATTCGCTTGCGCAATGCCAAGCTTAGCGAGTGAAACAATATCTTATACCTATGACGCGCTGGGACGCCTCGTCGTTGCAAAATCATCCGGAAGTGTGAATCACGATAAGGCGCGCTCATTGTGTTATGACCCTTCGGGGAATCGTACCGAGTATAGGTTGAGCGGCACCGGCGCGGTCGCAAGCTGCGCCCCGACGCCAACACCAACACCCAGCTTTGCGATCGCCAATGCGCCTTCCGTCGCAGAGGGGGGCATGCTGGTCTATACGGTTACCAAATCAGGGGTGACGACCGGCACATTTACCGTTGACTACGCAACGGCAAACGGCACCGCGACTTCTGGCAGTGATTTTACCACGGTCGCCGGCACGTTGACGTTCCTTGCAACTGACACGAGCAAAACAATCAGCGTAGCCACCGTTGATGACAGCATTTTCGAACCCGATGAAACCGTTTTGGTCAATCTGTCGGCCGCCAGCGGAGGCGCCACCATCACGAGCGCGCAGGGCTCCGGGGCGATATTGAACAATGATGCGGCGAACCTGCCGCCGGTTGCAGTGGCCGATACGATGTCGGTGCAGAAATGCGGGGTCGCGAACAAGAATGTCATTGCGAACGACAGCGACCCCGAAGGCAATGTTCCGCTCGTCCTTGTGTCGGCATGGAATGTGAATGGCGCGCGAGGCGAAGTGCATGTGAGCACTTCGACGACGCTTTATTACAATGCTTATCACTCTCCGGGGACTGACACCGTCTATTATACGGTTCGAGACAGTGTCGGTGCGACGTCCACCGGAACGGTGACGGTAACGGTGACGAATACAGGGGTTCTCTGCAATGCAATGTAAGGGCGAAGATGCTCACCTGCTAGCTGTTCAGAAAAACATGCAGCCGGCTTCATATTGCCGACAAGGAAAACAAACTCCGCTTCGGTTGGGCTTGCTAACCTTGGCGGCGCTGAGCTGCGCTGAGCCGGCCATAGCACAAGACACGCCGCCCCCATTGGATGCCGTTCCGCCCGGCCCTGCCGAACAATATGCAATCAGTGCCGGCGGCGTGGATATGCGGACTGGTCAATATGCTTTTTCCAGCACGGATTTGGAGGCTGGCGGCAGCAACGGAATCAGTTTCATTCGCAAAAGCGGCGATCCGAGCTGGAAGCATTGGAACGTCATGGGCCAATTCTCGCATAACTGGCATTTGTATGCGACCTATAAACCCGTCAAGGGCGATAGTACCGCCAATTTTGAGATTAAGGGAACGCGGGGAGAGCAGTTTATTGCTCTCAACACCAATAATTTCAGTACAATGTCCAACAGTCACAAATCCACGCTTCAGGCGATACCTACTGGGTCGGGCCCGCTGGATCGATATCTGGTATATACGGCAGCCGATGGCGCCAAGATCACCTTCCGTCCACCCGGGAGCTACAACGACAGGCCGGGGCGGCTGCAGTCCAATCCATTAGATGGATTTGGCGGCTTCTTTGCCTCGAAAATCGAGGAGCCCGATGGCAGGACATATACTCTAAGCTATGACGAGCCCACTTCTGGCACGCCTGCCTTTTTACGCCGCGTGACGAGCAACACCGGCTATGTTCTTATCCTCGAATGGGTGAATATGACGGACGAGAAATTCGTCTCACAAGCCTGTTTGTTCAACGCCGCGGTCGACGTCATTCCTGCCACAAACAGTTGCTCGACCGCCACTTACAAAACATCATATTCCTATGCCCCGAACAAATATATGTCTTCAGCGGTCGATGCGGCAGGAAACACGCACAGCTATTCGTCAACATATAGCCAAGCGACCTGGAACACGGCAGTCGATAACTGGCCGCAAACAAACTACACATGGACAGACAGCTTTTACAAACCCGGCGATGCCAATCCTTATCTCATCAATACGATGCGTAGAACGTTTTTCTATGGATATGTTGAAAGTCAGAATTTTGCTCTCGGGCCAAATTATACATATGACTGGAACATCGTCGAACATAATGAATTGACGATGGAGGTCGCCGGCGGAACGGCGATACGGACCGATGGCCAGTCGATCGCCGTTGGCTATCAAGCCATGCGCAGATTTGGTCACGTCTCCGGGGACTCGTACCTCATTTCCGAGGGGCCGAGCGTTATCACGGACGAACTCGGGCGAACGACGAGCTCCGACTATTGTGTAGATATCGTCCTCACCCCCCAAGGACCGTTTCTCGGCGGCGCGACGGGCTGTGCAGCGGTTTCCGCGCGCTACTGGAAATATCCAGAAGGGAACCGGTCCGATTACAAGTACAATGGATGGGGTAGCGTTTTGGAGATCAGGGACAAGCCGAAACCCGGATCGAGCGACCCTGAAATCGTGCGCAGCTTCAGTTATGATTGCTCCAGCATCGTCACATGCCGAAAGCCCGCAGTGATCACCGACGGCAAAGGCGGAGTCACAAACTTTAGCCGTTCTTCGGTTCATGGCGGCGTGTTGAAACAGATACTCCCCGCAGATGCCAATGGCGTGCGCCCCGAAACGCGGTACAGTTATGCGCAGCGCTATGCCTGGATCAAAAGCGGGTCGAGCTACGCAGCGGCGCCTACACCGGTATGGACCCTGACTTCAGAAGAGTTCTGCAAATCAAGCACCGCCGATGCGAGCGGAAACTGCGCGGGCGGCGCAACTGACGAGGTCATCACGACATATGATTATGGCCCGAATAGTGGACCGAATAATCTGCTGGTGCGTGGCATCGCGGTGACCGCCGACGGCGTGACGCTTCGGACTTGCTATGGCTATGACAAATGGGGCCGAAAGATCAGTGAGACGAAGCCCGCCGCCAATCTGTCGGCATGTCCGTGAGCGGGGGAATGACGATGCTGCGAAACACTTCGACCTTTACGGCCTTGGCTCTTGCGATGGCCGGTCAATGCAGCACAGTCCACGCGCAAGCTGCGCCCTCGCCCTACACCAGCGCGACGCGTTACGACGCAATGGGCCGGGTAACCGGCACAATCGCGCCCGATCCCGACGGAGCCGGCCCTCTCAAGCACGCCGCCACGCGAACCAGCTACGATGCTGCGGGCAGGCCTATCAAAACCGAGACAGGCGAGCTCGCGATTTGGCAGTCGGAAGATGTGAAGCCCGAGAACTGGAGCAGTTCCACCTTCACCATTCTGTCCTCGATCGAGGCGAGCTATGACAGGATGGACCGCAAGGTAAAAGAGGTGACAAAGGGCTCCGACACGGTTCCGGTATCGGTCGTCCAATATAGTTATGATAGCGCCGGGCGTCCTGAGTGCACGGCACAGCGGATGAACCCGGCAGCCTTTGGCAGCCATCCTGCAAGCGCATGCGTATTGGGGGCCGAAGGCAGTTTCGGACCGGACCGGATAACGCGCAATGTTTATGATGCGGCGGGGCAACTCACCACTGTCCAGGAGGCTTATCAAACCCCACTGCAGCAAGACTATGCAACCTACACTTATAGCTTGAACGGCAAGCAGGCGAGCCTCACGGATGCTCGCGGCTACAAGGCGTCGATGACCTATGACGGGCATGACAGGCAGGTGCGCTGGTACTTCCCTTCACTGACAACGCCAGCAGTCGCATCATCGACCGACTATGAAGAATATGCTTATGATGCGAATGGTAACCGGACCTCGCTGCGCAAGCGCGACGGGAGCATCATCACCTACCAATATGATGCGCTGAACCGCAACACCGTCAAAATCGTGCCCGAGCGCTCGGGGCTGGCCGCAACCCATACGCGCGACGTCTATTATGGCTATGACCTCAGGGGCCTCCAGACCTACGCGCGGTTCGACAGCGCCTCCGGCGAAGGCTTATCCACCGGCTACGACGGATTCGGGCGCCCGACATCGTCGTCGCTGACGATGGATGGCGTGACCCGCAGCTTTACTTATACTTGGGACTCAAACGGCAACAGGACGCAGGTCACGCTGCCCGCTCCCGCCGCCTTCGTCGCA
The DNA here is from genome assembly GCF_058807415.1 of Sphingopyxis sp. GW821-FHT12C06. Classification (NCBI taxonomy): domain Bacteria; kingdom Pseudomonadati; phylum Pseudomonadota; class Alphaproteobacteria; order Sphingomonadales; family Sphingopyxidaceae; genus Sphingopyxis; species Sphingopyxis sp. GW821-FHT12C06. The sequence goes on along the minus strand of NZ_JBXAQR010000007.1, from coordinate 171,622 downwards.
GCATATGACGGTCTCGACCGTCAAATAGAGCTAAGGGAAATTAGCAGCTCCACTCCCTTGATGGTGACTTCGTATAATAACCGCGGCTCTGTCGCCGGCGAAAGCATGCTTACCTCGCCCTTGACGCAATATGGCTATGATCCGGCCGGGCGCCTCAACGCATTGTCACACGACGTTGCGGGCACCGCACAGGACGTATCGTTCAGTTACGGCTACACTCCGGCGTCGCAGTTGATGCAGCAAACGCGCAACAATGACAGCTATGCATGGACCGGACATCCTGCCGTCGAGATCGTTCGTAGCTATGCTGCGAACGGACTTAACCAATATACAGCTGTCGGCCCGAACGCGCACGCGCATGATGCCAACGGCAATCTGACGTCGGACGGGGGAACGACCTATCTTTACGATGTCGAAAACCGGTTAGTCACCGCGAGCGGAGAGAGAAACGCAGCATTGCGTTACGATCCGCTGGGCCGACTCTACGAAACCATCGGGGGCGGCAATACGACGCGCTTTGTCTATGATGGCGACGAACTGGCTGCAGAATATGACGGATTGGGCACATTGCTGCGCTTTTATGCGCACGGTCGCGATGTCGACGACCCGGTCATATGGTATGAATCCGGTGCCTGGCCCGGCAATTTCCGCCGCCTGCTGCGCAACCATCAGGGCAGCGTAATCTCGGCCGCCGACGGCACGGGTGCTGGAATCGCAATCAACAGCTATGATGAATATGGCGTTCCCGCGACCAGTGCTTTCGGCCAGAATCTCTATGGTCGCTTTGGCTATACAGGACAGGCGTGGGTTCCCGAACTGGGCATGTGGTATTACAAGGCGCGCATCTACTCGCCGATGCTCGGGCGCTTCCTTCAGACCGATCCGATCGGGTATGAGGATCAAATTAATCTGTACGCATACGTCGGGAATGATCCGGCCAACAAAGTGGATCCGACTGGAGAAAAGATAACGGTTTTTGGCACTCGGGTAGAAAGAGCGGCGATGAAAGCTGCTATCAAGGCGGTAACAAGGACCTCTCCAGAGTTGAGGCGCAGGCACAATGAGCTCGTCAAATCAAAACTTACGCATCGGGTCCAATTTGGCGGCAATCCCAAGGACACATCGGCAGCGATAGCCACTGCAAGCTTAGTTCCCCAATCTAGGAATGGCGAGGGATCGCCATCCGTCGTCACGATTGATGACGTTTATTCGGACATGAGCTACAAAGATGATCAAAATCGTGACCTTCAAACGATGGTGGCTCATGAACTATACGATCACTCATATAACATTAACAAAGGAACGTTGAACAATACGAAATTTAACCCGGTTTCAAAGCTAAAAGAATCAGAGCAAACCGCGATGGAAACTGAAAATTTGTTCAATAAAGAATCGGGAAGGCCTCAGGAATTGTGCTATGGAGGAAAGCCACTTGATGGGAAATCCGGATGTTAGGAATGTATCATAAAATTTTTACAATCTCTTCCGCCATGATTCTGTGCGTTTCCATTTCTGGATGCGAAAAATCAGAGCATGACAATAGATTTAAAATATCAAAAATCATCTCTGAGAGCGCAGACATCCCTAAGATGAGGCCAATTGGTGAGTATTCACAATACTATTCTAGAAATATAGAAGGAAACGTAGAAGCAGTTTTCGTTATTCATACCAAGGGGCATCGCGAAGAGGTGAAAAGAGCGTGCATTGAAGCAATGGTTGAAGCTTTTCCCTGTAGCGAACAAGACTTCGGGGTCGCTAGCCCAGGGCAGATAAAATGGCTCGATTCCCCGCAAAAATTTCCTGCGCAAAGCGGGGGAGGATGCACTTACATTCATATAAAATATGACACAAAATTGTCTAAGTTCACATCAATTGAGTGCAACGGATCATACTAATAATTTACGAATTCTGGAGAGGCTTCTCAGAAATATTTATCTGTCAAATCATAATGTGCGACCTAAAGAACGCTCAGGCGCTCCCGAAGAAGGATCAGGGTGGTGTGCGTGACCGATTTGTTAGTCACGTGTCCTTCGAGAGGCGCTACTTTGATTTTGTAGCAAAGGTGTTAAAAGATACAGCCTCGCACCGATATTCCCGACGCACTTCGCCCTGAGACACCGCGATTAAGCTGTAGGGCTAAATCTACAGTCGCCCTGACATGGGTGAGAATGTCCTCGCGCAGGAGCGTGGATCCGCCTTCCGCCTTGGCGATGAGTCCTCCGAGTTCGATCCGCTGGCGCGTGCGTTCGCGACGCTTCACCTGCTACGCCCGCGCGTCATGCCGAGCCTGCTTCGCCTGAAGGCCGTTACGTGCTTGCGTTGCTCTCCGGCGCGCCGCCAGCGTTGCGGCGAGCAACTTTGCGAGTGCGGGCGCCGTCACCACGAAAGAAGGTCGCGCCGCTTTTGTGCCACACCTCCTTTCGGTCCTTCCATTCGATGAGGTCGGACGAACAAGCTATGGCAAGTCTCGTCTGGCGACAATGCGTTGAAATCTCTTGAGATACTGCGATCCAGAGTGCGATGGAATCGTGTGAGGGCGCGGTTATCCCGCCGCATTTCGGCGATGTCGACGATCGTCTGCCATCCATGTGGATTGCCAGCTTGCATCATGCGATTGCTGGCTTCCCGGAGCGTCGGCGTACCGATGATATGCGCCGCCATGTCTCCGGCATATGCCAGCTCGCGGGAAGTGCGCGCAGGACGACGCCCGGCATGATCGACCACAGCAGCATTCCCGCGAGCAGTCGGCCGCCTACCGCCCACAGGAGACGGCGTCGCTGGGCGACTATCGGATATCTTTGTCTTCCTTTTTGCGCCCTCTCACCCGCCAAAAAGAAGATCGAAAACGGATCCACGCGACGGCTCCCATGCCATAGCGATAACTATTTTGTAGTGTATTGACGAAGTTTCCCCGCACCGATACGTCCTTTAAATATAAAGAGAATATTGGGTATCGATTCTGATTATCTCTGCGGCAGGGGCGTGCGTATGGGAAGTTTTCGATTATTATTCGGCATCGTTGCTGCTTTGCAGATTGCAAGCTCTGCCTCTGCTGCCGAGACCATTACCTACAACTATGACGCCAAGGGGCGGCTGGTGAAAGTCATGCGCACAGGGACGGTGAACAACAATGTCACCATCGAATATGAACATGACAAAGCCGATAACCGCACACGCCTGAAGACGACCAACTCACCGAATCCGCCGCCTTAGTAGCGCGGACCGACTTCCATCAGAAATTGGATTCCTTGGTTCGACTGCAATTGCGGTGATCCAGCCATTGCGCTTGTACGCGACACGAAATGGGGCGAGAGTAGAATGACAGGTGGCACTCGATTGACGGCGCGGTTTTTGGTTACAACTGCGCTGATGGGGTGGGGCTACGGCTCGGCACTCGCGCAAACGACACCGGGGAACATTGTCGATCCCGACCTGATTGTTGACGAGAATGGCGTCGATCTTCTGACCGGAAAATATTATGCTGTAACTGCCCGCGCCGCATCGCAAGACCTCGCATATGAGGCCAAGTGGTTTGGCACTCGTGATGCAAGCATATTGAACAGCCGTATTGTCATTTCGGGCAGCGATGTTTTTGTATCGATCGCGGGAAAGACGACGAAATTCACGAAGGTTGGAACTGCCTATGTTCCCGAGAGAAACAAAGGCGGTACGCTTGAGCGGATAGGCGCGAGTAGCTTCCTATTTACAAGTAAAGAATCCGACAAAGCTCATTTCGAGGATGATCCGGCCAACCTCGCAGGGAATTCAGCAGGAACAAGCAGCGCACGCGCGACGCTCTTGACCTTTTCAAAGCAGACGCGCCCCTCGCTGATTTTCTCATATACTACCATTGTGAGTGGCGGAGTGACCTATCAGCGTGTCAGATCGATAGCCGATGGCAGCAATGAGGGATATAACTTGTTGGTCCCGGTCTACGCATCCGACGTAGCTACCAGTCCAGATTTCAAAACTCTCACATCCGTCAAGGCTTGGTACCAAGGCGCTCCTGTACATCAACAAGTCTGTTGGGACGCCGCTTGCTCGAATGTAATCGCACGAGAACAGTTGGCGATCAATACAACGAGCGCAAGCGGCGTCGACACCATCTCAATGACCGACAAGGGCGGCGGCGTTACCCTCATAAAGAAGGGGGCGAATGGCGTGACGTCCATCCGCAATCCGGGTGATGCAGGCGACGGGATCGTGTTGACCTACAATGGCTCAGGTGAGATTGCGACGCTGACCGACTATGGCCGCGCTTTCACCTATACCTTTGGAACCAGCGGTGCGAACCGGACCGCAACCGTCACGCTGGCCGGTGGTGGTAGCAAATATTATGTTGTCGATCCGGCGCGCCGGATCCTCTTGTCGAAGCGCAACGAAGAACTGGAAACGCAGAGCTTCGCCTATGACGCTGAAGATAGGGTCACACAGATCACCTATCCGGAAGGCAATACTCATACCTACGCCTATGACGCTCGATCCAACATGACCCAATCAAGTCGCGTTGCAAAGCCGGGATCAGGCGACGTAACCACTTCACTTGTACTCGGCTTTCCGACCGGCTGCACAAATGCCACACCGACCTGCAATCAAGCGATATGGTCGAAGGATGCCAAGGGAGTCCAGACAGACTATGTCAACGGCCTCATTGAAGGCCAATATTATGTTGAAGAAATCCGCCTTCCTGCCGCTATAAGTGGCAGCGATCGACTGGTTGTGCGGAACAAGTACGCCCAGATTGTTGGCAGAACTCAGGACCCTTCCGGCTTCGAGGAACCGACAGGCGTAGTCAGAACAGAACTCACCAAGATTGAAAAATATAAAGCCGTTCTTGGAAGCTTTCCTGCCACCGAATGGGTGTCAGATGCGCAGTTTTTCTTTGATGACTACCCTGGGATTCACGAAATACTTCCCTATTTTGCTAACGAAAGTGGACCCAATGGATTCGGCGGAGTCCTGATGAAGGACGGCGCCACGGCGCTCCGCTATGATTCCATGGGTCGGCTTTCGAGGGTTGAAAGCGTCGGCTTTGGCTATAACTCTGACCAATATTTTTATGATCCGAACAACAGGCTGACAGGAGTTATTGGACAAGACCATGATGGCACTGGCGCCATGCTGTTTTCAGCCACGCGACGAACCTACAACAGCCGTGGACTGGTAGAAAAGATTGAGAGAGGAACGGCAACGGCTCAGACCGAGGCGGCGCTGAATGCAATGACGGTCCTGCGTGCAACTGAGAATATCTATGACGCCAACCGGCGCCTCGAAAGATCGCAGGTCCGAGCTGGCGGCGCGATCGTTGCGGTTACCCAGTATAGCTATAATGCGCAGGGACTCGTCGAGTGTATGGCGCAGCGGATGAATCCGGCGATCTTCGCCGGCCTTCCTGCCTCGGCTTGCACATTGGGCGCACAGGGCAGCTTCGGCCCCGATCGCATTTCCAAAAACCACTATGATCTGACCGGCCGCCTGCTGCGCACCGAGCGGGCGCTAGGGACCGCTGAGGTCGGGGACGAGTCTACGCTCACCTATAACGACAGCGGAACGGTTGCGACGATGACCGACGGCCAAGGCAACCGGACCAGCTTCGAATATGACGGACATGATCGGCTCAAGAAGAAAATTTTCCCGCACAAGACGAGCAGCGGGGCAAGCGATCCGGGTGATTATGAGCAATATTGGTACGACGCCAACGACAATATAACCCAGAAGCGCCTGCGCGACGGTCAATCCGTCTACTTCAGTTACGACCGACTTAATCGCATAACGCTGGTCGACCTGCCGGGCGCCGAAGGCGATATCAGCTACACCTATGACATTGAAGGGCGCTTAAAAACTGCGTCGCGGGGCGGTGTTAGCACCGCCATTTCCTACGACCCGTTTGGGCGCATGATTAGCGAGGGAAACAATCTCGGTGCCGTCCAATATCAATATGACAATCTGAACAGGCTTACGCGCATGACCTGGCCGGATGGTTTCTATGTGACCTACGACTATCATGGCGCCGGACCGATCAAATCCATCAAGGAAAACGGAACGTCCGCGATCGCGACCTATGGCTATGACAGCTTCGGCCGCCGCATTTCTGTGACCTATGGCAGCGGCGCGGCGCAAACCTACAGCTATGACACGGCGTCGCGCCTTGGCACGATCGGACATAATCTGGCGGGGACCGCAAATGACCAAACGATCAGCCTGACCTACAGCCCGGCATCGCAGATCGCGACGCGCACGGCGAGCAACGACGCTCACGCCTTTGCCGGGCATTTCAATGTCGACCGACCTTATGCCGCGAACGGGCTCAATCAGTTTGCAACGGCAGGGGCCGTCAGTTTTGGCTATGACCCGCGCGGCAACCTGACTTCTTCGGGGGCCGACAGCTACAGCTACTCCAGCGACAATCTTCTCACGAGCGGCCCAGGTGGCGCGACGCTCAGCTATGATGGTCGCGGAACGCTTTTCGAAACCGCCAAATCGGGTGTGACGACGCGCTTCCTCTACGCGGGGTCGGCGCTGGTTGGGGAGTATTCGGGCAGCAATATCCTGCAACGGCGATATATCCATGGCCCCGGCACCGACAATCCGCTGCTTTGGTATGAGGGCACCGGAACCGCGAACAAACGCTATCTAATGAGCGATGAGCGCGGCTCGATCACAACATTGTCGGACGGCACCGGCGGGCTGTTCGCAATCAACAGCTATGACGAGTACGGGATTCCCGGCAGCGCCAACAGCGGACGCTTCCAATATACCGGCCAGGCTTGGCTCCCTGAGCTCGGCATGTATCACTATAAGGCCAGGATCTATTCGCCCACTCTGGGACGGTTCATGCAAACGGACCCCATCGGATATGGGGACGGGCTGAACATGTACAACTACGTGGGAAGCGATCCGGTCAATAACGCGGATCCGACCGGAGCCGGCGCACAAGATATTATCGGTACCGAAAAGATAGTCTCCAATGGAGTGCGCGCCTCTACGAATTGCTTTGAAATTGGAGGAAGCTGCTTTTCCACTGGTCGAGACATCGCAGACGAATATGCATTAGCATATGCCCAGCAACGGGAGAAGCTGAATGAACCGCCCGCAGCGGCGCAGAAGGAGAAAAAGCTCTCTCAATGCATGATAAAATTCCTTACATATCAGGGATATAAAGGCGACAACTTGGATAAAGTCACCTTTTACAACGGCTCATTTACGGCCGAATCCGTTCGCGCTACTGCTGGAAATCCCGCGATTACGTTTGGGAACAGCATTCACGTCGCTTCAGACTCCTGGGAAAGAATTAGCAAGCCATCAGGAGGAGCGACCTATTTCGAAGAAATTGTGCACACGCTGCAATGGAATAGCTGGGGGCGGATTGGTTTTTCGATGACGTATGGCGTTGCGGCAGGTATGGGAGCATATAATACAGGTGATCCCCATGATAATCCTGTTGAGAGACAGGCTATCGCATTGTCCCTCCAACTGCTTGACGCCTATAACAATTTACCGAAAGGTAAAAAATGTCCAGATTGATCGCTACCTCCTTGCTCTTTATCTTCACCATAGCCGGATGCGACACGGGGCTCTCCGGCGAAAAATTAGCAGAAGAGGCAAAAAAGAAGCATTCTCTAGAGGAGCTTCTGCGCTGGCATGATAAGGTTGTGCACGATCAAGGGAAGGATCTATATTTTATCAAACCGATTGGTCGATTTGGGAAGGAAGGGATTGAAGCAACCCTAGATCATATAGATAGAAATCAGAGCCATGTTAGTTCATATAATGGTTTAGAGCTAGTTCTTGGCGTGGCAGTTGAGGCGAAAGTTCAAACCGGATATGACATGTGTAAAGACGCAAAAATAATGCTGAGAATTGTAGAAGTGGCTGATCGTAAAAATTCTCCATCTTGGGAAGATGCCAACTATATAACGGATTTTTGCAAGGTTCGCGCAACCAAAAAAATCACCAATTAATAAGCTGATTCGACAGATGTAGCCGTGAGATAGAATATACGCATCGTCGACTGTTGATCGGTAGCCTGCTGCCGGTTTGATGGCACCGAGATAAGTTCTTTATTGCCGCGCCAGCGCGATGACATCCTCGGTGAGAGCCGCTTCGTCATCCGCCCCGCGGGGCGCCTTGCGCTGTGTCAACCGGTGCTGCCCAAGCACACGGCAGAGCCGCCGTTCGGACATCGGCATCATCATTTTTATGTGGTCGATACAGCGCTTTCGGCGCGCGGGTCTCAAAAGTTTCCCCGGGCAGCCTCCTGCAAGATCAGCTTGTCCAGATTCAGATCGGAGATCGCCTGCCAAAGCCGCGCATTCTCCTTCTCAAGATCCTTCATCCGCCGCGCCTGATCGGTCTTCAGGCTGCCATATTCCTTGCGCCAACAATATTTGGTCCGCTCGCTGACGGCAATCCGGCGACATGCCTCGGTGGTCGGGCACCCTGCGCCAGCACAACCTCCGCCTCACGTAGCTTGCCGATAATCTCTTCCGGGCCATGCTTCTTGCTCGGCATTCCTTGTCTCCTTCGTCATCCAAAATATCATCAATTTTGGACCACTCAGAAGGGGCAGATCACACCTCATATCGGTACTTCGAGTGAGTTATAGTACCGGTGTCCCCGCGAACCCGGAGCCACTTTTATTGAGCGTGCTGCCTTGCCCCCCCCCCACACCGGCTCGAAGAGAACCTCGGCGTGATCTAACGCCGCTAGATGCACAGCTAATATCAGCGTAGGGTGCAACGCTGCCCATCGCAGTACCGCCATGTCATGGCGTCTCGTTCCCTCATGCCGCACCGATCTCCTTGATACACGCCGCCCGCCTGAGAGTGGTGGAGCGAGAGCCATCTAGGCCACAGGCCATTGTCAAGTCTATTGAAGGGCATAGAAGTCTCCGACTGCGAGCCATAGTTGGTCTTTTGTCAGGCGCAGATATCGCGCGGTCCCATTGACATGAATTGTTGTCTTTACGCCGTCTGCGGTCCCGCTGACGGTTGTGACATTCGTCCAGTTGATGGCATCGGTCGATCGCTGGAGAGCCGCGCCGTTGAGATATATTGCCCCCCAGCCCCCGTATGAAGATGGGATAGGGGAAACAACCACCGAGCCAACGGCTTGGGCAGAACCCAGATCCATCATGATCCAGGGCGATGTATCGCCGGCGGCCGTGCCATGAACGCTGTTCGGCCCACTATAGATTGCGTCCCACATTCCCGCGCCATTGCCGGACAGGCCCGTGTGGCCGGGATAGGTAGAGCTGGAGGTATAACCGGCGGGTGCAATCGCCCCTCGCGGCCGGACCGGGTCCGCCACGCAGAAGTCGCCGACCGCGAGCCATAGCTGGTCCCTCGTCAGGCGCAAATATCGCGCGGTCGCGTCCACATTGATTGTCGTCTGCGTGTTATCCACCGCCCCGCTGACGGCTGCCACATTCGTCCAGTTGATCGCATCGGTGGATCGCTGGAGCACCGCGCCATTGAGATAGAGCGCGCCCCAGCCTCCGAATGACGCCGGGATCGGGGCAGCAATGACCGCGCCGACGGCTTGCTCGGATCCAAGGTCCATCATGATCCAGGGCGATGTATCGCCAGCGGCCGAGCCATGAACGCTGTTCGACCCGCTATAGATCGCGTCCCGCATTCCTGAACCATTGACCGACAGGCCTGTGTGGCCGGGATAGGTAGAGCTTGCGGAATAGACCCCCGCTACCGTCGAACTGCAGGTTCTGGAAGTGCCGGTGACCCTGACGTTTTGCCGATTGTCGGCACTATCATAACTATATTCGGCTTTGACGCCATTGTTCACGGTGCCGCTGCGCTCGACCTTCACGAGACGCCCCCTCGCATCATAGGTGTATGCGATAGTTTCCGAGGCGATGGCACTTGAAGCCGTACCAGCCAACGCTGCCGCACATAACAACACACTTGCATACTTCATCAATCATTTCGCACGCTCGCTGATCGCGCGCGCATCTCCTCGTTTCTCGCGGTCATGGCGCCGATGCCGTCCGCCCCTATCGCCGGCATGCAATGCCGCAATCCCTAACAGCCCTGCTTCTCATAGCTTATTGGGGTGGAGGCGAGTTGCTCGACCCGCTAACTTTGACATTTTGCCGATTGTCAGCCCTGTCGTAAGAATATTCCGAGGCCACCCCATTGTTTATGCCACCGCGCCGCTCGACCGTCACCAGTCGGCCTTTCGCGTCATAGGAATATTGGATTGTCTCATCGCCGGCCGAGTTCGGCACCTCGGACATCGAGACCTCATATCCGCTCGCATTGTCAGAGTAGCAACAGTCGTTGATCATGCCGTAAAGCGCGCCTGTCGAGCCCGCAGTAAATACATAGTTGTCCCCGATCACAAAATAGTCGGCGTAGCCTTGGGGAGAATTGGTGAAAGTTCCTATGAGGGAACCGTAGAGTTTTTGAGGTCCACCAAGGCCGTAGTGGGTGAGTCCACTGGCTGGATCATAATCCAGACCGTTCGGAAAAAATGCTGCGTAGGGGGCGGGAAGCGATCTTGTGGGCCTGCCGTTCGGAGTGAACGGCAACCCTTGGCCATTACTTCCGCTGACGCCGACACCGATATCCGCAACGCCATTCGCCATGACTCGGTAGGTCTTGCCTGCGATCACATTGCCGATGAAAACCGGCTGGGTCGCGGCAGCGCTCACCGTTGCGGTATTAACTTCCACCATCGAGACCTCGAAACCACCCGCATTGTCGCCGAAACAGCAATCGTTGATCTTCGCGTAGAGCGCGCCCGAAGAGCTTGCCGTGAAAACATGATAATTGCCCATCATGAAATAGTCGGAATGGCTCTGCGGCGATGCGCTGAATGACCCGAGAAGCGATCCGTAGAGCTTTTGGGGACCGCCGACGCCATAGGCTGTAGGCCCGTTGCTCGGGTCATAGTCGAGCCCGTTCGGAAAGAAGGGAGCATATTGAGCCGGAAACGAATAGATCGGTTTCCCGTTCGGAGAGAAAAGCAGGCCTTGGCCGTTCCAGCCTGCGAACAGGTCTGCAATGCCTGATGCGGTCACGCGATAGGTTTTCCCGGCAATGGTGTTGCCAATGAACGTCGGTTGCGAAGAGGCAGCGCTTACCGTCACCGCTTTTGCCGGAGCAGAGCAGAACGCCAGCGCCAGGCAAAGCGCAGCCAGAAATCGATGATACCCCCTCAGAAACATAGCGCCCCTCTCGTTTTGCCCAAATCACTTATTGCTTAGTCTTGTCCGGCCCGATCACGGCGAAATTTCCCGTACCGCTATCCCCGAGACTTTCCGGCCACTCGCGTCCCGTGTGAGTTGGAGAACCAGATCGACGGTCATCCGCACGTAAGCGAGAATATCTTCTCGCTGGAGCGTGGAGCCGCTTTCGAGAACAAGAAGAGTTAGCTGCTCGAACGCGCGTTCGACGCTATCGGCGTGGATCGTCGTCATCGATCCCGGATGGCCGGTGTTGATCGCGCGCAGAAAGGCAAAGGCTTCGGAGCCGCGCAATTCGCCAAGGATGATGCGATCGGGGCGCATCCGGAGCGACGCCGAGACCAGATCATTGGCCGTGACCGCGGCCTCACCGAGCGCGCTGCGCGCTGCGATCAGGCCGACGGCATTGTCATGCTTCAACCGGATTTCGGGCGTATCCTCGATCAGGATCAGCCGCTCCTTTGGCGATATTTCGCGGATCAGCGCATTAAGGAATGTCGTCTTACCCGACGAGGTTCCGCCAGAAATCAGGATATTGAGCCGTCCGCGCACCGCCTCGCGCAGCGCTGTCGCGATATCGCCGGCATCGACAAGCTCGCGTACCCGGTCGACCGCTGCCGACTGCCGGTCTTCCCCCGGGCGGATGCTACGAAAGGCATCGGCCGACACATAATCGTCGAGCGTCAGATCGGCCGACACATGCTTGCGGATGGCGATCGCGAGGTCGCCGCGCGTCGCGGGTGGCGCGACGATCTGGATGCGCGAGCCGTCGGGGAGGCTCGCCGAAAGCAGGGGATGCTCGCGGCTGATGCCCTGATGGTTGAGCGCCGCGACCTGCCGTGCCAGCCGGGCCAGCAGCGCGCCGTCGAGCACCGGGACGTCGTGGCGCTCAATCGCTCCGCCGAGCGTCTCGAGCCAAAGCTCGCCGGGCCGATTGATATAGATGTCGGTGACGTCGGCGCGCTCGAGCGCGAACGACAGCGGCGCGAGATAGCTACCGAGATAGACGCGGTCGGCGGTGTCCGCGGCGGTCATCGCGGCCCCTCGGCCCCGGTGAAATCAAGATCGCGCGCGACGAACACGCTGACGCTCGTTCCCTGCCGGACGCTGAGCGTCGGCGGAATCTGCGTGGCCGGGGTTGTGGGGGCGGTGCCCGGAAATGCTCCTGGGAGCGCGACGACCACCGAATCCCCGACCGAACGCATGGCGAGATTGCCGCCGATCAGCATCGCCGTCTGCAGGATCGAGCCCGCAAAGCGTTCGAAGAAATGGCTGTTGACCTTCGCCCGCACGCCGCCGACGCCGACCGGATCGGTGGCGGGCGATCCGATCGCGATCGTCACGCCGTCGGGACGGATCAGCCGCGTCCATGTCACAAAGGCGCGCTTCTGGCCGGGGTTGGCTTCGGATGCATATTCGCCGATCAGGCGGCTGCCGCGCGGGATCAACACGCGGGTGCCGTCGAATCCGTGGACGTCGCGCTGGACCAGCGCGCGCGCGAAACCCGCCCCCGTCGAATCGAGCGCGGTTTCGAGGACCGCCGGGATCAGCGTTCCCTGCGGCACGGTGGTCGAACGGTTCGCGATCGATCCCGCGCGGCTACGGCTCGCAGTGCCACTGCTGACCGAAGCTTGTCCGCTCCCGGCTGGCGCGGCTGCTCCGTCCGCCGAAGGTCGCGCTTGCGCGTCGACGACGAGGATCGCGCCGCTACTCGTGCGCGGCGCGGGTGCCGCTGGGGCCGGGGGAGCATAGGATTGGGGCGCCTGTGGAGCATAGGGCGCGGGAGGCGGGGCGGGAGCGGGCTGTGACGGCGCGAGACGCGCCACTGGCATGGCGGTCGCCTGGGGATTGAGCGGGGCCACGACCGCCACGCGCGGCTCCGGCGGAATATAGAGCGGCGGCAGCGCCTCCGACACCCCCACAAGATCGGCGGGGGCGGGGCGCACTGCTGGCGCCGACAACGCGCGCCGACGCGCATCGAGGATCGAGAAGAGCAGCACGGCCGCCAGCGCCGCACCGATCAGGATCGCTGCTCCCGAGAGTCCTGCGCGTGGGCGGGCGACGCTGGGCATGACGCCGCGTTCTGCCGGTTCAGTCGGCATGGCAGGGTTTTCGTCGGTCGCGCTCATGACGCGCCATCCTTCGGCAGATAGCGCGTCGCGCGCGCGGTCTTCTGATCGATCCGGAACAGAAGCTGCTCATGGACGCTGTCGATGACATAGAAGCCATCGCGCATATTGCCGTTAGCGAGCCGTTCGCGCCCATAGTCGTCGATGATGAAGACCGCCGGAAGCGAGACATCCTGCGGCCAGTCGATATAGGTTTTGGCGCCATCGTCGTTGATCCGGACGGGCCACAGCGACCGGGTGCCGCTGAGGCGATACAGGCCGATCGGTTCTCCGGCGTGGCCTGCATCGGTCGCTGCACCGCTCCCCGGCTCGGCAGGATAGCGAAACCGTATCTCATAGGGCGGCGTCCCGTGCGCCGGGACTAGGTCGAACGCATAGAAACGCGCGCTGGTGATCACGGTCATATTGGTGCTGACGCCGTCCTGCGTCGGCCGAACGAACAGCATATTCCCGCTCTGGCTCGCCACCACCTGCCATGCGCCGCTGTCGCCGATCGCGACATTCTGGACCTGCTCGTCGGGCGCCAGCGCGATCATGACCTGATAGCCGGGGGCGCCCTCGATCTGGACCACCTGATCGCGCCGATAGTCGACCGTCTGCATGCGAGCGTCACCATATCCCGGCTGCGGGCGCACTTGTGCTTCGGCGCCGGTTCCGAGCAGCGCCAACAGCATGGCCATGGAGAAGCGGCCGGTCATGGACGCCCCTGAACCGGCTGCGCCACACCCGCAGCGGAAATCGCGTCGGCAGCGGTGGATGCCGCCGGCGAAGGCACCTCGGCGGGTTCAGGCGCGGTCAGCGCCTCGGCGCTTTTGCGATAGCTACTCACCTTGAAGCCGAGCGGGTTGATCATCCGGTCGGCGGTGCTCATCGGTTCGCCGCTATAACCATAGCGGACAACCGCAACCCATGGCTGTGCAGGGTGGGCCTGACCGCCTGCATCGCGGCGCTGTGTGTCGAACCGGACCATTGCCGTGTCACCGGCCATCGGCGTCACGCTTTTGACCTGAACGTCGATCAGCGATGAGCGCGGCAACCGCACCAGCGGACTGTCGGGGTTGGACACCTGAATTTCGGACAAATAGCTGCCCCGCGCCGTTCCAGCGGACCAGAGGCCGACCTTTTGATAGTCGCGCTGCAGTGAATTCGCATCATATCCTTCGCGGGCGATGACATATTGGACGAGGAAGGATTGGGTGAGTGCGCGATCGCGCGAAATCGCCTGCGGCTCGAGCGGCTTCAACGGCTGGACGAAGCCGGTCTGGCGATCGACAAGCAACGTATAGGGCTCGACGGTCTTGAGCGGGGTCAGGAACAGCAGCGCCAGTGCCTCGCACACCGCGATGACGGACGCCGCACCGGCGACCCACCAGGCGGTGCGGCGCGACGTGCGCAAGGCGTCTTCGCGGTCCTTCGCCCAGCTGCCAGCTTCGACAAAATAGGCATCAAGGGCTTCGCGGCTGGATTTCTTCATGATCGCCGGTCCCTGGCAAGTGCACGTGTGGATATTCGCTGCCGGGTCCGGCGACCAGGCGAGGTAGCCGCGGACGTCGAACTATGGCGCTCGCCCGCATCCTGTCTGGCGGCGCTGCGCGCGATGTGAACCGCGCGCGATCCGCCGGATGTTTCGGCCGCGACGGCTTCGCGACGCTGGTTGATCGCGACAGCATCGGCGATCGCTGCGGCGCGTGAGCGGCTTTCGATCGGCGCGTGTGAGGCGACGGCCTGCCGCGCCGGTTCAGCGCGTGCGGAGCGGCCATCCAAGGCGTCGTTCGCGGGCCAAGCCTTCATCCACGCCGGAATATGGAGGCCCATCGCCACGCGCCCGACAATCACCATCACAGTGGCCAGCGCGATCGCAAAGATCGTCGTCGCCGCCAGCAACTGCGCCGGCGCGCCGATGATATCGCCGCCGCCCGCACGCCGGGCGAGCAGGCCGGAAAGCCAAGGCTCGAGAAAGGCCAGCGCGACGCCCAGCGTGATGGCGATCGCGAGACTGGCCAGCGCGGTGCCGATCAGCGTCTTGAGCCAGGCTGCAAAAAGCCCGCGGGTCCCGTCGAACAACAGGAATGCCGCAAACAGCGGCGCCAGCGCGAGCAAAAGGCCGGCGGCGATCCGGACAACTGCGAAGGAAGCAACGGTCGAGACGAGGAAGATCACCCGGGCAAAACCCAGCGCGAAACTGTCGAACCCGAGGAAGGGCGGCGGCGCAACCGAAGGCATGCGCGGAAGCCCGTCGGCGCCGAGCGGCACCGGCCCCACGCCCTCGATCGCGAGGATCTTGAGCGCCTGATCGACGCCATCGATCCGCGCCACGAGCCCACCGCCGCTTCCCGGCAGGTTGGCGGCGCCGCCGATCGTCGCGGCAAATTCGGCAGGGGAATGGAGAATGACGTTATAGACGAGTATCTGATAGGCAGGCCAACTCGTCGCCAGCACGAGGACAAGCCCGATCTTGACGAAGGTCAGCACGCCCTCGCGAACCGTCGGCGTCTGCCCGAGCAGCATCCGGTATCCGATGAGCGCGATCAGCAAGGTCGTCATGCCGGTCAGCAGGACCGAGGCGGTCGATCCCGGCGCCGCCAGTGCACCATAGCCCTCGGTCCCGATGACCTGCGCCTGGCAGTCGAGGAAGCGAAGCACGCTCGGCGCGAAGCTCTCAGGGCTGGGGATAGTGTCGCAGACCGCCATGATCACGCGCGCTCCATCAGCGCGTCATACCAGGCCTCAGGTGCGTCGCCATGTAGGCCACGCAATTCGTCGAGCAGGCGCACCGTGCGTTCGCGCCCCGACAGGATCGTCAGCAGTTCGCGCTCGCCCGACAGGTTGAGGCGCGCGACGACGCTTTCATTGCCATGTTTGACGAGGAAGCAATGCGCGCTGTCGGGCAGCGAGCGAACCAGTTCATATTCATGCGGCGTCAGCCCGAAGCCGTCGACATAGTCGGCCGCGCGCGCCTTCGGGTTCGCCATGAAGATTTGCGTCGCGGCTTGCTCGATGATCGCGCTGGCGATCCGGCTCTCTAGCGCATCCTGCGCGCTCTGGGTTGCGAAGCCGACGATGCCGTTGCGCTTGCGGATCGTCTTTTCCCAGTCCTTGATCCGGCGGACGAACACATCATCGTCGAGTGCCTTCCAGCCCTCGTCGACGACGATGATCGCCGGGCTGCCGTCGAGCCGTTCTTCGACGCGGTGGAACAGATACATCATCGCCGGTGTGCGCACCGCTGGATCGTCGAGTATCTGCGTCATGTCGAAGCCGACCGAACGAGCCGAAAGGTCGGTGGCGTCTTCCGCATTGTCGAACAGCCAGGCGCGCTCGCCATCGCCCCACCATGGGCGCAGGCGCGACCACATATCGTCGGCGTGCGGCCGGTGCCCGCCGCGGAACAGTTCGACGATATGGCGGAGGCGACGATGATGCGGCGGCTGCGCATAATTAGCGTCGATCGCATCCTTGATCTGCGCGAGTTCCTCGACCCCCGCGCCGCCGGCGAGCAGCGCAAGCCAGTCGATCAGGAACTGGCGATTGCCCGGCGTATCCTCAAGCTGGAGTGGGTTGAGCCCCGATGGCGCGCCGGGGCGCAGCACATCATAGCGTCCGCCGATCGCCCGGATGAACAGCTCGCCGCCGCGATCCTTGTCGAAGAAGACGATCCGCGGATCGAATTTGCGCGCCTGTGCGAGCAGGAAGTTGAGCGCCACCGTCTTGCCCGAGCCCGAGGGGCCGATGATGGTGAAATTGCCCAGATCGCCCTGGTGGAAGTTGAAGAAATAAGGTCCCGCCGCCGTGGTCTCGAACAGGGTGACCGCATCGCCCCAATGATTGCCGTGTGGTTGGCCGAGTGCGAAATTATGTCCGCTCGCGAGCCCGGCGAAATTGCCCGTCGAAACAAGACCGCGCCGCGCGATATATTTGAAGTTGCCAGGGAATTGCGCCCAGAAGGCCGGTTCGAGCGCAATCTCCTCGCGCACCGCGATGATGCCGAGGTCGGCGAGCGCGGCCTGGACTTCGGCAACCCCGGCATCGACCTCGGCGGGTGACGCTCCGCGAATGCCGATCGTCATATGATGCTCGCCGAACCCCGATCGGCCGGCGGCGACCTCGTCCTTGGCGCTCGACAGTTCGGCGCGCAGGCTGAGTGCCTCATCCTCGGCCGAGCGCATCCGCCGCAGCGTCAGGTTCATGCGCTCGAGCGCCGACTGGCGCTCGACGAAGCCGAAGGATTGCGAGACGGTGAGCTCGAAGGGCAGGCGGAGCAGTTCGTCGAACATGCCGGGGCTGGTCTGCCCGGGGTAATCCTTGATCGACACCAGCCCCAGATAGCTTCGATCCGCGTGACCCGACGGAGCGAGTTCAATCGTCTCCTGCCCGAAGCTGATCCGGCGGTCGGGTAGATAGGCGCCGATGTCCTGCGTCGGCAGCAGCACCGGGCGGTTTTCGCCATTGTAGAGCGTCGAGAGAAATTCGAGCGGCTCGGAGCAGGGCCCGGCCTTGCCTTCATAGATCGTCAGCAGCGACGGCTCATAGCTGCCGAGCGCGGCCATCAACGCCTCGCGCGCCGTGTCGAGCTGGCGCAGATCCTGCGCGGCGGTCTCCGCCACCGAACTCGTGCGGCCGAGCTTCTCGCGCAAGCTGTCGAGTAGGCCGACCCGTCCTTGCAGCGGGCGGCGGATCAAGGTCAGATAGAGATCGTTGACGAACAGCTGGCGGCGGCCCAGCCGACTTTGCCAGGTCGCGTCGAGCTTCGCCGAGAAAGGATCGTCGAACTGCCCGTCGAGCCCGGCTTCGATCCGGCGGCGAACGATATGATGATAGATGGCGAAGCGCGACGATCCGATCGCCTGCAGCATCGCGTCGCGCAGCCGCTTGCGATAGTTGATCTCGGCGGTGTCGGCGGTTTCGAAGAGCATGCCGCGGAGAGCAATGACCTGCATGAGCAGCCCGTCACGCGTCGCGATCGTGTGATCGTCGACATGATGGCCGTAGGGCAGGTGGCGCCCGGCGGGCGCCTCCCTTGCGACGGTCTTGGAGGAAGAGGCTAGGGCCGGTAGGAGTTGCATCGCCAGATCGCAAAGTTGCGCACGCGCGGGCAGCGGCCGACCTTGGCGAGCCAAAGGTCGAAGAAGCGCGGTTCGCGCAGGCACAAAAGCACGCCCGCCAGATGCACCGCCAGCGCGATCACCAGTGCCCAGACGGTGCGGAAGATCAGGAATAATTCGGTCGCGAGGACCGCATTGGCGACGAAATAGCTGTAGGTGACCCCGGCGAACATCTGCGGACGCGTCAGCGCGACGAACATAGTATCACGCTCGACCCCGTTCATCGATCAGCGCCCGAGGCTGGCGGTGGACTGGATGCCCGCGACGATGCTGGCGGCACCGAACAATATGAAGCAGCCGAGGATGACGGTCGCACCGTATCGCCAGTTGATCCGTCCGGTCAGCATCATGAAGCCGACCGTGGCGACGGCGATCACCGCGACTACTGTCGCGATTGTGCCGAGCAGCGTGCCCTCGAGCCAGCGCACCGCCGACACCAGCACGCCCGACCCCGCCGGATCGGCAATTTCCTGCGCGTGAGCGGTTGCAGCATAGAAAAGACCGGCGATCCCGCCTGCCCATCCGGCAATTCTGCTTTTCATCCTCACCCCGTTCATTTCGCGTTCCGCCGCCCCGGCGGAAGATCATCCATTGGTCAATAGACCGTGCCGCGCGACACTGCCAAGGTGGAATCGACATCATAGTAAGATCGTAAGAATATTGATGAAACTTGTTCGCGGCCCGACATCATGATTAGATCATCTTTCAAGAAACTGCTGACGGAATATTGATGCATTCGCCAACCCTGTCACTCACCGATCCACCCGCGGGCAGCCCGGTCGCCGAGAGCGTCGGGTGGGTTCAGGGTGCCGCGCTGGGCACGGTCGCAACGACCGTCGCGGTGCTCGCGCTGGCAACCATCGGGCTCCTCATGCTGTCGGGGAGGCTGGAGTTGCGGCGCGGCATCACCGTGGTGATCGGTTGCTTCATCCTGTTTGGGGCAGCGGGTCTCGCCGGAGCACTGACCGGCCTCGGGAGCGCAGGGGCGCGGCCGAGTTCGGCCGCGGTGCAGGGGCCCGGCCCCTTGGAGTTTCAAACACGATCCACGCCACCTCCTGCCGCTTATGACCCCTACGCTGGCGCATCGGTGCCAACGTCTCGATAACGAGGTTATGGGGGCCGCCCTTGGGTAATCCGGGCGGCCTGTTGGCATACTTGCTCTTCATGATGAGCGTCGGTTGCCGGTGGGGAAGTGAGGGTAGGAAATGAATTTTTCAAAAAATGAAATTTTTGCCTTTCCATTTTTTTCTGCATTGATATCGTTGAGAGAATCGGGAGCGTTGTCAAATATTTGAGGCGCCACGGGAGGGGGTTTTATGAAAATATTACGCGCGTTTCTGCTTGGCGCGACCTTCATTGGCTTAGCTGTCCCTGCCGTCGCCACGGAAACCGTCACTTACACATATGATGCCAAGGGTCGCCTGACGAAGGTCGTGCGCACGGGCACGGTGAACAATAATGTCACGGTCGAATATGAGCATGACAAGGCGGACAATCGTACACGGGTCAAGACGACGAATTCGCCGAACTCACCTCCTTGAAGTTGAGATTGCAACCTGTCTGACTTGTTACTGCCGCTTTACGGCAAATGGTCTGAATTCACTTATTCCACTGGAAAGCCGCTATCGATGAAGGAAGTTTGCTTGGGGCGGGCAGCAGTGAGTGCCCGTGGACTTATCGCTACCACAATCGCGTTGGCGATGCTTTCGTCCCCTTCTTACGCTCAAGATGCAACCGGAAGAATTCCCCAGAGTCCCGTTCTCGATGATTTTGGCGTGGACGTTCAAGGCAATGGATTTCTTCAAGAGTTCAAGGAGTTGTCAGTCGGCCCGAATGACCACAGAGGCCTGCAGCACATCCGCTACCTCTCTGCCCAGTGGTGGAAGACCAATTTCTGGAACTACGCAATCGGTGAAGCTGGCTGGTTGAGGCCCTTCCCTTCAGCAGTAGCTGAATTCGGATCGCTTACACGCGTCGCTGGGGACGCGTACACACGCCCGACGGGAGACGGATCATATCTGGCTGCCTTTATAGCGGGCGAGAACCTGCCCTGGTCGCTAGTCACCAAGGATGGGCGCATCGTTGAGTATGGCAAAATCACATTCGATTATGGCCCGGATTCCTCTGGCGTTTCGCAACAATCCAGGGCGGCAACGCGCGTCACTTTTCCGGACGGTACCATTTGGACAATCCACAACCGCTATTACACCGGCGGCCCGATCACCCAGTATAGAATACAATCAGTAACCAACAATCTCGGATACCAGATAAAGTATGAGTATGATTCAGACGTATACAATGTCGGAGACTGGAAAAAATTAACCAAGGTGACGGCGATAAATAATGCCGTCGAATATTGCGATCCAATGGCGGACAGGTGTGCATTGTCTCGCCCGTGGAGTAGCACGTCCTATAGCACCTCCGGGGCAATTGAGTATGTGACGGATGCGTCCGGTGGCATTAGCCAATTCACAAGGGAGGCAACAAGTCCGGATACTAGTACCATAAAAATTAAGAGGCCTGGCAGTTCATTTTGGGATGCTGAGTATAGTTTATCAAGGACGCCTATCCCATGCTATCCGGAAAATGAATATCCTAACGGAAAATGTGCATTTCGATTTCGAGTTACATCGGCTACCGTTGATGGAGTATCGAGAAATTATTCATATTCTTACTTGTCGTCTCTTAAAACATGGACTGTTCAGTCTACTACGCCTTATGGAACGAGAAAATATATAAGCAAGGTAGATTCTTTTCTTGACGGAGTTTCGGAGGTGATTGACGAACTTGGACGAATCTCCAAATTTGAATATAATAATTCTCAAATAAAAAAATCCATCTCTCCGGAAGGAAGCTATTTTTCCCTTACTCGCGATTCGAATGGAAACATTACGGAGACACGACAAGTCGCAAAATCAGGATCGGGACTACCAAATTTGGTAAGCACGAGCGCTTTTGGCACGGCGTCCATGGGCAGGCCAACGTCTACCATCGACAACAAAGGTAATGAGACGAATTTTGAATATAGCACAGTTCACGGAGGCATCCTCAAGCGTACCGGTCCCGCCGTGGACGGAGTGCGGCCCGAAACGCGTTACGAATATGCTCATCGCTCTGCCTGGATCAAGAATAGTTCAGGGGCCTATGTTCAGGCTTCTTCCCCTGTCTGGCTGCTGATACGAGAACGTTCTTGTCGATCAACAGCCGCCAGCGGCGCGAGTTGTGCCGGGGGCGCCGCGGACGAAGTCGTTAGCGATTATGACTACGGCCCTGATAGCGGCCCAAACAACCTGCTCTTGCGAGGGGTGTCTGTCACTGCGGGCGGAGAAACCCAGCGAACCTGTTTCGGGTACGATATTTCCGGGCGAAAGATTAGCGAAACAAGGCCCGCTGCCAATCTGAGCGCCTGCCCGTGAGCAGGAGGCGCGCCCAGGAACGAGCCGCCCTGTCCGTTGTCGCATCGCTCGCAGGGGTCGCCGTCTCAACGACATCAGCATATGCACAGGCACAGCCTTCAGCTCACACGAGCGCGGCGCGCTACGACGCTATGGGCCGGGTGACAGGAACAATCGCGCCCGACCCGGACGGCGCGGGGCCTCTCGCCTACGCAGCGACCCGGACGACCTATGATGCAGCTGGCCGACCAGTCAAGATCGAGACCGGCGAACTCGCGAGCTGGCAGCCGGAAGATGTCAAGCCAGCGAACTGGATCGGCTTCACACGGCTTTCGTCGGTAGAGACGAGCCTGGACGCGAAGGGCCGGAAGGCGAGCGAGGTTGCGAAGGGCTCGGACGATCTGCCGGTGTCCCTCCTTCAATACAGCTACGATCTTGCCGGGCGGAACGAGTGCACGGCGCAGCGGATGAACCCCGCCGCCTATGGCAGCCTCCCTGCAAGCGCTTGCACGCCAGGCGCTGAGGGGGGCTTCGGCCCCGATCGGATTACGCGCAATGTTTACGACGCCGTGGGCCAGCTGCTCAAGGTTCAGAAGGCCTATGCGACGCCGCTGCAGGAGGACTATGCGACCTACGTCTACAGCCCGAACGGCAAGCGGACCAGCCTGACCGACGCGCGCGGCTACACCGCATCGATGAGTTATGATGGATTTGACCGCCAAGTGAGATGGAACCTTCCGTCGCCGGCCACGCCGGGAATGGTGTCCATCATCGACTATGAAGAATATGGCTATGACGCCAATGGCAACCGCACGAGCCTGCGCAAACGCGACGGCAGCGTCATCACCTATCAATATGATGCGCTAAACCGCAACACGGTCAAGATCGTCCCCGAGCGGTCGGGGCTCGCGGCAACGCACACGCGCGACGTCTATTATGGATATAACCTCAAGGGGCTCCAAACCTACGCCCGGTTCGATAGTCCGTCGGGCGAAGGCCTGACTACTGATTACGATGGATTTGGGCGCCCGATCTCGTCGGCGCTGACGATGGACGGTTTGACGCGGACTCTTTCCTTTACCTGGGACAAGAACGGCAACCGCACCGGGCTGATCTGGCCCGACGGGAGGCAGGCCGGCTACGCCTATGACGGACTTGACCGGATGTCGGCGCTCTATGACGGAGCGGTTGCGTTGAATGTCAACCTTCTAGCCTATGGTTACAACCGCCGCGGACTGCGCGACCGGCAAAATGGGCGATACAGCCAGTATACGACGTTCAGTTACGATCCCGCCGGTCGCTTGAGCGGCTTGGGCCATGACTTCCCCGGCACCGCAAGCGATGCCGCGTTCACTTACGGCTATACGCCGGGAGCACAGATGGCGCAGCAGTCCCGCAACAATGACATCTATGCGTGGACCGGACACTATAATGTCGACCGCAACTATGCGGCGAACGGGCTCAATCAATATACCGCCGCGGGCGCGGCGTCGTTCGGCTATGACGCTAACGGCAATCTGACCTCGGACGGGTCGACGACCTATGTCTATGATGTCGAGAACCGGCTGGTGAATGCCAGCGGGGCAAAGAATGCCACGCTGCGCTACGATCCGCTCGGCCGACTCTACGAGACCGTCGGCGGCGGGGCGACCACCCGCCTCCTCCATGATGGTGACGAACTGGTTGCCGAATATGATGGCGCGGGCACTCTCCTGCGACGTTATGTGCACGGCAAGAATGTCGACGACCCGGTGGTCTGGTACGAAGGCAGCGGCCAGACGAACCCGCATTGGCTGCACACCGACCATCAGGGCAGCGTCATCGCGGTGACCACTCCCAGCGGGGCGGCAGCGATCAACAGCTATGACGAATATGGCATCCCGAACCCGGGCAACCTCGGGCGGTTCCAGTACACCGGTCAGGCGTGGCTCCCCGAACTCGGCATCTATTACTACAAGGCCCGCATCTACTCGCCGACGCTCGGGCGCTTCCTCCAGGCCGACCCCATCGGATATAAGGATCAAGTCAACCTCTACGCATATGCCGGGACGGATCCGGTAAACGGGCGGGATCCCTCCGGGCTCTTTGGCGAACAGACTACCCAAAACACTTGTTCGCGTGTTGGCAGCGTGTCTTGCTCCGGCTCATATGGCGGCGACGGCATTTCGCCTAGGGCCGAGGTTGCACTGGGCGCGGGTGATGCATCAGGGTACTGGGAGGCCTCACCCAACAATCCGCTCCAAGAGATTGGGGAGCAAATGGATCTGGATGTGGAATCGACCGGGATAAACGTCGTGGCGAAGAGTCGCCTCCTTGGCGCGCTCATGAAGAAACATGGAGTTGTCCCTGGTTACAATGAACACGGTGTAAATATACCGCCAAAAGGAGACATGGAACGCGTGTACCGGGAGTATCAAGAGGTCAGACTTGCGATAGCGAAAGCCGATGCTGCTGCTGTCCGCGCCGATCGCATCGGAACTCCACACCTCCTGTCCGTGCGGCAGATAACATATTATCATTGGCGTGTTTTTGAGAAATTCGGACTCCCAAATACTGTTTTCGGTGGAACTCCAATTTTTGGTAGCGTTATTGAGGCAAATTCGCTGAATTCAATAACGGGATGGTGCGGAGGATGTGACAGTGTTCCATAGTAAATATCGAATATTATCGATATCCATATCCGGGATTGGGATTCTACTTTCCCTGATTTCTGGTCTATATATTTCTTTGTCTATATTGTCCGGTTTTGCGAATTTTTCATATCCCAATATATATATCAGCATTGTTGTAGTTTCTATTGCGATATATGTAAATTTGTATATCTTGGTCAGGGGAAGCGACTTGTCCGGACGATTACTGTTCCGGCTCCTCATTTTGTCACTCGCATCTTCTGCAGCAATTTTGGCACCCGTTCTATATTCTGCAGCCATCTCCGGTGGCTAGGGTCAGGACTCATTGATCAGAGCCAGAAGATGACGGTTGCGGCGAGGGCTACGGCGGAGAAGAAGGTGTTCGGGCACCGATCATAGCGTGTTGCGACGCGACGCCAGTCTTTCGGCCGACCGAACATGATCTCGATGCGGTTGCGGCGTTTGTAGCGGCGTTTGTAGCGGCGCTTGTCGTATTTGACGGCCCTGTTCCGTATTTTCCGGCCAGGGATGCACGGCGTGATCCCCTTCTCCTGCAAGGCGTCGCGGAACCAGTCGGCGTCATAGCCTCGGTCGGCAAGCATCCATTGCGCTTTGGGCAGACTGTCGAGCAATGCGGCCGGCGCCCGTGTAATCGCTGACCTGCCCGGCGGTCATGAAGAAGCTGATCGGGCGACCATTCGCATCGGTCACGGCATGCAGCTTGGTGTTCATGCCGCCTTTCGTGCGTCCGATCAGACGTCCCGGACCCCCTTTTTTACCCCAAGACTAGACGCCGTGCGGTGGGCTTTCAGATAGGTAGCGTCGATCATGATCGTTTTGCGCTCTGGCGCTTGCGGTGTGGCCAAGCCTTCCATCATGGGGATGA
Source organism: Sphingopyxis sp. GW821-FHT12C06 (assembly GCF_058807415.1). NCBI lineage: Bacteria > Pseudomonadati > Pseudomonadota > Alphaproteobacteria > Sphingomonadales > Sphingopyxidaceae > Sphingopyxis > Sphingopyxis sp. GW821-FHT12C06. The sequence continues at coordinate 146,277 of NZ_JBXAQR010000007.1, read as the reverse complement.
AGATGCCTTTGTCACTCCGCCGCTTCCAGCGATTATAGAGCGTCTTTGCCGGGCCATATTCCCTCGGCGCATCCCGCCATCTTAGCCCATTGCGGTTCACGAAGATGATCCCACTCAAAACCCGCCGGTCGTCAACGCGATCGCGGCCGTGGCTCTTCGGAAAATAGGGCCGAAGACGCGCCATCTGCTCGTCCGTCAGCCAGAATAAATCGCTCAAATTCAGGCCCTTCGTAGCCGCCTGAATCACAGCCATCCCCGCAAATCAATGGGTCCTGACCCTAGTTAATATTTTTGAGCGCAACTTCATCCGGCGCGATGCTGAAAAGGCTGTGCAATACTCTGGAAACCGCGCCACGCGGTTGACTGAGTGCGCCAATCTAGCCGCGTCACGGGCAGATCAGCTTCATCGCCCGCTTCGACAGCGGGAGGCGCGCGCATCATCAGACAGAGAGGCAAGCCGACGAACGTGCATAGGCTCATCTGGGGAGTGCGTGATTGCCGCCTCTGAAAACTGAAGGGGAAGCTGGGGGCGCCTGATAGGTGAGGCGCATGTATATCCAAATTGGCCGCTCGATGCGAAGTATCCTGCCTTACAACGATGCGGTTTTGACGCAGCCCTCCCTCCCCGACGAGCCCCTGCATGCCACGCATGGCGCGGCGCAGAGCTTAAATGGCGGCTTCCCAGTGAGTGATAACATCGATGCCCCCGCGAAGGCGGGGCATCGCAATTGGTAGCGACATAAACGGCATCCCCGGGTTCCCGGGAATGACGTAATTGACCTACTGCTACTTTCACGGTCCGATGGGGAGCCATCTTCCCAATCTCGCGGTCAAGGCGAAGCCGATTTTGCGAGGGGCGCCGTCGGGCATTGTGTTTCAACGTACAAAAGTCACTGCTGGCCGCATATCCCAAGTTAGCTCAAATTTGCTCTCTGAAGCTCACGAAAATGATCATGAATTGGCGGGTAAACGCTGCGGATCATGAAATTTAGTCATTATAAATCATGTGCATAAGTTGAGGTGTAAACACCTGCCGCCCCAGCCAGCCGGTGCAGGAATCACAGCCGATCTGGGCTTGGGCCATGATATTCCTGACCAATGATTCATCGGTCGGCGAGGCGTCTGTTCATTGTACATCGGAGTGTGCCAGCGCGCTGATCTGAAAGATCTCGCTGGTCTACCTTCCCGCACATCTTCCGTCGCGGTCATATTTTCTGGCGGCGCCGGATTCACCAACTCTCCGATGCTCAGGCTCTTGATCTCGGGTTGTCCTTGAGACTTTATGAGCAATCGCAAGCGAATGGGACGCAATTGCGCTCGCGTCGATGCGATCGTCGCCGATCCGGCCGCCGCAGCCCTCTTATGACCAGATGTGCAAGCAGCCGTGCTCCGGCGACGGCTATCTGGAAACCTTCAATCGTTCCAATGTGCCGCTGATCGCTCCGCGTTGGGTGCCGTGTCCCGATCCTTGATGACGGTCGATTGCGCAGATGAGAATGCCCCCGAGGAAGAGCGTAGCTTCTCCGAGGGCATTAGTGTCGATTCGGTGAGAGGCTTTCACCCGACAGGAGGCGCGCCCCTTTAGGGTTGACCCTTGCAGCTCAAATAATCGAATCCGATCCGCGCCGATTTCACGGCATCGGACGGAAAATCGAATTCATACACATAGTAGGCGACCTGCGGCCCTGCAGCTTCGACCACGCGCCGCCAGTCGGTGGTGCCAGCGCCCATGTCGGTGACCGCGCCGTTCGGGGCGAGGTCCTTCATGTGCAGCAGGGCGATGCGGCTGCGGTATTTTTTCAGGAAATCGAGCAGTTCCTCCACCTGGTCGGGCTTGAAGGCGAGGCGCGCCCAGAAAATATCGACCTCGAACTGGACGAAACGGGGGTCGGTGTTGGCGGCGACGATTTCCCACGCGCTCGTCATCACCGGCTTGCCGTCGCCGCTGTCATAAAGATAGCGGGCGTCGAACTCGCCGGTGTGGTTGTGGACGTAAAGGGTCAGCCCCTCGGCCGCCGCGGCCTTGCCCAGCTCGTTCAGGTTGCGCGCGGTTTCCAGTGTCTGGTCAAGGGTAGCCAGACCCGGCTGGCCAAAGCCGCCCGAACCGATGAAGCGCTGACCGAGCGCCTTGGCCTCGGCCAGCTGCGCCGGCCATTTGCTCTTGTCGAGCGAGACGTGGCTGGCGACCGATTGCAGGCCCGCATCCTTCAGCAGGCCGGCATAAGCCTCGGGGCTGCCGCCCGAAATCAGGCTCATGCTTTCGACATTGCGATAGCCCATTGCCGAAATTTCCTTCAGCACCGCCGCCAGTTTCGCGGGGTCGGGCTTCGCCCCGGCGAGCTTCATGAAGGACGGCTTCAGCCGTTCGAATTTTTCCGCGACGGGCAGCGTGTCCCATTCGGCCGGGATCGGAATATCAGCCAGGGTGCTGGCAAAGACATAGGTCTGGATGGCAATTTTATCGACCGGCAGGCCTAGGCATTGCGTCGGAGCGCTCGCGGGCTTGGGCGTGTGGTCGTGCGCCGCGGTGGCACCGGCGCACATGGCCGATGACAGCAGCAAAAGCGAAGCGATGTGGCGACCCGTCATATTCAATATCCTCTCGGCACGTCGCGCCCTCTTGGGGGCGGTCATTGGGTGGGGTTTCGGGGGTGGGCTTTGGCGACCTGTCAGCGCAGGCTTTGCATATAATCGATGATGGCGGCGCGCTTCGCCGGGTCGGTGACGCCGGGATAGGTCATCCGGTTTCCGGGTACGACGACCTTGGGCCTGGCGATGAACGCATCGAGCGTCTTGCGGTCCCAGCGCAGCTTCGCCTTGGCCAGCGCCGGCGAATAGTTAAAGCCATGCACCTGCGCGGCGGGTTTGCCGAAAACGCCGGCGAGGCTCGGGCCGATCCGCTTCACGCCGGGCTTGTCCGAATGGCACGCCGCGCAGGCCTGGAACGCCGTCCGTCCCTTGGCCAGGTCGGGCGTCCCCGTCTGGGCGGTGGCCGCATAGGACAAGGCAAGCACGAGCAAGGCCGCTGCCCCCGAAACAGGCGTGATTATTTTTGGCATAGCATCCTCTTCAGTCGCATCCTCTGGCGAGGCGATGGCCGGTCGTTGCGGTGCGGTTTCTCTCCGCACTCGGTTCGGGCCATCGACTCGTGTAATTGATTGCATAGCCTGGACTATGATTTGCCGGTTTGGCAATGAATCCCGGCGATTTTATGCCCTTGCACCGGCATTTGAAATCGATTACTTTTCGAAGAATAACATAAAGACGGGAGAGGTCAATGGCATCTGATCGGTCCGCTATGGACGGCACAAGCCGCAGGAATCTGCTTAAACTGGGGGCCTTTCTGGGCGTGGCGCTGGTTGCGCCGACCGCTCGTGCGGTTGCGGCCATATCCGCGCCCTGGGACGCTGCCAACCGGGCGCTGGTCGCCGAGGTGGCCGAAATCATCCTTCCGGCGACCGATACCGGCGGGGCCAAGGCCGCCGGGGTTCCGGCTTTCGTGGAAATGATGGTGTCGGACTGGTTCGACGCCGGCGAGCGGGCCCACTTCATGGATGGGATTGCGGCGTTCGCCGGCCGTGCGCAGGCGCGTTACGCCAAGCCCTTCGTCGCGCTGGGCGACGCCGAAAAAATCGCCTTTTACGGCGAGGAATTGAACGCCGCTGCGGCCGCTGCGCCGTCGGCGGGTGGCCGGCCGCGGACCCCGTTTGCGGTGCTGATGAAGCGCCTGACGATCTACGGCTATTATACCAGCGAGCTTGGCGCGACGGTCGAACTGTCGTCCAACATGGTCCCGAACGAATATCTTCCCGACGCGCCGTTCAGGCCGGGCGACCGGGCCGATTCTTTCATCCTCTACTCGCTGTCGCCTTTCAGCGCCTTCTGACCGGGAGCATCACCATGTCAAATCAGGATTTCGATGCGATCGTCGTCGGCTCGGGCATTTCGGGCGGCTGGGCGGCGAAAGAGCTGACCGAAAAGGGGTTGAAAGTCCTGCTCATCGAGCGCGGGCGATCGATCACGCCCGAGGACTATGTCGGCGAGCACAAGGCTGACTGGGAATTCCCCTTCCACAATCTGGGCGACCGGCATCGCTACGAGCGCGACTATCCGATTCAGCGCAGCTGCTACGCCTTTGGCGAGGCGACCGATCAGTTCTTCGTCAAGGACAGCGCGCATCCCTATGGTCAGGACGCCGAGTATCCGTTCAACTGGATTCGCGGCTATCATCTCGGCGGTCGCTCGCTCACCTGGGGCCGTGTGACGCCGCGGCTGGGCCCGATTAACTTCACCGAAAATGCCGAGGACGGCCATGGCGTCGACTGGCCGATCCGCTACGAGGATATCCGGCCCTGGTACGATTATGTCGAACGCTTCATAGGCGTGTCGGGCCAGTCCGAATATGACGCGCCCACCGCGCCGGTGGGCCGCTTTCAGCCGGGGATGCCGCTCAACCGCTGCGAGGCGCATGTCGCCGAGGGGATTGCGAAAACCTATGCCGACCGGCGGCTGATGATCGCGCCGTCGGCGATTCTTACGCAGGATCTGGGCGACCGCGCGGCGTGCCACTATTGCGGGCCGTGCCAGCGCGGTTGTTCGACCGGATCCTATTTCAGCTCGATCAGTTCGACGCTCCCTGCCGCCGAGGCGACCGGCAATCTGACCATCGTCACCGACGCGATCGTCGAGGGGCTCGATCACGATCCGAAGACGGGCAAGGTGTCGGGCGTCCGTGTCATCGACTCCGCCAAGGGTTCGCGCACCACCTATCGCGGGCGGATCGTCTTCCTCAACGCCTCGACGCTCGGGTCCACCCAAATCCTCCTCAATTCGACGAGCGAACAATATCCGGCCGGCATCGGCAACACGAGCGGGGTGCTCGGCCATTATCTGATGGATCATCTGATGACTGGCGGTGCCTTCGGCATCGTGCCGGGAATGCTCGACAGTCAGCCGATCGGCAATCGTCCCGCCGGCCTTTACATGCCGCGCTTCCGTAACGTCGGGAAAAAGGATGCGCCCTTCCTGCGCGGCTATGGCCTGCAGGGTGCCGCCGCGCGCTCCAACTGGACGCGCGGAGCGATGGCGCCGGGTTTCGGGGCGCCCTTGAAGCAGTCGCTGCGTGAGCCCGGGCCGTGGTTCATCTACATCGCCGGCTTCGGTGAATGCCTGCCCTATTATGACAACCGGCTGAGCCTTGACGCGCAAAAGAAGGACAAGTGGGGCATTCCCATTCTCAACGCGCGGTTCGAGTGGGGCGCGAACGAGAAATTGATGGCCGAGGATATTTCGAAGGAAGCGGTGGCGATGCTCACCGCGGGAGGGGCGGTCGGGGTTCAGTCGATCCGGACGGCGATCCCGCCCGGCGGCCTCGCGATCCACGAAATGGGCACGGCGCGCATGGGGCGTGATCCGAAAACCTCGTACCTCAACGGCTTCAACCAGTCGCATGAGGTTTCCAACCTGTTCGTCACCGACGGCGCGTGCATGACCTCGACCGCGGCGCAAAACCCGTCGCTCACCTATATGGCGCTGACGGCGCGTGCGGCCAATCATGCGGTCGAGCGCATGAAGGCCAATCAGCTCTGATGCCGGCTCTTGCCGCGCGGGGTCATCCGGCCTTGCGCGGCGGAGCAGTGCTTTCGCGAACGATCAGTTCGTGCGGCAGCGTGACCGAATCGACGCCGCCGGCCTTTTTGCTCAATATCGCCAGCAGCATTTCGACCGCCTTGCGCCCGATCGCTTCCTTGGGTTGCGAAACGGTCGTGAGTGCGGGGTGAAAAGCGCGCGCATAGCGAATGTCGTCGAAGCCGATGACCGACACGTCGCCGGGGCAATCGAGCCCGCGCTGGCGAAGCGCCGCCATCGCACCGATCGCCATCTCGTCGCTGAAGCAGAAAATCGCGGTGGGTGGATTGTCCCCGGCGAGCAGCGCATGGGTTTGCTCTTCGCCTGCGTCGACCGAAAAATCTCCGGTCCGCACGATCACCTCATCCCACAATCGCTGGCCGGCGGCGGCGCCCTGGACGCCGCTCAACCGGTCGCGGCTCAGCGGGCTGAGGAGCGGGCCGGTGATGACGCCGATGCGGCGATGGCCAAGGTCATAAAGGTGCTGCATCGCCTCGGCCGCCGCGACCGCATTCGCGATATGGACGCTCGAGACGTTGAGGCCGGGTTCGAATTCGCAGCCGTTCACGATCGGTGCGTCGGCCCCTTGATTGGCGATCATCGCCACTGCGGTGGGGGCGAGGCGATGGCCCAGAAAGATCATGCCGTCGGCTTCGCGCCGGGTCAGCATCGCGGCGTAATATTCCTCGCGCTCGCTGTCATGATGGGTATCGCCGATCAGCAGCGAATAGCGCGCGGCGAGCGCGGCTTCCTCGGCGCCGCGGATTACTGCGGAGAAGAAGGGGTTGGAAATATCGGGCACGGTCAGGATGATGCGCTGCGACCGGGTCGTGCGCAGGCTCTGTGCCGCATAATTCGGGGTATAGCCGAGAACTTTCGCCGCGCGGAGGACATGGCTGCGCTTTGGTTCGTTGACCGATTCGGGGTTGCTGAGTGCGCGGGACACCGTTGCTGTCGAAACGCCCGCTGCCCGTGCCACATCCGCAATCGTCGTCATCCGGTAATCGTTCTCTCATTCTGAGGTTTCGTGCGAAGGCTTATATTATTCCCCTTGCGATTCAACCAGCCTGTTCATAATGTAATCCATTACATAAAAATAGGGAGGGTCGATATGGACGGGTCCGTTGCGCCGCGAGGGCAGCTTTTCAGAATTTCCTTTGCCGCGATCACCGCGACCTCCTTCTGCTTTGTCCTGCGCGCGATGGTCATCGACGACTGGGGCGTCGCCTTCGGCTTGTCCGAAACGCAAAAGGGCGAATTGCTGGGTGTCGGGCTTTGGCCTTTCGCGATCACCATCGTCCTGCTCAGCCTGGTGATCGACCGGATCGGCTTTCGCCGCACCTTCGGCTTCGCCGCCGCCTGCCACATTATCGGGCTGGCGATATTGGTGACCGCCAATGGCTATTGGTCGCTCTATATCGGCACCCTCATCATGGCGCTGGGCAATGGCGCGGTCGAGGCCGCGGCCAACCCGCTGGTCGCGACGCTGTACAATGACGACAAGCCGCGATGGCTCAACCGGCTGCACGCGGCGTGGCCACTTGGGCTGATGCTGGGCGGTGCGCTGGCCATCGCGCTCGACGGTCTGGTCGACTGGCGCATCAAGGCCGCGATGATGGCGGTCCCCGTGCTGATCTATGCGCTCGCGCTTCTGCGGCTGAAGTTCCCGGTCAGCGAGCGCGTCGCTGCGGGCATTTCCTATCGCGAGATGCTGGCGGAGGCGGGCTATATTAGCGCGTTCGTGATCCTTTCGCTGATGTGCCTCGAGATCGGCCGCGTCGCCGACCTGCCGGGTATCGTCACGGTCGCGGCGGTCGCGACGCTAACCGCAGCCTACGCCTTTTACGCGCGGTCGGCGGGGCATCCGCTTTATATTATCCTCGTGCTCGTGATGATCCCGCTGGCGATCACCGAATTGAGCACCGACAGCTGGATCGTCTCGCTGATGGAGCCCGAACTGGCGCGTTGGGGGATCGAGGCGGGCTGGGTGCTCGTTTACACCTCGGCGATCGTGTTCGTCGTTCGGCTTTTCGCCGGTTCGATCGTGCGCGTCGCGACGCCCTTTGGCACGCTTGCCGCGGCGTCGGCGATGGCGGCGGTCGGTCTGTTCTGGATGGCCGGGGCCACGGGCACCGCGCTACTCGCGGCTGCGACGCTTTACGGGATCGGCAAAAGCTTCTTCTGGGGCACCAGCCTCGCCGTGGCATCGGAGCGCTTCCCCAAGGGCGGCGCAGTGACGGTGAACGTCATGGCGGGTGCCGGGATGCTCGCGGCCGGCATTGTGGGTGCCAGTCTGCTCGGGACGATCCAGGATCGCTCGACCGCCGACGGGCTCGCGCGCTACGACCGGACCAACGGGACCGAACTGGTCGCGGCCTATGTGGCGGCACCGAAGCAGGGCGCGTTCGGTTCCTATCGGGCGCTCGATTCTGCCGCGCTGGCGCAGGCGCCCGCGGCCGAACGCCGCGCGGTCGATCAGGTGGTCGTCGAGGCCAAAAAGGGTGCGCTGCGCGATATCGCGCTGCTTCCGGCTTTGATGCTGGTCATCTATCTCACGCTGGTCTTTTTCTTCCGGTCGCGGGGCGGATACAGGCCTGTCACGCTTGCCGCCGCGCGGGCGGAGGCATGACCGGCATGCGTGTCCCGCCGCTTGGCATGGGGATGGCGGGCGGCGGCCCCGGGTCGTTCATTGGCCCGATCCACCGCATGGCAGCCGAACTCGACGGCCGCGCGCGGCTCGTTGCGGGGGTGTTCAGCCGCGATCATGCGCGCTCGCTGGAGACGGGGGTAGGCTTCGGCATTGCGCCCGACCGTATCTATCCCGATGTCGAGGCGATGTTCGCGGCCGAGCGGCGGCGTTCCGACGGCATTTCGTTCGTCACCGTCGCGACCCCCAATGACACCCATCTGCCGATCGCCGCCGCGGCGCTCGCCGCGGGCATCCATGTCATCAGCGACAAGCCGGCGACTGCTACGTTAGACGAAGCGCTGGCGCTGCGTGGGCATGTCGATGCGTCGGCGGCGCTCTATGCGATCACTTACACCTACACCGGTTATTCACTGATCCGCGAGGCGCGCGCGCGCGTTGCGCGCGGCGATCTGGGCAGTTTGCGCCGCATCCATGTCGAATATCCGCAAGGCTGGCTTGCCGATCCGGTCGAGCGGTCGGCGAACAAGCAGGCCGCCTGGCGCACCGCGCCCGCGGCGGCGGGCGTCGGGGGCTGCATTTCCGATATTGGCGTCCATGCGCTGAACCTCGCCGAATATGTCGCGGGGGATCATATTGTCGAACTCCTTGCCGATCTCGCCAGCGTCGTCCCCGGCCGCAGCCTCGATGACGATGCGACCTTGCTCGTCCGCTTCGCCAGCGGTGCGCGCGGGCTGGTCGCCGCGACGCAGGTTGCGGCGGGTGCGCGCAACGACCTGCGCCTGCGTCTCTGGGGCGATCGCGGCGGGCTCGAATGGTCGCATGAAGACAGTCAGCATCTCTATCTGCGCTGGCCCGACCGGCCCGACGAGATTTTGAGCGCCGGTGCGCCCTATCTCGGCGCTGCTGCGACCGCTGCGACCCGGCTGCCCGCCGGCCATCCCGAAGGTTTCATCGAGGCTTTCGCCAATATCTACCGCGATTTCGTCGACGCGATCCTGTTTGAAACGCCCATTTCCGATACGCCTTTGTGCGGCATCGAGGATGGCGTTCGGGGATTGCGCTTCGTTGACGCCGCGCTCCGCTCATCCGTTCAGGGCGCAACCTGGCAGCCGGTCGAAGACACCGGCGCCCGCGCCTGACACTTCTCCCCCGAAAGGATTTTCATGCGAACGATCAAGGGCCCTGCCATTTTCCTGGCGCAGTTTGAAGGCGCCGAACCGCCGTTCGACACGCTCGCCGGAATGGCGCGCTGGGCGGCGGGGCTGGGCTATAAGGGGTTGCAGATCCCGACCGGCGAAAGGCTGATCGATCTCAAGCTCGCGGCCGAAAGCACGACCTATTGCGACGAGCTCGTCGGCATGCTGGCCGACCAGGGGCTCAGCATCACCGAGCTGTCGACGCATTTGCAGGGGCAACTGATCGCCGTCGATCCGGCGCAGGACAGGCTGTTCGACGCCTTTGCTCCCGTGCATCTTCGCGGCAATCCCGAGGCGCGCCGGCTTTGGGCGCATGATCAGTTGCTGCTGGCGGCAAAGGCCAGCCGCAACCTGGGCCTCGACACGCATGTCACTTTCTCGGGCGCGCTGGCCTGGGCGAATTTTTACCCGTGGCCGCAGCGCCCCGCGGGAATGATCGACGACGCCTTTGCCGAACTGGCGCGGCGCTGGCGCCCGATCCTCGACGCGTTTGACGAGGTCGGTGTGGATCTGGCCTATGAAATCCATCCGGGAGAGGATTTGCACGACGGCGCGACCTTCGAGCGTTTTCTCGATACCGTCGATCATCATCCGCGCGCGACCATCCTTTATGACCCGAGTCATCTGCTGCTGCAGCAGCTCGACTATCTGGCGTTCATCGACATTTATCATCCGCGCATCCGCGCCTTCCATGTGAAGGATGCCGAATTCCGGCCCAACGGCCGGTCGGGGGTCTACGGGGGCTATCAGGACTGGATCGACCGCCCCGGTCGCTTCCGCTCGCTCGGCGACGGGCAGATCGATTTCCGCGCCATTTTTTCCAAATTTGCCCAATATGATTTCGCCGGATGGGCGGTGCTCGAATGGGAATGTTGCCTCAAGCATCCGGTCGACGGCGCCCGCGAAGGCGCGCAGTTCATCGCTGATCGCATCATCCGGGTCACCGACCGCGCCTTTGACGATTTTGCTGGATCGAGCGGGGCGGACTGAGCTTTCTCGCGCTCGCGCCCAACAGCGTTGGTGTAAACGATATTCTGCCGAAAATTGGCTCGAAAAGTCGAAGGTTGGTTAGTTTAACGAGCACTGTCGTCCAAAAGACCAATTTGAAATGTAATCGATTACTTGACTCCAAAAATGGGCAGGGATACGTTCGAGAATGAGAGCTGTAGTCGAGCTCAAAACAGAAAAAACAGGGAGAGGGATCATCATGCGTCATTTGCGAGTATATCTGTGCGCCACGGCCACGCTGATCGCGTCGCCGGCCTTTGCTCAGGACCAGGCTGCGGCCTCTGACGGTGACATCGTCGTGACGGCGACGCGCACCGAATCGCTGGCCTCGAAAACCCCGATTGCGCTGACGGCGATCGGATCGGAAGGGCTTCGCGACGCGGGCATCACCAACCCGACCGCGCTTGCCGATATGGTGCCCAACCTGTCGATCGACCGCGCCAACGGCCTCCAGATCACCATTCGCGGCGTGACCAGCACCGACGGTACCGAAAAGGGCGATCCGTCGGCGGCCTTCCTGCTCGACGGCATTTATATCGCGCGGCCCCAGGCGCAGGAGGTCAGTTTCTATGACATCGAGCGTGTCGAGGTGCTGCGTGGTCCGCAGGGGACGCTGTTCGGCCGCAACACGACCGCTGGCGTCGTGCACGTGATTTCGGCGCGGCCGGCCGACAAATTCGCGGCATCCTTCGACGCGACCTATGGCAATTTCGACACGATCCAGGCGACGGCAGTTGTCAATGTGCCCGTCGCGGCCGGGCTCGCGCTGCGCGGCGCGGTGAATTATGATCGTCGCGACAGCTATGTGATCCAGTCGGCGACATCGCCGTTCCCGCTCGACCCCGCGAAGAAGAATTTGTCGGGGCGTTTGTCGGCGTTGATCGATTTCAGCCCCGATATCAGCCTTTTGATCAAGGGCGACTATAGCAGCATTAAGGGACGGCCCACGAACACGGTCCGGCTGACCAATTTCTTTGAACGGCCGTTCGTGGCCGGTGGCCGGCCGCGTTACATCGACATGGGATCCGCGCAACGCCGCACGCGTCTGCACAATGACGGGGTCGAATCCTTCTATGACAATGAAACATGGGGTGTGTCGGCCGAACTCAACTGGGCGCTCGGCCCGGTCGATATGACCTATCTCGGCAGCTACCGCGAGCTGACCCGCCACGAAGGCGGCCCGCAGGACTTTGGCGGGCCGATCGCCTTCCCCGGGGTGTTCGACGGCAATTACTGGCAGAATTCGCAGGAACTGCGCTTCGCCTATAATGATGGCGGACCCTTCACCGGGCAGGTCGGCGGCTATTATTTCAAGGAGAAGTCGGGGATCGGCGCGTTCATCCTCAATCCGCCCTTCATCCCCGGCGCGCTGGCCTATGGTTTCCCGCAAGACCCGACGATTTCGGAATCCAAGGGGGTGTTCGGGCAGGTCAGCTATGAAATCATCCCCGACCTCAAGCTGACGGGGGGGATCCGCTATTCGCACGACCTGAAGTCGCGCGTCGGTCAGACCGTGATCGTCTTTCCCGCCCCGGTCGGAACGATCCCGACCCAGAAAAACACGGCCCGCCGCAATTTCAGCAAGGTGACCTGGCGCGCCGGTCTCGACTATAATATCGGCAATACGCTTCTATATGCGACGGTTTCCACCGGCTACAAGGCGGGCGGTTTCAACGACGGCTGCGAAAAGCAGGGCCCCGCCGACAATGTGTGCGCCCTGTCCGCCGACGATCTCTATTATGATCCCGAAACGCTTACCGCCTATGAAGCGGGTGTGAAGACGCGATTTGCCGACGGCGCGGTCCGCGTCAACGCATCGGTCTTCCATTATGATTACAAAGGATTGCAGCTGAGCTTCCAGTCGAACAGCTGCGGGGGTCCTTGCCAGATGACCACCAACGCCGGCGCCGCCAAGGTCGACGGGGTCGAACTCGAAACGATCATCCAGCCGCACCCCGCGCATCGCTTTGATTTCGGGGTCAATTATCTGAACGCTCGCTACAAGCGCTTCATGCCGCACCCGACGATCGATTATGCCGGCTTCAGTCTCGATCGTTCGCCATCGCTCACCGCGTCGGCGGGCTATAGCTTCACCTATGAAATGGCGAACGGCGGTACGATCGAAGCCGGCGCGCGAATCCGGTTGAACGATGCCTATGTCATCACCGACTTTGCGGTCCCGCTTCCCGGCAAGCCGACCGAGAAGGGGCCGGTCCAGTTTCGCCAGCCGAGCTTTCACAAGACCGACCTGACACTGACCTATACCGCGCCCGATGACCGCTTCTATCTTCAGGCCTATCTGAAAAATCTGGAGAATGAGATCACGCTGTCGACCGCCTCGGCGCAGAATGGCACGAGCGCGGCCTTTGCCGATCCGCGGACCTATGGCGTGCGCGCGGGCGTCAAATTCTAGGCGTCCAGCCTCGTCCTGTGCAGGGCGCAGCCGGAGCTATGCCATGAAATCTGGCCTGCTGTGCGGCTGTCGCCGCACAGCAGGCTCCCATTGTCCCGGAAACGTCAGTTTTTGACACGTTGCACCCGAAAACGGGCAGCCCGAAATGTCGCAACAAGGGGTGGACAGGTATGTTGGATGGAACCCGGAAGACGGCTTCTTAGATCATCCTTTCGATCTGGCTGCGGTGCTGATCAGACCAGGGACTTCAACCGGTCGATCCCCGTTGCCTCTCGCATGATCCGGGCCGCGAGCGCATTTCCGTTTGCGGCATTGGTGAAGACGACGATCGCTCGCCCGCTCCGGGCATCACCGACGCCCAGAGTTTTGAAGATCCCGTAGTTGCTGCCGCTGTGCTGGAACAGCGGACCCGCTTGGGATTGCTCGAGTTCCCAACCCAGTCCCCGCGAAATGTCGCGTCCGCGCACGTCGATGTGGGGGGTGAGCATTGCCTGCCGGGTCGCATCGCTAATTTCCCAGGCCGCCCGCTCTGGCCGGTCCATCATGAGCACCATGAACTTGGCATAGTCGGAAGCGGTCATGAGGAGCCCACCCGCCGAATTGACGAGGAGGTCGTGCGTCGTCGGCAGTGTCTCCGGATTCGTCTCTCGCATCGCTTCCACAGAATCTTCGTACGTCCAGGATCCGATCGGCTTGCGCCGCCTCACAGCGACCCGAAGCAGGCGGTCGCCCAGCTCGCGCGTAGGCTGGAGAGGAAGCGTCTGCTCACCTTCCGGAGGTTCTGAATGGCCGAAAACCACCGACTTTGCGATCTCCTCGTCCCAGCCGAAGCTGCTGCGGGACATTCCGGCCGGGCCGAACAGCTTGGCCTGCATCACGCTGCCGAGGCCCATTCCCATGATCTTCTCGACAACCAACTGGAGCCAGATGAAGGCTTCACCGGAATAGGTGTAGCTCGAACCCGGCGCCCGACTTGTGACGAGCGGCTCGGAAGCCCAGTTGGGCAAGCCGGTCGAATGCTCCAGCACGTGCCGGGCCGTGATGAGCTCGAGATTCGGGTCGCTACCCAAATTCGCCGGCCGGCGATACGCGACGAGCGGCTTGTCGAGGTCGATGAGCTTTTCGTCGACCAGCCGCATCACGACATAGGCGAACACCGGCTTGGTCATCGATGCGGCTTCGAACAACGTGTCCTCCCGCACCGGGTCGCGGGTGACAACGTTTTTCACGCCGAAGCTCCGGCTCCAGGCGAGCCTCCCGCGGTCCACGACCGCGATGGCAGCGCCGGGCACCCCGGCGATTTGCATGAGGCGCGGAAGCTCCCGAACCAGTTCCTCGGACGGGATCCAGGCGGCCTTGCCGTCCGGGCACCGGGCTCGCGGAGTGGCGCGGGCTGAAGCCGCGCCGCCGACGACCAGCGCCGCGGATCCGACCAGCAAGGCCCGCCGCCCGAGCATCGTTCCGGAAGCGCTCATCGTCGATCGCCGCCCAGCCAGCGCATCAGGAGAGCCGCCCGCTTCGCCGGTCGCTCGATGCATTGCTTCCGCTGATGCTCCACGGTCTGTGTACCCGCCTTGCTGCCGAACTGAAACGCGCCTGCGTGGCGCTGGAGCAGGTGAACGGCACGGCGAACAGGTAGGACAAGAGTTTCATTGGCTTCCATTTCCAATCGGTCATCTCGCCTTCGCCGATGAGCGAAACTGGCGACGAAATACTTGCTAGCCAAAACAGCTAACGCTGCAAAGCCGTCCAGGATCAGACGGTTGGCGATGAGAGGGGCGCCGACGTGGACTATCTTGATCAGTTCGCCCCAATGAGTCGAGACGGTCGCAAACCGCAGGTGCCAGTTTTGATGACAAATAGCTGGTTGGGCGGCGCCTGCTCCTCGAATCCCGCCGAAAAGGCGACTGACGGCTGGCGGCCAAAACCGAAACTTCGGTGCCAGCTTGCTTAAACCGGCCAATTGCCCTTACCAACAAGCGGAGTTGCTGCTCTCGGCCCATTAGGGGAATAGATGATGCGTCTGGTTCTGATCGCCGCCTTGCTGGCCTCTGCCGCTTCCGGCCCCGCCTGTGCGCACGAGGAACCGGCACCGGTCGTGCAATCGAAGCCGGTCCCGAAAGAGGAGCTGCTGAAGCCGCCCGTCGACGCGGTTCACTATGTCGTCGTGTCCGAAGCCGGCAAACACGGCAATCAGTGGCGTTGGCAACTTCCCGATGGCCGCACGGCCTATCGCTGGTCGCAGGAACTGCGCGGCTGGATTACCGAGATGGATCAGGTGACGAGCTTCGGGTCCGGCGGTGGGATCACCGCCTTGACCGTCCGCGGCGTAACCATGTCGGGCGACGCCGCCGAGGAGTTTCGCGTCGCAAACGGCCGTGCGACATGGAAAACGGCCACCGATTCCGGCGAAGCTGCGGCCGGAGGCTGGTACATACCGGCGGGCGGCGTTGGAATAGCTGGCGCACCCATGATCGACGCGCTCGCTGCGGCGGGGGATGCCGGCGTCGATTTCCTGCCGAGCGGCAAGGGACGGATGACCTTCGGTCCGACGCAGACTATCCAGGGGCCGAGTGGCCCGAGGAAGGTCCAGCTTGCTTTCATCAGCGGCATATTGCCGTCGCCGCTTCCCGTGTGGCTCGATGAAGACAAGCATTATTTCGCCGACATCAGTTTTATCTCGGTGATGCC
Organism: Sphingopyxis sp. GW821-FHT12C06; assembly: GCF_058807415.1. Lineage (NCBI taxonomy): Bacteria > Pseudomonadati > Pseudomonadota > Alphaproteobacteria > Sphingomonadales > Sphingopyxidaceae > Sphingopyxis > Sphingopyxis sp. GW821-FHT12C06. Next base: position 130,691 of record NZ_JBXAQR010000007.1, on the reverse strand, counting down.
GGCGGGCTATGAAGGCGCGCTCAAGCAGCTTCGCGATGCGCAGGATGCTGCAACTGCGGAAGCCGTCGCGGGCATCGCGAAACGATTTCTGTCGCCGGCTGCAAGGGCGCCGGTTCTGTTCGACAATGTCCGCCTGTTCGATGCCGACAAGGGGGCGTTTCTCGCCAATCGGGCGGTGCTCGCACGCGATGGCAAGGTCGCCGCAATCGGTGCGGCCGGATCGCTGAAGGCGCCCGCCGGAACGCGGGTCATCGATGGTAGCGGCAAAACCCTGGTCCCGGGCATCTGGGATAGTCACCTGCATATCGGTGACGATTGGGACGTGCTCTCGAACGTCGCCAACGGCATCACCAGCTTTCGCAGTCCCGGAACGACCCTCGATCGCGCGGTCGAGGCGACGAAGCGCCGGGCTGCTGGCGAACTGCTGATGGGGGAGCCATTTATCTCCGCCATCATCGACAAGAAGGATCCGCTCGCCGCGCAGGGGGCCGAGGTGGTCAGCAGTGCCGAGGAAGCCGTGGCCGCGGTGCGCCGGATCAAGGCCGCCGGTCTATGGGGCGTCAAATTCTACACGTCGATGGATCCGGCGTGGATTGCTCCCGCTGCCGCCGAGGCGCACCGGCTCGGCCTTCATGTCCACGGCCATGTGCCCGCCAGGATGAAACCGAGCGAAGCTGTTGCAGCAGGTTATGATGAGCTCACGCACCTCAATTTCGTTGTGATGGAAGCAATGCCGCGGGAGGTGATCGACAAGGCGAACACGCGGCAGCGGGTCGAGGGGCCGGCGCGCTATTTCAAGGATGTCGATCTCGACGGGCCCGTCATGTCGGGCTTCGTCGCTGACCTCGCCCGGCGCAAGACCCTCGTGGACCCGACGATCGTCATCTTCGAAGGCATGCTGACACAGGATGGCGGAAAGCCCCAGCCGGCTTACGCGCCCTATATGGGTATCATTTCGCCCGTCATCGAACGCTCCGTCTTCACCAGCGGTGGCTATCCGCTCGTCGAGGGGCTGACGCGCGACGATTATCGCAAGAGCTATGCGAAGATGGTCGAACTGGTCGGCCGCCTGCACAAGGCGGGTGTTCCGATCGTTGCCGGCACCGACGGCTGGGGGATTGAACTGGTCCGCGAACTGGAAATCTACCAGCAGGCCGGTTTCAGTGCTGCCGAGGCGTTGCAGAGTGCGACCATTGTCCCGGCGCGGGTGGTTGGCGCGGACAAACGCACCGGTTCGATCGCGGTCGGCAAGGAGGCCGATATGGTCCTGGTGAACGGTGATCCGTCGACCGAGCTCGGAGCGCTGCGCCGCGTCGCGATCGTCGTCAGTGACGGCTATGTCATGGACGCTGCCGAGCTTCGAAAAGCCGCCGGATATAGCGGGTCTCCCAAATAAATAGCCTTCGCCAGCGTTGCGATCAACCTTGGCGGCATCGCCGGGGCGCGAGAATATTCAGCCTCAATCGCTCCGTTGATTTGCAAAAAACACCAACCTGGTGCCGGGATTGAACTGGCGCGCAACAGGGTCGCGGGGCTGATCGGCCCCGGGCCTCATGGCAGGCGGTTTCGTCCCGGAAACCGGACGGGCTGCCGTGGGTCAACAGGATCTCAGTTGCCTACGGCCACCACGGCCTCGATTTCGATCAGCGCGCCGAAGTGGAGCGGGCGACAGGGAACAATGGACCGGGCCGGGCGATGCGTGCCAAAAAATGCTGCATAGGCCCGGTTCGCTTCGTTCCAATGAGCGATGTCGGTCACATAGACGGTGCACCGGATGATATCGTCGACGTTCGCGCCCACCACACGACCAATGGCCGCGATGTTTGTGAGCGCGAAGGTCACCTGGTCCGCGATGGGAACGTTCGCGGCATCCGGGGTCTCGCCGGTCACCCCGAGCTGGCCTGAAACATAGAGCGTGTCGCCGTGCAGGACGGCCTGTGCGTAGTGCCCTCCGGGCGGAGGCGCTTCCGCGCAGCGTATTTCAGTTGTCTTCGGGGTTTTCATCTTGATCTCCGACATAATTACCATCCACCGACGCGCGGCCATTGCCCGGCCATTGTTCCGGAGCGCAGCACATCATAGGAATCATAGGCTGCACAAGTCAGGCACGCATGATTGGGCAGGACGCGAACGAGCCTGCCGATCGGCAGGCGAGCAAACCAGCTTTCGTCGGGCACTGGTACATTGCCATGTTCCTGATGCACGGTTGTAACAGCCAGCGAGCCGAGCGGTTCCAGCGTTGCTGCATCGCAGACCCGGCCATAGCCGGCATCGGGCATGAAGCGGTTGGCGCCGATGTCCTTGGACAGCGCGAGGGCTCCGGCATCAAGGATGAGGCTCGGACCGCGGCGCTGGTGGCCGATGACGGTGGCGAGCACCGAGATGGCCAGATCGTCCGCGGCGCAGATGCTGCGCGACAGCTGGGAAAGGTCGCAGAACAGGTAGATGCCTGCGCGCACCTCGGTGACGCCTTGCAAATGCTCGGCAAAGAGAGCCGTCGGTGTCGAACCGACGCTGACGACGGGGCAGGGGTGACCGTGCACACGCAGCAATTCGGCGGATGAAACCGCTGCAAGCCGCTCGACTTCCGCCAGCGCCCGGATCGGTGCGGGGGCGTCGAAAGCGTAGCTATGTCCGGCATGGGCCATCACGCCCTTCAACTCCAGTTGCGGCGCGCAGGCGGCGATAGCGTCGGCGATAGCGAGAAGCTCCTGCGATGCCGGTTCGACGCCGCTGCGGTGCTCGCCGCAGTCGATCTCGATCAGGACACCAAAGCGCGCGTCCAGCGATGCTGCCTCTTTCCCGATCGCCGCAGCCGCCTCGCTGTTGTCAACGACGAACAGCAGCCGCGCACGATGGTCGCGCTGGATCCGGTCGGCGCGGGCCAGCTTTGCCGTTGAGATAGCGGTCGAATAGAGGATGTCGCGCCAGCCTGCTGCGGCGAAATATTCGGCTTCGGCGAGGGTCGAGACGGTGATCGGACCTTGCCCCCCGTTCGCAGCGACGCGGGCGACGTCGACCGACTTGGCGGTCTTGAGGTGCGGGCGGAGCGTGACGCCCAGATCGTCGCAACGGGCGCGCATGCGCGCAGCGTTGCGTTCCAGCCGGTCGGCGTCGAGCAGCAGGCGCGGCGTGGTCAATCCGCCGAACATCGTGGCGGGGTTCATCGCACCAGCTCCCCGAGCGGATCGAGCGTATCGGCGATCAGAAGCGGCCGCGCCGTGTCGGCGACGAAAGGCAGCCCTGCGCGGTTGTGCCAGAAAACCGGCATGCCGACGCCGGCCGCGCCGGGAATGTCGGCGGGCGATCCCGCGACGAAGAGCGTCCGGGCGGGGTCGGTGCCGAGCCGGTCGAGCGCCGCGCAGTATGGCTCCGGCCGCGGTTTGTAATAGCCTGTATCTTCGGAGGTCACGACGGCTGCAAAAGGCACGCCGACGCGCTCGGCGGCCTGTCGTCCCAAGCGGGTGGAACAGTTCGTGACGACGCTGAGCCGGACTCCGCGATCGACCAGATCGCCCAGCACGCGCGATGCCTCGGGCCACGGCTGGAGCGTGTGCCATCGGGCGGTTAACGCGTCGGCAGCCGATACCGGGACGCCGGCTTGGGCTGCCGCCTCGCGAACGAGGTCCTCATAGGGGCGGTAGGCACCGCATCCATAGGTCAGTTCGAGATAGGAGCGGCGCCAGCGCAGCCCGTCGGTCCCGGATCCGGCCGCAGCGTTCCAGAGTGACCATGAGTCGAGGAGCGCGGTAAGCAGGTCGAAGACGACGGCTTCGACCGGAGCGATTTGTTTCATATTCTGACGTCCAACTTCCGCAATGGCAGCGAGACTGGCGCGGACACCAGCTTCAGCTCTTGCCGTTTCGAGGTTGGTAGCGATTAACAAGGACCCGGTTGCGTCGGCCAATGCCTGTTGCGGATGGTTTCATGCCGTCCCGTACGCATGATGCAGGACTAAACTGCGGCGAGCTTCCAGAAGGCTTCGGCCGACTGCGATTGGCGCGCGCGCGGCCGGTACAGCCGGACATCGACGGGAATATCCCAGCGCGCATCGCCCGCGCGGACCAGCGCACCCTTTACCAGATCATCTGCGACGATGCTGAGCGGAAGCCAGGCCAGCCCTTTTCCGTCTTTCGCCATGCGCGCGAGCACGAGGGTGTGCGATGTGAACACCGGCGTGAAGCTGGTCGGCATCGCATTGGCCTCGAACATCGCGGACACGATGCGGCCCATGCCCGATTCGGCGCCATAGGCGAGCAGGTTGACGGTGCCGCCCGGGTCATCCGTGAGCGGGTGGAGCGGCGCCTGATCGATCCCGTCCGGAGCGCTGACGGGCACCAGCGCGTCGGCGCCGAGCGACAGCGACTGGAAGCCCGCGCCGTCGAGGATGGATGTGGCGCCGGGATAGAAATAACACAGGCAGAAATGAGCCTTGCCATTCTGCATGATCTTCTCGGAAGCGCCCATATTGTCGGCGGTCAGCTGGATCGGGATCTCCGTATCCGTCATTGCTTGCAGCTTCGCGAGCCACTGCGGGAAGAAGTTCAGAGCCAAAGCGTGGGTAACCAGCATCTTGATTGTAGACGCCGAGGTGCCGGCGATTTCCTGAACTTCGCGCCGTCCATGCTCGATGTCGCGCAGGACAGTCTCGGCGATCACAGCGAAGCGCTTGCCCGCGGGGGTCAGCGCCATTTGGTGCGTGCTGCGATCGACGAGTTCGACGGCGAGCCATTCCTCAAGCGCCCGAATGCGACGGCTGAAAGCCGGCTGGGTGACACAGCGCGCCGATGCGGCGCGCGAAAAGTTTCCCGCGCGGATCAGGGCACCGAAGTCTTCAAGCCACGCCATTTCCATCGTTCATGCCCATCATTCTGCGTTGGACGACCGTCGTAACCTTTGCGGAACTGATCGCAACATCCGACTGCAAACTATGCCCCCGCGTATGAAATGATCCGATTTCGGCATTGGCGCTGCGACCTCCCGGTTGCCAAGGTTCGGCTATTCACAGGGGAAGGACCAGATTGACATGATCAAGAGCGCCGTTTCGACGACAAGTTCCGCCGGGCCTCGTTCAGCGCGGCGCGCGCAGACCTCCCTGGTCACGGCTTTGCTGTTTGGCGCCTGCATGTTTCCGGCGGGGGTGAATACGGCACGGGCCACATCGCCGGCATCCCCGTCCACAGACGCACTCATCCCGCGCAGCGTTCTTTTCAAAGCGCCAACTTATTCGGAAGTGCAGATTAGCCCCGACGGCCGGCAGCTTGCCTATCTTCATCCGCTCGGCGGCGTCCTCAATGTGTGGATCGCACCGATCGACGATCCGGCGGCAGGGGTCCCGCTGACGCGGTTCGACAGGCGGCCGCCCGACAGCTTTCAATGGAGCCCCGACGGGCGCTTCATCCTCGTGATGAAAGATATCGCCGGTGAGGAACATAGCCAGCTCTGGGTCGCGAGCATTGCGAAAGGCACCGTCGTCAATGTGACAGGAGACCCGGCGGTCCAGACAAAGATCGTTAAAGCCTCGGCGCGCCGTCCCGGAGAAGTGCTGGTGGGGCTCAATCTTCGCGATCGGCGTTATCGCGATATCTACCGGATTGATCTCGAGACCGGTGCACGTACCGAAGTTTACCGCAACGCCGACAACTACATCGATGTTATTGCCGATCCCGATTTCAACATCCGCCTGGGGGTGCGCGGCAACGCCGATGGTTCGTCGACCTATTTTCGGCTCGACCCCGGCGGCCGCAGCGAGCTGATGACCATCCCGCTGGTATCGCTGCGCAACTCGCGCCCGCTGGGGCTCGACGGCAAGGGGCGGCTGCTGATGTTCGACAGCCGGCAATCGGACAAGGCCGGCCTTGTTTCGCTGGATGTCGCTACGGGCGTGCGAACGCCAATGGCCGAAGCGAAGCGCGCCGACATCGTCGAGGCGATTTTCGACGAGAAGACCGACGCGTTGCTGGCGACGCGCGAAGATCCGCTGGTCGGTGAATGGACGGTGCGATCACCCGAGGTGAGCGGCGAATTCGCCGCGCTCGATGCGGCGCTCGAGGGTGCGTTCAGGATCGTCGGGCAGACCCCTGACAACGAACGCTGGCTGCTGCTCGAAACCGCGCCGGGTCATGCCGACCGCTATTTGTGGTGGGACCGGAAGAGCCGCGCGGCCACCGAACTTTTTTCGACCCGGCCCGACCTTGCGAAGAATGCGCTCGCGCGGCGGATTCCGGTGGCGATCGCGTCGCGCGACGGATTGAGCCTGCCCAGCTACCTGACTCTGCCGACACACGCCAAGCTGGGCCCCGACGGGTTGCCGGCGGCGCCCGTTCCTCTCGTCCTCGTCGTCCATGGCGGGCCATGGCTGCGCGACGACCTCGCCTTCGATAACCAGCACGCCTGGCTCGCCGACCGCGGCTATGCCGCGCTGTCGGTGAATTTTCGGGGGTCGGGTGGCTTTGGCAGCGCCTTCATGGCGGCGGGCGACAAGAAGTGGTCGGAAACGATGCACAATGATCTGCTCGATGCGGTCAATTGGGCGATCGACAAGGGCGTGACGTCGAAGGATCGCGTCGCGGTGATGGGATTGTCCTACGGCGGCTATGCGACGCAGGTGTCGCTCAGCTTCACCCCCGACACGTTCCAGTGCGGCGTCAGTCTTGCCGGCCCGAGCAACTTGCCCCGGCTGATCGCGGGAATGCCTGCGTGGTGGAACTGGCAGCGTCCGCAGTTCGAAAATCGTGTCGGTAATCCGGCCACCCCGGAGGGGGCGGCGGATCTGATGCGGCGGTCGCCGATCGCCCGCGTCGATGCGATCACCAAACCGCTGCTGGTGACGATCGGCGCCGACGATCCACGCATTTTTCCCGATCAGGCCGATGAGATCGTCGATGCGCTTGTCGCGCGCGGCAAGCCGGTGACCTATGCTTTCTACCCTGATGAAGGCCATGTATATGCGAAGGATGCGACCAACATTTCTTTCGCGGCGGTCGCAGAGCATTTTCTGTCAAAATGCCTGGGCGGGCGTGCTGAACCCTATGGCCGCGATCTTGCGAAATCCGGGATCGAGCTCCGGACCGGCGCAGCTCTGGTGCCGGGGCTGGAGCGGGCGCTCAAGGATGGCGAAATCGCATCGCACGCCGCGAAATAAAAGCCGGGCCGAACCCCTTGCTTCCCGGGCCGGCAGGCACCGGCCATGCCCGGGCAGGTGCTAGCTTCCGTCGTTGCCGAGGAAATCGTCCAGCGCCGACAAGAGGGCGTCGGGCGCCTCTTCTTGCGGGCTATGCCCGCAAGCGACGGCATGTCCGCTGACGCTTCGTGCTTTGGGGCGCCAGGTTTCGAGAACGTCGAACAATGCGCCGACGGTTCCGAACGCACCCCACAGGACGAGCAGCGGTGCCTCGATGACGCGGTCAGCATCGGCCGCGTCATGGTCGAGGTCGATGCTCGCGGCGGCACGATAATCCTCGCAGATGGCGTGACGCGTCGCCGGATCGCGGTAACAGCGGCGATATTCGGCGAGCACGCGTGGATCGAGCGACCCCGCAATCTTGGTCTGGCCGGTGATATGGCGGTCGAGGAAAAAATCGGGATCGGCGGCGATCAAACGCTCGGGCAGGTCGAACGGCTGGATCAGGAAGAACCACCAGAAATAGCGCGTGGCGAACTCGCGGCTCGTCTGTGCATACATCGTCGCGGTCGGCGCGATGTCGAGCAGCACCAGGCGTGTGACGCAATCGGGATGGTCGAGCGCCATGCGATGCGCGACGCGGGCGCCGCGATCATGTGCGACAACGGCGAAGCGGTCGAAGCCGAGCGATGCCATCACCGCGACCTGGTCGGCCGCCATTGCGCGCTTCGAATAATTCCAATGCCCGGCATCGCCCGCCGGCTTGTCGCTGTCGCCATAGCCGCGCAGGTCGGTGGCGACGACGGTGAAGCGTTTCGCGAGTTCGGGTGCGACCTTGTACCAGCTGAGATGCGTCTGGGGATGCCCGTGAAGCAGCAACAGCGGCGGTCCTGAGCCGCCGACTGCGGCGCGAATATTAATTCCGTCGACGTCGATGTCCTGCCAGCGAAAGTCCGGCATCAGGTCGGGATATTCGGGCGCGGTCATGGCGCTGCCCTGTCCGCCAGCCAAGGGTTGTTTGCGAGATAGGCGTCCTCGAACGCGCGGATGCGTTCGGCATGGGTCAGCGTTTCGCCGATCCGGTCGAGGCCGAGCATCAACGCGCGCCGGATCGCGGGGTCGACGTCGAAGGCGAGGATATGGTCTGCAATCTCGATTTTCTGCATGTCCAGGTCTATGGTCATATCCCCCGCGCCATCGTCGAGCAAAGCGGCTAGCATGGCAACATCGGAGAGAGGCAGGGCGAGGAGGAGGAGCCCGTTGTTCGCGGCATTGTCGGCAAAGATCGCGCCGAAGGACGAACCGATGATCGCGCGAACGCCATATTGCAACATGCCCCAGACAGCATGTTCGCGTGATGATCCGCAGCCGAAATTCGGGCCCGCGAGCAGGAAACGCGCATCCGCCATGTCCGGGCGGTTCAGGATGAAACCGGAGCGGCGCACGCCTTCGGCATCGAAACGCAGATCGTGAAAAAGCCCGGCTGCCAGTCCCGAACGGTCGATACCTTTCAGATAGGCTTTTGGCATGATGACATCGGTATCGATATTGGCCCCGGGCATCGCGGCGATACGGCCCGAGAGGCGAAGAAAGCGTTCCATTACGGGCATTGTAGCGGCTCCAGCATGGCGAGTGCGCGAACGTCGGTCAGCTTTCCCGACACGGCTGCGGCGGCGACCATCGCCGGGCTCATCAGATGCGTGCGCCCGCCGACACCTTGCCGCCCCTCGAAATTGCGGTTGGTGCTCGATGCGCAGCGTTCGCCGGGCGCGAGCATATCGTCGTTCATCGCGAGGCAGAGCGAACAGCCCGACTGGCGCCATTCGAAGCCGGCATCGAGGAATATCTGCGCCAGTCCTTCCTCTTCGGCGGCGCGACGGACGCTGCTGCTCCCGGGCGAGATCATCGCGCGGACACCGGGCGCAACCTTGCGTCCTTTCAGGATCCGGGCGGCGTCGCGAATGTCCGACAGGCGGGCGTTGGTGCATGAACCGATGAAGGCGCGGTCGATCGCAATGTCCTGAAGCGGCATGTCGGGCGCGAGACCCATATAGGCGATCGCCCGCGCTGCGTCGTCGCGCGCGCCTTCGGGCATGTCGGCGGGATCGGGAACGCGGTCGGTGATCGCGAGCGTCTGGTCGGGGCTGGTGCCCCAACTCACGAGCGGCGGCACGTCGGCGGCGTCGAGATGCAATTCGGTATCAAAACGCGCGCCCGGGTCGCTGTGCAGGTTCCGCCAGCTTTCGCGGGCGCGTTCCAGCATCACCGGTGACGGCGCGCGCGGGCAGGGGGAGATATAGTCGATGACCTTGTCGTCGGGTGCCATCAGCGCGACGCGCGCGCCGCATTCGACCGCCATGTTGCAGATCGTCATGCGTGCCTCGACCCCCATCGCGTCAATCGCGGCCCCGGCGAACTCGACCGCATGGCCTGCCGCGCCGGCAGCGCCGATCCGGCGGATCACTTCCATGATGACATCCTTTGCCGTTACCCCCGGCGCGAGCATTCCGTCGACGGTGATCCGCATCGTCTTGAGCCGGCGGTAAACGAGCGTCTGGCTCGCCAGCAGATGTTCGATGTCCGACGTGCCGATGCCGAAACCGACGACGCCAAAGGCGCCATAGGTGGATGAATGGCTGTCGCCGGCGGCGATGACGGTCCCCGGCAGCACCAGCCCCAGTTCGGGCAGCACGACATGCTCGATGCCCTGGCGCGGATCGAGCACATCGAAAATTTCGATGCCGAAATCGCGGCCATTCTCCGACAGATATGCGATCTGACGCCGCGCGCCTTCGTCGACCTTGCCTTCGCCATGGACGGGGGCGGTCGAATTGACATGGTCGACGACGCCGAGCGAAGCGGCGGGTCGCCACAGTTTGCGGCCGGCGTCGCGCAAACCGCTGAAGGCTTGGGGGCTTGTATATTCGTTGAGCACCGTTCTATCGATATAGAGCAACAAGCGCTCGCCGGCGCCTTCGGGACCGTCGAACGACAATATCCGGTGTTGATCGATGATCTTGTCGTAGAGCGTCTTTGGCGACGACATATTTTCTGCCCTTCCTGCGAATTCGCAAGGCTGGGCTTAGCTTGCCGCGTTCGGGCGAAGCCAATGCCGGGACAGTATCAATTGATGCGACAGATGGATTCTTATGGATATCATGTGGCTAGAGGACTTCATCAAGCTTGCTGATGAAGGCAATTTCTCCCGCGCCGCCGAGGCGCGCAACCTGACTCAGCCGGCGTTCAGCCGGCGAATCCGCGCGCTCGAGGACTGGGTCGGCGCGACCCTGGTCGACCGCGACACCCACCGGATCGCGCTGACCGAAGCGGGCCTCGCCTTTCGTGTGTTGGCCGAGGACATATTACGGCGGCTCGCGCTGGGGCGCGATCATGTTCGGGAAATCGGCGGTACGCTGAGCAACGAAATTCGTTTCGCATCGACGCATGCGCTGTCGACGACTTTCTTCCCGGCGTGGCTGCGGAGCCTCGACAATGGCAAGGAGGCGGGCACGATCACGCTGATCGCCGACCATATGGTTGCCTGCGAACGCTTCATGCTGGAGGGCAAGGCCGATTTCCTGCTTTGCCATCATCATGCTGCCGCGGCGCACCGGCTCGATCCCGCGGGCTTCGCGTCGCTCCCGCTCGGCAACGATGTCCTGCTGCCGGTCGCGGCGCCGCTTGCCGATGGTACGCCGATGTATCAGCTCCCCGGATCGGGCGAACATCCTCTGCCCTATCTGGAGTTTGAGGAGCGTTCGGGGATGGGGCGCATCCTTCAGGCGGCGCAAGTCATCGCGGCGGGCTCGGCCGTTCTGCGGGCGGTCTTTCGGTCGCATATGGCGTCCGCGCTCCTCTCGATGGCGCGCGACGGGCGCGGTGTCTGCTGGGCACCGCTCAGTCTTGCCGAAGCCGACCTCGAGAGCGGCCGGCTTGTGCCCGCCGGGGACACGCGCTGGCATGTTCCGATCGAAATCCGGATATACAAGCCGATCGCGCGCCGCAGCCCCAGCGTCGAGGCCTTTTGGAGCAGTCTCAAGAAGCGCCCGGACGAACCGGCATTCTAACCCGCGCGTTCCGACTTTAGTGCTATATCCATTTGATATTTATATAAAAACAGGAAGTGAATGATTCTATGTCGAACCGGCATTGGGATCATGCTTCGCCCCGACCTAGACAGGCTCGACCCTCGCACCGCCCGACCAACGGGCGCTTTGACAGAGGGGTAAGGGCGGAGAAAAAACATGATCCAGGGGCCGGCTGCACATTCCAACTTCGATAAAAAGTTCAGGATTTCTACTTCACTGCTTGCGATAGCATTGATGACCGGGCTCACCGGCCCAGCCTATGCACAGGCCGCGCCCGAAGATGGCGCCGCCGCGGAAGCCAGCGATATCGTTGTGACGGGCTCGCGTATCGGCCGCCCGGTGCTCGACCTGCCGACCCCGGTCGGCGTCGTCAGTTCCGAATCCCTCGAAGCGAACAATGCGCAGTTCGACATCGGCCGCGCGCTCGCGCAGCAGCCGGCGATCGGTTTTTCGGGTAGCATGCAACAGAGCCAGCAGAGTGGTGCGTCGGGCTCGCGCGGTGAAAACAGCGGCGGCCTTGCCGTCGTCGATCTGCGCAACCTCGGTTCGAACCGCACGCTGGTGCTGGTCAACGGCAAGCGCCGCGTCGCCGGCGCCACCGACAGCGCCGCTGTCGATCTCAATGCGATCAACCCCAATCTGATCGAGCGCGTCGAAATCATCACCGGTGGCGCATCGGCAATCTACGGCTCGGATGCCGTATCGGGCGTTGTGAACATCCTCCTCAAGGAGGATTTCGACGGCGTTCGCCTGTCGTTCAGCGGGTCGCAGCCGGCGCGCGGCCCCGAAGGCTTTACTTACGGCGGCAGCATCCTCGCGGGACATAATTTCGCCGACGGGCGCGGCAACATCACCGTCGCGGCCGACTATACGAAGGTGCAGGAAATCACCCCGCGTCAGGCCGACATGAAAAACAATGTCGCGATGGTCAATCCGGCCGATACCGGTCCGAACGACGGTATTCCCGACTATATCATCGTTTCCGGCGGCGAAGCCTTTCAATATTCGGGTTATGGCGCCGTGGGCCTGCGCGGTGACACGGGAGGGCTCGGCGCGTTCGTCTTCAACGATGACGGCACGCCGCGCCGTGCGCCGACGCCGCTGTTCACCGATGGCAGCCTGTTCGGGAAATTCGACAATTGCGGGCCGGCCTGCTTCCGCTTCGACGATTCGATTTCGATCGTTCCCGATATCGAGCGCTACAACCTCAACCTCAGCACCCATTTCGATTTCAGCGACAATGTGCGGGCCTATTTCGGCGCCGACTATAACAACACGTCGAGCTATGGCCGCGGGCAGCCCGTCCTCCGCGCGGCACAGCCGATCAACATCGCGCAGAACGCGTTCCTCAACGAGCCCTTCCGCCAGCAACTACTGGGGGCCGGCGCGACGACGCTGCAGCTCGATCGCCTCTATACCGACGTCGGGCTGCGCTACAGCCAGGTCGATCGTAACAGCCTCTCCTTTGTCGGCGGTCTGAAGGGCGAGTTCGAGACCGGCTTCTCCGATCTCCGCTATGATATCTATGGCACCTATGGCCGCACCAAGGCGAAGTTCATCGGTTACAACCGCATGCTCCTGCCCAATCTGCGCGCCGCCCTCGACGCCGTGGTCGATCCCGGTTCGGGGCAGATACGTTGCCGCATGGATGTGCCGGCGCTTCAACCCGTCGGCTATGTCCGGCCCAATATTGTCGGTGGCGGCGCTTGCGTGCCTTTCAATCCGTTCGGTTCGACCGCCAGCTCGCAGGAAGCGCGCGATTTTGTCAGCACGACCACGGTGTCCAACGCCTTTGTTCGGCAGACCACCGCCGGCTTCTCGCTCTCGGGCGATTCGAGCAAGTTCCTGACCATGCCCGGCGGCGGGTCGATCGGCATCGCGCTCGGCGCCGAATATCGCAAGGAACGCAACGGCCGGACTACCGATCCGCTGATCAAGGCCGGGGTGACTAATCAGGCGTCGTCGCAGGATTATTCGGGTGGCTATCATGTCACCGAATTCTTCGGCGAATTGAGCGTACCCATTTTGACCGACATGCCTTTTGCCAAGCTGCTGTCGGTCGAAGGCGCGGTGCGCCACGCCGATTATAGCCACGCCGGGAAAGCGACATCGTGGAAAGCCGGCGCGATCTGGGAGCCCGTCGACGGGTTCCGCCTGCGCGCAACGCTCAGCCGCGCCATTCGCGCACCGAACATCTTCGAAGCCTTCCGCCCGAGCGAGGGCCAGACGACCAACGTCAACGACCCCTGTTCGCAAAACAACCTCGGCCAGAATCCCAATCGCCCCGAAAACTGCCGGTTGTTGGGTCGCCCCGCGGGCTTCGTCCCGGTCAGCGGGGGGATCGGCGTGCCGTTCATCGTATCGGGCAATCAGGATCTGCGCCCCGAAGTTTCAGACAGCTGGACGGCCGGCTTCGTCCTGACGCCGAATTTCCTGCCCGGCCTTCAGATTTCGGCCGACTGGTTCGACATCAAGATTGAAGATGCGATCAGCTTTCTCAGTCCGCAAGCGATCGCCGAAAATTGCGTCGACCGCGCTGGCGGCCCCGATCCGGACCTGTGTGCGCTGATCACCCGCGACACGACCCCCGGCGCGAACTTCTTCAGCATCACCGGCGGCAGAAGCACCTATGTCAACACGTCGAAGCTAGAGACCTCGGGCCTCGATACGCAGATATTCTATGCCCGTCCGTTGGGGGAGGGGCGCATCTCGGCTAACCTCGCCTTTACCTATCTGCACCGCCTGCGGACCTTCACTTTCCAGGCGCGGCCGGACCTCTACACCGTGCTCGAGGGCTACTACGGCTACCCCAAATACAAGGGCGTCGTCGGGCTCAACTATTCGACCGGCGGCCTGACGGTCGGCTGGCAGGGCCGATATCAGTCGAATCAGGCGCTGACCGATATTTCGCCGGGCATCAGCCGCGAACTCCTGTCGCCTGACCGGACGGGGTCGAAGTTCTACAACGACATTTCAGCGTCTTACACGCTGCCGATCCGGGGCGAGCAGGAAGCCAAATTCTCCTTTGGCGTCACCAACCTGTTCAACGTACGTTTGCCGGTAATGGAGTCGGTTCAGGTCATCGATCCGTCGGGGGGCGGCTTTGACCAGTTCGGCCCTGTGATCCGGGCAGGCCTCGAAGTGAATTTCTGATCCCAAACCGGCAAGGATGGGACTCGCGGCGCGCTCGGGCTCGCGGGTCCCATTCCTTCATCTAACGAAAACCGGTTTGCTTGCAGAAAGTGCGATCATGAGTTCTGAAACGGTTCGCCCCGCCCGGCAAAAGGGTTTTCTCGGCTTCGTCGAGCGTGTGGGCAATCTGCTGCCCGACCCGACGATCATCTTCATCTATCTCATCATCGTGCTGATGCTGGTTTCGGCGCTCGGCGCAGCCCTCGGCTGGAGCGCCTCGCTTCCCTACACGGGCAAGGAAGCACCGGCGAACGCCGAGCTTGCGGGCGGCGTCCTGACCTATCGCGCGTCGAGCCTCTTCTCCGCCGGGAATATCACGCGCCTGTTCACCGAGATGCCGCGCACCTATTCCAGCTTCACGCCGCTGGGCATCGTCCTGACCATCATGATGGGCGCCGCGGTTGCCGAGCGATCGGGCATGTTTTTCGCGCTGATCCGGGGTTCGCTGCGCAACACACCGCGCCGCTACATGACCCCGCTGATCGCGGTCATCGGCATGGTGTCGCACCACGCCGCCGACGCCGCCTATGTCGTGCTGATCCCGCTTTCCGCGGTGCTGTTCGCATCGGTGGGGCGCCATCCGCTTGCCGGTATTGCCGCCGCGCTCGCCGCCGTGTCGGGCGGCTATGCGGGCAACATCATGCCCGGCCAGCTCGACGTCCTGCTGTTCGGCTTTACGCAGGAGGCGGCACGCATCGTCGATCCGGGCTGGACGATGAACCCGCTCGGCAACTGGTATTTCATCCTCGGTATCGTCGTCTTCTTCACGCCGATCGTCTGGTTCGTCACCGACCGGATCGTCGAGCCGCGGTTGGGCAAGTGGAACGAGGAAGTCGACGAACAGCTGCGCGCCGATCTTGAAAAAGGCGAACTCAGCGCCGACGAGCGCCGCGGGCTTCGTCACGCCGGCATTGTCGCGCTGCTCGTCGTGGCCGCATTCGCCGCGCTGTGCCTCTGGCCCGGCTACACGCCGTTCATCGATCAGGAAGCGCAGGGTCCGATCCGGCTGCAACCGCTCTACGCCTCGATCATTGCGGCGCTGTTCCTTCTCTTCCTGTTCACCGGGACGGTCTTCGGGCGCGCGACGGGCGTGATCAAAAGCTCGTCGGACGTGATCGGCATGATGCGCGAAGGCGTAAGGACCCTCGCACCCTATGTTGTCTTCGTCTTCTTCGCCGCGCATTTCGTGGCGATGTTCAACTGGTCGGGCATCGGTCCGATCATCGCGATCAGCGGCGCCGAGAAATTGCAGGGCATGGGGCTTCCCGCCCCGCTGCTCCTCGTCTGTGTGCTACTTCTGTCCTCTCTGCTCGATCTGTTCATCGGATCGGCGACTGCGAAATGGAGCGTGTTGTCGTCGGTGGTCGTGCCGATGTTCATGCTGCTCGGCATCAGCCCCGAAATGACGACCGCCGCCTATCGCATGGGCGACAGCTACACCAACATCATGACGCCGCTGATGAGTTATTTCCCGCTGGTCCTTGTCTTCTGCCAGCGCTGGGACAAGAGCATGGGGGTCGGCTCATTGCTCGCGCTGATGCTGCCCTATGCGCTCTGCTTCATGGCGATGGGGATCATGATGACGGTCGCGTGGGTCGGTTTCGACCTGCCGCTCGGTCCCGGCGCCCAGGTCTTTTATCAACTGCCCGGGCATGTCCGCCCATGAGGAACAACGCCATGCCCGTCGATCTCTCGCACCTCGAAGCCGACATGACCGGCTGGCGCCGGCACATCCACCAGCATCCCGAGCTCGGCTTTCACGAGCACGGCACCAGCGCCTTCATCATCGGCCTGCTGCGCGAGTTCGGGATCGAGGAGATAGAGACCGGGATCGGCGGAACCGGGATCGTCGCAACGATCCGCGCCGGGCAGTCGGACCGCGCCATCGGCATCCGCGCCGACATCGACGCGCTGCCGATGACCGAGGCGCGCGCGTCGGACCATAGCTCGGCCAATCCCGGCGTGATGCACGCATGCGGTCACGACGGGCACACCGCGATGCTGCTCGGCGCCGCCAAACATCTCGCCGCAACGCGCAATTTCGACGGCGCAGTGCATCTGATCTTCCAGCCCGCCGAGGAATCGCTCGGCTATAGCGGTGCCGACGGGCATCCCGAGGGCGGCGCCAGCGCGATGATCCGCGACGGGTTGTTCGAACGTTTCCCGATGCAGGCGATCTTCGGCGTTCACAATCGCCCCGGCCTCCCCGCCGGAAAGCTCGCCGGGCGCGTCGGGCCGCTCTATGCCGCCGCCGACCTGTTCAAGATCAGCGTGAAGGGCAAGGGCGGCCACGCCGCGCGCCCGCATCTCGCCATCGACCCGATCCTCGTTGCGTCACACATCGTCGTCGCGGTGCAGAGCATCGTCGCGCGCAATATCGATCCGATGGATGCCGCGGTCGTGTCGATCTGCAAGATGGAAGCGGGCACCGCGTTCAACATCATCGCCGACGAAGCGCATCTCGCGGGCACCGTCCGCACCCTGTCGCGGCAGAGCCAGGATCTGGTCGAGCAGCGACTGCGCGACGTAGTCGAAAGCGTCGCGCGCTCCTTCGGTGCCGAGGCCGAGCTGCATTATGAGCGCGGCTATCCCGCCCTCCACAATCCCGCCGACGTCTATGGCCGTGTACGCGACATCGCCATCGGGCTGATCGGCGCCGATCGCTTCATCGATCTCGAAGCCCCGGCGATGGGGGGCGAGGATTTCGCGCGCTACCTTGACGTCGTGCCGGGCTGCTTCCTGCTGCTCGGCAATGGCGACACCGGCCCCGGCGCGGTGATGCTGCACAACAATCATTATGAATATGACGACGCCATCTCGCCCACCGGGGCGGCGCTGTGGGTCGCACTGGCCGAAGATTTTCTCCCTTCATCAAGCTCGTAGAGAGGTCGCCCCCTATGTCGAACCGTCGTTCGTCGCTGCTCCGCAAGGCAAGCTGCCTCGTGCTCCTGTCCGCAACGCTGACGGCAGCGCAGGCACAAGAGAAGGTCACCATCTATCGCGGCGAATATGGCGTGCCGCATGTGGTGGCCGACACCTCCGACGCGGTGATGTTCGGTGCGGGCTATGCGATCGCGCACGACCGCCTCGCCGCGATGGAACTCGCGCGGCACAACACACAGGGTCGCCGCGCCGAGCTGGTCGGGAAATCGGCGATCGAAAGTGACAAGATGATGCGCGGGCGCCGGCTGTCCGATGCGCAGTTGCTGCAACGCTATCGCGCGCTGGCCCCCGAACATCAGAAGATGATCCAGGCGATGGTCGATGGCATCAACAAGCGCATCGACGAAGTGAACGCCGATCCCGAGACCAAGACCCCGCTCGAGTTCATCCGCTGGGGCATCCGTCCGACGCGCTGGAGTCTCGCCGAATATCTCGCGCTGATCAGCGCCGCGCCGCTGGGGCGCGACACCTATGAAATCCGCAATCTCGAATTTCTGAAGGCGATGACGGCGCGCTACGGTCAGGACAAGGCATGGCAGATCTTCAATGATGTCGTGCCGATCTCCGATCCCGATTCCCCGACCACCATCCCCGCCGGAGACGATCTCGCCCCCGCCCGGCCGATGCCCAGGCCGGTCCTTTCGCCAGCGCAGCTGGCTCCAAATCGAAATCTCGCCTCCGCCTCAGCACAGACGAAGCCGACCGAAGCCGTGAAGGGCGCGAGCCGCTGCATGGTCATCGGACCCGCCAAGACGGCGAGCGGCAAGGTGCTGATGCTGGAGGCCACCGCCGACGGCCCCGAAATTCACCTGAAGGGCGGCGGTTTCGACAATAGCGGCTTCGGATCGACCGGCTGGGGCGTCCCGACGATGGGCCGCGGCGCGCAGCACGGCTGGCTGCTGGTGTCGGGCAGCAGCGAAGCCGGCACGACCTTCGCCGAAAAGCTGAACCCCAAGAACCCGTATGAATATTGGTACAAGGGCGCGTGGAAGAAAATGGAGCATCGCACCGAGGCCTTCAAGGTCAAGGACGGCGAGCCCTTCACGCACGAAGTCGCGTGGACGATCCACGGCCCGGTGATCGCGTGGGATATCGAAAACGGCACCGCTTACGCGCAGCAAATGGGCGTACACGGCCGCGAGCTCGACACATGGGTCGCCTTTGCTGAAATGGGCCGCGCGAAGAGCCTGACCGAATTCAGGGAAAAGGGCGTCGACCGGCTTGGCTGGAATCTTGGCGCCTGCTATGGCGGCGAAGACGGCACAATCGCCTATTTCGAGGCGGGCGCACTTCCCAAAAAGGCCGCCGGGGTCGATCCGCGGCTGCCGACGCCGGGCACCGGCGAATATGAGTGGACGGGCTTCCTGACTCCGGCGGAAAAGCCACACATGATCAACCCGAAACAGGGTTATTTCATGTCGTGGAACAGCAAGGCGACCGGCTGGTCGCAAGAGGGCGACAATGCGCGGATCGGTGCGACCTTCCGCACATGGCTTGGCGACCGGCTTGCCAAGGCGGGCCAGTCGCTGACCCTGCTCGACATGCGCGACTTCAATGGCAAGATCTTCAACGCGCTCGGCGCGGTCGACCGCAATCAGGCGGCGCCCGACTTTTTCGCGCCCTATATCCGGGCTGCGATCACGGCGAGCGACGATCCCGAGGTCAAACAGGCCGGCGAGTTGATGCTCAGCTTCAACGGTCTGTATCAGGACCGCGACGCCGACCAGAAATACGACAATCCGGGACTGACTCTCTATCGCAGCTGGCTGCAGGTGGCGCCTAAAACGCTGTTTGGCGACGATATGGGCGACTGGTGGAAAGCGATCGATGCCGACCGCTACCTGACCTACCAGTCGAGCCTGCTCCTGCGCGCCTTTCAGGGCGACAAGGCCGGTGCGCCGCTGGGCGTCGACTATTTCAACGGGCGCGATCGCACCGCGATGATGATCGACACGATCAAGGCAACGATCGCCGACGTCAAACCGCGCTTCCCCGGCAAGGACATGGCCGACTGGAAGCAGCCGATTTACTGGAAATATTTCGACGCCTCGCTCGAAACCCCCGACCGTCCGCAGATGGCCGAGGATTATCCCGAGCATCGCCTGTCGGCGGTCTTGCGCCTCGGCCCGACGATGGCGCCGCACAATGGCGGCGAAAGCTGGGTCGGGCTGATGGAGATCGCGCGCGACCGGCGCGCGCTCTATTCGGTGATCGATGCGGGCGGCCAGAATCTGTTCGTCGATCCCAAGGGCAAGGGTAATCCCCATCTCGCCGACCAGACGATGATGCACGAAACCAACGAGCTGAAAAAGATTCCGCTCACGGACGACGAAATCCGCGCGACGTCGACCTCGACCGACATCCTTGAATATCGACCCGCGCGCAAATAGCCGCCCGCGCGGCGTGTTCTGCCGACCACAGCCGAAAATTCGAATGGCGTCCACATGCGGGGATGTGGAGCCCGACGATCGACCTCACACCGGGCGGCGCGCGGTTCGGGGATGACATGCGGCTTTACCGCATTCGCCTTCGTGGTAAACAGGGCCTTGAAAACAAGCTGGTATTTGTAAAGTGTCGCGGCGCCTGACTGGCGGCGAACGGGAGTTGGATTTGGATTCGCCGCAGCAATTCGTTGTTCAACGGTTTTCGGACGCCGACTTCGCGCCGGGTGAGCGTTATGATGCGTTTCTCAGTCGCAGCATCCCGAAACTATACGAACTCTCGCCGCTAACGCCCTTTTTTATCGATAGCACGATGGTGCAAATCGGCCGGTTGACGATTGTCTATACCAACATCGCCGGCCAGCGCTGGCTCCGTGGAAGTGCGCAACTCCGCTCCGCGCCGGGAGATGAGCTGTGCATCAACGCCAGTCTGGAAATCGAGGCGCAGGGGATTGCGGGTGAGCGAACCTTTCACCAGACACCGGGCAGCGCTGCGCTCACCGATGTGTCGCAAGCATCGGTGCATGAATCGACGGGTGGTCACTCGATTCAACTCGTCGTTCCGCGCGCTCTGGCCACGAGTGCGGGTCTGGATGTCGCTGAATTGCATGGGCTTGTCCTGCCGCGCGGCATCGCCCGGATGCTGACCTCACACCTGCTCCATCTGCGCGATGGGCTTCATTATCTTGGTGTGGATGATAGTCCGCAGCTTGAACGGACGATCATGGATATGCTCTGCCTCGCCATCGGTGCGACTGGCCGCGCGGACCAGTTGAATGCGGGCGCTTTATCGTCGACCGCGCTTGAGCGCGCGCGGCACGAGATTCGCCAGAATCTTGGCTCGTCACGACTGACCGCGACCAATTTGTGCCGAACACTGGGCGTTTCACGTAGTTCGTTGCACCGGATGTTCGAAGCCGATGGCGGTGTGCAGGCCTATATCCGCAATGCCCGGCTCGACGCCGCCCGGCTGACGCTGGTCGGGGCAGGCGAAAGCTCCCGGATCATCGATGTGGCCGAACGGCTGGGCTTTGCCGATGCGGCGCATTTCAGTCGCTCCTTCCGCGAGAGATTTGGCGAGACCCCAACCGAATTCCGAAGAAAGATCGACGGCGGATCAAAGGCGTAGCCAAGCCGGAAGGAATATCAAGCTTGTGCCAATCTGGCGCATAGGTTCAAGTGCGCGGGACATGGGTTCAACGACCAGAGCGACCTGATCGATTAAGGAAATGCCGTCGGATGAGGGGGGACCTCAAAGCACCGGCGCGTTTTGATCGAGGGTATTTTCATGGTTTCCGGTAGCAACGGCGCGGGCGAAGTCGCACGCGCAAATGATGTTTCGCGCAATTCTTCCTTCAAGATGCGCGGATTGCTGCTCGGTTCGACTGCGCTGATCGGTGTCGCGCTCGCGGTGCCAGCGATGGCGCAGACCAGTGTGAACAACGGCCATGTCACCTCGCCGAACAGCGGCGTAGTGACCGGTGACGGCGTGGACGGAGGCGCGTCGGTTGTCTTTGTGGGCGCAGGCTCGGTCTTTCTCGACGGCGCGTCGGTCAACAACAGCACTGGCACCCCCAATGCCAATGGCCTGTCGCTCATAAATACCGGTGGCGGCGGCTTCGGTGTCGCACTCGTGAACAACGCCAACACGTTCACGACCGATCAGAGCGGCGGCGCGGCGGTCTATATTTCGCAAACGGGCGCCAATCTGGGTATCGGGCACGAGGTGTCGGGGAATGTTTTTACCGGCAGCTATGGCGAACGCTATGTTTCGAGCGGCGCAATTTTTTACGAACGTAGCGGTTCCGGCGGTTCGGATATTTATGTCGCCAACGGCGCCGCGATCGCGGGCGTCCACCTGACGGGCAGGAGCGTCGGCGCCGACTTCGATGCGCCTTCCATCACGGGCTTTGCCACCGGGATTTTCGCCGACACGATCAATGGCGCGTCGGTTACGACCCTGGGCGGCGACATCACAACTTCTTCGGGCGGTACCGGCATCGTCGCGGTGGCCAGCAATGGCGGCGTCAATATCTCATCGCAGTCGGCGATCGTCGCAGAGACGGGGATTTCTGCGACCGCGGCGGGCGGGGTCAACATCACCACCAGCGGCACCGGTACGATCAATGCGGTTGGCACGGGCATCTATGCGTCGAGCGCCGGGCTCAGCGGCAATCAAGTCGTCGTTGGCGCGGATGTTACCGGCCAGCTTGGCGTCCACACAGTGGGAGCCAACTTCACGACCACCATTGGGGCCGGCGTCACCGTGACCGGCGCAGGCACCGACAGCCAAGGTATCTATGCCGAGGGTGGCAAAGCCAACGTCATCAACAACGGCATTGTGATCAACACCGCCACCGACGGGATTGCGGCGATCGCATTCGCGCAGGGCGGCCATGTGACCAATGTGGGTCTGATTGAATCCGCCGGCACCGGGGTCGGCATACAAGCCCTCAACGGGCTGGAACTCCTCAATACCGGCATCATCGCCGGCGGCGGCAATGGTGTGCAGGTCGATAGCGGCAGCGCTTTGATCACGAACTATGATGGCGGTTCGATCACCGGTGGCAATGGCGAACCTGCCGGGCCGGCCTTTGGCCCGCTCAATGCCGGCGGCAATGGCGCCGCTGCGATCGCCCTGCTCAACGGCGGCGCCAATATTCTCGACCTGCAACATGGTTCGATGACCGGCGCGATCTATTCGCTGGCGAGCGGCACGACCGGTGTGACGCTCGGCGGCACGATGACCGGCGATTATGATGGCAGGGGTGCGACCGGGGCGGTCAATTGGACGCTGGGCGCGCTGGCTTCGATGCAGGGCGCGACCTTCGGCAGCGGGAATGACAGCTTCACCTTCAATGGCGGAGCGATTGAGGGCGTCGTTGATGCGGGCGCCGGCACCGATAGCTTTTTCAGCGTGCTGGGCGCGGGCAATAGCGCGTCGCTCGACATGTCGAACCTGATCGGGTTCGCAAGCTATGACCATCAGTCGGGCAATCTGACGCTGACCGGTGCGCGGACCGACAATAGTTCTGGCATTGGCGCCTGGAATCTGTCGGGAGGGACCACCACGAATATTGCCGGCGCGCTTGCTGCGCCGAACAAGAATGTGGTGCTCGATGCCAGGATGACTGCGTCCACGACGGTGAATATCCTGAGTGGTGGCAGCGTGTCGGGATATGTCGGGGTCCAATTCAATGGCCCGGCAACCGGTACATTCAACAATGCGGGCACGCTGACAGCGGCCGGATATGGCGTGCACGGCGTCTCCGGTCCCATCCTTGCGACCAATAGCGGAACGCTGAGTGCGGGCATTGGTTCAGGCATCAGCTTTGCGTCAGGTGCTTCGACGCTCACCAACTCCGGAACGATCACCGGGGGGAATAGCGCGACGTCGGGCTATGGTGCCTCGGCGAAGTACGGCAACCTTGTCGTCACCAACCAGGCTCTCGGTCAGATCAAGGGTGGGGCCGGCGGGCTGCTCTTGGGCAGACAGGCGACAGTCGACAATGCGGCGACCGGCGCCATTTCGGGTCCGATCGCGATCAAGACCGAGGGCACGGGCGCGCTGACCCTGACCAACCGTGGCAATGTCGCCGGCAGCACCAGCGCGATCCACGCGACGGGCAGCGGCGCGGTATCGATCACGAATGCGGTCGGCGGCCTGATCGGAACCGGTGTGCTGTCGGCGAACGGGCAGAATTTCACCTCGGGCGGCACGAGCTATGCCATCGATCTCGCCAATGGCGGCACCGTCAACAACGCCGGCACCATCACCGGAAGCAATTCGGGCGTCTTTTCCACCGGCGCGCTTTCGCTGACTAACACCGGCACCATCTCGGTCACCGGAACGGGTTTGGGGGGCGTCTTTCGGGACGGTGTTGCGGCGACCGGCGGCCTCGCAACGATCGTCAATGCGGGTGTCATCAGCTCGACGGAATATTCGGGCATACTCTTTCAGGGCGGCACCATCACCAACGCCGCCGCTGGCTTATTGTCCGGCGGGACCAACTTCGGCTTCGGCGCGGGGGTGCAATTCTCCGGCAGCGCTGGCGGGACATTCAACAATTATGGTGTGGCGACGGGCACGGCTGGCGGCGTGATCACCGGCAGCGGTGTCAATCAGATCAACCTGTTCGCCGGGTCGACCACCGGCAATATCAGCGCCCTTAGCGCCGGCACCAACACGCTAGCGATCTATAACGGCCGCGGCACCGCAAGCGGCGCGCTTGTGAGCAATGGCATCACCTTGCAGAATGCCGGGACGCTCGCGGCTGCGAGCTATGGCACCATCCAGCTCGGCGGCGGCAACAATACGCTGATGCTGCGCGGCTCCGGCGACGGCACCGCTGCGAACGGCGCGGCGGGTTCTTTCAGTCTCTCGACCAGCACTGGCGCCAACACGCTGACCAAGGCCGATGGCGGCATCTGGACGCTCAGCGGCGCGGCGCTCACGCCTGGCATGACGATAAACGCCGGCACCGGCGGCGGGCCGGGTTCGGGCGGCGTGCTGATTTTCGACGGCGCGACGGGCCTGACCGGCACGATCAACGTCAATGGCGCGGCGATCCGGGCGAACAGCGCGGGCGCCTTTGGAACGGGGACCATCTACACGATCGATCCGACGATCCAATATGCCGCCACCGGCAGCTATGCGAACCCGATCATCCTGTCGTCGGTGGACCCTGTCGGCGATCCGACGCGGATCGAAGTCGGCAATGGTGTCACCGCAACGCTGACCGGCCAGATCAGCGAGAATGCGACGCCGCAGCCGCTGGTGTTCGGCCTGATTAACGGCGCGACGTCGGGCACGACCGTGCTGACGAACGGGGCGAATGACTGGACCGGGCAGACGCGGGTCGAGGCTGGCGTAACCCTGCGCGGCACCGCCCAGACGATCTCGGGCAGCGACGTCGACAACGCGGGCGTGCTCGAATTCAACCAGAGCGTGGCGGGCAGCTTTGACAAGGCGATCAGCGGGACGGGGGCGCTCAGCAAGACGGGCGCCGGGAACCTCAACCTGAGTGCGACCAACATCTACACCGGCGCCACGACCATCACCACCGGCACACTGGGGCTGACCGGCACGGGATCGATCGCCAATTCGGTGCGCGTGAACAACAGCGGCCATTTCACGATCGCGGGTCATGTCGGCGGCGCGACCGTCAACAATCTGAACGGCACCGGCACGGTCGCGCTTGGCCTCAATACGCTGACCGCGGTCTATGATACGGCGGCGACGATTTCGGGCACCATCTCGGGCACCGGTGCCTTCGTGAAATCGGGTTCGGGCGCGCTGACCGTCACCGGCAACAATGTCTTTGCCGGCGGGACGACGGTGACGGCGGGGATGATGACCGCGTTGAACAACGGCAATGGTTTCGGGACCGGCGGAATCACCATCACTTCGGGCGCCACCGCCGAATATAGTCATCAGAACCCCGGCAACCTGTTTGTCCGCGGTGGCACGATCGGCGGCGCGGGCAGGCTGTTGCTCACCACCACGGCGGGGAACACCCTCGCCCTCGGCAACAACGGCGGCAATGTGAATATCGCCCTGGCACAGGGCGGGGTGATCGACATCCAGGGCACGGGGGCTACAGCCGGAAGCACCAGCGACCAAGGCTTCTGGACCAATAACAAGGGCAGCCTGAATATAGGATCCGGCGCGACATTCGACGGCGTGGAAGGCGACATCCTCGTCGACGCCCTCACCGGCACCGGCCTGTACCGGGGTGGATATCAGGGCCGGGGCAGCACGACGATCGGCGTTGCCGGTGGTTCCGGCAGTTTTTCGGGCACGCTGACCGACAGCCTCGGCTTCAATGCGCGTCTCCACATTACCAAAGCGGGAACGGGAACCCAGACCCTCTCGGGCATCAACACCTATACCGGATCGACGGTGATTTCGGGTGGCACGCTGGCGCTCAGCGGCAATGGCTCGATCGCCAGTTCGTCGAGCGTCACCAACAATGCGACCTTTGATATTTCGGGCCGCACGGGTGCGACCAGCGTCAATCAGTTGACCGGAACCGGCGCCATCCTGCTCGGCGCGAACAGGCTGACCGCGGTCAACAACGCCAGCGGCACCATCTCCGGGAACATCAGCGGCAGCAGCGGCGGTTTCACCAAGTCGGGGTTCGGCAATCTGACGCTGAGCGGCGCGAACAATTATGCCGGTTCGACCATCGTCAATCAGGGAACGCTGACAGGCACGACCAACAGCATTTCCGGATCGAACATCGCGCTGAATGGCACCAGCCAGCTTCGCTATAATCAGAATTTTGCCGGAACGGCGGCACAGAATATCAGCGGCACCGGCAGCGTGGAGATCAATAATAATAGCGGCCCCGTTACCTTCACGGGAAATCTGACCCACAGTGGCGGTCTGACGGCGCGGTCGGGCGCGCGGTTGGTGATCTCGGGCACGCGCAGCGGCGCGGCGGGCGTGGGCGTCGACCTTTTGGGTACGGGGGGAGGCTTGACCGTCAATGCCACCGGATCGGTTGTCGGCGGACAATTTGCCGCGGTTCAGGTGGGAGTCGGGACCGACGTCACCAATCTGGGCACGATCACGAACGCCGGGACGCTCGGTGACGGCTTCGGATCGGCGATCCGTTCGACTGTCACCAGCGGCCTCAGCTCCATCACCAACGGCAGCGCGACGAACAGCAGCGCGACCATCAGCGGCTTCAATTCGGCCATCAGCCACGGCGTGGGCGCGTCCGGGATTCTGGCCGTCAGCAACTATGGCACGATCACCGGCCGGAACGGGATTGAAAGCCTGGCCGGTAGCGGCGAGTTGGCCGTCACCAACCAGCTTGGCGGGTCGATTTCTGCTACCAACGGCGCTGGCATATTCGGCAACGCCACCACAACCATCGTCAATGACGGAACGATCAGTGGCACGACCGCGGCGATTGACCTCGTTGGCGATTTTGCTGACGACGTTACGCTGGGCGCGGCATCGATCACCAACGGCACGATCGGCTTGGGTGCTGGAGATGACGCGTTCACCTTCACTACCGGCGCGACCGTCAATGGCGCGATCGATGGCGGGGCCGGAACCGACAGCTTCGTCGTGGACGGTACGGGCGCCAGCAATATCGCAGGCAGTATCTCCGGCTTCGAAAGCCTGACGAAGGAAGGCAGCGGAAGCCTGACGCTGTCAGGGACCAATGGCGCCTTCGGAACGGTCGCGATCAATGCCGGGACGCTAAACATCGCGCACGGCAATGCGATCGCGTTCGGCGACACCGTCTCCGTTGCGGCCGGGGCGAATTTCGGCCTCCTCGGCGACGCGGCGATCGCCAAGCTCGGCGGCGCAGGCAATGTCCTGCTCGGCGCGAACACGCTGACGCTGGGCGGTGATGATAGCGATTCGGATTTCGACGGCATCGTGTCGGGCACCGGTGGTCTCACCAAGACCGGCACCGGGGTCCTCACGATCGGCGGCGCGAACGCTTACACTGGCATGACCTTGGTCGAGGCGGGGACGCTGCGCTTTGGCGCCGATGATGTGTTGTCGGACTCGACCTATTTGCGCGTCCTTGGCGGCGCGACGCTCGACCTCAACGGCTTTAGCGACACCGTCGGCAGCTTTGATCTGCTCGGCGACCTGATCGGCGGCGGCACGCTGACCGCCAATGCCTATAATCTTTATGGCGGCACGCTCGGCATGGCGCTGGGAGGCGGCACCGTGAACCAGATGTCGGGAACGACGCTGGTCAATGGTACGATCGACGCCAATATGATCGCGATCGTCGGCGGGACGTTGCTGCTTGGCGACGCCGACCGGTTGAGCGACAATAGCGCGGTTACCGTCAACCCGGGCGCAACGCTGGATATTCAGGGCTTTGACGACAGTATCGGCAGTCTGGTCTTGGCCGGAACGCTTGACGGCACCGGCACGCTGACCGCCGCGACCTATGAGCTTCAGGGTGCGACGGTGAACGCCAATCTGGGCACCGGCACGCTGAACCAGACCAGCGGCACTTCGACGCTGAACGGCGTTTCGGGCGCCGAAACGGTCAATGTCATCGGCGGGACACTGGTGCTGGGCGCGGCCGAGCGGTTGGACGACGGCGCAGTGCTGGCGATTGGCAGCGACGGCGTGCTCGATCTCGGCGCTTTTGCCGAGACGGTGGGGACGGCAAACCTCAGCGGCACGCTGAACGGCAGCGGCACCTTGACCGCCACGGCCTATGGCGTGGCCGGCGCGACGGTGAACGCGAACCTCGGGGGTGGCGTGCTGCTGGTGGGAGCAGGCAACAGCCAGCTGAACGGCACCGCGGCGGCATCGACCGTTCTGGTCGCTGGAACGCTTGAGCTTGGCGCTGCCGAGCGGCTGAACGATGCGGCGTTGCTGACGATCGACACGGGCGGTGTCCTTGATCTCGGCGCCTTCGCGGAAACCGTCGACAGCACGCTGATCGGCGGTACGCTGAATGGCACGGGCACGTTGACGGCGCGCATCTATAATCTGGCCGGCGCGACAGTGAACGCGAACCTTGGCGCCGGCGCGTTGCTGGTGGGTCCGGGTAGTAGCACGCTGCAGGGGACATCGGCGGCGAACGTCGTACTGCTTGCCGGAACGCTGACGTTGGGCGCCAGTGAGCGGCTCAGCGATGCGGCGATGCTGCAGATCGATGCGGGGGCTGCGCTTGATCTGGGGGTTGCCGTCGAGACGGTCGACAGTACGCTGATCAGTGGCACGTTGAACGGCACGGGCACGCTGACGGCGCGCACCTACGGCCTGACCGGCGCGACGGTGAATGCGAACCTTGGCACGGGCACTTTGCTCGTCGGGGCGGGGACCAGTACGCTGACCGGCACGGCCGCAGCATCGACCGTGCAGGTTGCCGGAACGCTGGTGTTGGGCGCGGCCGAACGGTTGAACGATGGCGCGATGTTGCAGGTTGAGGCCGATGGCGTGCTGGACCTCGGCGCCTTCGCCGAGACCGTCGGCGGCCTGTACGGCAGTGGCGCCGTCAACCTCGCTGGCGGCAGCCTGACGACGAACCAGGCGGTCCATTCGACCTTTGGCGGCAGTATTGGCGGCAACGGCGGTCTGGTGAAAGCCGGCAACGGCACGCTCACCCTCACGGGCGAGAACAGTTTCACCGGCACGACCAGCGTCACCGGCGGCATGTTGGTGGTGAATGGCAGCATGGCGTCATCCGTCACCACGTCCAACGGCGGCCGGATCGGCGGCACTGGCACGGTCGGCGGGCTGACCGTCGCGGCCACGGGCAGTCTGGCGCCGGGCAACAGTATAGGTCTGCTCAAGGTGGCGGGTAATCTGACCTTTGAAGCAGGCTCTTTCTATGACGTCGAAGTGACCCCGACGACGAGCGATCTGACCCTGGTAACGGGATCGACCACGCTTCGGGGCGGGACGGTTCGCGTGACCGCGGACGGCACCGCCTACAACCCGCGGACCGACCATATAATCATCAATTCGGCCGGGGGCGTGAGTGGCGAATTTGCCGGTGTGACCTCCAACCTCGCCTTCCTGACGCCCGTTCTCGAATATACGCCGACGCTGGTGAAGCTGGTCCTGCGCCGCAACGACATCTCTTTTACCGAGGTTGCGCAAAATCGGAACCAGCTGGCAGTCGCGAATGCCGTGGAGGGGCAGGGGCTGGGCAGTATCCTCAGCGACGCCTTGCTTTCCCTGTCCGCGGACGGCGCGCGCGCGGCGTTCAACACGCTGTCGGGCGAGATTTACGGCTCGACCGGGACATCGGTGATCGCGCAGGGGCACGCTTCGCGCCGTACGCTGATCGACGCCGGAAAATCGGCCGCCGACGGTCTCGCAATCTGGGGGGCCGGAACCATCGGGCGCAGCGTCCATGATTCGAACGCGCGCCTTGGGCACGAGAAATATGTCGCCGAACGGTCGGGCTATTTCACCGGCTTCAGCTTTGCCGCGAAGGGCTTCCATGCCGGGGTGGCGGCGGGCCAGTCGGATTCGGACAGCCGGGTCCGCTCGCGGACCAGCGGCGCGGCGGTGAGGACCGACTATGTCGGCGGCGACATCGGCTATGCCACGGACGACGGCCTCCATGTACAAGCGGGCGTCCTGTTCGGATGGCATGATATCGAGACCAGCCGTCAGGTCACCTTCGCCGGCTTCAACGAAGTCGAGCGGTCGAAGCGGGGCGGACGGACTGGGCAATATTTTGCCGAGCTTGGCTATGCCTTCGTCGACAGTGACGCGCTGAAACTCGAAAGCTTCTTTGGTTATTCGAATATCCGGAGCAAGACTGGCGCGGCGACCGAAGTCGGCGGTGCTGCCGCGCTCTCGGTCGCGCGATCGACGCGTGAGGTGAATTACCTCGATTTCGGCCTGCGCGCGCAGTCGAACCATGATGTGCTCGGCGCGACGCTATCGCCCAATGTGTCGGTGACATGGGAGCGTGCGTGGGGCGATGTGTCAGGCCTGTCGATTGCGGGCTTTGTCAACGGAACACCCTTCGCCATTCAGGGCGCCGGTATATCGAAGGACGCGCTGCAGATCAGCGGCGGACTGAACGTCGCTCCGAGTGACGGCGTCAGCTTTGGCATCGGCTATGACGGCACGGTCGCGCGCAGGCAGGTCGAGCATGCCGCTAGGGTGAATATCAGCATCAAATTCTAGGTGGCGGATCGGCGACCGGCCCATATTGAAATGAGCCGGTCGCGTGTGTTTCGCCGCCTTTGCCAATAAACGGGCTTGCTAGGCATCAATCAAACCTCTCTGGCCGAACCGCTTCGAACGTCGCATCGGGGCCATCCGACACCGGAGGGTTTATGTTGTTTCGATCGAAAGCGGCTGCGCGCCTTTTGTTTGTGCCGTTGCTGGCGGGCGCCAGCCTGCGCGATCGGGTGCTGGCCTGCCTGGGCGCGCTGATCGGCATCTCGGTCGTCGGTGTGGCGGGTATCGCCTTGTTCCCGGCATCGATCCCGTGGATCGTCGCGCCGATCGGGGCCTCGACCGTGCTGCTCTTCGCTGTTCCCGCCAGTCCGCTGGCGCAGCCCTGGTCGATTATTGGCGGCAACAGCATTTCCGCCGTTGTTGGCGTGCTGGTGGTGCATTATGTCCATGATCCGGTGACTGCGGCGACATTGGCGGTGGCGGCAGCGATCCTGGTGATGTCGTTGCTGCGCTGTCTCCATCCTCCCGGCGGCGCGGCGGCGCTCAGCGCCGTACTCGCTTCGTCGCTGATCGAGGCAGGCGGCCCGGCCGCATTCCTGATCCCGGTGGTGGTCAACTCGCTGTTGCTTACCTCCATCGGCTGGCTGTTTCACCGCTATTCGGGCCACTCCTATCCGCACCGTCCCGCGCCGGTCGAAGGTCGGGTGCTGCCGCCCGGCTCGGTGTCCGGCCTGCTCATGGAAGATATCGACAGCGCGCTCGCTGACCTTGGTGAAACCTTCGACATCAGCCGCGAAGACCTGGCGCTGTTACTGGCGCGGGCCGAGGTGCACGCCGCAGAGCGCGCCAGCAAGGGATAGCTATGCGCCCAAGGCGCGCGCTCATCATGTAGCTTGCTAAGCATAGGGCGATTGGTCCACAGGCCTGATCGAAACATGCTGTCAGGAGGTACTTTTGAGCAAGATTGATGAAAAATTGCAGCCAGTTCTTGATGAAGTATTGCGCCGGAACGCCGGCGAGGCCGAATTTCACCAGGCCGTTCGCGAGGTGCTCGAAAGCCTTGGCCGCGTCGTTGCCAAGCATCCCGATTACGCCAATCATGCGCTGATCGAACGGATTTGTGAGCCCGAACGCCAGATCATTTTCCGCGTACCATGGGTCGACGATGCCGGGCAGGTTCAGATCAACCGCGGCTTTCGCGTCCAGTTCAATTCGGCGCTCGGCCCCTATAAGGGCGGCATCCGTTTCCACCCGTCGGTCAACCTGGGGATCGTCAAATTCCTGGGCTTTGAACAGATTTTCAAAAACGCGCTGACCGGGATGCCGATCGGCGGCGGCAAGGGCGGTTCGGATTTCAATCCGCGCGGGCGCTCGGACGGCGAGATCATGCGCTTCTGCCAGGCGTTCATGACCGAGCTTCAGCGTCATCTTGGCGAATATACTGACGTGCCCGCGGGCGATATCGGCGTCGGCGGGCGCGAGATCGGCTATATGTTCGGCCAGTATAAGCGTCTCAACAACCGCTATGAAGCCGGCGTACTTACCGGCAAGGGGCTCGTCTATGGCGGCTCGCGCGCACGGACCGAGGCGACCGGCTATGGCCTCGTCTATTTCGTCCAGCGCATGCTCGCGACGAAGGATATGGCGATGGAGGGCCAGCGCGTCGTCGTTTCGGGTTCGGGCAATGTCGCCATCTATGCGATCGATAAGGTGCAGCAGTTTGGCGGCAAGGTCATGGCTTGCTCGGACTCCAATGGATATATCCTCGACGAGAATGGGATCGATCTCGACCTGCTCAAGGAAATCAAGGAAGTCCGCCGCGAACGCCTGTCCGAATATGCCCGGGTTAAGGGCGTGGGCGCGCATTATATCGAGAATGGGTCGATCTGGGACGTGCCATGCGACATCGCGCTGCCGTGCGCAACGCAGAACGAACTGACGCTGAAGGACGCGGGCACGCTGATCAAAAATGGCGTGATCGTGGTTGGCGAGGGCGCGAACATGCCTTCGACCCCCGAAGCGGTCGAGCTGTTCCAGAGTTCGGGGGTGATGTTCGCACCAGGCAAGGCGGCCAATGCCGGCGGCGTTGCGACCTCGGCGCTGGAAATGCAGCAGAACGCCTCGCGCGACAGCTGGTCGTTCGAGCAGACCGAAGAGCGGCTCGCCCAGATCATGCGCAATATCCATGACAATTGTGCGGCGACCGCGGAGGAATATAGCGCGCCCGGCAATTATGTACTCGGCGCCAATATCGCGGGCTTTGTTCGGGTTGCAGAGGCGATGCGCTCGCTCGGTGTGATTTGATCCCGGCTCCCGGCCGGTGCGCGCTTGCGTGTCGGCCGGGGTCACAATGTGGAGCGACAGGCGCCCCTTTATACTAACGTTACCTGCCCGGTTTTCAGCTCATAGGCCGTGCTCGGGATTGCGGGTTCGCGTTCTGACAGGATTGGCGGCGAATGGGCAAGCCGACCGACATTGTCGCGGACGTTGGCGACTGCAGCGTGCATTCTCGGATCGAGCGTATCGCTCATCAGGTTGCCGGCGTGCCGGAGCGGTCTGGCAGTGATATACGGGCATTGTGCCGATGCCGAGCTTTTATGGAATATGGGCCGGACTGAATGAGCCGATTTTCTCGGCCTGGGATGAAACTTGCTCCGGAATTGGACGTTTTGGAGCAATGGTGGAGCCTGGTTTCGTCAGGAGATGCTCATTTTCCAGCAAGGGCTTTCGAAGTTCAGAAAACTATGGCTTAATGAAGTTGTGGTCGAGTCGCATATAGCTAATGAGTAGGTAGAATACTCAGGAATATGGAGTGAGGGGCCATTTATGGAAAGGGTGGAGACGGCAAAGAGCCGCCAACACTACTTGGCATTGAATGCCTATTTGTCCTGCCAATATTCTGGCATTATTGGATATTATTCGCTTGATATTGCGGACGCTCGCAAGGGGCATGACATGCCCGGTCGGGCCCGTCGTGACCAATGCCGATGATCGAGCCAGCGGTTCAAGCTGAAATCGTGGCCGGACTGATTATGGATTAGTGGGGAGCGCCTGATGGTCGTCGCCGCGCATATCGAGACCTTCCCGGGCGAGCCGGAGCACGGCGGTCGCGTCAGGCTGGGGCTGAGCACGGCGGCCACCGCGTCTGACGCAGAGGTGCTCGTGCATAATATATCGGCAACCGGGCTCGTTCTTGAAGGCGATATGGGGCTTTCGTTAAGCGATGACTTCGAAGTCGCGTTTCCGCATGGCGAAACCGTCGCTGCGACGGTGAGTTGGGTCAGTCAGCGATTGCGGGGCTGCATGTTCCGGACGCCGGTTTCGGATGCGACGCTTGAGGCTGCGATGCTGCGCAACGCGGTCGCTACGGACCGGGTCAATGGCCAGCCGGGGAGTGAAAGCTTTGGCCTTCGCCTTCATCAATTCCGGCTGGCGAAAGGGCTGACGCAATCCCAGCTGGCCCGGCAGCTCAAAGTCAGCGAGCCATCGATCTCGCACTGGGAGACGGACAAGTCGCGGCCAAAGGCCGGGCGGATGCAGATGCTGGCAGTCATCCTGGGCGTCCCAATGCCCGAACTGCTCGGCTATGACGACGCTGAAACACTGCGCAAGCTGGTCGACAAGGCCAAGGAGGAGATAGCCAGGGCCGCGGGCGCCGACGTGAACAATGTCAGGATTACGATCGACATGTAGCTCGTCCGCCGCCCGGAACAGGGCGGATCAGGAAAAGTTCAGCGAGACGAGGGCGAAAACGAAGAGAATGGCCGCGACGGTAAACAAGCCCGTCAGCACGGTGAAGAGGAGGGCGCTTGCAGGCCGCCTGAAGCCGTCCTCGTCGTCCTCGCTTTGGATCGCTGGCTCGGCAATCTCGCCTGCTTCTCCGCTGGGTGGCGCTTTGAGCAGCGCAGCGCTGATCGCGCTCGCCGGGACGGGCGACAGAAATTCGCACCCGAAGCGCTTGCCATCGGCGCGAATAATCCGTGCCGGAGTGGCTCCAAGTTCGGGGAGGACCAGAAGGAAAGTCTCGCCGACGGCAAAACTGGTGTCGGTTTCGATCAACAGGCCTGTCCGCGACAAATCACGGATGATGACAGCCGATTCCTCGGTTGAGGACTGTGCGGCGACGTCGAGCCGGAGGGTGCGTCGCTCCGTCCTTCTGCGATCGGTCGCTTCGACCGGGTCGGCAATATGCGCCAGCAATGACCTCACAACCATCTCCTTTGCGGACCGTCATCGCTCAACAATCTTAATATTGCATTGCCGTCGCGACCGCTCCGGTCAACAGCGCGGGGTCGGATCGAGTTCACAGGACGATCCTGCTGGTGATCCAGTGCGTGTGGCGCGCGCGCAAAAGGGTGCCTGGTCGGTGCCGTGGCGGGGAGTTTCTCTTCAGGGCTCGTAATATTATTACAGTAGTGAATGCGATTGTTACTGCCGCGCCTTATGGCGATTCTGTCGCGCGACATTAAGATTCGCGTCGCCTCCTGCTTTTTGAGCGGAGGAAAATGCGATGAACCGTAACATTTTATGGCTCGGATCGGGACAGTTTTGCATCGTGGACGCAGTCTCGGCCTTCGATTTCTGTCAATCCATCCATTTGAATATTCTAAATATTATCTCTGGCGGAAAGGGAGTGGTGGGCCGGCATTCAGAGTAAGTTTCGTGCCGGTAAAAATGTATTAACGCGCTTGCGGAGTCCGGGAAAAGCATGTTTTTCTAGTGGATGGGGATGTCCGAGTCGTCGGACAATGGGTCGCACCGAATTGTTGTGGATTTTACTGTGCCGTTTGGGCGCAAGTTGCGACGTATGCGAGGGAAACAGACATGGACGCTTTTGACAACCCGGCCCGCGACGGAATGGCTGGCCCGCAGCGCGATGGCGTGTCAACCGAACAGGCGAACCAGGCAGTAGGGGGGAGCGAACTACTCGCCGCATCGGCGAGTGTTACAGCGACGGCATCGGCCATAACGCTGGCGATCCAGGCAATCCTTGTTCCTGATGCGAGCGGACGTATTGTCCTGCCCGCCGGCGTGTCGATCGACGACATCACGGTTTCCGGTACGGACCTGATCATAACCTTGCCGAACGGCCAGGTTATGATCATTCCCAATGGCGCGATCGACATTCCCTCGATCGTCGTCGATGGTGACACGGTGCCCGCGAGCACGGTTGCGCAGCTGCTGGAAAATCTGGGCGATCTGAATCCCGAAGCGGGCGTCCGCAGCTCGGGCGGCAATTTTGCGGACCCCGAAGGCGCGATCCAGGATCCCTATGCGCTCGGCGACCTGTTGCCGTACACCGAGCTCGCTTTCCCGCAGCCCGAAGACCGGGAACTCCTCCCGGCTGTCCCTGAGGAAGAAGATCCGACAGTCGTTATCGTAACACCCGACCAGCCGGCGGGATCGGTCAATGCAACGGCCAGCGTGAACGAGGCGGGTCTCCCCGCGCGGGGCGAGGAACCGGCGGGCAGCAACAGTGCGGCCAACAGCGAGACGGTGACGGGTTCGATCCGGTTCGACACGCCTGACGGTGCGGGATCGGTCACGCTGAACGGCACCGCGATTACTGCGGTCGGGCAGGTCATCACGACGCCGATCGGCCAATTGACCATCACCAGCATTGAAGCGGGTAATATCGGCTACAGCTACACGCTGGCCGACAATACCAATGCCAACAATAATGTGACCGACGTGTTTGCCGTCGTGGTGACCGATATTGACGGCGACACCGCGACTGCCGACCTGACCATCTCGGTCATCGACGATGTGCCGACTGCGCGCGCTGATACCGATACGGTCGCCGCCGGAACCTTCGCGCCCGAAACGGGCAATGTTCTGTCGGGTGCTGGCACCACCAGCGGTGCCGCTGGCGCCGATACGCAAGGCGCCGATGGCGCCTCTTTGACCGGAATCCGCGCGGGCGCGACCGGCAGTGAATTCACGGCACCCGGCAGTGTGATCCAGGGCCAATATGGCACGCTGACGATCGATGGGCAGGGCAATTACAGCTATGTCCGCAGCCCAGGCACCCCGGGCGGTGTCAACGATGTCTTTACCTATCGCTTGACCGACGGCGATGGCGATACGTC
This sequence comes from Sphingopyxis sp. GW821-FHT12C06, assembly GCF_058807415.1. Lineage (NCBI taxonomy): Bacteria > Pseudomonadati > Pseudomonadota > Alphaproteobacteria > Sphingomonadales > Sphingopyxidaceae > Sphingopyxis > Sphingopyxis sp. GW821-FHT12C06. The sequence continues at coordinate 94,176 of NZ_JBXAQR010000007.1, read as the reverse complement.
GACCGCGACGCTCACGATCGCAATCGCCGACAGTTCCACCGTGATCACATCGATCCTGGCGGAGAATGTTGTCGAGGAATCTCAACTCGGGCCGCGCGGCGGTGAAACGCCGGGCTCCGAGTTCGATGGCAATGGCGAAACAACGACCGGCACGATGGGCTTTACGGCGCGCGACGGCGTTGGCAGCGTAACTATTGAAGGCGTTGCGATCACGCCGGGAGCCCTGCCACAAACGATTTTCAGCGATGCAACCGGGACATTGGTGATCAACGCCTATGTCTATGATCCGGCGACCGGCAACGGGTCGATCATCTATACCTACACGCTGACCGACAATACGCTCAACACTAACGGCACCACCGTGCCTTTCGATATCGTCGTGACCGACAGCGATGGCGACAGCGCCAGCGGAATATTGAATATCCGGATCATCGATGATGCTCCGACCGCGGTGAACGACGTCGACAGCGTGACCGAAGACAGTGGAAGCGGAGAGAATCCGCCGACCGCCGATGGCAATGTCCTGACCGGCGTGGGCGGCAGCGATGCGAACGGCACCGATGGTGCGAAGGACGTGCAGGGCGCCGATGGCGCGACCGTCACGGCCGTGGCGGGCGGCACGATCGGCGAAGGTTTCCCGACCGCTTATGGTACGCTGACCCTGAACGCCGATGGCAGCTACAGCTATGTTCTGAACAACGCCGCGCAGCCGGTGCAGGGCTTGTCGGCCGGCGAGACGCTGACCGAAGTCTTCACCTACACGATCACTGATGGCGACGGCGATACCAGCACGGCGACGCTGACGATCACGATCAACGGCGCCAACGACGGGGTTACGATCAACGGCCTGAACGTCGAAGGCGGCGAGGTCATCGTCGACGAAGATAATCTGATCGACGGTTCGTCGCCCGATAATGCGGCGCTGACCCAGCCAGGCAGCTTCACCGTGTCGACCCCCGACGGGCTCGGCAATGTGACGATCGGTGGCACGCAGGTCGTGACGAACGGCGTCTTCACGGCGGGCACGGCCACAAGTCCGCTCGGCGTGGTCAACATCACCGGCTTCACGCCGGTGGTTGGTGCTGACGGATCGGTGATCGGCGGGACCTTCACCTATGAATACGTCCTGTCCGACAATACGCTGACGCATGGCGTACAGGGGCAGGACAATGTCACCGACAGCTTTGCGGTAATCGTCACCGATAGCGATGGTTCAACCGGCAATGCCAGCCTCGACGTTGTCATCATCGACGACGTCCCGACGGCGGCGAATGATGTCGACAGCGTGACCGAAGACAGCGGAAACGGCGACAACCCGCCGACCGCTGACGGCAATGTGCTGACCGGCGTGGGCGGCACCGACGCCAATGCGACTGACGGCGCGAAAGACATCCAGGGCGCTGATGGTGCAACCGTCACGGCCGTGGCGGGCGGTACGATCGGCGAAGGTTTCCCGACCGCCTATGGCACGCTGACGCTGAATAGCGACGGCAGCTATACCTATGTGCTCAACAATCAGGCGCAGCCGGTGCAGGGGCTGTCGGCGGGCGAGACGCTGACCGAGACCTTTACATACACGATCACCGACGGCGATGGCGACACGTCGCCCGCGACGTTGACGATCACAATTAACGGCGCCGACGATGGCGTGACGATCCGGGGCCTGGATATCGAGGGCGGCGAACTCATCGTCGACGAAGATGATCTGATCGACGGTTCGTCGCCTGACGAAGGGGCGCTGACCCAGCCGGGCAGCTTCACCGTGTCGACCCCTGACGGGCTCGGCAATGTGACGATCGGTGGCACGCAGGTCGTGACGAACGGCGTCTTCACGGCGGGCACGGCCACGAGTCCGCTTGGCGTGGTCAACATCACCGGCTTCACGCCGGTGATTGGCGCCGACGGTTCGGTGATCGGCGGGACCTTCACCTATGAATACGTCCTGTCCGACAATACGCTGACGCATGGCGTACAGGGGCAGGACAATGTCACCGACAGCTTCGCCGTGATCGTCACCGACAGCGACGGTTCAACCGGTAACGCCAGCCTTGATGTCGTTATCGTCGACGATGTGCCGACGGCGCGTCCGGATGTGGACAGCGTGACCGAAGATGGTCCGCTGGTGGCGAACGGCAATGT
>NZ_JBXAQR010000007.1:0-91937 GCF_058807415.1 Sphingopyxis sp. GW821-FHT12C06 | reverse complement strand
AACTACAGCTATACGCTGACCGACAATGTCAACCACACGACCGACCTGACGCCGTACGAGAGCTTTGCGATCAAGGTAGCGGACAGCGACGGCAACCCCGCCGATGATGCGACCGCGACGCTGCGCATCGACATCGTCGACGATGTGCCGACGGCGTTGGCGGGCCCGGCGATGACGGTGAACGAAACCGCAGGCGAAACGGCGGGGACCAGCCTGCTTGCCAACGACACGCGGGGCGCTGATGGCGCTTCGGTGACGGGCATATCGTTCGACGGCGTCAATTTTACGCCGATCGCCGCGAGCGGTACGACGACGATCACCAACAGCCAGGGCACTTACAAGTTCCAGGCCGACGGCAGCTGGTCGTTCGACCCGGCGACGAATGCGAGCACGTCGAACCAGAATGCCGGCTTCACCTATGAAATCACCGACGGCGACGGCGACAAATCGACTGCCATACAGACGATCACCTCGCTGAATGTCGATGTGCCGCTGTTGTTGATCGGTTCAGGCGATGGTGACATGACGGGGACCGGTACCGGTCATACCGTCCCGAATCCGCAAGGGCCGAACAATGGCGTGATCAACGGCGGATCGGCCGATGACGTCGCGGTCGGCGACCCCGGCGCAGTGACGATCACGCCGGGACAGCAGGCGAACATCGTCCTCGTGCTCGACAGTTCGGGCAGTATGACGACGCAGATCGCATTCGGCGGCGGTACCATTTCGCGCATGCAGGCGCTGAAAAACGGCGTCAATGCGCTGATCGACAGCCTGTCCCAATCGGGTGCGCAGGATGTCCGTATCACGGTAATCGATTTCGACAGCAGTGGCACCAACCTCGGCACGTTCAACCTGATTGTGAATGGTGTTGTCCAGACAGGTCAGATCACCTCGGCGAAGGCCGCGGTCAATGGCATGACAGCGGCGGGCAGCACCAATTATGAAGACGGCCTGCAGGATGCGTTAAGCTGGATTACCGGCAACAACGGCATTGCCGGCGCAGACGTCAACAAGGTGGTGTTCGTTTCGGACGGGAGTCCGACCCAGTGGAACAATGGCGGTACCGGCTCCGAAGACGCAACCAATGTTCAGAATGCGATGGATCAGATTCTCGGGGCCGACGGAACGAACGAGCCGCAGCAGATATTGGCGACCGGCTATTCGATCGACGCGATTGGAATCAACGTTACCGCGCCGCTGCTGGCCCGGTTGAGCGACGTCGAGGACGGCAACGCTTCGGGCGGGACCGGCAATGCGACCAACGCGACCTCGGCCGAAGAACTCGCAGCGACGCTGTCGGTGCTCGGCGGATCGACCGATCTCGCGGCCGCGGGTAACGACACGATCAACGGTGGCGACGGCGCTGACGTCATCTTCGGCGACGTGCTCTTCACCGACAATCTGGCAACAGCGCTGGGTGTGAACCTGCCGGCCGGTTCGGGCTGGGCCGTGTTCCAGACGCTGGAAAGCCGGGCGAACAATGAAAGCCTCGATCCTGCCGGCAATGGTGCCGACTGGACCCGCGCCGACACGGTCGCTTATATCCGCGCCAACCATCTCGCGCTGGCTCAGGAAAGTGGCCGTACCGGCGGCGTCGACGTCATCAACGGCGGCGGCGGCAACGACATCATCTATGGCCAGGAGGGCAATGACACGATCGACGGCGGTACCGGCGATGATACGATCTCGGGCGGTTCCGGTTCGGACACGCTGATCGGCGGCGCGGGCAACGATACGTTCCTGATCGCAAACGGCGAGTTCGGTGCGACCGAGTCGATCGACGGCGGCGCTGACAACGACACGATCCTGCTGGCCAACGCCACGACGGTCGACTTCTCGACGGGCACGATCACCAACGTCGAAACGCTGACCGGCAGCGCTGGCAACGACATTGTGACGATCTCGGCGCAGCAGCTGGACGCTTTTACCGCGATCAATCTGGGCGGCGGCACGGATGTGCTGAACATCCGGATCATCGGCGCGGTGAATATCACCGCGGCGACGCTGGCGACGCTTACCGGCGTGGAGACCATCAACATATTGGGTTCCGGCAACGCCGACACGCTGACGCTGACCGGCGCGCAGTTGGACAATCTTCTGTCGGCCGGCAGCTCGATCGATCTTGGCGGCGGCACCGACACCTTGTCGCTGACCTCGACCTCGGCCGACCTGAACGCGCTTGGCGATACCAATCTTGTTGGTGTGGAGGCTGTTTCGGCTGCGACTGCAGCAGCCGGGGTGACGATCAATCTCGGCGCTCAGACCGAAGCCTTCGCGATCACGGGTTCCGCGTTCGGCGACACGCTGACGGGTGGCACCGGGGCCGATACGATCGTCGGCGGTGCAGGGAATGATACGATCAACCTGGCCAATGGCCAGTTCGCCAGCGGCGAATCGATCGATGGCGGCGCGGATAGCGACACAATTGTTCTGACCAACGCCACGACGGTCGATTTCTCGACAGGCACGATCACCAATGTCGAAACGCTGACCGGCAGCACGGGTAACGACAATGTGACGATCACCGCGCAGCAATTGGACGACTTGAGCGCTATCGATCTGGGCGGCGGTACGGACGTGCTGAACATCCGGATCAGTGGCGCAGTGAATATCACCGCAGCGACGCTGGCGACACTGACCGGCGTGGAGACGATCAACATATTGGGTTCCGGCAACGCCGACACGCTGACGCTGACCGGCGCGCAGCTGGACAGCATCCTGTCGGCCGGCAGCTCGATCGATCTTGGCGGCGGCACCGACACCTTATCGCTGACGTCGACCTCGGCCGACCTGAACGCGCTCAGTAATGCCAATCTTGTTGGTGTTGAGGCTGTTTCGGCAGCGACTGCAGCAGCCGGGGTGACGATCAATCTCGGCGCTCAGACCGAAGCCTTCGCGATCACGGGTTCCGCGTTCGGCGACACGCTGACGGGTGGTACCGGGGCCGATACGATCGTCGGCGGTGCAGGGAATGATACGATCAACCTGGCCAATGGCCAGTTCGCCAGCGGCGAATCGATCGACGGCGGCGCGGACAGCGATGCAATTGTTCTGACCAACGCCACGACGGTCGATTTCTCGACAGGCACAATCACCAATGTCGAAACGCTGACCGGCAGCACGGGCAACGACAATGTGACGATCACGGCGCAACAATGGGATGACCTCACCACCATCGATCTGGGCGGCGGTACGGACGTGCTGAATATCCGGATCAGCGGCGCGGTGAACATCACCGCGGCGACGCTGGCGACGCTTGCCGGGGTAGAGACGGTCAACCTCCTGGGTTCCGGCAACGCTGACACGCTCACGCTGACCGGCGCGCAGCTTGACAGCCTCTTGTCGGCCGGCAGCTCGATCGATCTTGGCGGCGGCAGCGACACGCTGACGCTGACCTCGACCTCGACCGACCTCAATGGTCTTGCTGACGGCGCGCTGCTGGGTGTCGAAACGGTTTCGGCGGCTGGTGCTGCGGCAGGCGTGACGATCAACCTCGGCGCTCAGACCGAGACGATGACGGTCACCGGTTCGGCGAGCGGTGATGCGATCACCGCAAGCACCGGGACGAACAGCATCGTCAACGCTGGCGCGGGTGCCGACACGGTCACCATCAACGCTGCTGCGCTCACGACGCGCAACTGGGCGGTCGATCTGGGTAGCGATGCTGCGGTGGACAAGATTGTGTTCAACCACAATGGCGTCGGGCTGGGCGACAATACTGTCGCTACCGTCACCAATTTCTCGGTGGCGAACGACCGGATCTCGGTATCGGTCGGTGGGACGAACTTCACCGACGGCGGTTTCCAGAGCATTTCGAGCAACGGCACCAACATCAATGCCGGCGTCGAAGTAATCGAGATCGTGACCGGATCGGCGACGCTTACCGACGATGCGAACGGTGGTGCGATCGAAACGTTGATCCAGTCGGCGACGAATAATTTCCCCGCCAATGGTACCTATACGTTTGTCATCTATTCCAGCACCGGAGCCGGCGCCAATGCTGGCGTTTATTCGGTGACGATCAGCGACAATACCAACCCCGGCAGCAACGGCATGGTGGTCGAGCATATCATGACCATTAACGGGGTCGGCTATGGCAATCTGGATCTCGCCAACTTCGTTGGCGTCGCCGATCCGATCATCCTTGACCTCAACGGCGACGGCTATTCCTTTGGCCCAACCGCGGCGTTCGACATCAATGCGGATGGTTCTGCCGACAATGTGACGTGGAATTCGTCGAACGATGGCATTCTCGCCGTTGACCTCAACGGCAATGGCAAGATCGACAGCGGGACCGAAATCTTCACCCCGAGCTTCGGTGGTGGGGCGTTCGCGAACGGCGTCGCGGCGCTGGCTTCGCTTGACGACAATGGTGACGGCGTCATCGATGCGAAGGATGCAGCCTTTGCCAACCTGCTGGTGTGGCAGGATGCCAATGCCAATGGCGCGAGCGATGCGGGTGAGCTTTCGACCCTCACTGATCAGGGCATTACCTCGATCGCGACGGGCGCGGCGTCGACCGAAGAACTGATCGACGGCCAGGCCGTGACCGCTCACGGCAGCTTCACCCGCGCCGACGGCAGCACGGGCGGCTATATCGAGGTGCAACTCGACGCCCAGCTTGGCGCGCGCGGTACCGACCGTGAGGCCGAAGACGCCCAGCGCTCGGCGGGCAATCAGGCGCTGACTGCGTCCCTGGTCGCTGCATCGCTGGTCGCCATGGCACAAGGCGCGCAGGCTCAGACCGAAACCGAAGAAAAGCCCGTCGCCCACAATCTGCCGACGACCACGCCGGTCGATGATACCGTCGCGCACAGCGCTTCGGTAGCACCGGTTGAAGTGGCGCCGATCGGCGGCATCGAAGATCTGTCGGCCACGAAGGAAGCGGCTCCGGCCAACACCGGCACCTCATCGCATTCCGATGATGCGGGCGCTGCTCCGGCTTCGATCGACGACGCCCAGAGCAACATCGCCAGCGATGGCCAAGGCTCCACCGATACGAATTCATCGGATGCCTTGTTCGACATGGTGTCGGTGCATGCGGACTCGCCGATGGACGGGCTGTTGACGCTTGGCCTCATCGCGGCGGGGCAAGCCCCTGCCGAGGTGGCCGATGCAACAATCAAGGGGGCGGCCGCAGAAGCGGTGCTCGCCGAAGTGCTCAAGGACGGCAGTGTCGACCATCTGATCGATGCGGTTGTCGGTGGTGGAAGCCAGCAGGCGGCGAACGACGACACGCCGAAGGTCGATCTGGCGCAGTTCCTGAACGTGAAGGTTCCGGCTGACATGGGCGCCTTCGCTCACCAGTCGGTCGAGCATGACCTGCATCAGGCGGCGCCGCACGTCTGATCGCATCAAGAGAAAAAGACCAGTGGATCAATAAAGTAGGGGCTAGAGGAGCATGGGACACCAAAAGGCAAAATGGATGGCGGGGGCGGTTGTTGCGCTGGCGTGTGTCCAGCCTGGAAACGTCTTTGCCCAGGCGCTTGCCGACCTTCCGGTCCGCGAGCTGCGCGGTGAAGTGCAAAAACGCTATGACGCGGCGCTCGCGGCCGCGACCGATACATCGGTCGTTGCGGCGAGCAGCAATGTCTATACTTGGGCGTCGGAAACAAAGGTCCAGTGCGGTATCGCGCTTGGCTTTTTGAAGTCGGGTATCAAGGATGGCGAAAGCCTGCGGCGTTGCGATTTCGCCTATGGCATGATGACTCGCCGCCCGACCCCGACGCCGGATGTGCCGATTGCGCCGCCGCTACCGCCTGCCGACAATTGTCCGCCAGAGGTGGCATCGACCTTCTTCTTCGACTGGAATTCGACCGTTGCGCCGGCCGATGCCGGCCAGTCGGTCACTTTCATGGCCGACAACCGCGCCCGCTGCGGCTGGACCGCATTCACCGTGGTCGGGCACACCGACCGGTCGGGCTCCGACGCCTATAATGACAAGCTGTCCGTCGCGCGTGCGCGGGTGATCGCCGACATGATGGGCGCTGCGGGAATCCCGGCCGACACGATCGCCGTGTCGGGACGCGGCGAGAAGGATCTTCGGGTCGAAACATTGGATGGTGAACGAACGCCAGCGAACCGGCGTGTCGAAGTCAGAGTGAATGGAATGGGGGAACGTTGATGAAACCGCAACTCAAGGGGACCGGCCTTGCCTCGGCCATCGCCATATCCCTTTTCGCAAGCTCGGCTTTTGCCGAGCCCGTCTCCATGCAGAACGCCATGGCGGTCGCGATTGATTCCAATCCGCAGATCAACCAGGCCGAAATGAACAAGCAGGCGATCGAGTTCGAACTCGAGCAGGCGAAGGGCCTGTATATGCCAAGGGTCACGCTCGAAATGTCGGCAGGGATCAGGCGGCTCGAAAATGCGACCCGCCGTAGTCTGGGCATCGCGAACGACGAGCTTTACCCACTCGAAGCGTCGATTCGCGCCGAACAGACGCTGATCGATTTCGGTCGTCGGCGTGGCGAAAAGCTGCGCCAGGCTGCGCGGGTCGATGGTGCGGCGTTGCGCGTCCTCGAACGGTCCGAATTCATTGCCCTGCAAACCGCCCGGCAATATCTCGATGTCCTGTTGCAACAGCGGGTCGTCGCGGCGGCCGAAGACAATTTGACCTTCCACAACAGCCTGGTGTCGGACTTGTCGAGCGGTGTGACCGCTGGCTCGATCAGCGTCGCCGATTTGCAACAGTCCCAGGAGCGCGCCAAGGCGGCAAGCGTCCGTGTGACGGAAGCCCGGGAAGCGCTGGCAAACGCGAAAATCGAACTGCTCGCGCTGAGCGGGTTGGAAGTTGATGAAGTGCAAATGCCGCCGGCGATGACGGAAAAACTTCCGGCCAGCCTGAGCGAAGCCGTCGGGCTGACCCGGACGAAGCATCCGAAGGTGCTGGAGGCGCAGGCTGATGTCGATGCGTCCAATGCCGATGCGGCGAAAGCGAAGGGCGATTTTTTTCCGACGGTCGGGCTCGAACTGACCGGCCGGGTCGGTGACGATATCGACGCTTTCCGCGGCGAGACCAACGACCTTCAGGGGCGTGTTGTCATGCGCTGGGATATTTTCGATGGCGGGATCAACCGCGCGAAATATCAGGAGATGGTCCGCAGGGCGAGCGAAAGCCGGTTCCGCCTGCATGAAACCGAGCGCGATGCCGAAGCCGACACGCGTCGCGCATGGAATAGCCGCGAAACTCAGACTGCGGTATTCCGCGACCTGGTCGATCAAAGCAAGGCAACCGATGACCTGCTGGTCTCCTATCGCCAGCAATTTTCGGTAGGTCGTCGCTCGCTGCTCGATGTGCTCGATGCGCAGAATACGCGCTTCAACGTCCAGGTGCGGGCGGAAACGGCGCGTTTCTCGGAGCTGTTCGCAACCTATCAGGTGTTGGCTTCGACCAACAGCTTTCTCGAGGCGTTCAACCTGACCGCCCCGGAATCGCGCCGCGTCTATGCGCGTGAGAAGGTCAACTATGGTCCGCCGGCTCCGGCGGAACTACAGCGCCGCCGCTATCCTCAATAATTTGTTCACAGGTTTGATTCTAAAAAGAAAACATCAAGATGACACGGAATCAATCCTCAGTGGCGCGTATAGGCAAGGAGAGTATGGACGATCCATTGATCGCCTGTATTCTCTTTGTCGCGCAACATTTCGGCCAGAATTTTCAGCGCGGGGCGCTGTCGGCACTGGCCCGTGACGAGAGGGGCTTTTTGCCCTTCCATCAAGCCGAAGCGGCGCTGGACCTGTGCTTCATCAACAATGAACGGCTGCGCGCGCGCAAGATAAGAAATATGGCGCGCGACCTGCCGGTGATTATCCGCCAGAAGGAAAAACGCTGTGCGGTCCTGCTCGAGATGCAGGGTGATCAATATCTGGTCTGGGAACCGGGTTCCGACGCGCCAGTCTGGGCCGACGAGGACGCGCTAGAAGAAAGTTATGCGGGGCAGGCTATCGCCGTTACCGCCGATCCCACCGCGATCCGCACCGAAGAGCGGCCGTGGGACGAAACCGCAAAGCGCCACTGGTTTTGGAGCGAAATCCGGCGGATACGCCGCTCTTTCTATCCGGTTCTCGGCGCAGCGCTGATGATCAACCTGCTCGGTTTCGCCCTGCCGTTGTTCACGATGAACGTTTATGATCGCGTGATCCCCAACAAGGCGGTTTCCAGCCTTTGGGTTCTTGCGGTGGGGGCGTTGCTCGCCTTTGCTGTCGAATTTGCACTGCGCCTCGCGCGCGCGACGCTGCTTGATGACCTGGGCCGCGAACTCGATGTCAAATTGTCGGAAAAAATCTTCTCGAAGGTGCTGAACATGCCGCTCGCGGATCGCCGCGGCAGCACCGGAATGCTCGCGCGGCGGGTGTCCGAATTTGAATCCGTTCGCGATTTCTTCGCCTCGACCACGATCGTTCTTCTGGTCGATGTTGTCTTCCTCTTCCTGTTCCTCATCATGATTTCGGTTCTCGCGGGATGGTTGGCGCTGATTCCGCTGTCGATCATCGTGGTGATGGGGGTCGCCGGTTACTTCCTGCAACGGCAGATGGTGCAGGCCTCGCTCGACAATCAGGCCGATTCCAGCATCCAGCATTCGATGCTGGTCGAAGCGATCGGGGGAACCGAAACGATCAAGAGTTGCGCGGCCGAAGGACAGATTCTGGGCCAGTGGCGCCGGATGGTCGACACAAGCGCACGGACGCAGGCCAGTATGCGCCGGACGGGCGCCGCCGCGATCAATCTTGCGACATGGGCACAGCAGTTTTCGAGCCTCGCCCTCGTGGTGGGTGGTTTCTATTTGTTCGATTCCGGCAAGATTTCGATGGGCGCGATCATCGCCATCGTCATGCTGGCGGGGCGTTCGATGGCACCGATCGGGCAACTCGCCTTCCTGATGACGCGCGGGCGTCAGGCATGGACGACGATGGCCAGCATCCAGCAGATGATCGAGGCCGACGACGAACGCCGCATGGGCAGCAGCACGCTGAACCTGACGATCGATAAGGGGCATACCGTCGTCGAGGGCGTGTCTTTCACTTACCCCGGCGCATCGGCGCCGTCGCTGACGGACATCAATCTGACGATCGATGCCGGGGAGAGGATCGCGATTGTCGGCCGGGTCGCATCGGGGAAGTCGACGCTGGGGCGACTGTTGTGCGGGCTCTACGCGCCGGAAACCGGCAATATCTTCATCGACGGCCTCGACAGCCGCCAATATTCGCCCATCTATTTGCGCTCGCAATTTCGCTTCGTCGGGCAGGATGCGGTCCTGTTCAGCGGTTCGATCAAGCAGAATATGCAATATTGCGCGCCGTCGGCGTCTGACGCCGATCTGATGGCCACGCTGCAGTCGATCGGTGCCGACCGGTTTATGGGCCGGGACGAGACCGGCCTCGACCGTGGCACTGGCGAACGCGGTAGCCAGCTGTCGGGCGGCCAGCGTGGTTTTCTCGCTATCGCACGCGCGCTCGCATCACCCTCGCGCCTGCTGTTTCTTGACGAGCCGACGGGTGCGATGGACACGCAAAGCGAGCGGCTCTTCATCTCCGCACTCAAGGATGCCGTGCCGGCGTCGCAGACGGTGATTATCGCTACTCATCGCGAAGCGATTTTGCAGATGTGCGATCGCATCATCGTCATCGATGGCGGACGGATCATGGCGGATGGCCCGCGCGCTGAAATCCTGGCGCGGTCGACGACCAAGGAACCTGCGTCATGAGAGTCGAACTCAACATCGCAGACGACCGCGCCACTGTGACTGAAGCGCCGTGGGTGGACCCGGACGTACTACCGCCGCGGTCTTCGAAGAAATTGATGCTGGTTTTGCTCGCCCTTGCACTCGCGGCGGCGATGCTCCTTTTCGCCTCGACCAATGACAGGCTTGCGCGCGTTTTCGAAAATCTGGTCGCCAGCTGGTCCGCCGATCCGTCCGTGAAGGCCAAGGCCGCCAAACAAAAGGCGATCGCGAAGCTCATCACCGAAACCGAGACGGATTCGGTTGTTCCGACGGCCGAGGGCGCCGATGCCGTCGCCGGCAATGCCTTGCTCCCGATTTCGACCCTGCCGGTCGAAGCGGCACGCCCGTTCATCATGCCGATGCTCTCGCAGGTTCAGGCGACCAATGCGCAACTCTGCCTGACGCAGGCCATCTATTATGAAGCCGCGACCGAACCCGATGCCGGCAAGGCCGCCGTTGCGCAGGTGATCCTTAACCGGATGCGGCACCCGGCCTATCCCAACACTGTTTGCGGCGTGATCTATCAGGGCAGTTCGCGCCCCGGCTGTCAGTTCAGCTTCGCTTGCGACGGCGCGATGAGCCGCCCGCCGGTGCCGGCGCTTTGGCGCCGCGCCGCAGCGATCGCTCGCGCCGCGCTGAGCGGCCATGTCGAAACGAGCGTCGGCATGGCGACGCATTATCACGCCAATTATGTCCTGCCACGCTGGGCGCCCAAACTGACCAAGATCGAACAGATTGGCGCGCATATCTTCTATCGCTGGCCGGGTTCGTGGGGGAAGCCCCGGGCATTTTCGGATGCTTATGCAGGTGCGGAATGGATTCCGGCGTTCAGTCAGCTCTATCATGGCGGCGCGGCGACCGAAGGCTTGCCGGGCGACATCGTTCCGATCGATGCGATCGCCCCGGTTCGCGACCCGACGGACCGCCGCACCGACACCGACGTTGGCGGACGTGTCGATGTGACCAAGGGTTGGGTTCCCAATATTCCCGATCCGACGCAGAGCAAATCGCGGTTCGACAGCTTGACGACCCAGCAGGGGACGCCGACCGTATCCGAGCCCCAGAGTGACAAATAGAGGCGCGTTTTCATGTTGAAATTCTGGCAGCGCTTGCGCGGCAGCGAACAGATTATGGTGGCAGCCGCCGCCGGTTTTGTCCTGTTCCTGCTGTGGGCGAGCATCGCCCGCGTCGACGAGGTGACGCGCGGGCAGGGGCGCGTGATCCCGTCGTCCAAGGTCCAGATCATCCAGTCCGCCGAACCGTCGACGATCCGCGAAATCCTCGTCCGGTCGGGCCAGACGGTGAAAAAGGGGCAGCTACTCGTTCGACTCGACAATACATCGTCGCAGTCCGAACTCGGCCAGCTCGAAACCGAGAATGAGCGACTGGGTCAGCGCGCCGCGCGTCTCGCCAGCGAAGGCGGCGGCGGGGCCGGATGCACCGGCGAGAGCTGCGGCGACGAAATGCGGCTTGCTCAAGTGCGCCGATCTTCGCTGCAAAGCCAGCTCGCCGCGCTGTCCGCCGGGGTCGAGCAGCGCCGCCGTGACATGGGCGAAGCACAGGCGACCGCCTCCTCGCTCGAAAGCAGCCTGCGTCTCGCACGCCAGCAGGTCGATATGCTCGCGCCGCTCGCGGCAAAGGGCGTCGTGCCGCAAACCGAGCTGCTTTCCGCGCAGCGCGAGGTTGTTGATATTCAGGGCCGGCTCGCCGCTGCCCGGCAGGCGATTTCGCGATCGCAGGCTGCGGTACGCGAAGCGGGCGCCGAAGTGTCGCGCGCACGGTTCGACTTCCAGCAGGAAGCGCTGAATGAGCGCAGTCAGCTGACGACCAAGATGGCGGTCAACCAGGAAACAATCCGCGGCGCCGAAGGCCGGCTCGCGCGATCCGAAATTCGCTCGCCGACACGCGGTGTCATCAACGACCTGCTCGTCAACACCGTCGGCGGATATGTGAACGCGGGCGAGAAGATCATGCAGGTCGTGCCGCTGGGCGACAAATTGCTGATCGAAACGCGCGTGACGCCGCGCGATATTGCCTTCATCAAGGTCGGTGACCCCGCCAACGTCAAAGTCACCGCCTATGATTTCTCCATCTATGGCGGGCTGAAGGGTCGGGTTGTCCGCGTCTCGGCCGACAGCATTTATGACGAGGTCGAACGGCAGGCCTATTTCACCGTCGTGGTCGAGACGAGCAATGCCTATCTGACGTCAAACGGCCGGCGCCTGCCGATCACGCCGGGGATGATGTGTGATGTTGAAATCGTGACCGGAAAAAAATCCGTGCTCAGCTATTTGCTGAAGCCGGTCTTGAAGGTCAGCGGTTCGGCATTGACCGAACGCTGATCGTTCAGCGCTAGCGCGACGCCTTTCCCCGATGCCGGTAGCGAAGCCAGGTTCGGCGACGGCTGCGATCCGCGATAGGCATGCACCCAGCGCCGATTTTCGCTGAACGACAGGACCGGACGCACCGAATTGGGGTTGCTACCGTCATAAACGCGGTCGGTCATATTATCGAGAACGACCTTCCCCTCCGCCGTTTGCACGAGCAGGAAGGCGTGATCGGCGTTGGCCGCGAGATCGCGTAGCAGGACGAGCTTCATCCGGTCAGGGTTGACGCCGGCGGCGCGCAGCAACTGCATTTTCAGGATCGCATAATCCTCGCAGTCGCCGCTGCCCCGCGCGATCGTCTGTTCGGCGGTCGCCCAGAAATCGCTCTGACGATAATTGCGGTCGTCGTTGACATAGGTGATCTGCTGATTGACCCATTGATTGACGCGCGCCAACAGGTCGCGTTCGCTGAGGTTTGATGTCGCATTGGCGCGGCGCAACTGCGTCTGCATCAGCCCTGCGGGCGCAGCGCGGCGAACCCGATCCCAGCGATCGTCAAAGCGGGTCCGCTTGACCGGAATCGCCCGGGTGCCCAGTTCGGCATCCGGATCATAAGCGCCGCCGCTGTCCGGGACATTGTCGAAGATCGACGGCGGATTGCCGTTCGGGAACAAACCTTCCGATGAACAATTACCGGCGCCGCGCGGTGTGAGTGCGACCGGCGCGCGGCTTGCGGGCTCCAGCGTCATGCGGACCGGGAAATTGCCCAGGCCGGCGGTGACGGGCACGGGCATGCGGCGCGATGCCGGTTCGGTGGCGGGGCTATCCTGCTGGGTCTCGCGAATGCGGTCCAGCGCGCTGGGAGCGCCACCCAGAATGATGCGCGACACATCGGGCCGGGTCCATGCCGCGGTGCTGGATACGGCCGTGCATGGGGCCTCGGACTCTGCGTCGAACGCCGCTGGCGACGCCTGTGCGGCCGACGGCACGAGTAGCGCGGCGACAAGTGCTATCGAGACGGGAAACCATCGCGATTGGCCAGCGGCAAGATGGGCGTTTTTTCTCATGCTGCCGAATCTGCCGCGGCGGGATGAGGATTCGTTTCATGACGATAGTAAACATCGCCTTCAGCATGTTAACATATTGGAAACAGGCGGCTGAAAATCGTCTGGCGGCGCCATCATCATGTTGGAGGCCCAGCCTTTGACCGCCCGGCTCGCCCAAGCGGGACAGTTTTAGGCAGCTCACATCATGGTTTGCGACATGTTTCGCCACTGGTCGCGGGTGAGTTCCCAATAGAGCGACAGTCGCGTCGATCCGTCGGCCCGGACGCTTTGTCGTTCGCCTCGGGGCACGAAGCCGGCGGCTTCGATCACGCGCGCCGATCGGACATTGTCGCTGGCGGCGGTGAGGCCGATCAGCCGAACCCCCAGATGTTCGAACATCCATCCAAAGCTGCGCGCGGCGCCCACCTTCCCACGGCCCTGACCTTGCGCATCGGCGCGTTGCGCGCCGGCGAGTTCGGCCGCCGAACGTTCGGGCCAGATGGTGAAATAGGAATAGCCCGCTACGGCGTCCTGGTCATCGACTGTCACCGCCAACAACGCTTCGCCGCGTGCCTGCTTGTCGCGTGCATCCGAAATCCAGCCTGCGATCACATCATGGGTGAACGGCCGGCGCAGGTCATAAATGGGGTCGGAGACTGCGGGGTCGGACAGCAGGGTGATCAGCCCCGCAATATGTTCGGGGCCGGCGATGCGATGCATCGGGCTGAGGAGCGAAAGGTCGGCGTTGCGAACGGCGGCGATTATCGCCGCCGTCTCCTCTGCGGTCACATCGAGCCGTGTCGTTGGGGGTGCGCTCATTTAACCAACATTCCGTTTCTCCCTGAAACTCCCGTCGATGGCGACCGATTTAGCGTACCGGCGCCCGTTCTCGCAGCACCAGCGTCTGCGTCGCAACGCCGATCGGGCCGTGCTTATCGTACAGGCGCGACAATGCGGTGCCGACGCCGCCGCCATGCGCCTGGGTTTCGGACAACAGTCCGATCCATTCGCCCTCAGCCGGGCGATGCAGGTGCAGGTTGAGGTCGGCATTGGCAAAGAGATAGCGCTCCGCTGACAGCACCCAGCTGACGCCGCTTCCGAAATCGGCGGCGGCAACTGCGCGCATCGCCGGCGATGTGGGCTGGCCCTGAATCAGCGGAGCCTTGAGACGGAACCAAACGGCAGCGGACCCCGGCCGGGAGGTGTCGCCCTGCGCGACGCGATGCTCCATCGCGGTGTGATAAAAGGAGGTGCTCTTCGCCATGCCCGGGATAAAAAGCGGCTCGTGGCAGTCGGCGGGCGGCGGCAGCAATTGAGCGGGTGACCAGCCGGGCAGTTCCGGCGGCAGCGCAAAGGGCTGGCCGCGCACAAGCAACGCATGGGCGCGGGCCACCAGCATATCTTCCGCCATCAAATCGATCGTGATGCGCATCGTGGAGCGCCCGGCGTGGATGTCCTGGCGGACCGCGAGCGGTGCGACTGGCACTGGCTTGATCAGCTCGATGCTCAGGCGCGACAACTGCCATTCGGGGCCGGGAACGGCGGCCTCGGCAAGGTGCGCGAAGAGCGCGCCGGGCGCACCGCCATGCTGCGCACGCGGGTCCCACGGGCCGCTCGACAGGATGCTGGGGTGCCACACGTCATCTTGTTGGACAAACACCGCAGCGGGCAGGACAGATGCTTCGGGCGATGAACTCTGGGGCAATGCTGTTCCTTGCAGGAAAAAAAGTCGACGTCGGCTCCCGCAAGGGGCGGGGGAGGCCATAGCTCAATGCCAATTTTCGACCAAAGGTCCAGTATCTCGAACAGGATGATCGCACTTCCGGCCCACTTTTCCGAATTCATCCATTTGAGTGATGTGGGCATCCGGCCGCGGTCTTAGGGAGGGGGCAATGCAAAACAGGAAATGGAGTGGATCGCCCATGCAACGCAATTTGGACCTGCGATATGTCGTCATCGGGGCTGGCATGTCGGGCATATTGGCCGCGATCAGCCTGCGCGAAAAGGGCTGTCGCAACGTCACGCTGCTCGAAAAGGCAAAGACCGTCGGCGGCACATGGCGCGAGAACCGTTATCCGGGGCTCAACTGCGACGTTCCTGCGCACGCCTATACTTACAGCTTTGCGCCCAATGCCGAATGGAGCAGCTATCTCGCCCCCGGGCCGGAGATTCAGGATTACTTCGAAAAGGTGACCGCCGATTACCGGCTGCACGAAATCGCGCACTTCGGGCAGGAGGTCGACAGCTGCACCTATGAAGGCGGCGTCTGGCAGATCACGACCAAGGCGGGGATGAATTGCGAGGCCGATGTCGTCATTACCGCGACCGGCGTGCTCCACCATCCGCGTATGCCCGATATTGAGGGGCTCGACAGCTTTGCCGGGACCATCGCGCACAGCGCGCGCTGGGACGAGGCGACCCCGCTTGACGGGCGACGCATCGGCGTCGTCGGCAATGGCTCGACGGGGGTGCAACTGGTCTCCGCACTCGGCGGCCGTGCGGGCGCGCTCAGCCATTTCCAGCGCTCGCCGCAATGGATCATGCCGGTGCTCAACGAGCCTTATGACGAGGCGCAGCGCGAAGCCTTTCGCCGCGACCCGGCGTTGATCGATGCGATCCGTTATGACGAAGAATATCTCGCCAATGTGCTGCGTTTCACCGAAGGCATCATCCGGCCCGATTCAGACGAAATGCAGTTCATCGAAGCGATGGTACTGGGCTATCTCGAACAGGGAGTCGTCGATCCGGTCCTGCGCGAGAAGCTCCGTCCCGACTACCGCGCGGCGTGCAAGCGGCTGATCTTCTCGCCCGACTATTATCAGGTGGTCCAGCAGCACGACGTCGACATCGTCATAGAGGGGATCGACCGGATTGAGGCCGAGGGTATCCGCACCATGGATGGCGTGCTGCACGAACTAGACCTCATCATCCTCGCCACGGGTTTCCACAGCGACCGCTTCATTCGTCCGGCGGTCGTCACCGGGCGCGACGGGGTTGCGCTCGACGATGTCTGGCGCAAGCATGCGACCGCTTACAACGCGATCTCGCTGCCTGATTTCCCGAACTTTTTTTTCCTCAATGGCCCAACCGGACCCGTCGGCAACTTCTCGCTGATAGACGTCGCCGAACGCCAATGGGGCTATATCGAGCAGTTGCTCGACAAGGTAGCGACGGGCGAATGCGCCGGGATTTCGGTGAGCGGCGACGCGATGGCGCGCTATGAAATGGCTCGCATCGCGGCCGCCAAGGGGACGATCTTCGCCTCAGGCTGTTCGAGCTGGTATCTGGGCAAGGACGGCGTGCCGATGACCTGGCCGTGGAGCTATGGCCGCTTTGCCGAAGTGATGGCGGCGCCCGATTTCGGCGACTTCGACATGGTGAAGGCCGAGGTCGCCGCTTGAGGGCGCGCGGCGACGCCCCTTATTGGCGCTGCGATGAGATGTTGCCGCCGTCGACGACGATTTCGGCGGCGGTGATATAGCTGGCTTCGTTGGACAGCAGGAAGCGAACGACACGCCCGACCTCGTCGGCCGCGCCCAGCCGTTCAAGCAAAATACGGCGTTCGAACCAGCCCTCGGGCAGATTGTCGACGGCGGGCTTCGTCATTGCGGTCAGGATCTGGCCCGGCGAGACCGCGTTGATGCGGATATTGTCGCGCGCCAGTCGATCGGCGAGCGAGCGCACGAGCGACAGCATCCCGCCCTTTGCGGCGCTGTAGATCGGGTTGATCGCATTGCCGAGCGTCGCATTGATCGACGCAATCGCGACGACGGCGGAACCGGGGTTGGCCGCGAAATCATCGTAAAGCTGCTGCGTCAGGAGGGCGAGTGGGCGCAGGTGCGTGTTGATCCCGGCGTCCCAGCTTTCCGCCGTAATCCCTTCAAGCGAGCCCATGTCGACAATGCCCGCAGCGTGGACGAGGCCGCCGATCGGGCCAAGCGTCGCGCGGCTCGTTGTGATCGCGGCAGGATAGGTGGCAAGATCGGAAAGGTCGACCCCGACCGCCAGCGCTTTCACGCCGAACCGCTCGGCGATCGCGCTGGCCTGCGCTTCGGCTTTCGCGGTATCGATATCCCAAAGCGCGACGCTGCGCCCAACCGCCGCCAGCGCCTGCGCCGAGGCGAGCCCGATTCCCGATGCGCCGCCGGTGACGATCACAGCGGTCGCGGGAGTGCCGAGCGAGGGGGATAGATTGTCGGTCATGCTAATATTCTCCGGGACAGGAAAGGACGGTTCGCCATACGGGCTTCCTCGACGATGCTCGGCGTTGCTTTCATCGAGCTCATGCATATTTCGATTTTTTATGGACTTTCATTATCAATATCGTATCAATTTGAAAAAATAAATACGCAAACACGCAATGTGAAGGGGAATAGCGAATTCCGCAATAACCATCCGGCGTGTTTTGCACCGCGTCCTTTTCCGCATCCCTGGAGAGATATCCTATGCCCAGCCATGACGAAATGGTCCGTGTCGTCGAACGCTATGTCGAGGCGTTCGACAAGAATGACGTCGCGATGGCGGCCGATCTCTATGCCACCGATGCGACGGTCGAAGATCCGATCGGCACTCCGATTCACCGCGGTCGCGATGCGATCCATGCTTTTTATTCGGCATCGATGCAGGCGAATGCCAAGCTTCGCCTCGACGGGCCCGTGCGCACCGGCGGCGACTATGCGGCCTTTGCTTTCACGGTCCTTGTCGATTTTGGCGGGCCCAAGGAGATCGCGGTGATCGACACCTTTAAATTCGACGCCGAGGGTAAGGTTACCGAGATGCGGGCTTATTGGAATCCAGCCAATATGCGCGATGCCGCAGCGATGTGACGCGGCGTTGACAGCGCCGCGGCGATGCGGTCTGTGCTTCGCGAGAGAAGCCTGAGGCGAATTGGGGAGAAAAGGCGTTGCGAACCGCGACCAGGGCCGGGAAGCGAACGCGCGGCAAGGCAGCAAATGCCGATCAGGGCGAAGACCTGCCGACGCTCGATGAAGTTGATGAGCAGATCATTGCCGAACTGCGCAAGAACGGCCGGATCGCCAACCGCGACATCGCGCGCGAGATGGGCCTCAATGAAGCGACGGTGCGGACGCGGCTGCGCCGGCTTGAGGATGCGCGGATGGTGCGCGTCGTTGCGATGCGCGACCTGTCGGCGATGGGTTTTGGCTATCTGGCCCCCGTCGGGGTTCAGGTGAAGGGCCGTCCCGCTGGCGATGTCGGCGCGGAGATCGCCGAGCTGGAGCGCGTCATCACCGTCAATGTCGCGATTGGCACCCATGATCTGGAAATCCAGGTCGTCGCCGAAACGCTGGAAGAGATGCAGCATCTTTTGACCGGCGTGATCGCCAAGATCCACGGGGTCGAACGCATCTTTCCGAGCCTCGCGCTCAAAGTCCTCAAATATAATCCCGAATGGGCCCCGCTATGACTGGCAAGATCAACCTCGACGAGCTCGATCACAAGATCATCGAGCGGCTGGGCCACGATGCGCGGGTTTCGAACCGGGAGATCGGCCGAGAATTCGACCTGACCGAAGGGACGATCCGGTCGCGGCTGAAGCGCCTGCTCGACAACAAGGTCATCCGCGTCGCGGCGGTGACCAACGCCAATCGGCTCCGGAATCCGATCCTCGCCTATCTGTGGGTCGAGGCCGATACTGCGGCGGACATCGAAAATGTCGCCGAAAGCCTCGCGCGCTTACCCGAAATCGGCTTTGTCGCCACCACGCTGGGACGCGCCGATGTGCTGGCGATGACGCTGGTGGAAAATGGCAATCAGTTGACCGATTTTCTCCATCAGACGATCGACAAGATTCCCGGGGTCCGGCGGGTCAATTACAGCCTGGGGCAGAATTTCATCAAGCACGACTATCGCTGGTGCGCGCTGATCGATTGAACGGGGCCCGGTCGGGCCGCCCTATCCGGCGACCCAATCGGCTTTGATTCCGTCTTCCGCCAATTTGCCATCGACGACCGCGCGCGGCTCGGAACGGGTGTAGCAGATCCTCCAACCCTCGGCGGTGTGGCGATAGCGGTCGTGATAGAAGCTCGCGAGCAGGCGAAAGCTCCGCTCGCGCGGGTCATAGGTCGCAAAGCCGAGGTTCCACCGCGCCGTCGCGTCGTCGCCGTCGACTTCGATCTCGCCATTATGCCCCTGGTGGACGTCCGTGATCGGCGTGCTCACCGCCATTTGCGTGAATATGCCGATCAACCCGTCGACGTCGAATTCGCCGATCGGCGGGAAATCGATCACCGCGTCCGCGGTGAAGCAGGCGCGGATCGCGGCGACATCCTTGGCGTCGCAGGCGTTCAGATAGCGCGCCTTCAGGCGGCGGATGTCGCTTTCGGCTTCCAGCCGCGCGATGCGGGTTTCGATGTCGGCCATCGTTACAGCGATCCGGTCAGGCTGTCGGGCGCGCCCGGCAGCATCGTTTGATAATAGCCCGCCGACCAGCCGCCATCGACCGCGAGTTCGGCGCCGCTGATATAGCTGGCCTCGTCCGATGCGATGAACAGGGTCGCGCGCGCAATTTCCTCGGGCTCGCCGATGCGCTGCAAGGGCACGCGCTCATAGCCGACGTTGAGCGCGTCGCCGGTCAGACCGCCGGGGTTGCCCATCTGGGTGTTCACGCCGCCGGGGTGGACGGTGCAGACACGAATTCCGCGCGGGCCGAGTTCGAGCGCGAGCGACTTCGACAGCCCGCGCACTGCCCATTTGCTGGCGGTATAGGCCGACAGACCATTGCAGCCGCGCAGCCCGTCGACCGAAGAGATGTTGACGATGACGCCGCGGCCGACCTTCACCATTTCGCGCGATGCATATTTGGCGCCGAGCATCGTTCCCATCACATTGATCGCCAGCACGCGCTCGATATCCTCGGCGGGCATCGCCTCGATCGGGCTGAAATGCACGACCGCGGCATTGTTGACCAATATGTCGAGCTTGCCGAAGTGCTGGATGGCGGCGGCGACCGCAGCTTCCCATTCGCCGTCCGATCGCACGTCGAGTTTCTGGAAGATGGCGGCATCGCCGATCTCGGCGGCGAGCGCCTGGCCCTTGTCCTCGATCACGTCGCACAGCACGACCTTGGCGCCTTCGGCCGCGAACAGCCGTGCGGTCGCCGCGCCCATACCCTGTGCTGCACCGGTGATGATCGCGACCTTGTCTGTAAGTCTACTCATGGGATTTCCTTCATTCCAAATTGTGTGCCGCCAAGGAATGGCGATTCATAAACTATGCTTTGCGTTGCAAAACATGAAAATTTCAGCGCATTTGCATATTTCATTGCAAAAATGATAGCGTCATACAAGAAGTTCCAGGTTCAGGAGGATGGCCATGACCGATCAAACACAATTCCCCAAGGGCACGACGCTGATTTTCGGCGCCACAGGTGGTATCGGCGCTGCCGTCGCGGGCGAATTTGCGGCGGCGGGAAGCGACGTAGCGATCATGTGGCGCTCGAAACATGCGGAGGCCGAGGCGCTGGCCAAGGTCATTGAGGCGACAGGGCGCAAGGCGAGTCTGCACCAGTGTGACGTCACCGACGATGCGGCGCTGGCCGCCGCGATTGCGGACGCCATTGCCACTCACGGCCGCATCCACACGATGCTGTGGGGCGCCGGGCCGCTCGTCGCGCAGGTCCACCTTGCCGACACGACGCCCGAACAATGGCGCCGCGCAATCGACGTCGAGGTCCATGGCTTTTTCAACGCCACGCGGCTGCTCGTCCCGCACATGCGCGAACAGGGCGGGGGCTCGTTCGTCCATCTCGGTTCGGCGGGCGCTCTGCGCTGGCCCGACAAGGACGGGCTTTCGGTTGCGCCCAAGGCAGCGAACGAGGCGTTGGTGAAGGGAATCGCACGCGAGGAGGGCAAGCACGGTATTCGCGCCAACTCCATCCTCGTCGGGGTGATCGAGGCGGGCATGTTTCTCGAGCTTTCGAAACAGGGCGTTTTCGACGACGCCTGGACGACCGAGGTGCACAAGAATCTCGCGATCAAACGTTGGGGTCATCCCGAGGAAATCGGTCATGCCGCTGTCTTCCTTGCTTCGTCGAAAGCCGCCTATGTCACCGGGCAGCAAATTGCGGTCGCGGGCGGTTACGGGGTCTGACGCCAAAGCACAGACCCCGGTCATCCGATTACGCGGCCGGGGCCATCCCGAACGCGGCGCGCAAGCCGCGCGCGGCGGTGCCGACCGCGACGTCGGCCTGCGGTAACATGCCGAGCATGCTGGCAAAGCCGTGGATCACACCGGGGACATGATTATGCGTCACCGCGACGCCATCGGCCTTCAGTCGGGCGGCATAGGCGGCGCCTTCGTCGCGCAGCGGGTCAAATTCGGCAGTGATGACGGTCGCCGACGGCAAGCCTGCGAGGCTGTCGGCGCGGATCGGCGCCGACAGTGCGTCGGCTGCCTGGTCGCCCAGATATTGCGCCCAGAACCATTGCATCATCTCGCTGCTCAACATGTAGCCGGTCGCGTTCTCGGCATAAGAGGAGCGGGTGAAATCATTGTCGATGACGGGATACAGGAGCAATTGGTGGGCGATTGCCGGGCCGCCGGCATCGCGCGTCGCAAGGCACAGTGCGGCGGACAAATTGCCGCCCGCACTGTCGCCGCCGACCGCGATCCGGCTAGCGTCGATGCCGAGCACGTCGGCCTGCGCGACCGCCGAGACAATGGCGGCGCGAACGGTATCGAGCGCGGCCGGGTAGCGATGCTCGGGCGACCGCGGATAGTCGATCGAAAGCACTGCAATCTCGGCCGCCGCAGCGATCGCGCGGCACAGCGGATCATGGGTCTCGATCGTCCCGAACACCCAGCCGCCGCCATGGAGGAAGACGAGCAGCGGCAGCGCCGCGCCCGGCTGCGGGTGATAGAGGCGCGCCGACACTGGCCCCGTGCTGGTGTCGAGCGTCACGTCGCGGACCTCTGCGACCTCGGCCTTGGGCACCGGCATCGGCTGTTCGTCGCCCAGCCGCAGCGCGGCGACGTCGAACGGCGGGTTCATGTGCGGCAATGCGCTCATCATGTCGAGCAACGGTGCGAGTGCGGGATCAATGGGCATGGCAAAGCCTTTCTGTTTGTGGGATGGGATGCGTGGAAATGAGAGGGCAGCGGTGAGACAAGGCGGCACAACCGCAGGATTTTCGAAGCTGCTGAGCGACCTGTTCGGCGGCCTGCTCGCCGATGTGCCGTGGGAGGATTTCCTGCGCCGTCTCGCGCTTTATCTCGACGGAAGCTATGCGACGCTCATCCTGACAATGCCGGGGACTGGCAAGCCCGGGACGATCGTCACCCCCGACGCCGATCCGCAAACCAGCGAAGATTATGCCGAAAGCTACTTCGCAAGCGATCCCTTTCAAGGCCTGCCCGAAGGACAAGTGACGTCCTTCACCGATTTCGTGCAGGGCGCGGCACGTGTGAGCGATTTTTGGCGCGATTTTCTCGAAGCTGCAGGCGGCGACCAGATTCTTGGCGTCGACCTGCGTTTCGACAGCGGGTTCGAGGCGCGGCTGCGCGTGATGCGTGACAACAGTCGCAACGATTTCGGGAGCGCCGAGCGCGACTCCTTGCAGGAAATCGTGCCGCATCTGCGCGACGCGATCCGCCTGTTCGAACGGCTGCAAGCCTCGGGCGCCGAAGACGGCGTCTATCGCGGCGTCGTTGAGCAAATGGGGGTCGCGGCGATCATCCTCGACCATGACGGCAAGGTGATGCGCGCCAATGCGGTCGCTGAGCGGCTGCTTACGGGCGGCGATGGTTTGGTTCTCGCGGGCGGTCGGCTCCGTCTCGCGGCGGGCGACGCGCACCGCACGCTCGAAAAATTGCTCAAATTGCTCAAGGGGCAGGCCGATCCCGCGGCCTCGCCGCCGCAGCGGTTCCGTATTGAACGCCCCTCGGGTCAGCGCGATCTGGGCGTCGTTGCCAAGGCGGTGACGACCCCGGCGTTCATGCGCGGCGGCAAGGGGGCCGCGCTGGCCTTGTTCATCAGCGACCCCGGACAGGATGCCGCGCCCGACCCCGAGGCGATCCGCGACCTGTTCCAGCTGACGCGGATGGAGGCGATATTGGCGGCGGCGCTGGCCGGCGGTGGCTCGCTGGTCGAGGCCGCCGACCGGCTGGGCATCGCGCACAACACTGCGCGCACGCATTTGCGCTCGATCTTCGCCAAGACCGGCGCGCGGCGTCAGTCGCAGCTGGTGCATCTGATCCACGCCGGAATGACCGAGCTCAGCGGTTCGGGCGGCTAGCCCGGCATCGCCGCCCTTGAGGAACGGCGTCGGGATCACTGCGGCACTGGCGGATAGGAGGCGAGGAATCCGGCGTCGGCGATAATTTCCTGCCCATTGATCGCGCCCGATCGCGGGCTCGCCAGAAACAGCGCGATTTCGGCGATGTGCTGCGGCTGCATCGTTCCTGCATAGCCGGGGACGTCGAGCGCATCGGGGGCTTGCAGCGGCGGCTGTTCGGTCACGCCGAGGATCGCGGTGGCGACCGGACCGGGGCAGATCGCGTTGACGCGCAGCCCGCGCGCGGCAAAGGCCTGCGAACTCGACCGCACGAGCCCGATCACGCCATGCTTGGCGGCGCTATAGGCGGCGGCGACCGCTAGACCCGTAATGCCCGATGTCGAGGCGGTCACCACGGCCGCGCCGCCGGGTTCCAGCGCGGGCAGCACGGCCTGCAATCCCATCCATGCGCCCTTGAGGTTGATCGCGACCATCGTGTCAAAGGTCGCGGCGTCGGCTTCGGCAAAGCCGGTCTGCGCATAGGCGCCGGCATTGAGGAATGCCGCATCGAGCCGCCCGAACGCACTCTTGGCCAGCGCGACCATCGCACCATTGTCGGCCTCGCTCGCGACGTCGCAACGGACCGCGCATGCGCGGCCACCTTTGGCGCGGATTGCCGCGGCGATCGTTTCGGCGCCGGCTTCGTTGATGTCGGCGACTACCACCGCCGCGCCCTCTTCGGCAAAGCGGAGCGCCGCCGCGACGCCAATCCCCGAAGCGCCGCCGGTTACCAGCGCGACCTTGCCTGCGAACATACCCATGTCGATCCTCTCCTTTGTCGGGAGCGTGGTAGCACCGCCGGCGACGGGCGAATTGATCCAATTGGAGGAGGTGGGAGGATCATCGCGCGTCTTAAGCTCACGCACGAACCGCAATGGCGGAGAGGAAAAAATGACGATGCGTGCGATGGTGATCAACGCGTTCGGCGGCCCCGAACAACTTGTCCGGGACGATCTTCCCATGCCCGACCCCGGTTCCGGCGAAGTGCTGGTCCGGGTTGCTTGCGCGGGGGTGAACCCCGCCGACTGGAAAACGCGCGTTGGCAAGTTGTCGGCGTTCATTCAGTATCATTTTCCGTTCGTGCTTGGTTTCGACCTTTCCGGAATCGTCGAGGCGGTGGGCGAGGGCGTCGCTGGTTTCGCGCCGGGAGACCGCGTCTTCGGTATGTCGAAACAGGGGCAGGGGCGCGATGGTTCCTATGCCGAATATTGCATCGCCGACGCGGCCTTTCTCGCTCCTCTGCCAACCGGATGGGGGTTTGCGCAGGCGGCGGCGCTGCCGGTTGCGGGGACGACGGCCTATGGCGGCCTTGTCGATGCCGGCGGTTTGCAGGCTGGTCAGACCATCCTCATCAACGGCGGGGCGGGCGGCGTCGGGAGCATCGCCATTCAGATCGCGCATGCGCTCGGCGCGCGCGTCGCGGCGACCTGCGGCCCGGATAACCTGTCCTATGTCATGGAATGCGGAGCCGACCATGCCATTGACTATCGCGCCGGCGATGTCGCGCGGGCGATCCAGCAATGGGCACCCGACGGAGTCGATCTTGTCCTCGATGCGGTCGGGCTCGATAGCTTGCTGCCGTCCGCGCTCGACGTCGTCGCGCCGGGCGGTCGCTATGTCGAGATCGCAACGCTGATATCGCAAGCGAGCGTTGAGGACGTTGCGCACGCGGCGGCGAACGGCGTGAGCATCCTGTCCAATATGGAAGTGGTCATGCGCCTGCCGCAGCATCTCGGCGGATTGGTCGCGCTCTGCGCAGCAGGTAGCGTGAAGCCGCCCGCAATCGAGATCATGCCGCTCGCCGAAGCCGCAGAAGCGCACCGTCGCGTCGAAGCCGGGCATGTCCGCGGCAAAATCATCCTGGAGGTGGCTTCCCATGACGACTGGTGACACGGCGGCAACGCCGATCATCCATGCGATCGACGAGATCGTCGCGGCGCCCGGTGATGGCAAGGCGCTGCTCGACGCCTATCTGGCGCGCTATGCCCCCGGTGCGCGGGCGCGCGGGATGACGCTCGAACAAGTTCTGGTGAGCCCGCCGGTGTGGCTCGACGATCAGTCCAATATGCTGACCTTTCGCTGGTCGCTTGCCGGTGCCGGGGCGTGGTGGCAGATGCGCTTTGTCGGCGGCAACGACCCCGATGTCGCCGCCTGGTGGGCCGATGTCGATGCGCGCGCGGTCAGCCGCCGCCGTTCCTTCGCGTCTGCACCCGCCGATATCGAAAGGCTCTGCGATGTATAAACTGATCAGACTCGTCACTCTCGCCGACCCCGCAAGCGCGTCGTCGTTGGCCGATGATATTCGTGCGCTGGCCGCGGCGCATTCCGTCTGTCGCCAGCTCGTCGTGCCCACGCTGCCCGGCAGCCATTTCGGGGGGGATCTGATCGCACATTTCATATTCGACGATCCGGTGCAGCGCGCGGGCTTCGAGGTGGCACTCGCGCCGCTGCTCGCCATTCCGGCAGTCGCCTCGGTTGATGGCGTTGTCTATCAGAGCGGGGCGGGCGGGCGGTCAGATCCCGGGCTTGCCAACGGCGTCTATCGTGTGTTGCTGCTCAGCGTCGACGAAGGCACCGATCCTGCGCTGGTCGAACGCTTCGAGGCGGAGACGCGTATGATGCCGCACTATATCCCCGCGATCCGCAACTGGCAGCTCAGCCGCGCCGACACGGTGACGGGCGCGCGCCGATGGACCCACGTCTGGGAACAGGAATATGCCAACGCCGGCGGGTTAATGGGCCCCTATATGATGCACCCCTATCACTGGGCGCGGATCGACCGCTGGTTCGACCCGGAATGTCCCGACCGCATTGTCGATGCGCGGCTCTGCCACAGTTTCTGCGCGATGGAGGCACCCGTCCTATAATCGCATGGCGCCGGCATTGATCCGCGGGCATGGTGACGGGGACGAAAGGTGGGCCAAATGACGGCGGCGGAGCGATTGCATACCCAGAGCATCTATCTGGTCGAGGCTCTGAAACGCGTGCTCAAAGAACGCGGGTTGACCTATGCCGACGTCGCGAAGGCGCTGGGGATCAGCCACGCGAGCGTTCGGCGCACCTTTGCCCAGCGCAGCTTTACGCTGGCGCGGATCGACGAGATTTGCGAACTGGTCGGGATCAATTTTCTGGAACTCGCGCGGCTTGCGGATGCGGCGCAGCCCGCGATGCCCGACATGCTCACTGACGCGCAGGAACAGGCGCTGGTCGATGAACCGCTGGCGCTCTTTTGTTTCCACCTCGCGCTCGGCGGCTGGACTGTCGATCGGATCGAGGCCGATTACGGGATCGACCAGACGATGCTGGTCCCCGCGCTGCTCAAGCTCGAGCGGATCGGGCTGATCCAGCTGCTTCCCGGCAACGTCATCCGCCTGATGACCGCGCGCAGCATCAGCTGGCGGCGCGGCGGGCCGATGCGGCGCTTCTTCGACCGGCGGGTGAAGGAGGAGTTCCTTCAATATGACTTTTCGACCGAGGGTTCGATCTGGGAGTTCGAGATTGGCGAGCTGTCCGACGCTTCGCGCGTCTTGCTCGAACGCCGGCTGGCCAGCCTGTTTCGCGAAGTGCGCGACCTGATCGCGCGCGACGCCTTGTTGCCGCCCAGCGTCAAGACCAACGTCGGCCTGTTGATTGCCTCGACCCCGATTCCGCTACCGATGGTTGCGCGCGATGTCGCGTCGGGCTCGCTCGGCACGGATAGTCGCTCCAGACGCTCCTTCAAGGATTGAAATTCACTACAATTATGTGATCCCCTCGGCGCAGCAGCGGGATCGCGCGATATCCGTCTCAATCGGTCCTGAAGCCGATACGAGAGGAGATATGGGATGACGGCAATCGCGATGAAGCCGCCAGCAATGAGCGGCGGCATTCCGTTCCTTGGCCATCTGACGGACTTTTTCAAAGATCCCGTCGGATTGCTGCGCCAAGGCTATGAGGACCATGGCTCCATCTATTCCTTCCGCATGGCGGGGCGGAATATGGTTGTCATGCTGGGGCCGGATAACAATCGCTTCGTCTTTCAGGAAACCGATAAACTGCTGTCGATCCGCGAATCGATGCCCTTCTTCCACAAGATGTTCTCGCCGAATTTCTATTCCTTCGCCGAGATGGAGGAATATCTGAACCAGCGCGCGGTCATCATGCCGCGCTTCAAGGCTTCGGCGATGAAGCAATATGTGCCGCTGATGGCCGAAGAGACGATGGCGCTTGTTCATCGGCTTGGCGACAGCGGTGAATTTGATCTCATTTCGACGCTGGGTCCGGTGGTCATGGACATCGCCGCGCACAGCTTCATGGGCCGCGATTTCAAGCAAAAGCTGGGCCATGAATTCTTCGAGTTGTTCCGCGATTTTTCGGGCGGAATGGAATTCGTCCTGCCGCTGTGGCTTCCGACCAGGAAGATGCGCCGCAGTCAGGCCGCGAAGAAAAAGCTGCACCGCATCCTCGGCGACTGGATCCAGCAGCGCCGCACCAATCCGGTCGAACCCGCCGATTTCTTTCAGGACATGGTTGCATCGACCTATCCCGACGGCCGCCCGATCCCCGACGAACTGATTATCCACATGATCTTGCTCCTCGTTTGGGCGGGGCATGAAACCACCGCGGGGCAGGTCAGCTGGGCGATGATCGATATCCTCCAGAACCGTGAATATCAGGATGTGCTGCGCGGCGAGATCGAGAATCTGTTGGGGTCGGCATCGGGCGCCGATCTTAGCTGGGAACAGGCGATCGCGATGCAGAAGATGGATCTGGCGCTGCGCGAAACCGAGCGCCTGCACCCGGTGGCCTTCACGATGATCCGCAAGGCCGCCGCCGATTTCGAGCGCGACGGCTATCAGGTCAACGAAGGCGACTGGATCCTGCTTGCCCCGTCGGTCACCCACCGGATGAGCGAGATTTTCGACCGGCCCGACGACTATGATCCCGAACGTTTCAACACCGAGCGTGCCGATGTCAAAGTCGAATCGAACAGCCTGATAGGCTTTGGCGGCGGCATGCACCGCTGCGCCGGCGTTAATTTCGCGCGGATGGAGATGAAGGTGCTGATCGCCATCCTGCTCCAGCGCTACGACATGGAATTGATCGACACCCCGCGGCCGATCGCCGGGGCGGGGACCTACTGGCCCGAACAGCCGTG
This sequence comes from Sphingopyxis sp. GW821-FHT12C06, assembly GCF_058807415.1. Classification (NCBI taxonomy): domain Bacteria; kingdom Pseudomonadati; phylum Pseudomonadota; class Alphaproteobacteria; order Sphingomonadales; family Sphingopyxidaceae; genus Sphingopyxis; species Sphingopyxis sp. GW821-FHT12C06. The sequence goes on along the minus strand of NZ_JBXAQR010000007.1, from coordinate 63,407 downwards.
CCGCGTGCGTTACAAGCGCCGGACGGTCGCGGCGCGCGCGCCGGCTGATGTGGCGGCGCTCGCCGAGGCGGCGGGATGCCCGGCGCATGCGAAGGGCCAGAACTGATGGCGCGCGTCACCTATGTCCAGCCCGACGGCAGCGAGCGGACCTGCACCAATTTCGAGGGGATGGCGGTGATGCACCTTGCCATCGCCAATCTTGTCGACGGGATCGACGCGCTGTGCGGCGGGGTTCGCCAATGCGCGACCTGCCATGTCTTTGTCGACGATGCCTGGAGCGACCGGGTCGGACCGCCGGGACCGGAAGAGGGGGAGATGCTCGAGGCGCTCGCCGATTTTATCGAGGTCAAGCCGACCAGCCGCTTGAGTTGCCAGATCCACATCACCGAGGAACTCGACGGGCTGCGCGTCCATATTCCCAACGAACAGCCGGGAATTTGAACAGGTTAAGAATATGAACAGGGGTGGCATTGCCGCCCCTTTTCGCTGGTTGCCGTCCCTTCTGGCGGACGTTTGCGCTGAATTGGCTAATTGCGTAATTATTTGTTGCAACAAATACGCATGATGTGATATTTTGACAAAAAATAGCGCATAATACGCCGTAAAGAGCAAAGTGGAGGGATGGACTATGAAGCTACGCACCTATCATCGCGCGCAGATTGCAGCCGCTGCGCTGATCGCACCCTGGATGGCTGGCGCTGCGCACGCGCAGCAGGCCGAGAGCGCCGCACCCGAAGGGCTCCGCGAGATCATCGTCACGGCGCAAAAGCGTGCGGAAAATGTACAGGACACCCCGCTGGCGATCACCGCCATCGATGCGCAGGCGATCGAGCAGCGCGGTATCACCAGCGTCGCGTCGCTCAGCGGCGCGGCGCCAAACCTTGTCATCGCCGAAACCCCGGCGGCGACTGCCAATCCCTCGATTTCGATCCGGGGTATCGTCGACAATGATCCGATCCTGACCGCAGACCCCGCGGTGGGGCTCTATGTTGACGGTGTTATCGTGGGGCGTTCTGCGGGCGCGCTGTTCGACATGATGGACCTCGAGCGCGTCGAGGTGCTGCGCGGGCCGCAGGGCACGCTCTATGGCCGCAACACGACGGGCGGCGCGGTCAATCTGATCTCGGCCAAGCCGGCGAAGGATTTCGGCGCGCGCCTGCAGGTCGGTTATGGCAGCTTCGACGAAATGACGGTGAAGGCGCTGCTCGACACCGGCGCGTTAGGCGACACAGGGCTCGCCCTGAAGCTCGGCTATTTCCACAGCCAGCGCGACGGCACGGTCGACAATCTTCTGGAGCCATCCGACAAGCGCGATCCGGGGGCCCGCAACACCGATGCGGTTCGCGTTGCGGTGCGGTTTGATCGCGGCACGGGGTTCACCGCCGACTATGTCTATGATTTCAGCGACCGGAACGGCCGGGCGAACGCCTTTCAGTTGCGCGCGATCCGCCCCGACATTCTCGACTATCTCAATTTCTCGCCGGCCTTTGGCGGCACGGCGCCGCAAGTCTCATCCGAGCGGCTGTCACAAGTCCGGCTCGATCGCGACGGCAATGTGAGCGACAGGGTGATGGGGCATGCGCTGACCCTCAACCTCGAAATCGGCGATGCGACCTTGCGCTCGATCACCGGCTATCGCCAGTGGGACAACAAGATCGACGGGTCCGATCTTGACGGCAACGGCGGCTTGCTTGGCGTGGTCGCCGTCCCGGCCTTTGGCGTCGCGCCGATCGACCTTTTCCACACCAGCAACGAACGGCATCAAAAGCAGTTCTCGCAGGAGCTCAACCTGATCGGATCGATCGGCGATGAATTTGAATATGTCGTCGGCGCTTATTATTTCCGCGAGCGTGCGACCGAGGTCAATCCGCAGGGTTTCACGGCGATCCTGCCTGTGGGCGCGGTCATCCCCGGGGCCACGACCTTGCCGATCGCGCCGGGGATCACGCTGAACAGCATCGGGCTCAACCTCGAGACGCTGCTCGCTTATCGCCATGTCTCGCGCTCGGCCGCGGCGTTCAGCCAGCTCACCTGGAAACCCGCCGGGCTCGATAACCGGCTGAGTGTCACCGGTGGCATTCGCTATACCGAGGACAAGAAGCATCTGACCCAGTCGTCGCCGACGCCGCCCGCGCCGCGCGAGCTGACGCGCAAGTTCACTCGCCTGAACTGGCTGGCGAATATCAGCTATCAATGGACCGACGATATCATGACCTATGCCCGGGCGAGCACGGGTTACAAGGCAGGAGGTTTCAACGCCCGCGCGGCCGATAATAATGGTTTCAACCCCGAAGACATCATCTCCTATGAAATCGGGTTCAAGAGCGAGCTGTTCGATCGCCGCGTGCGCTTCAACGCCGCAGCTTTCCACGCGATCTATGATGATCTTCAGGTGCAGCAGTTCCTTGCCGGCACCAATGGCGCAGCGAGCACGACGGTCAACGCTGCGAAGGCCAGCTATACCGGCATCGAGGCGGAGGTTTTGGCTCAGGTCTTCGACGGTTTCACGGTCGATGGCTCGATCGGCTACACTGATCGCAAGTTCAAGAAATTCATGTTCGTCGATCCGTTCACAGGAGTTTCCGCGGACATTTCGGACATCGCCAAATTCCAGTATTCGGCGGCGACGACCGCCAATCTGGGCGCGCAATATGAAACCGAACTTGGCGGTTTCGGCAAGCTCACCGCGCGCGCCGACTGGACTTATCGCAGCAAAATCTATTGGCACCCGGTCAATCCGTTCAACGAAGAGGTCTCCGATGGCGGCGTCGGGTTGCTCAATGCCCGCCTTTCGATCTCTGACATCTCGCTCGGCGGGGCCAAGGCGTCGCTCTCGCTGTGGGGCAAGAATTTGACCAAGGAAGATTATCTGCTGTCGGGGATCGACTTTGGCGCGCTGGGCTTCGCCGGCGTCTCTTACGGCGATCCGCGCAGCTACGGTGTCGAGCTCGGCTTCAGATTCTAGTCGACTGCTGATACCAAGAGCAAAGAAAAGCCGGGCGTCGGCCATCGCGACACCCGGCTTTTTTGATGGGAAGGGCAGGCTGAGTGTTAGCTCAGCATGCGCTTCCGCAACTGCTTTACTGCCTTGGCATCTACGCCAAGCTCACGCGCCAGATAGGTGTCGACGTCGCCATAATCTTTGCGGATCTGCTCGAAGGCGGCGTCGAGATAGGCGCTCTCGACCCCGAGCAACGGCTTCGCCACATCGGCCGGCAGCGCGGCCATTGCGGCGTTCATCCCGGCATCGGCGCGCAGGGCGTCCATGTCGAGTGCGGTGTTGCTCAGCAGATAATCCTCCATGATCGTGTCATAGGGAACGCCAAGCGCGCTCAGCACCAGCGCGACGCCGAGGCCGGTGCGGTCCTTGCCCGCGGTGCAGTTGACGATCACCGCGCCGTCCGACGCCAAAAGCCGTTCGAACAATATGCGATAGGATGCCGCCTGTTCCTTGGGGAAGCCGCGATATCCCTGGATCATCATGTCGCGCATGACGGCCCCGTCGAGTTTGGCGCCCTTCTGGAATAACGCCCCCAGATTGCCGCCCGACAGCTCATAGTCGCGGGCCCAATAGCCGAGCCCGGCGGACTGCATCCACGGATTCTTGTCGCCCGCGCGCTCGCGTGACGAACGCAGGTCGACGATCGCTCCGACCCCCAATTTGCGGATCAGCGCCTGATCCTCGGCCGTATAGCGCCCAACCGACGCCGACCGATAGAGCTTGCCCCAGGCCACCTTATGGCCGTCCTTCGTTTGATAACCGCCAACGTCGCGGAAATTGTCGCCGCCAGTGAGCGCAATTTCGCGCGTCTTCGTCGCCGCATGATCGTCATGCGCCGTCGCGGGCGCAGCTTGCGCGATCACCGCCGCAGGCGTGAGCAGCAGCAGTGCGAAAAATGCCTTTTTCATCCTGTCCTCCGATAATCTGCCCGGCGACCTTAAGGGCCGCCGGGCCAAGTTTCGATTTAGAATTTCACCCGCGCTTCGATGCCATAGGTCCGCGGTTCGTTATAGAGCGTCGCGGTGGTCCTGCCCGGAATTCGGAAATCGAGCAGATTATAGGTCGTGTTGGTCAGGTTCTTGCCCCAGACCGCGACTTCCAGCTCGCCGCCGCCAAGGTCGATATCGCCTAGCGTCAGTCGTCCGTTGACCAACAGCGCCTTGTCCGCCTTGACCGTCACCGTGCCGTTGGGGATGTAATCCCCTGCGGTGTCGACGCCCAGATGCGCACGCAGCTCGCCGAAGGAAAAGGCCGGGAAGGCATAGTCGGCCGAGAAGCTGCCCGCATGTTTCGGCGTGAAGGCCGACTGCGCCTGCTCGATCAAACCGGTAAAGACGTTCCGCACCGGGGTCGGCGGCGCGTCGGTGTAGACATAGTTGGCCGACAGCGACAGGCCGCGCACCGGAACGAGCGTGATGTCGGCCTCGACCCCCTTGAACTTGCGCTTTTCGGGCGCGTTGACCGTTTCGGTGTTGGAAATGAAGACCGGATTCTGGAAATCGACCTGCTGGTTGGACAGGCGGCTCATATAGGCGGCCACATTGACGCGCAGCCGGCGGTCGAACAGGTCGGCCTTCACACCGGCTTCCCACGCCGTCAGCTCTTCCTCGCCAAAGGTGCGCAGCGTCGACGAGCGCGTGTTGGCGCCGCCGGCGCGATAGGCGCGGCTCCATTTAACATAGGTGTTGATGTCCTCGCTGAAATCATAGGCGATCGTTGCCATCGGATCGACGCGGCTGGACTTGAAGCTAAAGGCCAGATTCGGGTCGACGCCCGCGATGAAGAGCAGGCGGCCGTCCTTTTTGTCGTCGGTGTAGCGCGCGCCGGCGGTGATATGCAGCCCGCTGAGCGCCTCGGGCGACCAGGTTGCCTGACCGAACAGCGCCTTGGATTTGACATGGACCAGCGATGCGCGATCGGGGAGACGGGTCACACCGCCGTCGGGCGAGGGGGCGGGGAAGAAGTTTATGCCGGTCAGCGTCGAATTGAGCGTTCCCTGCGAATAGACGATTGCCTCGTCGCGGCCCTTTTCCTTGAAATAATAGGCTCCGAGGACGAATTTCAGCTCACCGACATCGCCGACGAGTTGCACTTCCTGACTGAACTGGTTCTGCGTCACATTGGCGTAGCTCAGGCGCGCGAAGCGGCGGTTGGGGCCCCATGTCGTGTTTGACCCTTCGTCTCCATCAAACTGGTTTGAATCGAGATTGCGCCAGGCCGAGATTGAACGGAGCGTCAGCGCGTCGTTGATGTCCCATTCGGCGGTGACGCTATGGCCCTTCGCTTCCTGCGGGTTGCGGAAGAGGGGGACGCCGAAACGCGCGGTTTTCACGCGGCCGGTATCGAGCTTGATGAAGGATGGCGTGACCGCGGGCGACTGCGCCGATGCGGTGATATAATGATAATAGCCCGTCGATTTGTCGCGCGAGAGATCGTAGGCATAGAGGACCGACACATTGTCGGCGGGCTGCCACAGTGCCGAGATTTTGAAGCCGTAGCGTTTGATCTCGCCATAATCGAGTGCGTCGTCGCTCAGCGGATTCTGCACCACGCCGCCGCGGCCTTCGAAAACGCCGTCGACCTTGACGCTGATCCCCGCCGCCTCAGGCAGGTTGACGTGGGTCGCGAAAGTGCGGCCGCGGAAGTTGCCGATCCCGGCCTTGACGTCTAGGCCCAGCTCGCCGGTCGGCCGTTTGGAAACGACGCTGATCGCACCGCCGATCGTGTTGCGACCAAAGAGAGTGCCCTGCGGGCCGCGCAGCACTTCGATGCGCTCGATGTCGGCGAGCTCCATGCCGAGCCCCGATACGCGGCCGAGATAGACGCTGTCGATATAGATGCCGACCGTGGGGTCGCGGCTGACCTGGGTGGCGTCGACCGGGACCAGTCCGCGCATGCCGATGCTGACCGCCGAGACGCGTCCGACGAACGGCGCGATGCGGATCGAGGGGATCGCCCCGGTGAAAAGGTCGGACAGCGAACCGATGCCCTTTTCCTCGAGCGTGTCGGCGCTGAGCGCGACCATCGAGATCGGCGTGTCCTGCAGATTCTCTTCGCGCTTTTGCGCGGTCACCACGATGTCGGCGACACCAATATTTTGATCTTCGGTGCTTTCCTGAGCTGCGGCTGGTGCCATGGCGAGCCAGGTGGCGGCCGACGCCGCGAGCGCCGCGCGTGTCAGACGCAATCGTTCCGTGGACATAAAATCTCCCTCCCATTTATGCGCGGCTTGTGCCGCATCAATTCACCTACTAGTGAGTAGGTGAATTTGTAAACACGGAACCGGGATTTGCAAGCGCTATTCGAATGCGCCAAACAGGCGCCATGCACATGACGATTCAGACGCCGTCCACGCGCAAGGAACGTGCCGATGCGACCCGCGACGCGATCCTGCGCGAGGCCGAACTGGTGTTCGCTGCCACAGGGTTTCGCGCCGCGCGACTGGAGGACATTGCCGATGCGGTCGGCATCCGCCGTCCCTCGTTGCTGCATCATTTCCCGACCAAGCAGTTGCTTTACGATGCGGTCGAACAGCAGATTTTCGATAGCATGCATCTGGCGTGCGAAGTGCGGACCGCCGACGTTGCCGATCCGACCGCCAGGCTGCTCGCGCATCTGGATGCCTGGCTCGATTTCTTCGTCGCCCGACCGTCGGCCGCGCGAATCGTTCAGCGCCTGATCGCGGACTCGGCCATTCGCCACGGCAATCCGGTGGAATTTTCCTTTGTCGTTCTCGATGATATCGACCGGACACTCGCCTATGGCATTGCCCAGGGCGCCTTCGTCCCGCTTTCGACCATGAACTTCATCAATGGCGTGGCGGCCGGGATTATTTTCTTCGTTTGCAACAGCCGCCAAGTCGGCGAACAGCGGCGCTACGACCCCTCTGACCCGGCGGCGCTGGCGGCGTTCCGGACGTTACTGCACAAGCTCGCACGGGCGGCCGTATTGCCCTGACGCGGGTCTCACTCCATGCTCTGCAGCGCGCCATTTTTCAAAACACTACTCAAATCCCCGCGATTCCGTTATTGATTGCATCGTCAACAGGGAGGCCGTGTCGATGTCAGCGAACCCCACCACCGGCGATGATGTTTCTGGAACGCAAACACTGGCCGCCAATTGGCACTGGTTTCTCTTGCGGGGAATCCTCTCGCTCCTGATCGGTGTCGCGGCACTGCTGTTTCCGACGAGCGCGCTGATCGCCTTTGCCTTGCTTGTCGGCGCCTGGATCGGGGCCGACGGGATCTTGTCGCTGATTGCGGGCATCCGCGGCGCGAAGGCGAAGGAGGATCGCTGGGGAATGCTCATCCTGCGCGGCCTGCTCGGGATTGGCGTCGCCGTGCTTGTCGCGCTTTCTCCCGGGGTTGCGGCACTCGCCTATGCGATCGTGACGCTCTCGATCATTGCCTTTTGGGCGATATTGACCGGCGGCTTCGAGATTGCCGCCGCGATCCGCCTGCGCAAGGCGATCGAAGGCGAATGGCTGCTCGCACTGTCGGGCATCCTGTCGCTCGCCCTGGGCATCGGCATCATCTGGCTCTTCCTGACCGACCCGCTGGCATCGCTTGTTTCGGTCGCTTGGATCATCGGCTTTTACGCGCTGGTCGCCGGCATTATATTGATCGCTTTCGCGCTCCGGCTACGCGCGCGTCGCTGAGGTTCCGGAATATCCTTCGGCATGACGGCAATGCTAGTCCTTGCCGTTGTTCCGTGTCTCGATTAGCCAATATGGCGTGAGTTCAGCCCCGCCTTCATCCTCGTCACCGCTTGCTCCTTTCCAGTTTCCAGCGTTTCGGGCGATCTGGATCGCCAATCTTGCATCGAACATGGGCTCGATGGTCCAGTCGGTCGCGGCGGCGTGGCTGATGACCGAACTGACAAGCTCGCACAGCCTGATCGCACTCGTCCAGGCCAGCGCGACAATCCCGATCATGCTGCTCGGCGTCTTTGCCGGGGCGATTGCCGACAATTATGACCGGCGGCGCGTCATGCTGGCGGCACAGAGCGCAATGCTCCTTGTCTCTGCGGCGTTGACGGTCACCACGTGGATGGGGGCGATCACTCCCTCGCTGCTACTGTTCTTCACATTGGCGGTGGGGTGCGGCACCGCGCTCAACGGGCCGGCATGGCAGGCATCGGTGCGCTTGCAGGTCGGGCCGCAGCATTTGCCGCAGGCGATCGCGCTCAACACCGTCGCGTTCAATCTGGCGCGCAGCGTCGGCCCCGCGCTCGGCGGTCTGCTCATTTCTCTGACCGGACCCACGCCCGCCTTTGCATTGAATGCGCTCAGCTATATCCTGCTCATCGTGGTTCTGCTGCGCTGGCGTCCGCAGATCACGCCGCCGAAGCGGTCACCGATGCTCGCTGCCATTGCCGTCGGCATCCGTTTCTGCGCCAGTTCCAATCCCCTGCGGCGCGTACTGACGCGCGGTTTCGCCTTTGGCATCGGCGCCGCCGGGTTTCAGGCACTGCTGCCTTCGCTCGTGCGCGACCGGCTTCATGGAACCGAAACCACTTACGGTCTCTGCCTTGGGGCATTCGGTGCCGGTTCGATCTTCGCCGCGCTGTGGATTTCCCGGGTTCGTCGAAGATGGGGCAGCGACCGTGTGATCGGCGTGGCGGGGCTGGTCTTTGCCGCCGCGCTGCTTCCTGTCGCGCTCACGGTCAATCTTCCACTCTTTCTTGGGGCTGCCTTTGTGGGCGGCGCGGCGTGGGTGTCGACGCTCACTACCCTGAACGTCGCGATGCAGCTCCGGTCGCCTGAGGCCATTCTGGGCCGCTGCCTGTCGATCTACCAGGCTGTGACGTTCGGGGCGATGGCGCTCGGCGCCTTTCTGCTCGGCTCGATCGCCGATCTGTGGACCCTGCCGGCGGCGATCCTGCTTGCCGCCGGCTGGCTGGCGCTATCGGCGGTGATCTTGCCCATCATCGCCCCGATGCCACGACGCGACGAAGGCCGCATTCTTCCCTGACAATCATTTTGCGGGTGCTGCCGCCTTCACTCGCAGTCGCACGGTAGCCGGATCTGTCGCGAGAACGGCTTGTCGTCCTGATCGACAATTGTCCGCCGAAGTTTGCTTGTGCTCGCGGGCATCAGAAGTCCATTTGCGATCCCAAGTGATGCGCGCCTCGACCTGCGGGGCCGGTCAGCGCTCTATTCCCGCCTCTTCCACCATCCAGTTTCGAAGCGCGGCGATGCCGGGCCAGTCGCGGCGATCTTCAGGGTAAACGAGGTAGTAAGCCAGTTCGTCAGCAACAGGCAGGTCGAAGGGCGCGACGAGCGCTGCCGAACGCAATTCGGCCTCGATCAAAAATGTCGGAAGCAGCGCCGCCCCCGCGCCCGATGCCACTGCTTGCGCCAGCATCAGAAAGTGGGCGATATGGGAAACGGGCGACGGTGCCGGTTCGGCCACCCCGGCACTTGCGAACCAGCGCTCCCAGGCATCGCGCCTCGCCGACTGGACCAGCAGCGGAACGCGCAACAGGTCCTTGGGCCGTTCGATGCGATAGTCCGCAACCAGACGCGGGGATACGACGGGCACCACACGTTCCTCAAACAGGAAATCATGCGTGACGCGAGGCCAGTCGGGCCCTCCGACATGAATGGCGGCGTCATGCGGTTCGATCGCGAAATCGAAGATGTCGGTTCGCGCAGCGATATTGACGACGAGGTCCGGATGGCGCTCCGAGAGCCGGTGAAGCCTTGGCACGAGCCAGCGCATGCCGAAACCCGGGAGCGTCGCGAGTTCGATGACCTTTTCCGGCGCTTCGCGCATGGCACGTTGCGATGCCCGCCGAATCTGGGCGAGCGCAGGCTCGATCTCCTGCGCAAAAAGACGGCCACGGCTGTTGAGGGCAACCCGACGTCCGGCGCGGTCGAAGAGGCTGTTGCCAAGATATTCTTCGAGATTGGCGATCTGGCGGCTGATCGCGCTTTGGGTCAACCCTACTTCCTCGCCTGCCCGCGAGAAGGAGCCAAACCGCACGGCCGCCGCAAAGCTGTGGAGCATCGCCATGGGAGGAAGGCCCTTGCGATTGCGGTCATTCATTCCATTCATGAATACCGATTTCCCAATAATTTGTTTGAGAAAGGAAGATTATTCCCGGATTTATATTCTGAAACAGAATTTGGAGCAATCGATGAACGACCGGCTGTTACCCGTTTATTGTCCGGCGGCCGTTACCCCGGTGCGCGGTAAGGGACGTTGGCTTTGCGAAGCTGACGGCAGCGATCATGTCGTCCGGCTGCTTCCGGCTCTGACCATGAGCGAAGCCGATGGAGCCGATGCGCTGCTCAAGGGACAGGAACAGCAGGGAGCGGCGCGATGACGCGCTTCCATTCCACGTGCCCGGCCAGCGGGCGCATATTGTGGAAAGGCGATGCTGCCGACAGCGAGAGGGTGGTTGAGGCAGTGGCGCGCGCGCGCGCGGCATTCCCGCAATGGTCGCTGCTCCCCGCTGCCGGGCGCGTCTCGTACATCCGTGCTTTCGAGGCCGTGCTCGACGCCAGAGCCGACGAACTTGCGCGGACAATTGCGCAGGAGACCGGCAAGCCGCTATGGGAGGGACGTCAGGAAGTCTCGTCGATGATCGGCAAGATCGCTATCTCGATCGCTGCGCAGGCCGAGAGGGCAGGCTATGCCGAGCGCGAAATGGCGTTCGGACGCGCTGTTCTTCGTCACCGGCCGCACGGCGTGATGGCTGTCTTCGGGCCCTATAATTTCCCCGGCCACTTGCCCAATGGCCATATCGTGCCAGCTCTTCTTGCAGGCGATACGATCGTCTTCAAGCCGTCGGAAGAAACACCTCTGGTCGGCGAACTGATCGCGCGATACTGGCGCGAGGCCGGGCTTCCGGAGGGCGTGTTCAATCTGGTTCAGGGCGGTCGGGAAACCGGTGGCGCGCTGGCGCAAGCGCCGATCGACGGCCTGTTGTTCACCGGCTCGGCCGCAACGGGTGCGCTGCTGCGGCGCTTGCTCGTTGACCGCCCCGAGGTCCTTCTTGCGCTCGAGCTCGGCGGCAACAATCCGTTGATTGCCTGGGACGGGGACCCCGAGTCCATCGCTTCGATCGTCGTGCAATCGGCGTTCCTCTCGTCGGGCCAGCGTTGCAGTTGTGCGCGGCGGCTCATCATTCCGGAGGGCGAGGGGGGCGATGCCATCCTGGCTGCTGTCGAACGGCTTGCCCGGCGGCTGGCCATCGGAGCATGGGACGAGGTGCCGGAGCCCAGCATTGGGCCGCTCATCTCTGCCGTCGCAGCGGCCCGGGCCCGGACGGCTTATGCTGCGCTCGTCGAGGCGGGCGCGGAGATCGTTCTGCCCCTGCAAAGCGTTCCGGGTCGCACTTCGGCTTTTGTAACACCCGCGATTCTCGACGTGACGGGAATCGCCGTCCCCGACGAGGAGATTTTCGCGCCTGTCTTGCAGGTGCGCCGGGTTCCCGACTTCGACGTCGCGATCGACGTCGCCAATGCAACGGCTTTCGGCCTCGCCGGCGCGCTGATCTCGAGCGATCGCACGCTTTGGGAGCGCTATGCTTCGCGCGCGCGCTGCGGCGTCCTCAACTGGAACCGGCCAACGACCGGCGCGGCGGGAACGATGCCTTTCGGCGGGATCGGCGCTTCGGGGAATCATCGTCCGAGCGCCTATTACGCGGCCGACTATTGCGCTTTTCCCGTTGCCAGCTTCGAGGCTGCGCAAGTCGTCGATCAGTCGAACGCCATTCCTGGGCTTTTACCGGCAGAACAGGAAGCCTCCGTCCATGCACGAGATTAATTTCGACGGGCTCATCGGGCCCAGCCACAATTATGCGGGGCTCTCGCTCGGCAACATGGCCTCGGCACTCAATGCCGGAGGAGAATCGAACCCGCAGCAGGCGGCTCTGCAAGGCGTCGCCAAGATGCGCCGGATGCTCGATCTTGGATTGCTCCAGGGGATACTGCTGCCGCACGATCGCCCGAATGCCGCCTGGCTGCGTGGGCTCGGCTTTAGCGGGAGCGACGAGGAGGTGTGTGCCGCTGCCTGGTTGGAGGACCCGGTGCTGATGGTGAACGCTTTTTCGGCCTCGCCGATGTGGACGGCGAATGCCGGGACGGTTTCCCCGGGCCCGGATACGGCCGATGGGCGCTGCCATTTCTCGGTCGCCAACCTCGCGACAATGCTTCACCGAAACCTGGAGGCCGCAGCAACCGCGCGCCAGCTTCGTGTCGCCTTCGCGGATACGCGCCATTTCGCAGTGCATGATCCGCTGCCCGGGGGGCTGGGCGACGAGGGCGCCGCCAATGTGATGCGTCTGGGCGCCCGACATGGCGCGGCCAGCCTCGAGATTTTCGTCTATGGCGCAAGCCGTCAAGGCGGCTTTCCCGCGCGCCAGCATGTTGCAGCGGGCAGGGCGATCGCGCGTCGGCACGGTCTTCGGGCGATGGGGCAGCTTCACGTCCAGCAAAGCAATGAAGCGATCGCTGCCGGCGCCTTCCACAATGATGTGGTCGCAGTCGCCAATGAAAATGTCCTGCTGACCCATGAAAAGGCGTTTGAAGATCGCGCGGCAGTCCACGACGCGATCCGCGATCGCTGTCCCGGGGCCATCATTATCGAGGCGCCACAGCTCCGCGTCAGCCTCGCCGATGCCATCCAGTCCTATCTCTTCAACTCGCAGCTCGTGACGTTGGCCGGGGGCTCGATGACGCTCGTGGTGCCCGCCGAATGCCGCGAGACCCCGTCCGTCTGGCAATGGCTGGGCGAGATCGTGGCGAGTGGAGGCCCCATTACCGCGGTCGAGGTTGTCGACGTGCGGGAATCTATGCGCAATGGTGGCGGGCCGGCGTGCCTGCGCCTTCGCGTGGCGGTGAGCGAAGACGCGCTGGCGGCTATCGATCAGCGCTTTCTTGTCGATCATGCGCGCTGCGATCTTCTCGAGGCCGTGATCACTTCCTGTTGGCCTGAACGGATTGCACCTGCCGATCTTGGCGATCCTGCGCTTTGGCGTGCATGCCGCGCGGCGCGGGCAGCGCTACTCGAAACGCTCGGCTTCGCTGCCGGGGAGGTATGAGGATGACGCCTCTCGTCCGTACAGCGCGATGCGAAGATATCGATGCCCTGATGGCGCTCGCCGCGATCACCGGCGGCGGAATGACCAACCTTCCGCATGATCGCGAAGCGCTTGCGCGAAAGATCGGGTGGAGCGAGCGATCGTGCGGCGCGACGATCGCTGCGCCTGTCGACGAATTTTATCTGCTCATCCTGGAGGATCGGGACAGCGGCCAGGTTCTCGGGACTGCGAGCCTCTATTCACGTCTTGGCGCCCGCTGGCCTTTCTATAGCTACAAGCTAAGCCGCGTGACGCACAGGTCGTGCGAACTCGACCGCACATTCTCGACCGAGTTGCTGCACCTCGTGAATGATTTCGACGGCGCCTCTGAAGTCGGCGGGCTGTTCCTTCATCCCGAAGCACGCTCCGGCGGACTCGGTCAGATGCTCGCGCGCAGTCGCTATCTTTTCATTGCCAGGCATCGCGAGCGGTTCGGCGATCGGGTCGTCGCGGAGCTTCGCGGCTGGACTGACGACGGCTGCTCTCCCTTCTGGGAGGCCATCGGTCAGCCTTTTTTGGCAGCGATTTCCAGGCGGCGGACTTTCACAATGCGCTTCATGGCAACCAGTTCATCGCCGACCTGATGCCACGCTACCCCATCTATGTGTCAATGCTGCCGAAGTCGGCGCAAACCGCGATCGGGCGGCCACACCCCAATTCCGTTCCGGCCATGGCAATGCTCGAGGTGGAAGGCTTCGGCTATGATGGATATGTCGACATCTTCGATGCGGGGCCGACGCTTTGTGTCCGCACCGACCAAATTGCAACGCTTCGAAATGCTGAAACGCACGGAACATCCACCGTGTCCGGAGCGCTGCACGCTGATGGTTTCTCCACGGATTTTCGGGTCGTGAAAAAGTGAATAACGCGCTGGCATCGCGGGCGTGACCAACTGACAGGGCAGAGACGAATGGCTCCTGGAAAGCGCATGATATCTGCATCAATTTGCCAGCGGAAATGTTCAGCCATCCTGCATTTTAGCGAGCCTCTTCCGCCTCCACCGTCACCGTGATTGCCGACGGATAGCGGCCGCTGTGGAAGATGGAGTGCGTCTGGGGTGTGAAATCGGACGGCTTCGCCTGAAGAATGTTGTCGACAAATATCTGCGGGTTGCGGTCGATCAGCGGAAACCAGCTGCTCTGTATCTGGACGCCGATACGGTGTCCTTTCTTGAAACGGTGCGAGGCGGCGTGCAGGTCGATGCTGTAATCCAGTACTGCATCGGGGGTTATCGCCTGGGGCTTTTCGAAGCTTGTGCGAAAGCGGCTACGGAACACTTCGTTTGCGATCATCCGTTGCCGGCCGCGCAGCTCAGGCGGGGTCGCCTCGTCGGAAGGATGGATGTCGACGAGCTTCACAACCCAGTCGGCGTCGCTGCCCGTTGTGCTCGCAAAAAGCTTGGCCACCACATCGCCGCTGATCACGACATCGGTCTCGAGCGGATCGGTTTGCCAGAAGAGGACGTCCTTGCGTTTCGAGAAGGGCGCCTGATCGTCGGCAAGCCAGTTGCTCCATGTCGAATCCTTGGCGATGAAGGGAGAAATCGGCCGCTCGCGATAGGGTACCGGATCGGCGGGGTCCGAGACGAAGCGATCGGGCTTGCTGTCTGCTGCGACGGGGCGGGAGAAGGACAGCTTGCCGTCGGCGTGCAGATAGAGATGCTTCTCGGTGACGCCTTCGACGGGGGGCCATTGGCGATAGCGCTTCCATTCATTGCTGCCGGTCTGGAACACGAGCGCTTCGGGCTGGTCCAGCACTCCCTTGCCCTTGAGCCAGTGATTGAACCAGCGGGTCTGAACCTCGCCGCGAAAATAGACCGATGTCGGCGCGCCCAGATCGAACGGGCCGTAGCTGCTGCCATCGCCGCGCGCCCAGCCGCCATGGTTCCAGGGGCCTATGACCAGGAAGTTGCGATTGAGCTGGTCGCCCTTTTCCTGCTTCTCGTAAATTTTGAGCGGACCATAGAAATCTTCCTGATCCCACCAGCCCGCAACGATCAGATTGGGAATGGCGACCTTTGCGGGCATTCGCGCCGAGGTCACCCCCTGCTTCCAGAAAGCGTCGTAAGCGGGGTGGGCAACGAAATCGCGCCAGGTCGGCAAGTCGCGGCCAATATGGGTGCGATCGAGGGTCGCCAGATCCTTTTGTTTCAGGAACCACGCATAGGGATCGTCGCTGCCAAAATCGAAGGGCTTGAGCGTCCGGCCGTCGGTTTCGAGCGCGGCGGCATATTCCCATCCATAGTCGAGGCGGAAGGCGCCATTGTGATGGAAATCATCTCCCATGAACATGTCTTCGGGAGATGCCTGGACCGAAAGCGCGGCAAGGGCGGGATGCGGATCGATCGTCGCCATCGCGGCGGTCCAGCCGCCATAGGAGATGCCGAAAATGCCCACCTTGCCATTGTTGCTGGCGACCGACTTCGTCAGCCAGTCGATGCTGTCATAGGTGTCGGTCGATTCATCGACCTTCGTTTTGTCGTCGGCTTTCGGGCGCAGCATGACGAACTCGCCTTCGGAGCCAAAGCGCCCCCTGATATCCTGCAGGACGAAGATATAGCCCTCCGCTGCGAGTTCCTTGAAAGCGCCGTCGAAGAGGTGCTTCACCTGATCGAGCTGAAAGCCATAAGGAGAGCGCTGCATCAGCATCGGAAGCGGTCCGGCCATCCTGGCCGGCCGCCAGATCTGCGCGTGGAGCTTCACGCCGTCGCGCATGGGAATCATCACGTCTTCGCCAACATAGTCGCCGATCCGTGTGCCGGCTGGCATCGTGACGGCGGCCGGTGTATCGGCCGGCTCGAGCGCGAGAGAAGGAGCGAGCGGAGCCAGCGAGATCAGTATAGCGGCGAGACCGGTCATATAGCGCCAGCGATCTGTCCTGCGGGCATTGCCAGAGGATGCCGGGGCTGAATGAATCCGCTGTCCGATGCTCACAAAGTACCTCCCGCCTGATATCCCAAGCAGGACACATTGGCCTGATTGGAAAATATCTGTCAATGAAGAAGTTGGCTCTAAGGGCCGTCGTTCCGGTCGAAGGCGTGCTTTGTCATTTGGCCAATTCCCCTCGAACAGGTAACAAAACTGCACCGGGCGCGTGCAATGTCGCGAGAATGGCCAGGTCGGCTCGCTATTTCGGGAAAGGCGTGCCGCAGGAAACGGGAGAGATTGCGCGTGCAAGGTGAAGCTGACATGTCGCGCGATCTGCTGCAACGGCTCGAGGACAGCCTTGAAAGCTTCACGCCGACAGAGCGAACGATCGCCAATTTCATTCTGACCAATCGGGGCGGGATCGCGTTCGAGACCGCCAATTCGATCGCCGACAAGCTGCAGGTGAGCGCGATCACCGTCGGCCGTTTCTCGCGCAAAATGGGCTATCGCCACTTCAAGGATCTGAAGGCCGGGCTGCGCATGACGATGTCGGGTGTGCCCTGGCTGGTGGGCGATCAGGTGACCGAATTCGTCGGCGCGCGCGGTGAAAGCAATCGCACCAAGACCAGCCTGGAGCTGGAACTGGCCGGGATCATCGAGGTCTATGCGCTGGCGGAGACGGAGGGCTGGAAGGAGATTGTGGCGCTGCTTGCGTGCAGCCGCTACGTCCATGTCGCGGGCTTCCAGACCGAGCGCGGAGCCGCTACGACGCTCGCGCATCTGTTGCAATATGCGCGCGAGGGCGTCAGCATCGTCGATAGCTCGGCCGGCAATTATCACGAAATATTCGCGGTTGATCCCGAGGATCATGTGCTCGTTCTCGTCGATATGCGGCGCTATTCGGAACAAACCTGTGCACTGGCCGAGCAGGCCAGCCGCGAGGGTATTCGGGTCGTGATGATCACCGACAAATTCTGCGACTGGATCCGCAAATTCACCAGCGATGTCATTGTCGTGCCGACCGAGGTGGAGCTGTTCTGGAGCTCGCAGGTGGCGCTGGGCTGTGCGGTCAACCTTCTCGTGAACGATGTGATCGGAATGCTTGGCACAAAGGTAGAGAAGCGCCTCGAGCGCCTGTCGGAGCTTTATCAGAGCTATACCGGACATGTCGGAAGCCCGGCGAGGCGCCGGCCTGGTTGATCACGGACGGGCGGGTTTCCGTTCGCCTGCCGCGCTCCGGCGTCGTCGCAGCCCATAGGCTATGTAGACCGCCACCCCGATCGCGAGCCAGAGCAACAACCGGATCCACGTATCCTGCGGCAGGCTCCACATGAGGTACAGGCAGGCGGCTATGCTCAGCAGTGGCGTCCACGGGTAGAGCGGCACGCGAAAGGGACGCGCAACTTGCGGCTCGCGTCGGCGCAGGATGATCACGCTCGCCGCGACCATCACAAAGGCGAACAGCGTACCCATGGAGATAAGCTCGCCAAGCAGGCCCAGCGGCAACAGTCCCGCGGCAATCGAAGCGACGGTGCCCGTGACCAGCGTACCGGTATAGGGTATGTGCGACGCGGCGCGCACGCGGGTGAACGCCGGGGGGAGTAAACCGTCGCGTCCCATCGCATAGAAGATGCGCACCTGGCCGAGTAGCGTGACAAGCAAGACCGATATCAGCCCCGCGATCGCGACGAATCCGACGATCATCTTGGTCCACGCCAGTCCGGGCCCGGCGCTGTCGAGCGCGACATAGACGGGATCGGCGACGTTGAGCAGCCGATAGCTGACGAGCCCGGTGAGTACGAGCCCTACGACCACATACAGCAATGTCGTCACAGCCACCGATGCCAGCAGCGCACGCGGCACCGTGCGTTGCGGGTTGCGGACTTCCTGCGCCAGTGTCGAGACTGCGTCGAAACCGATGTAAGCGAAGAACAGGACGGCCGCGCCCTGCATCACGCCCGACCAGCCGAAATGGCCAAAGATGCCCGTATTCTGGGGGATGAAGGGTGTCCAGTTGTCGGTATCGACAAATGCGAACCCGGTTGCGACGACCAGCAGCATGGCGCTGATCTTGGCGACCACGATCAGATTGTTGATCCGCGCCGAAAATTCGGTGCCGCGCAACAGCAGCGCGGTACAGAAAAGCGTGAGCAGCACCGCGGGCAGGTCGACGATCGCTCCCGTTGCCACGAGCGCGCGGCCGGAAGAAAGCGCGAAGGGGGCCTGCGCGAATAGTGCGGGAAACCCGATACCGAGATCGTGCAGCATCGATTGGAGATAGGCCGACCAGCCAATCGCGACGAGCGCGCCCGCAAAGAGATATTCGAGTATGAGGCACCAGCCCACGATCCATGCTGCCCCCTCGCCCATCGACGCGTGGCTATAGGAATAGGCGCTGCCCGCCACGGGCATCATGGCGGCAAGCTCGGCATAGCAAAGTCCCGCAAGCAGGCAGACGAGGCTCGCAATCAGGAAGGACAGCGCCACCGCCGGTCCCGAATGCTGTGCGGCCACGGTTCCGGTGAGCACGAAAATGCCTGCGCCCACCGTGCTGCCGACTCCGAAGCAGACCAGTGCGAACAGCCCGATATTGCGCGACAGGCCTTCTCCTTTGCGACCGCTATCTTCCTGCAGCGCGGCGATCGTCTTGCGTGCGAACGGTTTCATGCGAGCCTCGGCTCATGAGGCTTGGCGTACTGCGACGCCGGCGCGGATCGGATCGGTAGCATTTTCGCGTATGTCTCCCGGCTCGTTGGCTGAATGTTATTTTTATCTCAATTGACATCTACAGATATAATTATAACTATCAAGCCTCGGTCGGGGCACCCCGGCGCATTGTGACCTTGCTCGAAGAAAGATCGGACTGGATGATCATCCCCGGACAATATCTGCTGTTCCTCGGCGACGTACACGGGCGGTTGAATGCCAAAACGGCGTGCGGACTGGTGGATTGGGCGCGCGAGCGCTGTGCAGGGCAGTGGCGAATGCCTTCGTGCGGGATTGATCTCGGACTCCCCGATATGAGTTTTGTGCAGGCGCGCGCGGCCGGCGCGCAAACACTGGTTATCGGCGTGACGCCTTTTGGCGGTGCCATAGCACCCGAATGGGTTGCGCCGATCGTCGAGGCGCTTGAAGCCGGGCTCCATGTGGCAAGCGGAATGCATGCGCGCCTGGATAGCGTGCCCGAGATCGCAGCGGCCGCACGCGCCTCGGGCGCATCGCTATTCGACGTCCGTGTGCCCGGTACAGACTATCCGGTCGGATCGGGCCGAAAGCGGACCGGGAAGCGGTTGTTAATGGTCGGCACCGATTGCGCAGTCGGCAAGAAATATTCGGCGCTCGCAATCGCGCGCGACATGACCGCCGCAGGGATGAAGGCGACCTTCCGGGCGACAGGGCAAACGGGGATATTGATCGCGGGGGAAGGGGTTCCGATCGACGCCATCGTCTCCGACTTCGTTGCGGGAGCTGCGGAATCGCTCTCCCCTGACAATGCTCCCGATCATTGGGACGTGATCGAGGGGCAGGGCTCCTTGTTCCATCCCGCTTATGCCGGTGTCGCGCTTGGTCTGCTGCACGGCTCGCAGCCCGATGCGATCATATTGTGCCATGCTGCGGGCCGGACGCACATCGACGGTTACCCCGATTTCCTTCTGCCCGATCTGGCCGAATGCATCGACGCCAATCTCCGCATGGCGCGTCTCACCAACGCTGACGCATATTGTGCCGGCATCAGCGTCAACACGTCGTTGCTGCCAGCGGATCAGCGCCCGGCATATCTGCAAACCATTTCAGATCGGTTCGGACTTCCCTGTTTCGACCCGGTCGCGACGGGCGCCGGCGCGCTCGTCGCGCACATGGCCGAAACCTTCGACTGATCGCCTCCGTGCCGGCCTGGGTCGGGGAGGGGGCCATAAGGGAGTATCAAGGTGGATATCGAGGTGCGTATCGAGGCATGGCCTCTCACCATTCCGTTTCACATTACCGGACGGACCTATACTGAAATCGAGCTCGTCGTCGCGATCGTCCGGGACGGCGAATATGAGGGGCAGGGGGAAGCGGCAGGCGTCGATTATCTGGGCGAGACGCCTGCGGGCATCGCCGCCGCCATCGAATCGGCAAGGACGGTTTTCGACAGCGGCGTGAACCGCGTCGGGCTCCAGTCGCTGTTGCCCGCCGGTGGCGCGCGCAACGCGCTCGATTGCGCGCTCTGGGATCTTGAAGCCGCCCGGTCAGGGCGTCCGGCGTGGCTGGATGCGGGCGTCATCCGGCCCGAGCCCCGTCTTACCACCTGGACGATCGGTGCGGATGCGCCGGACGTGGTGGCAGCGCGGGCTGTCGCATTCGGTGATGCGCGCGCGATCAAGCTCAAGCTGACGGGCGACGGTCTCGATGCCGAACGTGTCCGCGCCGTACGCGCGGCACGGCCCGATGTCTGGCTTGGCGTCGATGGCAATCAGGGCTTTTCGCGCGCGGCGCTTGAGCATCTCATGCCGGCTCTGGTGGAGGCGAAGGTGGCGCTGGTCGAGCAGCCCTTGCCTCTGGATCGCGATGCCGATCTCGACGGCTTCCAATCCCCGATCCCGTTGGCGGCCGACGAAAGCGTGCAGGGGCTGGCTTCGATTGCCGGGCTGTCCAACGCCTTTTCGATGATCAATATCAAGCTCGACAAGTGCGGCGGGCTGACCGAGGCGCTTGCGATGGTCGAAGCGGCGCGCGCGCGGGGCATGGGCGTGATGGTCGGCAATATGCTGGGCACCTCGCTCGCCATGGCACCAGCCTTCATTGTTGGCCAGTTCTGCGATGTCGTCGATCTCGACGGTCCGGTGCTGTTGCAGTCCGATCGTTCGCGGCGGGCCGATTATCGCGACGGCATGATCTGGTGTCCCGACGACATTTGGGGCGGCCCAGGTTCCGGACGTGTGACGGCGGATCTTCGGCAATCACCCGCTGTCGGGCCGATTTGAAGAAAACTATAATATCAGGGAGAGAAATATGTTCAGACTGGCCAATGCCATAGGTGCAGCAACATTGCTCTGCATCGTGACGCCCGCAATCGCCGCACCTGAAACCGCTACGTTCAGGAAACAGCTCGATGCGTTCGTCGAAACCGAAATGCGCGAGCAGAAAGTCCCCGGCGTCGCGATCGCGGTGCTCCGCAAGGGTGAGATTGTGGTCGCGAAGGGCTATGGGCTTGCAACGGTCGAGCACAATGTTCCCGTAACCGCCGACACGATCTTCCAATCGGGTTCGGTGGGCAAGATGTTCACCGCCGCGGCGGTCATGACAGCGGTCGAGCGCGGCAAGATGAAGCTCGACGAGCCGATTACCACCTATCTGCCCGACGCGCCGGTGAGTTGGCACCCGATCACCATCCGCCATCTGCTGACGCATACATCGGGCATTCCAGAATTTGGCACGGACTTCGATTATCGACGCGACTATAGCGACGACGAGCTGGTGAAAACCGCTTATCCATTGCCACTCGATTTCAAGCCGGGCGCGCGATGGAGTTATAGCAACACCGGCTATATATTGCTTGGCATCCTGGTGAAGAAGGCCACCGGCGAGTCCTATCTCGATATCCTCGACAAACAGATTTTCAAACCATTGGGCATGAAGACGGCACGCGGCATCAGCGATGGTGATATCGTGCCGCATCGCGCATCGGGCTATCAGCTCGTCAATGACCAGCTGAAGAATCACGATTGGGTATCGCCGACGATGAATTCGACGGCTGACGGTTCGCTCTACTTTTCGCTCAACGACATGATCGCATGGGCGCGGGGCGTCGAAAACGGAGCGGCGCTTGGCAGCGCGAGCTGGAAGCAGATCTATACTCCCGTCCGTCTCAATAGCGGAAAACCCTATCCCTATGGTTTCGCTTGGAACATCGTTGAGGCCGGCGGGCATCCCCGCTATCATCACGGCGGCGCGTGGCAGGGTTTCCGTACCTTCTATTCGCGCTATCTTGGCGATGATCTTTCGGTCATCCTTCTGACCAATTCGGCGAGCACCGAGCTCAATACCTTTGTCGACGGCATAGCTGGGCTGTGGGATCCTGCGCTTGTCGCGCCCGGTCCGCGCCCGGCACCCGAGCCCGCCATCGAACGTCGCGTGTCCGCGCTGCTCGAGAAAGCCGGCAAGGGTATTTTGAGTCCGCAGGACATTCCCATCGGGCGCACCGGTTTTGTCGAAATGGCGAACCAGTATTTCCCGCCGATGTTGAAGGACCTTGGTCCTTTGACGAAGCTCGAACTCACTGATCGCCGCGAACTGGGTGACGACAAAGCCTACACCTATTCGGCAACCTATGGCGATCGGAAGGTCACAGTGAGACTCGCGCTTGCTCCCGGGGATCAGGTGTCCGCCTTCATGATTGACAACTGAGCGGTATCGGGGGGGAAAGGCGATGAAGACAGACATCATCCGCGAGCAAAAGTCGCGATTTCGCTGGCTCGGAACTATGCGCCGGCCGCGCGGCCATGCCTTGGCGGTGGTCGCCGCTGCACTGGCGCTGACCAACGTAGCGAACGCTGCGAACCCGCCATCGACGCTCATCGCAGGCGCGCGTCTTGTCGACGGTTCCGGCGCGCCGTCGCGTTCCGCCTCGGTGCGCATCGAGGGGGAACATATCGTCGAAATCGGAGACCTGACGCCGCGCACCGGCGAAGCGGTGATCAATGCAGGCGGGCAGGTGCTCGCTCCGGGCTTTATCGATACGCATAGCCATCATGATATCGGCCTGTTCGAAAAACCCGACGCGCTGACGGCGACAAGTCAGGGCATCACAACGATCATTGTCGGACAGGATGGCGGGTCGGAACCATCGCTGTCGGGGCTGTTCGAGCGTATGAAAACCACGCCTGTTGCCGTGAACATCGGTTCTTATGTCGGACACAATATGGTCCGCGCCGAAGTGCTGGGCGAGGACTACAAGCGGGCCGCCACGGCGCATGAAATCACGACGATGCGCGCGCGGGTCCGGGCGGCTATGGCCGCGGGCGCGATCGGGCTTTCGACGGGACTCGAATATGATCCCGGCATCTATGCCACGAAGGACGAAGTGCTGACGCTGGCGAAGGAAGCCGCAGGCGCGGGTGGGCGTTACATCAGCCATATCCGCAGCGAAGACCAGAATATATGGGCCGCGCTCGACGAGATCGTCGAGATCGGACGCGTGACGGGCATGCCGGTGCAGGTCTCGCACATGAAGCTCGCCATGACCGACTGGTGGGGGCAGGCCGATCGCTATCTGGGCGTGATGGACCGCGCGCGCGCGACCGGCGTCAATATCACGGGTGATGTCTATCCATATGAATATTGGCAATCCACGTTGACGGTCATGTTCCCCAAACGCGATTTCGCCAATCGCGAAAGCGCCGAGTTCGCGCTCAAACACCTCGCGCCCGCCGACGGACTGCTGCTCTCGCTGTTCAGTCCCGACCCGACGCTCGTCGGCAAGACCGTCGCGCAAATAGCGGAGCAGCGCGGCACCGATCCCGCAGCCGCACTGATACAGCTGATCGCAGAATCACAGGTTCCGGGTGCCGAGGAGATGGTGATCGGAACCAGTATGCGCGCCGACGATGTTGCGACGCTCATCGCCTGGCCGCACGCCAATATCAGCAGCGACGGCATACTCGAGGATCGCCACCCGCGTGGCGCAGGATCCTTCACACGCGTGCTGCGCCAATATGTACGCGAACAAAAGCTGCTCACGCTCGAGCAGGCGGTCCACAAGATGACGGGGGCCGCGGCTGCGCACATGGGGATTGCCGATCGCGGCGTCATTCGACCCGGCGCGCGTGCCGACCTCGTGCTGTTCGATCCCGAAACGGTCGCCGACCGGGCCACGAGCGAAAATCCGTCGACCCTGTCGATCGGGATATCGCGGGTCTGGGTCAATGGCGCATTGACCTTCCGGAATGGCCAGCCGACCGGTGTCCGGGCGGGCCAGCCCGTGCGGCGCGGTGCACCGGAAAAATGAAAGAGTGATGGCAGCCGGGGTTGCTCGCGCTGCCATCGCGTCGCATAGGCCCGTCAAACGGGGAGGGAATCTGTTGCCCAGCGCGCGAGGATGTTGCCGTGCAATGCACCGGTGAAAACGGCGACGTGATCGACGCGCGCGCGCGCATAGCGGGACTGCACACGCGCTTCCGCCTCGCGCTCGAACGCTATTTTTCCCGGAAGATCGGAAGCAAACCCGATGTCGATGATCTGGTGCAGGAGGTCTTCGAACGGCTGATGCGTCGCGGAGCCGTCGAAAATGACGATCGAATCGATGGCTATGTGTTCACCACCGCCAGCAGCGTCCTCACCGATCGCCACCGGCGAGGCCGGGCGCGCAAGGAACATCTGCATCAGGAATTTTGTCCTGACACCCATTCGGGTGTGGATTTCTCGCCCGAGCACGTGCTTGCCAACAGGGAGCGGCTCGCGCGCGCATCGGCAATCCTGCTCGAGCTTCCGGAAAGGACACGCGCCATCTTCATTCTGCGACGTCTGGAGGGGATCCGTTATGTCGACATTGCCGAGCGTCTCGGCATATCGGTAAGCGCCGTCGAAAAGCATATGCAGCGCGCGATGACCCACATGGTCCACCGGATGGACGAAGAATGAGCGGCCGGAAAAACAGCGGGCCGACACAGGGCATGTCCCCGACAGAGGCTGCAAGCTATTGGTATGTGCGCCGCGACGGCCGCGATCTTTCCGCCGGGGAGCAGGCGAAATTCGACGACTGGATGCGCGAGTCGCCAGACCATGCCGAACAGTTCGCACGCATGGGGGCCGCCTGGAATTTCTACGATGACCATGAGAGCGATCCCGGTCTTGCGGCGCAGCGGCGCGCTATTCTTGCCGAGTCACCGTCCCGTCGCGGAAGAATCTGGCAAGCTGTAGTCGGTGGGCTGATTGCGGCATCACTGGCCGCCGGGATCATCCTGCTGGAACCAGCCTATCGCACGGCGGTTCCGGTCGAAACGGATTCGAACCGTGGCGCCCTTGTCGCCGCGTCAACGGACGATATGGTTCATGCGACGCGCAAGGGCGAATTGCGGACCGTCGTGTTGGCCGACGGCAGCAAGGTCACGCTCAATACCGATTCCAAAGTTCGCGTCGCTTTCTCGGCGCAGCGCCGCATCGTGAAACTGGTGCAAGGTCAGGTTCTATTTGAGGTTGCGCACGATGCGGCCCGTCCGTTCGTGGTCGAGGCGGCCGATCGCCACGTCACGGCGCTCGGCACTGTCTTCGAGGTTCGCCTCGAGCCCGGCCGCATGGAGGTGGTTCTGGTGGAGGGCAAGGTCGTGGTGGACCGGCGGGATGCAGCGAATGCTGCCCGTACACCGACCGTGCTGCGGCCGGGTCAGGAACTGATCGTGCAGACCGGGGCGGCGGCGCGGGTCGTTCCTGCCGATCTGGGGAGGAAGCTGCGCTGGCGTGAAGGCTTTGTCGAATTCGTCGACGAACCGCTCGGCCAGGCTGTTGCCGAAATCAACCGCTATACCGACCGTCCTATTCGTGTGGCGGATGAACGCCTGGCGGCACAGCGTATCAGTGGTGTGTTCCGGACCGGCGATCCGCGACGCTTTGTTGCGATCGTGGGCGAATTGCTGCCGGTCGAGGCGCGAACGCATTCGGACCGCATCGAACTGGTGAGTCCTCCCGCGCGTCCCTGACCTGAACCGCGTCAGCAAAAAAATAAGTGCGGGCCGGTGCGGGTTTCTCTCCGCGCTGCGTGATGTCGATTGGGAGCGCGGAAAAATCGCGCCTCGACAGGGACAGATGGGGGAGAGAAACCATGACCGTACATAACGCGCTTTTGCGTATAAGTCTGGCGAGCGCGCTGGCAATCGCACCGGCCGCATTGTTGGCGATCCCGGCCGCCGCGCAGGCGCAGGCGCCGGTCAAACTCAATGTTCCGGCGCAAGGCCTTGCCTCGGCGATCCGTCAGGTGGGCCGCCAGACCAGAACAGAAATCATCTTCAGCCCGTCGGTCGTCGGTTCGCGGCGCACGTCTGCACTGGTCGGGGCGTTTACCACCGATCAGGCGCTCGATCGCCTGCTCGAAGGCTCGGGGCTGACGGCGCGCCGAACGGCGCAGGGCGCCTATGTCATCGAACGCCTTCAGACCTCTTCGCGCGACGAGGAAGCACGTGGCGGTTCGGGTTTTGCCGACGCCACCGAAATCATCGTGACGGCAACCAAACGCGCCGAGCCGGTGCGCAAGATATCGGGATCAGTGTCGGCGCAGACGGGTGACCAGCTGGACAAGCTGGGCGCGCAAAGCCTGGGCGATTATCTGACGCGCACGCCGGGCGTCGTCTTCAATGCCGGACGGCCAGGGGATGGCTCGATTGCGATCCGCGGCGTTTCGACCACTACCGGTCGCGATCAGGGGCAGGCGACAACAGGCGTGTTCATCAACGACGTGCCGCTTACCGATCCCTCTATTTCGATCGGCACGCCGGATATCGACACCTTCGATGTCGACAATGTCACCGTGGCGCGGGGGCCGCAGGGCACATTGTTCGGCTCGGCCTCGCTGGGCGGCGCGATCAACTATCAGGCGAACCGTCCCGACCTGACGCGCTGGGAAGGGCGTGTGCAAGCCGGTCTCAGCGGGACCGAGCAGGGCGGAACGGGCGGCGCCGGCAAGGTCATGTTCAACGCGCCGATTGTCGAGGATGTTTTCGGCATACGCGGCGTTTTCGTCTATCGCGAGGATGCCGGCTACATCGACAATATCGGCACCGGCAAACGCGATTCCAATCGCACCGTGACGAAAGGCGGCCGGTTTCTGGCGAGTTGGAAGCCGGGGCCGAACACGTCGATCTCCTATATGTTCCTGCAGCAGCGGCAGACGACCGACGATGCGGGCTTTCAGCAACCGACGCTCGCGGGCGAACTCAAGAAGAGAACGGCGTTTCCGGACCGCGGCAGCTTCAGCACGCTCGTTCACAATATGCGCTTCGACCAGGATCTGGATTTCGCCACGCTGACGGCGACCGCGACCCATCACGCCAAGAAATCAGATACGCGTGACGATTATAGTGCGGCTTTTTCCGAGGCGCTGTTCGGGCTCGCGCCGATCACCTCGCTCGCACCGTCGAAAAATGTCGGGCAAACCTATGAAATTCGGCTGGCGTCCGCGCCTGGTGGCGCGTTCGACTATGTGATCGGCGCAATGCATGACAATACGAAGGTCCGCCTCAACCAGCGGTTGCATGCGACGGGCCTGCAAGCTGTGGTCGACGATCTCATCGGGCCGGGGATGGGGGCGGTTCTCGCGCCGGATGATTTGTTCCTCGACGGAAATATCACGGGACGCGCCCGGGAAAGCGCACTCTTCGGTGAGGCGACCTATCATCTCAGCGACCGGCTCAAGGCAACATTCGGCGGCCGTGTCTTCGATCAGAAGCTCAAATTGCGTTCGGTCCTGACGGGGCTCTCGTCATTTCTCAGCACTGGCAATTCGGTCGTCGACATGACCGGGATACAGAAATCCAGCGGCTTCAATCCCAAGGCATCGATCACCTGGACCTCCGACGCGGGGCTGATGGCCTATGCGCTGGTATCGAAGGGGTTTCGCTTCGGCGGCCCGAATATCATTCCGTCGCTGCCGGGTTCGGACGTCCCGCGCCAATATGGAAGTGATTCGCTGTGGAACTATGAAGTCGGGATGCGTGCCGACCTGTTCGACCGCAAATTGTTGCTCGACGTGACGGGTTTTTATGTCGACTGGAGCGACATTCAGCTGCGGCTGACCTCGAATTCGCTCAACTATGCCGACAATGCAGGCAAAGCGCGCAGCTACGGCCTTGAAGCGAGCGCGACGCTGCGCCCGTTCGATGGCCTCAGCCTGACCAGTAACCTGACCTATCTGAACGCGAAGCTGTCCGAAACATTCGATCCCGCCCCCAACACCCCGGGACCGGTGGTGCCCGCGGGGGCGAGGCTGCCGGGCGCATCGAAATGGCAGGTCTCGAACATGGTCTCCTACGAGCGCGATACGGGCGGCATGGATTTGTCGGTGGTGCTGTCTCACCGGTATATTTCCAGAGCGCCCGGCGCTCTTGTTGTCGATTCCACGGTCGCGGGCGCTCCGCAGGGCGGATATCATCTTTTCGACATGCGTGCCGGTGTGCGCGGCGATCGTGCTGGCATCACGCTCTTTCTCGACAACATCGGCAATTCGCGCGGGGTGACGAGCGGCACGGCCAATCCCCTGGAACAATATGTCGTCCGACCGCGCACCGTCGGCATCACCTTCGACTACAGGATCTAGCGCTTCGGATCGAAGCGAGATCGCGCTTTGGCCGCGCAGGGACAGGGATTCCGGTCGCGGTCCATCACCATGACGGGAAGGATATTGATATGATCGCTTTTGCAAAACTGCGCCCGATCCGCACCGGATCCATTGCGGCCTCCGCGCTCGCGCTGCTGTTTGCGGCGGGCCCGGCGCATACGCAAGACAGGACGCACACCGAACCCGCACCGGTGGCGGATCATCACATCCATATCCAGAGCGCGCTGATTTCCGATTTTCTGCGCGAGATGAAAGCCAAGGTTCCCGAGGCTTTCGATGACATATCCGATGATATCTTCACCGAACGTAGCGGCGCCGACGCGATACGCGAGCTTGATCGTGCGGGCATCCGTCAGGGCGTGCTGTTGTCGACAGGTTATATGTTCGGCTTCACCCAGGCCACACTCGAACCTGCGGAAATGGCGCGGCGCATGCGAGCGGAAAACCGTTTCAACGTCGATGCCGCGCTCGCGTCGGAGGGCCGGCTTGTCGCATTTGTCGGGATCAATCCCTTTACGTCCAATGCGCTGGGCGAACTGGATTACTGGTCGCGCCAACGCGGCGCATCGGGGGTCAAGCTGCATCTGGGCAACAGCGGTTTCGATCCGGGCAATGCCGCACAGGTGGCCAAGCTGGCGACCTTCTTCGCCGCCGCAAGCAAGGCTCGTATGCCGCTCGTCGTCCATCTGCGCGGTGCGGCGCCCTTTACCGCCGCCAATGTGCAAATCTTCATCGATAAAATATTGTCGCAGGCGGGCGACTTGCCCGTGCAGATTGCGCATGGCGGCGGCTATGGCGGCGTCGATCAGCCGACCCTCGATGCGCTGGCGGCCTATGGTGACGCGATCACGCGCAAGGCACCCGGCACAGCCAATCTGGTCTTCGACATTTCCGCGGTCGTACAATTCGACGCCGCCGCTGTGCAGTCGAAGGACGATAGCGACAAGCGGACACCCACCGAGCGCGCTACCGCTTATGTGGCATTGATGCGCGATGTCGGAATGGAACGCTTCGTGCTCGCGAGCGACTGGCCGGCGCTGCACCCGCCCGCAGAATATTTCCTGAAGGAAAAGGCACAGCTTCCTGTGACCGAAACCGAATGGGCAAAGCTCTGTGCGAACCTTGCGCCCTATCTGCGGGCCGACTGGATGCGCAAGCGTGCGGGCGGAACAGAGTAACACATGCACGGTGCTCGTCTGACGGCAGCCGTTATTCCCGCTTTTTCGGGTCGGATATGTCGTGTGCGTCCGGCTTTCTGTCCGGGGCGCCTTCCTGCAATTCGGGGCGCGCAGCCGCGACGGCCGGCAGGGCCCGCGCGGTCTCGCCTATTGCCCGAAGTCGGGGAAATGGCTGCAAGTCGACTGAATATCGCTCGGCACTGTCTATCTGCGGGACGAGATAGCAGTCTGCCAGCGTCGGCGTGTTGCCGAAGGTGAAGACGCCACTGTGCCGCTCGACGAGGGTTTCGAGTGCGGCGAAGCCCTGGGTGATCCAGCGGGCGATCCACGTCTTCACCTGCGGATTGGTTGCCCCGAAATCGCTGCGGATCGCATTGAGCACGCGCAAATTGTTGAGAGGGTGAATGTCGCAGGCAATGAGCGCTGCCATGCCGCGAACGATTGCGGCTTCGTCGATATTCTCCGGGAGCAGCGCCGGCGCCGGCCATTTGGCATCGATCCATTCGAGGATGGCAGGGCTTTCGATCAGTATCTGCGTCTCATGTTCGAGAGCCGGGACGAGGCCATGGGGGGCGATCTGCAAATAGGCAGCGCTGCGCTGATCTCCGGCGAGAAGGTCAATTGGCAGTTGCCGGTAGGCGAGGCCCTTGAGACCCAGTGCGATGCGGACCCTGTAGGCGGCGCTTGAGCGCCAGAAGCCGTGAAGGAGAATTTCGGTCATGCGGACGAATTAGAAGCCCGCCGCCGCTACGGCAACACTGATCGGTGGAAGCCGCGCTGATACCTGTGCTGCGGTGTGGCTGCTGCCTTCTATTCGCCGCCTCTTAACCGGGAAGCCGCCCCGGGCGGCCGCGCGACTCGGTCGTTCTGGCCCATTCGGCGAGATTGCCTTCCCGCTTGATCGTCTTCAGGCATATCAATGTTGCAAGGCGCTGGACGCCCGGCAGCTTTGACAGAGTGTGGCGGAGCAACTCGTCAAGATGTTCGGCAGACCTCGAGAAGATTTTGAGCAAATAGTCACTCTCGCCGGCGGTGGTGTGGCATTCGACCACGGCGGGATGCGCCAGCACGGCAGCCTCGAACTCGGTGTGCGCGTCGAACCGGATCTGTACTTCGACGAAACTTAAGACCGCGAGCCCGAGCGCCATCGGGTCGAGCTGCGCGGCATAGCCCTCGATAATGCCGCTCTTTTCGAGGCTCTTTACCCTCGACCAGCAGGGCGACTTGGACAGCCCGACATGCTCCCCAAGCTCGGCGTAGGATTGCCGGCCGTCGCGTTCGAGTTCGGCAATGATCTTCCAGTCCAGCTTGTCCATGCGTTCCGTTCCGAATCAATTTCACGCGAGGATAGGGCGGCATTTTTCAGTTAGAAAGAACAATGTTCTGATATTGATCATTCAGCGAGAACAAAATCACATTATCATCGCCCTTCCAACCGAAAATCCGGACAATGTTCGTGCGCTCCCGCGCTAGTTTTCGTGTTGCAAATGCAGGAGGGGCCCTTGGCCGCGACACATATATTCGACGTCCCGCCCGAGGGCGTTTCGGCAGATTGGACAATGCCGCAAAACTGGGCGGCGTTTACCGTCAGGCAGCATGAGACATGGCGAACCTTGTTCGATCAGCAATCGGTGGCGCTCGATGGTTATGCGTGCCGCTCCTTTTTCGAAGGCCTCGGCATGCTCCGGCAACTGCGCCCGGGCGTTCCGGATTTTGCCGAACTCAACGCGCTTCTTAAGCCAGCGTCCGGCTGGGAGGTTGTCGCGGTTCCCGGCTGGATTCCGAACAAGCCCTTTTTCGAACATCTCGCGAACAAGCGCTTTCCGGCCGCAAATTTCATTCGCCCGCCCGAGCAAATCGCATACAGCGAAGAGCCCGATATGTTTCACGACATATTCGGTCATGTGCCGATGCTGGCCGACCCGGCCTTTTCCGATTTTCTTGTCGCTTATGGCGAGGCAGGCCTGCGCGCCGAAAAGCTCGGGGCGTCCGACTATCTCGGGCGGCTCTGGCTTTACACGGTCGAATTTGGTCTCGTCGTCGAAGACGGGGAACTGCGCGCCTTCGGCGGCGGCCTCATGTCGAGCTTTGCCGAGACGGTTTCGGCGCTGACCTCACCCGAACCGAACCGCATCTGGCTCGATATCGAGCGCGTGATGCGCACCCGTTATCATTTCGACGAGTTCCAGCGCATCTATTTCGTCGTTGCGGGCTTCGAGGAATTGCTGCGCGCGACCGAGGAAACTGACTTTGCGAGCGTTTACCGGAAAATCGCGGGCGAGAGGGTGCTCGAACCCGACGATGTTTGCCCAGGCGACTTGCTTTATGAAGGAAATCTTCCGCCGGCTCCTCGGGCGCCAGGCGTTTTGACCGGGAAGGCGTCACGATGATCAGGCAGACCAAGGAAGATGGCACCGATATTTTCGAGACCGAGATCGACGGTGAAACGATCCAGTGGGATAACGGGCTGACCTATGCGCGGCACCTTCAGACTGCGCGGCTGCTCTCGGCGCAGGTGCCGGTGTCGGACAAGCCCGACGAGATGCTGTTCATCATCATGCACCAGACGATGGAGCTGTGGATCAAGTTGGTGCTGCACGAGGGGCGACTGGTCCTCGACGCGATCAAGGCCGACCGGCTCGAGATTGCGGGGAAGGGGCTCGATCGCATCGCGACGATCCAGCGGCACATGATCCATAGCTGGGAGGTGCTGGCAACCCTGACCCCGCACGACTTCCTGACCTTCCGCGGTTTTCTGCGCCGGGCCTCGGGGTTTCAGTCGCAGCAATATCGCGAGCTTGAATATCTGCTCGGCAACAAGCGCGAGGATATGATGATCGTCCACAAGGACGATGGCGAGGCGATGGCGCGCCTGCGCGCTACGTTCGAGGCGCCGTCGCTCTACGACGAACTGTTGCGGCTGCTCGCGCGGCGTGGCTTCGATATTCCGGCGGGCACTCTCAATCGCGACTGGACGAAACCCTATGCAGCGTCGGAGGCAGTCGAGGACGCGTGGCTGAAAATCTACACCGACGTCGACGCGCATTGGGACCTCTACACGCTGGCGGAAAAGATCACCGCGCTCGAATATTATTTCCAGGAGTGGCGTTTCAAGCACATGAAGACCGTCGCGCGTGTGATCGGGCACAAGCCCGGCACCGGCGGATCGTCGGGGGTCAATTATCTGGTGAAGGCGTTAGACCTCAGCTTCTTCCCCGAACTCTGGTCGATGCGGACACGCATGGCGGCGCCGCGCGAGGGCGGCGATTATAGCTCCGTTGAAGGGGCAGGGGCATGAGCCGCATCTGGGACATTTCGCAGCCGCTGCACGCCGCGGTTCCGGTGTGGCCGGGTGAGCCGGCGTTCGCGCTTCACAGTCATGCGGTGATCGGCGATGGCTGTCCGGTCAATGTCGGTGGCATGTTTACGCCGCTACACGCGGGGACGCATGGCGATGCGCCGCTGCATTATGCCACTGACGGTGCTTCGTCGGCCGACTGCGAGCTTGATGCCTATATCGGGCCGTGCGTGCTGCTCGACATGCGTCATGCGCGCGGCCGCGTCGAGATCGGCGATATCGACTGGGATGCGATCGAAGGCGCCGAGCGTGTGCTGCTGCGCACCTATGAGCAATTTCCGCACGAGCAATGGGACAGCGATTTCACCGCGATCTCCAGCGATGTCATAGCACGGCTCGGCGCCATGGGCGTCCGCCTGATCGGCACCGATGCCGCTTCGCTGGACCCCGAACAGTCGAAAACGCTCGACGCGCATCAGGCGGTCAAGGCTGCCGATATGCGGATATTGGAGGGGCTCGTCCTCGATGACGTCCCGCCGGGGCCATATGAACTTATTGCGCTGCCGCTTCGCATCGTTGGTGCCGATGCCAGTCCGGTGCGTGCCATCTTGAGGGAAATCGCATGACCGACACGATCCTTGCCAACGACGTGGAGGCGCTCGACGCCGTCGATCCGCTCGCGCCTTTTCGCGATCGCTTTCAACTGCGCGAAGGGCTCATCTATCTCGACGGCAATTCGCTCGGCGCGCTGCCCAAGGCAACGGGCGCGCGGCTCGCCAAGGTGGTTGCCGATGAATGGGGTGAGGGCTTGATTACCTCCTGGCTCGGCGCCGAATGGTCGACCGCGCCGCGGCGCATCGGTGATAAGATCGGGCGGCTGCTCGGCGCGAACCCGGGCGAGATCGTTGCGACCGATTCGACGTCGGTGAATATCTTCAAGGCGTTGACAGCCGCACTTTCGTTGCGACGTGAGCGGACGGTGATCCTGTCGGAAGCGACGAACTTCCCCACCGACGTCTATATGATGCAGGGCATCGAGGCCTTTTCGGGCGGGCGCGTGAAGGCGGTCACTGTCGCTCCCGACGATGTGGTCGATGTGCTGAACGACGATGTCGCCGTGCTGTTACTCACGCAAGTTCACTATAAGTCGGGCCGCGTCCGGGACATGGCTGCGATCACTAAGCGCGCGCATGAGGTCGGGGCGCTCGTCGTCTGGGACCTCAGCCACAGCGCAGGTGCGATCAAGGTCGACCTGAATGGTTCCAATGCCGATTTCGCGATTGGCTGCGGCTATAAGTTCCTGAATGGCGGTCCCGGTGCGCCGGCTTTCCTGTTCGCCGCCGCACGCCATCATGCGGCGACGCCGGTGCTGTCGGGCTGGTTCGGCCATGCGCGACCTTTCGCCTTTGAAGAAGATTATGATCCCGCTGCCGGGATCGAACGTTTCCAGTGCGGAACGCCGCCGGTGCTTGGTCTCGCTGCACTCGAAGTCGGCGTCGACCTGATCCTCGAAGCCGATATGGCCGAGGTGCGCCGTAAGTCGCTCGCGCTCGGCGACCTGTTCATCGAGCGGATGCAGCCTTTGTGCGAGGCCTATGGCTTCGAGCTGGTGAGCACGCAGGGTCATGCGGAACGCGGCAGTCAGGTCGCTTACGCGCATCCGCAGGGTTACCAGATCGTGCAGGCGCTCAAGGAATTTGATGTGGTCGCCGATTTCCGCGCACCCGACATTTTGCGCTTCGGGCTGACGCCGCTGTACCTCCGTTATCGCGATATCGTTGAAACGGTCGAGCGGCTCGAAAGGGTCTGCGCGACGCGCGCATGGGACAAGCCGCAATATCTTCAACGGGCGGCGGTGACATGATCGACGTGTCGGCACCCTTCCTGCCCAAATCGCGGGTTGCCGCGGTGCAGGCCGCTCCCGTCTTCCTCGATACGGCGCGCACGGTCGACAAAGCCTGCGCGCTGATCGCCGAGGCCGCGAACAACGGCGCGCAGCTTGTCGCCTTCCCCGAGGTGTTCGTGTCCGCCTATCCCTATTGGAACTGGCTGATGACGCCGATCGAGGGCGCCGAGTGGCATGAGCGCCTCTATCGCGCGTCGCTTTTGATCGACGGGCCCGAGGTTACCGCGCTGTGCGCCGCGGCGCGCGATCATGGCTGCACCGTCGTCATCGGCATCAACGAGCGCGACCCGGTGAGCATCGGCACACTCTATAACACCAACCTGATCATCGGCGCCGACGGCAGCTTGCTCGGGCGGCATCGCAAGCTGGTCCCGACGTGGGCCGAGAAGCTCACATGGGCGGGCGGCGATGGCAGCTCGATCCGCGTCTATGACACGCCGGTCGGGCCGCTTGGTACGCTGGCGTGCGGCGAGAATACCAACACGCTCGCGCGCTTCGCGCTGCTGTCGCAAGGCGAGCTTGTCCATGTCGCCAACTATATTGCGCTGCCCGTCGCGCCCGCGGCCTATAATATGGCCGAAGCGATCAAGATCCGCGCGACCGCGCACAGCTTCGAGGGCAAGGTGTTCACGATCGTCGCCTGTTCGGCGGTGAGCGAGGAAATTATCGCGGCGATGTCCGAGGGTCGCCCGCAGAACCGCGAACTTCTGTCGCGCCCGAACAGCGCCTTTTCGGGCGTCATCGATCCGCACGGCAATCTGGTCGGCGAGGCGCTGATCGACGAGGAAGGCATCGTCTATGCCGATATCGACCTTGGCGACTGTATCCGCCCCAAGCTGATGCACGACATCATCGGCGGCTATAACCGCTTCGACATCTTCAACCTGACGGTCGACCGGACCCCCCGCGCTTCGGCCCATTTCATGGACCTGCCGCAGTCGGCGGCCGATCCGGACGAGGAGAAGCCGTCATGACGGGAAATTCCACGATCATCGATCCGCGCGACGATGTGCTGGGGCGGGCGCGCGTTACCGACACCCCCGAACTCGAAGCCTTTTACGAGGAATTAGCCGGGCAGAATGCGGGCGCCTTCTGGAAGCGCGCCAATGCGATCGAGCCTTGGGAACCCGAAACGCGCTATCGCCCGACGCTCTGGCGCTATGCCGTCATGCGCGACATGTGCCTGCGCGCGCTTGATCTGGTGAAGCCCGAAGAGGCCGGGCGCCGCGTCGTGACCTTGCTCAACGACAGCGAGGCAGGGCGTGAGAATGTCGCGGTGTGCGGCTGGCTGTTCAGCGGAATGCAGGCGATGCGCCCCGGCGAAATCACCCCCGCGCACCGCCACACCGCCTCGGCGCATCGCTTCATCATGGAGGGGAAGGGCGCTTACACGGTCGTCGACGGGCACCATATCACCTTGGGCGCCAACGACTATGTGCTGACCCCGAACGGCGCTTGGCACGACCATGGCGTCGTCGCCGAGGGCGAGGTGTCGATCTGGCAGGACGGACTCGACATCCCGCTGATGAACAGCCTCGAGACCAATTTTTACGCGGTCTATGATCAGCCCGCGCAGACGGCGGCGTTCCCCGCAGACGACCTGCCGCTGAGCTATGGCGGCGCGGGACTGCGGCCCGAAGGCGTGTCGGCATGGGAGAAGCCCTATTCGCCCGTGATGGTCTATCGCTGGGAAGCGACGCGCGACGCGCTGTGGAACCTCGCGAAAGTGTCCGACGGCACGCCGTTTGACGGGCATATGGTGCGCTATTCAAACCCGCTGACCGGCGGCTGGGCGCTCCAGACGATGGGCGCGCATATGCAGCTGCTCAAACCCGGATTTCGCGGCAAAGCGCACCGCCACACGGGCAATGTCGTCTATAATGTCGCGAGTGGCCG
The DNA here is from genome assembly GCF_058807415.1 of Sphingopyxis sp. GW821-FHT12C06. Classification (NCBI taxonomy): domain Bacteria; kingdom Pseudomonadati; phylum Pseudomonadota; class Alphaproteobacteria; order Sphingomonadales; family Sphingopyxidaceae; genus Sphingopyxis; species Sphingopyxis sp. GW821-FHT12C06. The sequence goes on along the minus strand of NZ_JBXAQR010000007.1, from coordinate 26,865 downwards.
CGGCTATTCGATCATCGGCGGCGAGCGGTTCGACTGGGCAATGCACGACATTTTCTGCGTACCCGCATGGACCTGGCACGAGCATGTCAATCTCGACGCGTCCGAAGAGGCCTTCCTCTTCTCGTTCAACGATTTTCCCGTGATGGAGGCGCTCGGCGTCCGGATCGAGGAACCCTATTCCGATCATGGCGGCCATCAGCCCGCCTGACAATCCAGACAGACAGGACAGATAATGCGCTTCGTGACATATCGCACGGTCGAAACCGAACCCCGGCTCGGCCTTCTCCACGACGGGCTTGTGATCGACGTCGAATATTTCGGTGACGCGATCGGGCATGACCTGCCCTCGACGATGCTCGATTTCATCGACCTCGGGCCGATTGCCGTGCGCTTCCTTCAGGAAGCTATCGTCGCGGCGACCGCCGCCGATCTGATCGGCACCTCGCTTCCCGAGGGCAATGTCACCTTGCTCGCTCCGATTCCGCGCCCGCGCAAGAACATCTTCGGTATCGGGCTGAACTATACCGAGCATGTCGCCGAATCCGCGCGTTCGCTCGACACGTCAGACGCGCTGCCCAAACAGCCGGTGATCTTCTCGAAACCTCCGACCGCCGTCGTCGCATGGAACGATCCGATCCGCCACAATGCGAAGGTGACGCAGCAACTCGACTGGGAAACCGAGCTTGCCGTGATCATCGGCAGCACAGCGCGCCATATCGCGGAGGTTGACGCGTTGAACCATGTGTTCGGTTACACCGTCATCAACGACGTCAGCGCGCGCGATTGCCGCCGTGCGGGGCAGTGGATCGTGTCGAAGGGGCAGGACAGCTTCGCGCCGATGGGGCCGTGCATCGTCACCGCCGACGAAATCGGTGATCCGCACAATCTCGATATCTTGACCCACGTCAACGGCGTCGAGAAGCAGAACAGCAACACGCGCTTCATGCTGTTCAACGTCAACCAGCTGATCGCCGACATTTCGAGCGTCATGACTTTGGAGCCCGGCGATATCATCGCGACCGGGACGCCTGCGGGCGTCGGCGCAGGGCGCGACCCGCAGGAGTTCATGTGGCCGGGCGACGTTGTCGAATGCACGGTCGAAGGGATCGGCACGCTGCGCAACCCGATCGTTGCGGTCTGAGGAGGCATATGATGACCAGGCCAATCCGTGTCGGGCAGATCGTGCCCAGCTCGAACGTCACGATGGAAACCGAGATTCCGGCACTGCTCCGGGCCCGGGAAAGCATCGCGCCCGAACGCTTCACCTTCCATTCGTCGCGGATGCGGATGAAGAAGGTGACGAAGGAGGAACTCGCCGCGATGGACGCGGATTCGGATCGCTGCGCGTTCGAACTGTCGGACGCTGCGGTCGACGTGCTCGGCTATGCCTGCCTCGTCGCGATCATGAGTATGGGCGAGGGGTATCATCGCGTGTCGGAGGCGCGTCTCCACCAGCGGACGGTCGAGAATGGGCACGCCGCGCCCGTGGTCACGAGCGCCGGTGCGCTGATCGAGGGGCTCGCCGTTTTGAAGGCGAAGCGCATCGCGCTGGTTGCACCCTATATGAAGCCGCTCACCCGGATGGTCGTCTCCTACATCGAGAATGAAGGGGTTGCGGTATCGGATTGGCTCGCGCTTGAAATCCCCGACAATCTGGAAGTCGCGGCGCAGGATCCCGCCAATCTTCTCGACCATTATAAGCGGCTCGACCTGACCGGCATCGACGCGCTCGTCCTGTCGGCATGCGTCCAGATGCCCTCGCTGCCGTCGGTACAGAAAATCGAGGATGCAATCGGCTTGCCCGTGGTGTCGGCGGCGATCTGCACCGCGCACCAGATGCTCGCGCGCCTTGGATTGTCGACTGAGGTTCCAGGCGCGGGCGCGCTGCTTTCTGGCCGATACTGAGAACGCGCCGTGCGGTTTGGCGGGGTCAGAGCAAGTCGATGGGGCTCGCCAGGCCGGTTGCAAGGCCGGGTAACACGACACCTTGCGATGCCCGAGGTGGAAAGAAGCATCGAGCTGCACAGCAGCGTTGCGGACAGGGCCAAGGGCCGACGCGCTGTCGTCCAAATTTTCCGGGAAAGAGGGTGTTAGCCGTGCAAGCTCATCAACGAGTCCATCAGCCCCTCGTCGGCGCTCGAACAGACGCCAAGGACCAGCGCCTCCTCAAATCCCTCGTCCACAACATAGGCGTGGCCCATTGATGAATCGAGATAAATGCCTTCGCCCGCCCCAAGCGTCACGGGATCGTAGAATTCGGTGAGGATCTGGATCCGTCCCTCGATGACATAGATGAATTCCTCGCCCTGGTGCCGGACCAGGTCACCGAATTCGCGCGCGCTGTGGGCGCGAATTCGGGTGATAAGCGGGATCATCCGTTTCTGGCGCAGGTCGGTGCACAGATAGTGATAATCATAATTGTCGGTCGTGACCCGCACCGCATTGTCGATCGTGCCGATGCTGCGTCGGCCGGTCACGCGGGGCGAATTACTTTCCCCGTCCTCGGCGAACAGATCGGACATGCGGATGCTGAGCCGCTGACTCAATTGCTGAAGCTTGTCATAGCTCAGCGTCAGCCGGTCGTGCTCGACCTTGGACAGCGTCGATACGGGAATTCCAGAATGGGCGCTCATTTCCTTGAGCGTCCAGCCGTTTCGGGCGCGAATCCCTCGCATCACCTCGCCGAGCGTCGGCGGTTTCGTTCCATCCGCCATCAGCTGCTCCATTCCATGTTTGACAATTTTCTAATCAGGATCATTATGTCCCCAGCGGGCTAATAGATGTTAGCCCCATAGGTAAAGGGTCGCGCGGCTTGCTGCAAGGTTTCGCAAGCGCACCCAGGGAGAGGGGATAAAGCGATGCGGTTCATTCGCAAGCTGATGATTGGATTGGCGGCGCTGACGGCGCTGCCGCTGGCGGCACAGGGCCCTGTGCTGCAAAAACCGGCGCCGAAGGCAGAAAGCCGGATCCTGCCCGTGCCGGCGATGCCTGCCAAGCCCGTCGCGCTCGATGCGGCCGACCTGGAGGCCTGGCTCGACGGTTTCCTTCCCTATGCGCTGGAACGCGCGCGGATCGCGGGTGCGGTCGTCGTCGTTGTGCGCGGGGATGGCCCGGTGCTGCAGAAGGGCTATGGCTTTTCTGACGTTGCCTCGCGCAAGCCCGTATCGCCCGAAACGACACTTTTCCGCCCCGGATCGGTGTCGAAACTCGTGACCTGGACCGCGGTGATGCAGCAGGTCGAGGCGGGCAAGCTTGATCTCGACAAGGACGTCAACGCCTATCTCGATTTCAGGATTCCGCCGTTCGACGGCAAGCCGGTGACGCTGCGCCACATTATGACGCACTCCGCAGGCTTCGAGGAATCGGTGCGTCATCTGATCAGCAGCGATCCCAAGGCGGTGATGCCGCTCAAGAAGCTGATGCCGCTCGCGTTGCCGCAGCGGGTTTTCGCGCCGGGCACGACGCCCGCCTATTCCAACTATGCCACCTCGCTCGCCGGCTACATCGTCGAGCGCGTCAGCGGCATGCCGTTCGATGATTATGTCGACCAGCGAGTCTTTGGCCCACTCGGCATGGCACATTCGACCTTTCGTCAGCCGCTTCCGGCGGCCTTGAAACCCTTCATGTCGAGCGGTTATTCGACGGTGGCCGAGAAAGCGAAGCCGTTCGAGATCATTGTTCCGGCGCCCGCGGGCAGCCTGTCGGCGAGCGGCGCCGACATGGGTAAGTTCATGATGGCGCACCTCAATAATGGCGGGGTGCTGTTGAAACCCGAAACCGCGAAGATGATGCATGATTTCCGCGCCACAGGCGGGGTCGCACCACTGAACGCCATGGCGCTCGGCTTCTATGAGCAGCAGGTCAATGGTCATCGCGCGATCGCGCATGGCGGAGATACGGTGTGGTTCCACAGCTATTTGTGGCTGTTCCCCGATTCGGATATCGGCGTCTTCATCTCGATGAACAGCGCTGGTGCTGCAGGCGCCTCGGGTGCGGTGCGCAGTGCGCTGTTCCACAAATTTGCTGATCGTTACCTGCCAGGCGGAGCCAAGCCCGGCCGGGTTGATGCCGAAACCGCGCGTCAGCATGCCGCAATGCTCGCGGGCCACTATGTCAGCAGCCGCGGCGCCTTCACCAATTTCATGAGTATCCTGGGTTTGCTCGGTCAGACCAAAGTCGTGGTCGGCGAGGATGGCAAGATCGCGATCCCCGGGATGGACGGCGGGAGCGCGAGCGCGCGTGACTGGGTCGAGGTCGAGCCCTTTGTGTGGCGCGATACCGCCACGGGCGAGCGGCTTGCTGCCGAAGTGAAGGACGGCAGGGTTGTGCGCTTCAGCGTCGATGAGGCGTCGCCGTTCGTGGTGTTCGAGCCGGCATCGACGGGCGAGAACACCGCGTGGCTGACCCCCGCGCTCATCGCATCGCTTCTACTCGTGCTGCTCGCGGCGCTGGCGTGGCCGGTGCGGGCGCTGGTCCGCCGCAACTTCGGCGCGTCGTTTGCGCTCGAAGGCAAGGCGCGGCGCGCATGGCGGCTGTCGCGGCTGTTCGCGTGGCTCGTCATCGCGGCGGTCGCCGGGTGGCTGGCGCTGATCATGGCCTTCTCGGCCGATATCGGCGCGATTGGTGGCCCGCTCGACTGGCTGATCATCCTGCTCCGCATCCTGACGCCGATCGCTACGCTTGGTCTGCTGGCAACCGCCGCATGGCATTTGTGGCTGTGCTGGACCGGCAAGCGGCGCTGGACGATGAAGGTCGGTGCGGTGCTGCTCATGCTCGCGGCGCTTGTGCTCGTGTGGGTAATGCTGCGCTTCAACCTCTATGGCTTCAGCATGGTCTACTGATGGCCACGCTGAGCACGCAGCGGCTGGCGCTCGACCTTCGGGTCGAGCGCTTCCCTTATCATCGGCCCTTCCGCATCTCGGGCCATGTCTTCACAGAGACCGCGCTGCTCGTCGCCGAAATATCGGACGGCGAACATCGCGGATATGGCGAGGGTGCGGGAGTCTATTATCTCGGCGACGATATCGAGCATATGCTGGCCGAGGCGACCCGTGTGCGTCCGGCGATCGAGCAGGGCGCGACGCGCGAGGAATTGCAGTATCTTTTGCCCCCCGGCGGTGCCCGCAATGCGCTTGACTGTGCGTTCTGGGATCTCGAGGCAAAGCGCGGCGGCCAGCCGGTATGGGAACTGGCCGGACTGAAGCCGCCGCGGGCGCTGCCGTCGACGCTGACGCTCGGCGCCGACAGCGCCGGGAATATGGCGAAGGCCGCGCTCGCGCTCGATCCTGCGGCGCCGATCAAGGTCAAGCTGACTGGCGACCTGCGCGACGATATCGCGCGCATCGTAGCGGTGCGCACGGCGCGGCGCGACGCGTGGATCGGCGTCGATGCCAATCAGGGCTATGACATCGCGGGGCTTGCCGAATTGCTGCCGGTCCTCGCCGATACCGGAGTGGCGCAGCTCGAACAGCCCTTGCGCCGCGGGCGGGAGGCCGACCTCGACGGGCTGAAACGTCCCTTGCCCTTCGTTGCCGATGAAAGCGCGGTCACCTTCGCCGACACGGTGTCGCTCGTCGGGCGGTTCGATGTCGTCAATATCAAGCTCGATAAATGCGGCGGCCTGACCGAAGGGCTGGCGATCGCGCGGCAGGCGCGCTTGCTCGGCCTCGATGTCATGGTCGGCAATATGATGGGTTCCAGCCTGTCGATGGCGCCCTCCTATGTCCTCGGACAGCTGTGCGACATCGTCGATCTTGATGGCCCGACCTTTCTGGCCCGCGATCGCGAGCCCGGCGTAAGCTATCGCGACGGCATGATCCATTGCCCGGGAAGCATCTGGGGTGAATAGCGAAATATCCTATTTAGGTTGACATTTCTCTAATTGGGACAATAGTCAAAAAAAAGAAATCTTCTTGGGAGAGGGTCCAGTGAGCAATAATATACCGCTATCGCGCCGCGCCTTGGTTGCCGGCGTGGTAGGCACCGCCTTGTCGGTCCCGATGATCAATCGCGGCGCCTTTGCCTTTGCCGCCGCACCGGGGCGCAGCTATTCGCGCCGCGCTGTCGATCTGGTCGCTTCGTCGCTGGTCATCGACATGCTCGCGCCGCTGAAGATTACCATGTCTGAAGACTATGTCGCGCATCGCCTGACCGACGAGGAAGCGGCCGAGTTCCGCGCCAGCGGCATCACCGGATTTCACAATGCCTTTGGGCTTGGCGGTCCCGATGCCCGCGCGCAGGCGCTCGAATATATGGCGGCGTGGCAGGGCTTTGCCGGGCGCAACACCCATGTCTTCACGCTGGTGGACGGGGTTGCCGATCTCGACCGGGCCAAGAAGGACGGCAAATGCGCCGTCATCATGGGCATCCAGAATGCCGAGCAATTCCAGAGCGTCGCGGATGTCGCGCTGTTCCGCCGGCTGGGCCTGCGCTGCGCCCAGCTCACCTATAACACGCAAAACATGCTGGGGTCGGGAAGCACTGAGCGCGTCGACGGCGGGGTCAGCGACTATGGCGCAGCGATCATCGCCGAAATGGAAAAGACGAAGATGCTCGTCGACGTGTCGCATTGCGGCGACAAGACCACCCTCGACGCGATCGAGATCGCCAAGGGGCCGATTGCGATCACCCACAGCAATGCCCGCGCGCTGATCAACCATCCGCGGGTCAAAACCGATGAGGCGATCAAGGCGCTCGCAGCGAAGGGCGGGGTGATGGGCATCACCGGGGTACGCATGTTTATCCGCACGACCGATCCAACCAACGTCGGGCACATGGTCGATCATATCGACCATGTCGCAAAGCTGGTCGGGGTCGAGCATGTCGGGATCGGCTCCGACGCCGATCTCCATGGCTATGACGACATGAAGCCCGAGGAATATGCCGCGCTGAAGGCGGGATACAAGGGCAGCTATGCCTTTCGCGACAAGATCGACATCGACGGCTTCGATCATCCCCGCAAGGTCTTCGACCTCACCGAGGAACTGATCCGTCGGGGCTATTCGAACGATAACATCCGGGCCGTCCTCGGGGGCAATTTTCGCCGTTTGTTGGCGCAAGTGTGGGGGGGCGGACAATGAAGCGGGGATATATGTTGCCGGGAGGCCGGTAGCCGCCATGCCGCCGCATTCGATCTTTCGCCCTGCCCGGCAACGCGGGGTGGACGGCGCAAATATATGTTCGAAACCTGACTGGTAACGGGGACTTCTTTCCGGTTCCGGAGCCGCGAGCGCCTTGGGCCGTCACAACTATGTTGTCGCAGTGCCGATTCAACCACGAACGGTCGGTCTGGCCATTGATTTTGGATATTGGGAAAGCAATTGGATCATATTCTTGTGAAAGAAGACGCTAAAGTCCGCGCCGGCGGGTATTCGCTCCCAAGCCCCTACCTGCTGTTTCTTGGCGACACAACCGAAGCGGGTTATGCCAAAACCGCGTTCGGTTTGGCGGACTGGGCTGCCGACCGATGCGTCGGCGAATTCGCGATGGATGGCTGTACCGTCACGACCGGACTGCCACGCCTGTCGCCGGCTGAAGCGCTGGCGGCGGGTGCGCAGTCGCTGGTGATCGGAGTCGCCAATTTTGGTGGAGTGATCGATGACAAGTGGGTCACTGCGCTGATCGGGGCGATGGAGGCGGGCCTCGACATCGTCAGCGGACTCCACGTTCGGCTGGCGAGCCAGCTCGCGCTGGCCGAAGCCGCACGACGCACCGGGAAACGGCTGATCGACGTGCGCATTCCGCCGCCCGCCATCCCGATCGGAAACGGGCGCAAGCGCAGTGGCAAGCGCTTGCTCACGGTTGGCACCGATTGCGCTCTCGGCAAGAAATATACTGCGCTCGCGCTGCATCGGGCCTTTGCCCAGCGCGGGATCGATGCGGATTTTCGTGCGACGGGCCAAACGGGGATCATGATCGCGGGAGGTGGCATGCCGATGGACGCGGTGGTTTCGGATTTCGAGGCGGGGGCGGCAGAAATATTGAGTCCGGACGCGCCCGATACGCATTGGGATTTGATCGAAGGGCAGGGGTCGATCTTCAATCCCGCCTATGCTGCGGTGTCGTTGGGCCTGCTCCACGGCAGCCAGCCTGACGTGTTCGTCGTATGCCATGACCCAACGCGCAAGGTGATCATGGGCATGGAACGCTTCGCATTGCCATCGATTGAAGAAGTCATCGACCTTACGATCCGGCTTGGCAGCCGCACCAATCCAGCAATTCGTTGCGGGGGTGTCAGCCTCAACACATCCAGTTTTGGCCCGGGCGAGGCGGACGCACTGATCGGTGCCGAGAGCCGCCGTCTCGGTCTGCCGGTCGCCGACCCGATCCGCGGCGGGGCGGCGTTCGACGCTCTCGTTGACGGCTGTCTCGCATGACCGCCGGCACTCGGTCCGGCGGGGCGAGCTGGTTCCAGCGCTTCCTTCTGCCTGGTTTCGCGTTGAAAGCCGTCATTATCGGTGGCGGCTATGCGACGGGGCGCGAACTCGCCGAGTATTTCGTGCCTTCGGGACCATGGGGCGGCCTTGCCGCGATGCTGCTTGCGACGCTTATATGGAGCGTCGTCGCGGCGCTGACCTTCGCTCTTGCACGCTCGCTTGGCGCATATGATTACCGAAGCTTTTTCAAAGGACTTCTTGGCCCCGCCTGGGTCGCATTTGAGGCCGCCTACATCATCTTCGTGGTCCTGATCCTCGCGGTGTTCGGCGCCGCAGCCGGGGCGATCGGTGCCGCCACTTTTGGCTGGCCAGAGGTTGTGGGATCGGTGCTGCTCGCGGTGTCGATCGTTGCGGTCACCGCTTGGGGGACCGCTGCAGTCGAGCAGATGTTCAAATATGTCTCGATTCTGCTCTATGCCGTCTACGGGCTTTTCCTCGTGCTCGCGCTTGCGAGCTTCGGCGGTCTGATCGGACAAAGTTTTGCCAATGCCCCGCCACCATCGGGGAACTGGATGGCGGGCGGGCTGACCTATGCGAGCTATAACATCGTTGGCGCGGTCGTGATCCTGCCGGTGCTGCGCCATCTCACCAGCCAGCGCGACGCAGTTGTCGCCGGGCTGATTGCGGGGCCATTGTCGATGCTGCCCGCGATCCTCTTCTTCGTCGCAATGATGGCATTTTATCCTGCGATCGGCGCCGAGACCTTGCCGTCTGATTTTCTGCTCCGCCAGATGACGGTACCGGGCTTTCAAATCCTGTTCCAGGTGATGATCTTTGCTGCGTTGCTCGAAAGCGGCGCGGGCGCCGTCCATGCGATCAATGAGCGTATATCGGGCGCGGTCGAGAGCCGCGGCCGCCCGGCGCTCAAACCCGCTGCGCGCGCGCTGATCGGTGCGGGGTTCCTGACCGGCTGCATGTTCGTCGCTGGAGAAATCGGGCTCGTCGACCTGATCGCGAGCGGCTATCGCTTCCTTGCCGCGCTGTTCCTGATGGTCTTTGTTGTGCCGCTGCTGACCGTTGGTGTCTGGCGCCTGCTGCGCGCCCGCCCGCGTTTGCCAATGGGGGGGCTTTTGTGAAAGCCACTCGCCGGTTACCTGCTCGCTGATGCAATTGGTCGCAGCACCTGCTTCATCCACGTCGGTCTGCTCCTTTTTCCTCAATCGCCAAGGCCCCCGGGGCGTCAGCGCGGACCGACAGCCTCGCGCCGTGGCGGGGCTGGAGGGGAGCAAGCGTCCGCATTGACGGAGGGGAAGGGGGCCCAGTCGATGGTTGCCTAGCGGCCGATGAACCTGGGCTTCTCCTTGTTCTGAAAGGCTTCGAGCGCGATCCGGTGGTCGTCGAGAAGCTGGGTCACATTTTCATACGCGGCCGCCCGGTCGATGATTGCGTTTGCTGTGACTTTCAGGCCGGCATTGATGGACGCCTTGGTCCATTTGATCGAATGGGTGGCGCCGCTGGCGAGCCTTTTTGCCATTTTTGCGACGACGGCATCGAGGTCATCGGCGGGCACGGCTTCGGTGATCAAACCCATGGCCGCCGCATCGATCGCGGTGATGGGGTCGCCGGTCAGCAGATATCGGCGCGCGCGCGCATATCCGATCAACTGCGGCCACATAACGGCTCCGCCGTCGCCAGCGACAAGGCCGACCGAGACATGGGGATCGGCAAATACCGAATGATCGGAGGCATAGATGAAATCGCAATAGAGGGCCAGCGAGCAGCCCAACCCGATGGCCGGGCCATCGACCTTTGCGATGATCGGCTTTTCAAGGTCGAGCATTGCATTCTGGATCTTCCGGTCGCGCCGGATTCCGATGCTGGTAGCGGCGGCATCGCCATGCAGGGACAATAGCCATGTCAGGTCGCCGCCCGCACAGAAAGAACCCCCGGAGCCGGCGAGAATGACCACATCGACATTCTCGTCCCGGTCGATATCGTCGAAAATGTAAGAAAATTCCTCGTGCAACGCGAGGTTGATTGCGTTTTTCGTGTCGGGGCGATTCACGGTTATCGTCAGAATCTTGTCGTTCTGCTCGATCCGAAGTTCCTTGTAACGGTCATAGTTCATGTCTGTGCGTCCTCTTTGATATTGTCGCCGGCTGGCTGATCTGTGATCAGGCCCAGCCGCTTTGCGATTTTCTGCTGGAGAATGAATTTCTGGATCTTGCCCGACGGAGTCAGCGGGAATTCGTCGACGAACTCGACATATTCGGGGACTTTCCAGCGCGAGATGCGGTCCGCGCACCATTGCCGGATTTCGGGCCCGGTTATGTCGACGCCGTGGCGGATGGAAACGACAGCGCAGGCGACTTCGCCATATTTTGCGTCGGGCACGCCGACGACCGCGACATCGCTTATCGCCTCATGATCCTTCATGTAGCTTTCGATTTCGACCGGCGAGAGATTCTCTCCGCCGCGAATAATCATCTCTTTTTTCCGGCCGACAATGGCAACAAATCCCTCCGCGTTCATCGTCGCCAGATCGCCCGATGCGATCCAGGGCTGCGCGTCCGGACCGTCGGCGGTATCGGGATTGCTGCCATAGCCCAGCATGCCGCCGGGGCCGCGGTAGTGAAGCTCGCCGATTGCGCCGCGCGGGACCGAGCGGCCCCGTTCATCCCGAATGGCAACGCTTACTCCGACAAGCGGAGCGCCGCTCGTCCGCGTCTTGGTCTCGGGGCTGTCGGCAGACGTGGTGGTGGTGGTAACCCCGCAGGTTTCGGTCTGCCCGTAGCAATTGATAACGTCGGCGCCCAAAACATCCTCGCAGCGTTGCAGCAGGTTCCTTGTCACTGGCGCGCCGCCCAGAATGACCGTCTTCAGATTCTGCAGCGACCGGCCGGGAAGGGAGGGATCGTCCAGCATCGCGATCAGCATCGTCGGAACACCGATGAAGGCCGTGCATTCTTCGCGTTCGAGGATGTCGAGCGTTACGGCGGGTTTGAAAATATAGAGCGGGAGCGTCGTCGCGCCGACGAGCCCGGCGCCGGGGATCGAATTTCCCGAGCCACCGACATGAAACAGAGGGAAGCCCGGGCAGACCCGGCTATCCTCTCCGAGCCCCCATGTTCGATAGGAATTGCGGGCGGTGGTTGTGATCGCACGGTGCGAAAGCCGCACGGCTTTCGGAACGCCTGTCGTGCCCGAAGTATATTGGATCATGAACAGGCCGTCGGGATCGACGGCAACCGGCGCCAGCGGAACGCTCGCCATGGGCATCAGCCTGGTCCAGATGTCCGAAAAGGATTGCACATGGCGAAGACGGGGGATGCTCTTGCGCGCTTCACGGATGATCTCGACCGGGATGGCGCCGCCGATCCGGTCGGCATGAAATATGCCGACGGCGCCTGAATCCAGAAGGGCAAATTCCAGCTCGCTCAGCTTGTAGAGGGGGTTGAGTGCGACGAGGACGAGGCCAGCCTTGGCGATGGCATATTCCAGCAACACCCATTCGGCGTGGTTCGCGCCCCAAATGGCAATGCGTTCGCCGGGGACAAAATCCAACTCGGCCAGCGCGGTTGCCAGGCGCGCGGCATCTTCGTCCAGCTGCGCATAGGTCCAGACGACATCTGCGATGGCCGGTTGATGCCGGTAAACGACAGCCTCCTTGTCGCCCCATCGCGATGCCGCCTCTGTCAGAGCGTCGCCGAGCGACAGGGGCGCCGCATCGCGCATCCCGGCGTCGGGACTGGCAATCCGTTCTGAGAGGGACGGGGCGACGTTTTCCATTGTTCCTGTTTGCGACCTCCATGCGAAATCCCGGAGGCGGCGCCTGCGGAATATCGGCTTAGGGTCGCATGAGGTTCAGCTTAAACTCGTTTTCCCGCAGGCCGCAGGGATGCGGAGCATCCGTTCACGGAGTTCCGCGATTGCCGGGTCGATCCGTTCTTATGCGAGTTCAAGTTGAATGGCTTTGGATTTACCCCGGCCGCGAAATTTGCACGCTTGTTGAGGAAATGCGCGTTGCCGGCTCCGCTGGCGCGGCATGTTCATGGGGCTGAAATGAATAGTTTTCCTGAGTCCGATCATATCCAGATGCTGCGGGAAACGCTCTCGCGTTTCATCCAGAAAGAAATGCCACTTGATCTGGTCAGAAAATGGGATCGCGAGAATCATTTCCCCCGCGACGTCCATCGGAAGCTGGCGTCATTGGGCTTGATGGGACTGACGGTTCCCGAGGAATATGGCGGTGCGGGCAAGGACATACGCGCCACTATGATCGCCATCGAGCTGCTCTGCGGTCGCAGCATGGCGGTGGGCGGACCCTATATTCAATCGGCCTGCTATGCCGGACTCAATATTGCCGAGGTTGGCAGCGAGCGGCAAAAGCGGGAGCTGCTGCCGAAGGTGGCAAGCGAAGGCCTGATCTTCGCATATGGCATCAGCGAACCCGACGTCGGGGCCGATGTCGCGGCCGTGCGCACAACGGGGAAGGTCGTCGGCGAGCGCCTGATCGTCAACGGGTCGAAACGCTTTTGCTCGGGCGCGAAAATTTCCGACTATATCTACACGCTGGTCCGCACGGGGCCGCAGGACGAGAAATACAAGAATCTGACGCTGGTCCTTGTTCCGTCGCAGGCGGACGGAATTACCTATGAGGAGCAGGACGCGCTGGGTCTGAAAGGGACCGGGACTTTCGATGTCAATTTCGCCGAGGTTTCCGTTCCGCTCGAGAATATCGTCGGTGAAGAGGCTGGCTGGAATCGTGCCTGGCCGATGATGGCCGGGCCGGGTCTGGATATCGAAAAAATGGAGGTGGCGGCGATGGCGCTGGGTATTGCCGCCGCCGCCGCCGATGAGGCCTGGGCTTATGCACAGGAGCGTCACCAGTTCGGAAAGCCGATTTCGGCATTCCAGTCGGTCCGGCACATGCTGGCCGACGTCAGGACGAAACTCCATGCCTGCCGCGCGGTGACATATCAGGCGGCCGACGCGCTCGACCGCGACGGAAAGGCGCCTGTGGAAACATCCATGGCCAAGCTGTTCGTCTGTCAGACGGCCCAGGAGATCGTGCTATCATGCCAGCAGATTCTGGGGGCCTATGGATATATCAAGGAATTCGACATGGAGAGGCATGTTCGCGACATTCTGGTCATGCCGATCCTTGGCGGGTCTTCAGCGATTCAGAGAAACAACATCTGCAATATGTTGAAGCTTGGCAAATAGCCACGCGCCGACGATGTCCCGGGTCTGGCGAGCTTCATCGGCGCCGGCTTCGGGGGTTCAATCGACCGGGGAAACTCCTTCCACGAGAGCAAGCTGGGTGATCACGCCATGCGTGTGGCGCAACTGGATCATCCTCGAATAGGCGGGATCGCGATACCAGCCTTGCGCAGCGTCCCGATCGGGAAACTCGATCAGCACCATGGCGTGTCCCGGCGGTTCGTCGCCCTCGAGCTTTTCGCTTGCGCCGCCCTTGATCAGATAGCGGCCACCATATTGCTCGACGAGCGGTTCGGTGACCGATCGATATTCGCGATACCAGTCCCAGTTTTCAACGGTCAGCTTTCCGATAATATAGGCTGGCATATCGCACCCCTCTTTCGAGGGCCGGCTTATCGAAGGCGGATCTCAGCATGAACTCGCATATGGGAAGAGGGGGCTGGTAGAAGGTCGACAGGCGCATCATTGTTCGCGATATGCCGATGCCCAAATTACAATAAAAAGATCGGGGTGGGGATGTCTTTTCGCAGTGCAGATTCGTCCGGTTCAGACGCCGGCAGTGGCCCGCAAACTATGGGCGATTCCGATGTTCGCCGGCGCAAGAATCCAAAGCAGCAGCGTGCGGTTGTGACGGCCGAAGCCCTGATGCAGGCCACCGAGCAAATTATCATCCGCGAAGGTTTCAAAAACGCCACGACGAACAGGATCGCCGAAGTCGCCGGGGTGAGTGTCGGTTCGCTCTATCAGTATTTCCCGAACAAGCAGGCGATAGTTAAAGCGCTGATCGAGCAGACGGTGGCAAAGGCCGCTGCCAGAATTCGCGAGAATCTGCGCAATCTGATGGACGAGCCGCTCGCTCCGGCCTTGCGCCAGATTATGGCCGTGCTGCTGGACATCTACAGGGAACATGAATTCATTCTGTTCAGCATCTGGGATGAAGTTCCGGAGTTGAAGATCTATGCCAAGAGCATGGCTTTGGAGGTTCATACGCATTCGACAAATCTGGCATTTCTCGAACAGCATCATACCGAATTGACGGTATCCGATCTGCGCACAGCGCTCTTGTTCGTCGAACAGGCCACGATCCATAACATGCGGCATTTCGTCACCCGGAATCCAACCCAAATCACCGAGGATCAGATGCTCGACGAGCTGACGAAAATGGCGGTGAATTATCTGACGAAATGAGCGCCGCGCGTCCAAATGTTGCGGTTGGGGTCGCCATGCCGTTCAGGACGTGATGTGAAATCCGCCATCGATGCCGATGTGCTGGCCGGTAATATAGGATGCCGCGTCAGACAGGAAAAAGCAGGTGGCGGGAGCGATCTCTTCGGGAGAGGAAAAACGGCCGAGCGGGATGCTTTCGAGATAGCGGTCGCGGAATTTGTCCTGACGAATGGTTTCGGTCATCGCTGTTTCAACCAGCCCGTAACAGACGCTGTTCACGGCGATGTTGAAGCGACCCCATTCGCGCGCTGCGCTCATGGTCAGGCCCAGCACACCGGCCTTGGCCGCTCCATAATTTATCTGTCCCACCGTGCCTCGCCGCCCGGCGTCGGACGACACGTTGACGATGGCACCTGGACGGCGATCGCCGTTCCGGGCCTTGCCGATCATGTGCCGGCCGACGGCCTGCAGGCACAGAAAGGCGCCGGTCAGATTCACGTCGATCACCGACTGCCATTGTCCGGGCGTCATGTCGGCGATCATCGATGCGCGCACGATCCCCGCGTTGTTGATCAGGCCGTTGATGTCGCCGAATGTCTTCACGGTTTCTTCGACGGCGTTCGCGACGAAGCCGTCGTCGGTTATGTCGCCCGCGATACCTCGGACCCGCTCGGGATCATGCGTGGCGAAGCTGCGGTTCAGCGCGGCCGCGTCGATGTCGATCGCTGCAACCCGCGCCCCCATGCGGAGGGCATGCGAGGCAAGAGCTTCGCCAATGCCCTGTGCGGCACCGGTAATCACGATGACCTTGTTTTCGAGCGAGGCAGGGTTGTTCATGTCGGGCCTTTATCCAGTGAGACAGAATAGACAGGTCAGGCGCCCAGCATTCCGAGGATGGAAATGCTGCACACATTGTTGTTCGGAAAACCGCCGAGATTATGGGTCAGCGCCTTTTGGGGCCGGATCAGCTGGCGATCCCCCGCGCGATGGAGAAGCTGGAGATAGGCTTCATAAACCATCCGGAGGCCCGATGCGCCGATCGGGTGGCCAAAGCATTTGAGCCCGCCGTCGATATTGCTGGCGACCTCGCCATCGGCGTCGAACTTTCCGTCCAGCACATCGCGATATCCCGCGCCCGGGCGGGACAGACCAAGATCTTCCATCGTGACCAGTTCGGTAATGGAAAAACAGTCGTGAACCTCGACGAGATCGAGTTCGCGTAGCGGGTCGGAGATCCCGGCCTCGCGGTAGGCCCTTTGCGCCGCGATCCGTGTTGTATGGGCAAAGCTGCCATCCCAGCTGTTGTGCGACTGTTCCGAACCGTTGCTGAGCGCCAATTGTATGGATTTGATGCTGACCAGCGCGCCCGTTTTTCCGAGGCGGGCGGCCATTTCGGGGCTCGCGACAATCGCGCAGGCCGACCCGTCGCTGACTCCGCAACAATCGAAGAGCCCGAGCGGATAGGCGACCATCGGCGCATCGAGGATTGCCTCCTTCGAGATTCTGCGTCGTAAATGGGCCTTTGGATTTTTCGAGCCATTTTCATGACTTTTCCAAGAGATATGCGCCATCGCTTCCTTGAGCGTGGTCATCGGCACATCGTGCTGTGCGGCATAGGCACTGGCAAATTGCGCAAAGGATCCGGGCGCCGTGGCGCCGGGTTGCCAGAGGTCGTTGAAGGTCCCTCTGGTTCGCTCCGGCAGGCCGCCATAGCCGGTGTCCTTGAGTTTCTCGACGCCCAGCGCCAGCGCAATATCCGCGGCGCCGGCGGCCACGGCATAAACGGCACCGCGCAGCGCTTCCGAGCCTGTCGCGCACAGATTCTCGACGCGCGTGGCGGGGATATTGGGAAGGCGCAACGTCTGGGAAAGCGCCAGAGCGGACTTGCCCAGATTTTGCTCGTCCATCGCCAGCCCGAACCATGCTGCGTCAATCTGGTCCCGTTCTATGCCTGCATCGCTGACGGCTTCCTGAAAGGCTTCGGCGATGAGGTCTTCGGCGCTGCAATCCCAGCGCTCGCCGAAGCGCGAACATCCCATGCCGAGAATGACGACCTTGTCCCGGATACCTTCGGCCATTTATCGTACTCCCGCCGCGTCAGCGGGGACCGCTTTCCAGAAATAGCGGTGGAATTGCCGTTTCCTGTCCTTGTCCTTGATGCGAAAAGCAAAGCGAACCGGCATCCCGACCCGCAACTCGCCCGGATTGAAATCGGTGAATTCCATCATGATCACGCCGCCGTCGTCGAACGCTATGTTGCCATAGGCGAGGGGCGGATTGGCTGAAACGGCGAGCCAGTCTTCGGTATAGGATTTCACCCTGCCGGTCTTTTCCCGGAAAGGTTCATCGACCATATTGCCGAATGTTCGGCATTCCGGGTTGACGCAATATGGACCCTTTGGAAACTGCTTTGTCTGGCAAGTAGTGCAACGGCCGCCGATGAAGCCGGTCACGGCTTTCCGGTGGCGATTGAAAGCCGAAAGCGCGGTTCGGTTGTCGCGCTCGGCGCGGACACCCCAGTCTACTTCGATCTGGTCGTTGAACGACAGGAAGCGAAAGTAATTCTCGTCCTCCGCGCCGCCGTCGAGTTGTTGCTGCAACGGCCGTTCGTTCTGCCAGTCGTCGATGGCTTCGGTGGCCTCGAACAACATGGCCTGACAACCTTGGGCGACATTCACCACCAGGATTGTTTCACTGGGCTTCGCCTTCTCCAGTGCGAGGCAGAGCATGAGCAAGGCCTGCGCCGATCCGGCGTCTCCGCATCCGGCCTGCAACATGTCCGTCAGCGCGCTTTCGGGTATCGAACATTCGCGCGCGATCTGGCGGGCAGCGGCGTGACCGACACCGGCAAGGACTGCGTGATCGATGGTCGCTGCATCCAGGTTCGCGTCCGCCAGCAGGCTCCTGATTGCCGGTAGCGCAATTTTCAATTGGCCTTCGTCGCGCACCCAGCGTTCTTCGAGCAGATAGTCGGTCGCGGCGTGCGCGGAGCGATAATGATCGACGAAATCGATCGCGGTGCAATGTGCGGCGACGAAACGGGCAATCGGCTTTTCGGTGCCGGTGACCGCCGCCGCTGCTGCATGGCCTAGGGTCATTTCCTGCGCCGACGCAATTTTCGCGAGGCGCTTGTCGGAGGCGACAGTCAATGCGGTCTTCCCGGTTTCGAGTGCCTGAATCAGCGCGGTGATGCCGCAGCCGAGAGAGCCGGTGACATCTGCGCAGCGCGTGTCGGGAGACAGGGTGAGCGCTTCGGTAAGGATCACGGCGTTTGCGCGATCGACGAACGGGGGCGTGGTGCTTGCAAACTGGACGAGCTCGATTGGCATACCGCGCAGGCGGCCTATGCATGCGCGGCCTGCCTCCACCGCCATCGTCAGACTGTCCTCGTCATGGCCGCAAATGGCGCGGTGTCCTTTTGCGATCGACGCCAGGGCGGGATTCGCCCAGCCATTCGCTTTCGCGATCGCCTTCCGGGCGAGGCGCAGGCGCGGCAAATAGGCCGCGATCGAAACGATGCCGATGTCGCGCAAACTTTCCTCCGTCACAGGTCCGGCACGATCATCATCACTCGATCCGCAAGGAACCCGATGCGCGTCATCGGGCTGCGGCCGGGGTCTTGGCCGGGCGTCCTCTCTTCCTGGCAACGCCCACCCTCAGGTAAAACTCGTTTCGCGATCATTCGGTGGGGCAGGCGGGAAAGGGGTGGTTCTGGCGGCCGTTTCTATGTCCGCCGCACGTCGAGGTCGACCGGAAGCGAGCGGAACGCGAGCTGCAATCTGATTTTTCTGGATTTAGCACGGAACCCATGTCCAGACGAATATGTCCAGGGTCGGCGCCAACACGACTGACCCGGTATGAGGGGAGAGCATAGTGAGGTCAGCGAAAATAACACTCCTGCAGTCGGCTGCAGGGGCCGCCCTATTGATATCCGCCACGCCCGCCGCCGCACAGGTGGAGGAGATTGTGGTGACAGCGCAAAAGCGCGAGCAATCCATCCGCGACGTGCCGATTTCGATGGTCGCCATACAGGGACAGGACCTGCAGGACATGCAGCTGTCGGGGGTCGAAGATCTCGCCAAATCCCTGCCCAATGTTTTCGTGACCAAGGATGCGGTATCCAGCAATATCTATATCCGCGGGGTGGGGTCGGGATCGAATGCGGGCTTCGAGCAGGCGGTCGCGACATTCGTCGATGGCGTCTATCATGGCCGGTCACGCTATTCGCAATCGACGATCGTCGACATCGAGCGGATCGAGGTGCTGCGCGGTCCGCAAACCATCTATTTCGGGAACAATGCGATCGGTGGCGCCTTCAGCGTTACGACCGCCAGGCCCGATCTCGACGAGCTGCAAGGATATGGCCTTGCCTCCTATGAGTTCGTTGGCAATGAGCCCGTGGTCGAGGCGGCGATCAGCGCTCCCGTCGTGCCGGGCACATTGGCGGTCCGCGTCGCAGGACGCTATTCCGACCTCAACGGCTATATCCGGAATACGGGGACGGGTGCCCGCAATCCGAAGGTCGAAGACAAATTCGTGCGCTTTTCGGCGCTATGGCAGATGGCACCCGACTGGTCGGCACTGTTCAAGGCGGAATATGGAAAGCAGGATTCGACTGCGGCCTTCTCCACCCAGCTGACCAATTGTCCGGCGCCGCCTTTCGATCCGGCCACTACCTTTTCCTGTGGTTATGCCCTGGCCACCGGCCAGGAAACCGACTTTGATTTCCGGCGCTCTTCGATGGCCGGCGAGCGGGGCGGAATCGAAGCGTCGGAATATGTGCTCAAGATCGAACGCGACAACAGCGATGGTCTCGGCGTCGTCGCGCTCGGATCCTTTTCGAAGCATGACTTTCTCGTGACCGCGGATACCGATGGCGTGCCGGCCGACTTTTTCAGCTATAATTCGCCGGAAGATCTGAAGCAGTCTACGCTGGAACTCCGTTTCACGTCACCGGCGAGTTCCAGGCTGCAATATATTTTCGGCGGCTATTATCTGGACTCGAAATCGAGCGTCGGAACGACCCTCAACTTCCCGTTCGCCTCCATGCTTTTGCAGGGACCGCTGGCGGTGCTGCAACCCTATGCTCCCCTCTCCGGCGTTACCCAGCTGGACCAGAAGGAAACCGCGCTTTCGGCTTTCGGCGCGGTCACCTATCCCTTCACCGACAGCCTCTCGCTGACGCTTGGTCTGCGTTATACGCATTCCAAAAAGCAAGGGGTTCAGTCCGCAACCAACGCGCGGGCCAATGACGCATTCGGCCTGTCCACCACGCCGCTACCCGCCGGGTTACAGCCGGTGGCGCAGGCGCTGACCGGATTTGTCGATCACACGACCAGCGCATCGGTCGAGGGCGACGATTTTCTTCCGTCCGTGACTTTGCAATACAAGCTCGACAGCAACGTGACATTCTACGGGAAGTTCAGCGAAGGCTTCAAGGCGGGCGGCTTCGACGCGGTGGAGCTCACCGGCGTTGCCGATCGCCTGACTTTCGCTCCCGAAACGGTCCGTGCCTATGAAATGGGTCTGAAGTCCCTGCTGTTCGATCGGGCGGTGTCGTTCAACCTCGCCCTGTTCCGGAGCGATTATAAGGATCTGCAACAGAGCGTCGCCCAGAGCACGCCGACATCCGCTTTTATCAGTGTGACGAACGTGGGCGGGCTGCGGACGCAGGGCGCCGAGGTCGAGCTCAACTGGCGGCCGGGTTCCAATTTCGATTTCGGGGTGAATCTGGCCTATCTCGACGCTGCTTATAAAGACTATGCAAATGCCGGTTGCACGGTTGCTCAATCCGCCGCAGCCTTGGCAAATGGCGTGGCGGTCTGCGCTCAGGATCTGAGCGGCGAGGCGCCGCCATTCGCGCCGAAATGGGCGGGCCATGCCCGCGCCGGCTACACCCATCCCATCGGCAGCAACTTGCAGTTCAAGGGCGATGCGGCGGTTTCCTTTTCCAGTTCCTATAATGTGAATGCCGACAAGGATCCGAACACGGTGCAGGGCGCCTGGCAGCGTTTTGATCTGCGTCTGGGTATCGGCGACATTGACGGAAAATGGGAACTCGCCTTCGTCGGCAAGAATCTGGCGAACGAAAAGGTCATGGGTTCGGCCACCGATGTCGTTGCCTCGCCGGGGTCGTTCGCGCGCTCGATCGACCGGGGTCGCACTTTTGCAATACAGGCCCGGTTCGCGCTGAACTGAGGTGATGAAATCGGCAAATTCGGGAGTGAGGTCATCCTCACTCCCGTTTTTTTCTCCAGTGCCGTTTGTTTTTCAGTCGCCCGGCAACCTCGCGGCGCGCTTTTCGACGAACGCGGCAAGGGCTTGCGCATGATCGGCCGTGTGGTGAGCGAGGGCCTGATAGGCGGCCGACAGTTCGAGCAGCGGGGCAAGTTTCATATTCTGCCCCTCGCGCAGCAGCCGTTTTGCCATGCGCGTCGCGTGTCCCGGGTTCGCGGCGACGCCCGCCGCGAGGACAAGTGCACGCTCGATCAACCGGTCCGCCGGCAACACTTCGGTGACAAGCCCATAGGCGAGCGCCGTTGCGGCATCGATCGTCTCACCGGTGAGCGTCATCTGGGTGGCGCGCGGCATGCCGATAACCCGTGGCAGCAGCCACGCACCGCCATCGCCCGGGATCAGGCCGAGTTTTACAAAGCTTTCTGCGAAGATGGCGGTGTCCGCCGCGATGCGGATATCGCACATGCAGGCGAGGTCGAGACCGGCACCGATCGCCGGTCCGTTTATCGCGGCGATCACCGGCACTTCCAGTTCATAAAGCGCCGCCGGAATGAGCTGGATGCCCGTGCGATAATTGTTGCGAAGAGCATAGGGCGAGCCCGCGAACATGCCGCTTTTTTCCTGCATATGCCGGATATTGCCGCCCGCGCAGAAGGCCGAACCGTTGCCGGTCAGGACGATCGCGCGGACCGTGGGATCGCGCGTGACGTCGGCGCAGAAGGCGGCAATCTCTTCGCTGTAGGCGGTTTCGGAAATGGCGTTGCGCTGTTCGGGGCGATCGAGCGTTGCAATGACGATGGCCCCGTCGCGCTCGACGAGAAGAAAGGGTTTCATGACAGATCCAGTCCTGTTTCGAAGGACGCCGGATTATCCGGCGGTTCCCTGCGAGCTAGGCTCGCGCGGCGCGGCAAGACCAATATTGATTGCCAAGATTTTGATAGGGGCTGACTATCAATGGACCTTCGCCAGCTACGTTATTTCGCTATGGTCGCCGACACGCTGAACTTTCATCGCGCGGCCGAACGGCTCAATATCTCGCAGCCGCCGCTGACCGTCGCCATCCGTAAACTGGAAGAGGATCTCGGCGCGCGGCTGTTCGATCGCGAAAGCCGCGGCGTACGGTTGACCGACGCGGGCCGCGCCGCCCTGCCTGTCGTTCGGGCGACGCTGGAACAGGCGGCGCGCGTGCGCGAGGCCGTGACGCGCGGACAGGAAGGGGAGAGCGGGACATTGTCGATCGGTTTTGTGGGGTCAGCTACAAGTGCCGCGTTGCCGCGCATCATCCCGGCCTTCCGCACATCCTATCCCGGCGTTGATCTGCGTCTGGATGAAATGACCAGCGTGTCGATTGCCGATGCCCTCACCGAGGGGCGGCTCGACGTGGGGCTGGTACGCTTGCCGCTGATGCGGGCTTCGGACCTCGACACGAGCGTGATCGAGCGTGACCGGCTTGTTGTCGCACTGGGCGCCGCGCACCCGCTGGCGCGGCGGTCGACGCTCGCGCTTGCCGATTTGGCCGACGAGCCGCAAGTGCTTCACGGCCCGGTCAGCGTGCTGCGTTCGATTGTGCTGCTCGCCTGCCGGTCGGCGGGTTTCTCTCCCGTGATCGCGCAAGAGGCGACGCAGGTTCAAACGATCCTGAGCCTGGTGCAGTCGGGACTGGGCATCGCGCTGGTCCCTTCCGCGATAAAACGCGTCGCGCCCGCGGACGTGCACATGATTCCGCTCGCCGAGCCGCTGTATGTCGAGCTCGCAATGGTGACGCGGCGGAATGCGGGCGTGCTCGCCCGAAATTTCGTTTCCGTCGCTGGCACGGCGATCGATACGCAAACGGTATCGGTCTGATCCGAGTAAATATTTGATGCGCGATGCCAAGGCCCGGCATGGCGTCCCTGTTCGACGCGCGACGCCGGACGGGGATGGGAGACGGGCCGCTGTTCGACACATTGACACTCGCGGCCCTGCCGCCCGGGGACGAGGCGCTTCGTCCGGTTATCCGTGGGCTTCTCGACGAGATGATGGCGGACATTCCCGTCGATGTCCGGGCTCGCTCATGGCAGGGCTTCGATGCGGCCTTCAGCCGCAGGCTCGGTGCGGCGGGCCTGTTGGGGCTGACCTTGCCGAAACGCTATGGAGGCAGCGAACGCGGGCCTTTTGCGCGCTTCGTCGTTGTCGAGGAACTGCTTTCGGCGGGCGCTCCGGTGGCGGCACACTGGATCACCGACCGGCAGACCGCGCCGTTGATTCTCAACTTTGGAAGTGAAGCCCAGCGCGAAGAGTATCTGCCGCGCATCTGTCGCGGCGAAATCTTCTTTTGCATCGGGATGAGCGAGCCCGGATCCGGGTCCGATCTGGCGAGCGTGCGCACCCGCGCCGAGCGGACCGAAGCGGGCTGGCGCGTCAATGGCCAGAAGATCTGGACCACCCATGCGCTCCGCAGCAATTATATGATCGCCTTGCTCCGCACATCCGGCGCGGCGGAGAGTCGGCACGTCGGTCTCTCCCAGATGATTATCGATCTGAAGACGCCTGGCGTGACCATCCGTCCGATTGTCGACCTGACCGGAGACTCCCATTTCTGCGAAGTCTTTTTCGAGGATGTGGAACTCCCCGAAGACGCACTGATCGGGCGGGAGGGTGACGGCTGGATGCAAGTAAACGCCGAGCTGGCGTTCGAACGAAGCGGACCCGAGCGCATCTATTCGAGTGTCGTGCTGCTCGACGCGTGGGTCCGCCATCTTCAGGCGGCGGGACGAAATGATCCGGCAACGGCCGGACTGGTCGGAGATTTCACAGCGCGGCTGGGAATGTTGCGGGCGATGTCGATCGCCTGCACGGCGCGGCTGGCTGCCGGGGAAAGCCCTGTTGTCGAAGCCGCACTGGTCAAGGATCTCGGCACCGGCTTCGAGCAGCATTTGCCGGCGGCGATCGGGGACGATCTCGCCGCCCATCCCGACGAGCCGGTCGATGCCGAACTCTATCGAACGCTGACTTATCTGACCTGCATTGCACCGAGCTTCTCGCTGCGCGGGGGGACGCGTGAGGTCATGCGGGGTATCATCGCGCGCGGTATGGGATTGAGATAATGAACGAATTTGTCGATCCTTTCGAGCGGATGCTCGAAGACATTGCCGGACCATCGCAGGTTCGCGCGATCGAGCGCGGCGGCGATGCGGGTGCCATGTGGGATGCTTTCGCCGCCTCGGGTTTTCTCGATGCGCTGGTCGCGGAGGACAAGGGTGGGGGTGGACTGGAACTGGCGGAAGTGCATCCCCTGTGGGAGGCGCTCGGCCGCCATGCGATGCCCTTGCCGGTCGGCGAAACGATGATCGCGCGTCATCTTCTGGCCGCCGCGGGGGCGGCTGTTCCCGAGGGCCCGCTGGCGATCGGCACGGCAGACCATGACGGCGCATTCCTTGTCCCGTCAGGTCTTGTCGCGACCCACATATTGGTGGACGCGGGGGGCACGCTTCATCTCGTCAAGACGGACCGTGAGCGGGCGGTCGTAACCGGTGTGGTCGGCAGCCTCGGTGCGCGTCTGAGTTGGCGGGACATCCCGGGAGATGGCATCGGCACGATCGCGGCGGGCGGCTTGCGCGCTATCGGAGCGTTGTTGCGCGCAAGTCTGATTTCGGGGGCGGCCGGACGGTTGATCGAAATGACCGTCGCCTTTGCCAATGAACGGATCCAGTTCGGCAAGCCGATCGGACGGCAACAGGCGGTCCAGCAAAATCTGGCGGTGATGGCGGAAGATGTCGTCGCGGTGCGCATTGCGTCCCAGCTTGGCTGCGCGGCGGGGCTGCCGCCTTCGCTGGCGGCGGTCGCTACCGCGAAGGCCGTGGCAAGCGCCGCCGCTGCCCGCATTGCCGCCAGCGCCCATGCGATCCACGGCGCGATCGGGATCAGCGAAGAGCATGACCTCCAGCTGTTTTCGCGCCGGATGCACGAATGGCGCTTCGCCGACGGGTCGGAAACATTCTGGAATCGCAAATTAGGCTCGGCGCGGCTGGCCGTCTCTACGGGCTCGGTCGATTTTGTCCGCGGCAGCCTGGCCTTCGCGTCCGCCGCAGGGGGCTAGGACTGCTCGTCCAGGAGCGCGGGGTCTTTGGTAATCTTCACCATGCGTGCATTATATTTGAACGTTTTGATCGTGATCGCCGTCTCGACATGCCGCACGCCGGGCAGGGTCAGTATCCGCTGGGATGCCAGATCGGAGAGTGCATCCAGTTCGTTGAACAGGCAGAGGGCGAGGATGTTGAACTCGCCCGTTGTCGCCATCACACCGTCGATCTCGGGAATTTTCGAAATTTCCTGCATGACCGCCCGGACCGATGCGGTTTTGGCCTGAATGTTGATGAAGGCGAGACGCGATTTGCGCGCCATCGCCAGACCGGTGATGGCGGTAAAGGCGATAAGCCGCTCGCTTTGCAGCCGCTTGATCCGCCCGCGTACGGTGCCTTCGGTCACCCCCAGCTGGCTGGCGATCCGGCTGTTGGGCACGCGGGCGTCGAGCGAAAGCAGATCGATCAGGCGCAAGTCGAGTTCGTCGAGCTGGACGGCACCCATCGTCAATTCTCCGGCATGATCGGTACGGCATCGAACTGATATTTGACGATGTCGGCAATGATGGCAGGGCTGACCGAACGGATGCCCTCGATCTGCCCGATTTTGTCGAGCAGAAATGCTCCGAGCTCGCTGGTGTCGCGCAGCGCTACCAGCATGTCGATATCATAGCGGCCGGTGACGAGATGGGCGGCAACCACCTCGGGTAGCGTCGCCAGTTCCCGCGCGACGTCCGACGCAGCACGGCCCTCGACCTCGAGGGTCACGCGCAACAACAGATCGTAGCCGCGCGCCGCGAAGTCCGACTCGGCGATGATGCGCAGCTCGTCGGCTTCTTCCATTCGCCTGATGCGTGTCGAAATGGTCGTGGCGGTCAGCCCGAGCGCTTTTGCGATCTGTTGATTGGTCGCACGACCATTTTCGCGCAATTGTTCGACAATGGCGAGATCGGTTGCGTCGAAACTGAAGCTCAATGGCATATCCTCATACGCCGGGTGTCCTCGGCCGCGCCGGTTCTTAGCTCGCCACACCGGACACCGCCAGTGCCGCCGACGGGATTGGTGCCGGTCCTTTCGCCATGTTGATGCGCATCCGCGCGGCGTCCGCGACCTCCCGCCCCAAGGCAAGCAGGCTGGTTTCGATTTTTGGCTCAAGGCAGCGGCCATCGGGTCCGAAGGGTGGCGGAGCGGTATTGATTGCGACGCCGAACGGTGTGTTCCATCCGCGCAGGGCATGGACGATTCCGCGCAACGCGGTCAGCGTGGTTACGGCTCCCTGCCAGCCTGCTCCGGTGGTGATGGCGCCAACCGGGCGGCCATGGAAATAGGGAGATGCGTCTCCCGACATGTCTTCGACATAATCGAGCGCATTTTTGATCAGCCCCGAAATGCTGCCGTGATAACCGGGGGATCCGATGATGATCCCGTCGGCGCGGCGCAGCGAAGCAATCAGGTGGAGGCTTGCTGCGTTGCGATCCTTGCGCTCCCACGCATAAATGGGAAGCTCGAGCTCGGGGCCGGAAATCATCAGGCTATCGGCGCCGGCCGCCTGCGCCCCGGCCAGGGCGATCCGGAGCGCCTTTTCGGTCGTGCTGTTTGCGGACGTCGTTCCGCCAAGAGCGACGATGAATGGCGGCCGGTCGGCCGGGATCTTGGGTACCCGAATAGCGGGGTTGGTTGTCGTCATCGGATTTTCCTCAGCTTTGTGCCTTGAGCATATCGAGAGCGACATCGACGATCATGTCTTCCTGTCCGCCGACCATTTTGCGGCGTCCGAGTTCGACGAGGATCGCGCGGGTGTC
>NZ_JBXAQR010000006.1:0-361563 GCF_058807415.1 Sphingopyxis sp. GW821-FHT12C06 | reverse complement strand
TACCGCCATGAACGCTGCAAGCGCCTCCGCCAGCGCCCCCGTCAGACCACACGCCGGCGATATCACGCAGGAACCGCCCGTGCCTGGTCTTTTTCAATTCCAGACTCTATCTGAGGTCGTTTCCGCTCCCGTCGCCGCATTATCTGAATCAAGTTTATCCTGATCCCGCCGGAGGGCAGGGGAAGTGACAAGCTCGGACATCTGTTCACAAGCGTATATCCGCGACGTCTGACTTGCCAGCCCGGCCAAGCTGTGGCAGGGGCGCGCTTCCCGAATGGGGCGCTTAGCTCAGTTGGTAGAGCATCTCGTTTACACCGAGAGGGTCGGCGGTTCGAGCCCGTCAGCGCCCACCATCGGGAAGCTGCCACGTGGCGGTGACGATACCGTCGCCCGCGCTGGCCCCTTCCGTCAGATTTGCGGTGAGGCCATCGGCAACCAAGGCCTGCAACAACGTTGTGGCGCCCGGGCCGCCGAGTGCGATCGGCAATGCGCTGCGCCGCGCCGCCCAGCGGAGTAGCTGGTAATTGGCGCTCGAGCTGCCGGCAATCTTTCCATCAACGACCGTCACCGGTGGCAGCGGCAGCGGCGGCGGCACCAGTTCGATTGTCCAGTCGGGCCGGGCGGCGCGCATCCGCTCCTCGAGGGCGCGATAGGCACCAAGGCCGGCGTCGGGCAAGCGAACCGCGCGCACCGTTGCGCGCTTCTTTTCATTGTCGACCGTCACTGCTTTCGCATCGACCCCGGCGAGCAACGCGAGATCACGGCTGATGTCGGCATTTTCGCGCTCGGCGCGCGCGGCGACGTCGCGCAGCCGCGCCATGTCATTGCGTGCCGCGGCGAGATCGACCGCCGAGCCGATCAGATACTGATCGAGCGTCACCTTTGTGTCGCGCTTCAATCGGCGCTCGAGCGCAGCCTCGACCTTGGCGTCGGCGCCGGGTTGGGCGGTGCGGGTCAGAATTGCGGCCTGGACGATCACGGGGGCCGCGGTCGCATCGACATTGAGGTCAGTGATTCGGGCCGAGGCGGGGAAGACGTCACCGACAGCGGCGCGTGCCTGTGCCTGCACGGTTGCTTCCCATGCGATCTGGCGCAGCGACATGCCGAGCGGAATCGCCAGCAACAGGAAGGAGACGACGATCATCAGCGTCTGGCGCCGCGTCTGGTCGGGCGACAGACTGGCCGAAAAACCGTACGCGCGCGCGACGATTGCCGCCGACAGCGCGATCGTCATGAAGTTGGTGAAGAACAGCATCAGTGCGCCGCCGAAGATGCTCCATTGCGCGGTCGCGAGGCCGAAACCGACGACCGCAAGCGGCGGCATCAATGCGGTGGCAATGGCAACGCCGATGATCGTGCCTTCGCGCCCGCGCACTACGGCATAAGCCCCTGCGAGCGCTGAGAAGAGCGCGACGCCCAAGTCGAAGAGCGTCGGCTGGGTGCGGGCGGCAATCTCGCTCGTCACCGCCTGGATCGGCGAAATCGTGACGAGGATGACGACGAGCAACAGCGCCAGCAATACCCCCCCGAGGAGGGTTCGCACGCTTTCCTTCATCCATGCGAAATCGCCCGTCGCGATGGCAAAGCCCAGCGCCATGATCGGCCCCATCAGCGGCGCGATCAGCATGGCACCGATAATCACCGCGACGCTGTTCTGGAGCAGCCCCAGAATCGCGATCCCCGCCGCCATGCTCGACATGAAGGCGAAGCGCGGCGACCAGGCGCCGTCGGGACGGATCTTGGCGATCACCGCCGCCTGATCGATGTTTGTGACCTCTTCTGCCCAAGTCTCGCGAAAATGAACGATGCGGCGGAGAAGTGTCCAGCGCCAATGTCGCGCGGTGCCGGCAACGGTGGCGGGCTGCGCGTTTTCGCTTGGTGTCGATGGCATCGGGCCGGCTCCTGTCATCGGGGTGTGTGCTGGCTTCAGTTAGCGCAGCGTCTGTTCCAACGTCTCGACCGCATCCTTGGCTGCGGCGAGCCGCATCCCGGTCAATTCGCGCATCCGCTTGATCGCCTCGATCTTGCGGCCGCGGCGGATCAGGTCGAGAAGCTCGGTGTCTTCGATGGTTTGGCTGTTGATGTGGACGCCTGTCCACGACGCTTCAGCCTGCGTCGAGCCCGGCGGGCGTATGGCCGGTGGCGGGGCGACGCGCGGGGGACTGGTGAGGTCGCGCGCATCGCCGCCACGGCGCAGCGCCAGCATCAGGCCGGCGCCGCAAAGAAAACCGAGGGCGAAAAGAAGAAGTCCGCTCATCGCCCTCGTTTAGCATCAGGCCGCGAGTTTGCGCAGCACGTAATGCAAGATGCCGCCGTTCATATAATATTCGACCTCGTTCGCGGTATCGATCCGGCAAAGCGTCTCGAAGCTGAAGGTCGAACCATCGGCGCGCGTGACATTCACCGTGACCGACTGGCGCGGTTTCAGGTCCGCGACGCCGGTGATGGTGAAGGTGTCGTCGCCGGTCAGGCCCAGCGTCTCGCGCGTCTGGCCGTCGACGAACTGCAGCGGCAGTACGCCCATGCCGACGAGGTTCGAACGGTGGATACGTTCGAAGCTTTCGACGATTACGGTGCGGACGCCGAGCAGGTTGGTGCCCTTTGCCGCCCAGTCGCGCGACGAACCGGTGCCATATTCCTTGCCCGCAATGACGACGAGCGGGGTGCCGTCGGCTTTGTGGCGCATCGCGGCGTCATAGATTGGCATGACTTCGGCGCCATAGCGCGACATGCCGCCCTCGATGCCGGGGACCATTTCATTCTTGATGCGGATGTTGGCGAAGGTGCCGCGCATCATGACATCGTGGTGGCCGCGGCGTGCGCCATAGCTGTTGAAGTCGGCCTTGGCGACCTGATGCTCCATCAGCCACTTGCCGGCGGGCGAGTCCGCCTTGATCGAGCCTGCGGGCGAGATGTGATCGGTGGTGATCGAATCGCCGAGAATTGCGAGCGGCTTGGCATCGATAATGTCTTTGACCGGCGCCGGGGTCATGCTCATGCCCTCGAAATAGGGCGGGTTGGCGACATAGGTCGAACCGGCGCGCCACTGGTAGGTATCCGAGCCTTCGACCTCGATCTTCTGCCAATGCTCGTCGCCGCGATAGACATGTTCGTAGCGCGCCTCGAACATGTCGCGGTCGATGCACGCCGCCATCGTGTCGGCGACTTCCTGGTTGGTCGGCCAGATGTCCTTGAGGAACACGTCCTTGCCCTGCTGGTCCTGCCCGATCGGGGTGGTGGTGAAATCTTCGGTCACCGTGCCCTTGAGGGCATAAGCGACGACGAGCGGCGGCGAGGCGAGGAAGTTCGCGCGCACGTCGGGTGACACGCGGCCTTCGAAGTTGCGGTTGCCCGAAATGACCGAAGCGGCGACGATGTCATTGCCGTTGATCGCTTCCGAAATCGGTCCGGCGAGCGGGCCCGAGTTGCCGATGCAGGTCGTGCAGCCATAGCCGACGAGGTTGAAGCCGATCGCGTCGAGATCGGCGGTGAGGCCGGCGCGGTCGAAATAGTCGGTGACGACCTGTGATCCCGGTGCGAGCGACGTCTTGACCCACGGCTTGGGCTTCAGCCCCAGCGCGTTCGCCTTGCGCGCGACGAGGCCCGCTGCGACCATGACGCCGGGGTTCGAGGTGTTGGTGCAGCTGGTGATTGCGGCGATGACGACGTCGCCGTCGCCGATGTCGTGGCTCGCGCCTTCGACTGCGACGCGCTTGATGCCGTCATGCTTGTAGACGCTGGACAGGTCGGCGTTGAACACATCGTCGACTTCGGTGAGCACGACTTTGTCCTGCGGACGCTTCGGTCCGGCGAGCGACGGGACGACGCTGCCCATGTCGAGGGTCAGTGTGTCGGTGAAGACAGGGTCGGCCATGTCTTCAGTCAGCCACAAGCCCTGCGCCTTGGCATAGGCTTCGACCAGCGCGATATTTTCCTGGGTGCGGCCGGTGAGGCGCATGTAATCGAGCGTCTTGTCGTCGATACCGAAGAAGCCGCAGGTCGCGCCATATTCGGGCGCCATGTTGGCAAGCGTCGCGCGGTCGGCGAGCGACAGCGACGAGAGGCCTGGGCCGAAATATTCGACGAAGCGGCCGACGACGCCCTTGGCGCGGAGCATCTGGGTCGCGGTGAGCACGAGGTCGGTCGCGGTGACGCCTTCGTTGAGCTTGCCGGTGAGCTTGAAGCCGACGACTTCGGGGATGAGCATCGACACGGGTTGGCCGAGCATTGCGGCTTCGGCTTCGATCCCGCCGACGCCCCAGCCGAGTACGCCCAGGCCGTTGATCATCGTCGTGTGGCTGTCGGTGCCGACGCAGGTGTCGGGATAGGCGATGGTGGTGCCGTCGCTATCTTCGCTCGACCACACCGCCTGCGCGATATGCTCGAGGTTAACCTGATGGCAGATGCCGGTGCCGGGAGGGACCGCCTTGAAGTTGTCGAGGCTCTTCGACCCCCATTTCAGGAAGTCGTAACGCTCGCCGTTGCGATAATATTCGATTTCGACATTCTGCGAGAAGGCCTTGGGGTGGCCGAATTCGTCGACCATGACCGAGTGATCGATGACGAGGTGGACGGGGACCAGCGGGTTGATCTTTGACGTGTCGCCGCCGAGCGTCGCGATCGCATCGCGCATCGCGGCCAGATCGACCACGCAGGGAACGCCGGTGAAGTCCTGAAGCAGCACGCGTGCCGGGCGATACTGGATCTCGCGGTTCGAATGGGGATCCTTCTGCCAGTCGACCAGCGCCTGGACGTCATCGGTCGACACGGTGAAACCGCCATCCTCGAAACGCAGCAAATTTTCGAGCAGCACCTTCATCGAGAAGGGGAGCCGCGATACGTCGCCGAGCTTCGCCGCCGCCTTGTCGAGCGAGTAATAGGCGTATGTCTTGCCGCCGACGTCGAGCGTCGAGCGGGTACCGAGCGTGTCGTTACCGGTGGTCGTCATAGGATTGCAGTCCCCATGTTGGCGCGGCGGGGAATGACGGCCGAGGCCCGACCAGGAAAGCGGGGCCAACGAGAGTCGCACGCGCGGGTTTATGTCGGCGCCTCCCTACGCTTAGGCCGTGGAAATGCAAGGGGGGTCGGGGTGGGCTTTCAATCAGGCCCGCGGCAATCCGTCCATGATCGCGGTGAGCGCGAGCGCATTTTCGCGCTCCATCGCGCTATGCCCCGCGTTGGTGACAATATAGGTCGCGGGTTCGGCGCCTGCGCCGCGCAGGGCGGCGACGAGGCGCGATGCCTGCGTCAGCGGGCAGACTTCGTCGAAACGGCCGTGGACGATGTGGATCGGGATCGCGGCGAGGGTGTCGGCATTGTCCAGCAAATGGCCGGGTTCAATGAACAGGTTGTTTGCAAAATAATGCGCCTCGATCTGCGCGAAGCAGAGCGCGAAATCGGCGTCGCCGAACTTGCCGGTCTCGGCGGATTCGGGGATCATGTTGGAGATGGTGCCCTCCCACAATGACCAGGTGAGCGCGGCGGCCTGCTGGCGTTCGCGCTCGGCGTCGTTCGCCGGAACCATGTCGAAGATCGCCTTGTACGACGCCATCACATCGCCGCGCTCGGCGGGGGTGAGGACCGCGAGCAGCGCGCGCCATTCGTCGGGGTAGTGGATATAGGCACCGGGCGCGGTGAGGGCATAAGGCGCCTCTTCGAAGGTCGCGGCATTGCCTTGGTAAAGATAGTCGAGATCCTCGGGTGCGCCGAGGAAAATGCCACGCAGGATCAGGCTGGCGCAATGCTGCGGGAAGGCGATGGCATAGGCCATAGCAAGCGTGCTGCCCCAGCTGCCGCCGAATACATGCATGGGCTCGTCGATGGCGAGCGCATCGCGGAGCTTGTTGATGTCGCCGATCAGATCGGCGGTGGTGTTGTGGCGTAGTGCGACCGCCGGCCCCGCTGCCGCAACATTGGGCTCGCTCTTGCCGCAACCGCGCTGGTCGAACAGAATGACGCGGTAGCGCGCGGGATCGAAGAAGCGCGCCATTTCGGGCGAGCAGGCGCCGCCGGGGCCGCCGTGGAGAAACATGACGGGCTCGCCATCGGCCGCGCCATATTCCTCCCAGTAAATGCGATGCGCCGGGTCGGTGTCGACGGCGAGATGGCCGCTACGCAGCGGGGTCGTCGCGGGATAGGCCCAGTCGTCGCCAATCTTGCTCGTGTGCTGCAGTCGGGAGAAATTCATGGTTGTTCGCTCTCGTTGCGTCACCTGCCGGCCCGTGTTCGCGCCGACGATGCTGCCTTGGTCAGGTGCCAGAGGATTCGATGCTTAGCAGTTCGACGGTGAACAGGAGCGTCGCGTAGCCCGGAATCGGCCCCCGGCCGGCGGGACCATAGGCCAGCTGATAGGGGATGGCGAATTCGAACTTGTCGCCGATGCCCATCAGTGTCACGCCTTCCTGCCAGCCCGTGATCACGCGATTGAGCGGAAAGGTTGCCGGTTCGCCGCGCCTGACCGAGCTGTCGAACTCGCCGCCGTCGACGAAGGTGCCTACATAATGGACGGTGACCGGATCGGTTGGGCCGGGCCGGGCGCCGCTGCCGTCGCCTGCAACCCGGCGCCAACGTAGCCCGCTTGCGGTGGTGGTCCAGCCAGCGCCGCCATGGCGTTCGGTGAGCGCCGCCATTTGGCGGTTGAGCCACGCGGTTCCCTGCGTCGAACTGGCCTCCTTTACGGCCGGCTGTTCGGCGGTGGCCGATCCGGGAACGGCCAAGGCGAGGCTTGCGGCAACAAATGATGATCTTTGCATTGAAGTTATGCGCACAAAAACTCCTGTCTCTGCTGTTTGTGGCTCTGTATCGCGACATTGCGGTATCGAACAGGCCAGATTTACTTCGTAGCCTTCACCCGGCAGCGATTTCGGCGACAGGGTAGTCTTTGGCCGAGGAGGGGCATTTTCCCTGCTTCATGATGCCTGGCTTTCCCGGCACGAACCACTGCGAGGCCTGGAAGTCCTCGCCATAGCCGACCCCGTCATAGATGCAGACTTCGGGCATCGACCCATCGGGCGCAATCGCAACGGCCCGGTTATAGCGGTCCTCGGCACGCCTGGAGCCGCCCCAGGCGAGAAGGCGCCCGTTCGCCATCACGATCGGCGCATTGACGCTATCATCCTCGGACGGACGCGTTCGCGCATTTTCTTGTCGGGTAGTGCCGCAGCGATCCCCGACTTGACCGCCGGATTGTCAAGGAAGCGGTGGCCATCCACCGCGTCGAACGGATATTTGCCCACATAGGACGACAGGTTGGCGGGGCCGCCACGGTCTCGTCGGCGGGCGGGCTCTCCTTTTGTGCGCATGCCGAAACGCTCAGCAAGGCGACGCCTGCAAAAGCTGCAATTTGGATATCAGATCCTTTTCCTGAATTTTCGGGCTCGAGACATTCGGAACCTTGTCTCCGCGATCAGTGGGCCGGGCGATTTGGCCAACTGACCCGTTCGCATCGTGCCATGGGAGCGGCGTTTTTGACCGCCAGCGCCTTGCGCAATGCGGGTAGCGCCGCCACCGCCTCGCGAAGCGCCTTGATATCGATCTTGCCGCGCGCCAGTTCCTTGTCTCCGCCAAGCCGGTCCGATGGGCGGATCAACATCCAGTCGAGCGCATCATAGCCTTCGGCATAGGCGAGCAGATCACCGAGTGGCAGTTCGCCATGGCCATTATTCATGTCATGGGCGCTATAGGGAAAGACTTGGGTGGAGAGCGCGGTGCTGCCGACAATGCCATAGGGCTTGACCGGAAACGGCCGCTGCATCTGGATCCACGCCACGTCGGGAAGGTCCGCATCCAGCCTGACCCGAAGCTTCACGTCGATCGCGCGGGGCTCGACCGTGGGCTGGCTGGCCGGTTCCCATATATAGGAAAGTTCGACGTCGAGTGGGCGCGCGGGGCGCGAAGGGTCATAGCCCCTAGGGTTCCAGCGCATGAAATCGCCGGCATCGCGCTTGCCTTCGTCGGTGAACAGCCGGGTCAATGTGGCCGTGCCGCCGTTCAGTTCGCGTTTTACATCGCAGCGATAGCGCGAGATCAATGCATCTTCGGCAGGGCTGGGCGATAACGACTGCCGACCGTCGTTGCCGATTGTTTGCGCGTCGGCCTGCGCGGGAACGAGCCATAGCAACGAAAGCAGCGCGAAAGAGAGAAGTCGCATTCGTCCCGACGCCCGATCAGCGCAGGTCGCCGGTCAGATACCAGCAATCCTTCTTGTGCTCGAAAATATAGGCGCCGGCGAGGGCGTCCCGATCGATGCCTTCAACTCCCGCGAAGGGCAGTCCGCCCTGCCAATCGACGCGATACTGCTTGTCGCCGAGACGCGTCAGCGTGATCTTGCGGAATTCGTCATTCGGCACAGCGGTCGGGTCCCGGCGGCTGAAGCGATAGTCGGTCGATGTGATCCGGAACTGGCCCAGATAATCCTGACGATCGACCCAATTGGCGGGGGCTTCTGGATCGGCGAGTTTGCCGACCTTCACCATATAGTTGGTCCAGATCACCTGTTCCAGCCAGCCGCCGGATTTGGTGGAACTGACATACCAGGTCAGAAACTCCTCGAAATCATCGACGCCGCAGCTCGATTGGCGCACCCGGTCGATCTCGTCGAGCGGGGTGAATTCGGTTTCGACCACTGCGACGGGGGTATCGCTGGCAGCGAAGGTGGAGGGTATCAGCGGTGGGGTGACCGTCATCGCAACAAGGGCGGCGGCCGCGAGCAATTTTTGCACGATAGTCTCCAGTCTTCCAGGCGATCGATCGCGGCAATCGGCGCGCCGGATCGGTCCGTTCGAGCATGGCTATAACACCGCGCCCGACGGTGCGGTGGTGACGGGTGTCACAGGGTGCGGACTATTATGGCAACCAACTTCATGCTTTTCCATGAAATTTCGTCATCTGGCATGGTCAGGCGCTGGCCGCCCTGATCACCGTTGGCGTGAAGGTGCGGACGCAGTCGCGGCCGGTTCGCTTGGCGTCATAAAGCGCCTGATCGGCCTGATCCATCAACTGGGACAATGCGGCACCGGCGGTACCGACGCTGATTCCGATGCAGGTCGAAGGGCGTAGCGCGGCCGGAATGCGCCCGGCGCAGGCGGCGTGAAGTTCGCTGCGGATCGTCTCGGCGAGTTGGCGCCCCGCTTCGATGCCCGCACCGGGAACAAGGATAGCAAATTCATCGCCGCCGATGCGCCCTGCGATCATGCCCGCAGGGCCGACCGCGCGGACATGCGCGCCAAAGGCGGCGATGATCGCGTCGCCGACCGCGTGCCCGTGCGTGTCGTTGACCGCCTTGAAATGATCGAGATCGGCAATCAACAGCGCGGCGGTGGCCTTCTCGGCGGCACAGCGGCGCAGCGCCGCGCCGGCTTCCGCCTCGAACCCGCGGCGGTTGAGCAGGCCCGACAGCGTATCGCCTGCCGCCTCCACGCGCAGTTCGGCGATCATGTCGATCGCGATCGCGACCATCAGGCTGATCGCGGCGGCGACCGATACCATCGCCTGGCTGAACTGGACCGTGGTCCAGTAAAGTGATTGCTGGAACCCGTCATAATTGTCGAAGCCGCCGCCTATCGTTAGCATGGCGACGGGACGGATGATCAGATTGGCGGCGGTCAGCGTCGCGACCCAGAACAATACTTTGTCGATCAGATGGGGTTTTTCGATCGGCCACAGCGCGCGGACGACCATCAGTGCAATTGCGCCCGCGCCTATGCTGATCGCATAAATGCGCGCCGCAATGTTCGGCTGGCCGAGTAGAAACCACAGGAAGACGGTGAGCGATACCGTCATCGCCACTATCATCTCCCGCCAGGGTACAGGCAGGCGATAGCGCTTGATGATCGCAGCCGCGAACAAGACTCCGGTGAGCAGGAAGCTGAAATTTGCGGGCAGCCGCTGCAATTCCATCGGCAGCACTGGCGCCATGTCCTGGATCAGGAAAGCGAACGCCGTCGCGACATAGGCACCAGCGGCATAGGCGATATAGGTTTCGCGGCGATTCAGCCACATCAGGAAGAAGGCGACCGCGAACAACAGGCCGATGGCCGGGTTGAGTAGCGAGATGAAAAACTGTCCGGTCAATGCGGCTTCCTGTGATCCCTGGCGCATATTATTGCGGCACGAATAACAAGAGGTTACTGCATTGCTCCGTCGATGGGGAGTCTTTTGCGACCGTGTCAGGCCGTGCCGCGGGTGACCAGTTGCACTGGAATGCGCGTCCCGCTGCGCGTGTGTTCGTCATCCTCCAGCGCCATTGCGACCAGCGCTTCGCCCGCTGCGTCGAGGTCGGGCTCCAGCGTTGTCAGCGCGGGGTCGGCAAGAGTGCCGGCGCGGATACCGTCGAAACCGATCAACGCGACATCTTCGGGCACGCGGCGACCGGCATCTTTCAGGCCCTGAAGAACGCCGAGCGCGAGCATGTCGCTCGCCGCGAAGATCGCGTCGGTTTCGGGGTGGCGTTTCAGCAGGTCGCGGGCTGCGGCGACACCCTGTGCATGGCGGTCGGTCGCCGGCGGTGGCTCGGCGACGATCGGGGCCAGCCCATGTGCTGCCAATGCGGCGACAAAGCCGTCGCGGCGTTCGTCGAACTGGCGCTGCGGCGATTGCTGTGGCCCGACGAAAGCGATGTGGCGGCGACCCTGCGCGACGAAATATTCGCCCGCCATCTGGCCCCCGGCGTCATTTTCGCTGCGCATCCAGTGGAAGGGGCTGCCCGGACTGCCCCAGCAGACGAAGTCGAGGCCCGAAGCCTGCGCATCGGCGAAATATTGCCACGCCGGCCGGTTGCTGGTCGTTCCGATGACGATCATCGCGTCGGCGAGCCCCGAGGCAACGAAATCGGCACGGAAATTGTCGGGGCTTTCCTGAAAGGAAACGAGCAGGTTAAAGCCGCGCGCGGAGGTTGCGGCGGCGATGCTGCCGAGCAGCGCGAAATAGAATGGGTTGATCGCGCTGCGGTCTTCGCCGGGGCGGCAGATGGTGACGAGTGCGATCGTCTCGCTGCTTTTCAGGCGTAGCGACGACGCGTGACGATCGACGACATAGCCCATCTCGCGCGCGGCGGCGGAGACGCGCGCGCGCGTTTCGGCGTTGACCCCCGGGCTGCCGCGCAGCGCGCGCGACACGGTCGATTGCGACACGCCGGCGCGTTCAGCGACATCGAACGAGGTCGGGCGCAGTTGCTTGCCGGTCACTTCATTCCCTTTGTTTGCTGCGGCGTCTCTTGCGCCGGGGCGACGGCTTGTCAATCTGGTGGAGCCATCGCGCTGTCGTGATCGGCCCAGCGGATGCTGATCGTCAGGCCATGGTCGGTGATATTCCGGTCCCAGCGGCCCTTCAACTGGCGCTCGATCAGCGAGCCGATGAAATGGGTACCGAAACTTTCGCGGTCGATCTGCGGCGTTTCGGGAAGGCCGCTTTCAATCCATGACAGCAGGACATCGCCGCCCTCGCGGCGCCATCCGACGAAAAGTTCGCCGTGTCCCGCAAGCGCGCCATATTTGACGCTATTCGTCACCAGTTCGTGCACCACGAGTGCCAGTGCCTGGGCGCCCTCTTCGTCAAGGCGGATGTCGGGGCCCGATATACTGGCGAGTTGATCGGGCGACCAGCCGGCGATCCCCAGTTCGCGGTGAATGATCTGGCCAAGATCGACGGTATCGACCGCGCCGGTGACGATCATCTGCTTGGCATCGGACAGCGCGCGCAGCCGGCCGTCGAACTTTACCTCAAAGTCGTCGAGATCGTTTGAGTCGTGCACGGTGATGCGGGCGAGCGCACCGATGCGGGCAAAGGCATTTTTCATCCGGTGGGCCATTTCGCCGATCATCAGCTCGCGATCCTCGGCATGGCGCGCTCTTTCCTCGGCCAGCGCCTGAAACGCGCCGAGCCGACGGCGCTGGACGCGGTGCAGCTGGGTCGCCAGCAGAGCGAGCGCGGCGCCGAACAGGAAAATGCCAAGCGGGCGTCCGAGCCGTTCGAGGAAGCGGCCATAGGAAATTCGCATCGTCCATTGATGATCGGCGACCCTGAGCCGTTGCTCGTGAGCGTCCCAGCCGAGCGTGCCGTGGCGGAACACCAGCGGCGCCGACGGGCCGTCGCCGGCATAGATTTCCAGCCCTTCGATCGCGTCGAGTTGCGACCCGAGCAGGGCGGTCATCAGGTCGTGGGTGCGAAAGGGGGCGTAGACAAACGCTTCGATCGGCCGGGCGTTGGCGGCGGTCGCAACCGCTGCG
Organism: Sphingopyxis sp. GW821-FHT12C06; assembly: GCF_058807415.1. NCBI lineage: Bacteria > Pseudomonadati > Pseudomonadota > Alphaproteobacteria > Sphingomonadales > Sphingopyxidaceae > Sphingopyxis > Sphingopyxis sp. GW821-FHT12C06. The sequence goes on along the minus strand of NZ_JBXAQR010000006.1, from coordinate 349,339 downwards.
GTTTTCGGCGGCTTATCGGCTGGAGCGGGGGTTGCGCCGGACGGACTGGCGTAGACGGGAACATAGATGAGGAAGCCGGGCTGCTTGTTGCGAAGCCCCTTTTCCTGCACGAGTTGGACGATCCCGCTGGTCGCCGGCCGGCCGGTCTGCCAGGCGCGGCGCATCGCTTCGCGCCGGATGGGGTCGCTGTACATGTCATAGCCCAGCGCGTGGTTGCGGCGCGGAGTGTAGGGCTCGACGAGGATGATCGGGAAGCCGATCGGCTGGTCGGTTACCGGCCAGACGGCAATGTTCCTGCCATAATTGGCCCGCAGCCGCGCCTCGGCAGCGGCAGGCATTCCCTGTCGGATCGCGATGGCGATACCGACGCCCTCCATCCCCGGGGTATGGATTTGCGGTTGAAGCGCCGCCAGATAGGCACGAATGCCCGGTCCGGTGGAATGAGGGTCGGATTGATAAAGCGCCCGCACGCCTTCGAGGACCGCGACATGGTCGCGCAGCCGGACATTGGCTTGAAGCGCGATCCGGCTGGCCTGGTCGGCTTCCTGCGCCTTGTTGTAGAAAAAACTCGCCGAAGCGGCGGTGATCGTGGCGAGCAGAATGACCAGTCCGACGAAGCGGGCCAGCAGGGCCATCAGCCGATCTGCCCAAAGGGAACGCATTGCCTGATTTCCTGAATGATGGCTGCCGTGGCAGCGCCCCTTCCGGGACGGGTTGTTCCATGCGGCCTGGCCGATGGCAAGGTTATTTCATCGCTGCGGGGCGCAGGCGACGCTGCTTGCAACGGGTTGCTGAAGGCAACCTTTCGCCTATGCTGCCGTCGGAACAGCCGGGAGAGAATGGATGATCATATATGGATCGGTGGTATCGCCTTTCGTTCGCAAATTGCTGGGCTATCTGGGCGAGAAGGGGATTGATTTCGAACTGAAGGGAGTCGCGGTCGGCGACCCCGATCCCGGGTTTCGCGCTGCGTCGCCGCTCGGTAAAATGCCGGCGATGGCCGATGGCGACTTCACCCTCGCCGATTCGAGCGCGATCATCCACTATCTGGAGGCCAAGCACCCCGAACCGGCGCTGATCCCGGCGGACCCGCAGGAGCGTGGCCGCGTCATCTGGTGGGACGAGTTTGGCGATACGGTGTTCGCGGCGTGCAGCGGCAAGATGTTCTTCAACCGCATCGTCGCGCCCAAATTCATGGGGCGCGCGGGGGATCTGGCGGTAGCTGCGGCGGCGGAGGTCGAGGAACTGCCGAAACTGCTCGCCTACCTGGAAAGCGCGATCCCCGATTCGGGCTTTCTGGTCGGCGACCGGTTGACCCTCGCCGATCTCGCGGTGGCATCGCCGCTGATGAATTTCCGCCACTGCGGCGCGCGTATCGACCCCGCGGCGCATCCGAAAATCGCGGCGTGGAGCGAGGCGATCCTGTCGCGGCCAAGCCTCGCGCCGTGGATCGAAAAGGAAGAGCGGTTGATAGCGAAGGTGATGGCGGCCTAGCTCATTCGAGTGCGATCGTTTGCGTGATGCCGATGGCATCCAGAAAGGCGGTGTCGTGGCTGACGACGATCAGTGCGCCGTCATAGGCGGTGAGCCCGGTTTCTACCGCCGCGAGCGAATCGATGTCGAGATGATTGCCGGGTTCGTCGAGGATCAGAAGCTGCGGCGGTGCGGGCGCGCCGAGGACGCAGGCGAGACCGGCGCGAAGCATCTGTCCGCCGCTCAATGTGCCGACGATGCGGTCGGCCGCCGCAGCGCGAAAGCGGAAGCGCGCGAGCGCGGCGCGGCACTGGTTGTTCGTCGTCCCCGGATTGCGCGCGAGGAAATTGTCGGCGATCGACAGCGCGGGATCGAGCAGGCTAACGCGCTGATCGAAGAGCGCGAAGGGAACGGCGACGCGGACTTGGCCTTCCCATGGCTCAAGCGTTCCCGCGACGAGCGCGAGCAATGTAGACTTTCCTGAACCATTGGGGCCGGTAAGCGCGATACGTTCGGGGCCGGTGACGGCGAGCGAGAGGTCACGGATAATCGGCGAACCATCGATATAGCCCGCGGTGACATGGTCGATTTCGAGTATCGTGCGCGAGCCTGGCAGACCGGTCGAGGGAAGCGCGACGGCGAGCGGATCGACGACCTCGATCTTTCCGCGCGCCGCCGCGAGCGCCGCATCACTCTCGCCGCGCTGGCGCTCGCTGAGTCGGCTTCCCGCCGCGCGCGTTTCCTCGGCGCGGCGCTTCATCGCGCCGATCACGATCCGGGGCATGTCGCCGCGCGCGGCCTTGCGGCGCCCCCCCGAATCGCGTCGATCCTGACGTTCAGCCGCGGTTTGCGCCTGGCGCTGCACCGCGTCGGCGCGTTTTTCGGCCGTCGCGAGTTCGGCTTCCACTGCCGCCTGCTCTATATCCTTGCGCGCGCGATATTCGCTCCATCCGCCGCCGTAGCGCGCGGCGCCAAGGCCGGTAAGCTCGACGATCGCGTCCATGCCCTTCAGCAGTTCGCGATCGTGGCTGACGATAATCGCGCCGCCGCGCCAGCCGCGCAGCAGGTCGTGCACGGCTTCGCGCCCCTCGCGGTCGAGATTGTTGGTCGGCTCGTCGAGCAACAGGAAATCGGGCGCGGCGAACATCGCGCCGGCGAGCGCGGCGCGGGTGCGCTGCCCGCCCGAGAGCATCGTTAGCGGGGTTTCGGGCGACACGGGCAGGCCGACGCCTGCGAGTGCGGCTTCGATCCGCGCCTCGAGCGTCCAGTCGGCCTCCGCAATCTCGTCGGCCGTGGCTTCACCCGCTTCCGCCCTGCGAAGCAGCGCGAGTCCTGCGGTGGCGCCGAACAGGTCGGCGATGCTTTCACCGGCCTCGACCTGAACGGTCTGCCGCAACATCGCGATGCTGCCGTCGATCGACATGTGCCCGGCCGAGGGCGTCAGTTCACCGGTGAGCAGGCGAAGTAGCGTCGATTTTCCAACGCCGTTGCGACCGACGATGCCGGTGCGTTCGGGTGGAAATTGAAGGTCGAGGTCCGAAAGGACGGCGCGGCCGTCAGGCGTGGACCAGCTGATTTGCGAGAGAGTGATGGAGGGCATGAACTTGGACTTTCCTGGCGGCAAGGCGGGGCGTTGCGGGCAGGTTGTCGTTCATGGCGGATACTCCCGTTGCGTTGAGATGCAAATCTAGGGGGGCGGGCGACGCGGCGCAAGCCCGGTGCCGCGTTTCGAATGATGGCGCCAGTTCGAAAGATCGCGGGTCAGAGTATCCGGCTGTCATAGGCCCATTGCAGCAGGGCTTGTCGTTGCTTTGGCCGGCAAAAGGGGTCGCCGGGATTGCAGTTCTTCACAACCTGTGCGGCATGGCGCCGGAAAGCGCGCCAGCGCCCGATCTGGCGGCGATCTTCAACCGGCATCCGCCGGCCGGAATAATATCGGCAATACCATTGGAACCAGCCGCGCGGATCGTCGGGGTGAATCCACCCTTTTTCGATCCAGACGCGCAGCGGCACGCTTGCGCGCACCCCGAAATAGTTCAGCGCGCAGTCGGGGCGTCCGCGCGCCAGCTTGGCATTCCCGAACCAGCTCGCGGGAAACTCGGCGATGCAGTCTGTCATATATTTTCCGCAGAAAACGCCGAGGCTGAGCATTTCCGCCGGGGTCAGTTCGGGAGCAAATCCGGGATCGAATACCTTCCCCATGGGCGCGGTGCGCTCATAGCGATAGCCTTGTTGCATATGATCATTCACGATCACTTCGACGGGGCCGTTCATTCGTCAGGACCATCGACGCGGGGGTTCCGGGGGAGGGTCAAAGCCAGCCGATGCTCTTGAAGCGCCAGAAGAGCAGGCCCGATACCCCGAAGATCAGGCCGAGCGCGAAGGGGTAGCCGAGGGTCCAGCCGAGTTCGGGCATGAATTCGAAATTCATGCCGTAAATGCCCGCGATCGCGGTCGGGACGGCGAGGATAGCGGCCCAGGCGGCGAGCTGGCGGGTGATGACGCCCTGGCGTTGTTGTTCCAGCATTCCGTTGGTTTCGATCACCGAGGCGGCGATGTCGCGGAGGCCGGTGAGGCGGAATTCGGCGCGCTGGACATGGTCGAAGACGTCGCGGAAGAAGGGACGCACCGCATCGTCGATGTTCGGCAGGTCATTGTCGGCGGCCAGCCGCCCCGCGACCTCCTTCATCATCCCTGCAAGCCGCTGGAAGCGGATGATCTCGTGCCGCTGGGCATAGAGATGACGGATCTCGTCGGCGTCGAGCGGGGTGTCCATGACGCTTTCCTCGACCCCGAGCATCCGGTCCTCGATCGCGTCGATGACGGGAAAATAGCCGTCCACAATGAAGTCGAGTACCGCATGAAGAACATAGTCAGGCCCGTGCGCGAGCTTCGCCGGCAGCGTTTCGAGCCGCGCGCGGACGTCGGTGTGGGTGCGCGCCGAGCCGTGGCGGACACTGACGAAGAAATGCGGGCCGAGGAAGAAGGCGGTCTCGCCCGGCTGGATCGTATCGCTGTCGAGATTGGCGGTGCGCGCGATGACGAACAGCTGGTCGCCATAAGCCTCGACCTTCGGCAACTGGTTCGCCTTCAGCGCATCGTCGACTGCGAGCGGGTGGAGACCGAAACGCTTGGCGATGCCCGCCAGTTCGGCCTTGGTGGGTTCGTAAAGCCCGAGCCAGAAGAAGTCGCCGTCGGCACATTCCTCGGGAATCGCCTCTTCCGGGCCGATGTCGCGAACGAGTTTTCCGTCATGATACAGACGGGCGGCCATGATGGGCATCGACGCAAAGCTCCTGTCGCGGTCGGATATCCGGCCGGTCATAGTCGCGAGCGCGCGGTAGGGGAAGAAGTGACGCGCGCCAGCGATTTGGCTATGGTCCGCCGATGAGCCGCGCGCGGATGAAAATCTTTTTCGATGGCGGATGCCGGCCCAATCCGGGGACGATGGCGACTGCGGTGGTGATCGGTGGCGCCGCGCTGATCGACCATGACGCCGGAACGGGGGCCGCGATGGAGGCCGAATGGCTGGCGCTGATCGCAGCGCTGCGGCTGGCGCAGACGCGCGGATTGAGCGATTTTATACTGGTCGGCGATGCGCTGGCGGTGATCGAGCAGGCTACGGGGCGGGTGCCGTGCCGCGGCGACCATATACGCCATCTTGATGTATTCCGGGCGCTAATCGGGACAGGACGGCCGCCGCGTATCCGCCATGTCGGGCGCGCGCAGAATCTGGCCGGGGTCGCGCTGGAACGCGCCATGACGCGGGCACTGGAAAGCGCCCTCATCAATCGTTAAACGGTCGTGGTCTACTCCCCGGAAGACACAACGACAGGCCAGCACGTTGAAACCGATCCACCCCTTGCCCGTTCATCACAGCTGGGCGCTTTATGAGCGCGAGCGCCATTTCGAGCTGGGGCAGATTCACGGCTACGACACGCTCGACGCGCTGCCCGGTGTGATCGGTGACGCGGGGCTGGTGCGTCCGCGGATCGGCCGCTGGGAATGCGATCTTGTCCATGGCAACCGGCTGAACTGGTCGAACGAGGTCTATGATATTTTCGGCATTCCGCGCGATGCCGCGCTCGTGCGCGACGAAACCGCAGCGCTTTATTGCGAGGGATCGCGCGCGGCGATGGAGAAATTGCGCGCCTATGCGATCAAGCACCGGCGCGGCTTCACCCTCGACGTCGAAATCCAGCCCGCGCAGGCCCCGCGCCGCTGGATGCGGCTGATCGCGGCGCCGGTGTGCGTCGACGACCGGGTCGTCAAGCTGCAGGGGCTGAAGTTTCTGATCCCGGCGGGATGATGTCGCGCGGGCGAGGACCGCCAATGCTGCTGCCGCCGCACCGCGCGCGGTCAGCCATGGCTATTGCGGGGCCACGCCGTTGGCAACCGTCGCGACATAGGCGTGCGCGGCATCGGGGCCGCTGTTCACGTGCATTAGCACCCAGTCCCGGCCCTTGCGCGCGACGAGAAGCCTGATCCCGTCGCTGAAAATGCCGTCGGCCAGTCCCGCAGGAGCGACGTGGCCGCTGTTCAGGATCAGGCTTGCCATGTCCCGCCCGCACTGGCGTTCGCCATGACAGTCGAAGACGATTTCATAGCCGGTCCGATCCAGCATGGCGCGGTAACGCTGCTCGATCGCCAGCGGCGCCACGGCTGGCGTCACCAGATAGTCGATATGGGTGATCGCGCCTTCCAGAAGTTCCATGCTGGGAGGGCGTTTTTCGTCGGCGACGGGGCCGGTCGGAATGACGATCTGGTTGAGCGAGGTCTGGCGATACTGGCGAATATCCGCTCCTTCGAAACGGGGCAGGAAGCCAGGGTCCTGTCCCTCCACCCGATCCTGCGCGGCGGCCGCAGTCGTGATCGCCGACATGGCGCCGAGCAAAGCCAGCGCCCAATGGGGCCGATGATATTTCATTCGATGGTCTCTTTCTGATGGGCTCTGATCATGAAGTTTAACTATGTATTATCAATCAGATAATGCACAAAAAGTCCATGCCCGCGCCGGCGGAACTGTCAGGGTGGAAAGTGGATCCCCGGTGGAGGCGTTAGACAGGTTTTCACCCCGGCATTCGGTGACCGGGATCACATTCTGGTCGCGAAGCCGGAAAACAGGCGCCGCGAAACGGGCCCTCCTCTCGATGTCGAAATCCGGCCTGCGCAACCGGGTGCGACCCTGCGCCGCCGGGGCGTCAGCTTGACGGGCCGTGGGAGGGATGACGGGGCCGGTCGAGATCCGGATGGGCGGACTGCCACTCGCGCGGGCGCAAGCGGTGGTCCGCGGTCATCGCCGCGCTAGCAGCGGCGACCGCCGCGATCGATCTCGCGTCCGGGCAGCGCACCCGCGGCGCCACCGATAATCGCGATCGCGATCATTGTCGCGGTGGCCATAATAGGCATAATAGGAATGGCGATGGTCATCGGCTATGGCGCAGGCGATGAACGATATCCCGATCCTCTACAGCTTTCGCCGTTGCCCCTATGCGATGCGGGCGCGGATGGCTTTGCTGGTGAGTGGCATTTCCTGTGACCATCGAGAGGTGGTGCTGCGCGCCAAGCCGGCCGCGATGCTCGCGGCGTCGCCCAAAGGGACGGTGCCCGTGCTGGTGCTGGCGGACGGGGCGGTGATCGACGAGAGTGTCGACATCATGCGCTGGGCGCTGGGGCGGGGCGATCCCGAGGATTGGCTGGGGCGTAGCGATGCGGCGCTGGTCGTGGAGTTTGACGGAGCGTTCAAACAGCATCTCGACCGTTACAAATATGCCGGGCGCTATGGCGTCGATCCATTGGAACATCGGGCGGCCGGGCTGGCGATGCTGGCGGAGCGGCTGGACGTCCGGCTGGCGGAGCGGGACTATCTGGACGGCGCGACGCGGGGATTTGGCGATGTTGCGATCTTTCCGTTCGTGCGCCAGTTCGCCGGGGTTGATCCGGCATGGTTCGGGGGCCATGCGCCGCTGCGGGTGCGGGATTGGCTGACAGGGCTGGTGGAGTCGGATTTGTTTGCGCGGGCGATGATCAAGGTCGCGCCTTGGGCCGCGGCGGGCGTCTGAGCGACAAATATTGGGGCGATCGCATCGTTCGGACCGAAGAAAACACCGCTTTGGCCGCATGAAAGGTTGACGTGCCCGCGCCTTCGCCGCAGGCGGGACGCCACAGACGTCGAAGGCGCCAAACGGCCAGCCGCGCCTGATTCTCCCCGCCTATTTCTGAAGGCTCTGGCCCCCATATGAAGTTTTTCAACCGGTTCGCATCGTCCGCGCACGATCTGGCTATCGACCTTGGGACCGTTAACACGGTCGTCTATGTTCGCGACCGCGGCATCGTCCTCAACGAACCCTCGGTCGTCGCGCTGGAAACGCGCGATGGCGTTCGCCGGGTCAAGGTCGTTGGCAATGAAGCCAAGCTGATGATGGGCAAGACCCCCGGCAATATCGAGGCGATCCGCCCGCTTCGCGACGGGGTGATCGCCGACATCGACGTCGCCGAACAGATGATCAAATATTTCATCGACAAGGCGCTGGGCGGGCCGAGCCGTTTTCGCCAGCGCAGCAATGTCGTGATTTGCGTGCCGTCGGGATCGACGATGGTCGAACGCCGCGCGATCCGCGATGCCGCGTCCAACGCGGGCGCGGTCACGGTCAAGCTGATCGAAGAGGCGCTGGCGGCGGCGATCGGCGCGGGATTGCAGGTTGCCGAACCCGTGGGCGCGATGGTCGTCGATATCGGCGGCGGGACCACCGAGGTCGCGGTGCTGTCGCTGAGCGGGGTTGCCTACAGCAATTCGGTGCGCGTCGGCGGCGACAAGATGGACGAGATGATTTCCTCTTACATCCGCCGCAAACATAATCTGATGATCGGCGAAATGACCGCCGAGCGCGTCAAACTCGCCATCGGCTGCGCCACCGCGCCCGAGGGTGACGGCATGGTGATGGCGGTTAAGGGCCGCGATCTGGTCAATGGCCGGCCGGCCGAGGTTCAGGTGTCCGAAGCCGAGATTGCCGAGGCACTTGCCGAACCGGTGGGGCAGATCATCAGCGCGGTGCGTGCCGCGCTCGAGCATACGCCGCCCGAACTGTCGGCCGACATCATCGACGAAGGCATTACGCTGACCGGTGGCGGAGCGCTGCTGCGCCGCATGGATATTGCGATCGCGCGGGCGACCGGGCTGGATGTCCGGGTGTCCGACGATGCGCTGATCTGCGTCGCGATGGGCGCCGGGCGGGCGTTTGAAGAGCCCGCTTATCGGGGTGTGCTGCTCACCGGCTGACGGTGAGGCGCGCGATTTTCTCTATGGTTCAGACGTAGGCGTCGATCGTCGCGAGGTGGCGCGCCTTGGCTTCGTCATCCAGAAATGAGCCGGTGAAGCTGTTGCGGGCGAGCGTGACGAGCTCGGCGCGCGACAGGTCGAGCGCGTCGGCGACCGCCAGATAATTGGCATTCACATAGCCGCCGAAATAGCTGGGATCGTCCGAATTGACCGTGGCGACCAGTCCCGCATCGAGCATGACCCGGAGCGGGTGCGCGGCGAGATCATCGACAACGCAAAGCTTGAGGTTCGAGAGCGGGCAGACGGTGAGGCATATGCCCTCAGCCGCGAGGCGCGCCACGAGCGCGGGATCTTCGAGGCTCCGGTTGCCATGGTCGATGCGGTCGATTTTCAGCAGATCGAGCGCTTCATGGACGTAAGCGGGCGGGCCCTCCTCGCCGGCGTGCGCGACGATTTTGAGGCCGAGGGTGCGGGCGCGGGCGAAGACGCGTTGGAACTTCGACGGCGGATGGCCGACTTCGGAGGAGTCCAATCCCACGCCGTCGATGCGGTCGAGGTGCGGGAGGGCTTCGTCGAGCGTGGCCTCGGCGTCGGCTTCGCTGAGGTGGCGCAGGAAACAGAGGATGAGTTTCGAACTGATGCCGTGGTGCGCCTGTGCCTCGTCGAGGGCGCGGGTGATGCCCGCGATGACGGTGGCGAAGGCGATGCCGCGCGCGGTATGCCCCTGCGGATCGAAGAAGATTTCGACGTGGCGGACGTTATCGGCGTGGGCGCGTGCCAGATAGGCGGCGGTGAGGTCGTGGAAATCCTGTTCGGTGTGGAGGACGCCCATGCCCTGATAGTAAATATCGAGGAAATCCTGAAGATTCGCGAAGGCGTAGGCGGCGCGGACCTCTTCGACGCTGGCGAAGGGGATGGTGACATTGTTGCGTTGCGCGAGTTCGAACATCAGCTCGGGTTCGAGCGAGCCTTCGATATGAAGGTGCAACTCGGCCTTGGGCAGGCCGGCGATGAAGGCGGCGCGCTCGGCGGCGGAGGTGAAGCCTTCAGCCATGCGGCGGTTCCTCTTCGCGCAGGATAATCGCCGCCTCGGGCTTGTGGCGGCGGATTTCCTCGATCGTCAGCCCGTTGATTTCGTGCGGGAAGATCAGCCAGCGGTCGGTTTCGTGGACGAAGAAATCAGGATGGAGGTCGGTCACGTTGCGGCGTGGCTTGAAATAAACCGTGGCGATGCGGATGTCACGCGGCATATTGTGGCGGCAGCGCGCTTTCAATTCGGCGATGAAGGCGCGGATGCTGCGGCCGCTGTCGAACACATCGTCGATGATGAGCAGGCGGTCGTCGGGGTCGAGAGTGTCGATCAGATAGCCGAGTGCGAACACCTTCACCTCGGGATCCTGACGGTCGATGCCGTGATAGGAGGAGGTGCGGATCGCGATGTGGTCGCAGTGGATCTGGTGATAGTCGAGCAGTTCCTGCACCGCGATGCCGACCGGCGCGCCGCCGCGCCAGATGCCGACGAGGTGGGTGGGCTTGAACCCGCTGTCGACGACCTGCATGCCGAGCCGCAGCGAATCGGCGAGGAGGTCGTTTGCGCTGATGTAGATTTTGTCGTCGTTCATGCGGACCGACATAGAGGCTGGCGGACGGCGACGAAAGGGTGCGGGTGAGACGAACGAAGATGATTGCCATCGCCGCGCTGGCGCTATCGGCATGCGGGCCGAAACCGCCGCTGCGCGTGATGGCGTGCGACGCCGCGCCCGCAGCCCCGGTCACGATGTCGGGTGAAGTGGCGACCGCGACGCTGACGGTCCTGACCTATAATCTGGAAGGGCTGGGCTGGCCGGCGCGCAAGGGGCGGGCGCGCGAGTTGAAGGCCATCGGCGAACGGCTGGCGGCGATGCACGCCGAAGGCACCGCGCCCGATGTGGTGCTGTTCCAGGAGATGTTCAGTAGCGCCGCGAAACGCGCGGTCGCGGCGAGCGGCTATCCGGCGATTGCGCCGGGTCCGCGCCGGACGACGCCATCCTCGATATCGGGGCAGGACAAAATCCCCGGCAAGGCGAAGCCGCTGAAGGGCGAGGCGGGAATCCGGCTGCTCGGCGGCGGGCTGGCGATCGCGTCACGCTATCCGATCGTCGACACCACGCTCGATGCCTATGGCCTGCGCGCCTGCGCCGGGCTCGACTGTCTTGCGAACAAGGGAGTGATGCTGGCGCGGATCGCGATGCCCGGGGTGCCGACGCCGGTCGATATCTATAACACCCATATGAACTCGCGCGGCGCGTCGGGCGTGTCGGAAGCGCGCGACCGCGAGGCGCACGCGCGGCAGGCGGTCGCGGCGTCAGAGTTTATTGCGCGGACACAGGATATGGCCTTCCCGCTGATCTTTGGCGGCGACTTCAACATGCGCCATTCGGAGGCGCGTTGGGAGGAGTTCTCGCGCTATCACCCGCTGACGCTGGTGCACGAGGTGTGTGTCGATCCCGCAGCGGGATGCGACGTCAAAATGTCGTGGGATGGCGACGCGCCGTGGATGGACACGCAGGATTTGCAGTTTTTCGCCGATGGCGAGCGGCTGATGGTGCGCCCGATCAAGGTCGAGGCGATGTTCGACGGCGGGCCGAGCGGGCCGCAATTGTCGGACCATGACGGCTTTCTGGTCACTTATGAACTGCGCTGGCCGGCGACGATGGAGGCGAAGCCGGGCTGTTGATCGCGACGCGGTGAATTTGAGCGCAAGAAACGGGGCGCGGGCGATCGTGGCGGCTGGCAGGGCGCAGGCATGACAAACGAGATCGAGATGAGCGCGCGGATCGCGGCGCTGGACGGGGATGCGGTGGCGGCGGCGCTCGACCGCGAGGGCTGGGCGGTGCTGCCCGGGTTGCTGAGCGACGCGGAATGCGACGGGATCGCTGGGCTTTATGACCGCGACGATCTGTTCCGCAGCCGGGTGCATATGGCGCGGCACGGCTTCGGGCGCGGCGAATATCGCTATTTCGCCTATCCGTTGCCGCCGCTCGTTGGCACGTTGCGGCGCACACTTTATCCGCGACTGGCGCCCATCGCGAACCGCTGGCACGAGCGGATGGGGATGGATGTCCGCTTTCCCGCCGACCATGGCGAATTTCTGGCCCGCTGCCATGATGCGGGACAGGCGCGGCCGACCCCGCTGCTGCTGAAATATGGCGCGGGCGACTATAATTGCCTGCATCAGGATCTGTACGGAGAGCATGTGTTTCCGTTGCAGGTCGCGGTGCTGTTGTCGGCACCGGGGGCGGATTTCAGCGGCGGCGAGTTTGTGCTGACCGAGCAGCGGCCGCGCATGCAGTCGCGCGCAGCGGTGGTGCCGCTGGGCAAGGGCGATGCGGTGCTATTCGCGGTGAATGCGCGGCCGGTGAAGGGGAGCCGCGGCGATTATCGGGTGATGATGCGCCACGGGGTGAGCGAGGTGCGGGCGGGGTCGCGGCACACGCTGGGGGTGATTTTCCACGACGCGGCGTGAGGGGAGGCCTATTTCCGCGCGGCGGCGCTCTTGTCGCGGATGGCCTTGAATTCGGAACCGTCCTTCCAGCTCGGCCAGCGGGCCGAATTCGCGAGTTCCTTGCCGACCATATAGGTGACCGCGACATCCTCGACCGCGCCGGTGAGGTCCCAATTTTTGTCCCACGCGTCGCAGGCCTGATGATAGCATTGGCCGGTATAGGCATCGACCCACGCCTGCCCCGCGGGGCGGCCACCCTTTTCGAGGTCGGAGGCGCCCGCGATGCCCATCAGGAGCAGCACGGGGACGCCGCGCTTGGCGAGGCTGAAATGGTCGGCGCGGTAGAAGAGGCCGCGTTCGGGGAGGCTTTCGACGCTGACGGTGCGGCCCTGCATCGCGGCGTGGCGCGCAAGATCATCTTCGAGGCTGCCCTGCCCCTTGCCGACGAGGATGACGTCTTTGGCCTTGCCTGCGGTCTGGAGGATGTCGAGGGTCAGGTTCGCGACGGTCTTTTCGAGCGGATAGAGCGGAGCATTGGCATAGGTTTCGGAACCGAGCAGCCCGCGTTCCTCGGCCGACCAGAGCGCGAAGACGAGGCTGCGGTCGGGGGCGGGGCCGGCCTTGAACAGCCGTGCGATTTCGAGGAGGCCGGCGGTGCCGAGCGCATCGTCATTGGCACCGGCGCGGTAGATGCGCCCCGCAGCGTCGGGTGGACCTTCGCCATAGGCGTCCCAATGCGCGCCGAACATCACCACCTCATCAGGGCGTTTGGCGCCGGTGATTTTGGCGAGGACATTGCGGCTCTGCACGACGTCATGTTGCACCGGGATCGCGGCGTCGAAAGCGACACCGGGAAGTGGCACCGGGCGGAAGTCGGCGCGGCGCGCGGCGACGCGCAGCTTGGCGAGATCGAGCCCCGCGCTGGAGAAAAGCCGCGTCGCCATGTCGCCCGACAGCCAACCCTGCAGCGCGAGGCTGGTGACTTTTCCGGGCGCGCGAACGATGTCGAAATTCTCGCCGCCGCCGCTTTTGACGACATTCCAGCCATAGCCGACGCCGTCGGTGTCGTGGACGATCAGCGCCGCGATCGCGCCGCGGCGCGAGGCTTCCTCGAACTTGTAGGTCCAGCGGCCATAATAGGTCATCGTCCGGCCGCCGAATTTGCCCGCGACGGCTTCGCCCTTGATCGCCGAAAAGTCGGGATCGTTGATCAGGAAGACCGCGACCTTGCCCTTCAGATCCTGCCCCTTGAAATCGTCCCAGCCGCGTTCGGGGGCGGTGACGCCATAGCCGACGAAGACCAGCGGTGCCCTGGCGACCGTGGCGATGTCGACCGGCTGGAGGGTCGAGACATAGATATCCTCGCCCTGCGTCAGCGGCTGGACCGTGCCATTGCGGTCGAACTGGAGTGTCGTCGGCGCGCCGAGACGGGTGTGGAGCAACGGGACGGGCTGGGTCCAGCCGCCGTCGGCGCCGCCAGGCTCGAGCCCCAGCGATTCGAACTTGCCGATCAGATAGCCGATCGTGCGATCCTCCCCCGCCGTCCCCGGCGCGCGGCCCTCGAACAGGTCGGAGGCGAGGGTGCGGACGGTGGTGGTGAGGTTGGCGGGGTCGATGGCGGGCGCCGATGGGGTTTGGGCGGCGGCGGGCGAGGAGAGGGCGGCGAGGAGAAGGGCGGCGGTGAGGCGCGAGGACATGCGGTGTGGGCTCCCGGTTGATCGGGGCCTGTCTAGCATGATGGGCGGGGTTGGTGAAATGATGGGGGCGTTTTGGCGGGGTGCGCTTCTGTCCACCCCGCTGCGACCAGGCCCGGTTGGTGCCGGACCCGGTCTCGCTGCCCCTCCCGCTTGCGGAAGGGCGTTTCATAGATAACCATATAGGTTGTTTTATATTGACATCGTAACGCTAATATGGCACAAGCATCACATCATGAAGAATTGCGAGTCGGGCCGGTGCCCCCTTTGGGGGTGTTCCGGCCCGACTGCGTTTTGGGGTGAGGCGATATGGATGATGAGGAAGAGATTGCCGCCTATCAGAGCGGACCGGCGCAAATGCGCAAGGCGAAGCCCAAGGGGTGGACCAGGGCGCGGCGCAAGACGTTCCTGACCGAGCTGGCGCATAGCTGTAACGTGACCCGGGCGCACAAGGCGGCCGAGATGGGTGAGGGCGGGGCCTATGCGCTGCGGCGGCGCGATCCCGAGTTTGCGCAGCAATGGCAGGCGGCGCTCGAACTGGGATATGAGCGGCTGGAGATGGCGCTGGCGCGGCGCGCGCTGGAGGTGCTGGGCGAGCTTGAGCTTGATGAGCGGGCGGAGCCGGTCGAGAAAATGACCGTTGCGCAGGCGATCGAGGTGCTGAACCTGCACCGGCGCAGCGTTCAGCAGGGGCGCGGGCATCAGCGACGTTTGTGCCATGTCGCGACGCAGGAGGAGACCGACGCGGTGCTGTTGAAGCGCATCGCGATGGTCGAACGCCAACGCGCGCGCCGCGCTGCTCCGGCAGAGGGTGATGCGCCGGAGGACGGGGCACCCGGCGGCGGCAAGGGTGACGGTGCATGACCGGGGATGCGGCCGCGCTGCGGGCGCAGTCGGACGATATATTGGAGCGGCTTTTCGCGCTGACCGAGCGTGAGCGGCGGCGGGTGCTGCACGGGTTGAGCAAGGCGCAGACGGCCGAATATACGACGCGCTGGTTCGGGTTTGAAAATGACGGCCAGCGCGACCCGCCGGGCGACTGGCGCATCTGGCTGATCCGTGCCGGGCGCGGGTTCGGCAAGACGCGGGCCGGGTCCGAATGGGTGAGCGAGCTGGCGCGCGCGATGCCCGGCGCGCGGATCGCGCTGGTCGCGGCGACGCTGGCCGACGGACAGCGGGTGATGATCGAGGGGCCGAGCGGGCTGCTTGCCGTTGCCCGCGAGGGCGAGCAGCCGCGCTGGGTGCGGGGGCGGCGCGAGCTGCGCTTTTCGAGCGGCGCGGTGGCGACGCTCTATTCGGCCGAGGCGGGCGAGGAATTGCGCGGTCCCGAACATCATGCCGCCTGGTGCGACGAGCTGGCCAAATGGCGGCGCGGCGAGGCGGCGTGGGACAATCTGATGCTGGGGATGCGGCTGGGCGAGCGGCCTCGCGTCGTCGTGACGACGACGCCGCGGGTCAATGGCGCGATGCGCAAGGTGATGGCGGCGCCGGGGGTGGAGGAGACGCGGGGACGGACGCGCGACAATGAATGGCTGCCCGCGAGTTTCATCGCGGCGATGCTCGAAAGCTATGGCGGGACGCGGCTGGGGCGACAGGAGCTGAACGGCGAAATGCTGGAGGATGTCGAGGGCGCGTTGTGGACGCGCGGGTTGATCGAGCGGTGCCGGGTTGAGGCCGATGCCACGGGCAAGCCGGTGCGGGTGGTGATCGGGGTCGATCCGCCGGCGACGTCGCATGGCGATGCGTGCGGGATCGTGGTCGCGGCCTGTCTGCGCGACGGGCGGCTGGCGGTCGTGGAAGATGCGAGCGTCGAGCGGGCGTTGCCGGGGGTGTGGGCGCATGCTGTCGCGGCGGCGGCGGCGCGCTGGGGCGCCGACCGGGTGGTCGCCGAAAGCAATATGGGCGGAGAAATGGTCGGCGCGGTGCTGGCGCAGGCGAATATCGCGCTGCCGGTGCGGGCGGTCCATGCGAGCGTCGGCAAGGCGCGGCGCGCCGAGCCGATTGCACTCGCCTATGAGCGCGGACAGGTCGTGCATGCGGGGGTGTTTACCGCGCTGGAGGACCAGCTTTGCGGGTTTCAGCTCGGCGGCGGTTATGCCGGGCCGGGGCGGTCGCCCGATCGGGCGGACGCGTGTGTGTGGGCGCTGGCGGAATTGCTGGAGGGGCTGCGCAAGGGGCGGGCGCCGGGGGTGACGCGGGTTTGACTTACGCGGCGCGGGCATTGGTCCGCGCCGGCCACAGTCGTTTTTCGGGGGCCGCTGGCCCCCTTTTTTATGGAGTTTGACATGGTAGCAGAAATACTGACCGACGCCTCGCGCGCGCTCGATGCGAGCGGGACGCCACTCGCCAACGCGAAGTGGAATTTCTATGTCGCGGGCAGCAGCACGCCGCAGACGGTTTATGGCGATGCCGCGCTGACCAGTTCTCTCGGTGCAGTGGTGACCGCCGACGCGGGCGGCAAGTTCGTGCCGATCTATTTCGACGCGGCGCTATCCTATCGTGGCGTGTTGACGTCGAGCGACGGTTTGACGACGATTTACGACATCAGCCCGATGAACTCGCCGGTCGTTGCGCTGCTCGGCGCCGGGGCCGGGTCGGGCATGATCGGGTTCGTGCAACCGGGCACGGGCGCCGCCTTGCGCACCGCGCAGGCCAAGATGCGCGATACAATCAGCGATGCCGATTTCGACACGCTGGACAATGCCGTCGCTGCTGCTGCTGGCAAGACGCTGTTGATCCACACCGCGCGGACGATCAGCGCGCCGATCACCTTGCCCAACGGGACGATGATCCGCGGAGCCGGCGGGTCGATCAAGGTGACCGCCAATGAGGTCAATGCCATCCAGATGGGCGATAATTGCACCGTCGCCGACCTCGAGATCATCGGCCCGCATAATCCGGCCGCAAATGGCGATTTCGCCAAGGGCAATGCGGTCTATGTCGCGGGCAAACGCAACGTCCGGATCGAGAGCTGTTATATCCACGGCTGGAACGCGTGCGGAGTGCAGGTGCGCGATTGCGCGAACGTCCATATTTCGGGGAATATCCTGCACGCCAATTTCCACGGCAACGGGACGGCGGGCGACATCGTCCTCTATTCGGGCAGTTCGGGTCGGCGAACCGTCATTTCGGACAATTTCTGCCTGTCGAACAACTCGCAGGGCATCGTCTTCAACGCGCTCGGCTTCGACGCCGATTGTGCGATCACGAGCAATGTCTGCGTCGCGCTCGACACCGACTGGTCCGAATATGCGATGCCGACGACCAATGCGCAGGTTCGTCGCCACGGCATCTTTGTGTCCTACAATGGCGGCACCGACAGCGGGCGCGTGACGGTCACCAGCAATGTGCTCCGCAACACGCTTTGGACGGGCATCTATGTCCAGAACGCCAACCCCGGCGCGTCGATGATCGTGTCAAATAATGTCTGTTCGAGGAACGGATTTGAGACGGGAAACTCGCTTTCAGGCGGGATTTTCGTGCACACGCAAGGCAATGAAATCGTCTCCGACAATTTGATTCTCGACTATCTGGGCAGCATTGCGGCGATCGTTCTCAACCGTTCCACCACCGCGGCGTCGCGGCCGATTTCAGTGCGGGGAAACTATGTCGCGAATTCCGCAGCAGCAGGGATCTCGGCGGGAACCCGAGTGTCGGATGCCGAAATCAAGGATAATGTCATCCTGTCGCCAGCTGGAATAGGCATCGATATTGGGCTGACCGCCGGCGACACCACGCTTGGCGGCTTCAACATCGAAGGCAATAGCATCCGGCGCACATCGGGTCATGCGATCGCCATTCAATATGAGCCGGGGACGGGCCAGCGTCGGTCGCGTTGTCATGCGAATATCATTGTCGGATACGACGGTACGGCCAGCGATCCGGCCAATATCGGCATCAACTTCCGCTTCCCTCATCTCGATGTGACCGAGAACGACATTCGCGATGTCTATTATGGGGTCCATTATGCGGCTTATCTGTCTGGCTCGACCCGCTATTTCAACGAATTTGTGATTGACCGAAATACGTTGACCAATTGCGCGCAGGGCATTGGGATCGGGTCGACCTCCGATAAGACGACCTTCCCGCTCGAGGGCAATATCTTTCGCAATTGCGCGCTGAAGGTCGGTGGCGGGAATATCGCCGGCTTTCCGGCCGGACGCATCGGTCATCGTCTTGGCGACAAGATCGTCGCGGCCGACTACGTCGCTTCGCCGACCACCGGAACCTGGGCGGTTGGCGATCGCGCGCAAAATGCCGCGCCCGCTGCCGGCGGCACGCCGGGCTGGTATTGCGTTCAGGCCGGATCGCCCGGGACATGGAAGGCTGAAGCGAACCTGGCGATGTAATCATCGGGCGACCGACGCTGCGGGCGGCAGTGCCCGGGCGCCGGTCATCCGCTGCTTCGCGGGGCGTCTTTTGGGGAGAACAGCATGAACTGGTTTGGCCACAAGGCTGCGCAGTCCTCTGCGCGGCCTGCTTTGTCGCGGGTGTATGGGACGTGGTCCTCGCCGGCGCCGCTGTCTTATGAGGCGCAGCTGCGCGAGGGATATTTGGGCAATGCGATTGTTCAGCGGGCGGTGAAGCTGGTCGCCGAGGCGGCGGGCAGCGCGCCGTTGGTGGCGAGCGATCCGGCGCTGGCGGCGCTGGTGTCGGCAACGTCGGGCGGACAGGGCATTGTCGAGACTTTGGCGTCGCAATTGCTGCTCCATGGCAATGGCTATGTGCAGATTTTGGCCGATGGCGCGGGGGCGCCGGCGGAGCTGTTCGCGCTGCGGCCCGAGCGGGTGACGGTTGAGGCAGATAGCCGCGGGTGGCCGGTGGCTTATCGGTACAAGGCCGGCGGCGCGGGGGTGCTGCTGCCCGCCGAAGATGGCGCGGGGCGGACCCAAGTGGTGCATGTGAAGGCGCTGCATCCATTGGACGATCATTATGGCGCGGGGTGTCTGGGGGCGGCGTCCAGCGCGATCGCGGCGCATAATGCGGCGGCGGTGTGGAACCGCGCTTTGCTCGATAATGCGGCGCGGCCTTCGGGGGCGCTGGTCCATGATCCGGGCGACAAGGGGATGCCTTTGTCGGCGGAACAAGTCGATCGGCTGCGCGAGGAATTGGCCGAGAGCTTCGCGGGCGGGGCGAATGCGGGGCGGCCCTTGCTGCTCGAGGGCGGGCTTCGGTGGCAGGCCTTGTCGCTGTCGCCTGCCGAGATGGATTTTCTGGCGCTGAAGGATTCGAGCGCGCGCGAGATTGCGATGGCGTTCGGGGTGCCGCCGATGCTGCTCGGGCTGCCCGGCGATGCGACCTATGCCAATTATCGCGAGGCCAATCGCGCGCTGTGGCGGCTGACCGTGCTGCCGCTGTGCGCGAAGATTTTGGGGGCGGTGGCGCAGGGGCTGTCGGGCTGGTTCGAGGGCGCCGAACTGCGCGTCGATCTGGATAAGGTGCCGGCGCTGGTCGAAGACCGGATGGCGCTGTGGCGCGAGGTGTCGGCGGCGGATTGGCTGACGGCCGATGAGAAGAAGGCGCTGCTGGGCGTCGATTAACCCGGAGATAGCGACATGGATGAGGAAGAGGCGCTGGCGCGGTTGATCGCGCTGGCGGGGACGGGTGCGGCCGGAGCTTCCGGTGCGCCCGATGCGGCGTTGCTGCGCGCGGTGGTCGAGGAGGCGAGCGAGTTGGGCGCGCGGCGGGCGCTGGCGCGGCTGGGGCTCGCCGATGAAGCGGCGCGCGATGACATGGTCGATCTGCGCCAGCTGCTCGGCGCGTGGCGCGATGCGAAGACGAGCGCGTGGAAGGCAACGGTCGAATGGGCGGTACGCGGGATGCTGGCGGCGCTGGTCGTCGGGCTGGCGGTGAGGCTGGGGCTGCCGGGGTTGCTGCGGTGAGGGCGGCGATGGCAGCCCCCTCCCGCAAGCGGCAGGGGGGCTTGCGGTTTGCGGGCTATGCTTCGGTGTTCGACCGCGTGGATCGCGGAGGTGATGTGGTGCGCGCCGGCGCTTTTGCCGCGAGCCTGGGCGAAGGGCGTGCGGTGCCTTTGCTTTGGCAGCACCGGCCGGGGGTGGTGATCGGGGTGATCGAGACATTGGCGGAGGATGCGCGCGGGCTGCGCGTCGTGGCGCGGGTGACGCATCCCGCTGCGGCGGGGCTGGTCGCGCGCGGGGCGCTGACGGGATTGTCCTTTGGATATCGGGTGACGGCGGCGCGCGGGGAGAATCCGCGCGAGCTGCTGGCGCTCGATCTGGCCGAGGTGAGTTTGGTGGCGATGCCGATGCAGCCGCTGGCGCGGGTGATTGCGGTCGAGGATGGTGTTGACTTGTCATCGTAATTCGCGTGCACCGGTCGTTTCAGGCGGGAGAGGCAGGGCATGCGCTTTTTACATTTGGTGACCGTTGCAATGGGAATGGCCATTGCGCCTTCGGCGTCGCAGGCCGCGCCGATTCGATATGGCTGTGACACGGCAGCCGGACGATTTTCCCCGATCGAAATCGAGCTGCCGAGCGCGGGCTTCGAGATCAGCGGGACGATCACGCCGAAGGAGTTCCGCAAGGATCCGAGGTGGGTGCCGACGGCCCTTGTAAGGGTGACTGCCATCGAAGGCGGCGATTCTGTCGATGTTCGTTTCACGGGCGAGGAGGCGAAGGCCCGGAACGGCTCGGTCACTTTTTCTGTCAGGAAAGGCGGGGTCGAAGGACGGAGCAATCCGCAGATTTTTTCATTGGGCCAACCGGTGCCTTTCGCGATCAAGCTGTTGGGCGGTTCCGAAATGCAAGTGATGGCGGGCGCGCAGACGGCAAAGCTGCCGGCGACTTTCGGTTCGACGCTGAAATTGACGATCGCCTGTTCGACCGGTGATTTCATATTTTCGGACCTGGAGTGGAAGCACGCGCCCTGACGATCACATGACAATGCAGTTGCTGGTGGGCCGTCCCGTTCGGGGCGGCCTTTTTCGTTTTGATGAAGGAGTGACAAGCATGGAAGTGGAGATCGAAGTGAAGGCGGATGCGCTCGACGGGGCGTTTGATGCGGTGCTGGCGGCGGAGGCGGTCGATGATCTGAAGGCGTCGGTCGCGGCGCTGAAGGCGCAGGTCGAGCGCCAGGCTGTCGCGGCGTCGCGTCTGCCGCTCGATGGAGCGAAGGCGGCCGATCCGGCGCGCGATGCGTTCGTCGAGCGCTATTTGCGGCGCGGGATCGATGCCGGGACCGAGATGAAGAGCCTGTCGGGGGCGAGCGGAGGCGAGGGCGGCTATGCGGTGCCGCGCGAGATTGACGGGACGATCGCAAGCACGCTGAAATCGCTGTCGCCGATCCGGTCGATTGCGACGGTCGTGCAGACGGGGTCGAGCGGATATCGCAAGCTGATCGCGACGGGCGCGATGGGGGCGGGCTGGGTTGGCGAAACGGCGGCGCGGCCCGAGACCGCGGCGCGCAGCTTTGCCGAGATCGTACCGCCATCGGGCGAGCTTTATGCCAATCCGGCGGCGAGTCAGGCGATGCTCGACGATGCGATGTTCAACGTCGAGGACTGGCTGGCCGACGAGCTGGCGCGCGAATTTGCGGTCGCCGAGGGCAGTGCGTTCGTGAGCGGCAACGGGACCAATCGGCCGAAGGGCATCTTGTCCTATGCGACGACGAACGAGGTCGACAGCGTGCGGGCCTTTGGGACGTTGCAGCATCTGGCGTCGGGCGCGGCGGGGAGCTTTGCTGCGGCGAACCCGCAGGACAAGCTGGTCGAGCTGGTACACGCGCTGCGCGCGCCTTATCGTCAGGGCGCGACCTGGGTGATGAACAGCGACACGCTGGCGCGCATCCGCAAGTTCAAGACCACCGACGGCGCGTTCCTGTGGCAGCCCGGGCTGGTCGAGGGACAGGCGGCGAGCCTGCTTGGCTATCCGGTCGTCGAGGCCGAGGACATGCCCGACGTGGCGGCGAACAGCCTGTCGATCGCGTTCGGCAATTTCCGCGCCGGCTATTTGATCGCCGACCGCGGCGAGACGCGCATCCTGCGCGATCCGTTCAGCAACAAGCCCTTCGTGCATTTCTATGCTACAAAAAGGGTCGGCGGTGCGGTCATCGACTCACAGGCCATCAAGCTGATGAAATTCGCCGCCAGCTGACACGGCGCTGGTGTGCGATGGGCGCCCGGCCCGGCCACCTATCCCTTTCGGGACCGGGTCGGGCGCCAATTGCGGATCATCATTCCGCCCTTCCGACAAATCTGTCTTTTTCTGGAAAGGATGGCCTTGCCATGCCGACCCCTTTTTTCGCCGATCTGGTGCGCGAGCTGTGCCAGGAGGGCGGGACCGGACCGCTGACGCCCACGGGCGCGGTTCCGGGGCACCGCCGCTTTGCCGACGCCGTGCCCGTTGGTGTCGCCTTTCACTACGCCATCGCCGGGATTGCCCGGCCGGGGCAGTGGGAGGTCGGGACGGGCCGGATCGACGGCGGCGGCCGGCTGGTTCGCGAAACGGTCGCCTCGTCGTCTAATGCGGGCGCGACGGTCGATTTCGCGCCGGGCCTGAAGACGATCGCGCTGACGGTCGGGGCCGGCTGGTTCGCTGCGAGCGAGGCGGCGGCTGCAGCGTTGGCGAGCGCGATCGAGACCCGGCAGCCGCTGTCGACGGCGCATGCCGGCGCATCGGTCGGCGCGTCCGAAGACCTGTTGACGGTACGGCGCGGCGCCGGCTGGGTGAATATTCCGCTGGCGACTTTGCCGTTTCGCGATGGCGACGGCCGACACGTACTGAGTGGCGGATTGTCGGCACAAAACGGCAGCGCGGCCACGCCGTCGATCGGTTTTGCGGCGGACACCGACTGCGGACTGTTCCGGCCGGCGGCAAATATGGTCGCCGTCGCGACCGCGGGCACCGAGCGGGCGCGGGTCGATGCCGCGGGCAATATGGGGGTCGGGACAAGCAGCCCAACGTCACGCCTGCATGTTTTCGGCGGGGGCGCAGGCGCGCTGGTCCATTGCGATGTGTCCTATGCAAACATCGGCGACAGCGCGACGGCGTTCCGCTGCAGCCTCAATAGCGGCGCGGGCGGCGCTTATCTTTCGGGTTATTCCAATGACGCGAACCTGACGCATAATTGCGAGTTCATCAGCGGCAGCGGATGGGTCGCGCGCGGTACCGCCGCCTCGCGCCACACGCAGGAAGGCGGCGCGCATAGCTGGTTCGGCAATGCGGGGCTGACGGCGCATGGCAGCTTTGCGCCGACCGAACGCCTGCGGCTGGAGGTCGGCGGCACGCTGCGCGCGGCATCGGACAATAGCCAGTCGCTGGGCAGTGCGTCCTTTCGCTGGGCAGTCGCCTATGCCGGCAGCGGCGCGATCAATACGTCGGACGGGCGCGAAAAGACATGGCGGGGCAGCGCGACGGCGGCAGAGATGCGGGCGGCGCGGCGGATTGCGGACGAGCTGGGCTTTTACCAATGGAACCATGCCATCGCGGAAAAGGGCGCAGGCGGCGCGCGGCGGCATTTCGGGGTTCGCGCGCAGGCCATATGGGCGATCATGGCAGCGGAAGGGCTGATCGATCCGCTGGATGCGGACGGACGGCCGGGCGATACGCCCTATGCCTTTCTGTGCTGGGACGCGTGGGTGGACGGGGTGGACGAGCAGGCCATCCGGTGCGACCGGTTCGGAGTCCGGCCCGACCAGCTGGCGCTGTTCCTGATCGCGGCGCAGGAACAGCGAATCGCCGCGCTGGAGGTGGCGATATGATCGGCGGATCGGCGCTGGCGGCACGCGCGCTGGGCGATGCGGCGCGCCGCGATCTGGCGAGCGAATGGGGCGGACCCGAACCGGGCGCCGAGCGTGGCCCGGCGCAGGGGATACGCGTCGTCCGCGATCCCGCCCGCCGCGCCACTGTGCGCAAACCCTGAAAGCGAGAAAGGAGCGGCCATGGCGATGATGGTGAAGGACCCCGACGCGCGGATCGATTTCGAATTTGACTGGCGCGCCGCCTATCCCAACGGGCAGGCGGTAGTCGCGAGCAGCTGGACGGTCGCGCCCGATGAAGCGGGCGGGGTGATCGTGGCGGCGGCCGCGCACGACCTGATGCAATCGACGGCGACGCTGGCCGGCGGGATCGCCGGCCATGTCTATCGCGTCACCAACCGGGTGACGATCAGCGACGGGCAGATCGACGAGCGGTCGGTAACGATGCGGGTGGAGGAGCGGTGATGACGATGAGCCTGGTGCCGGGCGAGGCCCCGGTGAGCCTGAACGAGGCGCGCAACTGGTTGCGGCTGGGGGGCAGCATCGACGATGCCGTCGTCGCACAACTTGTGCGAGCCGCGACGAATATTTGCGAGGCCTTTATCGGCCAGTGGCTGGTCGTGCGCGCGGGCGAAGAAATTTTGCCCTTGCAGGGCCGCGCCGTGTCGTTGCGCGCCCGCCCGGTCATTGCGGTGGATGGCGTGGTTTTGTTGCGGGCGGACGGTGACGAACGCGAATTGGCGGAGGAGGGTTACCGGACGGTGATCGCCCGCGACGGCACCGCCCTTGTGACCGTCCATGACCCGGGCGAGGCGATACGCATGCGCATCGCCTATCGCGCGGGAATGGCCGAGGGGGCCAATGGCATTCCCGAGGCGATTCGTCAGGGCATTGTCCGTATGACGCAGCATCTGCACGATGCGCGTGACGGGGCGGGGGCGGCCCCGCCGGCGGTGATCGCCGCCTTGTGGCAGCCCTGGCGGCGGTTGACGCTGGGGGGCGGGCGATGAGCAGCGCCGAGCAGGCGGTGCGCGGCAAGGCGCTGGCGTTGTTGTCGGCCGACAGCGAGCTGGCCGGGCTGGTCCATGGCGTCTTTGACGGCGTACCGGCGCGGGCGAGCGCGCCCTATGTTTCGGTGGGGACGGCCGAGGGGATCGACTGGGGAACCAAGGATCGTGCGGGGCGCGAAATCCGCCTGACACTGACGCTGGCGGGCGTGGGGAGCAGCCTCGATGATCGGGCCGCCGCGCATATCACGGCGGCGGTGCCCGCAATGCGCGGGGGGACCGACGGCTGGTCGATCGTCGGCGCGCGGGTGATCCGCACGCGCTTTGCCTTCATCCGCGACGGCGGCTGGCGGCACGACATCATCCTGCGCTGTCGCTGTCTGGCGGCGTGAGGATGGCGGCGCGAAGAAGAAAGCGGAATTTCTGCCGAGGTGTTCCCCGGCGCAAGCCGGGGAACGGGCAGGGCACGGCCCGAGACTATTCGCCGGGCATCGTGTTGGATTCGCTGTAATCCTTGTATTTGTCGACGAAGTTGGCGTGATAATCGTCGATCTGCATGTCGGCGTCTTCGGACGCGACTTTTTCCGAATCGCCGCCCGAGCGGCCGAACGCGATTACGGCGCTGCGAAAGGCCGCGCGTTCGTCGTTGCAGATCGATTTGACCGCCACTTCGAATTCGCCGGGCGGCGTCTTGGCCTCCAGCGACTTCTTCACATTGTCGCGCAGGCATTTGGTGAAGGCCGCGCGCGTCGTGTCGACCGTCCCGGTCGGCGCCGGTGCCATGGCGGCCAGCAATAGTGTCATGATCAGCATCCTGCGACTCCCCGTTAACGCATGATTTTTCTGGTGAGGAGAATAGACGATGGCGATTGAAAATGGGAGCGCTTTTCTGCTCAAGATTGGTGATGGCGCGGCGCCGCCAACCTATCGCACGGTCGCGGGGCTGCGCACGACCCAGCTGTCGGTGAACGGCGAGGCGGTCAATGTCACGACCAAGGATTCGGGCGGGTGGCGCTCGCTGTTGTCGGGCGCCGGGGTGCGATCGGTTTCGGTGAGCGCGGCGGGCATTTTTACCGGGTCCGACACCGAGGTGCGGCTGCGCAGTCACGCGCTGGCGGGCGCGATCGACGATTATGAACTGAGCTTTGAAAGCGGCGAGCGGATGCAGGGGCGGTTCCTGGTCACGCGGCTCGACTATGCCGGCGATTATAATGGCGAGCGCAATTACACGCTGAACCTCGAATCGAGCGGCGCGGTGGTGAGCCTGTGAGCGGGGCCAATGCGCTCCGCGGCGAGGCAGAACTGCGCGTCGATGGCGCGGTGCTGGTGCTGCGCCCGAGCTTTGCCGCGCTGGTTGCGGCGGAGGCCGAACTGGGGCCGCTGTTCGCGCTGGTCGAGCGCGCCGCCGACGGGCGGCTGGGGCTGGGCGAAATGGCGTGCCTGTTTTGGCATTGCGCCGGCGACCGTGCCGAGGGGGTGACGCGCGAGGCAGTGGGTGAAGCGGTGGTCGCGGCGGGGCTGGTGGCCGTGACGCCGGCGCTGCGCGTGCTGCTGGGGCAGATTTTGCAGGGGCGTTGAGGTGGGTGAGGGGCTTTTTG
The DNA here is from genome assembly GCF_058807415.1 of Sphingopyxis sp. GW821-FHT12C06. NCBI lineage: Bacteria > Pseudomonadati > Pseudomonadota > Alphaproteobacteria > Sphingomonadales > Sphingopyxidaceae > Sphingopyxis > Sphingopyxis sp. GW821-FHT12C06. The sequence goes on along the minus strand of NZ_JBXAQR010000006.1, from coordinate 323,089 downwards.
GCGCTGCCGCTCTGCCCTTGCTCGGACTGATGGCGCGTGTCGCGGGGTGGCGGCCGGCGGAGTTTTGGGCGGCGACGCCGGCCGATGTGGCGGCGGTGCTGGCGGGCTGGGTCGACGAGGATGCCGAGGCGTCCTTCGATGGTGCGGCGCTGGCGGCGATGATGGAGGCTTTTCCCGATGGATGAGGTTGACGAGATGGTGGTCGCGGTGCGCGCCGACACCGGGGCGTTTCGCCGCGACATTGCGGCGCTGCGTGCCGAGCTGGGCGGCGATCTGGTGTCGGCCGCCGATGCGGCGGGGCGCGGGATCGAGCACGCGCTGAGCCGGGCGATCGTCAGCGGCAAGATGGGGTTCGAGGATCTGAAGCGGATCGCGCTGTCGGTTATGGCCGATATCGCACGCGCGGCGATATCGAACGGGATCGGCGCGGCGACGGCCGGTGGGGGCGGATCGGGCGGAGGCGGACTGCTGTCGCTGGGGATGAGTCTGGCGACGGCCTTGTTCGGGGCGCCCGGGCGGGCGACGGGCGGGCCGGTGAGCGCGGGGCGCGCCTATCGCGTCGGCGAGCGCGGCCCCGAACTGTTCGTGCCGACCGCGAGCGGACGGATCGAGGCTGCGGGCGGGATGGTGCGCAACATCGCGATTACGGTGAATGTGCAGGGGCAGGCGGGAAGCGACCCGCAGCGGCTGGCGCAGACGGGGCGGCAGCTGGCGCGCGCGGTGCGGCGTGCGGTTGCGGCGGGGGAAGACTGATGGGCTGGGCGTTGGCGGCGGCCGAGCCGCATCATCGCAAGGGGTGGCTGAAACGTTTCGACCCGCGATACTGGACGGTCGATTTTGCGCGGCCGATGATGGCGAGCGTGACGAGCGATGCGCCGGGCGTGCTGCGCGTCGAGGCGGTTTTCTACCGGAAGCAGGATCTGGCGGGGCTGATCTGGGAAAGCGAAGACCGGTGGGATCATCCGTTGCTCGCCTATGAGACGAAGCGCGATTTTCGGCATACACAGCTGAGATTCCGCTGGCGGTCGGGCGGTGTGAAGCCGCTCGATGCGCTGCACGGGCCGACGCTGACGATCGAGGGGCGCGATGCGGCGGGGAGCCCGCGCGCCTGGTATGTGCGGCTGTGGAATTATGCGGCGGGCACGGGCGAGGATGCGCTCATCACGCTCGATTTCGATGCGCTTGAGGGTGGGTTCCTGTTGCCGGGCGAGGCTGATCCGGTGTGGGTGGGCGATATCGACCGGATGTTCATTTCGCTGGTGCCGCCGACATTCGACGGGAGCGATGGGGTGCTGGCCGGGCCGGTCGAAGGCTGGGCCGAGATGCGCGACATCGCCTGTTCGGGGTCGGGGTCGGTGCTGGCGATCGGCGATGTGGTGATGCCCGGGCATGGGCTGGGGATCGCGGGCGGCTATGACGATCATTATCATCTGGCCCCGGCGCGGCTGGTGCGACAGATCGTCCAACTGGGCTATCGCGGTGACATCGTCCATTATGTCGGGATGAGCCATTATATGCGGCTCGCGGCGGCGGGCGGCGGCTTTGCCGCCGATGTTGCGGGCGGCGCGATCAATGCGCCGTGCGCGGCGTGGCACGGGGAGCTTGCCGCGGCGTGCAAGGCGGCGGGGCTGGGGCTGATCTGGTCGCTCTCGTACGAAGTTTTCGATGCTTATTGCCCCGCGAGCTGGAAGCAGCGCGATGCCGCGGGCGCGCCGGCACTGACCGGATGGGAGCCGCCGTCGACCCTGCTGTCGCCCGCGAATGCCGAGGCGATGGGCTATTTGCAGCGGGTCGCGCGGGCTTTTGTCGCGATCGGACGCGAGGCGGGGTTGGCGGCGAAATTCCAGGTCGGCGAACCCTGGTGGTGGATCGCGAGCGGCGGGCGGATCTGTGCCTATGATGATGCGACGACGGCGGTGCTGGGAAGCGCGAGCGTCGCGATTGCCGATGTGCGGGGGGCGCAGGGTGCGGCGCAGCGGGCGATGCTCGATGCGCTGGGGAGACTGCTTGCGGCGTCGACCGCGGCGCTGATCGCGGCGGCGCGCGATGAGGTGCCGGGGCTGGTCAGCCATGTGCTCGTCTTTCTGCCGACGGTGCTCGACGCGGCGGCGCCCGAGGTGCGGCGCGCCAATGTGCCGGTCGAATGGGCGGCGCCGGCATTCGATATCCTGCAGCTGGAGGATTATGACTGGGTCACCGCCGGGCGCGGGGCCGGGACCGCGGGAGCGCGGGCGGCGATGGTCGAGCGGCTCGGTTATGCGGTGGGCGAGCAGCATTATTTTTCGGGCTTCGTGCTGAAGCCTGAGGATCGCGCGCAGTGGGGGGCAATTGCCGATGCCGCCGACGATGCGCGGCGCGCGGGGGTGGCGCGGGCGTTCGTCTGGGCGCTGCCGCAGGTCACGCGCGACGGCTTTGTGACATTTGACGGGGAGGATGATGTGCAGGCGTTTGATGCGGTGGATTTCCCGCTGGCGATCGGCCGCGAGGCGATGGTGGTGACCGAATTTTCAACCCAGATCATTGCCTCGCCATCGGGGCATGAACAGCGCGCGAGCGAATGGGCGGATGCCCGGATGCGTTATGATGCCGGGCCGGGGGTGCGGTCCGAAGCCGATGTGCGGACGCTGGCCGACTTCTTTCGCGCCCGGCGCGGGGCGGCACGGGGGTTTCGCTTTCGCGATCCGTTCGACGGCAGTTCGGCAGCCGATGGCGGGATGCCGGGGGCCGAAGATCAGTTGCTGGGGACCGGCGATGGCAGTCGGCGGCAGTTCGCTTTGGTGAAGCGCTATGGCGACGGCGACGCGGTGCAGACGCGCGCGATCCGGTTGCCGGTCGATAGCAGCGTGCGGGTGTCGGTCGACGGCATCGAGACGGTGGCTTTCGCGATGACGGGGACGGGCGAATTGCTGTTCGATGTGCCGCCGCCGCCGGGCGCGGCGGTGCGGGCCGGTTTTCTGTTCGATGTCGCGGTGCGCTTTGCCGAGGATCGGCTGGAGGTCAGCCGCGCGACCTTTCTGGCGGGCGAGATGGCGAGCGTGCCGCTCGTTGAGGTGCGGGCGCCGTGGTGACGATGACAGCTGCGCCCGGCTGGCTGCGCGAAGAGCTGGTGACGCTCGCCTGGTGCTGGCGGCTGTCACGGCGCGACGGGGTGGTGATCGGGCTGACCTCGCACGACCGCGACCTGATCGTCGGCGGGCTCGTCTATCGTGCCGCGCCGGGGATGACGCCGTCGGCGCTGGAGACGAGCGACAGTCTGGATATGGAGACGCTGGATCTGGAGGGCGGGCTGGCGAGCGATGCGATCGCCGCCGATGATCTGGATGCCGGGCGCTGGGACGGGGCCGAACTGATGCTGTTCGTCACAGACTGGGTGGCGCCCGACGCAGCGCCGGTGACGGTCGCGCGCGGGTCGCTGGGCGCGGTCGAGCGGCGCGGGGCGGCGTTCACCGCGGAGTTGCAGGGGGTGACGCGAATACTCGACCGGCCGGTGTGTCCGGCGACGTCACCGAGCTGCCGCGCGGCGCTGGGCGACCGGGCGTGCCGCGTCGATCTGGCGCCCCGCACCCATTTTCGGCGCGTGGTTGCGGTCGCGGGGAGGATTGCCACACTCGACAGTGCGGTGGAGGCGATGGCCTTTGGCGAATTGATGTGGATGGAGGGCGCGAATTGCGGGCTGGCGTCGCCGGTGATCGCGGCGGACGGCGCGGCGCTGCATCTGGCCGAGGGACCGCCGTTGACAGCGGTGCCGCCGCTCCGCGTGCGGCTGATCGAAGGGTGCGACAAGCAGTTGGCGACCTGCACCGCGCGCTTTGCCAATGCGGTGAATTTTCGAGGTGAAGCTCACCTGCCTGGTAATGACCTGCTGACGCGTTACCCCGGTGGATGAGCCTGGCGCGCGCGCCTTGGCCGCAGCGCGGGCGATGGTCGGGGTACCGTTCCGGGCGCAAGGGTGCGATCCCGCGACGGGGGTCGATTGCGTCGGGCTGGTCTGGGCGGCTTATGTCGCGGCCGGGCTGCGGTTGGTGCGGCCGAGAGACTATCCACTTCGCGGGTGGGCGCGGGCGCGCGTTGAGGCGGGCTTGGCAACGGCGGGGTTTGGGCCGGCCGATGCGGAGGCGCGCGATGGCGATGTTGCGTTGATCGCTTTCGCTGCGGGGCAATTTCATCTGGGGCTGATCGGACCGGTGAGTCTGGTGCACGCGCATGCCGGATTGCGGCGGGTGGTTGAGACGCCATTTGATGCGGCTGCCGAGGGCGCGGTGCTGTGGCGGCTGCGGCGCGGCCCTCCCCGCTGCGACTAGAGCGCAAGCGCTCAAGTCTCGCTGCCCCTCCCGCAGGCGGGAGGGGGTTTATGGAGATTCATTATGGCGACTTTGGTGCTGACGGTGGTCGGCGGGATTGTGGGCGGGCCGGTCGGGGCGGCGATCGGGGCCGCCGTCGGGCAACAGATCGACGCGGCGATCTTCAAGCCCAAGGGGCGCGAGGGGCCACGGCTCGCCGATCTGAAAGTGCAGGCGTCGACCTATGGTCAGCAGATTCCGCAGCTGTTCGGGACGATGCGCGTCGCGGGCAGTGTGATCTGGGCGACCGACCTGATCGAACGCCGCAACAAGCGCGGCGGCGGCAAGGGACGACCGTCGGTGACCGAATATAGCTATGCGGCGTCGCTCGCGGTGGCGTTGTCGTCGCGGCCGATCCGCGCGATCAAGCGCATATGGGCAGACGGCAATCTGCTGCGCGGGGCGAGCGGGACATTTCAGGAGCGCTGTACCTTTCGCTGGCACGACGGCCGCGAGGATCAAGCGGTCGACCCGTTGATCGCGTCGGCGGTCGGTACGGCATCGGTGAGCGCGTTTCGGGGACTCTCTTATGCGGTGTTCGAGGAGTTGGAACTCGCGAACTTCGGCAATCGCATCCCGTCTTTGACCTTTGAGGTCGAGGCCGATGCGGGCGACGTCGATGCCGGGTTGATCGGCAATGCCTTGCTGGGCGAGGGGGGGCGTTGCACCGGGCGATGGCCTTTTGCGGGCTATGCCGCGTCGGGCGACCGGGCGCGTGATGCGCTGGCGCCCTTGTTCGAGGCCGATGCGGTGCGGCTGGCGAGCCGGCCCGACGGATGGCGGCTGACGCCCGCGGCATTGGCTGGTGCGCCGGTCGCGCTGGCGGATTTTCGCGAGACGCGGCGGGGTGAGGGAGCGGGCGATTGCGCCGAACGGCGGCGCGCGCCGATGGACGCGTTGCCGGGCATCATCCGGCTGCGTCATTATGAGCCCGAGCGCGATTATCAGCTGGGCCAGCAGGCGAGCATGGTCGCGGGCGGCGGAGTGCGCGAGGAGCGTATCGACCTGCCCGCGGTGCTGCCCGCCGCGTCGGCGCGGGCGCTGGCGCGACAGATGGCTGGGGCGATTGCCGACGGGCGCGAGGCGGTGGTGTGGCGGGGCGATCTGGCCGCGCTCGCGCTGCCGGTTGGCGGGGTGGTGACCTTGGCCGACGGCGGCGCCTGGCGGCTGGCGGCGCGGATGGTGCGCGGCGGCAACGTGTCGCTCGAACTGCGTCGTCACCAGCCATTGCCGGCCGATGAGGTCGGCGCCGATCCCGGTACGCCGGTGACCGCACCCGACTGGCCCGATGCCGTAGGGACGGTACAGGTTTTCGACCTGCCCAATATCGGCAGTCCGGCGGCGAATGTGCCGCAGTTGCTGTTGGCGGGCGCGGGAAGCAACGACGGCTGGCGCGGCGCCGATTGCTGGTTCGTCACGGTGTCCGGGGCTGCGCCGGTGCCCGTTGGCACGCTGCGCCCGGCGGCGGCGCTGGGCGTTCTGGCCGGGGCGCTGGCGCCGGGAAGTTGCGCCTTGTTCGATGGCGCCAACAGTGCGCTGGTGAGGCTGACCAATCCGGCGATGACATTGGAATCGGTTGACGATGCGCGGCTGTTTGGCGGCGCGAACCGCGCGATGATCGGCGGCGAATTGTTGCAGTTCGGGCGTGCCGAAACGGTCGGGCCAGGCCTTTGGCGCCTGTCGCGGCTGCTTCGCGGGCGCGGTGGAACCGAAGGTGCGATGACGCATGGCGCGGGCGCGCCCTTTGTGCTGGTCGACGATCCGGCGGTGCTGATCCTGCCCGGCGACCTTGCGGGGGCGGCCGAGGGTGCTGGCGCGACGCTGCAATGGGCGCCGCGCAACGGAACGGTGCTGACCGAGGTTGACGTGCCCGGCGGGGCGCTGGCGTTGCGGCCGTTGGCGCCGGTGCAGGGGCGGGTTCGGCGCGATGGTGCGGGCGGGGTGATTATTGGCTGGGTACGGCGCAGCCGCGTCGATACGGGGTGGCGCGACCATGTCGACCTGCCCGCTGGTGAAAGCCGCATGGCGTGGCGTGTGACGCTGGTTCCCGCCGTTTCGGGCGTCGGGCCTTGGGAATGCCTGACGCCCGAGCTTCATATTCCGGCGGCGGCCATGGCGTCCGTGCCGCCCGGACGTGTGATTGAAATTCGGCAGATCGGTGATTTCGCCCTGTCGCTTCCCCTCACGCTTCCGCTCATATGAAAGGATGAGAGCATGACCGATAATACTCCCGCGACGCCGCGCTTTTCGCTGCCGCTGCTGGCGATGGCGCAGGCGCAGAAGGAGGTCACGCATAATGAGGCGCTGACCTTGCTCGATGCGCTGGTCCACGCGGCGGTCGAGGACGGGCCGCTGAATGTTCCGCCCGGCGGAGCGTTGGAGGGGCAGTGCTGGCTGGTCGGCGCCGCGCCGAGTGGCGGTTGGGCGGGCGAGGCGGGTGCGGTCGCGATACGGACGGCCGGAGGCTGGCGCTTTGCGGCGCCCCGCGCCGGGATGCGTGCGGTGCGATTGACCGACGGCGCGTGGCTGCGATGCGACGGTGACGGATGGATCGAACCGGCGACAATCGCGGGCCCTGCCGGAGGCGTTACAGTGGATTTCGAAGCGCGGTCTGTCATCATCGCATTGATTCTGCACCTCGAGGCGCAGGGCCTTCTGAATTCGGGCTAATTTTGCACCTATTCGCGGGCAAAGTGCGACTTTTTGGCAACATATTGGCGATTTGTTGGGTTGCGCGGAACCAAAGGCGCGAGTAGGACGTCTGACGAGACGTAAAGCTCAATTGAAAGGGGAATTTGTTATGAGGAAGCTAGCCGTCGCCGTGGCGTTGGCCTCCACTGCCCTGGCGTCGCCTGCTCTGGCACGCGACAACTCATGGTATGTTGGTGTTGGTGGTGGTGTGATGATCGTCGAGGATATGGACCTCGACATCGGCACTGTCCAGAATGCAGGCACTCTCGATCACCGTAAAGGTTATGACTTCGAAGGTACTGTCGGTTATGACTTCGGTGGTTTCCGCGCAGAAGTCGAAGTCGGCTATCGCGAAGCCGACATCAAGGGCGGCACCTTCGGTGCTCCCGGTATTCCGCAGAGCGTAGCCGGCACGGGCGCCCTGTTCACCGGCACGACGCCGCTGAACGGCGATTCGAACGTGTTGAGCTTCATGGTCAACGGCATGCTCGACTTCGGTGACGATGACGGGCTGCAGGGCTTCGTCGGTGGTGGTGCCGGTGTTGCTCGCGTTTCGGTCGAACCGGTCTTCGCCGGTGCGTTCCTTGACGATTCGGACACGGGCTTTGCCTGGCAGGCGATCGCGGGTATCCGCGCTCCGCTGACCAGCCATTGGGATGCCGGCCTGAAGTATCGTTTCTTCAACGCCGACAATCTTGACCTGGTCGACCAGCGCGGTCGCGACGTTTCGACGCGCTTCCGTTCGCACTCGATCCTCGGCACGCTGACCTACAACTTCGGTGGTGCTGAAGCTGCTCCGGTCGTGGCACCTCCGCCGCCTCCCCCGCCGCCGCCGCCCCCGCCGCCTCCCCCGCCGCCGCCTCCGCCGGTGGTGTGTGAGCCCGGACCGTATATCGTGTACTTCGACTGGGATCAGTCGAACATCACGCCGGAAGCGGCTTCGACGCTCGACAACGCGATCAGCGCCTACAACCGTGGTTGCACGGGTACGCAGGTCATGCTCGCCGGTCACGCCGACCGTTCGGGTGCAGCCAAGTACAACGTCGGCCTGTCGCAGCGCCGCAACGACGCGGTTCGCAGCTATCTGACCGCTCGCGGTATCTCGGACGGCTCGATCAGCGCAGAAGCGTTTGGCGAATCGCGCCCGGCCGTTGCAACCGCCGATGGCGTTCGCAACGACCAGAACCGTCGCGTGGAAATCACTTACGGTCCGAACTCGGGCATGTAAGACCGGTTTCCATTCCCGACGGGGATGGGACGAAAAAGAGGGGCGGTGCCGCAAGGCGCCGCCCTTTCTTTATGGGCGCGGGTGGTGCCGCGCGGACCGGCGTCGCGCCGCCACGAGAGTAAGCGATCGGCGCTTGTCTTTGCGAAATTATGATATACCATGTCATTGTGGGGCATGGGGATGGTCTTGTGCCTCGACGCCGAGGCTGGCCGCCAATGAAGAGCCCGCGCGCCGGCCCGGAAACCGGGAGAGAGGCTATGCGCCGACGCCGCAGCATTTTCCGTGCCGACCCCAATGGCGACCCCGACATCAACACGACGCCGCTGATCGACGTCATGCTGGTGATGCTGGTGATGTTCATCATCACCATTCCGCCGCCGACACACAGCGTCGACGTGACGCTGCCGACAGGGGCGGGCGGGGTGAAGGTCGCCGACGAAAATCGCGTGACGATCGATACGGCTGACGTCATTCGCTGGAATGCGGAGGCGATCGACCTCGCCCAGTTGGGTGTGCTGGTGAAAGAGGCGTCGGAGCGCGCCGAACCGGCGACGATCCTGCTCGAGCCCGACGCCCGTGCGCGATACCTGCGCGTCGATCAGGCGATCGGCGCGATCCGGCGCAACGGCGGCAGCAAGCTCGCCTTTCCGGGTATACACGAATATCGCGGGCTGATCTGACCCTGCGGCGCCCCGTCGCCCGTGTCAGGCGGCGGGGGCGGTTCCCGGGCGCAGATAGCGCATGACGTAGCTGACATAATCGGCCTTGCCGAGCGGGACGCCCATATGGCGGAGCACCGCATAGGCGGCGACGCGGTGGAAGGCGAATTGCGGCTGCGCCCAGTCGCGAAGATAGTCGAACGCGGTCATGTCGAAGACCATGCCATTGGGCAGGGTGAAGCTGACCGCGCGGTCACCATCGTCGCCGAGCGCCGCAGGCTCGACGGTCCCGAGAAAGGCCAGGGTCGAGGCGATCTGTTCCTGCATGCCCGCGAAATCGGAGGCATCAGCGGCAAATTCGGGAACGTCCGAAACGCCGAGGCGCACCAGCGGCTGCAAGGCCTGAGCGCAGGTGAAGCGAACCTGCGATGCGAGCGGGAACATATCGGGCGCCAGCCGGGCCGCAGTGAACTGCAATTCGCCGACGCCGTTGGCCGTGCCCCAGCTCAACGCCTTGTCCAGCTCGCCGGACAGCGCCTTGAGGCCGTTCTGCCAGGCCGGGACGGAGAGATTATAGAGCAGCGACATCGGCATATCCTTCGTAGGGGCGGCGTTCAGGCGGCGGCGAGATTATCCTGGAACTGGAGTCGCGCGAGGCGGGCATAGAGGCCGTCGGCGGCGACGAGCTGATCATGCTTGCCCTCTTCGACGATGCGCCCGTCGTCCATCACGATGATACGGTCGGCGGCGCGCACGGTCGCGAGGCGGTGGGCGATGACGATCGTCGTGCGGTCGTGCATCAAGGTTTCGAGCGCGTCCTGAACGAGCTTTTCGGATTCGGCGTCGAGCGCCGAGGTCGCCTCGTCGAGCAGGAGCAATGGTGCGCGGCGGAGCAGGGCGCGGGCGATGGCGACGCGCTGACGCTGGCCGCCCGACAGGCGTGCGCCGCCTTCGCCCATGAAGGTATCGAGGCCCTGCGGCAGCTTGCGGAGAAACTCCTCGGCATTGGCGGCGCGCGCGGCGTCCCACAATTGCGCGTCGGTAGCATCCCAATTGCCGTAGCGCAGATTGTCGCGCGCCGAGGCGGCGAAGATTACCGTTTCCTGCGGCACCATCGCGATGCGGGCGCGGATGTCGGCGGGGTCGGCCTCGGTCAGAGGAACGCCGTCGAGAAGGATCTGCCCTCCCTGCGGGTCGTAGAAGCGCTCGGCGAGCTGGAACAGGGTCGACTTGCCCGCGCCTGACGGGCCGACGATCGCGATCGTCTCGCGCGGCCGGATGGCCAGCGAAAAGTCATGCAGCGCGGGGGCGTCGGGGCGGGTCGGGTAGTGGAATTCGACATTGCGGAATTCGAGTGTGCCGACGGCGGGCTCGGGGAAGGCGCGCGGGCTCGCGGGCGGGGCGATGCCGGGTTCGGCGTTGAGCAATTCGCTCAAGCGCTCGGCAGCCCCGGCGGCACGGAGCAGATCGCCATAGACTTCGGTGAGCGCGCCGAACGCGCCCGCGACGAGCCCGCCGGTGAGGACGAAGGCGGCAATCGTGCCGCCGGTGATCGTCCCCGCGGCGACACCGGCGGCGCCGTACCAGAGCAAGGTGGTGATCGCGCCGAAGAGCAGGCCAATGACGATCGCGGTCATCATCGCGCGCAGCCGGATGCGGCGCTTTGCGGTCTCGAAGGTCGCCTCGACCGCGTCGGCGAAGCGCGTCGCCTCGCGCGCTTCCTGACCAAAGGCCTGGACGATCTTCATCGCGCCCAATTGTTCGGCGGTGGTCGCGCCGATGTCGGCGACGCGGTCCTGGCTCGACCGCGAGACATTCTGCAGCTTTCGGCCGAGCAGCACGATCGGCATGATGATGATCGGGATGCCGAGCAAAATGCCGCCGGTGAGTTTGGGCGACAGCGAGAAGAGATAGGCGATACCGCCGATCCCCATCACCAGATTGCGCAGCGCCACCGATACGGTGGTGCCGACGACCTGTTCGATGATCGAGGTGTCCGACGTCATTCGCGAAGCGATCTCGGACGGGCGGTTTTCCTCGAAAAATCCGGGCGCGAGGCTGAGCAGATTGCGCTGAACCGCCTGGCGGATATCGGCGACGGTGCGTTCGCCCAGCCAGCTGACGAAATAGAAGCGCAGCGCGGTCGCGGCGGCGAGCAGCAGGACGATGATGTAGAACAGCCGGAAATGCGGGGCGACGTCGCCGCCGCCGGCGACGAAGCCGCTGTCGATCATTTCCTTGAACTGCCAGGGAATGGCGAGCGTCGCGAGCGCGGCGACGCTGAGCGCGACCGCGGCGATCAGCACTTGCAGCGGATAGCGGCTGGCATAATGCCATATCATGCGCAGGCTGCCGAGCTTGCGGCGGCGGGGCTCCGGCGCTTCGGTCGCGGCGGGGAGGGCGGATGGTTCGGATGTTGTCGCCATTGCGACGGCCCTAGCAGCCGCGATGACGCGGCTCAATGTCGCAGAATGGCGTCGGGCTTCAAAGATTATGAAGGGGAGCGCGATTATCGCGCTCCCCTTCTGCATCAACGGTTGTCGAGCTGCGCACGCACTGCGCGGAGCCCCGCCTGCGTTATGCGGTACGGCGCGCCGCCGTGCGAGGCGATGAAGCCGCGTCGCCGCAGCCGGTTGAACAGCGGCAGGCCGGTTTGCGCGAGGACGAAACCTTCGCGCGTGAAGCACAGCGCCTCGACGATCTGACCGTTTTCGTCGCGCCGATGACGGATCATGCCGCCTTGCGCCAGCACATGGAGCACGCGTTGCTCCGCTTTCGAAATATTCATGGGATATGTCCGGGATATAAAGCAACAAAGGCGCGCGGACACAGAGGTCAGCACGCTCCAGTCATCCCGTTTTCGCCGGGATGTTAGCGGTTGCCCGCAATCTCAGACATAAAAGGCTCCAGCGGCACAAAGGCGTGCCGTGGCCGCAGATTATGGACAAATATTCGCCACTGCAACGGTTATGATGCATTGCACAATAAAACCGAAGCCCTAGACTGTCCTCAACAAGCAGGCGCCGAAGAGCGCCGCTGGGGGCAACGCAAGGAACGAATATGCTCTATCACGCCTTTGAAATGCAGAAGAACTGGCTCGCCGGTGCCAGCGCGCTCGCGACCGCGGGAGCGCAGGCGATGCAACATCCCGCGAATCCGCTCGGCTATTTCGGCGGCAGCCCGATGTTCGCGTCGGCGCTGGAAGTCTTCGCCCATGCCTCCGCTCCGCGCGGCAAGCCGGGGTTCGATCTTTTCGAAACGACCGTCGATGGCGAGACGGTGCGGGTGACCGAGGTGATCGAGGCGCGCAAGCCGTTTGGGCAGCTCAAGCATTTCCAGCACAAGGGGACGAAAGGCGCCCCGAGGCTGCTGATCGTCGCGCCGATGTCGGGCCATTATGCGACGCTGCTGCGCGGTACGGTCGAGCGGATGTTGCCGGGCCATGACGTGTGGATCACCGACTGGCGCGACGCGCGCAACGTGCCGCTGGAGGCAGGAAAATTCGATCTCGACGATTATGTCGATTATCTGATCGGCTGGCTCGAGCATATCGGCCCCGGCGCGCATGTGCTGGCGGTGTGCCAGCCGTCGGTGCCGAGCCTTGCCGCCGCGGCGATCATGGCGGCCGACAAGCACAAGTGCCGTCCCGCGACGCTGACGATGATGGGCGGTCCGATCGACACGCGCGAGGCCCCGACCGCGGTCAACGAACATGCGATGACGCGGCCCCACGCCTGGTTTCAGGAAAATGTCATCGCGACGGTGCCCGCCTATTATCCCGGCGCCGGCCGCCGGGTCTATCCGGGTTTCCTGCAGCTTGCGGGCTTCATGTCGATGAATCTGGGTAATCACATGATGAGCCACTGGTCGATGTTCAAGCATCTGGTCGACGGCGACGGTGAGAGCGCCGACAAGACCAAGGAATTTTACGACGAATATCGCGCAGTGTGCGACATGACGTCGGAATTCTACCTCCAGACGGTCGACGTCGTGTTCCAGCGCCATTTGCTGCCCAAGGGCGAGATGCTGCACCGGGGCAAGCCCGTCGACCTGAATGCGATCGAGGATATTGCGATCCTTGCGATCGAGGGAGAGCGCGACGATATTTCGGGGCTCGGCCAGACCAAAGCGGCGCTGACGCTCACCAAATCGCTGCCGGCGGCGAAGAAGCAATATCTGATGGCGGAGACTGTCGGCCATTATGGTATTTTCAACGGCCGCAAGTGGCGTGACGATATTGCGCCGGTGGTCGAGAATTGGATCCGCAGCAACGGCGGGTGAGATGAAGCGGTTCCCCGGCGCAAGCCGGGGTCCGCAGTGGCGCAACGTGACAGCCGTTTTGCGATGCGCTGGGTACCGGCTTGCGCCGGGGAACGAGAATGGCAGGTAACGACCGATTGTGGACATCAGATCGTTGCCGTTGTTCCTGACCTAGATGATCGGGCGCCCCCACCGAGAACTTCCGAACGCGACGCTTTGCCATTGATCTCTGTTCCGCTGAAATATGGTGATGTAAAAATCGCCCCCAGCGATACCCTTGGTCTCAACATCAGTAATGACAAACGCAAAATCACCATCGAAAACGGGCGAGCGCAGGGTCAATCGTTGCTGACAACCGGACACCGATGATGCAGCGTCGATGATGCGGAACCCATGTTGCAAGGCTTGGCGAGGTGTCCGGAATGTCGCGGATCGTTTGGGCTTCGCTCGCGCCCATGCCATGGCTATTTCGTCGAACCGCGCATCGCCCGCGCGGAATAACTTACTATCATCTTTGAACAATAGCACATCGGGCCAAAACACGGTCGTCGCCGGGCTTACGGTAGAAATAAGACATGATGAACTATCCGTCGCCCGCATGTCTGCGAGGGAGAGGCTCAAGACGCTTTCCTCGCTTTCCGTCGGTGCCTCCATTACCCTCTCTTGAGCATCCTGTTGACCCCCGCATGCGCACAGAAAGAGTGGCAAGGAGAGCATCGCTGTTCGGAAAGATCGGCCTAGCATAGAAATGTAATAACATATCTTCTGGATAAAAGTAGCGGCTAGTTGTTCTCCGCCGAAGCAATGACGATGTCCGCTTTCCACCCCGTAACGGACATCCCACCCACCTGATTTTTTAATGCCAAGGCGATGTCCGTACGCTCCAGTAGACGAGATAGAGCAGCCCCGCCCACAGCAGCAGGATGAACGCCATGCCGACGCGGCTCGACGGGCGCTCGCTCGCGACTTCGGCGGCGGCATGGAGTTCGGTCCAGAGCGGAGCGGGGATCAGGCGGCGGACCGCCCACAATCCCAAGGGTATGATGATGAGATCGTCGAGCCAGCCCAGCACCGGAATGAAATCGGGAATGAGGTCGATCGGCGAGAGGGCATAGGCGGCGACCGCGATCGCCAGAAGGCGCGCGAGCCAAGGCACACGCGGGTCGCGCGCGGCGAGCCACGCGGCATGGGCTTCGACGGCGAGACGGTGGCCGAGATCGCCGATGCGTTCGGATAAGGATTTGCCGGTCATCGTGGACATCCTTACTGGTGTTCCATGGCCATCCAACTGAAAAGCGCGCGTGTCGAACGGTGGGCGGTCGCGGGGGCGTTCGTGATCAGTCGCGGCGCCAGGACGCATGTCGATGTTGTGGTCGCCGAGATCGAAGAGGAGGGCGTCGTCGGGCGCGGCGAGGCGACGCCGATTTATTATCATGGCGAGGATGCCACGGGGTGCCGCGACCAGTTGCTGCGCGTGGCGCCGCATATCGCCGGCATGGGCGCCGCGGAGGCGCGCGCGGCGGTGCAGGAATTGCTGGCACCGGGCGCGGCGCGCAATGCGCTCGACTGCGCGCTTTGGGATCTGGAGGCGCGGCAGCGGGGGCTTCGGCTCTGGCAGCTTGTCGGCCTCGACAGCGCACCGACTGCGCGCGTTACCGCTTTCACCATCTCGCTTGGCACCCCCGGCGCGATGGCCGAGCAGGCGGCGACCGCCGCGGCCGATGGCTATCGCCTTCTCAAACTCAAGTTGACCGGCGAGGAGGATCGGCTGCGCGTTGCGGCAGTCCGCAAGGGCGCACCCGAAGCGCGGCTGATTGTCGACGCCAATGAAAGCTGGGGTGAGATCGATATTTTGAGCGAGGCCGAAGCGCTCGCCGATATGGGGGTCGAAATGATCGAGCAGCCGGTACCGGTCGGCGCCGACGCGCTGCTCGACCCCATTTATGCGCCACTGCCTTTTGTCGCCGATGAAAGCTGCCACACCGCCGCTGATGTCGCGCGGATCGGTGCCTTTTACGACGGGGTGAATATCAAACTCGACAAGGCGGGCGGGTTGACCGAGGCGTTGCGGCTTGCCGATGCCGCCGACGCGGCGGGGCTGTCGATCATGGTCGGCTGTATGTTGTGTACCAGCTTGGCCATCGCGCCGGCCTTTGTGCTGGCGCAGCGGGCGCGTTGGGTTGACCTCGACGGACCCGCGCTGCTGGCGCGTGATCGTGACGGCGGGTTTGAATTTCGGGAGGGACGGATCGGGCCGCCTGTGCAGTAGGCGTCGTCCCCGCTTTCGCGGGGGCGACGGGGCTAGGCGGGTTTCCGGCGTTCCCCGCTTCAGCGCGGCAGCGGCGCCACATAGCTGACGACTTCATATTCGATGCCGTCGGGGTCGAAGAAATAGAAGCGGCGACCGGGTTCATAATCGCCATGGTTGAAGGGGATGAGGTCGACTGCCTTCACCCTCGCCTCGGTCGCGTCGAGATCGTCGACCTGCACCCCGACATGGTTGAGCGGTTCGCCCTTGGGATAGCGCCGCTCGGCATGCTCGCCATTGGGGCCGGTGTAGAGCGCGATATAGGCGCGGTCGCTGCCGACGTGGATCGTGTGGCCGCCGTCGCGTGCGGGGCCGCTCCAGCGCTCGTGCCAGCCGAAGATGGCGATCATCAGCGAGGCGGTGCGCGCCGGGTCGCTGACGGTCAGGTTCACATGTTCGATAAAAGGGTGCGTCACGTTGTCTGCTCCTGATTCGGGTTGACGCAAATCTTTTGCAAGCTCAAGTCAGGTTTAGATCAAGAGATATTTTGTGATGCCTTCGGGCTGACAGGAGGCAAGGCAGATGCATCGGCGCGATCTGATCCCCATTGGCGAACTCGCGACGCGAACCGGCGTCGCGGTATCGGCGATCCGTTTTTACGAAGCCAAAGGGCTGATCGCGGCGCTGCGCACCAGCGGCGGTCAGCGGCGCTTCCTTCGCGCCGACATCCGGCGTGTCTCCTTCATCCTGATCGCGCAGCAGCTGGGACTGAGCCTTGAGGAAATCGCGGCCGAACTGGCGCGCCTGCCGGCCGGGCGCAATCCCAACGCCGCCGACTGGACGCGGATCAGCACGGGGCTGCGCGCGCGGATCGACGCGCAGATTGTGGCGCTGGCGCGGACGCGCGAATTGCTCGACAATTGTATCGGATGCGGTTGCCTGAGCCTGAAAAACTGCGGGCTCTATAATCGCGCAGACAAGGCCGCGCAGCGCGGTGCGGGGCCGCGCTATCTGCTCGGCGACCGCGCGATGGAGATTGCGGAGGTCGGGTGATCCGGGCCCGGCACGCGCTCGACAGGCGAGGAAAGCTGATGTTATGCAACGATATCAGCCGTCAATCGGCGTTCCTCCGGAGAGGTCCCATGGTGAAAATATTCTACCCGATCCTGCTCGCCGCCGCCACGATATATGGGGCGCCCGCCGTCGCCGGGGCGCCGCCGCCATCCCCGCTGATCGGTAGCTGGGCGGTCGACACCGCCCGCCTGACGATGCCGCCCGAAGCGCGGCCGAAGAGCGTTACCATCACCTATGACGACGTCGGCGGCGGCAAGTGGCGGACGAATATCGAGGTCGTGCTGCCCGACGGAAAGAAGGTTCAGGCAATTTCGACCTATGTTCCCGACGGCAGCGCAACGCCGGTCGAGGGCAATCTGGAGGCCGATGTGGTGGCGACGCGGCTGCCCGAGCCCGGCGTGATGGTGACGGCGCTCGCGCTCGGCGGCGTTCCGGGGTCGATGCGCACCTATACCGTGGCCGCCGACGGCAAGACGATGACCGAGACGGTCGTCTATTTCAAATCCGGAGGCGTGCCCGCGATGCGGACGAATCACTTCAACCGCGTACGCTGAGGCGGATTGACGACCGGTTGTTTTGGGGTGGGAAGTGGACGCACCCAATGTTCGTTATCCCCGCGAAAGCGGGAACCCGGTGTGGGATCGACTCACGCCTGCTCTGCGTCCCCGCTTTCGCGGGGATGACGAATTGGAAGGAATGTGTCGGCCGGTTTCGGCCGCTAGCCGAGCTTCGTTCCTTCGAAGGAAGCCCGGTCAGACCGCCGGAAGCCGTTCGATTTCGGGAGCGCCGGTGAGGCACGGGCCAAGCTTTGCGCCGAGAGTGCGGAAATGGTCCGACGCGCGGTGCGCTTCGACCGCCGCATCGTCGTCATAGCATTCGAGCACCTTGTAAACGCCGGTCTCGCTCGTGCGGAACAGCTTGTAATAGCTGTTTCCGGGCTCGTTCGCGTGCACCGCGGGGGCGAGTTCGGCGAAGACGGCTTCGAATTCGGCTTCCTTGCCGGGTTGGACACGCAAGGTCGCGATGATGCCGATGGCACTCATATCATTCTCCCTTTGGATCAGGCCTTGAGGTCGGGGTCGACGGTCCAGCCGTCCTCAACCTGCACGCCGAAGCTGTTCAATATCATCGAAACCTGGGTGTATTGGCCGACGGTCATGACGAGGTCCATGCGGCCCTTGCCGCCGAGCGGCGCGAGCGCGGCCCAGGTCGCGTCGGTGACGAAATGGTCGCTATTGAGCTCGTCGGTCGCGCGGAGCATCGCGCGGTCGAGGTCGCTCCAGCCCGGTGCGTCTGCGCCGGACTTGATGCGGGTGATGTCGTCTTCGGTCAGGCCGCAGTCGAGGCCGATGCGCTTGTGCTGCGTCCATTCATATCCCGAGCGGCAATTGTAGCCGGTGCGCAGAATGACGAGTTCGCGGTCGCGCGGGCTGAGGGCGCTGCGTTTCGAGAGGATGTAATTGCCCCAGCCGAGAAAGGCGGTCAGCGCCTTGGGCGCATGGGCGAGGGTACGGAAGATGTTGAGAATCCGCCCGCCCCCGACCCTGCCACCATCGGTGGCAAGGAAGGGGTCGAGTGCGGCGCGCTGGTCGGCATCGAGCCGGTCCAAATCGACCGGCTCGATGCGCGGAGCGTCGAGGCGCATCAGAAGATCTCGAAGAGACCTGCCGCGCCCTGGCCGCCGCCGATGCACATGGTGACGACGGCATATTTGACGCCGCGGCGCTTGCCTTCGATCAGCGCGTGGCCCGCGCAGCGCGCGCCGGTCATGCCGAAAGGGTGGCCGATCGAGATCGAGCCGCCGTTGACGTTGAGCAGTTCATTGGGAATGCCCAGCTTGTCGCGGCAGTAAAGCACCTGCACGGCGAAGGCTTCGTTGAGTTCCCACAGGCCGATATCGTCCATCTTGAGCTCGAAGCGTTCGAGCAGCTTGGGGATGGCGAAGACGGGGCCGATGCCCATTTCGTCGGGCTCGGTGCCGGCAACCGCCATGCCGACATAGCGCCCAAGCGGGTTGAGGCCGCGCTTTTCGGCGACCTTGGCTTCCATCACGACGCAGGCCGACGAACCGTCCGACAACTGGCTGGCGTTGCCCGCGGTGATCGAATGGCCTTCGCCCATTACCGGCTTCAGGCTCGACAGGCCTTCGAGCGTGGTGTCGGGACGGTTGCACTCGTCCTTGTTGGCGGTGACGTCCTTGTAGGAAACTTCCTTCGTTTCCTTGTCGACGATCGCCATGGTCGCCTGACATGCGACGATTTCGTCGTCATATTTGCCCGATGCCTGCGCGGCGGCGGTGCGCTGCTGCGACTGGAGCGAATATTCGTCCTGCGCTTCACGGCTGATGCCGTAGCGCTTGGCGACAACCTCGGCCGTGCCGATCATCGGCATGTAGATGTCCTTGTGCATCTTGATCAGTTCGGCGTCGGTCTCAAAGAACAGCTTGCCGCTGCCGCTGACCTTCGAAATGCTTTCGACACCGCCGGCGACGCAAATATCCTGTCGATCGACGATGATCTGCTTTGCCGCGGTCGCGATCGTCATCAGGCCCGACGAGCATTGGCGGTCGATCGACATGCCGGGGACGGTGACGGGCAGTCCGGCGCGCAGCGCGATCAGACGCGCGACGTTCGAGGTCTGCGAGCCCTGCTGCATTGCGGCGCCGAAAACGACGTCGTCGATCTCTGCGCCTTCGAGCCCGGCGCGCTCGACTGCGGCCTTGACCGACCAGGCGCCGAGCGTCGGCGAGGTGGTGTTGTTGAACGAACCGCGACCCGCCTTGGTCAGCGGGGTGCGGGCGGTGGAAACGATGACGGCGTCACGCATGATGAACTTCCTTCTTGGTCAATCTGAACAGGTCTTTGCCGGGGAGGGCAGGATCAGACGAAAAACTGCGTGATCCATTCGGCGATCAGTGCAGGCTTTTCCTCGCCTTCGATCTCGATCGTGATTTCGTTGGTCTGTTGCCACTGACCCGGACGCTTTTCGTCGAGTTCGAGCAATTTGATGTGGCTGCGCACGCGCTTGCCCGAGCGGACGGGCGCGAGGAAGCGGACTTTGTTGCCGCCGTAATTGACGCCCATTTTGACGCCCGAAACCTTGGGGCCGTCGGTGCTGGCGCCGAGCAACGGGATCAGCGACAGGGTCAGGAAACCATGCGCGATGGTGCCGCCGAACGGGGTCAGTTTGGCCTTTTCGGCGTCGATATGGATGAACTGATGGTCGCCGGTCGCGTCGGCGAACTTGTTGATCATATCCTGATCCACCAGCACCCAATCCGAGGTGCCGAGATGCTCGCCGACCTTGGCTTGCAGTTCCTGTGGCGTGATTCCGCCCATCGATCTTCCCCTATCCAAATCTTGTGAGGCGCGGTTTCTAGGCCCGTCGGGCGCCAAAGCACAAGGGCCAAGCGTTTGCGCCGCAGCGCCGTAGCGTCAGCCCGCGCCGACGGCCTTGGCGGCGCTTGCCTTGGCCCGCGAAGACTCGGCATAGGGCATGATCATCGTGCCGTCGGGTGCGGCGGTAAAGGTGGTTTGCGTGGGATAGGCGAATTCATATCCCGCGGCATGCATCGCCTCGAACAGGCGAATGCCGATGTCGGTGCGCGCCGCCGCGACGACATCGAAATCATCGCTGAACACGTCGAAGAGCAGTTCGAAGTCGAGGCTCGACGGGCCGAAGGTCAGGAAGCTCGACCGGATGAACTCATGTCCACCCGCCTGGACCTGCGCTTCGAGCAAGGCGGGAAGGTCGCGCAGCATCGCGGGGGTCGTCTGGTATATGACGCCGATCTTGAATGTGATCCGGCGGCGGTGGAGATTGGCGAAATTGGTGATTTCCTTGCCCAGCAAATTGGTGTTCGAAATCACCAGCAATTCGCCGTTGAGCGAGCGCAACCGCGTGCTCTTCAGTCCGATGCGTTCGACCGTCGCGGTGCTCAGGTCATATTTGATCGTTTCGCCGACGCGGAACGGCCGGTCGAAGATGATCGACAGCGACGCGAACAGGTCGGAAAAAATGCCTTGTGCGGCAAGGCCGATCGCGATGCCACCGATGCCGAGGCCGGCGACGAGCCCGGTGACATTGACCCCCATATTGTCGAGGATAACAACTGTCGCGATCGCGAACAGCGCGACGCTGATCAGCAGGCGGATGATCCCCATCGCATTGGCGAGCGTCTCATTATGCCCGTCGGCGGCGCGGCGCTGGATCAGGCCGATAAGGATCTCTCGCGCCCAGATTGCGACCTGCAACACCACTGCGACGGTGAAGACGAACTGGACCGTCGCCATGATGATCGCCGGCGGCTGCGCATAGCTGGCGACCAGCCGGATCGCGACGATCGCGAGAACCGCCGACTTTGTCTTGTGGAGGACGCGTCCGACAATGTGGGTCAGGGTAAACTGGCCTGGCGCGGCGAGCGCCCGCTTGAGCGCGAAACCGCGGATCATCGACAAAAGGAAATAGATGGCGAGGCCGGCACCCACTGCAATGGCTATCGCCAGCCAGTGGCTGTGTACCCAGGCGACACCGCTGTCCCAGAGCAGACGCAGATCCTCCAGCGGGTCGGTCGCGGCGAGGTTTCCGGCTGGCGGGGTTTTCGCGGCGATACCGGTGGCGGCGGCAAGAATAGGGAAGGTCACATCGGTCCTCTTGGGCAGGATCAGGCAGAACGCAGCAGCGCCGTGTGCCGGGGATAGGTCAAAAACATCGGTTCGTAACGCGAAAGATGGTCGCTTACGCGGATATGGGACAGGAGCGCCCGGCCGCCGCGATGGTTCCGCCTTAACCCCGGTTCGGAAAGCCGGGACGTGCGGGCACCTGCGCCGGGCGTGCCATCAGCGGGCGCCAGCCCGATTCCTGTTCGCGGCGGCGGCAATAGGTGTAGAGCCCCATTTCCAGCGCCAGCATCATATAGATGAAGGGCTGGAACGCGATGCCGACGAACAGCGACCCGACCATATAGACGATATGGCCGTGCTGGAGCGCGGTGGCGAGCGGGGCGATCCATTGTTCCTCGGCGCGGCGGGTCTTGAGATAGCGGCGGCGAAGCCGTTCCATCTGGGTCAGTCCGCTGATGTGGAGGATCAACCACAGCATCAGGCCGGGATACCCCTGTTCGCCCAGCATTTCGAAATAGCTCGAGTGATAGGCGCGCGACTTTTCTTCATAGACGATCGCTTCGGAATCCTGGGGCGCATCGGGATTATAGCTGCTCGCCGCCTTTTCGACGCGGACATGGTTCTGGATATAGGCCTCGAACCCGCCGCCGAGGGGGTTTTCCTTCGCATAGTCCCAAGTCCAGGCCCACACTGCGACGCGGGTCGAAGCCGACTGGTCGGATTTGTGATCGCGAATCGTTTCCATGCGCTGGGTAAAGCTTTGCGGCAGGAACGGGATGGTGGCGACGGCGAGCAGCCCGGCGCCCGCGATATAGAGGAAGCGGTGCTTGACCGCGCGCAGCGACAGGATGGCGAGTACCGCGAGGCAAACGAGCCCGGTGCGCGCCTGCGTCCCGATCGGCAGCAGCATGCAAGCGAAGCAGAGCGCGAAACAAAAGAGCGAGACGCGCCAGTCGGGCGGAAAGATGGTGCCATGGCGGCGATACCAGAGGATCAGCGGGATGATCGAAATCCCGACCATCGACATGATAGACCCTTCGTAGAGGCCGTAATTTTCGTTGAGCAGCAGTTGCAGTTGGCCATAGCCGCCACCGCCTGCAATGGTCTTGAGCCCGCCCGCGATCGCGATCGACGCCGCCGACAACAGCATGATCAACGTCAGTGCTTCGATCCTCAGCTTGGTACGCAGGGTCAGCGGCAGGAAAATCGCCCAGACGAGGGCCTTCCACACCCAGCTCCATTTATCCTGCGCCTCGACCGGGAAATCGGCCATCATCGTCGTCATACCGCAATAAGCGAGCAGCATGACGAGCAGCAATTGCCGTCCCGACCACCGCGTGTCGCGCTTGTCGTCGGCAAACAGCCAGCCGCCGATCGCGAGACCAAAGACGATCAGCGAGATCGGGATCGAGTTGATCAGGAAATAGCTGAGCCGCTGCGGCGCGACGATGTCGATGTAGCAAAAGCACAGGACGAACAGGAACGGCCGGCGAAAGCCGAGCCCGATGAAAGTGAAGAGAAAGGCGACGAAGGCGATGTCACGCATCGGTAGGCGTGTCCCTGTTCGTCATTTCGGCATCGCGGCCTTGCTGCCACAGCTGGCGCGGGCTGATCTCATGATCGAGGTCGTCGCGGTGGAGCAGACGCCAGAGCGCGATCGCCATCAGCACATGGGTCAGGGCAATGGAAAGATTGTCGACCATCGGTTCCGGTAACGCCTTGCTTTCTCTTGCGAACCCAATGGTCGCCTCAGCGGCTTTAAGCGAATGGGGTTGACGCGGCGTTAAGCCTTCTATGTCAGGGCGCCTAGCCCATGACACGCATTTTACATGTTCTCGACCATAGCCTGCCCGCGCACAGCGGCTATACGTTTCGCACCCGCGCGCTGATGAAGGCGCAGGTCGCGAACGGGTGGGAGGTCGCGGGCGTCACCGGGGTGCGTCATCCCGAGCCCGGCCCTGATGGCGAAACGGTCGACGGACTGACCTTTTATCGCACGCCGCCGATCGCGCCTGCGCGCTCGCCAATCCGCGAGTGGCGCGAGATTGGCGCCTTTGCGGACCGGATCGAGGCGCTGGCCCAAGAGTGGCGGCCCGACGTTCTCCACGCGCATTCGCCGGTGCTCGACGCCATGGCGGCGCTGCGTGTCGGCAAGCGGCTCGGCATTCCGGTGATTTATGAAATCCGCGCATTCTGGGAGGATGCGGCGGTCGGCAACGGCACCGGGACCGAGCGCAGCGCGCGCTATCATTTGACGCGTTGGCTGGAGACCCGTGCGGTCAAGTCGGCCGACGCGGTTGCGGTGATCTGCGAAGGGCTGCGCCGCGACCTGATCGCGCGCGGCATCGATCCGGCGAAAATCACCGTCTCGCCCAATGGCGTCGATCTTGAGCTGTTCGGCGATCCGCCGCCGCGCGATGATGCGCTCGCCGGGCAATTGGGCCTCGCCCCGACCGATGCGGTGATCGGCTTTATCGGCAGCTTTTACGATTATGAGGGGATCGACGATCTGATCGCCGCAATGCCGGCGCTGGTCGCGGCGCAGCCGGCGGCGCAGGTGCTGCTCGTTGGCGGCGGGCCGATGGAGGCGGCGTTGAAGCAGCAGGCGGCGGCATCGCCGGTTGCGGGGCATATCCATTTCGTCGGCCGAGTGCCGCACAATCAAGTCGAACGATATTATTCGCTGATCGATATCCTTGCCTATCCGCGCAAGAAGATGCGGCTGACCGACCTCGTCACCCCGCTGAAGCCATTGGAGGCGATGGCGCAGGGCAAGCTGGTCGCTGCGTCCGACGTCGGCGGGCACCGCGAACTGATCGAGGATGGCGTGACGGGCAGCCTGTTCGCGCCCGACGACCCGGCAGCGATTGCCGCGACATTGGCGGCGCTGTTGGCCGATCGCGGCATGTGGGACGCGCGCCGCCGCACTGCACGGATTTTTGTCGAAGCCGATCGTAACTGGTCATCAAACATTTTACGTTACGAGCCGGTTTACCAGCAATTGCTGCGCCGCAACCCGGCCTGACGCGATCGAAGCAAGGCGCCGCCGCGGCGCCGACGGATTTGGAATGATATGGAATACGCCAGCGAAAATTCCGGAATACCGATGTGGAAGACAGTGGTGCGCAGCCTGCGCCCCGCCATCCCTGCGGTGATCGGCGCTGCTGCGCTGGCGTTTTTGTTCGCTGCGGTCATGCCCTTTTCCTGGGTCGCGGGGATCAGCTGGAATCTCTACCTTGATCGTCTCTCGGACTTGTTCGTACAGCCGATCGGCAATGGTGGACGACTCGCGTTGGCGCTCGGCATGGCCGCAGTCGCCGCGCTGATCGCCGGCATCGTCGCGCTGGTTGTCGCGAAGCCCGAGGAAACCGGATTTTCGGCGCTGCGCCGCCATATGCGCCGCCGCAATGAACGCGAGGCGGCCCACGATGATGCGTTGCCGCGCCGCCGCGCCGATTTGCACCCCGACGATCCGCCGCGCCCGCCGATTCGCGCCGGGCGCGACCTGCCCGCCGAAGGGCTGGGGCCGTTGATCATGCCCCTCGCCGCCGAGGCTTATGACGACGCCGACATCGCTTTCGCCGAAGCGGCGGACGAATATGATTATGGCGACGAACTGGTGTTGGCCGATCTCGCGCCGGCCGGGCCCGCCCCGACGGGCGACGAGCCCTGGCTGCAGCCCGCCGAAATGGCGCCCGAGTTGGTGAAGGGGGAGCCGGCGATATCCGACCCCATCGACAACAGCCTGGGCGCGCTGGTTGCCCGGCTCGAGGCGGGGCTGGCGCGCCGCCGCGAGGTCGAGGCCATGGTAGTCCCTGCCGCCGCGATGCCCGATGCGGCGATCCCGGTGCGCAGCGAGCCTGAAGTCGATTTCGCGCTCGAAGCCGCGCTCGGCACATTGCAGCGGATGACGCGCAGCGCGGCGGGTTGATCGCTCAATCCTCGACAGTCAGCATTTCGATTCGCAGCAGCCCGGGGTCATCGGCCTCGACCGCGACGTCGGCGACGATATGCCCTGGCAGTTTCCATAGAACCGCATCGAGCCGATCCTGCAGTGCGCTGCGCAGCGCGGCCACTTCGCCGACCGCACAGGCGCAGTCGAACAGGTGGCGGGCGCCGACGAAATTGGCGCTCGCCCATGGACGCAACGTCGATACTCCCAGCGACAGTCCGTGCGGAAGTTCGCGCGCGAGCAGGCGGCGCAGCCGCCGGTGCGGGCAGCCGGGGCGCGACGGCGGTGCGGGCGACCAGCGCATCATGCGCTTTCTTCCATGCGGTTCCACGCGGGCCGGCCGGGGCCACCGCTTGTAGCGCGCCAAAATCTCGCGCCATTAAGTCGCGACAAAAAGTCGCCGGATTATGTAAAATTTGAGGCTGTGAGCGGCCAGAAACTGCGGCCAGAAACTCTGGCCAAAAATTCGCACGATTATGTTAAGTCCGCGCCGTCGAAATCGGATTACGGGAGGGCATATGAATTGGGCCGATTGGGTAGCGAAAATCGACTGGCTTGAAACGCTCGACCAGCTCGCCTCAATCATTACTGCGTTGGTCGCCCTGTGGGCTAGCTGGTGGTTTGGTCTCCGCCGCTGGAAGAAGAGGATAGCGCTAGAGCGATATCTGAAATCGATCATGGGGAAGCCGCAATGGCACGACGATCTAGGGCGAAGAACGATCGTGCATCTGATGGCGGAGCTTAAGCAAACGGAAGCAGAGGTACTTGAGGGAGCATTTGCGAGTGACAAAGTCGAGATTATCCGCGTCCGCGATATACACACGGGCTTCGCGACGAGCCTGATGCTCGCCTATGCCTCGCCCAAGGGGTAGACTGATCTACGATTTCAAAGAGCGTTAAACGGTGCCTCAATCGGCCTTGCAGGGCAGCCCCTTGACCCCCTGCTCATCGAACCAAAGGCAGACGTCGTTGACCCTGTCCCAACCCCGCTGCCCCCACGCATCCTTGTTCCGCTGATGCTGCCGATTTCCCTCCTCGCTGTTCTGCTGGAGGATGGCGACATCAGGGACGGGCTTGCGCTCCTGCTCGAACAGCACGGCACTCGGGGATGAGAGGCGCACCGGCTTCGCGCAGCTCGTTACACAGATCGATGCGCTGACGATCGCTAAGACCGTTATCGGGAATGCCCGCTGTCGCATTGTTGAATTCCTTCCTTGCAAGTTCCTCGGCCCGTCGCCGCGCTTCCGCGCGCTGGGCAGCCGAGGTGTCGGCCTGTCGGCCCGTTCGCTCCAGTTTCGCTGACGTCGTCGCCTCGTGATCCTTGATGATGTTGGCGTCGTAGGTGCATTTCCCGGCGCCCAGCACGGCGATCGCCGCGAGGATGACAAGCACCCATGCAAGCCACCGCGCAGGCTTCGCGTCGATGGCCAGCCACTCCATGAGCTTGAGGGCAAAGCTCGCGACAACGCCCGCGATCATGCTGCCCCTCCGCCGTCATAGGCTTCGCGCGCCGCGCGATCGCCGACGCCCTCGAAATTCCGGTTGCCCCACGCGGCGCGCCAGCGGCCGACGGGGCCGCCGAGGGAGAAAGAGAGGATGACCACGAACTGATAAGCGATGGTGAGCAGCGCGATCATCGCGATCACGTTGAGCCGCATACGCTCGGTCGAGACGGTCCATCCGCCGCGCCACAGCAAGACGACGAGCGCGACTAGCATCATCGCCGCGACGATGCTGCTGATCCACATGCGATCGATCATCCAGTGGCGCTTCGCTTCGGCCGGCGTCCGCGCCGACAGAAGCTCGTAGGGAACACCGCCACTCATCGCGGATCGATCCCGACCGATTTCAACCATGAGGCGACGTCGAAACAGGGGCATTCCTTCAGCCACTCGTTCGAGGTGATTTTGCCGTCCCCGTTCTTATCGGGGCTGGCGTCGCGGTGGCCCATGAAGCGCGCGCCGGGGTAGGCCGCGCCCAACTCGCGACACAGCCATTCCATCGCATTCTTCTGCGCGTCCGTGCGTGTGTCTTTGGCCTTGCCCTGCGTGTCGAGGCCGCCGACGTAGACCACGCCGATAGAGCCGGTGTTGAAGCCCTTCACATGGCTGCCGGGAATGCTTTCGTCGCGGCCGATTTCGATGGTGCCGTCGGGCATGATGACGAAGTGATAGCCGATATCGCTCCAACCCTGCGCCAGATGCCAGCGCTTGATGGTCGCGGCATCGACGT
Organism: Sphingopyxis sp. GW821-FHT12C06; assembly: GCF_058807415.1. NCBI lineage: Bacteria > Pseudomonadati > Pseudomonadota > Alphaproteobacteria > Sphingomonadales > Sphingopyxidaceae > Sphingopyxis > Sphingopyxis sp. GW821-FHT12C06. The sequence goes on along the minus strand of NZ_JBXAQR010000006.1, from coordinate 295,783 downwards.
CCTGCCCTTCGCGCGTGGCGGTGCAGTGCAGGAAAATGCGGGTGATGTTCTTGCCGGTGCCCTTGACGATTACGAGGGCGCCCGGCGTGATTGCGGGCGTGAGGGTTACGCCGAGCTTGGCCAGCACCTTGTCGGCCGTTTCACCGCCGTAGATGCCATCTTCGCTGGCACCTACCGCGCGCTGGATGCGCTTCGTCTTTTCGATCAGGTTCACTGGAATGCTCCGGTAAGGAAGGATTGCAGCAAACTTAGCCGTGGAGCGGCCCGGTGCGCCCGGTCGCTGGCGGCTGTCACCGCCATTCCACCACGGTCAGCGCCCATTTGGTCGCGGCCGCGTCCTCGCGTTCATACGGTTCGAACTTGCGGAATATCCCGTAGTGAACCGAGGGAGCATCCGGGGGATAGTCAGGCCCCTCGACCACGACAAGCGGCTTATGCTCGCCCCGGTCTTCGGCGATCGCCCACAGCTTGGCAAGGGTCAGCTTGTCGAGGTCAACGAAACGCCATTGGAATTGCGTTTTCACGACACCTTCATCGACGCCGAAGCCGCCATCGCGAAGATCGGAGACGCCCGACGTATCGATCGGCACGCGGCCACCGCCAAAGGCGTAGGGCCATTCGAGCGCGAGCGACGCGACCAGCACGCCAATCTGCATCGGCGTCGTCGGCTGGTTGACGATCACCCGGAAATAGCGCCCGTTGACCGGGGCAGGCAGGCGGACATAGGCTGGGAAGCGGGTGCGGATATTGTTCGCCAAACGGATCGGCTGCGCGTTGACATGCGTGGCCGTCACGGCCCCGCCGATCGCCGCGATGCTCTGGATCGTCCAAACGGCATCGGCCCGCGCATTGGTGGCGCCGAGATAGAAGCTATCGACGTCCTGGGCGACGGACAGGTCAATATCGATCGACTGCGCGCCGGGACCAGGCGCGACCCAGATTTCGCGCGGCGAAGGCGTCTGGAGGTTCGCGGCTCCGGTCCCCGGCGCGGTGAATTGCGCCGCGATGGGCTTGAGGATTTGAAGCCCTTTCATTCTTGCCTCCTAAGCACGGTCAATATTGTTCCGCCGCCCGCATCGTTTTCATCGGCGTCCAGGACGAAGACATCGACGCCTGCGGCATATCCGCCCTTGGCGGTCGTCAAGGTAACGACCTTGCCGATCAGGCCGACTTGCTGGCCCGGCACGCGGAGCTTTTCGACATCCAGCGGCCCCGGACGAAAGGCGAGCTGCCGGGCTGCCTCGGCGAGCGCGTCAGCCTTGAACGCGATCGGGCTGGAAATGGCGGTATCGATCGCGATCGCGCCCCACTTCGCTTCAGCGGCGACATCCCTCGCAAGAGCGACCGCTTCGTCGCGCTTTAGCCACGCGGCGAACTCCGGGTCGATTAGTGCCACTGGCACACCCTCCCGAAACGAACGAAGGTGCTCATCACGCCGCCGGCTCCAACGCCACGACCCGCGCCACAAGGTCAGCAATAGTCTCGGCCTGCGCCTCGGCCACCGCCTCCTGCTTCAGCCGCTCAGCGTTGAGCGCCGCGATCATCAGCGAATGAAGCTGGTCGATGCGGACGCCGAAGCGTTTGCCGGCAGGGCGGGCGACATAGGTTTCGCCGGTTGGGCGCTGTTCGGTCCCTTCCTCACCTTCGGCGCAGGGGACCATGATAGGCAGGCCATCGGCGCCCAGAATGTCGGACGCGCGCCACCACGCCATGACGGGTGCCGTTTCCTCGTCCCATTCGTCGAAGCACAGGAAGGCGGGCGGGATCGAGCCTTCGGGCGGCAACCAGTCGCCATCGGGCTCGCGCTGGATCAGCGCGTCGCACAGCCCTTCGTCGGCGAAGATCGTCCACACGGGCTGCGCGCCCGGCGCGAAGTGCCAGCGGGCGCCCTCGGGTCCCTTTTCGGCGATCGCGTCATCCCATTGGAAGAAGCCGAGTTCATCGACGGCGCGCAGCGCGGCGCGCAATTCTGCTTCGCGCGGTGCCGGATCGGCTCGGAACGTCTTGAAGAGGATATCGCAGGTATTGATCGTGCCGGTAGCGGAATAGATTACATTCCAACGAAAGCCCGCCGCACCGCACGCCTGCCCATTATCCGTGACCGGGCGGAAATACCCGTTCGATTGTATCACCACACCCAGACTGTTCGTCAGGAGAAGCATGTTGCCGTTCAGCTCATTGACAAAATAGCAATCGTCGTTCGATGAGCCGTAGCCCATGTACCCCTTTCGACCCGCCGGATCATGGATTGTAAAAAAGGCGCTGCCGCTGCCCCGTGGGGTCGTCGTTTCCATGCGAAACATTTCGGCCAAGGGCGATTTGACGTGCATCCGCACAGCGGGGCTGGCGCCCACGCCGAGATTGCCGCCGCTGGAGAGGATCATGCGTTCGGTGGGCGCAAATGCTGCGCCCACCGTCAGCCCTGTGTTGCCATACCAAGAGTGCGCGCCGCCACTTTGCGTATAACGCGCAGCGTCGGTGTGACGCGCCACCCAGTTGCTGCCGGAAATGAATTCGCTGTTGTGGCTGAAGTTGGCTTCGGCGGAATATCCGCTCAAATATGCCCCACCAGCCCCGCCGTTGAGCGTGGCGCGAAGCGCCGTCGAGCTGTTGCCGAGCGCGCCATAGGTCGCATTGATCAGCGCGGCACCATTCGCGCCGCCGCCCTGTGCGACGAACCTGCCAGTCGTGTCGCGCCACATGAACTCACCGCGCTCCGAATAGCCGCCAGCGTTGGGGGCGCTATCCGCCGCCATCCGATCGGTTGCCGCAGGCGTCAGGTTGCGGCCGAGACCCCAAATACTCATTTCTTTTAACTCCTGTTGAGGTTCAGGCTCGCCGCCTGTCGTTCCAATTCCAGCGTTTCGGCGGGCGCGATTTTTTTCAGCACAGCGGCGGCCAGTTCGGCAGGATCAACGCCGCGCAACGCGGCCTCGCGCACCAGCAGCAGGCCCGGCGCGTCGATGCCCGCCGCGATCAGGTGCGCCTCGACGGCTTTGCGCGCGTGCATCGCGGCAATGTGGTCGGCGCCAGCGCGGTGGTGGATCGCCGCCGCCTCGTCGATGATGAAGGCGCCCGTATCACGATCGACGCGTTCGAAGTCGCGCGGCGTACGTTCGATCGGCAGAGCGCGGCCACGAGCGGCGCGGCCGTAGCCAGCAAGCGATTGAACGGCGCCCTGATAGGCGCCCTTTCGGTCGAACAGCGCGAACCAGCTCATGAGCCGGTCGCCGTTGCTGTGCCCAACAAATAGAGGGTGTTTACCAGCCCGCCGGTGCGCCGACCATAAAGCTGCACCTCATAATCAGCGGTCGCGGTCAGGCCCGTGGCCGCGCGGTTGCAGGAAACAGCGCCCGGCGTCATGTAATAGCTGGGTGGCTCGTACTCCAAAAGTGGATGAGGGTCCGACGCGACCGCCATACCAACGTCGGCGAACGATCCACCGACCGGACGACGCATCCATTTGAGCTCGATCGGAAAGAAGCCCGCCGGGCTGGACGCGGTCACATTCACCGCCAGCGGGGCCGTAAGATGGATTTCGCCGGCGGTCCCGGTCTTCACCGTCAGCACCCCCGTCATCGCGACCCAGGATGTGGATGAGAAAGGCGCGAATGACGACGTGCTGACGGTTGTTCCTCCCGATGACGCAGGCGGAGCTGCTGCATCGTTACGCGTCAGCCGCAGTGTATTGACGAGATCGGGCTCACCTGCGCGCTGCGATCTGACCACGATGACGGCTGTTGGCCCCATAGACACCCCGGTGGGGATAGTGACGCCGCCAGCATTGACCGTTACCATTCCGCCCGTGATTCCTTCCTGGCTGTCGATAAGCCATGTTGTCGCGGCTGCGGACACATCAGTCGGACCACGGAAGCGCTTGAACAGGTAGCTTCGCGGAAGCTGGCCCAAAGTGAGCGCCCCGGTGTGGTCGGCCGAAAAACTGTCGGTCGCTGGGCCTTCCGGCCGGGGAACGGCGTTGGCGGTCAAATCGGCCAGCGCATTGCCCCATGTCACGCCGATGGCGTTCCAGCGCCGCAGTTCGCCCGTTGATCTGATGAGCCACAAATCGCCGTCGCCTTCGGCGATGGGGGCGGCTTCGGCTGGCGGCGGCAGGTCGGTGATGAAGCAGGCGGCCTTGCCATCGGCTTTGGCGTCGGCCGCGATCGCCGCGTCCAGCGCCGCGCCTATGCCGGTGTCGCGTGCCGAAACCCACGTCCCGCCGATATGGGTGTATTGCTTCTTCCCGTCGTCGATATCGTACCAGATATCGCCCTCACTCTCGCCGACGCCGATTGGTGCGGTTGGCTGCCAGAACAGGCGGACCTTTCCGTCCGCCGTCGCCTGTGCATCCTCGGCTAGCGCCCGCACGGCCAGCACCGCCGCATTGACCGTAGCTACAGCGCCGTCGATGCCATCGCGAACCGGCTGCGCAGCGTTCGGCGTCCACACGATCGTCAACGGCACCCCGCCACAGGTCAGGGGAACCCCGCCGCACGTCAGGCCGATATCAGCACGGCGCTCCCAATAGCGCGCGTCGGCGTCTTGCCAATAATCACTAGGACCGCTTTCAGCAGCAGACGGGGCGTTGGCCCGGATGAACACCCGGGGCAGTGCCGCCGAAATCTCACTGTCCTGATGCGGCCGATGGTTGCGGCGATAGCCGAGCTTGCGCGATTTAACCGGTGGCAATTGTCGTTCACGCCCGATGAAATCGGCTTGCAAACTGGCGACAGGCGCCGTCCACGCCCATTCGCCGATGCGGATCGTGCCATCGGGCTGAAGTACCCAATGGAGCGACGAAGGGAGGATCAGGCGGTCCAGCGCCTGCGCGATCGTGTCCGACGCCGACGCGATGTGGATGCCGCATGTCGCGGACCGCAGCGCGTCGGCCGCCGCTTCATCGACGATGGCGGGGCCGCCAACCGCACTGAGCAGCCGCGATGCAATCGACACCGCCGTGTCAGCGTATCCGCCCGCAATCTCGCCCTGGATATCGGCGGTCAGCGGCCCAGCGGGGTTGGTCCACCATTTGATGCATGCGATTGACGGCGCAGCGGCACAACCACCCTGCGGCGCTGCTGCGGCCTGAAGCGCAGCGAATGTGGCGGCGATCGACCCGGCCCAAGCGACCACGGTCATCGGCCCGGAGCGCCCCTTGTCCCGAACGTCCAGAAATGCGGCCAGCTTCTGCGCCGGGTCGCCGAACTCATGGATATTGTGGATTTTGTCGAGCAGCCGGCCTTCGATATCGAATACCAAGCCAAAGCTGCGCCGCTTGTCGCGACCCGCAGCCTCGGTCGGTCCCTCGATGCCGCCCTCGCCGGTAAAGCCGGTGCCGAGGAGGGGCTTGTCGAGCGTCTTGCTTGGATCGGCGAGGGTGAGCGCGATCTGGCCTTCGTTGCTGGAGATACCGGCGACCATGCCCGTCAGGCGGCGCGCGAGCGGCCCGCTTTCCTTGCCTGCGTCGATCGTGATCGCGGCATCGCGCCAATAATAGCCCGTGAGTATGGCGATCAGCGATGTGTCGCCGGACATGAAACCCAGTGTGCCGCTGGTCGGAACCGTGCCGCCCGTCCAGCCATTGTCGTCGAAACCGAACGCGGCCTTGAAACGCGGCATTTCGACGACGCCCGCGCGATAGTGCTGCCCATCGCGATAATAGGGCGTGTCGGTTCCGCCCCCGGCGAGCCGGACCGTGGTTTCGACGCCGGTCGCGACGATCCGCGGCTTGACGTCAATGAAGCAAATCTCGCTCATCGCAGGCTGACCGATCGGCTGACGCTGTCGCCACCCAGCGCGGGCCCGCCGCCACCGCCCGAAACTCCGCTGTTGCGCATCCTCGCCAACATTTCGGCAAGGATATCGTTGGTTTCGTTCGTGAGCTGGTTTTGCGTCTGCATCGCCTTGCTGGTGTCAACGGTGGCCTGCTGCGCGACGCGGATGCGCTCATTCTCGGCCGCGATGATCGCCTCGGCCGTGCTGATCGCGTTAGCGCGATCGCCGCCAAATTCCGGGCCGGCCGTGCCATAGGCCTCGCGGCTCGTTTCGACGAGTTTGCGGGCAATGTCGGCCAGCCGGTCGGCGGCGCCATCGACACCCTTTTCCGCGTCACCCTTCGCGGTCGCCATTTCGGCGATCAGCTTGTCGCGGCGCTCCGCCGCCGTTCCTTCGAACAGGTCGCCGAACTTCATGTCCTGAAGCAGCGTCTGCAACGACCCGACGCGGCTCGACAGGATTTGCTCGACCAGCTTGGCGCGATCTTCGGCGTTGCGCGCCTCGATCTTGCTGACGTCGAAACCATATTGCGTCGCGATCCGGACGCGCTCTTTCGCCTGCGCCTCGAATTGGCGAAACTGGCGCTCCAGCGCGCCGCCGAGGCCGGAGACGATCTCTTCGACCTCCTGTACCTTCAGCGCTTCGCGGACGGCCTTGTCGATATCGCTGTTGGACCGGAGCGCGCGCTGGACGGCGGCCGACAAACCCTTGATGCCGCCATCGCCGATCGCGTCGAATGCGGCGGCCATAATCGCCGCCTGGGCATTGTCGCCGAAGTCGAGCGCGCCATTCTTGACCTTCGTCCGCCCTTGGCCGGTCGGATCGACGCGATATTTCCCGTCGCGCGTCCCGATCGAGACATTGAACGCGCCGACCTCGCCGCCCAGGGCATCGGCGATTTGCTTCAATACGCCCTGGACCGATCCGGCCGCTTCGCCCGCAGCGGCCTTCGCTTTCGAATTATTCCCGCTGAGGATGGCATCGTCATCGACGCCGGTAATCGTCGCCGATCCGCGCTTCGCCTTTTTGAGCGCCCCGCCGATGAGACTGCCGATAACCGACCCGATGATATCGCCGCCCGGAATGGGGAGCGCGCTGCCGATCGCGCCGCCGATCTGGCCGCCCGTGGTGCTGGTCTTGATGCCCAGCATCTTGCCGATGCCGGCGACGAGCGTGCCGGTCTGCGCGCCTTCCATGGCGCGACCCATCTTGTCGCCCATCGCCTTCGGCAGGCCGGGCAATTCCTTGATGGCGCCCAATATGCCACCGACCGGCCCCGCCGTGAAGAAACCGGCATAGGCGCCCTGAAACACTGGCGACAATTTGCTGAAGAAGCTGGTGCCCAAATATTGGTCGAACAATTTGGCGAGCGGATCATATTGCGCGCGGGCCATCTCGCGCATGAATTCCGTCTGCTCGCGCATCAGCCCGCCGCCGATCGGGCGCGGGCGCTCGCCGGTCACGACGATATCGTCGCTGCCTTCAGCCTTGCCGCCAAAGACCTTCAGGAAGCTGCCTTCGCCGAATTGGTGAGGGCTGGGCGCGCCGCGACCCTGAATGTCGGCCGTCGCGGCTGCAACGGCATCGGCGAACAACGCCAGTGCCTTGCTCGACCGATCCGTTTCATCCTCCAGTCCGTCGATCTGCTTTGCCAGATCGTCTATTTCACGGTCGAGCGGCGATTTTCCGCGCATCTTCTTTTCCAGCGCGCGCAAGCCGTCGCCGAAGATGCTCTCGACGGTCATGCGCGCCCGGAACTGATCGAGCATCCGCTCGGTGTTCTTCAGGAAATCGCCGCCGCTGCCGGATGTAAACACGTCTTCCAGCGCCCCGCGCAGGTCGCCGATCGACGACATATAGATCGAGACGATGTCCTGCCGCTTGGTCAGCAGATCATTGATCCGCTCTTCGCCGGTCACCATGCGTTCGATTTCGCGAACCTGATCGGCACTAAGTGGCGGCATATCCCGCATGCGCTGCTGAATGATCGACAGGACGCGAGCTTCCTCGTCCCGCCCCTGAAGGATTAGCAATTGCTGCTCGCGCTGTTCGCGGCTCGCGCGCAACATGTCGTTCAAGGGGCCGTTGACCGTGTCGGCCGCGACCTCTTTCAACTCCTTGGCCCGGGCGACCAGCACTTCCCAATTCGGCGGCTTGCGATCGCTGAGCACGGCGATGACGCCGTCCAGTTCCTCCATCGCCGCTTTGGCTTTGGTGATGCCGTCGGGCAGGGGGACTAGACGCTGCTGGATCGTGTCGAGCGGTTCGGCAAGGCCGGACAATACGGCGGCGCGCGCCTTCCCGGCCTCGCCGATCAGCTTTTCGAACGACGGCGGCTTGCGCTTGCCCAGATCGGCGATCAGGCCGTCGAGGGTACGCAGGTCGGCAAACGCCTTGTCCAGCCCGCGCGGGGCCGGATTATATCCGTCGGCGATACGCTGGATTTTCTCATCCGCGCCCTCGCCGAAATTGGCCAACGCCCTAGCCGCAGCCGCGCCGTTCTTACCTTTTGGCGGCTTTGGCCCCTTGGTGCGGAATTCCTTAGCGAGCTGGCCACTATCGAGCGACTTATCGATCAGATCGGCGGCGCGGCGATTGAGCTCAGCGACTGCCCCGTCGCGAAAGGCGGCGACGACTTCCGCCTGATCAAAGCCGGTCCCCTTGAAATCGATGCCTTCCGTCATCTTGACCGCATCGGCACGTTTGATGCGCCCCGAACTGACCCCCTCGGCGATCATCGTGAGCTGGCTGCGGTTCGCCTGAATGTTCGACCAGCGCTTGGGATCGGCCCCAAACTGGTTCGATCCAACGAATTCGCCATAGAGCTGGGTGGCGCCGCCTGAGCCCAGAAGGCTGTCCGCGACCTTCTTGGCGCTCGCCTCTGCCTTCATGGCGTCGGCGCGCAGGCTGATCGCCTGAAGGCGGGCGTTGATGATCAGCAGCTCGTTCTGCGTCTTCAGCTTGCCCGAAACGGTATCGAACACATCGCCAAGCGCCGACTGCGCCGAGGCCAGTCCATTCGCGCCGGCTTCGGCCGCCGCTGTGGCCTCCGCATTCTCGAACAGCTTGGCCGCCAGCATCGTGACAAGCGGGATCGCGATACCCAAGCCGATGCCGACCGGGCCGCCCATGATCGCGGCGAACTTGGCGAATTTCGACGAATTGCTATCGACCGGTCCGCCCATCATCGCGAGCGAGCCGGCCATCTGCGACGCTTGCTGAGAAAATGCCGTCAGGATCGGCGTATTGTTTTGCACCTGAATAAGGAAGTCCTGCACCTGAACGCCGGACTGTTGCATCCCAGTGCGATAACGGCTGGCACCACGAACAGCCTCATCAGCTGCCTTCTTTTCCGCGCTGGCGGCGGCACGCGCGGCGCGCTCCTGATCCTTGCGCGCCCGCTCAACTTCGCGCACCGCGCGCGCGGCTTCGCGATCGCTGGCGGCAACGGTCGCGGTGGCGGCCGATGCGCCGCGAGCAGCGCCGGCCAATTCCTTCAGGCCATTGGCAGCGCCGCGCGAACGTTGTTCGGTGGCGTTCAACTGCCCGACAAGGCCGTCGTCTTTCCCGCGCAGGCGGGCTTCAAGGATGGTCTGGGCGCCGCTCACCGCGCGGCCTCGGCGAAGGTCAACAGCGCAGCCTCTTCCATTGCCTGAAGCGCGGGCAAGGTGGCGGGAGTGATATCGATGAAGGCGAGGTCAGCCATGGGCTTCACGGCCGAATAGTCCAATCCCATGCGCTGGCCCGTCATCGGATGACGGTGCCATTGCGTGCGCAGGGCCAGAAACAGCCCTACAATGCCGACGTCATCCTTGTGGATTTCGACTTCGCTATCGACTGGCTGAGTGCCGGTCTGGAAGCGCGCGGGAAGGGCAGAATTCTGGGTTACCACGTCGTCGGCCTTTTGCCTGCGGCCGCCCCGCCCTGAGGCCCAGGAACGGGCGACCGCTCTCAGTTTCCCTCGCGGACCTCGGGTTCGGCGGCGCGGGCAGCGCGCAGAGCTTCCATCACGCCGCTTGCGAAGTTTGGAACGCGGAGCATTCGCTCCAGATTGGCCTTGCTGAACGGAACCGAACGGCCAGCATCGGTGCCATCATCTTCGGTGACCTGCTGCCAGTCTTCGAGGACACGAAGGACGAAGGGTGACAGAACCTCGCTCAGCTTCTGGCGCTCGGACTTGTCCGTCGCTGCGGCAAGCTTGCTGCTGACTGCGGAAACGTCATCGTTGAATTCAACGAACTCATCCTCGTCAATCAGGATGAAACGACCGCGAATGACGTTCGTTACGACTTCGCCGTCGTCGGTGAGGCCGTTCCAACGAATGTCCCGCCACGCCTTGGCCTGCTCAACGATTTTATATCCCATGATGACCTCCTGTAGGATGATGGCGGGGATGTTCGGCTCCCCGCGCCGGACCCTGAACGAGGGCGAAATACTATCCCCCCGCTCGCTCCGGCATGACCTTGGCTCGGACCCCGCCGCCCCGAACGGCAGCCGCAGGCCTTCAACGCCCTCGGGTGTCAGCTTGCGGTGATGGTCAGATCGTCCTGACCCGCGTCGGTGTTGAACCGCAGGTCGATGTTCCACATCAGCTTGCGGGCCGCGGCGTCATAGCTTTCGTTGATCGCGGTGATCTGCGCATAGGCGCAACTGACTTCGATGATATTGCCCGCATCAACGCCATGGGTGAGGACAAAGGGAATGATCGACGAGTCGTCGAGCGACGCGAGATAATCCTTGACCGCCATAGACGGCGCTTCGACGACCAGACGGGCGGTAATCCCATGATCGCCGCGATTGACGTAGCGGGCGCCGATCAGGTTGCGCAGCGTGATGCCGACACCAGCCTCAAGCGTGAACTGCTGTGTGATGCACGCGAAATTGTCGAGCATCAGCAATGTGTTGTCGCTGTTGACCTCGACTGGCGCGATCCACCGGTCGAAGTTCGCGACGCCGGGGACATTCACGGCGCGGGGCAACACCTTCGGCAACAGCAGGGTATAGCTCAGCCCAATGAAGGGATAGGCGCCGGCCGTGAAATCCATGGTGAATGAGCCGCGCGAACCAAGGCCCTTGCGATGCTGGTCTCCAATCCAGTGATATTGGGTGAGCGACGACTGGGGCACGTTCGCAGGCGCCATGCGCTGCGTCGCGCTGGCGTCAGGCACAAGGACAGGTGCAGCCATGCCGCATCCTTCCAGAAATTCCATGAACGGCGCGGCGACGCCCGGATCGCCCGAACCGGCGACCTCAAGCTGATAGCTTACCAACTGCCGCTTGTTCGTCGAAGCGGTCGGCGCAAAGCCGAACGTCCCACGATCCAGATTGCGGTCGAGCGGATCGGCGGCCAGCGGGGTCGCGCTGAAACCCTTCGTGACCACCGCATTGGCCGCAAGAGTTGGCGCCGCATCGACGCCGTAGGTGACCTCTTTCTTCACCGCCAGGACTTTGACGTCATCAACCATCGGGGTTCTCCGTTTCTGCTTCGCTGGCGGTCAGCGCGGGATCGTCGATGCCCGCTTCGGCGAGCCACTGGCGGCGCGCGGGGCCGGAAGTCGGCAGGCCATATTCATCCAGTTCCAGCCCGGTTGCGGGATCGCGCGGGCGCGGTGCGGTCGGTTCGGCCTGAGTCGTCACCGGCTCGGCCGGCTTGCCTTTGCGCGGCCGCGTGGGCCGCTCGGCATCACTTTGCGGCGCTTCGATTTCTGCGCCGCCGGTCAATGTGGCGGTTGACTGAAGTGCGGTATCGGTGTCACCATCCGACATCAGCTAGTTCCTTTCCTAAGTCTCCATGCGGTCTTAAAATCTACGGCCCATGCGACCCCCCAGCCGTCAGCGGCTATGAGCTGGCCCCCGACATATTCGGTTGCCCCCGTCGCATCGGGATGTTTCCACGCCGCGAGCGCGTCGATGACCTTGCGCTCCTCAAGCTCCAGCTCGCGCGAGGGATTGCCCACAACGCGAGCGGATGGCTTGAGCACGATGATGACGCGAAAGCGGGCCTCGACATGCTGATCGTGAATACCGATCATCTGATTGGCCCCGGCCGCATCGCGGGCCGGAATGACGAAATGCGCCGGACTGAAGGCGGGAGCGCCTTTCAGGCCGGCCCATTCCAGAACGCCTTCGACTTTCGAAAAGCCCTTCTCCGTCATGCGATCAACGATCGGCTGCGCAGCAATCATGCCGCACCCCCGCCCGACCAGGCGCGTTCAAGATGCTGGATCAGCACGCGGTCGGTCAGCTCGATATTTTCGTCGGTAAAGCCGACGAACGAGCGCCGGGGTAGGGTTACGCTAGCGCGCGGACCGTGCGGCGTTTTCAGCGCTTTGCCATTGCGGGGACGGATCGTTGCACCCTTCTGATGCGCCCAGGCATAAACAGCCGGCCCACCCGTTTCATAGACACCGACCGCCGCGAAGTCGGCGCCGCTGTCGCGCTCGAGCGCGTTGAACAGGTCGCCGCTCTTGCGCAAAGTCGGACGCCCTTCGTCCATCGCTTCCTGCGATGGCTTCCACGGAACGCCATCGGGATCGCGCTGCGCGTTGAACCGATCGAGATGGTCAGACAGGAACTCACCGGAAAGATCGGCCATCGGTTCGGTCAGGTCCATCGCGGCTTCCCGCACGCGACGCAGAGTCGGGGCAAGCGTGTCGATCGACTCGATATCGAGGATCAGGCCACCGCTCACCAGCCGTACCTCGTCAGGCCACCGGGATAGGCGCGACCGCCCGAATGAAAGGACACGCCACCATCCTCGCTCGGCGGCGCGGCCGGCGCGCCGGGCAGGCTCGACTTGCCATCTTCGATCCGCTCTAGCGCGCGCATGGCGGCTTTCGCAGGGGCGTCGATGCCGTCGGGCGCACCCGTGGGATAAAGGCGGGCACGGGCGATGTCACCGATCCACACCTTCACGAGCTGCGGCACGTCGCCGAGCGGCAACGTGTATCGCGCGCCGATCGCGCCCTCGACGATCGCCTGGGCAGCGGTCAGCGCACCGACGAGCAAATCCTTGCCGATGCGGCCGTCGCCCAGCTCGTCGGTCATACGGATGGTTTCGGTCAGGCCGAAGCGGCCTACAAATTCCTCGATCGACAGCATCGGCGCGCCGCCGTTCGGCATCGCCCATTTCAGATCGAGGACGGCGACTTCCACCTCTTCCTGCGCCCGCGCGCCGGATGCGTCGTCAACCGTGACGGTGACCAGATAGCGCTCGCCATCGGTGCCGCCCTCGATGCTCAACGTCAGCGCCCCGGCGAAAATCTGGCTATCGGCGACCACCGGCTGCGCACCGCCAACCAGCCCGCGTGCCTCGACATCGATGCCGACCAGTGCGCTGATCGTGGCGACGCCGCTGAACTCCATAGGCAGGAGCCGGACTTCGGCAGGCTGTTTGACGATGAGTTTCATTGGGCTTTCACCGACCGTGCAAGGCGCTTGAGCGCCGCGCGGTGACGCACGATCGCGTGCACCTGACCTATGGGCCACAACAGGACGCCAAGCAGACCCAGCGTCCAAAGCTCGCGCCTTGCGCGCGAGGTCGGTTCGACGAACGAGGCGAGAGCCAGCAGGCCAATCCCGCAAATCAGCCCGACTGCATAGATGATGAAGATGACCTGCAACACGGCTTCAAGCTCCGGTCAGCGGATAGGAAGGAAGCGTCGCGGCGAAGGCGATCGCGATCAGCCAGCCGATCGCGCCCAGCAGCGCGACGGCAGCGCCGATCAGGAAGATGACCAGCCCGGCTTCGAAGAGCGGAGTGTAGCCCCACGGCGCCGCCCGGATGACGGGCAGCGCCATAAGGATGATGCCGGCGAGCATCACGACGCCAGCGATCTGCGACGACAGCGCGATCATGCCGCCCGCCGATGCCGGCGACGAACGCGCCGGCTGATATGAATGCGGTTGGACCGTTTGCGAGGGCGCGCGGCAACGCGCCGGCTTCGGTAACGCGACGTGCCGCGATTGGGCCCCACCCGCCATTTACCCCGAAGGGACTGGAGCGCCGCCGATACCGGCGACAAGACGGCGCGATCACGCTCGATCACTACGGCCGGTGCCGCTGCAATCATCGAGCAGGCGGCCGCTGCGATCATCACACCCCAGCCCCGCATTATGCTTGGCCGCTATCAGCAGCGGCAGCTTTTGCAGCGCGCGCGTCGAAGATCGCCGCCGCGATAACGGGTATGGTCGCATTGTCGGGCGTCGCGATCTCTTCGGTTTTGGCGAGGGCAACGAGCTTGGCCTTGCCCAGCTTGATCAACTGCTCGACCGACTGCGGCTCATCCTCGGGCTCTTCCGGGGGCAATCGCGGCGCGCCCACCAAATCATGGGCGCGCCCGTTCGCCAGGTCATAATCGATATGTTCCTGAAGCGCGGCGATGGCCTCGTCGCGATGAGGAAAGGAGGTCCAGCCTTCAAAAGGATCGCCATCGACCGCCACTTCGACATTCAGCGCCGGGTCCTTCAGGATATCGAGCAACTGACCTTCGTCGATCTCGGCCGGGCCGATGTATCGAAACACAAAGCCGAAGCGCAGGTCGCCGTGAACGACGACGCCGACCGGCGGGACAGTGGCAATTCGCATTCCCACGTCGCCGTCCACAATGACCTGAATGTCCTTGAGGGACTGAGCGGCGCGCATATCCTCAATTTCGATCGGATCGCCGGCGGAATAATCCTCGCCATCAAAGCCCAAGCGGTCGCAGACCAGAAATTTACCCATCGAAACTCTCCAATAATGTCAGGAAACGGCGGGCGCCGCGAAGGTGGCGGCGCCCGAACCGGATCAGGCGAAGGCGTTCTGGAAGAAGTAGCCGGCCTGATTGGCGACGATGCGCTCCTTCAGGCTTTCGCCGGTTCGGCACGCGGTGCCGCCGCGCATGCCCATGTTCTTGTCGGCCCACTGCGCGGCGATGCGATCGCCCCACTGGAAGGACGCTCCGAATTGCAACGCACCCTTGGCTTCCGGCACGGGCGCCTTGTGGACCAAGGCCAGATGCTTGCCCCACAGGCGGTAGAGGACCGGAGCCTGCCCACGCTTGACCGAGTTGCCACGTGCGGCACCAACGATGACTTCGTCGACCTCGAACAGTTCGGCCACCGCCTGCCGGGTAGCGTTGCCCTTCTTGGCGCCTGTGCCGAGACAGGCCTCGACAATCTCGGGGTGCGTTCGGAACTTCGTCCAGCCTTCCTGCCCGAACACCATCTGGTTCGGCCGCACCAGAGGCAGATCGAGCGCGGCGTTGACCTTCGCGATCGGCGAACTGGCAGGATCGCTGAACTGCGATCCCGCCCCCAGCGTCTCGCGAAGGCCGGGGTCATAAGTCGCGTTGTTGAAGACAAGGCCGGAGGCACGGGCCTCACGATCGAGCGCGATCAGTTCCTGAAGAAATTCGACTTCGTTGCCGAGCGGGTCGTAACGCTCGTCGGCATTGTCCATGTCGGCCTGTGGCACGCCGCCATCAAGCCCGAAATCCTCGGTGCTGTCGGTGACTTCCGTGCCCTCAAGATTGACTTCGTTGGGCTTCGACTTTCGGCCGACACGGGTTTCGGGAATGTTGAAAAACTGGTCCACGCCATACCGCATGAACTTGAATTCCTGTTTCCCGACGCGAACGCGCGGCAACACGTCGTCAGCGATATACTTGGCGTTCTTGTAAGCGATGGCGATCGCGGCCAGATGCGGATCGATGGGATAGGCGGACAACGACATGGAAATTCCTCACATAAAAAATGGGGGAGCCCGGCGCCGCAGCGCCGGGCAGTGATCAGCCCTGAATGCGGCCGGGGAAGAAGTTGACGACGCCGATGTCGCCCAGGACACCGGAAACCATGGCTTGACCGCCCGTATTGACGTTGGCGCCGGCAGCGGGGGCGGCAGTGATCGCGCGCCCTTGGGCGTCCGAAGTCAAAAGGTCGCCGCGCGCAACCGGGCCGCCATATTCAATTTCGGGAAGCCCGGCCAAATGAACGTCGCAGGGTTCATTGATCGCCGCATCAATCTCCGACGACACGCCGATGATCGGCGCCCCTACGGTGGCAGCCAGTGCGGCGGTATCGGCGGCGCCAAATTTCACGAAACGACGACGCGGGACGGCGGCTTCGGCTTTCAGGTTTTTGGTCAATGTGGTGCTGAGGCCAACCATCGGATTAAGCTCCCTTCTGCTTGTTGGTGACGTGTCGAACGGCGCGCGCTGTCGAAATCGGGCGCCCGGCTTTTGCCTCGGCTTCCGCGAACGAAGCAGCCTCGGCAGCGATGTCGGCCGGATCGGCCGCGCCGATCGGCTTGCCATCGTCGGCCGCAACTTCGCCCAGGCTGACGAGCGGCTGGGCCTTGTCGAAAATCTTGATCAGCGCGGCGCGCGGGGTCAGCTCGACGCCTTCGCCAAAGCTGACCGTATCTTCGCTGCCCAGCGCATCGAGCACGCCGACGAGCAAATCCTTGCCTTCGGGCTTGATCTTGGCCTCGGCGAAAATGTCTTCCGCAAAACTGACGTTGGCGGCATGCCGGTCGGCCGCGGCCTTGTCCGCAAGCTCCTTTTCACGGGTTGCAACGGCGGCTTCGCGATCGCCGAGCGTCTTTTCACGCTCGGCGAAGCTGGCCGCCCGATCCTTGTCGTCGATGTCCGACATCATATTCTCCTGTTCGATGGTGACGAGGGGGCCGGCGTCGCCGTCGGCAAGACTCACCGTCCCCAGTCCTTTGACCGAGGGCGGATGCGCGCCGAGAAAGCCGATATGCTTCAGATAATATCGGCCCGGCGCCGGATTGTTGGGACTGTCGGGCGGGTAGAGCTGCGCCGAAATCTTGCGATAGCGCCCGGCATTCACCATCTCGGCGAAGCTCGCATCGGTCAGCTCGGGATCGGGATAAGCGAAGATTTCGTCGCCCTGGACGTCCATGCGATCGACCCAGCCATAGGCGGGATGATCCAGCTTGGGATGTCCAACGACCAGCGGTGCCGGGTCTTTCGCGGCATTGTAGCTCGCAACGATATCGGCAAGCTCGGTCTCGCCGAACGTCAGCTTCTCACCTTCAACCGACGTGAAAGTGCCTTTCCGGAATATCCGGATCGGGTCGATGTTCTCGGCGGGGGCGGCTGCGTTTGTCATGCCCCACACCTAAGCCGGGGGGCTGACTATGACCGGCAGCCGCTAGCGGCTGTCCGGGTCAGTTCACGCCTATGACTTAGCCGCAGCGAAGAGCGGCTGGCAAGCGCTCGCTTCGGCGATCGATGAAATCAGCCCCTCGGGCGGCACAAACCAGACCTTGGCCAGCGCGTCGATTTCGGCCAGCGTCGGCGGCTCGCCAAACGACAGCTCGAACAGGCGCTCGCCCGCAATCCCCGTCTTTTTGGTCAGCACGGCATAGGGCGTGCACATCTGCCCGACCCAAGCATCGAACCAGCCATTGCCATTGGCAATCCACCTCGCGACGGGATGATCGGCCGAATAGGCGCGAACCTCTTTGACGATCGGCCGCTCGCCCTTGCGCCGGCTCATAGGAGCTGCTTCGCGAGCTGGTTCAGCGAAACTCGCCGTATCTGCACGATGCCGTGTTCGCGCTCCAACACGCGCAGCCGCTCGGCGACCTTCACCGGGGAGAAATCCCCAGCCGCATCCTCGTCGACGTCCGCGTCGGTCGGCGGCGCGGGATAGCGAGGGCGCGCGCCGCCGCCGTGCTGGTCGATCTCGGTTAGCAGCTCCTCGGCCGTGCCGACGAAAAGGTCAGGTTGGTCATCCAGAAGGGCAAGAGCATGGGGCATGGGGGAAATCCTGTATTCCGACTCGCTTGCCCGATTGTTCCACTTTTGTTCTCATTTGTCCATGCTGGCAGCGCCGCGCAGGCGGGACCGGGAACCGGACCGCTCAAATTCTGCCCTGTGCACGCTGCACAGCGGGTTCGATGGGAAATTATGGGGTTGCCTTGCGCGCAGCCGCTGGAGGCGGCTCTACGGGCAAAATTTCAGCTATCCTGCTCAGGGGGAGAACAGCCCCCAAAGGCCGATCGCGGCGCTGACGATCGACAGGACGAGCAACGCCCCGAACTCGACCAGGAGCAATCGCCGCCGCATCAGTGCGCGGCCCCGATCAAAAGGCCCGCTTGGGCGGCGGCTCGACTGTGCATGTCCCGGCATCCACCATCTTCGGAACTGACACCCTCCGCGTCACGGTCAAGTCAACACGGCTTATTTCGTACTCAATGGTGCGCTGCCGGATCAGCACCTGATCCTTGGAAAATACGGCAGGCCCCTGACTGGTGTAACCTGTCGCTGCGACGATAACCGCCGCGCGAGCCAAGCCCTCGTCGAGAACAAAGCTGAGGAACCAATCCTTGCCATTGCTCGGAATATTGCACTTCAGATAGGTGGGCGCAGCAAGGGCCGGCGCCGCGAGAGCGGAACCCACCATCCCCGCCAAAATGATCAGCTTCCTCATTTACCTCCCCTAAACCCGTTTGATCACAGCAACGACACGACCGAGGATATCAATCTCCCCGTCGTGAACCTCGTCATCCGGAACATTCGCATTGTCGCTGCCCAGCAGAATGGCCCCGTCCGGCTTAGGCCTAATCCGCTTCACCATTCCCATGCCGCCCACCGTGCACGCCCAGATCAGGCCTGCGAACCGGGGCGTCTTATCTGACGTATCGATCAACATGACGTCGCCATCGTCGATTGTCGGCGACATCGAATTGCCAAGCCCCGGCGCAAAAAACAGCTTGTCGGGACTGGCCTTCGTATAGTTCCGCAACCAATCCAGCGCAAAATACCGGACAGTCTTCCTGACATGACCATCGTCAATGAAGGTCGCACCCAACCCAAGCGCTAGATCCAGCTCCTGGATCGCGACGACACCGCCGTCGTCAATGACATCGTCTGACGTGTCCGGCTCTTCCTCATCAACCTCAAGAACCCATGTCGGCTTTACCCGCACAAGCTCGCACAATCTCTCAAAGTTTCCGACAGTTGGAGTGGCGTTGCCGTTCAGGATTTCGCTCAGCGATTGACGCTTGATCCCCACCAGTTCGGCCACCGACCCGACAGTCCCAAATGACTTTACCGCGCTCTTCAATCGCTCGGCGGCGTGCTTCGTCCAGCCAACAACTCGCGCACGTTCATTTTTCGGTTGACCTGACATGTTACCGGTCATACTGACAAGTCGTCATGCAAACAGACCTTCAAACTGACTGGCACCCTGAGGATATCAAGGCAGCCATCCGCAAACAGGGCGCCACGCTCGCCGATTTGGCGGCGCAAGCGAACGTGTCGAAACAAACCGTCAGCGCAGCCATTGAGCGACGAGCCTCTGAGCGCGTCGATTTGCTGATTGCCGACTTTATCGGGGTGAAACCGCACCTGATTTGGCCTTCTCGTTACAACGCAAACGGTCAGCGCATTCGCTACCGGGTCGCCCGCCTGACATCACAGGTGGCCGCATGACGCGGACCTATCACAAAGGCGCCAGCGCGCCAACGTCCCCCATTTGTTCGGATTTGACACCGTCTCAGGACGGCACAGTGACCGCCAAACTGCCCGGTTTCGCGTCAGCTAGCGAACTCGCTGCCGCAAACCTTCCGGGCCTACCCACGTCGCACAGTGCCATGGTTCGCCGCGCGAAAGCTGCGGGTTGGACCCATATCGAACGACTCGGACAGGGCGGCGGTCGCCTCTATCGCGTGAGCGATCTTCCCGCTGACGCACAGGCAGCGCTCCGTCAGCATCGCGTAGATGTCTTGACGCCCGCTCCCATGGGGCGCCCGCGCGGGACCGACTATTTCACCCTCAATCCGAACGCCGCTGCTGCGGTTGAACTCTACGTTTCGGAGCGCGCCTTGTCGGCGCCCGCCGTGATGGAGTTGCTGCAGGCCGACTTTTTCACGCTGCCGTCGCTTCGCTCACTCCAGCGCTTCATATCGCGGCTGGAGGAGGAGCGGGCGGTCGTGATCGCGTCGATCCGCGACCCAGACACCTACAAGGGCAAATAT
The DNA here is from genome assembly GCF_058807415.1 of Sphingopyxis sp. GW821-FHT12C06. NCBI lineage: Bacteria > Pseudomonadati > Pseudomonadota > Alphaproteobacteria > Sphingomonadales > Sphingopyxidaceae > Sphingopyxis > Sphingopyxis sp. GW821-FHT12C06. Next base: position 276,018 of record NZ_JBXAQR010000006.1, on the reverse strand, counting down.
CGCCTCGCGCTCGGCCGTGCCGATGCCAACACCGACCGCGCGCATCAGATTTGGGAGCTGGACGCGACCAAGGCCGACGTGATGACGACGGATGGCCGCAAGATGATCCTTGGCGTCATCGACCGCTGGTCTCGCCGCGCAAAGTTCATCGTCGCCGAGTCTGAAAGCGGGCAAGCGATCCGCCGTTTGCTGATCAGCGCGATCCAGCATTGGGCCGTGACGCCCGAAACCATCATGACCGATCAGGGCTCGGGCTTCGTCGGCAAGGCGATCGTCTCGGCCTGCGAACTGCTCGACATCGAACATTGGGACCTGCCGCCCGCGTCGGGCGACAAGAAACCGCATATCGAACGCCTGTTCGGCACCTTCACCCGCGCTCGCGCCGAACTGTTCGACGGTTATATCGGCCACAGCGTTGCCGAGGCGCAGAAGCTGCGCGCAAAGGCGCGCAAGGACACCGGACGTCCCGTGATCGAAGCGCGCATGTCCGCTGCCGACCTTCAGGCCGCGCTCGATGCGTGGGTCGATGGCGTCTATCACCAGCGCGAACATAGTTCGCTGCGCATGTCTCCGATGCGCAAATGGCTCTCCACGCCCGTTCTTCCGCGCGCGCCAGCCAATGCCGATGTGTTGCGCAGGGCTCTGTCCGCCCTCGTCGGACCGCGCACCGTCGGCAAACGCGGCATCCAGTGGCAGAGCGGACGCTATTGGGCGACCGGCCTCGCTGCATGGGTGGGCCGTCAGGTCATCGTCCGCCGCGTCGAGGATGAATTGGGCGAACTGCTCATCTTCTCGCCCGATGGCCTGTTCATCGACATTGCCGTCAACGCCGGACGCTCTGGCCTGTCGGAAGCCGAGTTCGCGACCGAAGCGCGCGCCCAGCAATCCCGCTGGATGAGCGATCAGCGCGCCGACCTGAAACAGCGGGCGAAGGACTATAGTTTCGAGAAAGCCCGCGACGCCATCTTGCGCCGCGATGCCGAGGAAGCGGGCAAGCTTGTCCAGTTTCCCCAGCCGACCCAGCCACATTCGACGGCCGCAATCGAAGCCCTCGCCGAAGGCGCCGGATCGGCCGCGCCGCAGCCAGCGACGCGCGAGCGCTCCACCCCCGCGACCATTCTGCCGATGCCCAAATCGCCCGCGCAAAAGATGCGCGAAGCCGACGCGATCATCGCCCGCGCCGACGGCGGCGAAGCCGTCGAGGCCGACGAGCTGCGCCGCGCCCGGCTCTACGTGACCACCAGCGAATATCGCGCCCAGCGCGCGGTCGCCGAACACCTCGCCCCCATCGCCAACCAGACTTCCGCCTGATCGAAGGAGAATGACCTTGACCGACCTCTTGACCCGTCCGGCACCGGCGCTCGACGTGCCCCGAAGGGGATATGCGCCGCTCGCCAACATGGCGCTTACGCTGCAAACGATCGTCGAATGCACGGAGGCTGAGGAAGATCAGCCCCGCATGGGCCTCGTCTATGGCAATTCCGGCTATGGCAAGACCGTCGCCGCCGCATTCGCCGCCGCCCAAACCGGTGCCACCTATATCGAGGCGAAAAGCCTCTGGACGGTTCGCGCGCTGCTGGAAGCGATCGCCGAGGAATTGGGCATCTCCAAGCCCGAGCGCACGGCACCGCGGCTGTTGCGCCAGATCATCGACGAACTGAACCGCGCGCCGCGTCCGCTGATCATCGACGAAATGGACCATCTGGTGAAAAAGCAGATGGTCGAGATCATCCGCGATATTCACGACGCCACGTCGATCGCGATCCTGATGATCGGCGAAGAGGCGCTGCCGACCAAGCTCAAGGAATGGGAGCGGTTCGACAACCGCATCCTTGTCTCGACGCCCGCCCAACCCGCATCGTCCGACGACGCGCTCCTGTTGCGCAACCACTATGGGTTGGCCGGTGTGATTGCCGACGATTTGGCGATCCATTTCGCGCAGCGGTGCCGGGGCGTCACTCGTCGTATCGTCAACAACCTGCGCGCTGCCGCCCGCACCGCTGCGACCGAAGGCGTTGATTGCATCGACCGCGCATGGTGGGGGCCGCGTCCTGTCAGCAACGGCGACATCCAGACGCGCCGGAGCATGGGCGCATGAGCGGACATCCTCGCGCCGTTCCGGTTTCCGCAATTGAAACCAAGCGACTCCTCAAAGAGGCGGGCGGGCGTACCCTACATCTCAGCATTGGCCGAGACGGAGCAGCACTGCATCCCGATTGCAAATGGCCTGAACCGCTTCTGGCGCAATGGCGCGCAGATAGCAGCTTCGACAGTCGCGAAGTTTATCACGGTCTTTATCGCATCTTTTGGAAAGCCGGAGGAACCTCGTTGGCAGCGATCGGCAGCGACCGGCAGGGCCGTCGCTGGATTGCTCCGACGAACTGGACGAGCGCCGGACTTTTGGACGAAACGATTGACAGGATCGCTTGCGTCGAAGGCCCCGGCGAATGGCCCGGAGCGTTCGCATGACCGCGCTTGCCGCCGCCAGCCCGTGGCGCCCCGTCGATCGTCTGCGCGATCCGGCGCAGGCGCTGTGGAGCGAGCTGCGCTTCGCTGATGCGCCGGTCGATGAACTTGACCTGCTCGTCGGGGCAGTCCGCCATTGCGAAGATGCCCGCCCCACGCGCGGCGCGACGCTCAAGCTGCTGGAAACCTTGCTCGGCCGCTGGGTCGGTGCCCGCTTTGTGGTCACCGAGCCCGGCAAGCCTCCCCGCTATTCCCTCGATCGGAGTTGTCTGTCGATGGCCTCGCCCCCCGCGTTGCCCGCGCCCGCGCGCGCCAATCCCTTGCCCCGTCGCACCCAGCGTCAACGCCTTTGGTCGGCGATGCGCGTCTTGCGCAATTTCGATCTGACCATGCTGCTGATCGCCGCAAATGCGAAGCCGACTGCTGCGCGCAACATGCTCAGCATTTTGGAACGCGGCGGCTGGCTGCGCCGCACCGCGACGGGCTGGAGCACAGGCGCCGCTCGGCCATGGGGACCCGTCGTCCCGTCATGGACGCGGATCGTGGAGGCGGGGAAGCCGATCCTTCGCGTCACCGATCATCGCGACAGCTCGATCATCGACCTGCCGGTCCGCCGCCATCGTGCGCAGTCGCGATTGGACAGCTCCACCGAAGCCTTCGTGGATGGGGGGGTAAGTTAACCATGTCTGGTAACGTTAATAAAAATGACGACCTGAACAACCTCGACCGCGCCCGCGTGGCGTGGGGTCACGATATGCCTCGCTGGGTCCGACTGCTCGCGAGCGCAGCCGATGCGACCAGCCAACGCGCGGCGGCCGACCGGATCGGCAAATCCAGCCCCTATGTCAGCCGGATTATCCGCAACAACTATACCGGCGACATGGCGGAGGCCGAAAAGCTCGTGCGCGCCGAATGGGGCGCCGAGGATGTCGATTGCCCGCTGTGGGGCTCGATCCCGCTGTCCAGTTGCATGACCGCGCGGCGCCGATCGGCGCCGCCGACCAACCGGGTCCACCATGTGCATCGGCGCACCTGTCCGACCTGCCCCAACAACCTCGACGGCCCGGCCGCCGAAGAAGGGGGCGCCTGATGTGCCCTCCCGTCGTGTCCCGGCGCGCGCAGTGGCGCGCCGCGCTGCTCACCGTCGCGTGGCTGTTCCCGCTGCTCTGGGCGCTCGTCTGGGGCGTGATGGCAGTGACGCCATGACCATGATCACCGAACCGCCGCCGCCGCTCTGGCCGCAGCTTCTCATGGTTGCGTCCGCAATCATCGCAGGCGGCTTCCTCGCCGCCGCCGTCATCTTCGCATCGCTCGTCTGAAAGGAATTCCCATGGGCCGCCGCAAATCTGCACCCCAAAAAGCCCCGACCACAACCGCCGAGGCAATCGCCCGGCTCGAAACCTATTTGGGCAAGATCGGCGCGATCGAGCGCCTGAAGGCTGACGCCGACACGTCGATCACCGCCATCGAGGCCGACCGCGACAAGGCGATCGCGCCGCTGGAAGTCGAGGCCAAGGATTTGTTCCTTGAGCTGCGCGCCTGGTGGGGCGTCGCAGGTGCCGCGCTGACCGAAGGCAGGCGCAAGTCGATCGAACTGGCGGGCGCGCTGATCGGGGAGCGGACCACGCCCCCTTCGCTGAAACTCCCGAGGGGAAAGCCGGTCGCCGAGATCGTCTCGGAACTGCTCGACGCACTCGGTGGCGACTTCCTGATCACGACCAACAAGCTCGATAAGGCGGCGATCGTCAAAACGCTTCGGATGCAGCTCGACCCCGAAGACTTAGACGACGCAGCGGCTCTCCACGAGCAGAGCATCCTTTCGGAAAAACTCAGCCTGACCGTCTCGCAGCGCGAAGAATTCTTCATCGACCGCGCGGCGCCGAAAGAACCCGATCCTGAAACCGTCGCGACTCCGGCGCCGGCCATCGTCGAGGTGCCGGCATGATCCGGGTCCAGAGCAATGTCGTTGGCGAAGCGCAAATCCTGATGCGCTTCACCAACGGCTGGACCGCCGCGATCGCGCCTCACGCCGATGGCGCCGCGACCCTCGCCGCGTGGGCCAGCCACGACGATCAACCGTCCTTCGAAACGATGAAGGTTGGCGGTGGCGGCTCCGTCCACCCCGCCGACGAGATCGCTGATTTCCTGATCCAGATTTCCAGCCAGCCGGTCGCGGCACTTTCGCAGGCGGTCGCACCGTGAGCGCCGGTCGCTTCATGACGGTCCCGGCCAGCACCGTGCTGACCAGCCCGCCCCCCGGCGCGCCGTGCCGCGACGGTATCGGCTTGGCCGTTGTCGATGGCCAGTTGTGCGTCGCGATCGTCGATGGCGCCAGCGGTCAGATCATGGTCGCACGGCTTCACCAGTCCGTCCTCGACGAATTCGCCGGGGTGCTGGCTGACCATCTGTCCGAAGTATCGCCAGTGGTGGCGGAAACGCTCGCGGAGGCGGAAATATGGCCCACGATGCAATGACCGATATGGTCACCATCCGCATCGATCGTTTCGCGCGCTGGATGCCCCAGCTCGTGCGCGCGGTTGCGATCGTCGGCGACGTGACGCCGGAGGCGCTGGTCGGCCCCAGCCGTTCAAAATGGCTGGTCATGCTTCGACAGGCAACGGCGCTCGCCGCGCACGACGTGCTGAGGAAGTCTTATCCCCAGATTGCTGGCGATCTGGGCGGCCGGGACCATTCAACGATATTCGCTGCGCACCGTCGCGCAGTAGCGCGCCGCGAAACCGACGGGGAGTTTCTTCAGTTGTCGGACGTCGCACTTGGCATCGCTCGCGCGATCGCCGGTCGCGAGCTGCAGGAACCGGCCATCGAACCCGAACTGCCGCTGTGGAACACGCTTCCCGCCACATCCTCTGACATCGCAGAACTTGAGGTGATTTCATGACACCGCACGAAAAACAGCTTCTCGATTTTATTCGCCAGCGCGTCGCCGAAACCGGATGCGCGCCAACCTTAACCGAAATGGCTGATCATCTTGGCCTGAAGGCAAAATCGAACGTCGCCCGCCGCGTTGATAGCCTTGTCCGACAGGGCCTCCTTGTGCGCCGTCCGCGCTCCACGCGCGGCCTCACGCTCAATACCTCGGACCTCGCTCATGTTCCCACGGCGGCGCTGCAAGCCGAGTTGGCGCGGCGCGAGGTGAACCAATGAGCGATCTTCTCCTCCGTCAAGCCGTGCTGCGCATAGTCCGCGGCCAAACCGAAATCGCCCTTTCGCGCATCCAGTTGGCGCTGAGCAACGCCGGTCAGGAAGTCGGCGGCGTTGCCCTGTCACGGCAACTGCGCGCGCTCGGCTTCCGCCGTGATGGCTGGCATGGCGTCGGCTACGATCGGACGCCCCGTTATATCTGGGGAGCATCGGCATGACCGCGCGCTCCGCACCCCGTCGCGCCGCCAAGCCCATCAGCCCTGAAAACGCGCTGATGCGCGCGATCATGGCCGCGTGCAAACGCCAGAAGATCGACAAGGACGAGCGCGTCGGCATCCAGACCCACATCATTGGCAAGACGTCGATGAAGAAAATGACCGTCGCCGAGCTGACGAAGCTCCGCGACCATTTTAACCGCGGCTGGAAGGGGCCGACAAATCAGCGTCCCCATGTCGGCAAAATCCGCGCCCTATGGTGGTCGCTTTACTGGATAGGTGCGATCGAAAGCGTCAGTGACGACACCTTGAATGCCTTTGTAAAACGCCAAACACACATCCAGCACATTAACTTCCTCGACCACACCAAGGCGGCATCGGTGATCGAGGCGCTGAAATCATGGCTCGAACGCGAAGGCGTGATGTGGTGGTCGGCCGACGAGCTGGCGGGCGTCGCCAGCACAGCGGGGCCGACTTCGGCGGGAACCGCCTTTTCGTCCGCCGAGGCCGATCGCCACGCCGTGCTGTCGCAGCTCGCGATCCGGCTCGATCGGGCCGGACTGATGGGACGCTTCGCCCTCTATCCGTGGATCGGCCAATGCATCGGCCGCCCGACGGTCAAGCAATGGTCGTTCAGCACGTCCGAACTGGACATGGGCCTCCGCGCACTGGGCAAGAAATATCGCGCCCACCTCGCCAAGGTTCAGCGGCTATGAAACTCAACCGCCCCTGCACGATCGACGAACTGCCGATCCCGCAGGACGCTCGCGTCACTGCGAAATGGACCGAACAGATGCGCGAAATGGCCGCCCATATCGGCGCCCATCGGACGCTTCTGGTCGTTGACGCGCTGGGCGGGCAACAGATCGACATCCCCAGCAACCCGGCCAACAACCGCATGGCTGCCGTGATCGGCGACGAAGGCGCGACAACCATGTCGCGGATTTATGGCGGCAACAAGCTGTGGGTCCCTGTCGGCCGTGCAGCGCTCAATGAAGCCCGCCGTGGCGGCATCATCGCCGCAATCCGTGAAAAGAGGATGACGATCGCCGAAGCGGCGCCGATCCTGAAAACCTCGCGCAGCTATCTCGGCTATCTGGTCAACAAGACCGACGAGGGCGAGGATGTCGAACCCTATGTCCCGCGCAGAGGTCAGCCCGATCCGCGCCAGCTCGACATGTTTCTAACCGCTGGCAATCCCCAATCTAAATCCCCCGGTTGTGACGATTGATCGCTACCCAACGTTCGGTGAAGGATTGATTTTGGAGCCTATCGACTTCAGCTTTTGCGGCGAATTCCGTCCATCGCTTTTGTTTAAAGGCATCGAGATATTCCACTCGCCCCCATACATAGAGATACTTTCCCTTGTCAGCGACAAGTTCCAGATAGTCGCGAGGCAAATGGCTGTCAGCAATGCAAAAAACGGGTGAGCCAATGCCGACAGTTGCGGAGCCCTCTTCAGCTCCGCCACGCTGGAGTGGGAAATCGAAATTGGGAGCAAGCGGCTGATCCGACATGGACCAGTTCGCCCAACAATCGACTTCGAATGCTGGCGTCTGGCCCGCGTTGATCCATTTGATCACAATTCTCCAGTCGCCCTCATCAGTCGCGACCTCAATGTCGCCGAAGCAGAGATACGCACGGAGCTGACGTTCATTGCTCTCTCGCGTTTGGCGCAAATCGGTGATCAAAAAGCCAAGTGCAATTGCCGCAACGATAGTTTGTCCGATCACCGCCCAAAAATTGTTTCGAGCCCACACCACCGCATTTTCTTGCGCTGACAGTCCCTTTCGTTCCCGCTCATTTCGCTCTTTCTCAAAACGGTCAATTTGCGCTTCCCGAGCGGCCGCAATCTCCGTTGCGACCTGCTCGATCGCGCGGGCCGTGTCGGAGGATGTGCTGACAGTCCTCGAAGGTGCAACTTGCGCGTCGGCCGTAAAATGGGCCTCTTCAGCGTTTGACGTGGTCGCGGTCGCGACGCCGATCAGAAATAGAAATGCGCAAATCCTAGACAATTTCATCGCAATAAATCCCCCGAGTTGCCTTCGCCGCTCATTTCTGAGATTTAGATATGTGTCCATGAAAAAGTAATCGCTCTTCTTGGTCAACGTATCGGTGGTGTAAGTCGCTAGCGGCTGCCCGCCCCAGCCCCCAACCTCTGACAATGTGACCCCACGCGCGGCGCCAGAAGGCGCCGCCGATTTGCACCTGCAATCGGGGGTTACATGGGTTCCTTCTTGGCAAAGTTCATGGTCTTTTGGCCACTTGCCGTTTTCGCAATGCCGGTCCTGCTCGCGGTCGGCCTTCTCTGGCTTCGCACCAAATTCCCCGACATCGTCGCTTTCAACAGGGCTGTGGGCGAGATTTCCGACCTCAAGACGAAGGTGGGAATGTTCGAAGTCGAGTTGCGCGAGCTGCGCAACGACATCGAGAGCGAACCGACCCGCGCGCAGGTGCTTTCCCAGCTCAGCGACGCAATCTCGCGCTTGAGCCGGGTGGAAGGCGGCATTGAAGGCGTCAACCGCCAGCTTCAGGCGCAAAGCCAGTGGATACAGGCCCTCGCACTGCCGGAGGGACGCCGATGATCCATCCCAAAATCCAGCCGGTAGTGCGCCGTGCTATCCTTGATCTGGTCGAAGATGTCGGCGGCGAGATCAACGACGATACCGCGACCATCCTTCTCAACGAGCTTGGCCATCGCGTTGGCGGCCCCGATGTCGTGATCGAGCTGCGCTGGCTCGCCGATCGCGACCTGCTGAAATTGCAGGAATATGGCGCGCTCATCGTCGTGTCCTCGACATCGGCGGGGCTTGCGGCCGCGCGTGGCACCATGCGTTTCGAGGGCGTCAGCCGCCACAAAACGGGGGAATGAAATGGCCCCTCGTTCAACGGTCGCCCAAAATCCCGCCGCTCAGGCTGCCGTCGATAGACTGATCGCCGACGGCGGCTACACCATCGACGAAATCCATGATGCGGTCGCCGAATTCGGCCTCTCGCGCTCGGCTGTCGGCCGCTATGCGAGCCGCTATCGTCCGATGGTCGAAACGATCAGGCGCGATCGCGCCGTCCGCGAAGCGATGCGCAAGCATTTGCCCGATGGTGTCGATACCGGCTTGGTCGACATCGCCATCCACCGCGCCCAATCCGAAGTCCTGCGCGCCATGGATGCGATGGGCGACGAGGACGAGCCTGCCGAGCCAGCCAAGATCGAACGGCTTGTGCGTTCGCTGCGCCACGTCATCAACGCGATGCGCGACAAGCAATCGTTCCAGGACGAAATCCGCACCAGCGAGCGCGCGGCGGCGGCCGACGTTGCCGCTGCGGCTGTCCGCGAGATCGGCGCGGGCGATGCGCAGGCCGAATACATCAAGCGGAAAATCCTGAAGATACCGGAAAAGCCGCAGTGAGCGACGCGCCGGCCCTTTCGGAACCGCTGCTGCGCTTCGCAGGTGCGCGCCCTGAAGATGGCAGCCGCGCGGCTGTCCCTTGGCGGCTGGCGCTGGCCCTTCGCGACTATGCCTATGCCTGCGGTCTGAAAATTGACAGGCTGGAGCGTAGCCGCAATCGCGCATCGGGCAGTTCCTACATTTTGATGACCGATGCGCTCGATCGCGGATGGATCATGCGTGTGTCCAACCATCGTCGCGGACCGCGCCAGACCAGCCACGCAACGCCGCACCTCGATCTTGTCAGCCTCGACGGAACCTCCGGCCTCGCTGCCGGGCGCAAACTGATCGACGCGATCATCGCCGACACCGCGCCTTGGTTCGATGCGGGCGCTACGATCCGCCCCCTGCCGCAAATCCGCCGCAACGTCCGGAGGCGGCGCCGGTGATTGAGGTACAGGACGACACGCCGGGCATCCTGCTGTCCTATCAGTCCGATGGCCATAGGATCGCGGACGACAATCAGTTCGCCCTTTGGGAAAAATCGCGCCGTATTGGTCTGACCTACGGCTTTTCGCCCTATGCCGTCCTTAAGGCATCGGCGTCCAAGGGCGCCCAGAATGTCTACTACATCGGCTATAATCTCGACATGGCGCGCGAGTTTATCGGCTATTGCGCCGACTTCGCGACCGCGTTCGAAGAAATAACGGTTTCGCTCCCTTCCGACGATGAAATGGAGCTTGTTCAGCGCCGCTTCGACGGCAGCTATCTCGATGCCAAGGGCGATGTCCTGGTCGATGCCCAGGACGAACATTATAGCCCTGACCAAGTCGTCCGCGAAACCAAGGGCGGCTTCCTGATCAAGGGCGACGCGGGCAAGTCGATCAAGACTTTCCGCATCGATTTCCCGTCGGGCAAGAGCATCGTGGCACTGCCGTCCAGTCCGCGATCCGTGCGCGGTAAGCAGGGCATCTTCATTATCGATGAAGCGGCCTTTCACGATAATCTGGAAGCCCTGATCAAGGCGATCCTCGCAACCCTGATGTGGGGCGGGAAGGTCATCGTGATTTCGACCCACGACGGGGTCGATAATTACTTCAACACGCTGATTGAGGATATCCGCGCCAAGAAGCGTGGCGGCAACGTTGAGCGCATCACGATCAAGGACGCGATCGCTGCGGGCCTCTACAAGCGTATCTGTCTCGTTGGCGGCAAGGAATGGACCAAAGAGGGCGAAGAGGCTTGGGAAGCCGAACTGCGCTCGATCTATGGCGATGCGGCGGACGAGGAACTGGACGTTATCCCGGCGCGCGGGACAGGCACTTATCTGGCCCGCGCCACCATCAAGCGCGCGATGCGTTCCGATCTGCCCGTCGTTCGCATGGCCTGCCCCAAAGATTTCGAGAAGCTGGAGGAAGAAGAGCGCCGCGACTGGGTGAATGAGTTTCTGGAGCGCGAAGTCTATCCATGGGTCGATAGCTTCGACCAGACGCGCCGGACCTTCTTCGGGCAGGATTTCGCGCGCAGCGGAGACGTGTCGCCGATCATGTTCGGTCAGCACGACGAGTCCATGAACCTTGTCACCCGGCTCACGCTGGAAATGCGCAACGTTCCCTTTTCCGAGCAAGAATATATTCTCGAAACGCTGCTTTGGCGTGTGCCCCTGTTTGCCTGCGGCAAAATGGAAGGGCGCGGCAACGGCTCGGCGATGGCCGAGAAAATGCAGCAGAAATTTGGTTTCGACCGGATCGAGGCCGTTTCGGCGACCGACAAGATCTACCTCAAATATATGCCGCTGCTGAAATCAGCCATCACCGACGGCACCTTCTGGCTCCCCGAAGATGAAGCCGTTCTCGACGACTATCGCATGGTCAAAGAGGTCCGCGGCATCCCCAAAATCCCCGACGGGCCGATGAAGAGCAAAGAGGACGGCAAGGTAGCGAAACGCCACGGCGACACCGCGATCGCCGGGATGCACCTCGTTGCGGCGGCTGAGGAAGACATCGGCCCGATCGAATTCGAAAGCACCGGCTCGCGCACCAGCGAAACCGGCCAGTTTGAAACAACCGAGAACGGCTTCGGCACCGTTCGACGCACCAGCAATGGAGGATTTTGGCAATGAACGCGCCCACCCGCAAGCGCAGGCGTTCGCGCGCCGGAGCTGCGCGACGCTTGGCTCCTGAAATGCAGGGAGAGATCGCAACGACGGCCGATGGCCGCGATATTACCCAGCCGTGGATGACGGGGCTACAGCAGCCAAAAGACCCGCGCCTTGCGGGTGCGGTCGATTGGGGCATCTATGACCGCGTCTATCAGGACGATCAGGTCAAATCGACGTTCCAGCAACGCCGCCTTGCCGTCGTAAAACATACATGGTCGGTTTCGCCGGGTGACGAGAACGATCCCCGGTCCGTCGAAGCGGCCGAGAAATTCTCGGCGACAATGAACCGCGTCGGCTGGGACCGCATCACCGACAAGATGCTCTACGGCATCTACAACGGTTATTCGGTCGCCGAGATCATATGGAAGCCCCGAGACGGTGTGATCGACATCGACAGGATCAAGGTCCGCCATGCCCGCCGCTTCCGCTACGATGCCCAGAACCGGCTCCGCCTGCTCACATCTGTTGGCGGGCTGGGCGAGCCCTTGCCCGACAAGAAATTCTGGGTGTTCAAATCGGGCGGCTCGAATGATGACGAGCCCTATGGTCGCGGGCTTGCCGAATGGCTCTACTGGCCCGTGCTGTTCAAGCGCAACACCATCGGCTTCTGGAATACCTTCCTCGACAAGTTCGGGTCGCCGACGGCGGTAGGGAAATATCGCCCTGGTACGCCTAAATCCGAACAGGCGAAGCTCTTGGCGGCGCTCCAGGCGATCGCCACCGATAGCGGCATCACCATCCCGCAGGGGATGGAAATCATCCTGCTCGAAGCGGCGCGGTCCGGCACCGGCGATTATGAAGAGCTTTGCCGCTATATGGACGAGGCGATCGCGAAGATCGTCCTTTCCCAGACGATGACCTCGCAAAATGGCTCCAGTCGGAGCCAAGCCGAAGTGCATCAGGACGTGAAGTTCGAAGTCGTCAAATCAGACTCTGACCTCCTGTGCGAAAGCTTCACCGCCGAAGTTCCGCGCTGGTGGACCGACATGAACTATGGCGAAGATGTCGCCAGCCCGATCGTGACGCGCCCGGTCGAACAGGAAGCCGATACCAAGGCGCAGGCCGAAACCGATGAAATCCTTGATCGGCTCGGCTGGGTTCGCACTGAAGAAAGCTTCCGCGACACCTATGGCGACGGCTATGTCCGCAAGACCAAGGCGGATGCGGCCAAGCCCGACGACGGCGATCGCACCGACGTTGACGATCCGGACGGCGGCGAGGCCGACGACGACGCGCCGGCCGATCCGAACATCAACGATCGCAAAGCCAGCTTCGCGGCCGACGATCCGCGCCCGCTCTATGTCTATCGGCCGCTGCTCAACGCGGACGACGTGATCGCCTGGGCGCGCGAGCAAGGTTTTGCTTCCACCCTCCCGGCCGAGGACCTGCACGTCACCATCGCCTATTCGAAACGCGCGGTGAATTGGATGAAGATGGGTGGCTTCTGGGGCTTTGGACCTGACACCAGCGACCATCTTGTCCCGATGGGCGGCCCGCGCCTCGTTGACGCGATCGGCGGCGAGGACGCGATCGCACTCCACTTCTTTTCGGGCCACCTCGAACAGCGCAACCGCGAAATGCGTAGTGCCGGTGCGAGCTGGGACTATGCGGATTACATGCCGCATATCACCATCACCTATGATGGTGGCGACGTCGATCTGTCGAAGGTCACGCCCTATCGCGGCGAGCTGCGCTTCGGCCCCGAGGTATTCGAACCGATCCGGCAGGATTGGGAAGCCAATATCCGCGAGGCCAGCTTCGCCGAAACCGGCATTCCCGACAGCGCCACCGACCAGCTCGTCGATGAACTGATTGCCAAGGACGGCTACCGCGCCGTTCGCGCGCTCACCGAACCGATGCTCGCCGCGATCCGCACCGCCCAATCGCCCGCCAACCTGTCTGTCATCCTCGGCTTCAGCCCCGGCGACACCGCGCCGATTGGCGCCGACCTCGAAGCCGCCGGCCTCGCTGCTTCGCTCGATGTCGGGGAGAGCGACGATGTCTGATGACGCGATTGAAAGCGATGACCTTGTCGACTGCGCCTTCTGCGGAGGTTTGTTTTTGCCGGACGACATGGACGGGGAACATTGTCGCGGCTGCGCGGAGGATCTGTTCGAAGATGACTGATGCAATTCGCCGCGCTGCTGACTTCGTCCACGGCGATCGCATATCGCTGTCCCGCGATTGGGGGCCGGGACCACGGGCCTTCATCCTCGGCCACAATCCTGCGCGTGCCGACGACGAGTCCGACGACATGACCGTCCTTTGGCTGATCGCATGGTTCAAGCTGTTCGGCTTCGGCGGGTTCGATCTGGGCAATCTCTATCCGTTTGTTACGGCCGATCCTGCAGAGTGTCGTCGCCGCGCCAATTGGGCGGCGAGCAATGACTGGCATGCCCGTGACCAGATGCTGTTCGTCAACCTGCCCGCCGTCGTTGAAATGGCGAAAAAGGCCGATCAGGTTTTCGTGTGTTTCGGCGCGATCGCGTACGACTGGGATTGGGTTGAGCACGTCGTCGAGCAAATCCAGTCGGGCGTTGAACCCTATCCTGACCTTTGGTGCTGGGGGAAGGCGAAGGCCGGCGCCCCAAAGCACCCGATGGCGCGCGGCTTGCATCGCATTGCTCGTGATCAAGCGCCGATCCTCTGGAGGGCGGCATGAGCACCGAATTGAGCTTTCCGACCGACTACTCCATCGCGCGGGCCGTGCGGGATGGCGGCCGCGCTTATCACATCGCCGACCGGCTCGGCGCTCCCGATAGGCATCTTCGCCGCATCACGCGACGACTGCTGTCGTTGGAAAAATCAGGGATGGTTCTTCGGTCAGCACGCTATTCGGTGCCCAACAGCTATTTCTGGGAACTGACCGAGCGCGGTGCGGATTGGGCGGGCGTCGAGGTCGGCTGTGGCTGATCGCCCCATTCTCTCCGACACGATCTATATGGAACCGGGCGACATCCTTGCCGCCTGGGCCGAGCGGTCGGCCTTTCGTTTCTCCACCCATTGGACCGATACATGGCAGGAAGAGCATGCCGCCTTCTTCACGGTCGCCAAGATCGCAAAGCTCGATCTGCTCACCTCGGTTCACCGTTCGCTTGACGATGTCATCCGCAACGGCGGGACGTTCGAACAATGGAAGGCCAACCTGCTTCCCGAGCTGAAGAAGCACGGCTGGTGGGGCGTCGTCCAGGATGAGGCGCTGACCGGCACACCCGATCCCGTCATCGTCAACGATCGCCGCCTGCAAACGATCTACCGCATGAATATTCGCATGAGCATGGCGGCGGGTCGTTGGCGCAAAATCCAGCGTGAAAAGGCGCTGTTCCCCTATCTGCGCTACCGCTCGGACCACTACCGCAAACATCCGCGCCTCGACCACAAAAGCTGGCACGGCGATATCTTCCCTGTCGATGATCCAGTGTGGCAGTGGCTGTTCCCGCCAAACGGCTGGGGCTGCAATTGCCGCGTCGAACAGGTCAGCGAAGCGCGGATGCGGCGCATGGGCTGGAAGGTCAGCGATCGGCTCAATCCGTCGCGCCACGACTTCATCACCGCTGCCGGCGAAATTGTATCGGTGCCGCAAGGCGTCGCGCCGGGCTTCGGCTATAATCCCGGCACCGCTCACCTCCGCGTCGTCGCCGATCGCGCCACCGCATCGCTGTCGTCGGCGATCGGTGCAGGCTTGGAAAGCGCTGCCCGGCAAACGCTGCGCGAGCTGGTCGCCGATCCCGCGTTCGATCAGTTTCTCGCGCTGCCCGATCCGCAATTCCCTGTCATGATCCTTGATGACATGATGGCCGACGCGATCGAGGCGAAAGCGCGCGTTGCCGTCCTGTCCGAAGCGACGATGGCGAAGCAGCTCCACAAGCGCGGCGATCTGCCCGCCGAAATCTACCGCAAGCTGCCCAGCCTCGGCGATCGGCCCGATATCGTCGCCCGCGATGGCGACAATGTTCTGATCGTCACTCGCGAGGAAGGCGGCGCGTGGGTCGTTGCGATCGTCAAGCGGACGGCCAGCGGCGAGGGTCTGTTCGTCGTCAGCGTGCGGCAACAGAATGAAGCGTCGCTGCCGCGCCTGTTGCGCGATGCGGAGATCATCCTTGATCGGCGGTAGGGAAAGTGGACGCGCGGCGAGGACTTGCATCCCCCGCATGGCGCTTCGTCAGCCCAATGGCTGTCGTGCTACGGCCGCAAGGTTCACCGTGTCACGCGCGTCCTGGGGACCGCATAGCACTTCACCCGTTAATTCTCAATTCCTGCCTGAGGTCGCCCTTTCGGCGCCGGGCATCACGATATTTGCTTGCCCCCTAAAGGGGGAGGCAAAGGGCGTTGGCGCGCCCATCACCGCAGGAGCCAATTCCCGCACCTTGCGACGCCGCGGCGTCGCGCAGTTCCCCCACCGGCGCTCCGGCCGGGGTCCGATAGGTGCTTCAAATGCAGGAGTCTATTCGTTGCGGCGGTTGCCGCGCCCTTTTGTTCAAATGCCATGCAAATGCGATTGCAGGCACCATAGAAATCAAGTGCCGGCGCTGCCGGCAAATCAATCACCTGAGGCCATTGAGCCCTTCTCCGAGCGCCGATCGAGCAGCCCATGGAGAATGCCATTGTGGCTCTACGTCCCCAAAACCAATCTAACCTCTTCGGCCTGTCCCTCTGCGCCGGCTATGCCGGCCTCGACCTCGGCATCACCATTGCCGAGCCCCGATATCGAACTGTCTGTTACGTCGAGCGGGAAGCTCACGCAGCGGCAACTCTCGTGGCGCGGATGGATGACGCGGCCTTGGATCGCGCGCCTGTCTGGGACGATCTGCGATCCTTCGACGGCCGCCCATGGCGTAGCCGCGTTCATATCCTC
The DNA here is from genome assembly GCF_058807415.1 of Sphingopyxis sp. GW821-FHT12C06. Classification (NCBI taxonomy): domain Bacteria; kingdom Pseudomonadati; phylum Pseudomonadota; class Alphaproteobacteria; order Sphingomonadales; family Sphingopyxidaceae; genus Sphingopyxis; species Sphingopyxis sp. GW821-FHT12C06. The sequence goes on along the minus strand of NZ_JBXAQR010000006.1, from coordinate 259,773 downwards.
TCTGCCGGTTATCCCTGCCAGCCATTCACCTATTCGGGATTGCGACGGGGAAACTCCGATCCCCGGCATTTGTGGCCCGAGGTCGAGCGGATCATCAGCGAAGTCGCCCCCCCAATCGTGTTCCTCGAAAACGTCGAGGGACACGTCACCTTGGGACTTGCCGATGTCGTCGGAAGCCTTGCGGAGCTGGGCTATACGGCAAAGGCGGGCCTCTTCACGGCGCGAGAAGTTGGCGCGAGCCATACTCGGCGCCGGCTCTTCATTCTGGCCCACGCCAACGGCGACCGATGGGGGCCATGTCGCGGACATCCTGATCGAGCGGGGGGAAGTGAAGCTGGTGAAGGTTCACTGTCTCTCGCCGAAGAGCGCGGGGCAAATCCCGCTCAACAACGCCGCGCGGATATGGACCCAGCTCTGGCTATCTATGAAGGCGCTGGGTTGGCGGCCGGGGGTGGTGAGCTACCAATCTTCCCACCCGGTCCAGGTGAGCTTCCGAAGTGGGAACGGATCCTTTCACAGCACGCTCATACCCAACCCGCGCTTCTACGAATGGATGATGGGCTGGCCGATCAACTGGAGCGCACCCGAGGTGCCGGGAACGGGGTTTGCAGCATGGCTTCTGCGGTCGCGTATTCTACACTCAAGGCTGATTTCGCTTGCGACGGATGGCGGGTTTGGTGAGTAGCTGGCCGCGCCCTGTTATCGCTCTTCGGAGTGGCGGCAGGGCGTGGCTACCGCGTCAATGTTCGCGTCAATGTTTGGTGTCGCGCGACAAAAATATCGTGCGGCGTCGAGCCGCAGAATTCCGCCGATTGCCGCGTCAATGTTCGAAAGGCGCATAACTTTGACGCGCCGACGCGTTTCTGCGCCTTTCAGGGCGGTTGAAATGCCAATTAAGCGTCATCTTATCCCGTATCGGACAAAAACTCTTTGTCTCGCATCGAAACCGCAAAAATCCCGGATTTCCTATGCTTTCATCCCGTCGAAATGCCCTGATGTCCCCCGATATCCCGTCAAGGTATTATTGGCCGGTCACACCGCTTTGCGGCGCGGTGGGGTCGGCATGACGGTCGGCGCGCCATTTGTTCATGAAATGTTCCACGCGACATTTCAGGCGACGGCCGGGTTCGCGGCCGCCGCGCAGGTCGCTGACGAGCCGCGGATCCGAGACCGCGGCGCGGCCGAAGACGGTTGGGGGCATGGCCGTCTCCTTCAGGAAAGTCTCGATTCGCTGCAGCAGAGTGCGTTCCATTTTCTTCTCCCCATCCGACGCTGATCGGGCGACTCGCCCAATAGGATATTTCCTATCAAAAGATCAAATTTCCTACTTGTCTAGGAAAAATCCTGTTGCTAAAAAGAAACTGGAAGGACCATCCTTTGCCCGACAATTTCCAGGACCCGCGCGTGGCGCTCGACCGTCTGCTTCAGGACAAGGGCATCGATTATGCCAGTCTGTCGGCGAAGATCGGGCGCAATCCCGCCTATATCCAGCAATATATCAAGCGCGGATCGCCGCGGCGGCTGGCCGAGCAGGATCGCGCGCGGATCGCCGCCTACCTGGGTGTGTCCGAAGCGATGCTGGGCGGACCTGTCGCGCGAGTCGCGGTGCCGACGCGGGTTCGTGGTCCCGGCATGATCCTGGTGCCGAAGCTTGCGATCGGCGCTTCGGCGGGGCCGGGGGCGAGCGTCGACGGCGAAGCGATCGAGGGCGAGATTGCGTTCGACCCGAAATGGCTGCGCGGGCTTGGCGCCGATCCGCGCGCGCTCAGCATCATCCGGGTCGAGGGCGATTCGATGGCGCCGACGCTGAACGACGGCGACGATATCATGGTCGACGGCGGCGATGCTGCGGCACGGCTGCGCGATGGCATTTATGTGCTGCGCATGGACGATGTGCTGATGGTGAAGCGTGTCGCGCGCGCGCCGGGGCCAGGTCGCATCTCGGTGATCAGCGACAATGCGCATTACAGGAGCTGGGATGATCTGCCGATGGCGGCGGTTCAGCTCGTTGGCCGGGTCGTGTGGACCGGGCGGCGCGTGCGCTAGGATTCAGGATGGCGCCGCCATTGCGGCTTCGATCTCATGCTCCAGAACTTCGGCGCGCTGGCATTGCCCGGTATCGCCGCGCTGGCATTTTTCGGCCGCCTTGTCGCGCTGACGCGAAAGCTTGCCGACCTGCTCTTCGCGCTTGCGCATCTCGCGGCCGCGGTTTCGGTCGGCTTCGTCCTGGCTGGTGGTCGTCCAGTCGGCGACCTGCCCGACAGCCTTTACCGGTGCGGTGACGACGGTCTTCACGGCGCTGAAGCAGCCAGTGAGCAGCGGCGCGGCCAATATCGCGATAATCATGACGCGCATTCTTCAATCTCCCGGCGGTTGCTGCTCCATCGCATAACTGCCCCGATCTGAACAGATGATTGCGACAGGAGCCCTCTTCTTGCGGCAATCTGTCATATCACTGAAACAAATGGTTAAAGTCGTGTTTACCAGTAGCGCGTAGGTCCCGGCACCGAAGAAGGATCGAAGCATGAAGAGAAGCCGGTGAACTCCATGGACATTGCTCTGGCCCCGTTGGCCGGCCATGTGGCCGCGATCGGAGGCGACGCGCATCTGTCGCAGGTGATCGATCTGTTTCGCGGCGATCCGCAACTGCGTGTTCTTGCCGTGCTCGATCCGGCGGGCGCGCCGGCCGGTATCATCCGCGAACAACGGGTGCGTGAACTGCTCTTTTGCCCCTATTGGTTCTCATTGATGCAAAATCCCTCGATCGGCGGATCGATCGCCACGATGATCGAGCCGTGCGTGATCGCCGATGTGGCGCAGTCCACGGCCGATCTGCTTCGCATCATGTCGCGTTCACAGGGTCATGACAGCCTTGTGCTGGTGGAGAATGGGCGATTCGTCGAAACGCTCGACAGCGGTCAACTCGCCCGATTGGCGATGCTGCGCGAAGTCGAGATCGCACAGGAGCGCATAGCGCGTGCGGCTGAGGTCGATGATGCGGGGCGCCGGTTTCAGCAGGATATCGCGGGGCTGTCGGCGACGCTTTCCGACATGGCGGGCCAGGTCGAGGTGGTGGCGCAGCGATTGTCCGATCGTGCCCGGCGAACCGGCGGTGATGCGGTGACGGTCGCCGGAGCCTCGGCACAGACTTTGGCGGGGCTGCGCGAACTGGGCGATCGCGGCCATGCGCTCGCGGTGACGATGGCGAAAATCGTCGACGACGGGTCGCGGGCGCGCGCGGTCCGGCAGGATGCGCAGCGGAAGGTGAGGCAGGCCGGCGAACGGGCGGCAGCACTGCAGGCCGCCAGCCAGTCGATCGAACAGATGCTGGCGCTGATCATCGACATGGCGAGCCGTACCAACATGCTGGCGCTCAACGCGGGGATCGAGGCGGCACGGGCCGGCGACGCAGGCCGTGGTTTTGCGGTCGTCGCATCGGAGGTGAAAACGCTTGCCAGCCAGACGCGGGCGGCAGCGGGCGACATCACCCGATATGTTGACCATATCCGCGATATCGTCGGTCAGGTGACGGCGGGGGTGGTCGAGGTGGAAAAGGCGATCGATGCGAACAATGGTTTCTCCGACGCGATCGACCGTGCCGTCGACGGGCAAAGCGCGACGACCTTGATGATCGCCAGCTATGTCGAACAGGCGGTGTCGGCGGGCCGCGAAATCGACGGCCGGGTTCAGGAGATCGGCCGGGGTGCGGGGGCGGTTGGCGATGGCGCGACGATGCTGGGGCAATTGTCCTCGGGGCTGACGCAGGCGGCGCTGTCGCTGCACCAGCGTGCGCGGCGTTTCGTGGAAGCCGTGGCTGCTGCCTGATTTTCGGCTGTCCGCAAGCACTTGCTGCGCAGGCCAGCGCTGTTAGGATGGCCCCCGTGCCAGCGGCGCGTGGCCGCCGGCGGGGAGGAGGGTCCTATGAACAATATGCAAAAGGGTCTGGCCGAGTTTATCGGCACATTCTGGCTTGTCTTCGGCGGCTGCGGCAGCGCGGTGCTGGCGGCGGGCTTTCCCGAACTCGGCATCGGTTTTCTGGGCGTGGCGCTGGCGTTCGGCCTGACGGTCGTGACGATGGCCTATGCGATCGGCCATATTTCGGGATGCCACCTCAATCCCGCCGTCACGGTTGGATTATGGGCGGGCGGGCGTTTCGACGCGCGCGACATTCCGCTCTATGTCGTTGCACAGGTCGCGGGCGCCATCGTCGCGGCGTTCCTGCTTTTCTATATTGCCAGCGGCAATCCCGCCTATGATCTCGCGACCAATGGCCTTGCCGCCAACGGTTTCGGTGCGGGTTCGCCGGGCGGCTACGATATTTGGTCGGGCTTCATCATCGAAATCCTGCTGACCGCTTTCTTCCTGTGGGTCATCATGGGATCGACCGATGGCCGCGCGCCCGCGGGTTTCGCGCCGTTGGCGATCGGGCTGGCGCTAACGCTGATTCACCTCATCTCGATTCCGGTGACCAACACCTCGGTCAATCCGGCGCGTAGCACGGGGCCGGCGCTTGTCGTCGGCGGGTTGGCGCTCCAGCAATTGTGGCTGTTCTGGCTGGCCCCGCTCGTCGGCGGTCTTGTCGGTGGCTGGCTGTATCGGACGATCGGCGCCGACAGCGTCGCCAAGCCGGGCATCAAGGGCGATTGAGGCAAGTGCGCCGGCCGGCAATCCGCCGGCCGGCGCCTGTCCTGTTATTTGAGCAGATCGAGAGCGAAAGCGCGGACCTCGTCGGCTATGTCGGGCCGTTCGAGTGCGACCGCGAGATTGGCCTGAATATACCCGGCCTTCGATCCGCAGTCATAACGCGCGCCGTCGAAGGTTACCGCGTGGAACGGCTGGCTGCCGATCATCGTCGCCATTGCGTCGGTCAGCTGGATTTCGCCGCCAGCACCCTTTTCCTGGCGCTCCAGCACCCGCATCACTTCGGGCTGTAAAATGTAACGGCCCGAAATGATCAGGTTGGACGGGGCGTCGGCAACCGCGGGCTTTTCGACGAGGCCCTTGACCTGGGTCAGTGCGCCGTCGGCCCGGCCCGGCGCGATCACGCCATAGCTCGATACCTGGCTGGGCGGCACTTCGAGAACCGAGATCAGATTGCCGCCGACCTTATGGTAGGCGTCGACCATCTGCTTCATGCATCCGGGCGAGCCGTGCATGAATTCGTCGGGCAGGAAGATAGCGAAGGGCTCGTCGCCAACGATGTCGCGGGCGCACCAGATGGCATGGCCCAGCCCCATCGGTTCCTGCTGGCGAACATAGGCGCAATTGCCGGGCCCAAGGCGGGTTGCTTCGAGAACCGAAATATCCCGGCCGCGCTCCGACATCGTCTTTTCGAGTTCGAACGCGATGTCGAAATGATCCTCGATCGCTCCCTTGCCGCGGCCGGTGACGAAGATCATTTGCTCGATCCCCGCCTCGCGCGCCTCATCGACCGCATATTGAATCAACGGTCGATCGACGATCGGCAGCATCTCCTTGGGGATCGCCTTGGTCGCGGGGAGAAAGCGGGTGCCGAGGCCTGCAACGGGAAAGACGGCTTTGCGGATCGGTTTCATGGATCGGCCATAGCGATGAGGACGAGGCAAGGAAAGCGAAGCCGGGCCGGCGCTGCCGGCCCGATGGTTTATTCCGGCGAAACGATCACGACGACGCGGCGATTGTCCTGCCGGCCTTCGGGCGTATCGTTGCTCGACAGCGGCAGCGTTTCGCCGCGCCCGACGATCTGGCTGGGGGTAAAGCGCATTCCCCCGGCGGTCAGCGGTGCCGCCACCGCCTGCGCGCGCGCTTGTGACAGCGCGAGATTATAGGCGGCCGCTCCCGTTGAATCGCTATGGCCTTCGACGCGCGCAGTGACGATGCCGACCGACAGCAGATTCCGCGCGAGCGTCGTTATGCGCCCGTCCTGGCCCGGCTGCAGCGCGCTTTCGTTGGACGGAAAGAGCAGGCGTTCGTTCAGCGTCAGCTGCCAACTGTCGTCGGTTTCGCTGGCGGTTTCGACAAATCCTTCGGCCTTCAGCACCACAATCTGCGCTGCGGTAAAGCCGCGCGCCGGCGGTGCGCTCTGGCATGCGGCGAGCAATGCAGCGAGCGCTGCGACGAACAGGAAACGGAACGGGGGGGGGAGGGCATAGGTCACAGGGTTACTCCGCTGGGGGGTGGCAGATCAGGAACGATTGGTCAGCTTGTTGGCGTACATGGCGGCGTCGGCGGCGGTCAGCAGCGCGGTCGCGTTGGCGCCATCATCGGGATAAATGGCGACGCCGACGCTGATCGATACCGAATAGCTGCCGCCTCCGGGCAGGGTGATCGGCAGCGCGACGCCGGTGCGAACCCGGTTCGCAAGGCTGTCGGCGCCGGAGTCCTCGCCCAATGGATCGATGATGACGACAAATTCGTCGCCGCCGATGCGCGCCGCGAAATCGCCCTTGCGCAACGTGTCCTTGATGCGTTCCGACAGGGCGACCAGTACGGAATCGCCCGCTGCATGCCCGAAATTGTCGTTCGCTGCCTTGAAATTGTCGGCATCGATGAACAGCAAGGCAAAGCGATCGTTCCGACTCTGTGCCGACTGGATGCGTAGCGCCAATTGTTCGTCAAAGGCGGCGCGGTTCGGCATCGCGGTCAGCGTATCGTGCGACGCGCGGTGGGCGAGAATCGCGTTTTCGCTTTCCATCGTGCCCTGCCAGCCCTGCAGTTCGTCGAGCAGTGCATTGATGTCGCCGCCCAGCCGGTCGAGTTCGGCGATGCCCAATGGCGTCACCCGTTTGTCGAAGCGGCGATGCAGCCGCACGTCATGCGCCACGGTCGCAATTTCGTTGAGTGGCTTGACCAGTTCATATTCGAACCGTCGCGCCAGAAAAATGGTGCCGAGCGCCGTGATCAACAGGCAGACGAGACCGGCCAGCAATCCGATCCGGACATAATCGGTCAGTGTCGATGAATCGCCCCACACTTCGATCGTGCCAATGACCGAGCCGTTGCGCCGCACGGGGACCGACGCGGGTTTGGGAAAGAAGATACCGGTCAGCAGCGGTATGGGGTCCTTGGTGGGCGACGCCCATTCGGTCAGCGGCTGGCCCCGGTCGTCGAGGACGCGCAGCCGCGCGATGCCCGGAATGCGGGTCAGCGGCGCGATCCCCTCACGCGCGGCCTGGGCGTCATTGAACACCAGTGCCGGTTCGGCGCCATAGGCACCGAGCTGCGCCGCCAGTTCCAGATTGCGGTCGGACGAGCCGAGCAAAGCGGTAACCCCGGCGAGCAGGATGGTGAGCCCCGACAGCGCGACCGCGAACAGGGTGATGCCGAAATGGAAACGCGACAGCAGCTTTTGCAATGTCGTGCGCGCGCCCATTCTTTCGGGCGCCGGGCGTTCGACGGGACGTTCGGTCATTCGCCGCCGCCGATCTTCAGTACGCGCGGGTCAATGCGCAGCGGTCCGCGCCCGATCGAGTCGAGGTTGACCGAAAAGCTGAGGCTGGTGCGCCGGCCGTCGAGGCAGAACATTGCGCCATGGACGCAGGCCGCGTCGTCGTCGGTGACGGTCAGCACCGGGCGGCTGCGAACCCAGCCGATCAGGCGCTGGCGGTCGGCGACGGGCATTTTGCCCAGAAAGATAATGTCACAGCCGGTATCGTCGGTGACACCGGCCGCGGTCGTGCGAAGCACGGTCACAACGGATCCCGCCGGGGCGATGCGATTGGTCATCTGCGGCGTGCCGACGAGGCACATCGTTCGGGCTGCGTTGGCGCGTGCGCCAGGCCAACGGGCATAGCTGATGATGCCGCCGAGCATTCGATTGACCGCGCGGGCCCTGCCGTCAGCGCTGTCCTCGATGATCGTCTGGCTGGCTGCCTGGACCGACATCTGTGGCGCCGTAAACAACGTGCCGATCAGAAATAGTGATGCCAGCACTTTTCACGGTCCCCAACTACGCCCTGAACTCACCCTGCCCCGGCGCGCGGGGGTCCGCTAGCCAAAACTACCTGAAAGTCAATGAAAACTGACGTCATGCGACCATAATGCAACAGGTCTTGTGGTGGTGCCCCGGTCTTTAGTCCGTACGCAGCCGATCGCCGAACCCTTTGCGCAGCTTGGCGATCTTGGGCGGGATGACGGCAAGGCAATAGGGGTTGCGCTGGCCTTCGCCGTCCCAATAGGACTGGTGATAGTCCTCGGCCGGATACCAGTCGGACGGGGCCTCGATCGTGGTGACGATCGGTGCCGGCCAGTCGGGCCGGGCGCGTTCGATGCCTGCGCGCACGGCGCTTTCCTGCGCGGCATCGAGGGGGAAAATCGCGCTGCGATACTGGGTGCCGATATCGTTGCCCTGGCGGTTGAGCTGGGTCGGGTCATGCGTCGCGAAATGGACGTCGAGCAGATCGTCATAGCTGATTTCGGCGGGATCATAGGTGATGCGGATCGCCTCGGCATGGCCGGTATTGCCACTGCAAACCTGCTTGTAGGTCGGGTTCAGCACCGCGCCGCCGATATAGCCGCTTTCGACGGCTTCGACCCCGCTGAGCGACTGGAACACGGCTTCGGTGCACCAGAAGCAGCCTCCGGCAAAAATGGCGGTCTCTCGGGTCATGGCAGCGGTCCTTGATCGGGAAGGGGAGGAATGATCCCCAAATAGGATGGGCGCGCGGCTATTCCAAGGGCGGCGGCGCGCCGATCAGGGGCGGGGTGAGTGGTGCGCCCGTCGCCTCGGCGGCGCGGATCGCTGCGATTTCGGCTTCGACCGATTCGACGCGGGCCTGCCAGCGCGGGTGGGTGCCGGCCTGGAACAGCACCGCTCCGCCCTGCTTGCCATAAGCGCGCCAGAAACGCACCGCCGCGTCGATGTCATAGCCCGCGCCCTGCATCAGCCACACCGATAGCCGGTCGGCTTCGACTTCGGTCTGGCGGAACAATCTGGCGCTGCGCCCGAATTGCTTGCCGAGCCCGCGATCGACCCCCGCTGCGTCGAGCCTTGCGCGATGGCGCAGGATATTATGGGCCAGTTCGTGCGCGACTGCGGCGGCGAGTTCATTGTCGTCGGTCGCAAAGCGGGCGAGTCCGGCGTTGATCAGCACCAGCCGTCCATCGGCAACACCCGCCACCTGCTTGCGGTCCTCGACGCGAAAATCGCTGGCGCATCCCGCGACGGGCGTAACGCCAATGGTCCGTTCGCCCCCTGTCCCGATTTCGATCGCGGCATCGGGAGGGAGGGTGCCGAGCCGGGTTTCCAGCGCGGTAATGCGCGCGAACGGGTCACCGGCAGGCTGCACTGGCAACGGAACGCCGTTGATCGCAAGGATCGCGGCACCGACCTCCAGCCCCGCTGCGGCGGCGGGTGAGCCCGGCGCGATCGCCGCGATGAAAGGCGCGTCGGCTTCGCTGGCACGATAGGTGCTACGGGCGGCGGCACGATAGCGCTCGTCGTAAAGGCGCAAATCTCCCCACAGCCAGCCGAACTGCGGCTGAACCGCCGGGCACCAAGCGGCGTTGGCGGTGGTCAGGCGGAAACCGATCGCAGCGACGCGCGCCTCGAGCGCAGCGAGCGTGGCGTAGGGCGCAGGCTCGGTTGGCGCGGCAGCGAGCGCGGGCGTCGCCATCAGGATCGATAGAGTGGCAAACAGGGATTCTAAGGGACGCGGCATGGGTGCGGCTTATCAAGCGTGGGCTGTCGCGGCCATGAATATTCCCGAAAGGCCCGGCTTTCGGCCTCTTGCCTATCTCCGGGCAAGGGGCGATAGGGCGGCGATGACGAAATTTTCGACAAACGCCCGTCCATCGAGCCCGCGTCCCGCCGCACTGGCGCGCTGGCTGTGGGCGGTCGCCCTGCTGGTGATATTGGTGATTGCGGTTGGCGGGATCACCCGCCTGACCGAATCGGGGCTGTCGATCACCGAATGGCGTCCGGTTTCGGGCGTGCTGCCACCGCTCAACGAAGCCGATTGGGTGGCCGAATTTGAAAAATACAAGCAGATCCCTGAATATAAGGAGATCAACCTCGGAATGTCGCTGGCGGGATTCAAGGCGATTTTCTTCTGGGAATGGCTGCACCGGATTTTGGGGCGGCTCGTCGGCATGGCGCTGGTCGTTCCGCTGATCTGGTATGCTTGGCGCCGGGCGATTCCGGCGGGCTATGGTCCGCGCTTGCTGGCGCTTGCGGCGCTGGTCGGGATGCAGGGGGCGATCGGTTGGTGGATGGTTGCATCGGGGCTCGAATATCGTACCGATGTCAGCCATTTCCGCCTCGCCGCACATTTGCTGACCGCGTTGTTCCTGCTCGCCGGACTGGTGTGGACGGCGCGCGATTTGAGGGTCCTGGCGCAGGATAGCCGTGCGCAGCCGGCCCGGCTGACGGGCTTTGGCATCGGTGTGATCGCGGTTCTGTTCGTTCAACTGCTGCTCGGCGCCTGGGTTGCCGGGCTCAACGCGGGCTATGTCGCGAGCACATGGCCGTCGATGAACGACCACTTCGTGCCCGAAGGCATCGACTGGTCGGGCGGCGCGTGGATGGCACTGACCAACGATCCCTTTCTGATTCACTTCCTGCATCGCTGGTGGTCGTGGGTGGCCGCGCTCGTGCTGCTGCTGTTGGCGCGAAGCTTGTCGCGGCGCGGTGCCCGGACCGAGGCGCGGCTGCTGGTTGCCGTGGTCGCCGCTCAGATGATGCTGGGCATATTGACCGTCGTGACCGGCGTTTCGATGTGGATCGCAGTGTCGCACCAGGTGGTCGGCGGGCTGCTGGTCGCCATTACGGCGGCGGCGCTTCACCGGCTGGGGCGACGCGCTGCATGATCGTGGCGGGGGCCTTGGGCGGTGCGTTGTTGCTGCTCGCGGCACCGGAGCCCGGATCTTTGCCGCCGGAGTCGCCACAACACGCCGCCACGCAAGTCGATTTTGCGCCACCCGTTGGCCGGGAAATGGCCTATCATGTCACGACGCGCCGCCTTGGCCGCGACGGCGCGCTGATCAGCTTCTCGCTCGTCTATGCGCTGCAATGGCAACGCGCCGGGCGCGGATATCAACTGGCGGCGACCTTGCAACGAATCGAGTCCGACGCGCCGCCGGAGGTCCTTCGCTTGCTGAGCTCTGCGCTTCAGCCGCTGGTCGGCGAGACCCTGACCTATCTCGTCGCGCCCGACGGCCGTCATGTCGACATGATCGATTCGGACGGTCTGTGGGAGCGGGTCGCCGAGCGTACACAGGCGATGGCCGCCGGGGCTGACCAGCCGGAGGCGCGCAAGCTTGGAGCCTTGTTGGCGGCGCTTCCCGCCGAGGAACGCCGGCGGCAGGCAAGCGCCGAGATTCGCGCGCTCGTCGCCCTGGCCAACCCCGATATTCCGGTTGCGGGCGGGGCAACGCAGGATGGTGCCGTGCGGACGATCGTCAAGGCGGAGCGCGAAATGCTGCCGATTGGCGACGGTGCCCGGCCGCTGGAGATCGACAATCGCTGGACGATCGACACCACCACCGGACTGGTGCTGAGCGAACAGCGGCGGAGCTGGATCGTCGAACCCGGGAGCAAGTCGCGGACGCTGATTGAGGAGCGGATGCGGGTGCTTCGGCCCGCCGCGATCGAATGACGGTATTATAATACCCGTCAGCAAAGCCGCGCTATGCTTGACTTTCCACTCATTGGGCTCCATTGGCCCGCTCCGAAGCGCTGCTGTGTCCTTGCTGGACGGGCGGCGCGGTTTGTTTCGGGGCTATGGCATCGTGCCGGTCGCCCCAGTCCATATCTGTCAAGGAGCGTGCCATGATGAAGGCGCTGACCAAGACGACCGTGTCGGCCAATGCCGCAACGGTCGAAAAGAAATGGGTGCTGATTGACGCCGAGGGTCTCGTTGTGGGCCGCGTTGCATCGATCATCGCCAGCATCCTGCGCGGCAAGCATAAGCCGAGCTTTACCCCGCACGTCGATTGCGGTGACAATGTCATCGTCATCAACGCCGAAAAGGTGGCGTTCACGGGCAAGAAGCTTCAGGACAAGCGTTACTACAAGCACACCGGCTATGCCGGCGGCATCAAGGAAACCAGCCCGGCCAAGATCCTGGAAGGCCGTTTCCCCGAGCGCGTGCTCGAAAAGGCCATCGAACGCATGATCCCGCGTGGCCCGCTCGGTCGCCAGCAGATGCGCAACCTGCGCGTCTTCGCCGGAGCTGAACATCCGCACGAAGGGCAGAGCCCCGAAGTGATCGACGTCGCGTCGATGAACCGCAAGAATAAGGTGGGTGCATAATGGCTGACGAACAGACCATGACCGATCTCAAGGATCTCGCCGGCGCCGTTGAAGGCACCGTCGCTCCCCAGATCTCGAACGCGCCGCTGCGCGAGAAGATCGTCGACAAGCAGGGTCGCTCCTATGCGACCGGCCGTCGCAAGGACGCGGTTGCCCGCGTGTGGGTCAAGCCCGGCACGGGCAAGATCACCATCAACGGCCGCGACCAGGAAGTCTATTTCGCACGTCCGACGCTGCGCCTCGTCATCAACCAGCCCTTCGGTCTGACCGAGCGCGTTGGCCAGTATGACGTGATCGCAACCGTCAAGGGCGGCGGCCTGTCGGGCCAGGCAGGTGCCGTGCTTCACGGTATCGCGCAGGCACTGACCCGTTTCGAACCCGCGTTGCGCGGCGTCGTCAAGACCGCCGGCTTCCTGACCCGCGACAGCCGCGCGGTCGAGCGCAAGAAATACGGCAAGGCGAAGGCCCGCCGCAGCTTCCAGTTCTCGAAGCGCTAAACAGTTTTCCGTCGACGGACGGAGAAGGGAAGGGCGGTCCGGCAACGGGCCGCCCTTTTTCTATGGGCGAGACGGGCGCATGGCTGTCCTCTTTGGAGAGGCGTGCTTCCGGTTGTTCGCTGCCATTCCCATAACTAAAGCAGGTCCAGACTCCCGAGCGCCAGCGCCTGCCGCGCCGGGCGTTCGGCCATCACCGCGAACATTTCGTCGCCGCGCGCGGTGCGTTCGACATTCATCGACGCGAACACCGCCATAAAATAGCCGCTGAGTGCCCCGACGCGATAATCGTCCCACAGCGCGTCGGTATCGGTCGCGACCCCTGCCGTGGTCAGCGCCGCGATCCACTGGTCGAAAGCGGGACGGTCGGCGGCGGCGCGATCGGCCGGGTCGGCGATGCTGGTGCCGATCAGATAGGCAAGGTCGGCGGCGCCGCTGCCGCGCCCCAGCGTCTGCCAGTCGACCAGCCAGCATTTGTCGCCTGCCGGCGCGAACAGGACATTGTCGATGCGCAGGTCGCCGTGGACGATCGTCCGTGCGGCGGGCTCGCGGCCCACGAAGGCGTCGAGCCGCTCGACCAGCCCCGCGCCGACATCGAGCAGTTCGGGGGCAAGGCGGTCGGCATAGCGTTCGCGAAATCCCAGATAGAGCTGCGGGAAGAGCGCGCGGACGAGTACGCTATTGTCGCGCGACAGCCATGGCATTTCGGCAAGCCGGGCGTCGTCCCACAGCAGCGCATGCAGCCGTGCCGCGGCGTCGATGCACGGCCGCAGCCCCGACAGGCCGAGCCCCGCGAGCTGGTCACCCGCGCGGGCGGGCGCGAGATCGGAGAGGATCAGGATGAAGTCGACTTCATCCGCCGCGATATCGGCAAAATGGCAATGCGGACCGGGGACGCCGCTGTCGGCCGCGAGTTCGCGATACCAGCTCACTTCTTTGACATAGGTGCCGACGAGCTTGGCGATGTTGCGGCTCGCCTCGTCGTGGCTCGGGCATTTGGCGATCACGCTGGCCGGCGCATCGACTCCGCCCGCCCAGTCGAGCGTCAGGCGAAAACTGTCGCACATCTGTCCGGTGCCGACCTTGGCGACGGTGAAGTCGCGCAGCGCGTTAGCTTGCTGCCCCAGCGCCGCCGCGAGCCACGCCGGGGTCATCGCGGCGGGTGAGGTCGGAAAGCTCATGCGGCGGGATCCATCAGGCCGGTAAGCCCGCTCGGAAGATGCGGTCCGACGAACAATTGTTCGAGCATGCCGACGCCGCGATGGACCGTGTCGCCATCGGTCAGCTCGGCGGTGGTGAAGGCCTGAATATGCATCGCGAGCGGATTGCCCCAGCCACGCTCGGCCTCGGTCAGGCTGTCGTGCGCGACCGCGACTTCGGGCCCATGGTCGCGCCCGTGCGCCCATGTCGGATGGGTATAGCCAAGCCCGCTCATTGCAAACACCGGCCCCGACGGCGCGAGTGCCAGCGAACGGCCCGCGCCCATGTCGGTGCGCATTTTGGCGATTCGCCGCGTTCCCGCCTGCCAGTCGATCGCGAAGCGCGCGGCGTCGAAATGCTGTTCGGCGCCGCTATCGGTGATGATCACCGCGCGGCGGTTCCACGGCGCGCCGACGCCATCGTCATTGCTGTGGAAGAACAGTGAGCGATCGCCGAAATTGCATGGCGTCCACAGCCAGAAGAACTGGTTGAAATTGCCCTCGGGCGGCGGCTGCGGTTCGCTGGCGCCGACCGGGCGCACGCCCCAGCTGCGGTCGCGGGTGCCCGCCCAGTCGCTGCCGACATCGACGCGCTGGCCGTTCACCGACAGCCAGCCCGACCAGCGGCCGTTCTGTGTCATCCGCGTATAGTCCATGAACAGGCGGGTGCCGTTGCGGCGGATGAAGCGCGGCTCCTCGATCGGGAAATGGCGCCCGGTGAAGTTGAGTTCGCCTGCGAGTAGTCCGTCGTTTGCCGCGATGCGCAGCGTCACGACCTGAAGCGGAATGTCGATGGCGATCGCTATCGGACCGACACTGAGGTCGAGCCGTTCGCCGCCCGAGCGGCGGCTGGCGCGGAGATTATATTGCACCCCATCGAGAATGACGCAGAAACTGGCGTCGACGATCCCGAGTTGTGGGTAAAACCCCATCGCCGCGGCGAAAAACACCGATCCGTCCGGCGCATAGCCGTTGAAGAAATAGCGGTCATAGAAATTGCGGTCGGTGCCCGCGAAGGCGATCGGCTCGCTCGTCTGGTGCAGTGGAAAATCGTCGCCCTTGGTCAGCATCATCTCTCTTCCCGTTTTTCTTTGCAACCTAAGGTGATGGGAGACGCTGTCAATGCACCGGCGGATCGACCGCGGGAATGGCGTGGATCGGGGCGACCGGCTCGCCGGGCTGGCGCGGTGGCAGCGCGTCGGGGGGCACGTTGGCGATCTGCATGTCGGGGGTTGGCACCGCCTCGACATTGCGGACCCGGACGGTCAGCGCACCATCGGCGAATCGCAATTCGTTGAAGCCCGGCGGGGTCGACCGGATGCGCTGCGACAGCGTGCCAGCGCCGATCATGCGAATGGGGCCGGCTTCGGTGTCGGCAACCAGATCGAAGGCGTCGTGGACATGGCCGGTGAGAACGGCCGCGACCCCGCGTGCCGCAAGTTCGCGGAGCGCGCGCGATCCGCCACGGGTCAGTGCGCGGCCGCGCGTTCCGGCCTCGACCAGCGGATGGTGCGCGGTGACGAGCGCTTGGGTGCCGGGGGGTAGGGCGTCGATTGCGGCGAGGGTTTTCGCCAGGGCTTTCGGCGTCACCCATCCCTTCGACCAGTCGAGCCGCCACTGCGCGCGCGCGGTTGTCTTGAGCGGGACGATGGCGAGGCCCGGCAGGTCGATCTCGCGCTCGATCAAAGTCTCGATTCCCCGGATGCGGCGATAAGGATAAAAGAAGCGCGCGACGGGGTTGAAATAGGGCAGATCATGATTGCCGACCTCGACCGTCACGGGTGCGCCCAGCGCGCCGATCCAGTCGCACGCTGCGGCGAATTCACGCGATCGCGCGCGCATCGTCAGGTCGCCGGTGATCAACACCGCATCGGGCGGCTCGCGGCGCACGATATCGGCGAACCAGGCGAGGGCGGCGCGGTCCTCGAGTCCGAAATGCAGGTCGCTGATGTGATAGAGCCGCGTCATGCCGTGGCGACGAAATCCACCGCGCTGGTCCCGATGGCAAAGCGCGCGGGCGAGGACATCTCGCCAAGCTCGCCGTCATGCTCGAGGCTGATCGCGGCATCGCTTTCGAGGATGATCGTCTCGCCGGTCGCGATCGCCTCGCTCGGTCCGTCGCGAAAGTCGCCGCCGAGCCAGGCAAGGCCGTGGCGGAGCACGTCGCCCGTGCCTTCGGTCAGGATGCCGTCGGCGCGCAGCCCGGCGTCGGTCGGGGTCAGGATGACGGCGGGATAGGATTGGGGTTGCCCCGCGACCCGGACTCCGGGGGCGTTGAGCATCGTGTCGAGTGCGTCGGGCGCGGCGCGGCTCGCCTCGATCAGTCCCTCCTGTCGCATCGTCTCGCGCACCTCGGCCCAGCGCGTCGCGGGCCCGGCGATGACGGTGATAAAGGCGTCACCGGTGTCGCTGCGGATGATCGGGATCGGGCGGCGGCGCGCCTTGCCCGCTAGTGCATCGGCAAGAATTTCGGGCGCCGGGCGGTCGCCGTGCAACGCCTTCGACAGCAGATTCAGCGTCCCGCCGGGGAGCGGCAGGATCGCGCCGTCCCACCCCTTGGCGCGCGTCGCGGCGGCGTTGATCGTCCCGTCGCCGGTCCACACGAGGAGCAGGTCGATACTCTGCGCGCGTAGAATGGCGGCGTCGGGGATATCGCCATCGGGCAGCGTAAAGGTCGCGGTGAGCGGGGTTCCGTGGGCGGCGCAGGTTTCGGCGATTTGTTCGCGGACGGCTTCGTCATGGCTGCCGCTCTGGCTGTTGCAAACGAGGGCGGGGCGGCTGAATTTTGCGGTCATGCGCTTTCTTACGCATGAGAGAGGAAAAGGTGGCGGGGGCGGCATTTTGGGCGGCAGCGCCCCCCAAGCCGACATTCTATTCTATTTCTCGTCATCCCGGACTTGATCCGGGATCCGGAAGGCGAGGGCTGCCATGGACCCCGGATCAAGTCCGGGGTGACGAAAAGTGGAGCCATGGTCCTCGCCGCTTGTTCGTCGCCGCGCCGCCCTGTAGGACGCGCGCTTTGCGGCGGTGCCGAAACCAAAGGGGCGGCGGTTGATCAAATTCATCATCGTGGTGGCGCTGCTCATCCTGCTGTTCGGTGGCGGGGCGAAGCTGGTCGTTGCGGGCGGCGCGAAGTCGCTCAACATGGCCGACCGCCTCCTCGGGCAGGGCGATGGCGCGCGCCAGTTGCTCGCGGGGCAGCTTTACGGGCGCGGGCCGCGTCAGTTGCTCGATATCTGGGTGCCCGAAGGCGCGAAGGATGGCGACCGCCTGCCGGTTGTCGTTTTCTTCTATGGCGGCGGCTGGGACAGCGGCGACCGCGAGAGCTATGGCTTTGTCGGCCGCGCGCTGGCGAGCCAGGGCTTTGTCGTCGTCATCCCCGACTATCGGTTGGTGCCCAAGGCGCATTGGCCCGATTTCCTGCAGGACAGCGCGGCGGCGGTCGCGTGGGTGCACGAATATATCGGTACATTGGGCGGCGATCCCGACCGAATCGCGCTGATGGGCCATTCGGCGGGCGCCTATAATGCCGCGATGCTGGCGCTCGACCCGCAATGGCTGCGCGCTGCGGGCAGCGACCCTAAGGTGATCCGCGGCGTCGCGGGCATGGCCGGTCCCTATGATTTCCTGCCGCTCGAAAAAGGTGGCCGCGCCGAGAAAGCGATGGGCAAGGTGAAGCCGCTCGAACAGACCCAGCCGATCGCCTTCGCGCGCGGCGACGCGCCGCCGATGTGGCTTGCGCACGGCGACGAGGATGATGTGGTACGGCCGCGCAACAGTCAGAATCTGGCCGCAGCAATCGAAAAGGCGGGCGGGTCGGCGTTGCTGCGTATCTATGCCGGCATGGGGCATACCGGTATCGTGATGGCGCTGGCGCAGCCGTTTCGCGGCAAGGGGCCGGTGCTTGACGAGGCGAGCGATTTCCTGCGCGGCGTGACCGGCCGCCGCATTGCACCCGCTGGCGAGTTGACCGCGAAATGACCGCTCCCATCCCCGCTCCCATCCCCGCTATCGTCCTCGCGGGAAGTCGCCCGGGTCCTGATCCGCTGCTCGATGGTAGCGGCGTTTCGACCAAGGCGCTGCTTCCGATCGCGGGCGACGCGATGCTCGTCCATGTCCTGCGCGCGCTCGCCGCGTCGCCGCTGGTCGGAACAATCACGATATTGGCGCAGAACAGCGCTGCGCTCGCTGCCGAACCGGTGTTGGCCGACCTCTCCGGCGACATCCTCTTTCAGGATTCGGGGCAGGGGATCAGTGCCTCGCTCGCCGCCGCGTTGCCGCCGGGTGACGATCCGCTGCTGGTGACGACCGCCGACAATGTACTGCTGACACCTTCGATGATCGCCGAATTTCTGGCGGGCGCCGAGGACAGCGACGTCGCGGTGGCGATGGTCGAGCGCGACGTGCTGCTCGCGCGCTATCCGCAGTCGCAGCGGACCTGGTTGAAATTTCGCGGCGGCTGGTGGTCGGGGGCGAATATGTTTCGCCTCAACGGGCGCCGCGTGCTGCCCCTGCTCGACTTCTGGGGGCGGATCGAGCGCGATCGCAAAAAGGGGTTGAAGATCGTCGCCGCCTTCGGGCCGTGGCTGCTCATCGGCGCCTTGCTAAGGTTTTTTACCATCCAGCAGGGCGTCGCGCGCGCCGGGCTGCGTTTCGGGCTGAAGGCGAAGGTCGTGCCGATGTCCGAGGGCGAGGCATGCATCGATGCCGACAAGCCCGTCGACATCATCCTGATCGAACAGATTCTCGCGGCGCGCCGGGCTAGCTAAGTCGCAGCGTCCGGCCGGTCTTGCCGAGCGAGGCGCGGTCGGCGAGTGGCAAGGCAAAGCGCATCGACGCCCATATTCCGCCAGCGGCGATCACGGCGATCAGTGGCAGCGCTATCGCATCGGGCAGGCGCCCGGCGAGCAGGGCTGCAATCCCCGCGACCAAGGTGATACCGATCCCGCGCAGCGCGACGCGCGGGAATTGATGGTCGAAAGGATGAAGCTTCTCGTTGATCGCGAGCTGCAGCATCGGGATGCCCGCCATCACCACCAGCCCGATCGACATGGCGAGCGTGACTCCGGTCAATGCGCCCATATGACCGACGACCAGCCAGCCGGTGCCGATCGCGGCGATCACCCCGACGATGCTCGCGGTCAACTGGTCGCGGAAGGCGGCTACGACCTGCAATACGGGCAGAGAGATGCCGAAGACCGCTTCGACCGCGCGGGCGAAGAGCAGGATGACGAGCGCGGCCTGCGCGATATGCGCCTGATGACCGAACAGGCTCAGCAGCGACGAGCTGCCCGCCGCGAGCACCGCGGCGAGCGGCAGCGCGATCGCGAAGATCAGCCGCGTCGCATAGGCGTAAATGTCGGCAACCTGCGCGCGGTCGGAGCGCTCGGCGCTCGCGGCGAGCGGCGCCATCACATAGACGAAGGCGATACGGACGAGTTGGACGACGCTCGACAGCTTGCGCGCGATCGTGAACAGGCCCGCTGCCGCCGCGCCCGCTGCGCCGGGGAGCAGCAGGTTGAGGATCAGCGCGGGCGCATCGCCGAACAGGCGCCCGATGATGTTCGAGGGCAGCATCGACAGCCCGGCCCAGAAGGTGCTGCGCGCGGTCACGGTCATCCACGGTCCGCGCCACAGGTCGGCAAAGCTGTAATAGCGCGCGAGCAGGCGAAGGCTGAGGATCGCGGTAACGCCCAGCGAGCAGATATGCGCGATGAACAGGCCCTTCAGCCCCCAGCCGCCGGCGAAGAACAGTCCCGCGAACACCAGCCGCAAAATCTGTTCCCAGACGATGCGCAGGCGGATTTCGGCGCCGAACACCATCCGCGCGCGCATCGCCGAGGTCGCGATCTCGACAAAGGCCCACAGCGGAAGCGCCCAGACGAACAGCCGGATTGCGGGCGCGACGAGTGGGACATCCTTGTCGGCGACGTTGAACAAGGGCGCTAGGTCGGCGGCGAAGATCGCGATCAGCGCAGCGACGAGAATGCACGGGCCGACGCCGAATATCATCGCGGTGCGTAGCGCAGCCGCGGCCTCGGCATCGCTCGCCGATTGCGGCACGGTGCGCTGCATCGCGCTGGTCATGCCGGTGTCGAAGATATTCTCGAGCAGGTTGATCGTCGCCCAGAGCACGGCATAGAGGCCGTAACCTGCGAGCCCGAACATCAGCACATACAGCGGCTGCGCGACGATCTCGACCACCGCGCCCAGCCGGGCGAGCACGGTGGTGCCCAGTCCGCGTGCGACACTGCGGCTCGTTACGGCGGGTTGGGCGGCGGCGTCTTCGCTCATTCTCTGCGCACCTAGCGGCTTGCCTGCGGGCCCGCCAGCAGCTTTCGCGCTTTTGCGTCCTTCCCCCCCTTGTCGTTGCGGTTAATCGGGTCTAGTCCGACCCGCAATTGCATCAGGGAGCCCTTCATATGGCCGAATTTCGCCTGCCCAAGAACAGCCGTCCGCAAAAGAGCGGAAAAGTCCACAAGGCGGAGGGCGCGGCTGCGGTCAAGAAATTCAAAGTCTATCGCTACGACCCTGACAGCGGCCAGAACCCCCGCTTCGACACGTTCGAGATCGACACCGAAAAATGCGGCCCGATGGTGCTCGATGCGCTGATCAAGATGAAGAGCGAGCAGGACAGCTCGCTGACTTTCCGCCGTTCGTGCCGTGAGGGCATTTGCGGCAGCTGTTCGATGAACATGAACGGCAAGAACGGCCTCGCCTGCACCACCGCGATCGAGGACCTGAAGGGCGACATCACGATCACTCCGCTGCCCGCGATGGATGTCATCAAGGATCTGGTCCCCGATTTCACCCATTTCTACGCGCAATATAGCTCGATCGAGCCCTGGCTGAAGACCAAGACGACGACGCCGAGCGGCAAGGAGCGGCTGCAGTCGCCCGCCGAACGCGAAAAGCTCGACGGGCTGTACGAGTGCATCCTGTGCGCCTGCTGCTCGACCAGCTGCCCCAGCTACTGGTGGAATAGCGACAAATTCCTCGGCCCCGCGATCCTGCTTCAGGCTTATCGCTGGCTTGCCGACAGCCGTGACGAAATGACCGGTGAGCGCCTCGATGAGCTCGAAGATCCTTTCCGCCTCTATCGCTGTCACACGATCATGAACTGCGCCAACGCGTGCCCCAAGGGTCTTAACCCCGCGCGCGCAATCGCCGAGGTCAAGAAACTGGTGGCCGAGCGGCAGGTGTGAACGACGGGATCGAGGAACCACGCCGCGCGGACCATTTCAGCGCCGAGGCGCTGGAAGGCGGTTGGCTCAGCTGGAACCTGAAGGATCCGAGCCGCTTCAACAGCTTCATCGAACCGCTGTCGGTGCGTGCCGAGTCGCCGACCCCCGACGGCCGGCCGTGCGCGCGGGTGCGGATGCTTCCCGAGCGCAAGCACAGCAATCTGGGCGACAATGTCCATGGCGCGGTGACGCTGGCGCTCGTCGACATCGCGCTGTTCGCGGCGTCGCATCAATTCGGCTCGCTCAACGCCGGCCATTCGGTGACGCTCGATCTGTCGACCCAATTTGTCGGTGCGGGGCGTATAGGTGAGCCGCTCGATGCCGTGGTCGAATTGGTGCGCGAAACCGGGCGACTGATCTTCTTGCGCGGCCTCGTTGTCCAAGGCGAAGGCGATGAGCATATTGTGCTGAGTTTTGCCGGTACGATTCGCAAGGCGAGCAAGGACCGCGGCTGATGTCGGTGCTTTCGGCCTATGACGCATTGGTCGCTGGCGGTGAACTGCGCCCCGACCCCGAGCAACGCGCCGCCGCCGAGCGGCTGAACCGTCTGCAACAAGAGCTGGAAGCGGCGCCGCCGCGTGGCAGCCTGCTCTGGCGTCTGACTGGCCGCAAGCCAGAGGCGCCGCGCGGCGTCTATCTTTGGGGCGCGGTCGGGCGCGGCAAGTCGATGCTGATGGACCTGTTTTACGATGCGCTGCGCATCCAGCGCAAACGGCGCGTTCATTTCCACGCCTTCATGCTCGACGTTCACGCGCGGATGCGCGAGGTACGCAAAAGCGAGAGCGGCGATCCGATTCCGCTGGTTGCCGACGCGCTGGTTGCGGACGTTCGCTGCCTCGCCTTTGATGAAATGGTGGTCAACAACAGCGCCGATGCGATGATATTGTCGCGCCTGTTCACCGCGCTGATCGAGCGCGGGGTGACCGTCGTCGCGACCTCGAACCGTCCGCCCAAGGATCTCTACAAGGACGGGCTCAACCGCGAGCATTTCCTGCCTTTCATCGCGCTGGTCGAACAAAAGCTCGACGTGATGGGGCTCAATGGTCCGACCGATTATCGCCGCGACCGACTCGGCGACGGCGCGCGCTGGTTCGTGCCCGCCGACGATGTGGCGAGCGCGGCGCTGTCGGCCGCCTTCTTTCGCCTGACCGACTATCCACCCGAGGATCGCGCGCATGTCCCGACGCTCGAGCTCGACGTCGGCGGCGGGCGTATGCTGCATGTTCCCAAGGCGCTGAAGGGCGTCGCGGTCTTTTCGTTCAAGCGGCTGTGTGCCGAGGCGCGCGGGGCGTCGGACTATCTGGCGATCGCCCGGCAATTCCATGCCGTCATCATCGTCGGCATCCCGAAAATGGGCCCCGACAATCGCAACGAGGCGGCGCGCTTCGTCACGCTGATCGACGCGCTTTACGAATATCGGGTCAAGCTGCTCGCGAGCGCGGCGGCGATGCCCGATGCGCTATATGTCGCGGGCGACGGGGCTTTCGAGTTTGAGCGGACCGCGAGTCGCCTCGCCGAAATGCAGTCCGACGATTACCTGGCGCTGGGCCATGGACCCGCCGACGGGATGCCTGCGGCCTAAGCCACGACCAGCAGGACGCCGCTGGCGATCTTGCCCCAGCGCGATGAATGAACCGTCACGGCGATGAGGTCGCGGACGTAACGCACCTCATGTGCCAGATGGCCGATCCCCTGTTCGATCGTGCGGCGCAGCGTGCGTAGCGGCCGCGGCGCGGCAACCGCGATTCGGACCGGCCGCGCGGGCGGAGCGGGCAGGGTAGCAAAGCCACCGCTGTCGATGCGCGGATCGTTGGCGACGGCGCGGCACAGCGCCTCCATTCGCGCGATGGCGAGGTGGTTCGGCACTTCGCGGTCGCGGCTGAGCAGCTCGAAACTGTGGCTGAAGGCCGAAAACTGGATCGCGCCGCTGGCTGCGCTATGGTCGAGCGCGTCGCGCATTTCTTCCTCGGACATCGCGCAAAGCTGTGCCGGACGGAAGCGGTCGGAGCGTTCCATCAGGCCGCTGACCGGCACTTCGCACACACCAAGATGGTGGCGCATGCCGACATCGCCGGGGTCGAGCGAGATGGCGCAGCCGTGGCTGCGATACGCGCCGTTGAAGCTGCTGTCGAAGCGAAAGCCGAGCGCGGCTAGCGCGCTCAACGTATCGTCATTGGCGCCGAAGTTTCCGGCGCGAAACGCCGTCGGCATCGGCGCACCGGCCCCGACCAAAATGTCGCGGGCGAGCGCGATCAGCTTCTTCTGTTTGGGCAGCGGAAAGTCGCCGATGTTGCGCCCGGTCAGCCGGCCCGCTGGGTTGAAGCGCGCGAAGGCCAGCCATTCGGTGTGGATATGCAATTGCACTTCATGCCCGCGGGCGACGATTGGCTGAACGATCATATCGACGACAGCGGGGCCATAAACCAGCGCGGGCATGGGATCGACAAAGAACACGCCGTTCAGCCCAAAGCGTTCAAGCATGTCCATCTGGAAGTGGATGCCATAGTCGCCATCGCGGCAGCGGCCGAGAATCGAGCTCTCGAAATTGGCGCGCGCGTCGGCGCCCCGTTGATACAGGCCCGCCGACAATTCGGTGTCGAAACTGATGATTGCGCGCGTCATTCCTGCCAGTCTAGCCGGCGTGGGATAAGAGCGGGTTAACCCTCATGGAGATACGATTGCAGTTCCCCGCTCTTGCCGAAGGTGGTTGCAGCGCCCATCTGTGAGTTTCGCTAGCTTGCCTTATAGTTATTGCGAACTATTAGCAAAAATAGGGAGTTTTTCGGCCTTTTCGTAGTTGTTTCCTTAAGGGAATCGGCGTAGGGGCGACCCCATCAGTGGGATCGACAAGGGGTTTAAGCCCGTGCCTCCGTCGATCTGTGACGCATTGCCGGGCTTGCCAGGAAGGGAGTGCCGCGCGCTATGGGACGCAAGAAAATCGCTTTGATCGGAGCCGGGAACATCGGCGGGACGTTGGCGCTCCTTGCCGCGCAGAAGGAACTCGGCGACGTCGTTCTGTTCGACGTGGTCGAAGGCGTGCCGCAGGGCAAGGCGCTCGATCTGTCGCAGGTCGCTCCGGTCCAGGGCTTTGACGCCAAGATCACCGGCACCAACGACTATGCCGACATCGCCGGCGCCGACGTCATCATCGTTACCGCTGGCGTCGCCCGCAAGCCGGGGATGAGCCGCGACGATCTGCTCGGCATCAACCTGAAAGTCATGAAGGCCGTCGGCGAAGGCATCAAGGCCAACGCCCCCGACGCCTTCGTCATCTGCATCACCAACCCGCTCGATGCGATGGTGTGGGCGCTGCGCGAGTTCTCGGGCCTGCCGCACAACAAGGTCGTCGGCATGGCCGGCGTGCTCGATTCGGCGCGCTTCAGCCACTTCATCGCCGACGAGTTCGACGTGTCGGTCAAGGATGTGAACACCTTCGTCCTCGGCGGTCATGGCGACACGATGGTTCCCGTCACGCGCTATTCGACGGTCAACGGCATCCCCGTTCCCGATCTCGTCAAAATGGGCCTGTCGAGCCAGGAAAAGATCGATGCGATCGTCAAGCGTACCCGCGGCGGCGGCGGCGAAATCGTCGCGCTGCTTGGCACTGGTTCGGCTTTCTACGCTCCGGCTGCTTCGGGCATCGCGATGGCCGAAGCTTATCTTGGCGACCAGAAGCGCATCCTGCCCTGCGCTGCCTATGTTGACGGCCAGTACGGCCTCGACGGCCTCTATGTTGGCGTTCCGGTGCTGATCGGCGCCGG
Source organism: Sphingopyxis sp. GW821-FHT12C06 (assembly GCF_058807415.1). Taxonomy (NCBI): domain Bacteria; kingdom Pseudomonadati; phylum Pseudomonadota; class Alphaproteobacteria; order Sphingomonadales; family Sphingopyxidaceae; genus Sphingopyxis; species Sphingopyxis sp. GW821-FHT12C06. Next base: position 234,846 of record NZ_JBXAQR010000006.1, on the reverse strand, counting down.
CGGCGTCGAGAAGATCGTTGAGATCGCACTCGATGACGAAGACAAGGCCGGCCTTCAGGTTTCGGTCGATGCGGTCAAGGAACTGCTCGATGCTTGCAAGGCGCTGGATCCCAGCCTCGCTTGATGACACCAACCCGTCCGGCGTCATGCCGGACGGGTTGCAATCCCGTATTAGCGTGTCAGGTTCGAGCCAAAGAGCTTCCTGACCCTCCCCTAGGAGATTTGAATATGTCCATCCTGATCGACAAGAATACCAAGGTCATCACCCAGGGGATGACGGGTGCGACCGGCACCTTCCACACCGAACAGGCGCTGGCCTATGGCACGAAGATGGTCGGCGGCGTGACCCCGGGCAAGGGCGGCACGACCCATATCGGCCTGCCGAACTTCAACACCGTCGCCGAAGCGAAGGCCGTCACCGGCGCGACCGCGAGCTGCATCTATGTTCCGCCGCCGTTCGCTGCCGACTCGATCCTTGAGGCAATCGACGCCGAGATGGAACTGATCGTCTGCATCACCGAAGGCATTCCGGTGCTCGACATGGTCAAGGTGAAGCGCGCGCTTTCGGGTTCGAAATCACGCCTCATTGGCCCCAACTGTCCCGGTGTTCTGACCCCCGAAGAATGCAAGATCGGCATCATGCCCGGCAGCATCTTCAAAAAGGGCAGCGTCGGCGTCGTCTCGCGCTCGGGCACGCTCACCTATGAAGCGGTGTTCCAGACCTCGAACGTCGGCCTGGGTCAGACGACCGCAGTCGGCATCGGCGGCGATCCGGTCAACGGCACCAACTTCATCGACATGCTCGAACTGTTCCTTGCTGATGACGCGACCAAGTCGATCATCATGATCGGCGAAATCGGCGGCGACGCTGAAGAACAAGCCGCGCAATTCCTGATCGACGAAGCCAAGCGCGGCCGCAAAAAGCCGATGGTCGGCTTCATCGCCGGTCTGACCGCTCCTCCGGGACGCCGCATGGGTCACGCCGGTGCGATCGTGTCGGGCGGCAAGGGCGACGCCGGAAGCAAAATTGCGGCGATGGAAGCTGCCGGCATCACCGTGTCGGCCAGCCCGTCGGAACTCGGCACCACGCTCGCCGAAGTGCTGAAGGAACGCGTCTGAGGGACTGCCCGCCGGCAACGCATTTTGCCGGCGGGCGTTCCTTCCCCAATCATCCTCCCCCGGAAGCCATTTCTCTTGAGAGAATGGAAGAGATTATGAACCTCGAACGACAGAGCTTTGACATCGACGAACCGCAGGCCGGCCCCAGCTGGGCGCCGAAAAACTGGCCGCAGATCGACAGCGACGACCTGACCGCCGCGCTCGACCCGCAGCAGATGCAGGTCGCGGTCAAGGCCGCTGCGGCCAAGGCGGGTGCCGCGCTGTCGAGCGCCGAAGTCGAACGCGCCGCCGACGATTCCATCCGCGCGATGATGCTGATCCGCACCTATCGTGTGCGCGGCCATCTCGCAGCTAATCTTGATCCGCTCGGGCTCAGCACGCGCGAATTGCCTGCGGACCTCACGCCCGAATTCCACGGCTTCGTCGGCGCCGACCAGGACCGCCCGGTGTTCATCGGCGGCGCGCTGGGCCTCGAAAAGGCGACGATTCGCGAAATCGTCGCGATCCTGCGCGCCAATTACTGCGGCAATGTCGGCCTCGAATATATGCATATCGCCGACATCGAAGAGCGTCAGTTCCTGCAGGAACGGATGGAAGGCGCTGACAAGATCATCGAATTCTCGGTCGAGGGCAAACGCGCCATCCTGAGCAAGGTGATCCAGGCCGAAGAGTGGGAAAAATTCCTCGCGCGCAAATATGTCGGGACCAAGCGTTTCGGCCTCGACGGCGGCGAAAGCATGATCCCCGCGATGGAAGCGATCATCAAATATGGCGCCCAATATGGCGTGCGAGAGATCGTCTATGGCATGGCGCATCGCGGACGGCTCAACATGCTCGCGAACGTCATGGCGAAGCCGTATCAAGTGATCTTCCATGAATTCGCCGGCGGATCGGCGAACCCCGACGACATCGGCGGTTCGGGCGACGTCAAATATCATCTTGGCACCTCGACCGACCGCGAATTTGGCGGGGCGTCGGTGCATATGTCGCTGGTCCCCAACCCGTCGCACCTCGAAGCGGCCGATCCGGTCGTGCTCGGCAAGGTGCGCGCGCAGCAGGTGGTCCGCGACGATCTGGCCAAGCATGAGCAGGTGCTGCCCGTGCTGATCCACGGCGACGCGGCGTTTGCGGGGCAGGGGATCGTTTGGGAATGCCTCGGCTTCTCGGGCATCCGCGGTTACAACACCGGCGGCTGCCTCCACTTTATCGTCAACAACCAGATCGGTTTCACGACCAGCCCGCAATATGCGCGCTCGTCGCCCTATCCGTCCGATGTGGCGAAGGGCGTGATGGCGCCGATCCTCCACGTCAACGGCGACGATCCCGAAGCGGTGACCTTCGCGTGCAAGCTGGCGATCGATTTTCGTCAGCAGTTCAAGCGCGATGTCGTGATCGACATGTGGTGCTATCGCCGCTTCGGCCACAATGAAGGCGACGAGCCTTCGTTCACCCAGCCTTTGATGTACGGCATCATCCGCCAGCATCCGCCGGTGTCGCAACTGTGCGCGGCCAAGCTGGAAGGCGAAGGCGTGATCGACGCGAGCTGGGCCGATGCCCGCCGCGCCGAATTCGTCGCCCGGCTCGAAGACGATTTCGAGGCCGCGAAAAGCTATAAGCCGAACAAGGCCGACTGGTTCGCCGGGCGCTGGTCGGGGCTCCATGCCCCCGCCGACCCCGAAAATGCGCGCCGCAATATCCCGACCGGGGTCAGCGACAAATTGTTCGATTCGATCGGCCGCACGATGACGACGATTCCGGACGATCTGGAGGTGCACAAGACGCTGCGCCGCGTCATCGACGCGCGCGGTGCGATGTTCGCCGACAAGAGCGACAAGGAAGTGTTCGACTGGTCGACCGCCGAGCAGCTTGCCTTTGGCACCTTGCTCAGCGAAGGCTATCAGGTCCGCCTGTCGGGTCAGGATTCGGGTCGCGGCACCTTCAGCCAGCGTCACGCCGTCTGGGTCGACCAGAAGGATGAGCGCAAATATGTGCCGCTGACCACCGTGCCGCACGGCCGGTTTGAGGTGCTCGACAGCCCCTTGTCCGAATATGGCGTGCTCGGTTTCGAATATGGCTATGCCATGGCCGATCCGAAGAGCCTCGTGCTCTGGGAAGCGCAGTTTGGCGATTTCGCCAATGGTGCGCAGATCATGATCGACCAGTTCATTGCGTCAGGTGAAGCCAAGTGGCTGCGCGCCAATGGCCTCGTGATGCTGTTGCCGCACGGTTATGAAGGTCAGGGCCCCGAGCATAGCTCGGCGCGTCTCGAACGCTTCCTGCAACTGTGCGCGGGCGACAATATCCAAGTGTGCAATATTTCGACCCCGTCGAACTATTTCCACGTCCTGCGCCGCCAGATGCTGCGCTCGTTCCGCAAGCCGCTGATCATAATGACGCCCAAATCGCTGCTCCGCCACAAGCTGGCGGTGTCGCAGCGCTCGGACTTCATCGGCGATGCGCATTTCCGTCGCATCATGTCCGATCGCACCCCGCCAGCCGACGCCGATATCAAGCGCGTTGTCCTGTGCTCGGGCAAGGTCGGTTATGATCTGATGGAAGCGCGCGACGCTGCCGAACTGACCGACACGACGGTGATCCGCATCGAGCAAATCTATCCCTTCCCGGGTGACCCGCTCGCGGTGCGCCTCAAGCGGATGCCGAAGCTGGAAGAGGTTGTCTGGGCGCAGGAAGAACCGCGCAACAATGGCAGCTGGTTCTTCGTCAACGAGCTGATCGAGGACGCGCTGACCGAGGCGGGCAAGAAGGGCATGCGACCGCGTTATGCGGGCCGCGCCGCCGCGGCTTCGCCCGCGACGGGCCTGATGAGTCGGCACCAGACCGAACAGTCGGCGCTGGTCGCCGACGCGCTCGGCCTGAACGTCCGCGCGGAAATCCGCCGGGCCAAGAGTAAGTAGGACTGTTTACACCGGTGTGTTTCCGCGAAGGCGGAGGCCCATCACCCAGGGTCAGATGATGGACCCCCGCCTTCGCGGGGGAACAACGAAGAGAAGAAACGATGAGCACCGAAGTCAAAGTCCCTACGCTGGGCGAAAGCGTGACCGAAGCGACGATCGGCGAATGGCTGAAGCAGCCGGGCGATGCGGTCGCCGTCGATGAGCCGATCGCGAGCCTCGAGACAGACAAAGTCGCGGTTGAAGTTCCCTCACCGGTTGCGGGCGTGATGGGCCAGCAGGTTGCGGCGGTCGGCGACACCGTCAATGTCGGCGCGGTGATCGCGGTGATCGAGGCCGGCGCCGGCAAGGCCGCGACTCCCGCCGCGAAGGCCGAAGCCGCTGCACCGGCTCCTGCCGCAACGGCCGAAGAGCATGGTGACGGCGTCACGACGCTCTCGCCCGCGGTACGCCGCCTGGTGCTCGAGCATGGCGTCGACCCGACCAAGATCAAGGGTAGCGGCAAGGACGGCCGGCTGACCAAGGAAGATGTGCTCGCTGCTGCGAGCGCTGCACCCGATGTGGCCGCTCCGGCGCCCGCGCCTGTCGCCGCTGCTCCGGTTGCGGCCGGTACGCCGGGCCGCCGCGAGGAACGCGTCAAGATGACGCGTATGCGCCAGACAATCGCCAAGCGGTTGAAGGCGGCGCAGGATACGGCGGCGATGCTGACGACTTTCAACGACGTCGACATGTCGGCGGTGATGGCGACGCGCGAAAAATATCGCGACAGCTTTGAAAAGAAGCATGGCGTCCGTCTGGGCTTCATGAGCTTCTTCACCAAGGCGGTGGCGCTCGCGGCGCATGATATTCCGGCGGTCAACGCGCGCATCGATGGCGATGAAATCGTTTATCACGACTATCTGGACGTGTCGGTCGCGGTCAGCGCGCCGAACGGCCTGGTCGTCCCGATCGTCCGCAACGCCGATGCGATGAGCTTTGCCGAAATCGAAAAGGCCATCGCCGACCTAGGCAAGCGCGCCAAGGAAGGCACGCTGACCATGGACGACATGACCGGCGGCACTTTCACCATCTCCAACGGAGGCGTTTTCGGCGGTCTGATGTCGACCCCGATCATCAACCCGCCGCAGTCGGCTGTGCTTGGTCTCCATCGCATCGAGGATCGTCCGGTCGTCCGCGACGGACAGATTGTTGCGCGCCCGATGATGTACATCGCACTCAGCTATGACCATCGCCTGATCGACGGCCGCGAAGCGGTGACCTTCCTCAAGACGATCAAGGAAGCGATCGAGGATCCGACGCGCCTCCTCATCGACCTCTAAGAATTTCTCCCCCAATCCCCCGTGGGGTAAAGGAACGAAAAATGGCTGATTACGACTACGACGTCCTTGTCATCGGTGCCGGTCCCGGCGGTTATGTCGCGGCGATCCGCGCCGCGCAGCTGGGCCTCAAGACCGCTTGCGCCGAAGGGCGCGAGACGCTGGGCGGTACCTGCCTCAACGTCGGCTGCATCCCGTCGAAAGCGATGCTCCACGCGTCGGAATATTATGAAGCGGCAGCCGACGGCGCGATGGCGGCGATGGGCATCAAGGTGAAGCCCGAACTCGATCTGCCCACCATGCAGGGCCAGCGCAAGGATGCGGTCAAGGGCCTGACCGGCGGAATCGAATTTCTGTTCAAGAAGAACAAGATCGATTGGCTGAAGGGCTATGCGAAGTTCACCTCCAATGACACGGTCGAGGTCGCGGGCAAGGCCGTGCGTGCGAAGAATATCATCATCGCAACCGGCTCGTCGGTGACTCCGCTTCCCGGCGTCGAGGTCGACAATGACAAGCAGATCATCGTCGATTCAACCGGCGCGCTCGAACTCGCCAAGGTTCCCGGACATATGGTCGTCATCGGCGGCGGCGTGATCGGGCTCGAACTCGGTAGCGTGTGGCGCCGTCTTGGTGCCAAGGTCACCTGCGTCGAATTCCTCGACCAGATTCTGCCCGGCATGGACGGCGACGTCCGCAAGGAAGCGAACAAGATCTTCAAGAAGCAGGGTGTCGAATTCAAGCTGAAGACCAAGGTCACCAAGGCTGAGGTCAAGGGCAAGAAAGCCGTTCTGACGCTCGAACCTGCGGCCGGCGGTGATGCGGAAACGCTCGAAGCCGACGTCGTGCTGGTGTCAATCGGGCGGCGTCCGAACACCGACGGCCTCGCGCTCGACAAGGCGGGGCTTGCGACCAACCAGCGCGGTCAGATCGAAACCGATCATGATTTCCGCACTTCGGTTCCCGGCATCTGGGCAATCGGCGACGTCGTTCCCGGCCCGATGCTCGCGCACAAGGCTGAAGACGAAGGTATCGCCTGCGCCGAAAATATCGCGGGCCAGACCGGCATCGTGAATCACGATGTCATTCCGTCGGTCGTCTACACGATGCCCGAAATTGCCGGCGTCGGCCTGACCGAAGAGCAGGCGAAGGAACGCGGTGAGGTCAAGGTCGGCAAATTCCCGATGATGGCGAACAGCCGCGCCAAGACCAATCATGAGCCCGATGGCTTCGTGAAGGTGATCGCCGACGCCAAGAGCGATCGCGTCCTCGGCGTCTGGGTCATCGCCAGCGTCGCGGGCACGATGATCGCGCAGGCCGCACAGGCGATGGAATTTGGCGCAACGTCGGAAGACATCGCCTACACCTGCCATGCGCATCCGACGCACAGCGAGGCAATCAAGGAAGCGGCGATGGCGGTCACGGGCAAGCCGATCCACATCTGACGAAAATGCCGGGGGAGAAAAATATGACGACGAAGCACTGGCTCCTGGCGGCGGCTTCGTTCGTCACATTTTTCTCAAGCGGGGCGGCGCAGGCCGCCCCGGACCTCGTGGCGGCAAACGCGCGGCTGACTGCGCTGCTCGACAAAAATTATCCGGCGCTCGACGCGATCTACAAGGATCTGCACCTGCATCCCGAACTGGGGATGCAGGAGGTTCGCACCGCGGGTATCCTTGCGCAGCATTTGCGCAAGGCCGGCTTTACCGTGAACGAAAGGGTTGGCGGGACTGGCGTCGTCGCGGTGCTGAAGAATGGCGAGGGGCCGACGATCCTCGTGCGCGCCGACATGGACGCGTTGCCGATGGAGGAAAAGACCGGGCTTCCTTATGCCAGCAAGGCGCGCGCAACCTATGAGGGCAAGGATGTGCCCGCGATGCATGCCTGCGGCCACGATACCCATGTCACTTATCTGATCGGCGTCGCGCAAGCGTTGACGGCGATGCGCGATAGCTGGTCAGGGACGATCGTTCTGATCGGCCAGCCTGCCGAGGAAACGCTGAAGGGCGCACGCGCGATGCTCGACGACGGGCTGCTGACGCGTTTTCCACGCCCCGATTTCGGTTTTGCTGCGCATGTTTCAAACTTGCCGGTCGGCACCGTCGCGATCAAGGCGGGCGCCTCGTCGGCGGCGTCGGACAGCTATTCGATCATTTTCCATGGACGCGGCGGTCATGGCTCGATGCCGGCGGCGACGATTGATCCGATCCCCATCGCCGCGCGTTTCGTGACCGATGTTCAGACGGTGATCAGCCGCGAAAAGGATCCCGCGGCATTCGGGGTGCTGACGATCGGTGCAATCAACGCGGGCAGTGCGCCCAACATCATCCCAGACAGCGCCGAGGTGAAGGCCAATCTACGCTCGCATGCCCCCGAGGTGCGCGAACTGCTCAAGAGCGGCACCGCGCGCGCGGCGAAGGCCTCGGCGCAAATGGGCAATGCGCCGGAACCGACGATTACCTATCTGGGCGGCACGGGTGCGCTGGTGAACGACGAAAGCATGGCGGCAGCGGGTGCGGCGGCGCTGAAGCCGGTGTTCGGCAAGGGTCTGGTGTTCGTGCCGGCGAGCGTCGCCCCGATGTCGGCGAGCGAGGATTTTTCCGAATTTGTCGATGCGGGCGTTCCGTCGCTCTTCTTCGGTATCGGGGGCTATGACCCCAAGACGCTTGCCGATCTGAAGGCAAAGGGCCAACCCGTGCCGACCAATCATTCGCCCTTTTTTGCGCCGCAGCCTGAACCCGCGATCCGCAACGCAGTGTCGGCGATCGTCCTGTCCATCATCGGCGGCGTCCGCCCCGTCGCGAAATAGCCGCTGACGATGCCTGACGTCGACAATGCGCTGCTGATCCGCCTGCTCGATCTGGCGGGGATCAGCGTGTTCGCACTGTCGGGTGCATTGATGGCGGTGCGGCTCCGTCAGACATTGGTGACCGCCGCCTTCTTCGCGCTGGTCACAGGCGTCGGCGGCGGCAGCGTGCGCGATTTGTTGATCGGTGCGCCGGTGTTTTGGGTGCAGGACGGCGCTATCGCGGCGGCGTGTCTAGCGATCGCGTTGATCGTCTGGGTGACCCCCGAACGCTGGTGGCAGGGGCAATTGCTCGAATGGGCCGATGCGGTCGGGCTCGCGGCCTACGCCGTGTTCGGGACGGCCAAGGCTTTGGCGTGGGGCGTCCCGCCCGCCCCCGCGCTGTTGATGGGAGTGATCACCGGGTGCGTCGGCGGGACGATCCGCGACATCCTTGCGGGCGTCCCCTCGATCATCGTGCGGCCTGAAATCTACGTCACTGCCGCTGCATTGGCGTCGGCGCTGTTCCTGCTGCTGCTCTGGCTCGGCGCCGGGACGGCGGCCGCGGCGATAGTCGGCGCGACTGCCGGATTTCTCCTGCGCGGCGCGGCGATCCGCTGGTCGCTGGCGCTACCATCTTATCGCGATCCCAAAAGCGGATAGGCCAGTCTGCTTGACGTGCGCGTCAGTCGGGTCATGATGTGGAGATTCCGGCAAAGGATTTCCGCAGCATGAAAACCGAGCAAGCGACGATCAACGGCATCAGCATCACTTTTGAGGATAAGGGGCCGCGTGATGCGCCGGTCATCCTGTTGGTGATGGGGCTGGGCGGGCAATTGACGCTGTGGCCCGAAGAGTTTGTCGATGCGCTGAACCAGCGCGGTTTTCGCACCATTCGCTATGACAATCGCGATGTCGGCCTGTCGTCGCGCTTCGATGCGGCGGGGGTGCCGAACATCAAATGGATGGTGGTGAAGTCGGTGCTCGGCCTGCCGATCCGTTCGGCATATACGCTTGCCGACATGGCCGCCGACGGCATTGCGCTGCTCGATCATCTGGGCGTCGAGCGCGCGCATATCGTTGGCGTGTCGATGGGTGGGATGATTTCGCAGCATATTGCGGCGCGTTATCCCGAGCGGGCCTTGTCGCTGACGTCGATCATGTCGACCACCGGCAACCGGCGCCTGCCGCGTTCCGACAAGGAAGCGATGCGCGTGCTCACCAGCCGGCCGATGAGCGGTGCGCCTGAGGATATGATCGCTTTTTCGGTTCGCGCCGCGCGGGTGATCGGCAGCCCCGGCTATCCCGCTGACGAGGACCGGTTGCAGCGCCGCGTGCGCGCTGATTTCGAACGTGGCTGGTACCCGCAGGGCGTCGCACGGCAGATGGCTGCGATCGTCGCCGACGGCGACCGGCGTGCGATGCTGAAGAATATCAAGGCGCCGACCTTGGTGATTCACGGCGAGGCCGATCCGCTGGTGCCGATCGCGGGCGGGCGCGATACCGCCGACAATATTGCGGGCGCGCGGTTGATGACGATCCCGGGCATGGGGCACGACCTGCCACTGGGGCTGGTCGACACGATGGCTGACGCGATTGCTGGGCACATCCGCGCTATGGCAGCCGTCCCGGCCTGAATTCTCCCCTCCCATTTTGTGGGAGGGGTCGGGGGAGAGCATGTAGGCAAAAAGGGGCGGCCGAAACAGACCCTCCCCTACCAAGCGGGAGGGGGACTCAGCGCAGCAGCAGCGCCAGCGTCGCGAGGAAGCCCTTCGCTTCGACCGTTCCCGGCCGCGGCACGGCGGGCAGGTAGGCGCGGCAGTCGAGGCACGACGCCTGCACCGATCCCGCTTGCGTCAGTAGCGTCAAATCCTGCGCCAGCCGCCGTTCGGCCAGCTGGCGGTTCATCGCGGCGATGCCGAACCAGCCGCGCGGCGCGGCCGCCGTCTCTTGCTCGGCGCCAGTGAGCGTCCCGAGTAGCTTAGAAAATTCGCTCGGCTCATCTTCGAAATATTTGGCATGGAAGTCGCCCTTGACGCCTGCGCGTTTGGCGGCGTCGGCCATCGCGTCGGGCAGGCCGCCGAACTGGTCAACCAGGCCGATCTGGCGCGCGGTGCCGCCCGCCCAGACGCGCCCTTCGGCGATTTGCTGAATCTTCTCGAGCGGCTGCTTGCGGCTTTTGGCGACGAGGCCGGTGAAGCGGCCGTAGACATCCTCGATGCTCGCCTGCGCCAGCGCGTTAAACTCATCGTTCACCCCGCCCAAAATATCGGGCTGGCCGGACAGCGGTGTCGTGCTGATCCCGTCAGTCGTCACGCCGACCTTGGCAAGGGCCTTGTCGAAGCTTGGCAAGATACCGAACACGCCGATTGATCCTGTGATCGTCTCCGGCTCGGCGAAGATGCGGTCGGCGGGGGTCGATATCCAATATCCGCCCGATGCGGCGACATTGGCCATCGATACGACAATCGGCAGCTTCTTCGCCTTGGCGGCGAGCAGCGCCTGTCGGATATTTTCTGACGCAAGCACCGATCCACCCGGCGAATCGACGCGCAGGACGATAGCTTTGACGTTGCTGTCGGATATCGCGTCGAGGATATGCTGCGCGATGGTGTCCCCGCCCGCGACGCCGGTCGGGGCTTCGCCGTCGATGATCTCGCCGACCACCGGAACGATCGCGATTGCGCTACCCTTCTCCTGCGGAGGATTGGCGGCGACCCAGTTTTCGAGCGGGATCGCGTTGAAATTCCACGGCTGACTATCGTCATAGGCGCCGCTGATCTCGGTCACGCGGTTGTTGAACGCCATGCGGCTGCCCAGCTTGTCGATGAGCCCGGCGTCGAGCGAAGCTTTGGAAAGGTCATTGCCTGCCGCGCGCACTGCGCCTGCCGTGTCGGCGACATAGGCGTCGATCCTGGCCTGCGGCCGCGCCTTTTTGACGTCGGTCAGCCAATTTTCCCACAACGCGCCAGCATAGGCGAGGTCGGCTTCCTTCGCCTCGGGCGACTGGTCGCTGCGCAGATAGGGTTCGACCGCGCTCTTGAACGTGCCGACACGATAGATGTTCGCGGTGACGCCCAGCCGGTCGATCAACCCCTTATAGTAGAGCCGCGACCCGCCGGGACCGGCGATGGCGACGCCGCCGATGCTGTCGGCCCAGACTTCGCTGGCATGCGCCGCGATCTGATAGCTGTCGGTGGTGTAAGCGGTAGCAAAGGCGAGAACCGGTTTCTTCTTGGCGCGCACCTTGTCGATCGCCTGGCCGATCTCGGCGAGCGAAACCTGTCCGCCGCCAAGGAAGCGATCGAGGTCGAGGACGACCGAGGTGATCCGCTGGTCGTCAGCGGCGGTTTCGAGCGCGTGGACGACATCGCGCACGCGGAACTCCTTGAGCTGCTTGCCGCCCGACAGCGCTGCAACCGTGTCGATCTCGGCAGGCTGTTCGGACACCACGCCATCGAGGTCGATCACCAGCGCCCCCTGGCTGACCGGAAGCCCCGCATTGGGGCGCCCCGTGAGCAGGGCGAAAAGTGCGACGAAGAAAAGCAGCAGGAAGACCAGTGCCAACCCGTCCTTGATCGCGACGAGCAAGTTCCACACTTTGCGCGGAAAGCTGGTGCCGCGCTTTGGCTGGTCGTCGCCGGGAAGCGGCCGGCGTACCGGGATCGCCCAAGGGCCGGCGGGGTCGTTCGGGGTGTTGGCGGTGGTTTCGGTCATAACGGTAAACCTAGGGATGCGCCCCGCCGTTGGCAATGCACGCTTCGACCGGCGGGCGGCGGCGGCCTATCGGCGACGTCAGAGCCAGTTTTTTTGGCGATACCAGCGGACGGTTTCCGCCAGCGCGTCATCGGTGTTGATTTCGGGGCGCCACAGGTCGGTGGGCGGGCAGGCGCCTTCAGTGGCGACCCAGTCGGGATGCGCGATATAATTTGCGCGGTCGGGGGTCAGCTTGGCGCGGCTGCGGCGCACCAGCTTGTCGAGCTGTCCGGTGGCCTTGAGCAAGGTTGCTGGAACGCCCAGCGCCGCGATTCGGTTGCGGCCGACCGCGCGGCCGACCGCGCGGGAAAAACCGCGATGTGACCAGCCGGTCTTGCGGCCATCGTCGGGCTCATAGATCGCGCCGACGCTCACCTCGCGGTCGGCGGCGAGCGCGACGAGCAGGCGCGCGAGTTCATCGACATAGATGGCCGACATACGCCCCGACGGCACCAGCGCGATGCCGCGCTGCGCCATGCGGAACAGGTCGAGCATCTCTGTGTCGCCGGGGCCGAACACCGCAGGCGGGCGCACGATCGTCCAGTCGAGCCCGCTTGCCTGGACGATGGTTTCGGCGCGCGCTTTCGACCAGCCATAGTTTGAAACCTGGGGCTCGCGCGCGGTGAGCGACGAGACATGGATAAAGCGGGTGACGCCCGCATTGCGCGCGGCATCGACGACATGGCCGGTCGCGGTGGCATTTCCCGCCTCAAACGCCGCGCGCGTGGGTACGTTTACGACCCCCGCGATATGCATGGCAACGTCGCTGCCCGCCGCCATTTCGGCGAGGCTATTGGGCTGATCGAGTGCGCCCGCGATCCAAGTGACGCCCTCGCGTTCGGGCTGCGGGCGGCGGGTGAGCGCGCGGACGTGCCAGCCGGCGGCAATCGCGTCGCGCATCGTTGCGCCGCCGACGAAACCGGTCGCGCCGGTCATCGCGAGCACGGGCGTCGTTATAGCAGCACCATATGGTCGCGGTGGACCATCGCGGCGCGCGGGGCATAGCCGAGCGTCGCTTCCTGCGCATCGCGACCGAGGCCGAGGATCGCGTTGGCGTCTGCGGCTGGATACTCGGCGAGGCCGCGCGCGACGACACGCCCGTCGGCGCCGGCGATGTCCAGAATGTCGCCGCGCACGAAATCGCCGGTCGCGGCGGTGACGCCGGCGGCGAGCAGGCTCGCGCCGCCCTGCAACGCCTTCGCGGCGCCCGCGTCGATGCTCAGCCGCCCCTTGGCGGTCAGCCCGCCCGCGAGCCATGCCTTGCGCGCGCTGGCGCCCTTTTCGGCGACGAAAAGCGTATGCCGCGCTGCGGTCGACAGCGGATGCGCGATGTGGCCCGACGCGATCGCCAGATGCGCGCCCGCCGCGTTGGCGATGCGCGCCGCTGCGATCTTCGACACCATGCCGCCCGACCCCATTCCCGACGCCGATCCGGTGTCGGCCATCGCCTCGATCGCCGCATTGATCCGCTCGACCCGTGCGATGTGCACGGCGCCGGGCTGCGCGGGGTTGCGGTCGTACAGCCCGTCGATATCGCTGAGCAGGATTACCCCGCCTGCGCCCGCCGCCTGCGCGACGCGAGCCGCGAGCCGGTCGTTATCGCCGAAGCGAATTTCCTCGGTCGCGACGCTGTCATTCTCGTTGATCACCGGCACGACCCCCAGCGACAACAGCCGGTCGAGCGTCGCCGCGGCGTTAAGGTAACGGCGACGATGCTCGAGATCGTCCAAGGTGACGAGCATCTGCGCCGCGGTCAGTCCTTCGCCGCCGAGCACTTCGGCCCAGACCTGGCTTAGCGCGATCTGCCCGGTCGCTGCAGCGGCCTGCGCATCCTCAAGGCTTCCACGTCCGCCCTTGGCCAGCCCCAGCCGCCGCGCGCCGAGCGCGATCGCGCCCGACGAGACGACGGCGACCTGCTGGCCCGCCCGCGTGCGCGCCGCAATATCGGCGGCGATGCCGGTGAGCCAGTCGCGCCGCACCGCGCCGTCGGGATCGACGAGCAGCGCCGATCCGATTTTGACGATCAGGCGCGAGCAGGCGGAGGGCGCGAACAATGTCATGGCGTTGCCGATAGCGCGTGCGGGCGGGGGTGCCAATCCGAATGTCGAGCCCGCCGTTCGTGCGGTTGGATGCCGAATATGCTATGATCGCGCGACATCGAGCCTTCTGGAGAGTCGCGACCACATCACCTTGATCCAGGGAGAAAAATGATGGCGTCCGTAATCGATGAAACAAAGCTGCATGCGTTCGTGGGGAAGATGCTGGGCGATCTGGGTGGCGCGATGAGCGTGCCGACCGTGCGGCTGGGCTTTCGGCTGGGACTATTCGACGCCTTGGCCGAAGCACCGGCCAGTGCGCCCGAACTCGCCGCGAAGGCGGGCAATTTGCACGAACGCTATGTCCGCGAATGGGCGCTGGCGCAGACCGCCGGCGGCTATGTAGACTATGATCCGGCCACCGACCGGTTCAGCCTGTCGCCCGAACAGGCGATGGTTTTCGTCAATCGCGACAGTCCGGTCTATCTCGCCGGCGCATTCGAACTGGTCGCCGCGATGATCGAGGCCGAGCCCAAGGTCGAAGAATGTTTCCGCCGCGGCACCGGGGTGCGCTGGGGCGATCATGCGGGTTGCCTGTTCTGCGCGACGGGGGCGTTTTTCCGCCCCGGTTATGTCAACAATATCGTGCAGGCGTGGATCCCGGCGCTGGACGGCGTGGAGGACAGGCTGCGCAGCGGGGTGAAGGTCGCGGATGTGGGCTGCGGGGTCGGTTTCTCGACGCTGCTGATGGCCGACGCTTATCCCGAAAGCCGGTTCGTCGGTTTTGATTTTCATGGCCCCTCGATCGAGGAGGCGCGGCGCCACGCGGCGGATCATGGCTATGGCGACCGGGTCCGCTTCGAAGTCACGACGGCAAAGGACATCGACGAGGATGAATTCGACCTCATCACCATGTATGATTGCCTGCACGACATGGGCGACCCGCGCGGCTGCGCGGCGCATATGCGGCGGATATTGGCGCCGGACGGCATCTGGATGATCGTCGAGCCGATTGCGGGCGATGCCCCCGCCGACAATATGAACCCGGTCGGGCGGCTCTATTATAACGCGTCGACGATGATCTGCGTGCCGACCTCACTCGATCAGGAGGTCGGCGAAGCCTTGGGCGCGCAGGCGGGCGAGGACCGGCTGGCGCGGATAGTTCGTGAGGGCGGCTTCGAGACCGTGCGGCGCGCGGCCGAAGGGCCGTTCAACATGGTGCTTGAAGCGCGCTGATAGTCGACCAGTTAGTCGATCAGATCGGCGACCAGTCGCTCGCCGTTTCGTCGCTGTCATCTTCGGCATCGGCGCCCGGTTCGGGCATGCCGATGGCCTCGAGCAGTTTGTCGAGCACCGCTTCGACCCCGGCGCCGCTCGCGCCGGACAGCGCCATCACCGGATGGCCGCTCTCTTCGGCGAGTTCGGCCGACAGCGCGGTGATCAGTTCGTCGTCGAGCGTATCGACCTTGTTGAGCGCGACGATCACCTGCTTGTCGACGAGGTCGGCGCCATAGGCCTCGAGCTCGTCGCGGACGATGCGGTAGCTGGTCGCGACATCTTCGTCATTCGCATCGACGAGGTGGAGCAGCACGCGGCAGCGTTCGATATGGCCGAGGAAGCGGTCGCCCACCCCTGCGCCGTCCGCTGCGCCCTCGATCAGGCCGGGAATGTCGGCGACGACAAATTCATTGCCCTTGTGACTGACGACGCCGAGCTGGGGGCGCAGCGTGGTGAAGGCATAGGCGCCGACCTTCGCCTGCGCATTGCTCACTGCGTTGATGAAGGTGGACTTGCCCGCATTGGGCAGACCGACGAGGCCCGCGTCGGCGAGCAGCTTCAGCCGCAGCCACACCCACATTTCCTCGCCCGGCCAACCCGGGCCGTGCTGACGCGGAGCGCGGTTGGTGCTGGTCTTGTAGCTGGCATTGCCGCGGCCGCCGTCGCCGCCGCGCAGGAAGACGAAGCTCTCGCCTTCCATGGTCAGGTCGGCGAGCAGGCTGCGGTCTTCGTCATCGGCGAGGACCTGGGTGCCGATCGGCACCTGAATGACCAGATCGGGGCCGCCCGCGCCGGTGCGGTCGCGACCCGCGCCGGGGGTGCCGCGTTTCGCCTTGAAATGCTGAGTATAGCGAAAGTCGATCAGCGTGTTGAGGCCCGCGACCGCCTTGAAGATGATGTCGCCGCCCTTGCCGCCATTGCCGCCGTCGGGGCCGCCATATTCGACATATTTCTCGCGCCGGAAACTGACGGCGCCGGGGCCGCCGTCGCCGGACTTGATGAAAACCTTGGCTTGATCGAGAAAATGCATGGAGGGGCCTTTGAGGCGAAAGCAGGGAAACTACACACCAACCTCCGTTCGTGTCGAGCGAAGTCGAGAGGCCCGGCAGTCATGCGTGACCGGGGGGCATCTCGACTTCGCTCGATGCGAACGGGTTGGATGGCGAAAGGCGCCTTTAGGGGAAGAACGTCGAAAAGGCTAGTTCTGCCGTTATCCTTGCGGCGCCTCGGCCTGCTCGGCCCAAAATTTGGCGATCCGTCCGGTGATGAGCTCGGTCGCAAGCACCCGCGACGTGTCGCGCGGCAGGTCGAGCGCTTCGGCCATCGGCCCGCCAAGCTGAGCGTCGCCAAGCGCCATCAGCACAAGTGCGAGCGTATCTTCATGCATCAGGCGCTTTTCATGCGCGTCGGGCGCCATGCCGTCGATCAGGCGGTGGATCGCATCGACGATCGGGTCGAGCGCATCGTCATTGCCCGTCGCCGCCATCCAGGTCGCGAGCGCGCCGGCGCCGCCGCTGTTGAAGGCGTCGAAGGTCAGGTCGACGATTTCGCGCACATTGCGTTCGCCCGGCGGCGATTCGGCCATCTTCCTGCCGATCGTCGCGCACACGGTTTCGGCGAGATAGGCGGCGAGCGCCTTTTGCAACCCTGCGGCGCTGCCGAAATGATGCAGCAGATTGGCATGGGTGCGGTCGACCCGCCCGGCCACCGCCTTCAATGTCACCGCCTGCGGTCCCGCCTCGATCAGGATCAGGCGCGCGGCCTCGAGCGCGACGGCGCGGCTCTCCTCCGGGCTCAGGCGCTTCTTTGCAATTGACACCACTGTAAGTAACCTTTAAATCTTGCCCCACGGCGCCCCCGCGCCAACCCCGCTTTCCGACGGTGAGAAACATATGTCCAGCCTTTCCCGCTCCCCGACCCCCAAGGATCTGTCGATCAACCCGCGTGACCGGCGTTTCGGCCGCGAGGACACGCAGGGCCGCTGGTGGCTGAACGGCGATCCGATCGCTTCGGTCTTTCACACTGCGCTGTCGGTAACCTTCCCGAAAGGCGAGGCCATGTTCATCGAGGCGGTGAAGGCGCACCGCGACGGCGTCGATGAAAAGCTCGCCCGCGAAATCCGCGCTTTCACCCAGCAGGAGGTGATCCACAGCCGCGAACATGTCGTCTTCAACAAAAAGGCGATGGAGGCGGGTTACGACCTGTCTGAGCTGGAGGGCGATATCGACGAGGTGATGGAAATCATCAAATCGCGCCCGCCGATCGTCAACCTGATGGCGACGATTGCGCTCGAACATTATACCGCGATGATGGCGTCGGTGATGCTGCGCGACGAGCGGATGTACGAAGGCGGCGAGCCCGAATGGGCCGCGCTTTGGAAATGGCACGCGATCGAGGAAATCGAGCACAAGGGCGTCGCCTATGACACCTGGCTGCACGCGACGAAGGATTGGAGCCGCTGGAAACGCTGGTGGACCAAGTCGGCGATGATGATGCTCGTCACGATGCGCTTCTGGCCGCGGCGCGTGAAGGGGATGAAGGCGCTGCTGCGGCAAGACGGCCTGACCGGCTGGCGCGTTACTGCGCGCATCTGGTGGTATCTGATCGGCACCCCGGGTGTGCTGCGCAAAAGCTTCCTGCCCTGGCTCAGCTATTTCATGCCGGGTTTCCATCCGTGGAACCATGACGACCGCGCTCTGATCAAGAAATATGAAAGCGATTATGCCGACGCGATCATGCCGGCCTATGCGTCGGCGGCGCCCAAGGAATTGGCGGCTGCGGCCGCCTGACCTCTTGTTCCCGTGAAGGCGGCGCGCGGAGCGGCTCTCTCCCTCTCTCCGTTCCCCGATCCCGCCTTCGCGGGGGCGTATGATCGCCAATTGACCTGACCGCCCGGCGTGCGGCATGTCGGCGCGATGTTCACTGCCCCGCCTACGCTTGAAACCGAGCGGCTTCGCCTGCGACCCCACCGCCTGTCGGACAGGGATGTCCATATTGCAATGTGGGCCGACACGCGCGTGACGCGCTTCATCGGTGGCGAGCCGCGTGCGCCCGATGTCAGCTGGGCGAAATATCTGAGCTCGGCCGGGTTATGGCCAGTGATGGGCTTTGGTTATTGGGTGTTCGGCGACAAGGCGACCGACCGGCTGATCGGGCAGGGCGGCCTGTCCTATTTCTGCCGTGGCATCCCCGAACTCGAAGGTCTGCCCGAGGCGGGCTGGGCGTTCGATGCCGATCATTGGGGCTCGGGTCTCGCGACCGAAGCGATGGGCGCGGCGCTCGGCTGGGCCGACGCGAACCTCGACGCGCCGGAGGTGCGCTGCATCATCGATCCCGGCCATGTGGCATCGGAGAAAGTGGCAGCGAAGCTGGGCTTCCGCCGTATCGGCGAGAGCGATGCGCTGGGGAATGTCGTTACGATCTATTCGCGGCCCAAGGGCGGCTAGGCCCGCTCGACCACCAGCATACCGCCCTCAGCGCTGACGACGCGGACCTTCGCGCCCTCGGCCACGTCGGGGCCGCGCACGGGCCATTCGCCGTCGCCGACCTTGGCGCGGCCGCGGCCGTCCTCGATCGCTTGCGTGACCGTCAATACCTCGCCGACCAGTCGACCCGCGCGCTGGTTGAGATGCGGGTCGGTGGTGGTGATCGGATTGGCCTTCAGCCAGCGCCGCGCGCCGTAGAGGGTGACGAACGACAAGACGGCAAAGATGCCGAGCTGCGCCGGGACGGCGAGCGGGACGATCCAGGCGATGACCCCGGTGACGATCGCTGCGGTGCCAAGCCAGATGAGGAAAAAGCCCGGCATGACGATTTCGGCCGCCGCGAGCAGTACGCCGAGCGACAGCCACGCCCAATGCGGTTCCATGTTGGTCAGCCAGTCGGGCATGTCAGCTTCCCTTACGCTCGATCGCGTCGCGCGCGAGTTCGCCGATCCCGCCCAATGTGCCGATCAGCTGCGTCGCCTCGACCGGGAAAAGGATGGTCTTGGCGTTCGGGCTGGTCGCGAACTGGCTGATCGCTTCCACATATTTTTGCGCGATAAAGTAATTGATGGCCTGTGCATTGCCGCCGGCGATCGCGTCCGACACCATCTGGGTAGCTTTCGCTTCGGCCTCGGCTTCGCGCTCGCGGGCTTCGGCGTCGCGGAAGGCGGCTTCGCGGCGGCCCTCGGCCTGCAGGATCTGGCCCTGCTTTTCACCCTCGGCGCGCAGAATTTCGGAGGCGCGCATGCCCTCGGCTTCGAGGATGTTGGCGCGCTTTTCGCGCTCGGCCTTCATCTGCCGCGCCATGGCGTTCGAAATATCGGCGGGCGGGCGAATGTCCTTGATCTCGACGCGGGTGATCTTGACCCCCCAAGGCGAGGTTGCCTCGTCGACGACGACCAGCAGACGCGCGTTGATATGATCGCGCTTCGACAGTGTCTCGTCGAGGTCCATCGACCCCATCACGGTGCGCAGGTTCGTCGTCGTCAGGTTCATGATCGCGAGATAAAGATCGCTGACCTCATAAGCTGCCCGCGCGGCGTCGAGCACCTGAAAGAACACCACGCCGTCGACGGCGACCATCGCATTGTCCTTGGTGATGATTTCCTGGCCCGGAATGTCGAGCACCTGCTCCATCATGTTGACCTTGCGACCGACGCGGTCGACGATCGGCATGATGAAGTTCAGCCCCGGCTGTGCGGTGTGCGTGTAACGCCCGAAGCGTTCGATCGTATAGGCATAGCCCTGCCGCACGGGGGTCAGCGCCCAGACGAGAAACACCAGCGCCAAAACCACCAGTGCGAGTGCGAATTCCATCGATCATCCCCTTGCGCAAATTTCAGGTCGCGAGCCCGTCTTCCTTATTGCGGCAATGGTTTGGCTGCGCCACAGAAAAGCGCATGACCTCTTTTGCCCCCCGTTCGCTGCTCTACGTCCCCGGCTCCAATGCGCGTGCGCTCGAAAAGGCGCAGGGGCTCGGCGCCGACATGCTGATCATCGATCTGGAGGATGCGGTGCCCGCCGATCGCAAGGAGGACGCGCGCGCCGCGATGCGCACGGCGGTGACGGCGGGTTTTCCAGGCAAGCGTGTCGCGGTGCGGATCAATGGCACCGGCAGCGCCGAACAGGCGGCGGATATTGCGGCTCTTGCGGGCCTGACGCTCGATGCGGTCGTTTTGCCAAAGGTCGATGCCTCCGCCGACCTTGGTCCTGCGCGCGGCCTTGGCGCGCCGCTGTTCGCGATGATCGAGACCCCGGTGGCGATCTATGCCGCGCGCGACATTGCCGCCGACCCCGCCGTTGCGGGCCTTATCGCGGGGCTCAACGATCTGGCGCATGAATTGAAACTGCCCGACGGGATGGATCGCGGGGCGATGAGCCATGCGATCCAGGCGATCGTCCTCGCTGCGCGCGCGGGCGGTGTCTGGTGCTTCGACGGGGTTTATAATGCGATCGACGATGCCGCCGGTTTCGCCGCCGAAGCGGGCGAGGGGCGGCGGCTGGGCTTCGATGGCAAGACGTTGATCCACCCGTCGCAGGTGGGGCCGTGCAACAGCGCCTTCGCGCCGTCAGAGCGCGAGATTACCGCTGCCGAAGCGCTCGTCGCCGCCGCGACCGGCGGGGCGCAGCGGCACGAAGGGCGGATGATCGAGGACATGCATGTCGCGGCGGCGCGCGCGCTGCTGGAACGCGCCGGCCGCTAACCTCGTGCTTGCGTCATTCGACGAACGCGCCTTGCCTGCCCGGAACGTCCATGCCATTCGACGGCGCCATGCAGACGATCAAGTTTCATGCCGCGTGCGCGGCCGTCGCCCTGGCTTTTGCCGCACCTGTCACCTTTGCCAAGGACGGCGATGCGCCGGTCACCGAGGCGCAACTCGCCGAGCATATCAAGGTCCTGGCCAGCGATGCCTTTGAAGGCCGCGCGCCGGGGACCGAGGGCGAGGACCGCACGATCGCTTATGTCGTCGGCGAATGGGCGCGGGCGGGGCTGGAGCCAGTGCCGGGCAGCGCGACGCCCTGGTTGCAGCCGGTGCCATTTGTCGAGACGCAGGCGCTGACTGGAACGGCGAAGTTCAAGATCAACGGCAGCGATTTCGCGCCGGGGGAGGATGGCATCATCCTGACCGGCCGCGATGCGTCGGTGGCGCTGGCAAACGTCCCGGCGATCTTCGTTGGCTATGGTGTCGACGGCGCGGGCAAGGTGAACGCCGACGTCAGGGGCAAGCTGGCGATCATGTTGTTCGACAACGCCCCCTTTGGCGAGAAATTGCCGCGCTATCGCGAGCGGCGGCAGATGCTGGCCGATGCCGGCGCGGCGGGCGTTCTGGTGATCGCGACCGACGCGGTGCCGTGGGCGCAGCTGCGCGAATCGCTGGGCAGCAAGGCGATGCGGCTCGCCAGCGCTCCTGTTGGTGCGCCGGTCAGTGGTTTCCTGTCGATTGAGGGCGCCGACGCGCTGCTGAGTAAAGCGGGGCAGGACGGAGGCGCGCTGCGCGACGCGGCAAAGTCGCGCAAGTTCCGCGGCGTCGCCCTTCCGGTGACCGCTGATTTCGCGGCGACATCAGCCACCCGCGCGTTCGCCAGCAACAATATCCTGGCGAAGCTGCCGGGCGCGAAGCCCGACGGCAAGGCGGTGCTGTTCCTTGGCCATTGGGACCATCTGGGCATTTGCGCGCCCGACAGCGCCGAAGATCGTATCTGCAACGGCGCAGTCGACAATGCGAGCGGCATTGCGGTGCTGATCGAGGTTGCCAAGCGGCTGGGCGGCGGCGTGCGGCCCGACCGCGACATTTATTTCCTCGCCACGACGGCGGAGGAAAAAGGGCTGCTCGGCGCGCAATATTTCGCCGACCATCCCGTGGTGCCGCTGGGCGACATCACCGTCGCGCTCAACATCGACACGATCGCGATTTCACCGCGCGGAACGCCGGTTGCGACGATCGGACATGGCAAGCCTGCCTATGATGCGGTGGTGCGCAGCGTTGCGACAAAGCTCGGCCGCAAGCTCGACGAGGATGGCGAGGCAGATGCCTTTGTCCAGCGGCAGGATGGCTGGGCACTGGGTGCCAAGGGCGTGACCTCGTTGATGGTCGGCGGCAGTTTTTCGGACATGCCGCTGCTCGAGAAATTCCTCGAGGGCGATTATCACGGGCCGGGCGACAATTTCTCCGACAAGATTCCGCTGGGCGGTGCCGCCGAGGATGCCGACCTGCATGTCGCGCTGGGGCGGGCGTTTGCCGATACCAAGGCGTGGTCGGGGACCGGCAAGTAAGAAACGATCGTCGCCCCCGTCTTCGCGGGGGCGACGCCATTTTCATGTTGCGGGTGTTTACGCCGCCTGCTTCGCGCGCTCGGTCATTTCCTGATTGAGCATTTCGGCCAGCAGAAAGGCGAGTTCCAGCGACTGGCCCGCGTTCAGGCGCGGGTCGCAGTGGGTGTGATAGCGGTCGGCGAGATCCATCTGGGTCACGTCCATCGCGCCGCCGGTGCATTCGGTGACATTCTGGCCGGTCATTTCGATGTGGATGCCGCCGCCATGCGTGCCTTCGGCGCGGTGGACGGCGAAGAAGCCGCGCACTTCGGCGAGGATGCGCTCGAACGGGCGCGTCTTGTAGCCGTTACCGGTCTTGATGACATTGCCGTGCATCGGGTCGCAGGACCAGACGACGGGGTGGCCCGATTGCTTCACGGCGCGGACGAGGCTGGGCAGGTGCGCCTCGATCTTGTCGTGGCCATAGCGGGTGATCAGCGTCATGCGCCCCGCGACATGATTGGGGTTCAGCGTGTCGAGGAGGCGCAGCAGGGCGTCGGGCTCGAGGCTCGGCCCGCACTTCATGCCGACCGGATTGCCGATGCCGCGCAGATATTCGATATGCGCCGAACCTTCGAAGCGGGTGCGGTCGCCGACCCACAGCATGTGGCCCGAGGTGTCGTACCAGCCGCCGGTCAGACTGTCCTGACGCGTCAGCGCCTGCTCATAGGGGAGCAGCAGCGCTTCGTGGCTGGTGTAGAAGCTCGTGCCCTTGATCTGTGGCACGGTTTCGGGGGTGACGCCGCACGCTTCCATGAAGGCGAGCGCTTCGGAAATCCGCTCGGCGGTTTCCTGATATTTCTTGGCCCACGGGCTGCGGTCCATGAAGTCGTGCGTCCACGCATTGACCTGGTGCAGGTTCGCATAGCCGCCGTTCGCGAAAGCGCGCAGCAGGTTCAGCGTCGCCGCCGACTGGTTATACGCCTTGACCATGCGCTGCGGATCGGGTTCACGGCCCACGGCTTCAAAGCCGATGTCGTTGATGATGTCGCCGCGATAGCTGGGCAGCGACACGCCATCGATATCTTCCATGTCGGCCGAGCGCGGCTTGGCGAACTGGCCCGCCATGCGGCCGAGCTTCACGACCGGCATTTTCGACGCGAAGGTCAGCACCACCGCCATCTGGAGCAGGACGCGGAAGGTGTCGCGGATATTGTTCGGATGGAATTCGGCAAAGCTCTCGGCGCAGTCGCCGCCCTGAAGCAGGAACGCCTTGCCCTCGGCGACGCGGCCGAGTTCGGCGGTCAGGTCGCGCGCTTCGCCCGCGAACACCAGCGGCGGATAATTGCTGAGCTCGCGTTCGGCGGCCGCCAGTGCGGCTTCGTCGGCGTAGGTGGGAAGCTGGCGCGCCTCGTGTGAGCGCCAGCTATGCGGTTGCCATGGTTGCGTCATCTGTCCGTCTTCTATGTTTTCCGTGCGAATCGAGCGCTGCCATGGCGCGAATGCGCCCTGGAAGCAATGTGTGCAGGGTTCGAAGGCGCGAAAATTAGCATTTTCGCCGGTTTTGCGCACCTATGCTTTTCTTGGAGGCCAAAAACTGTTAGTTTCTTACGGTTTTCGGGATGCCTCCTTGAATGTGCGTTCAAGGCGTTCGGCAATCGGTAACGTTCTCCGCCTAGATACACATAGTGATCTAAGGGGTCACGCGACGCGGAACGATCTGGTTATGGCGAATTTCGATCCTTATTGGTTCGGATATGGGGCGTTGCTGCTGTTGCTTGCGGCGAGCTTTGCCGCGCGTCTCGACCATGTTCGGCTGGCGTTGGCGACCGCTGCGTTGCTGGCCTTGCCGGTGGCGATCTTGCACTGGAAAAGCATCGGACTGGCCATATTGCTGGTGGCGATCTTGCTCGCCAATGTTGCTCTGTCGGCGCGGCTGTGGCTGCGCGATGCAAAGATCGTCTTTTCGGCCGAGGAACAGGAATTGCGCCGCCAGCACTTCGACGGTCTGAGCGCTGTCGCAGTGCGGCAGCTAATGGATCAGGGGAACTGGATTTCGGCGCGGCGCGGGGATGTGCTGATCCGCGAGAATCAGGCGGCGCCCAGCCTGTTCTATCTGGCCGAGGGGGAGGCGGTGATCCAGCGTGACGGAGCCGAGGTTGGAATGGTCACGGGCGGCGCACTGATCGGCGAGGCGACGGTTCTCGACGGCGCTCATGCCACCGGCACCGTGACCCTCGTCGGCAATGCGCGGCTATGGTTCGTGCCTGCAGCAGCGTTGCGCGCCTATCTGGCGGCGAACCCCGAAATCGCCGGGGCGCTGCACGAAGGTTTTGCGCGGGCGCTCCGCGGAAAATTGGCGAACGCAAACACTCGCATTGCCGATCGCTCGCCGCTATTGTGATCGCATGGCACTGACACTCTATGGAATTTCGAACTGCGATACGGTGAAGAAAGCGCGCGCCTGGCTCAGCGAGCAGGGCGTCGGCTATCATTTTCATGACGTGCGCAAGGATGGGCTCGACCCGGACCGGCTCAAGGGCTGGGTTGAGGCGCTTGGCTGGGAAAAATTGCTCAACAAGAGCGGGACGACCTTTCGCAAGCTGCCCGACGCGCAGAAGCAGGGGCTCGACGTCGCATCGGCCACCGCATTGATGCTCGATCAACCCGCGATGATCCGGCGCCCCGTCGTCGAATCGGCGGACGGGATTAGCGTCGGATTCTCGGCGGCCGACTGGCAGGCGCGTTTTGCAGCATGATCCGCTGGCTGGCGGCTCCGTTCGCGGTGCTGCTGCTTGCCGGCTGCGCGGTTGAAGAGGTGACGGCGCAGCCGACCCTTGGCGGTCAGTCGCCGATTGTTATCGCCCATCGCGGTGCATCGGGCGAACGGCCCGAGCATACGCTCGCCAGTTATCGACTCGCGATCGAGCAGGGCGCCGATTTCATCGAACCCGACCTGGTGCTCACCAGGGACGGCGTACTGGTGGCGCGGCACGAGAATGAGATTTCGGAAACGACCGACGTTCGCGATCATGCCGAATTCGCCACGCGAAAAACGACCAAGGCGATCGACGGAATTCAGACCACCGGCTGGTTTACCGAGGACTTCACGCTTGCCGAACTGAAAACGCTGCGCGCACGCGAACGCTTGCCGAAACTGCGCGGTACCGAATTTGACGGGCAGTTCGATATTCCGACCTTCGAGGAAATATTGACGCTGCTTGCCGAAGCGAACGAGGGGCGCGCCAAACCCGTCGGCGTTTATCCCGAAACCAAGCATCCCGGCTATTTCGCTTCAATTGGCCTGCCGCACGAGGCGCCCCTGCTAACGACCCTCGATCGTTTCGGCTATCGCGGCCGCAGTGCTCCGGTCTTCATCCAGAGCTTCGAGGTTGGAAACCTCAAGGCGCTGCGCAAGAAGAGCGAGCTGCCGCTGATTCAATTAATGGCAGGCGCAGGCGGTCCTCCCGATATGCCCGGCACCAGCTATGCCGCGATGGCGTCACCTGCGGGGCTCAAGGCCATTGCGGCCTATGCCGACGGCATCGGCCCGGACAAGGCGATGGTCATTCCGCGCGGTGCGCTCGGCGCATTGGGTGATCCGACAAGCCTGGTGCGCGATGCCCATGTGGTGGGGCTGAAGGTTCATCCCTGGACTTTTCGCCGCGAGAATTTCTTCCTGCCGCTCGGTGCCAAGAGCGGCGTCAACCCTGCCGGGCACGGCGATCTGGGCGCCGAGATCGACGCCTATCTGAAGACCGGAATTGACGGGCTGTTCAGCGACAATCCGCGCGAAGCCGTCGCGACGGTGAAGAAAGGGCAATTGCCATGACCGACAAAGCCTTGGGCCAGAGCGGCCTTGCGATCCCGCCGCTGGTGCTGGGCGGCAATGTCTTTGGCTGGACCGCCGACCGCGCGGCGAGTTTTGCCGTGCTCGATCGCTTCGTCGAAGGCGGCGGAACGATGATCGACACCGCTGACGTCTATTCGGCGTGGGTCGATGGCCACAAGGGCGGCGAATCCGAAAGCATGATCGGCGAATGGTTGATGGCCAGCGGCGCCCGCGATCGCGTATTGATCGCGACCAAGGTCGGGATGATGTCGGGCGGGCTCAGCCCCGACGGCGTTCGTGCCGCCGTCGCCGCGTCGCTCGACCGGCTGGGTGTCGACACGATCGACCTGTATTTTGCGCACAAGGACGATCCCGACGTGCCGCTCGATGAAGTGCTGGGCGCGTTCGGCGAGTTGATCGACGCGGGGCAGGTTCGCGCGATTGGCGCGTCCAATTACACGGCCGAACGGCTGGCCGAGGCGCTGCGCGTCGCTGACGCCAAGGGCCTGCCGCGCTTCACGGCAATGCAACCCGAACTCAACCTGCTCGACCGCGATCAATATGAAGGCGCCCTGCAGCAGCTGTGCATCGCGGAGAATATCGGGGTTGTTCCTTATTACAGCCTGGGCTCGGGCTATTTGTCGGGCAAATATCGCAGCACCGACGACCTCGGCAAAAGCCCGCGCAGCTACAAGGCCAAATCCTATATGGAAGGACACGGCCCTGCGGTCCTTGCGGTAATGGACGGGATCGCCGCCGAAACCGGCGCCACCCTGTCGCAAATCGCGCTCGCGTGGGTTGCGCAGCAGCCGGGGGTGACTGCGCCGATCGCCAGCGCGACGACGGTGACCCAGCTCGACGAATTGCTGGGGAGCATGAAACTGGCATTGAGTGCCGACCAGCTCGCAGCGTTGAGCGCGGCCTGATCCGCCGCGCGACAATCGCTGCGCTGCAACAATAGCGGTTTCGCCATGCCATTTTAGCGGCTAAACCCCGCCGCATGTCTACGCTCCCCAAAACGCTCACCTTCGACACGTCGACGAGCCGAGCCAACCCGACCCCGCAGCCGATGAAGCGCCTGACGGTGCCGCGCATCCGCCAGAGCAAGGGCGGCGAGCCGCTTGTGATGCTGACCGCCTATACCGTCCGCATGGCGCAGCTGCTCGACCCGCATTGCGACATGCTGCTCGTGGGCGATTCGCTGGCACAGGTGATCTATGGCCTGCCGCACACGGTCGGGGTGACGATGGAGATGATGGCGCTGCACGGCGCTGCGGTGGTGCGTGGCAGCTATCATGCCGCTGTTATCGTCGACATGCCGTTTGGCAGCTATGAAATGAGCCCCGAACAGGCGTTCAACAATGCGGCGCGCTTGCTCAAGGAAACCGGCGCCGCCGCGGTAAAGGTCGAGGGCGGCAAGGTGCTGGCTCCGACGATCGAGTTCCTGACCCAGCGCGGCATTCCGGTGATGGGTCATGTCGGACTGACGCCGCAGGCGGTCAATATACTGGGCGGCTATGGCGTGCGCGGCAAAAGCGAGGCCGAAGCGCGCTCGATCGTCGAGGATGCCGTTGCGGTTGCGCAGGCGGGCGCTTTTTCGATCGTGATCGAAGGCGTTCTCGAATCGATCGCGATCGAGATTACGAACAAGGTCGAATGCCCGACGATCGGGATTGGCGCATCGGTGCAATGCGATGGGCAGGTGCTGGTAACCGACGATATGCTGGGCATGTTCGAGCGCGTGCCCAAGTTCGTCAAACGCTATCAGGATATGGCGGGCGTCGTCGACGGTGCGGTCAAGGACTATGCCGACGAAGTCAGGTCCCGTTCATTCCCGACCGCCGATCAAATCTACGCTGGTTGACGGTTGCCCACGGTGCCGGCGCCGGTGGCCGAGTGAATCGCTTGGCCTTTTTCGGCACCGTCGCTAAGGAAGCGGCGGGCCCCGGAGCCACGAACGAGTTATGGAGGTTTGATTGGCCCTGAGCCCGACCAACGATGCAGCGCTGTTGCAGGAAGTCGACGAGGCGGTTCGCAAGGATCAGCTCGAGACGATCGTGCAGCGCTATGGGCGCTGGATCATCGGTGGCGCCATCGCGGCGTTGCTGGCGTTCGGCGGCTATCTTTACTGGAGCCACCATCAGGAGAGTCTCCGGGGCGAAAAGGCCGAGGAACTGCTGGCAGCGTTTGAAAAGGCCGCCACGAACCAGCCGACCGCCGCGACGAGCGAACTCAAGACGCTGGAAGCGGGCAACGATGCGACCTATCGCGCCGCCGCGCTGATCCAGCAGGGCAATATGAAGGCCGCGGCTGGTGACCTGAAGGCCGCTTCCGCGATCATGGCCAAGGTCGCCGCCGACACGAAGCTCGACCCGGCGATGCGCGATCTCGCGCTGATCCGCCAGACCGCGCTGGAGTTCGACACGCTGAAGCCCGAAACGGTGATCGCGCGCATGAAGCCGATGGTCGATGCCAAGGATCCGGCGTCCAGCCTGTTCCCCAGCGCCGCCGAGTTGACGGCGATCGCGCATTATCAGCTCGGCCAGTTCGACAAGGCCGGAGCGCTTTACGGTCGTATCGCCAAATTGCCCAAGACGCCGAAATCGCTGCAGTCGCGTGCGGTGCAGATGGCAGGGATGCTGGGCGTCGATGCCGTTGCTGACCGCGCGGCCGAAAGCGCCGAAGCCGACAAGAAAGGCGCGACGCAGGGCGCCGCCGGGGACAAAAAAGGTAATGCTGCGCCGAAGGCAGCGGCAGCCGGAAAAGCTGAGGAAGCCAATTAATATGCGGAAGACGCGTTACGGACTTTATGCGGTGCTGCTGGCGCTGCCGCTCGCCGGTTGCGGTGTGATCAAGGGCGACGGCGGGCCGAAGACTCCGACGGTGGGCGAACGCGTGTCGATCCTGTCCAACGACAATAGCATCAAGATCGATCCGGCAACCGAGGCGGTCGCGGTCGTACTGCCCGAACCGGTGGTCAACGCCGGTTGGACCCAGTCGGGCGGCAATGCTTCGAAATCGATGGGCCATCTGGCGCTCGCCGCGACGCGTAGCCAGATTTGGCAGGCGAATATCGCCGGCGGAACGAACAAGCAGCGGCTCGCCGCATCGCCGGTGATCGCGGACAACCGTCTGTTCGTCGTCGGTACCGACGCGGCTGTGACCGCGCTGGCCGCCGATACCGGCGCGCCGCTGTGGCGGACGCCGATCGGCAGCACCGGCAAGGATTATAAGGATTCGCTGTTCGGCGGCGGCGCCGGGGTCGACGGATCGGTCGTCTATGCGACGAGCGGCGCGGGCGATGTCGCGGCGCTGAACGTCGCCGACGGGTCGGTGATCTGGAAGGTGAAGCCCGCGGGGCCACTGCGCGGCGCACCGACGATCGCTTTCGGCGGCGTCTATGTCATCAGTCAGGACAATCAGATCATCGCGCTCAATAGCGCGAATGGTGCGGTGCTGTGGCAGGCAACAGCGTCGCTGGAAGCCGGGAGCATTTTCGGCGCCGGGTCGCCTGCCGCTGGACAGGGAACGATCGTCGCCGGCTTCTCGTCGGGTGAGGTCCAGGCCTATCGTTACGAAAATGGCCGCGACCTGTGGGAAGATGCACTGGCGCGCACGTCGATGGCCCTGTCGGTGTCGACGCTGACCGACGTCGATGCCGATCCGGTCATCGATCGCGGCCATGTCTTCGCGCTCGGTCAGGGTGGGCGCATGGCGAGCTATGAGCTCGTCACCGGCCAGCGTAGCTGGGAAATCTCGATCGCGGGCATTTCGACGCCCTATGTGGTCGGCGAATGGGTCTATGCGATGACCGATGACGGCAAGCTGCTGTGCGTCGCGCGCGGCTCCGGCAAGGTGCGTTGGCTGCAACAGCTTGCCCGCTTCCGCGTCGAGACCGACAAGAAGAAGAAGGATCCGATCCGCTGGACCGGACCGATTCTGGCTGGCGGGCGGTTGATCGCGGTGAACAGCGAAGGCACGCTGGCCGAATATTCGCCCACCGACGGTTCGCTGCTGGGTTCGACCGATTTCAAGACGCCGCTGTCACAGGCACCGGTGGTCGCGAACAATATTTTGTATATTTTGGCAGACGACGGACGCATCACGGCCTGGCGCTAAGGCGCTCGGGCCGGGGCGGGCCCGGCGCAACACAGGGATAATATCATGTCGCGATCCACGACGATCGCCATTGTCGGTCGGCCGAATGTCGGCAAATCGACTTTGTTCAACCGGCTTGTCGGCAAGCGCCTTGCGCTGGTCGACGATCAGCCCGGGGTGACGCGCGACCGGCGCGAAGGCGACGGGCAATTGCTCGGCCTGACCTTTGGCATTGTCGATACCGCAGGGTTTGAGGATCAGGATGCGGCGACGCTTCCTGGCCGGATGCGCGTACAGACCGAAAAGGCGGTGCGCGAGGCGGATGCCGCGCTGTTCATGATCGACGCGCGCGCCGGGGTGACCCCGCTCGACGAGGAAATCGCGCGCTGGCTGCGCAGCGAAGACACGCCGATCATCCTCGTCGTCAACAAGGCCGAGGGCAAGCAGGGCGAGGCGGGGCTGATGGAGGCCTATTCGCTGGGTTTCGATAATCCGATTGCGCTCAGCGCCGAACATGGCGGGGGAATGGTCGAACTGTTCGATGCTCTGCGCCCGATCGTCGAGCCCGATGGCGAGGTCGAGGAAAAAGAAATCGAGGGCGAAGCGGACGAGGAAAATCTCGGTCCGATGAAGCTCGCGATCGTCGGCCGTCCGAACGCCGGCAAATCGACGCTGATCAACCGCATGATCGGCGAAGACCGGCTGATCACCGGACCCGAGGCCGGGATTACCCGCGATTCGATCCGCGTCGAATGGCAGTGGGAAAATGACGGCGAGGTCCACGAGATTCAGCTGTTCGACACCGCCGGGATGCGCAAGCGCGCCAAGGTGCAGGACAAGCTGGAGAAATTGTCGGTCGCCGACGCGCTCCACGCGGTCGATTTCGCCGAGGTCGTCGTGCTGTTGCTCGATGCCACCAAAGGCCTTGAGTCGCAGGATTTGCACATTGCCGACCGCGTGCTGCAGGAAGGCCGCGCACTGATCGTCGCGCTCAACAAATGGGATATTGCCGAGGATCCGTCGTCGCTGTTCAATGGTGTGCGCACCGCGCTCGAAGACGGGCTTAGCCAGGTCAAGGGCGTGCCCGTGCTCAGCATTTCGGGCGCGACGGGGAAGGGGATCGACACCCTGATCCGCGTCGCCTTCGAACAGCGCGAAATCTGGAACAATCGCGTTTCGACCGCAAAGCTCAACCGCTGGTTCGAAAATGCGGTCGACGCCAACCCGCCGCCCGCTCCCGGCGGCAAGCGGATCAAACTGCGCTATGTCACCCAGGCGCGCACCCGTCCGCCGACCTTTGTCGTGTTCGGCACCCGCACCGACGCGCTGCCGGGCAGCTATACGCGCTATCTGGTCAACGGGCTGCGCAAGGAAATGGGGTTCCAGGGCGTGCCGATCCGGATGAACTTCCGCAACTCGCGCAATCCTTATGACGAATGACGACGTCTGACGCCGCAGGGGCGCTGGTCGTCGATGCGCGCGGGATGCGTTGTCCGTGGCCCGCGCTGCGATTGGCGCGCGCTATGCGCGATGCGCCGTTCGTCCTTCTGATGGCCGATGATCCCCAGGCAGGGCGCGAGGTTGCGGCGCTGGCGACCGAGCATGGCTGGCAGGTGGAGGCCGAACCGGCAGCGGGTGGCGCGGAGCGGTGGCGGGTTCGCCGCGGCTGACCCGAAATGACGCATTTATTTGCGGGTCTGGCTGTGCGGTGTAACGTCTTTTTTACCGTCATTGGCGCAAGGGTGGTCGGGGACCACTGACCAAATTGCACACCAAGGGACGGAACATTGGACGAAATCCTGGTCGATTGGGATGAGTTTCGCGCGACGCGCACCCAATTGGGTGCCGCATTTGTGCGGATTTTGGGCTATTTTCGCGAAGACGGGACCAAGTCGGTTGCCGCCATCGAGGACGCCATGCGCGCCCGCGATGCGCGCGGGCTCGTCATGCCCGCGCACACGCTGAAAAGCGAAGCGCGCCAGTTCGGTGCCGAACGACTGGGTGTGCTCGCTGAAGATATTGAGGTGTTCGCGCGCTATTGCATCGAAAGCCAGACCAGCCCTGAAGAATATTTGCCGCGCGTCGTGACACTGCGTCCGCTGTTTGAGGAAACGCTGGGCGCGCTTGAGCGCGAGGCCAATCCGCTGGTTCAGCGGCGTACCCCCGGTGTCGGTAGCGCCGTCGGCTATTAGGCCGCGCGGCGCATCGTCTGGAGCGATCCGCGCGCGAGACTGCGCCATAGCCATTCGAGTGGACCATAAAGGAAGCGGTCGAGCCAGGGTTTCGACCAGAGCAGCATCGCCGCCGCGCCGCCGATAACGAACAGATAGAGCGTCATCCGGTCGACCGATCCGAACAACCCCAGGCCATAGCCATAGAAGATGCTCGTCATCACGATGCTGGTGCCGATATAGTTGGAAAAGGCCATGCGGCCCGCTGCCGCAATGCGCGCCATGCCCGTGCTGTTGGCGTAGCGTTGGATCAGCAGCACGAACAGTGCAGCATAGCCGATGGTCATCATCAGTCGCGCCGGCTGCGCCCAGGCGAGAAAGACGTTGAGCGCGACGAGCGTGTCGAATTCGGCCTTCCACTGGATCCAGATCAGCAACAGAGTCAGCAGTAGCCCGGGCGGCAGCCAGTGTAGCATCGCCCGACGATAGTCGGTGCCGGGCCGGGCGCCGGTCAGGAAGCCGTTGCGGAACAGCGCCATGCCGATCATCATCAAGGGCAGCGTTTCGAGAAAGCTCATTGCTACCATGATGATCGGGTTCTGCGCATTGTCGAGCCGCTCGGCCAATATGGGGGCATAGCCGCCGCGATAGAGCGCGATCTCCTCGGCGGCTTCATCGGCGAGGCTGGCATATTCGGCGTTGAGCGTACGGCCGGCTTCTACAAGTTCGCCGTGCGCGGAAGGGGAGTCGGCGGTGAGGGACAAAAAGAGTTGCGAGCCGAAGATGAGCGACATGATCGCAACGCCCAACGTGAACAGGCCGATCGCCCATTGAATCAGCCGGCGCGGTGCCCAGTCGCGGAAGCGAAAGGCGACGCAGCCGACAGCGGCGTAGAGAAACAATATGTCGCCCCACCAGATGAAGAAATAATGGCTGAGGCCAAAGATCGCGAGCCACGCCATGCGGCGATAATGGACAGATGCCGGATCCTGGCCCGACGCTTTGGCGCGGTCGATGATGAGCAGCATGCTCGCCCCGAACAGGATCGAAAACAGCCCGCGCATCTTGCCGTCGAACAGGATAAAGCCGAAGGCCCATGCTGCGATATCGGATGCTGTTTCGCCGCCATAGATCCCGGGCGAGAGATAGGCCATTTCGGGCATGGCGAAGGCGACGATGTTCATCGCCAAAATGCCCATCACTGCAAAGCCGCGGAGCGCGTCGAGGGTGACCAGCCGGGGCGCCGTAACTTCTCTGTCTTCGCCCATATCGTTCCTCGCTGTGTTGTGAAGGTATAACGGTGGAGCGATGGTGCGGTCCAGTCCGTTAAATCATTATTGACATTTATGTCAGTAGTGCTAGATCAGCCTTATCGCATGATTCGTCGGAGCCCCCCAATGATCCCCACCATCTTCTCGCACCCCGATCGCAAGCCCCCGAAGTTCCGCCCGTTCAAGGCGTTTGCGCATTTTCGCAAGCTCATCGCGGACAAGGAAGATACCGAACAGGTCTTCCACATCTTCGAGAATTTGCCGCGCAAGGGCTTCGTGGACGACGCGCGCGCTTTCGTCGAAAGCGATTTCGGCAAGAAGTTGATGGAACGCGAGC
This sequence comes from Sphingopyxis sp. GW821-FHT12C06, assembly GCF_058807415.1. Lineage (NCBI taxonomy): Bacteria > Pseudomonadati > Pseudomonadota > Alphaproteobacteria > Sphingomonadales > Sphingopyxidaceae > Sphingopyxis > Sphingopyxis sp. GW821-FHT12C06. The sequence goes on along the minus strand of NZ_JBXAQR010000006.1, from coordinate 200,699 downwards.
CCTATCTTCCTGACCTGCTCGACGATCATGCGTGGATCGACCAATTGCCCGAGGGCAGCGTCGGCCATGCTTATGTCACCTTCATGCGCCGCGAAGGCCTGTCGGCGGCGGGCCTTGTTGCCGAGAGCGACAAGATGGGCCGTCCGCAATATGACGATCAGGTGCAGTGGTACAGCAATCGCCTGCGCGACACGCACGACCTGTTCCACATCCTGACCGGCTATGGCCGCGACGCGCTGGGCGAACAGTGCGTGCTCGGCTTCACCTATGGGCAGACGGGCAATTACGGCAATTTCTTCATCGCCTATGCCGGCGGCTATGAGGTGAAGCGCGGGATCAAGAGCGACGCGCCGGTGATGGGCGCGATCCGTCAGGGCCAGCGCAACGGCAAGGCGTCGCAGGCGATCATCGAGCAGGACATTCGCTCGTTGCTCGCCGAACCGCTTGAGGCAGCGCGCGCGCGGCTCGGGATCGCGAAGCCGACGCTCTATGAAGAAGCGCACCGCGCGTATCGCAACCGCGGTATCGATCCGTATAATTTCCTGGCGTCGCAGGCGGTCGCGGCCTGATTGGACCCCGGCTTTCGCCGGGGAACAGTTTAGCTTAGCCGTTCGATCAGCGCTTGCGCGGCTGCGGGGTTGTGAACCTTCGCGCCGGCGATGAAGAAGATATAGGCATCGCGGTCGTCGGCTGCCCAGCCGCGGGCGCGGCCGGCCCAATGGTCCAGCGCCTTGTCGTCATAACCCGTCGTGACATCCTCCTGGCTGCGTTGCAGGCGCGCATAGGTGAAGTCGGCGGTCTGTTCGTCGATGCAGGGGAATTCGTCGCTGTCGGCGAAGACGATAGCCATGTTCCGATCGCGCGCGAGGTCGATGAAGGCCGGGTCGCGGAAGCTTTCGTGGCGCACCTCGAGCGCGTGGCGGAGCGACAGGCCGTCCTGCGTTTCGGGGAGCAGATCGAGGAAGGCGGCGAAATCGTCGCGTTCGAATTTCTTCGTCGCCATGAATTGCCAGAGGATCGGGCCCAGGCGGTCGTCGAGGCGAGTGATTCCCTGCGTCAGGAATTTCTCGATTGATCCGGCGCCGTCGGCCAATATCTTGCGGTTGGTTGCGAAGCGTGAGGCCTTGACGCTGAACCGGAAGCCGTCTGGCACTGCAGCGGCCCAGCTTGCGAAGCTTTCGGGTTTCTGGCTTCCATAATAGGTGCCGTTGATCTCGATACCGGTCAGATGCTGACCGGCATATTCGAGTTCGCGCTTTTGCGGGTGCTTTGGCGGGTAAAAGGTCCCGCGCCAGGGTTCATAGGTCCAGCCGCCGATTCCGACATGGATGCTCATTGGTTCTTCCCCTTGCCGAAGCGACCTCGCCGCTTTTCAAAGGCTAAAGAAAGAACGGCCCTTCGACAAGCTCAGGGCGAACCTGCTGGCTTTACAGCTTGTTCCCCGGCTTTCGCCGGGGAACAAGCGATGGATCAAGCCAGCGCGGCGTCGGCCCCCATCAAGGTCGGGAAGAAGCCTTCGTGCGCGCCGCGCAGTTCCGCAAGCGTCACGCTATGGTCGCTTTCGGGCAGTTCGAAGACGATGCGGTCCTTGATCGTGCGGCCGATCGGATCGACGGGTACGTCGGCGCGGCCGGCGGCGTCGAGGAAGTCGGCGAGGCAGGTGTCGCAGACGGTGACGAGGTAGAGGCCCTGATCTTCGCCGAAAAAGCTCTCCGCGACGCCGAACGGCTGTTCTTCGCTGACCATCACGCCGATGTCCGACTTCAGCGCCATTTCGGCGAGGGTCACCGCGACGCCGCCGTCGGAGACGTCGTGGCAGGCGGTGATCCAGCCGGCGTTGATCGCGTGGCGGATGAAGTCGCCGGTGCGGCGTTCGGCCTTCAGATCGACGGGCGGCGGCGGGCCTTCTTCGCGGCCGTGAATTTCGCGGAGCCACACCGACTGGCCGAGGTGGCCGGCGCGTTCGCCGACCGCGAGGACGATGTCGCCGGTGCGCTTGAAGCCGATGCCGACGGCTTTGCCGAGATCCTCGATCACGCCGACGCCGCCGATCGCGGGGGTGGGCAGGATCGCGCTGCCGCCGCCAGTCGCCTTGCTCTCGTTATAGAGGCTGACGTTGCCCGACACGATCGGATAGTCCAGCGCGATGCACGCCTGCGCCATGCCGTCGAGGCAGCCGACGATCTGGCCCATGATTTCGGGGCGCTGCGGGTTGGCGAAGTTGAGGCAGTTGGTGATCGCGAGCGGGGTCGCGCCGACCGCGCTGATGTTGCGCCAGGTTTCGGCGACCGCCTGCTTGCCGCCCTCGACCGGGTCCGCGTAGCAATAGCGCGGGGTGCAGTCGGTCGACATGGCGAGCGCGCGGTTGGTGCCGTGGATGCGCACGAGCGCGGCGTCACCACCGATCTGCACCGTGTCGCCGCCGACCTGGCTGTCATATTGTTCCCAGATCCAGCGGCGGCTGGCGATGTCGGGGGTGCCCATCAACGTCTTGAGGTCGGCCGCGACGTCGGTGGTTTCGGGAACATTGGTCAGCGCGGGCTGCTTCGGGGTTGGCACATGCGGGCGGTCATAGAGCGGCGCATCGTCGGCGAGCGGGCCGAGCGGAATGTCGCAGACGACCTCGCCATGATGTTCCAGCACCATGCGGCCGGTGTCGGTGACGGTGCCGATGACCGCGAAGTCGAGTTCCCATTTCTCGAAGATCGCCTTGGCAAAATCTTCCTTGCCGGGCTTGAGCACCATCAGCATGCGTTCCTGCGATTCGGACAGCATCATTTCATAGGTGGTCATATTGGCTTCGCGTTGCGGCACATCGTCCATCTTGAGATGGAGGCCGACGCCGCCCTTCGACGCCATTTCGACCGACGAGGAGGTGAGGCCCGCAGCGCCCATGTCCTGAATCGCGACGATCGCGTCGGACGCCATCAGTTCGAGGCATGCCTCGATCAGCAATTTTTCGGTGAAGGGATCGCCGACCTGCACGGTCGGGCGCTTTTCCTCGGCATCCTCGCCGAAGTCGGCCGATGCCATGGTCGCGCCATGGATGCCGTCGCGGCCGGTTTTCGAACCGACATAGACGATCGGATTGCCGATGCCCGATGCGGCCGAATAGAAGATCTTGTCCTGTTCGGCGACGCCGACGGTCATCGCGTTGACGAGGATATTGCCGTCATAGGCCTTGTGGAAATTGACCTCGCCGCCGACCGTCGGAACGCCGACGCAATTGCCGTAGCCGCCGATGCCGTGGACGACGCCCGAGATGAGATGCTTCATCTTCGGATGGTTGGGACGGCCGAAACGCAGCGCGTTGAGGTTGGCGACGGGGCGTGCGCCCATGGTGAAGACGTCGCGCAGGATGCCGCCGACCCCGGTCGCCGCGCCCTGATAGGGTTCGATGTACGAGGGGTGGTTGTGGCTCTCCATCTTGAAGATCGCGGCGAGCTTCTTGCCGTCGGCGCCTTCGCCAATGTCGATCACGCCGGCATTTTCGCCGGGACCGCAGATCACCCAGGGCGCTTCGGTCGGCAATTTCTTCAAATGGAGGCGCGAGCTTTTGTAGCTGCAATGCTCCGACCACATCACCGAGAAGATGCCGAGCTCGACGAGATTGGGTTCGCGCCCGATGGCGTGCAGCACGCGCTCATATTCTTCGGGCGACAGACCGTGCTCGGCGACGATCTCGGGGGTGATGGCGGATGTGTTCTGGGTCATGGCGCGCCTTTAGCCGCGTGCGCGCGATAGGAACAGACCCCATGAAGCCCTTTTTGGGCAATATGGGGTCTGAATCCGGCTTTGGGTGTCAGCGCGCGGCGAGGACCGTCGCGGGGGTGGTGAGCGGTTTGACGTCGCGCAGGGCGAAATCAACCTGTTGGGTGCCGACCGTACCGCGGACGCGGCGTTCGCCGACGCGCAGCCGGAAAGGCTTGCCGGTCCGTTCGTCGATCCCGCTGATCACGCGCGAATCGCCGACCCGGGTGACGGTGTAGCTGTAGATATTGCCGCCATGTTCGAAGCGCCGCGCCGAGCTGTCGTCGGTCTGGGCGATGGCGGGTGCGGCGACGAACAGGGTGAGTGCTGAAAGAAGAAACGCCGTTTTCATGATGCAAGTCCTTGTTTTGAGAACAATACTTGCCTTTAAGCCCTCTCATTATTGTGCGGTGCAGCATGGCTCGCCGATAGCACGCCGACAATTGCAAAAAATGGAAACGCGATTGCGCCGAAGCGATGTCGCTCAGGCCGCTGCAGGAATGATCGGCTGGCGGTTGGCGCCTGCCCACGCCGCCGTTAGTGCGAGCAGGGCATAGGCACCGAGCATCGTCGCCGGGATGGCGGGCGAATAGGCGGGCTGTTTCGGACCGAACCAGTCGATCGCCTGAACCAAGGCGAGCAGCGCGATCAATGTCCAGAGGCGGGCATCGCCGGCCTGGCCCCTTGTTCGCATTTTATAGTAGAAAAGCGCACCGCCGATCAGCGCGACCTCGAGCGGCATCGCGATCGCGGGATGATTCCACAGCCCGAGTCCCAGCTTCGGTGGGGCACCGAACAGAGTAAGGTCGGGGATATGAACGAGCAGGTCGATGAACCAGTGGGAGACGACGACCAGCGCGGCGCCGATCGCGGCGGCGCGCCGCCGGGTTGCGATCCAGACCAGCGCGCCGAACAGCAAGCTCCAGAGCAAGGCACCGGCGAGGCTGTGCGTATAGGGCATGTGGTACAGGTCCATCGGGTTCATCGCGGTGATGCCGGGGACGATCCGCATCGCTTCGACCCCGGGGACCAGCAAAGCCGCAAAACCGATATCGACGAGTTGCGCCGCGACGAACAGCGTTCCGAGCCCCGCCGCGCGGGGATGCGCGGCGGCAACCAGCGCCGGTGCGAAATGGCCGATGAACATGGGCAGAGCCTATCGCTGTGCCAGACGACGTCAAGCTTGACCGCAAGGGGGCGAAAAGGCCAAAGCAGGGGGATGACTGACACCGCCGAAACGCCTGCCGCCCCCGCCATCGCCTCGCTGTCGTTCGAGGCCGCGATGGGCGAGCTCGAATCGATCGTGCGGCGGCTGGAAAGCGGCGACGTCAGCCTCGAGGAATCGGTGGCGCTGTACGAACGCGGCCATGCGCTGCGCGCACATTGCGAGGCGCGGCTTGCCGCGGCGCAGGCGCGCATCGAGCAGGTTAGCCTGAACGCCGACGGCCAGCCGGCGGGAACCACGCCCTTCGGCGAAAGCTGAGCCGGTGGCGGCGTCAGTCGACGGCGATAAGGGAGGCCCCGCGCATCTGCTCGACGCGGCGCAGGCAGAGGTTGCGGACGGCATCGATCGGCTGTTCGAGCAATATCTGACGATCCCTGCCGACCCGCGCGAGCGCCTCTATGAAGCAATGCGCCATGCCGCGATTGCCGGCGGCAAGCGATTGCGTCCTTTGCTCGTTCGCGCCGCGGGCGACTTGTTCCATGTCGATCGCAGCTCGTCGCTGCAGGTCGGGGCGGCGGTCGAGGCGATGCACGTCTATTCGCTGATCCACGACGATCTGCCGTGCATGGACGATGATGATATGCGCCGCGGCAAGCCGACGGTGCACCGCGCCTTTGACGAGGCGACCGCAGTGCTCGCGGGCGATTCGCTCCACGCGCTGGCGTTCGAATGGCTGTGCGACTCCGCGACTCACGGTGATCCGTTTGTGCGCGGCGAGCTGGTGCTTGAACTCGCGCGCGCGGCCGGCCCCGCAGGCATGGCGGGCGGCCAGATGATGGATCTCGCCGCCGAAACATCGCATTTCGACCTGTCCACGGTGACGCGCCTGCAACAACTGAAGACCGGGGCGCTGATCGCCTTTTCGGTCGAGGCGGGAGCGATCCTTGCGCGGATTCCCGCGGAGGGCCGCAGGCCACTGCGCGCCTATGCGCGCGACATCGGCCTCGCGTTTCAGATCGCCGACGACATCATGGATGTCGAGGGCGACGAGGTGCTGGCGGGCAAAGCTCTGCACAAGGATGACGCGGCGGGCAAGGCGACGTTCGTCACCCTGATGGGTCTCGAGCGCGCGCGCGAACAGGCGACCATATTGGTCGAGCAGGCAATCGCGCATCTGGCGGGCTACGGCGAAGAGGCCGCGCTGCTTCGGGCGATCGCTTATTATGTGGTGGAAAGGGACCGTTGATGCGCATTGGGGTTTATCCCGGAACGTTCGACCCGATCACGCTCGGGCATATGGATATCATCCGCCGCGGCGCGAAACTGGTCGACCGGCTGGTGGTCGGGGTCACCACCAACATCACCAAATCGCCGATGTTCGATGACGAGGAACGCATCGCGATGGTGCAGAGCGAAGTTGCCACGATCGACGGCGATATTCGGGTCGTCGGTTTCAACTCGCTATTGATGGATTTCGCCGAGCGCGAGGGCGCGAGCGTTATCGTGCGCGGGCTCCGCGCCGTCGCCGATTTCGAATATGAGTATCAGATGGCGGGGATGAACCAGAAGCTCAACGACCGCATCGAAACCGTCTTCCTGATGGCCGATGTGGGTTTGCAGCCGATCGCGTCGCGGCTGGTCAAGGAAATCGCGATCTTTGGCGGCGATATCCGCAAATTCGTGACCCCGGTCGTGCGCGACGCGGTGGTCGGCCGCATCGCCGAGCGCGGCCTGCTTCAGGGCGAACGTTGACACCAATCATTGAGCGTTCAGCTTTTTCCCGCTAGGTCGCGGCAAATGGGGCGCAAACCAGATTCAATCGCAAAGGCCGATCCAGCATGAAATTCACCTTCCGCCCCTTGATGTTGACGGCGATGGCGTTCGGTCTCGCGGTTTCGGCCGCCGCGCAGGAAGCGCCGCCGCCGCCTGTGTCCGATGTGCCGCCGGTCGAAGCCCCGCCGGTGCCCGTTGACGCCCCGGCGCCAGCCCAGCCCGCGCCTGCGACAACGGAAACGCCCGCCGCGCCGCCGGTGATGACCTTCGACCAGTTCGTGAACAATCCCGAATATATGCTCGACATCGACCTGTCGACGGGCGGCCGGGTCGTGATCCAGCTCTATCCGAATATCGCGCCAAACCATGTCGAGCGGATCAAGCAGCTTGCTCGCGCCGGCTTTTACGATGGGGCGAAATTCCACCGCGTGATTGACGGCTTCATGGCGCAGACGGGCGATCCGACCGCGACGGGGCAGGGCGGCTCGGACCTTCCCGACCTCAAGGCCGAATTCAACGCGGCGCCACACCTGCGCGGAACCCTTTCGATGGCGCGCGCCGAAAGTGAGGACAGCGCCAACAGCCAGTTCTTCATCATGTTTCAGCCGCGCTTCGCGCTCGACCGCCGCTACACCGTCTTCGGTCGCGTGGTGTCGGGGATGCAATATGTCGATGCGATCCAGAAGGGCGAGCCGCCCGCAGTGATGTCGCGCATGGTCCAGGTTTCGGTGGCCGCCGACAAAAAACCTATGCCGCCGGCGTCGATGCTGACCGAAGCGCCGGCCGCGCCCGCGGCTGCCGACGTGAGCATCGACCAACTCAACGCACCGATCCGCTAAGCGCGGGACGCGCCTGAACCCCTATGCGCGTCGACGCCTTCGATTTTGACCTGCCGCCGGAGCGCATCGCGCTGCGTCCCGCGCGCCCGCGCGATAGTGCGCGGATGCTGGTGGTCGATGGCGGGTCGATGACCGACGCCGGGGTCGGCGATCTGCCGTCGTGGCTGCGTCCCGGTGACTGCCTGGTCTTTAACGACACGCGCGTCATACCCGCGCAGCTCGAAGGCAAGCGCGGCGAAGCGCGCATCGGCGCGACCTTGCACAAACGTATCGACCTGCGCCGCTGGCAGGCCTTCATCCGGAACGCCAAGCGCCTGCGCGTCGGCGAGACGGTCGATTTCGGATCGGGGGTTGCCGCGGTCGCCGAAGACCGGCTGGCCGACGGCAGCTTCATCCTCGCCTTTGCCGGTGACGAACCGGTCGAAGTGCTGCTCGAACGCGCAGGTACGATGCCGCTGCCGCCTTATATTGCGGGCAAGCGTGCGACCGATGCGGATGACCGGTCGGATTATCAGACGATGTTCGCGCGCGAAGATGGCGCGGTTGCGGCGCCGACCGCGGCGCTGCATTTTACCCCCGGCCTGCTCGACGCGCTTGCGATGGCCGGCATCGCGACCGAGACGCTGACATTGCACGTCGGGGCCGGAACCTTTCTGCCCGTGAAGGCCGACAACACCGAAGACCATGTGATGCACGCCGAATGGGGGCGCATCGACGCCGACACCGCCGTGCGGCTCAATGCCGTGCGCGCGAAAGGCGGGCGGGTGATTGCGGTCGGCACCACCAGCCTGCGCGTACTCGAAAGCGCGACGGGTGAGGACGGCGTGATCGCGCCTTTTGCCGGCGACACCGCGATCTTCATCACCCCCGGCTACCGCTTTCGCGCGATCGACGGGCTGATGACCAACTTTCACCTGCCCAAATCGACCTTGTTCATGCTTGTCAGCGCGCTGATGGGGCTCGACGTGATGCAGGCGGCCTATGCCCATGCCATTGCCGGCGAATATCGCTTTTACAGCTATGGCGACGCGAGCCTGCTGCTTCCCGGTCAAAGCGACCGGTCGGCGTAGATTGCCATCGCCTCGGCGATGAACTCGGGGCAGCCGGGCAGGTTGCCATCGTCATATGTCCCGCGAAATTCGGGGTTTTCAACATAATATCGGCCGAGCCCCTTGAACGCCGCTGCGTCGGGGCTCCAGCTGTGCGATACCCATCGGTAATGGCGATCGGTGACCGTTTGCACCGCGTCGGAGCCGGGGGCGGCGCCCTCACAAAACAGGCGTATGAAATCGCCCCGGATTTCCTCCATCTCGCGCTGGATCGCCGCCACCTGCTCCTTGCTCAGGGCCTGCGCTTTGGCCTGTGCCGCTGCGACAGCCTCTTTGCCCCAAAAGTCCTCGGCCTCGCTTTCCCAGCGCGCACGGGTTTCGGGCGAAATGCCGGCGTAATATTCATTGTCTTCCATCTCTTCGTCCTTTTCGAGCGACATGATCGTGCGATCAATGGTTCGGATGAGGTCGCGATAATGGTCGATCCGGTCTTTCAGCGCCGTGCGATGTCCGCGTAGCGCCGTTAGCGGATCGAATGCGGGATCGTCGAGAATCGCAGCGATCTCGACGAGCGGCAGCGCCAGCTCGCGGTAAAAGAGAATCTGCTGCAACCTCAGCAGCTCGGTCCTCCCATAATAGCGATAACCGTTGGCACCGACATGATCGGGTTTCAGCAGGCCGACGGCGTCATAGTGGTGAAGCGTCCTGACGCTCACCCCTGCCGCCTTTGCCACCTGCCGAACCGTCCGCATATCCATCGTCTCCTCATCGTGGGACGCCTCTATCGGGGATCACGCAGCGTCAGGGTCAAGGGCTTTTTTCGGATCGAGCATCGAGGCCCGCTTTCGGGTAAGCATCAGACATTATTGTCAGAGCCCTCTTTAATTCGGGCGCCGTTCGTGCTGAATTTGTCGAAGCATCCCCTTCTGTTGAACACCAATCGAAGAAACGCCTTCTTCGATCATTTCGAATCGGGGGGATGAGGTGATAGGAGTCGGTTCGATATGAAAATCCTGCTCGTCCTGATCTTTGCGCCCCTGATCGCGCTGTTCCTGTTCTATTTCCTTTTTCCCGGGCGTCTGGTGGCGATGGGTCGTGCCTTGCTGCGGCGGCGCGGGGGGATGGTGCAGAAGAGCGTGACCGTCGACGGGCGCGTCTGGCCCTATCTGGAGGGCGGCGATCGGACGAAACCGTTGCTGCTGCTCGTCCATGGCTTTGCGGGCGACAAGGATAATTGGTCGATGATCGCGCCGTACCTGACGCGCGACTATCATGTCATTGCCCCCGATCTGCCGGGCTTTGGCGAGAATGAACGCAACCCCGAACTTGCCTATAATATTGAGGCACAGACCCTGCGGCTCAAGGCTTTTGCCGACGCGTTGGGGCTCGACCGCCCGCATCTGGGCGGTAACAGCATGGGCGGGTGGATCGCGCTGCGCTATGCGCTCGATTATCCGGAGGCGTTGGCCAGCCTGATCCTGCTCAACAATGCGGGGGTCAACGGCGCCAACGAAAGCGATCTTCAGAAACAGGCTGCGAATGAGGATTATAATCCGCTGGTTATCGCCAGTCTGGAGGATGCTGACCGGCTCGTGGCGATGGTCGTCCACAAGCCGCCGCATATCCCGGCACGGCTGAAACCGGTCTTTTATGCCGACGCGCTTAAATATCGCGACCTGCTCGACGGCATCTTCTGGGTCATCGCGACTGAAGGCCGCGATCATCCGCTCAACGACCGGCTGGGCGAAGTGAAGGCGCCGACCCTGATCATCTGGGGTCGCCACGACCGGCTGATCGACGTCAGCTGCGTGCCTGTGCTCGAAGCGGGCATTGCGGGCAGCCGGTCGCACATCTTCGAACATGTCGGCCATGTCCCGATGGTCGAGGATCCTAAATCGACTGCGGCGGTGATGAGGGGCTTTCTCGCCAAGCTGCCATAGCCTTCCATCGTCACCCCGGACCTGATCCGGGGGGCCATGCCGTCATCGCCGCAATGGATGCCGGATCAGAACCGGCATGACGAAGAGAGGTGGAAGCCTTTCTTGCCAAGCACCAATTCCCGCGCCACTCTCCCAAAAAACAGGGAGAGAGCGATGCGGTTGAAGGTCGGGCTGCTCGGTGGGGGCAGTTGGGGGACGACAGTGGCCTCGGTGGTGTCGCGCAACGCGCCGATCACGCTGTGGGCGCGCGATGCCGAAACGGTCTCGGATATCAACACGCACCGCGAGAATCGCAAATATCTGCCCGGCATCACACTTCCCCCGGCGCTGCGCGCGACGAACGATATGGCCGAGGTTGTGGCGGGCGCCGACGTTCTCGTCATGGGGGTGCCCTCGCACAGTTTTCGCGGCGTGCTGGAGGAGGCGCGCCAATATCTGCGTCCCTGGGTGCCGGTGATCAGCCTCACCAAGGGGCTTGAGCTGTCGTTGGGCAAGCGGATGACCGAGCTGATCGAGGAGGTGCTGCCCGGCCATCCCGTCGGCGTGCTCACCGGACCCAATCTGGCGCGGGAGATCATGACCGGCCAAGCCGCGGCGAGCGTATTGTCGATGGAGGATGAAATCGTCGTCCGCGCGCTCCAGCCGGTGTTTCACTCGGGATTGTTCCGGGTTTACACCAACACCGACCGGCTGGGCTGCGAGCTGGGCGGAGTGCTCAAGAATATCATCGCGATCGCGGTCGGTATGGGCGACGGGCAGGGCGCAGGCGACAATACGCGTTCGGCGCTGATGACGCGTGGACTTGCCGAAATCACCCGGCTGGGGGTCGCGATGGGCGGCCGCCCCGAAACCTTTGCCGGGTTGACCGGTATGGGCGACCTGATCGCGACCTGCACCAGTCCCCTGTCGCGCAACCGTCATGTCGGGGTCGAGCTGGGCAAGGGGCGCAAGATCGACGAGATTATCGCGGGGATGAACATGGTGGCCGAAGGCGTGAAAAGCGCGCCGACGGTAATTGCGCTCGCCGAACGCCACGGCCTTGTGATGCCGATTGCGCAGGATGTGTTCGATGTGACGCAAGGTATTCGCACCGCGCAGGAGGTGTTTCGTGGCCTGCTGCGCTCGGCGGTGGGGGATGAGGCGCATCCGGGGTAGAGACGGCGCTGCCCGGCTCTGGATTGCCGCGTCGCCTTCGGTTCCTCGCAATGACGAAATGCGATGCAACCGGAAAATCCGCCGTCGTCCGTGCGAATTCACCGATAAGCCGAGGACATATTGGCGCTTTGCTTCGTTTCCTGTCCGACGCCTCGTAACGGGCGCCGATCAGGAGATGGACAATGAAAAAATGGGCCACCCTCGCACTCTTCATGGCTCTCCCCGCCAGCGTTGCCGCCGCGGTGCCTTATGGTTCGATGCCCCCGGGCTTCGACGCGCCGCATATCCGCACCGCCCCGATCGCGGGCGTCGTCAACAAATCCTGGTATAATTATCGCGCCGATATTCTCGAGGCCGAGAAGGAGCTGACGAGCGACCTGCGCCACGCCACCGACCGCGAGGATCGCTGGGATGCATGGGATGAATGGACGGTCGAAGTGACCGATGCCGACAAGGATTACACCAAGGAAATGCGCAAGAAAGGCTATCGCAGCGGCCGCGTGACCGTCGGGGGATAGGCTTGTCTGCGCGTCACCCGGGCCTTGCCCTGGGTCGCAAGGGGAGGGCGGGTGTCATGGGTGCCCGCCCTTTCTTTGTGTCGCCGGGGCATATGTCCGGAATCGACCGGTTGCGGACGTTCCGTCAACGATGGTCTCGTAAATATGCCATGCCGATTATTCGACCTTATTATTTGGTCTAACCTCTGTAAGCAACGTACGAGACCTAAGGTCTCGACTGTCGAAGGCGCACAAGCACGCCGCCAGTTGAGTCCTTCATAGAGTCCGGCAATCCAGCGGGATCGGGATAAGGCGCACAACTCTTTAATTTCGCGACCAATGTTGAAGGGTCGCCGCTATCATCGACAAAAGTAACCGTAGGAGAGGCCGCAAGCCAACCACCTTTACGAAGCGTCAGAGTAACTTCGACTTTCTCCAGCGCGTCCGCCCCGACGCAACGGCGGGAATGTGCTTGTACAGCCAGTGACCAACTCGTCATTTGCTGATGACGGGAAGAAAGGGGAGTGTCCAGTTTTCCTTTTGGGCGGGCGAGCCCGTCACTCTGAGGCACCCCGGCCCACGCGCTGCTGACCGCCATCAGCGCAATTAACAAAAAAGAGCCCCGGCGGGCGAGCTGCGTCATATAATCGAGCTACTCGCCATGACGTCCGCTTTCCACCCCAATTCAGACACTCCCTCTTCCTCTTCGTCATCCCGGACTTGGTCCGGGATTCCTCGCCGACCTGTCGCCTGGAACCCGGATCGGATCCGGGACGAAGAAAGCAAGCGACTGAAGCCAAAATTGTGGCAGCGTCGGCTTTTCGCCGCGTCAATAACTGCGGGGCATTCCCAGCACATGCTCCGCCACATAGGACAGGATCATGTTCGTGCTGATTGGCGCGACCTGATAGAGGCGGGTTTCGCGGAATTTGCGTTCGATGTCATATTCGGCGGCGAAGCCGAAGCCGCCGTGGGTCTGGATGCACGCCTCGCCCGCGGCCCAGCTTGCCTCGGCCGCGAGCATTTTGGCCATATTGGCCTCGGCGCCGGCATTGTCGCCCGCCTCATATTTGGCGATGCCGTCATGGACGAGCAGTTCGGCGGCGCGCATCTGGGCATAGGCGCGGCTGATGGGGAATTGGACGCCCTGATTCTGGCCGATCGGGCGCCCGAACAGCACGCGCTCCTTGGCGTAGCTTGATGCTTTCTCGATGAACCATTTGGCGTCGCCGATGCACTCGGCGGCGATCAGCAGCCGTTCGGCGTTCATGCCCGAGAGAATGTAGCGAAAGCCCTTGCCCTCCTCGCCGATCAGGTTCGCGGCGGGGATGCGCATATTGTCGAAGAAGACCTCGGTCGTCGCATGGTTCATCATCGTGTCGATCGGCCGGATCGTCAGCGATCCCGCGGCGAGTGCTTCCTTCATGTCGACGAGGAACACCGACAGGCCCTCGGTGCGGCTCGCGGCTTCCTCGCGCGGCGTCGTGCGTGCGAGCAGGATCATCAGGTCGCTATGTTCGGCGCGGCTGGTCCACAGCTTCTGGCCGTTGACGATATAATGATCGCCGTCCCGCTTGGCGGTTGTCTTCAGGCTGAGCGTATCGGTGCCGCTCGTCGGTTCGGTGACGCCGAAGGCCTGCAGGCGCAGCTCGCCGGTCGCAACCTTGGGCAAATAGCGCGCCTTTTGCTCCTCCGACCCGTGGCGGAGCACCGTGCCCATCACATACATTTGCGCATGCACCGCACCGCCGTTGCACCCTTGGCGCTGGATTTCCTCGAGGATCGCCGCAGCGCCCGAGAGCGGCAGGCCCGCGCCGCCAAATTCTTCGGGGATCAGGGCCGCGAGATAACCCGCTTCGCCGAGCGCGGCGACGAATTCGGACGGATATTCGCGCGCGCGGTCCTTCGCCTGCCAATAGGAGCCGGGAAAGGCAGCGCAGAGTTTCGCGACCTCTTCGCGGATGGCCGAATAGTCCTGCACTTTTGTCTCCCCCCAAATTCTATTTCGCTTCGGCGAGCAGAGCCTTCGCTTCCTTGCCCTGCCAGTCGATCGCGCCGATGATGCGCCAGATTTCGCGGCCTTCGGCGTCGTAATAGATGCTCGTCGGCAGCGCGCTGTTATAGGCGTCGAGCAGGCCGTTCCGCGGATCGAGATAGGGCTGAAGGTTTTTAAGCCCTGCTTTCTGGAACCAGGGATCGACGATTTCGGCGCCTTGCAGATCCTGCGCGACCGCGATCACCTCCATCCGGTCGCGCCTTTCGCCTGCAAGTGCATCGAGCGTCGGCATTTCGGCGACGCATGGCGCACACCAGGTCGCCCAGAGATTGACGAGCAGCGGCTTTCCGCGAAAATCGGCCAGCGTCACCGCCGCGTCGTCGGGGCCGTGGAATGTCGCGGCGGGCGCAGGCTTGCCCTTTTGGCTACGGTCGAGCTGATACTCGAACTGCTCGAGAGGGGCGCCCGGCTTCGCTTGGCCCGGCGAAATATTTGCTTCGCCCCCTGCCGCTTGCCCGCCCGCCTGCTTTTCCCTATCGCAGCCCGCGATTGATCCGGCCAAGAGTATGGCGAGGATCGTAGCATATAGATTTGGAACGCGGCGGATGACGGATACTCCGGACAGCAACAGCATGTGGGGCGGCCGCTTCGGTGGCGGGCCGGCCGCGATCATGCAAGAGATAAATGCCTCCATCCCCGTCGACAAACGTCTGTGGGAAGAAGATATCGCCGCGAGCCGCGCGCACGCCGCGATGCTTGGCGCGGCGGGAATCATCGCCGCCGCCGATGCGGCGGTGATTGATCGCGGGCTCGCGCAGATCGCCGACGAATTCGCCGCGAACGGCGTTCCGGTCGACCTCGCGCTCGAAGATATTCACATGACGGTCGAATCGCGGCTAAAGGAACTGGTTGGCGAAGCCGCCGGACGCCTCCACACCGCGCGTTCGCGCAACGATCAGGTCGCAACCGACTTCCGCCTGTGGACGCGTACCGCGTGCGAACGCATCGACGTCGGGCTCGCCGCGATGCAGGCGGCGCTGCTGGCGCGTGCTGAGGAACATGCCGACAGCATCATGCCGGGCTTCACGCACCTTCAGGTCGCGCAGCCGGTGACGCTCGGCCATCATCTGCTCGCTTATGTCGAGATGCTGGCGCGCGATCGCGGCCGGTTCCGCGATGCGCGTGCGCGGCTCAACGAATCGCCGCTTGGCGCCGCAGCGCTCGCAGGCACGGGCTTTCCGGTCGACCGCCATGCGACGGCTGCCGCGCTCGGCTTCGAGCGGCCGATGGCGAACAGCATCGATGCGGTGTCCGACCGCGACTTCGCGCTCGAATTCTGCGCCGCCGCTTCTATTTCGGCGATCCATCTGTCTCGGCTTGCCGAGGAAATCGTGATCTGGGCGAGCCAGCCCTTCGGCTTCATCAGCCTGCCCGATGCCTGGTCGACCGGCAGCTCGATCATGCCGCAAAAGCGCAACCCTGACGCCGCCGAACTGGTGCGCGGGCGTGCGGGCCTGCTGCTCGGCGCGTTCCAGCGTCTTGCGGTGATCGTGAAGGGTCTGCCGCTCACCTATTCGAAGGATTTGCAGGACGACAAGGAAACCGTCTTCGGCGCCTTCGACGCGCTTGCGCTGTCGCTCGCGGCGATGACCGGGATGGTCGAAACGCTGACCTTCCGCACCGACCGGATGCGCGCGCTCGCCGCATCGGGCTATTCGACCGCGACCGACCTCGCCGACTGGCTGGTGCGCGAGGCGGGCCTGCCGTTCCGCGAGGCACATCATGTCGTCGGTTCGTGCGTCAAGCGCGCCGAGGAACTGGGCGTCGAGCTGTCGGCGCTGCCTGCCGCCGATGCCGCTGCGATCCACGCCGCGGTCACTCCCGATGTCCTCGCGGCGCTGACGGTCGAAGCTTCGGTCGCAAGCCGCGTCAGCTATGGCGGCACGGCGCCCGAACGGGTAAGGCAGGCCATCGCCGCGGCGCGCGCCGCTTCGAAGGAATAGGTTGATGGCAAAGCGTCACCTCGCCGCAAGTGCTGCCCTGCTGGCCCTTTTGGCCGCTTGCGGCAGCAAGGTAGATTTAAAGCCGGTCGCGGGTCAGCCCGCACCGGCCGTCCCCGTCGGCGCGACCCGCGCCCCGACCACGGAGGAGCTTACGACGCCTGACGCGCAGGCCCGGCCTGCGCGCAGCGACGAACTTCTCAAACGGTCCGAACAACGCCAACCCGACGATTTTGACTTGCCGCCTCCGGGCTGAGCTTAGGACTTCACCAATGAATCATTTCGACTATCGCGACGGCGTTCTCCACGCCGAAGACATTCCCTTGCCGCGCATTGCCGAAGAAATCGGTACCCCCGTTTACGTCTATTCGCGCGCCACGCTCGAACGCCACGCTCAGGCATTCCGCGACGGGCTGAAGGACATCCCGAAGAAGCACATCGCCTTTGCGATCAAGTGCAACCCCAACCTTGGCGTGCTGCGCGTCCTCGCGCGGCAGGGCTATGGCGCCGACGTGGTGTCGGGCGGCGAGATGGAGCGCGCGCTCGCTGCGGGCATGGCGCCGGAGGACATTGTCTTTTCGGGCGTCGGCAAGACCCGCGCCGAGCTGGCGCAGGGGCTCGACCGCGGCATCGGCCAGTTCAATATCGAGCATGAGCCCGAAGGCATCGCGCTCGCCGAAATCGCGCTTGCCAGGGAAATGACGGCGCCTGCGGTGCTGCGCGTCAATCCCGACGTCGACGCGGGCACCCACGCCAAGATTTCGACCGGCAAGGCTGACAACAAGTTCGGTGTCGGCATCGACAGCGCGCCCGCCATCTTCGGTCGCCTCGCGGCGCTCCCGGGCCTTCAGATGCGCGGTGTTGCGGTCCATATCGGCAGCCAGCTCACCAGCCTTGCACCGCTCGAGGCGGCGTTCATCCGCGTTGGCCAGCTCGTCGCGGAGCTTCGCGCCGCCGGACACAGCATCACCCATGTCGATCTGGGCGGCGGGCTTGGCGTGCCGTACAAGGCCGAGGATAATCCGCCGAGCCCCGCCGAATATGGTGCGATGGTCGCGCGGGTGACCAGGGATTGGGACGTCACCTTGATGTTCGAACCCGGCCGCGTGATCGCGGGCAACACCGGCGTACTCCTCACCGAAGTGTTGTGGGTCAAGCCCGGCGCGACCACGCCGTTCGTGATCGTCGATGCGGCGATGAACGACCTTGCGCGCCCGGCGCTCTACGATGCGTACCACGACTTCATCGCGGTCAAGCCGACCGGTGAGACGATGACCGCGTCGATCGTCGGCCCGGTGTGCGAAACCGGCGATACTTTCGCGCGCGACCGCAAGACCGACAAGGTGGAGGCGGGCGACCTCGCGGTTTTCCGCACGGCCGGTGCCTATGGCGCGACTATGGCGTCGACCTACAACAGCCGCAGCCTCGTTCCCGAGGTGCTTGTCGACGGTGACCGCTATGCTGTCGTCGCCGACCGTATTGCGGCGGGCACGATCATGGCCGCCGAGCGCGTTCCCGACTGGATCGACTGACGATGGAGCAGCTTCCCGTCTTCCTCAACCTGCGCGGCCGCACGGTCGTGCTGGTCGGGGAGGGGGAGGCTGCCGACGCCAAGGCGCGGCTGATCGCGCGGGCGGGCGGGCACATCGTTCCGGCGTGGGAGGAGGGCGCGACGATTGCCTTCGTCGCGCTGGCCGATGACGCCGAGGCGCGTGCCGCCGCCGGAGCGCTCCGCGCGCATGGCCTGCTCGTCAACGTCGTCGACCGTCCTGATTTGTGCGATTTTACTACCCCCGCGATCGTCGATCGCGCTCCGGTGACGATCGCGATCGGGACCGGCGGCGCTTCGGCGGGGCTTGCGAAAGCAGTGCGCCAGCGGATCGAGGCGCTGCTGCCCGCGCGGCTGGGCGCGCTGGCGTTGGCACTCCATGCGGTGCGTGCCACGATGAAGGCGCGCTGGCCCGCCGCCGCTGACCGTCGTCGTGCGATCGATGCCGCGCTCGCGAGTGGCGGGGCGCTCGATCCGATTGATGCGGGGGCAGCGGACAAGGTTGATGCGTGGCTGGTCGCCGCGACGGACGCCGCGCCATCGCGCCTCGAAACCATCCCTCTCGCCAGTCCCGACCCCGATGATCTCACGCTGCGCGCTGCGCGCCTGCTGGGCGAGGCCGATCATGTTTTTCACCCGGTGGACACGCCCGCCGCAATCCTCGACCGCGCGCGCGCCGACGCGGTGCGGCATATCGTTGAAACGCCGCCGGTCGATTGGCCTGAAGGTTTGTCGCTGTGGTTGGAATGGGTGGACGATTAGTATCCGAAACCGGATATTCCCGGGCGAAATTGGGGCCAGAGCGGCACCGGCTAACGCCGGTTCCTGAGTTTACCGGACGCCGGCTTTCGTTGGGGAACGGAAATGGTAGCAAGCGATCAATTGCGGGCATGATCGCCTCTGCTAAGATGCCTCCTGTTTGGGGAGGCATTTCATGTCGGCATCACTGGTTGAGATTGTGACAAGCGCTCTCGCCAATATGCTTGTGTTCGGCGCGATACTCTGGGGGGCATTGAGGCCTTCCGTTGGAGACACAAATAGAATTTGCGCGGTCATCCTCTGGCCCGCAGCCTTCAACGTCCTTGTCTGCATTTTCAAATCTGAACTTGATTACCAGCAAAGAGTCGTCGGCCTACTGATCACCGCCTCTGTTGTTGGCGCCTATTTCGGGATATGGCGGCGGGGCTGGCTACCTCTTTCCTCTCAGTCAAACTAGGGTAGCTCCCCACCCGAAAGCCGACGCCCCCCGTCGCCCTCGCTAGACCCGTCCCGGCGCCCGGGCGCGGATGAAATTTTCCAGCGCGACGAACAGCATCTCGCGTGCGTCGCCCCCCAGCATCTCGGCGGTCAGCCAGTCGAACTGGGCGCGGTTGCGCGCCGTCGCGGCACCGACCATCGCGGCGAGAAGTGCCTCGTCAAAGCTGATGCGCGGGCAGCAGGGCGGGGCGACGGCAAAGGGGTCGGGCCAGACATGGCCGATCGCCTCGACCACGAGGCGATAGCGCCGCGCGGCGAGGATATTGCCCCAGCGGCGTTCGAGCTCGGGCATCGGGTCGCGTTCGTTGCGGCGGCAGAGGATGCAGTAGCGCAGCGCCAGCACCGCTTGCGCCGCATCGACCGACAATTCGCGGATCAGCGGCTGCTCGGTGAATTGGCGGATCAGGTTGCTGCTCTGCATCTTCTATCCCCCTGTATCCCGTTTTCGGGCCGGTCTGGTTTGCGGCAATCCCGCGCCCGCCTTCTTAAAAAGATGCCGGCTGCCGCATGAGGCAGCAGCCGGCAGGAGGGGACTGCCCGACTGTGCTATTGAGAATTATTCGCAAGTGCAAGGAAAAAATGAGACATGCAACAATGCCCGTGAAAATCGTCTGTTTTCTGCGGTTTCATCGTCACCGCGTGCGAGGAAGCGTGGCGTTATGACAAATGGGTAACGGGTCTGGCCGGGATGGGCGCCGTGCTGGCCGCACAATTCCGCGCTCAGCGCGGTGCCAATTGCCCTTGCCGGCGAAAGGCCGGTTCCACACGGAACCGGCAGGGAGCAGCCTCGTCCGGAGATCGTTCGTGTCCGATATTCGTCTTCGCGCGGTTGCGGCCCGCAAGCTTGGCTTCGTACAGCAGCTTGTCGGCGCGTTCGTAGAGCGCCATGAAAGTGTCATCGACGGAGCCGTGCGCCGGAAGGCCGGTGACTCCCATGCTGGCGGTGACGGGGCCGGCGAGACCCGGAACGGCATGCGCGACGATGGCGGAGATTCCCTGACGTGCGTGTTCGGCGCGGGGACAGGCGTCGTTGCCGCGTATCAAAAGCACGAACTCCTCGCCGCCGATGCGAAAGGCGCGCATGTCCCGGTCTTGCCGAAGCGCTTCTGCGGCCGCCCTTAGTACTGCATCGCCGACGCCGTGACCGCAGGCGTCGTTGATCCCTTTGAAGTGGTCGAGGTCGAGCACGGCCAGCGTATCGAAGCCCTCGGACCGGTAACGGTCGAAGTGCCTTTCGATCGCCCGCCGGTTGAACAGTCCGGTGAGCGTGTCGGTTTCGGCCAGGCGTTCGAGCCATTCCGCTTCGGTTCGTGCCCGGTCGCGCTGATGCTTGATCACCATGAAGCGATCGGCCACCCCCATCGTCGTGAACAATACCTCCCAAGCGCAGCCGAGGTAGAAGAGGGGCATGGCGTCATTGCTTTGCAGCGAGGGGAATACGCCCGTGATCAGGCGGATTAGTCCGACGAGGATCAT
This sequence comes from Sphingopyxis sp. GW821-FHT12C06, assembly GCF_058807415.1. Classification (NCBI taxonomy): domain Bacteria; kingdom Pseudomonadati; phylum Pseudomonadota; class Alphaproteobacteria; order Sphingomonadales; family Sphingopyxidaceae; genus Sphingopyxis; species Sphingopyxis sp. GW821-FHT12C06. Next base: position 180,253 of record NZ_JBXAQR010000006.1, on the reverse strand, counting down.
CGGCGCATATCCGATGGCCTGAAATTTGGCGGCGCGACTTCCGCGCCGCAACGCGTCGATCATCGACCAGATAAAAATGGCGATCACCGGCGCAAAGGCTGCCGTATAGACGCTCGACTGCACCGGACGGGCAACGAACGGAAAGGCGGCATGCAGCACGCTGGATGCGATGGCCCATGCCGCGCACCAGGGCAGGGCGCGGCGCAGCAGCGGGTGCAGGCGTTCCGGTTCGATAAAGCTATAAGTAAACATCATGCCGGATGCGATGGTCAGCCCGAAAATCAGCGTCACCATCCAACTCAGCGTCATGGCCGGAAGATCGAATAGCTCCGCTGCCAGGCCCGATGACAGCATGATGGTCATGACCAGCGCAAAGGCCAGCGCGGAATGCCAGAGGACGAAGGACTCGCGCAGAATGCGATAGAAGGCTGCGTTGAAGATAATCGGCATTGCAACCATGCCGCACAGCACCGCCAACAGAATGAGGACACGGACATGCTGCGGCCTTTCCGCCTTGCCGGAGGAAGTGAGGCGCGCATGCTCCAGCGTCATTTGATGGCTTGGCTGGTCGATCGCGACGACGATCTGCCGGGTCGTGGGCTTCACTTCTGGCAATGGTGCTTTGAAATATCCGCCGGAGCGCGCGTTGAGCAGGGTTGCCGCCGGGAAGGAGGTGCGGCGGACCGAGCCGTCCGAATCGATCGCGAATAGATGGACCGCCTCGAGGGCGGCGCTCCTCGAAAGGAAATAGCGCGGGCGCGCGTTGTCAGCCCCTATGTCGAAGCGAAGCAAAACCCGTTCGCCATCGAGCGAATAATTCCGGTCGCCGCAGCGCCAGCGGTGGGCTGAGTGGGCCGCAACCGACCAGCCTTCCGAAAGCGTTTGAGCCGCCCAGCAGTTGCTGCGGATGTCGCCCGGGCCGGGCATGTCGGTCGCGGCCGCGCGTGGAGGCACCAGCAGCGCAAGCAGCAACAGCGCTGCTGTCCAGATTGGCTGAATGAAACCCCGAGACATCGGCGCGTCATGACTCGCAAATATTGTAATGCTGTTAACCGAATGGCTTGGGCGAAAGCCCGGGTATCGGATGTGCGCAGGACGCCGGGTGCATGCACCCGGCGCCCTGCGCTTATTCTTGATACTGGCGGCATTGCCCATATGGCAGGCAAGCCGTGGCGCGATAGCTTCATCCGCAGCCTAAAGTCAGCCGGGATAGAATGTCGCTGTGCCCCCCTGCGCGGCCATGGCGCCGGTCAAGGACCTCAATCGTCGCCGGCGGGCTTCGACTGGAGCTGGATGTAATTTTCGATACCCATGCGCTCGATCATCTCGAACTGCTTTTCCAGTTCGTCGACATGATGCTCTTCGCTCTCGAGAATGTGGCCGAAGAGGTCGCGGCTGACATAATCGCGCACGCTTTCGCAATGTGCCATTGCGTCGCGCAGCAACGGAATCGCTTCTTCCTCGAGCGCGAGATCGGCCTTCAGCACTTCCTCGACGGTCTCGCCGACGCGCAGGCGCCCGAGCATCTGGAAATTGGGCAGGCCGCCCAGGAAGAGGATGCGATCGGCGAGCTGATCGGCATGCTTCATCTCGTCGATCGATTCTTCGCGCTCGAACTTGGCGAGCCGCGCGACGCCCCAATTGTCGAGCATGCGATAGTGCAGCCAATATTGGTTGATCGCGGTCAGCTCGTTTTTGAGCGCCTCGTTCAGGAAATCGATGACTTTTACGTCGCCCTTCATTTTCGTCCTGCCATTCATTTTACGGGAATTGGAATGGCGGCATTATAAGCCCCCAGACCCATGCAGGCCAAGGTCGAAAATGGCGGATTTTCAAGAAAAATCAGGCGGTCGTGGCGACGTCACTGATGATATTGCGAGCGAATGACAGGCATTGTCCACACTTGGGTTTGCGACCCAATTGCGCATAGGCGGCCTTGGCACACCGCAATTGGCCACTCCGCGCGACATCGCGCAGCTGGCTTTCATTTATTGCGTTGCAGACACAGACGACCATATGCGAATCCTTCTCAACAAGGCTGATGTAGGGATAGTGCGAGGGATTCGCAACAGGAAAGTTGCGACTGGTTCGCAGTCCTGAGAGGCGCAATTTCCTGCCGCCCGCCGCGTGCCCGCCCCTTGCCCCCGGCGCGATTCGCGGGCATAGGCGCGCCCATCCTCAACAGCCCCCATCCGCAAAGGTTCGCCCCATGAAAGTTCAGGTCTATGTGACGCTCAAGCCCGGCGTGCTCGACCCGCAGGGCAAGGCGATCCACCATGCGCTCGAAGGTCTGGGCTTTGCCGGGGTCGACGATGTGCGCGCCGGCCGCTTCATCGAGCTTGAAGTCGCCGACAGCGTGTCGGACGCCGATCTCGACGCGATGTGCGCCAGGCTGCTCGCCAACACCGTCATCGAAAATTACCGGATCGAACGCGCCTGAGGCGCGAAGGAGCATATTCATGAAGACCGCGGTCATCGTCTTTCCCGGCTCCAACTGCGACCGCGACATGGCCGTCGCGCTCGAAACCGTCACCGGCCGCGCCCCCGCGATGGTGTGGCACCGTGACACCGAGCTGCCCGATGGCACTGACTTTATCGCGCTGCCGGGCGGCTTCTCTTATGGTGACTATCTGCGCTCGGGCGCGATGGCTGCCCGCTCGCCGATCCTGCGCGCGGTTGCCGACGCCGCGGCGCGCGGTGTTCCCCTGCTTGGCGTGTGCAACGGGTTTCAGGTGCTGACCGAGGCGCAATTGCTCCCCGGCGCGCTGATGCGCAACGCGGGGCTGAACTTCGTCTGCCGCACCGTGCCGCTGACCGTCGCGAACAGCCAGTCGATGTTCACCGCATCCTATGGTGCCGACGAGACGCTCAGCATCCCGGTCGCCCATCATGACGGAAATTATTTCGCCGATACCGACACGCTGGACCGCATCGAGGGCGAGGGGCGCGTTGCGTTCCGCTACGCCGATAGCGTCAACGGCTCGGCGCGTGACATTGCGGGCGTCCTCAATGACGCGGGCAATGTGCTGGGCATGATGCCGCACCCCGAACGCGCGATCGATCGCGCGCACGGCGGCACCGACGGGCTACGCTTGTTCGAGGCCGCGCTCGGCGTTCTCGCCTGACAGCGCTTCCGGCGCGGGCCAGTCGGCTCGCGCTGCCGGTTGCAACCAGCGCCCGACGGCCAGCAGGACCGTCGGCCAGAACAGCGTGTTCCAGATGTCGTGCCAATGCGCGGCGTCGGGCTGGATCGCCGCGCGGCTGGCTTCGGCGGTCATGTCGAGAAACTCGCCGCCGCACGCCATGATGAGGACCGCGAACCACGCCGCGAGCCACCCGCCGCGCCAGCGCCAGATCAATCGCACGGTGAGGAACAGCGCCAGCCCGAAATAGATATGCAACGCGTCCTTGCTGAGGTCGGCGGTCGTGACGAGCCAGGATTTATGCTCTTCGAACATCGCTGCAAGCTCGATCAATGTCATGACGTCAAACCTTGGCGCCGAAGGGGTTGAAGTCGGTGCCTTCGTCGAACACGTCGACACCTTCGCGCCGTTTTAGCGTTCCGACCACGACATAGGTGACGGGGGTAAGTACGGCCTCCCACAAGGTCTTGATCAGCCACTGCGACAGCACGACCTGCATCAACTGTTCGGGTGGCCACCCGACAAGCCCGTAGAAGGCGAGCGGGTAGAAAATCAGGCTGTCCAGCCCCTGGCCGACAATCGTCGACCCGATCGTGCGCATCCACAGAAAACGGCCGCCGGTCCAAAGTTTCATCCGCGCGAGCACATAAGAGTTGGCGAACTCGCCGGCCCAAAAAGCGCACATCGACGCGATCACGATGCGCCAGCTGTTGCCGAAGACGAATTCATAGGAGGACTGGCCCGGCCATCCGTCGGCGGGCGGCAGTGCCACGACCACCCACGCCATGAAAGCCATGAAGGCGAGTGCGGCGAAGCCGGTCCAGATCACCCGCCGTGCTCGCGCATAGCCGTACACTTCGGTCAGTACGTCACCAATGATATAGCTGATCGGGAAAAACATCACCCCCGCGCCAAAGGCCCACTGGCTGCCGTCGGGCATGGGGATGTAGCTCGGTTTCGACGCGCCGATGATGTTCGACAGCAGCAAAATCGCCACAAAGGCGGCCATCACCAGGTCATAATAACGAAAATGCCTGACGCTCGCGGCGTTGACGGCAGCGGGCTGAGCCGGGGGCGGGGCGGATTCGGACATCGGTGATTGCTTAACCCGCTTTGCGGCCAACGCAAACCGCGCTATCGCCGCGACGCACAGCCGTGCCGCGCGCCCGTAGCTCAGCTGGATAGAGCACCCGCCTTCTAAGCGGGTGGTCGCAGGTTCGAATCCTGCCGGGCGCGCCATTTCTGTTTCTTGAGATGTTGTTGGGACAACTTTACCCTGCCTTTGGGGGCCGTTCTCAGCCAGGCTTTTGCGAAAGCCACCGGCCGGCATTGTGCCTCAACCAACCCGCAGATCACCGTGAAACGACTTCCCGAAACCTGCGATTCGTTGACGACGGGAAGAGTGTCGTCTTCGCGCCCGGGTCGATCATCGAAAACCTCAAAGCTTTTTTCAAAAGCGACCGGTCGTTGCTGGAAACTGCCAGCAGCTCCGGATGCAATTTTTGCATCGCTGCGCACATTGTGCGGTTCGATGGCCATGATGGACGCATGATTGTCACACTCAATTCCTAGGGCGCGGCGGCAACAAGAACATAACTCTCCCCGTCGCGTTCCAAGGAGCCTCTATGAAAAGCCTGACCGCCTGCGCGCTTGTCGCGCTGCAATTTGTCGCGCCCTCGATGGCTATGGCCGAAGAGGTCGCCCCGACGAGCGCAGAGGGCGCCGAGGGTGACATGATCATCGTCACCGGCACGCGCGACGCGCGGCGGACGCAGTTCGACACGCTGGCACCGATCGACGTTCTGTCGTCGAAATCGATCGATAACAGCGTGTCCAACGATTTGGCGGACACGCTTGCCCAGCTTCTGCCTTCGTTTAATGTCCAGCGCCTTCCCGCCGCCGATGGTCAGGCCTTTGTCCGCCCGGCAACGCTGCGCGGGCTGTCGCCCGATCAGACGCTCGTTCTCGTCAACGGCAAGCGCTATCATCGCTCGGCGCTGCTCGGCACGCGCGGCGCGCAGGCGGCCGACCTTGCCACCATCCCCAATCTGGCGATCAAACGGATCGAGGTGTTGCGCGACGGCGCGTCGGCGCAATATGGTTCGGACGCGATTGCGGGCGTCATCAATATCATCCTTGACGACCAGCCCGGCATGGACGCCTTCGGCCAATATTCGAGCTATTATGAAGGCGACGGCAAAAGCTATCAGACCGGCGGGCAGGGTGGTGTCGCGCTCGGCGACCGTGGTGTCCTGGTTTTCACCGGCGAATTTTCAAAGTCGGACGCGACCTCGCGCACCCGGCAGCGTCCCGATGCGGCGGCGTTCCAGGCAGCGAATCCCGGCCTCAACGTGCCCAACCCGGTGCAGCGTTGGGGCCAGCCCGATCTCAAGTCGGTGCGCGGCGCGGTGAATGCCGACTATGAGATTGTCGACGGCGCGACCCTCTATGCGTTTGGCACCGTGGCGAGCGGCGAGGGCGTTACCGACTTCAACTGGCGCAATCCCGCCGGCACGGCGAATGTCTATAATCCGAGCACGGCCTTCCCGGGCTTCAGCTTCAGGAACCTCTATCCCGCCGGGTTCACCCCGCGCTTCGGTACGAAATATGACGATTTCCAGACCGCGGGCGGCCTACGCGGCGGGCTCGGCGATCGGTTCACCTATGATCTCAGCGCGTCTACCGGGCGCAGCCGCATCAACTATAGCCTCGAAGAATCGCTCAATGCCTCGCTCGGTCCCGCAAGCCCGACCAGCTTTTACCTCGGGCGTCTGCGGCAGAGCGAATTCAACCTGAACGCCGATTTCGTCTATCGCCTGCCGCTCGGCATGGCGGAGCCCGCAAATATCGCCTTCGGCGCCGAGCGGCGCAAGGAAACTTACGCCATCCGCCCCGGCGATCCCGCATCCTATGCGATCGGTCCCGGCGCCGCGACCGGGCTGGCCCCGAACAGCAACGGCTTTCCGGGCTTCAGCCCCTTGAGCGCGGGCGAATGGTCGCAGACGAGCTACGCCGGCTATGTCGATGTCGAGGTCCGGCCGGTCGAGATGCTGACGCTCGGTGCAGCGGGCCGTTACGAGGATTTCTCGGCTTTTGGCGACACGTTCAATTACAAGCTGTCGGCGCGGCTCGAACCGGTCAGCGGAGTTGCGCTGCGCGGCACCTATTCGACGGGCTTTCGTGCGCCGACCCCGGCTCAGCTCAATGCGCTCACGACCAGCCAAGGTCTCGATACGAGCACGATGCAGATATTCAATACCGGCCGTCTGGCGCCGAACGATCCGATCGCGATCGCACTCGGCGCCAAGCCGCTGACCCCCGAGAAATCGCGCACCATGACTGCAGGCCTGACCTTCCAGTCGGATTTCGGCCTGACGGCGAGCATCGACATCTACCAGATCAAACTGCGCGATCGTTTCAGCCAGTCGAGAACCTTCGGAGCAGCCGCGATCCCGGCCAACCTCCCCAATCCGCAGCGCTTCACCGGTATCACATATTTCACCAATGACTTCGACACGCGCACCCGCGGGATCGACGTGGTGCTGGCCTATGCGCGAGAGGTCGGTCCGGGAAAAGCCGACATCAGTCTCGCGTATAACTATAACCAGACCAAGGTGACGAGCGGGACAAGCGCCGCGATCGGGAATGAAACGCAACGGATATTGTTCGAGGATCGGCTGCCCAGGCACAATGGCACCGCCTCGATCGGCTATACCCTCGGCCGCTTCGGGGTGCAGGGGCGCGCGCGCTATTATGGCGCATGGACCGACGTCAGCGGCAACGCGACGGGCGAGGTATTTCAGCGCTTTGGATCGATGATCATGTTCGACCTGTCCGCCAGCGTCCAGCTGAACGATCATCTGTCGATCCGCGCCGGGGCCGAGAATATCTTCGACACCTATCCCGACGAAGCGACGAACCAGGCGGTGCGCGGTCTGATCTACTCGCGCAACGCGCCCTATGACACCGACGGCGGACAATATTATGTGCGTCTGGGCATCACATTCTGACAAAGGGGCCAGCGTGGATATCAGTCGCAGACAGATATTGATGGCGGCCGCAGCGGCGCCGGTGGCGGGGCGGCTCGAAGCCGCACCGCTGCCGGCGGGCGCCCGGCCCGATGACGAAAATCATTGGGCCGGCGTCGCGGCGCAATATGACGTCATCGACGACATCATCCAGCTCGAGAATGGCAATTGGGGCATGATGGCGCGGCCCGTGCTGGAACAATATGAAGCCGCCGTTCGGCGCGTGAACCGCGCGACCAGCTATTATGCCCGGCGCGGACTTTTCCCCGATCTGGTCGCGGTGCGCGCCCGCGTTGCGGCGAAGCTGGGCGTTGCGCCCGAAGAAATCGCCTTCACCCGCAATGCGACCGAGGCGCTAAAGGCGTTGATCGGTGGCTATAACCGGCTGCGCGCTGGCGACGGGGTTCTCTATGCCGACCTCGATTATGACAGCATGCAGGCGTGCTGCGACTCCCTGAAGAAAAGCCGCGGCGTCGATGTGGTGCGCATTGCGCTTCCCGAGCCGGCCACGCATCTGGGGCTGATCGATTGCTATGAGGCGGCGCTCAGGGCCAATCCGCGCATTCGGCTGATTCTGCTGACCCACCTCAGTCATCGGACCGGTCTGGTCATTCCCGTCCGCGAAATCGTCGCCATGGCGCGCGCGCGCGGCGTCGATGCGATCGTCGATGCCGCACACAGCTGGGGGCAGCTCGACTTTTCATTGCGCGATCTCGATGCCGATTTTGTTGGCCTGAACCTGCACAAATGGATGGGCGCCCCGCTGGGGGTCGGCGCGCTCTATATCCGCAAGACGAAGGTCGAACTGATCGATCCCGACACCGCCAACGCGCCGCCCTTTGCCGCCACCAGTCAGGCACGCGTGCACACCGGCACTGTCGATTTCGCGGCGCAGCTCACCGTGCCCGCGGCGCTCGATTTTCAGGACGCCATAGGCGATGCGGCTCGCGCAGGCCGCCTGCGCTATTTGCGCGACCGCTGGGCGGAAACCCTGCGCGGCACGCCGGGCATCGAGATTTTGACCCCCGACGATGCGCGGCTGCACGGCGGCATCACCTCCTTCCGCTTCACCGGTCGCACCAGCGAGGCGGACAACGCCGCGATCGCAAAGCGCCTGCTTGACGAGCATCGAATATTCTCGGTTCAGCGTTCGGGGCCGGCGCGCGGCGCCTGTGTCCGTATCACGCCGGCTCTCTTTAACAGTTCCGCCGACATGGACATGCTCGTTGGGGCGGTAAAGGAGCTGCTTAACTCTTCGGGTTGAGTCTCAATTGTGGGATCGTGTCTCAACGGCACCGACAACCTGTCGCCGCCCTGCATTCAACGGCCGGTCAACGGATCTTCGCGCGATGGAGCGCATTGGGGTCGCGGGCCGACTAGCCCCTTTTGCTTGGCGCCCGATTCAGGTCGTAGCCGCCAGCCGCGAGACTGCTGACCGAAACCTGCCGTTTGCGATTGTGAGAACGGGGTGGGAGCAGCGCCCACCCCCCCCAAATAACTTGTCGTTGAAGGCTTGGGTTCCAGGTCCCGTAACTTGCCATAACTCAGGTTTCAGGTGAGGTTGCAGCGACGGCGAAACTGATCAGGGTCGTCTTTCCTCGCTTCAAACACCGCAGCTATGGCGCAGCACTGCGCCAGCCTTGGCGCCGGTGTGTTTGCCGCCGGCAATAGTGACGACGCCGTTGACGATCACCGTGTCGATACCCGTGGGCGACGCGGTGGGTTTGTCCCAGCTCGCGATGTCGTCGAGCTTGTCGAGGTCGAACACGACGATATCGGCGCGCATCCCGTCGCGGATCAACCCGCGGTCGGTCAGGCCCATCCGCTGTGCCGGCCAAGCGGTCATCTTGCGCACCGCGTCCTCAAGCGACAGCACCGGACGGCGCTTCACATATTCGGCGATGATACGCGGGAAGGTGCCATAGGCGCGCGGGTGCGGAAGACCCAGTGCATCCATTTCGCCCGCTTTCTCCGACGCTGCCGCATCGCTCCCGATGCTCACCCAGGGTTGCTTCAGCGCCGTCTCGATGTCTTGCTCGCTCATCATGAAATAAAGCGCCATCGCCCGGTCGGGTAGTCCTTCCAGTGCGATATCCCACGCGGCATCGGCCGGATCGATCTTCAACGCCGCGCCGATTTCCGCAAGGCTCTTGCCATGAAAGCGCTCATATTTCTTGCTGAAACCATTGGCGAGCCGCACATTGGCAAAGCCGCCCGAGGCGTGGACCAGGTTCGACCAGCCGGGCATCGATCCCGCGGCGACTTCCTTCTTCATCCGCTCGCGCACCTTGGGATCGCGCAGCCGCTCAATCCCCTTCTTGACGCCGTCGGCCCACACCCAGCTGGGGGCGATGATTTCAAGGCCGGTGCCGCCGGCAGTATAGGGATACATATCCGCCGCGACGTCGACCCCGCGCGCGCGCGCTGCGTTGATCGTTGCCACCGCCTGCGGCATCAGCTTGCCCCAGCCGGGAGCGAAGGCCGCTTTCAGGTGGAAAATTTCGACCTTCACGCCGCCTTTCTCGCCGATCTCGATCGCTTCCTCGATCGCCTTGACGAGGCCTTCGCTTTCGTCGCGCATATGCGTCGCGTAAAAGCCGTCGCATTGCGCCGCGACCTTGGCCAGCGTGACGAGCTCAGAGGTGCTCTGGAAGCTGCTCGGCGCATAGATCAGCGCGCTGGAAATGCCGAATGCGCCATTCTCCATCGCGATCCTGACCTCGCGGCCCATTGCGTCGAGCTGCGCGGCGGTCGGCGTTCCCGCGCCGTCGCCCATCACCTTCACCCGCGCCTGCGTCGCCGAATAATAGGTGCCGTAGTTGACCGAAATGCCCTGCTGTTCCAGCGTCTTGAAATGAGCCGGAATCTCCGCTGCAGCGGCCGGCGGCCCGTCTTCGCCGGCGATGACCGTGGTCACCCCCATCAGCAGCTTATTTTCGGCCGCGCCATTCTTGAGCAGCACCTCGCCCGACTGGTCCATCATGTCGATGAAGCCGGGCGACACATAGCGGCCCTTGGCGTCGATTTCCTTCGTTCCGCGGCCCAAAACCCGTCCGATACGAACGACCTTGCCGTCCTTGACGGCGACATCGGCGCTGACCCACGGATTGCCCGCACCATCGAGCACGCGCCCGCCGCGGATCACGATGTCATATTCGGGCGCCGGAGCGTTGGCGACGAGCAGCATCGACAAGGCACCAAAGAGGATCTTGCGTTTCATCATTCATCTCCCTGTCGGCAGCCGGGGCTGACGACTTTTGTTGTTATTTTTTTGGCGGCCTGCCGTCGGCGCGCCGTATCGACGACCTCGCGAACCGCGGCTATCAGCGCCGAAACCGCGCCCAATCAGTCGCCTTCGTCATTTCGCTTTTCCCTGAGCTGTGGGTTGAAGCTCCAGCGCTTCGCGGCTGACGCGACCGCGAACCAGGCGCACCAATCCGACGGTCAACAGCGGTGCGACATAGACGGCGAGAAAGATCCAGGAGAGAAAGCGGTAACCACTGGCGATCAGCGTCACGAGGCCGAAGCGATCGGCGAGGAACATGCACCCGATCAGCAGCGCCGCGGCGATGCCGGCCCGCGCCCGTTTGCCGAGCGGCGCATGTCCATGTGTCCGGCGCGCAGCATCGACGCGCTCGTTGATCGCATGCACCGATCCGGCGCCGCTTTCGAGCAACGCGGCGAAGATCATGAACTGGAACAGCAGGTGAAACAGCGGCATCTCAAGTTGCCGCAGCATGAAATCCGACGGCAGCGTCTCGCCCATGATGCCGGGATAGAAGGCGATCATCGCGACGAAGAAGAGGATGGCGGGGGCCATCGCAAGCGGTCCCGCGATCAGGCCTGCGACCACTGCGTCGCGCTGGCTGGTCAGATGGCGGATCACCGGCAGGACCACCACCGCGCCGATGACGTTATAACCGGTATAGGTCAGCCCGCCGAGAATCCAGCCGTCCGACGGCGCGGGAATGGCAAAGCGCGCCGCAATTTCGTCGCCGAAACTGCCGAGAGCGAAGACCATGAACAGCGCGTAGACGCCATAGAGCATGAAGGAGACATATTTGAACAGGCCCTCGATCGAGGCGTTGCCGAAGGTCACGAACAGCGCGATCGAGGCCGCGAGGAATGCGGTCCCCGCAAGCGGGGGCCAGCCGAAGATGGACGCGCCGATCTCTCCCGCCGCCGCGCCGAACACCGCAAGCACCAGCGTCACGAGGAGGACATAGCCGATTTCGAACAGGATCCAGCCACGGCCGAGCAGTTTTTCGAAGAAGCTGCGATAGTCGAAGGCGCCGACCGCCCGCGCGAACGCGAAAGTCGTGGCACAGATAATGCTCCAAAGCAGCATCGCGAGCAGCATCGCGGCCAGTCCGCCCCACGGCCCGCTCGGCAGGAAGAATTCCGCGAGTTCACGCCCGGTAGCGTAGCCGCCCCCGATCACGACTGCCTTGAAAGCGAACCCCGGCAGCAGGAAGCGCTGGAACCAGGAGGAACCCGTCACGGTTGCCGTGGTAGCTGCCGCGCTCATGCGAGGCAGCTACCCACCAGACGGGCGAAAGCGTCGCCTCCGCGGATCGGGTCGGCGACCGGCAGCCCCAGCTTGCGGCTCTCTTCGGCCATCAGCGCGAACGCCTCGTCTTCCCTCATATGCGAAGTGTTGAATGAGAGGCCAGCGCAACGGACAGCGGGATTGGTGCGCGAAGCGAGCCGCAGGTTGAGGCTGATCGTTTCCTCTATGCCCGGCACCGTATAGCCCGGCACTCCGAGCATTTCTTCGCGGCCGGGCTGGTGGCAAACGACGATGATATCGGGCTGACTGCCGTGCAGCAGACCGAGCGACACCGCCGCATAGGCGGGATGCATCAACGACCCTTGCCCCTCGATCACGTCCCAGTGGCCGGGCGCGGCATCGGGGCTGAGCGTTTCGGCCGCGCCCGCCTCGAAATCGGACACTACCGCGTCCATCGGGATGCCGCCGCCCGCAATCATGATGCCGGTTTGACCGCTCGCTCGAAAATCGGCATCGATTCCCTGCTCGGAAAAGGCCCGCGCGATTGCCAGCGCGGTGTATTTCTTGCCCAGCGCGCAATCGGTTCCGACCGTGAGAAGCCGCTTCCCCGACCGCTTGCGCCCCGTGCCGACAGGAAGGCCGCGCGGGGGATGTCGCACGTCGATCAGCTGGCGGCCAAGCCGCTCGGCAGCCTCCGCAAGCTCGGGAAGGTCAGAAAGGCGGGCGTGCATCCCGCTGACGATATCGAGACCTGCTTCGAGCGCCGCGAGCAGTGCGGGGATCCAGTTCGGGGTGATGACACCGCCGCGGTTGGCGATACCTATCAGCAGCGAACGGGCGCCGCAGGCGGATGCCTCGGCGGGCGTCAGCGCGGGCAAGCCGGTGCTGACGGTCGCGGCAGGGAGCGCATATTCGCCGACGCATTTCTCCGGCGCCCAATCGCGCAGGCCATAGGCCGTTTTGGCGAAGACGGCTTCGGTTACATCGCCGAGAAACAGCAGATAGGGCTGGGGCAATTGCAATGCGCCGGCGGCGGTATCGAAGGAGGTTTGAATGTTCACGTCTCTCACCAGAATCGGGAAGGAGTGCCAAACGCGACGCCGTTGCGGCACCGGTTCTACATCTTTCCTCTGTTAACCTAAATGGGACTTTATTCTCTAATCAGGATTGAATCAATGAAAATAGAAAAATTTCTTTTGCGGCGTGAACCGCACGGCGAGGGTTGCCTGCCTCCGATCAGAATGCGCTCCGAAGCCCGACAGATGGATTCAGGAACGAGCAGTGTCTTCACGCGAGCGCTCGCGAAACCGAGGTAGAACGGTGGCTTATGAAGGGCTGTCCGCATGCAGACATTGTTGATCAAGCGCACCGTCAAGGCGCTCCCTCGCGGCAGCGCATAGGTGGCAAGGGCGGAAGGCCATGGATGCAGCTGTCGCCGTGTCGAACGGCGTATGCCCGACACGGCGTTCGTGCGCTCGCCGGTCGTCGGTTCCGGCCATGCATAACCGACAGTCGTCACTATCTGCCAATCGCGCCTGACCTGCCGGCGCAGCGTTTCTGTATCTTGATCACGCTCCATTTGCATGGTCATGGCGCGTCGAAACCGACTCCCTCGGTCGCGATTAACAACACTATGCTGTCGGCTGCGAGTCGATGATGCGCGCGCAAGGCCGGAAACGAAGCCACATGCAACAGCCCCGCCAGTCCGGTCGCGCCCGATGGAGTGGTCTGGGGACCGCCCGCCGCTGACAGGGCAGTAACAGCCTCGGCGATCAAATCTTCATCAATGGCGACCCACTGCGCGCGGTATCGCAAAAGAACATCGAGCGCAGGCGCCGATACCAGGCCGCAGCGTAGCATATCCGCCGACGTATGGAGGTCGCCGACAATCTGTACGGGATGACCGGCAGCCAGCGCCGCTCCAACACAGGCGGCATTTTTGGGCTCGACTACCGTGATCGCCGCGGGGCCCTGGAGGATGGTTTGCAGCCCCTCTGCCATCGCCGCTGCAAGACCGCCCACACCGGCCTGCACGAATATATGACTGGGTCGATCGGCCACGTTGAAACGAAATTGGTCGACAAGCTCTGCGGCGAGAAATGCATATCCAGCCATGACGTCCCTCACAACCAGATCGTCTGAATCAGGACTGGTGTCGGATATCAGCAGTCCATCTCCGCGCGCGGCAGCGCCAGCGGCGCTTTCGACCGCGTCATCATAAGTACCTTCGATCCAAATGATTTCCCCGCCAAGAGCCTCGATCCGCTCGGCGCGGGTCCGGCTAACCGCCGTCGGAAGATAAATGGTGGCACCAGTACCCGCGAGTTGGGCCGCCGCAGCGACGGCAAGACCATGATTGCCATCGCTGGCACAGATCAGCCGGGGAGGAGATTTGTTCCCTTCTTCGTGAGGCTCCTCCGCGCCTGCCAGTCTGTATTCTGCGGCTCTAGCGAGCGCGCGCTGCCCTGCCAGCATGCCGCCAAGCGATTTAAAGCTGCCAAGCGGGCGGTCGCCTTCCACCTTGACAAAAACGCGACTGACGCCGGCGCGGCGCGCCAGTTCGCCGCATTCGATGAGCGGCGTAGGGTGATGGGCGGCCATAGCCTCTGCAAGAGTTGCGGCTGTTTCGGGAAGGTGTGTTTTGGTCATGTCACAGATATAGCAATACTCTGCGGCGCCACCCTGCAAAGAGCGCCATCTGAACGCTGCCAGACGGCACGGATGACGGGGCATAATATGGCGCAGCGTCCGGTCTTGGGCGCGCAGTTTGCAACTTGTACCAGGGACTATCTCTCAAGGCCTGCCGAGCCAGCTGAATGGCTGACTGCGCACGGGAGATTAGCCGCATGGCCGCCTCCGGTGACACGTGGCCGATGGCCGGCTCTTGTCACGAGCAGTGGCTCAAAGGGCATGACGCTTGACCGCAACACCAATTGTGACGCGCGGAGATGGAGCAATCACGGGTGTCGACTACGAGCTGCGAGGCAAGTCAGTGCCCGGGCAATTTGGCCGCAGGTCAGGAGCGGTTTTCGATCGACAAGGGTATCGTTAGTCCGCGCTTCACCAGGGCCAGCGCCACATGGGTCGTGAAATGCCTGACATTGTGGTTCTCACCGACCAAGTTGGCCATGAGTGCGTCATAGGTCTCAATATCCGGCGCAGTGACAACCAGGATGAAGTCCGTCTCGCCCGCGACATAGAACGCCTGCTGCACATATTCCTGCGCCGCGAGCCATCGCCGCAACGGCGCCAGGAGCTCGGGCCGGTCCCGCTCGACTTGAAGAGAGACAAGGAAGAAGTTGGGTCGGCCAACCTTCGTCGGATCGACCACCGCAGTGTCCTTGAGGATAACGCCTTCGGCCCTCATCCGCCGGATCCTGCGCTGGATCGCCGAAGGCGACAGCGCGACTTGCTCGGACATCTGCTCGGCCGTCCGCCCGGAATCGTTTTGAACGAGATTGAGAAGCTGTCGATCGAATCTGTCGAGGTCCATATCCATCCCATTTTATGCAGTTATCGCGCGGTGAAAAGGCAATTGTGCCGCCTTTAGCGGAGATGCGGGCCACGTCTGAATCGAAGATCCCATACCCTTTCGTTCCCCATGCTGAGCTCGGAGACCGCGCCATTTTGTTCACGACGAAAGCGGACGAGGCTTCCCGAGGCCATGAAAGCGTCACGATAGGCAGGTGAAAGCTCAAGGCCCGTCTCCGGCTGCTCGCGCAACGCTATTGTCAAATGGTCCCCTTGAAGAGTGACGACATAGACTGCTTCGGCCTCGTCGCTGGCATATTCCCCGACGTATTGTTCAAGATCGCCGGGCTTTGGCGCAAATCCAGGCACGCTCTTGTAGCGCGACACGGCGCCAAATGAGTCCTGCAGCAGGAATCGGTCTCGTCCTTCGAACCTCAGCGTGAGATCCTCGTTCCGGTACTCGTTCTTCGACACCCAGGCGAGGCTGACGTCGTCCAGGGTGATCCGGCCAGCGTCGCTCTTCAATGTCAGAGGCATCCCGGTCGCTTCCTCCACAAACAAGCCATCAGGTGCGATCGCGCGGGCCGGAAGTTTCCCGGACGTCCCCGACGGTGAAAGCGATGAAGCATTTGGAAGGAGCAGGTTTGCGGCTGCATGCGCCAGTTCAGAGGCATCGATGTCGGCCGCGTTGCAGAGGACCGCGATTGAAAGCCCCGTCGTTGGATAGCGACCGAGCCATGCGGTATAGCCGGCAGTCGCGCCGGGATGTGCGACCTCCCGATATCCGCGATAGTTGCTGACGATCAGACCTCTCGCATAGTTGATCTCATGCCCCGACTGCAGGACGCCCTGCTTTTCGAGACCGGTGGTGACCAGAGGGCCCAGCTTGCCCTCGGACAGGGCCGCATTCCACACCAGCAAGTCGCCTGCGGTTGTCAGAAGACCACCGTTTCCATAGGCATTCTCGAACGGCATGCGCTGCACATAGTCCGTGGACGACGGTGCATAGGCGATCGCCCGGTTCTTGACGACCCGCCGGAAATCGTCACGCCATTGTGTGTTCCGCATGCCCAGCGGCTCGAAAAATTCGGTGCGGCTGAATTCCGCCAGCGACTTTCCGCTCGTGCGCTGCACGATCAGCGCGAGGAGATTATATCCGGTGTTCGTGTAGGAATATTGCGTGCCCGGGACGAAATTGAGCGACTTCTGCCGCGCTGCGATGCGCTGAGTATCTTCCATTGTGTAAATGCGCGTGGTGCGGGGCCACCCCGCGATGATCTGGACTCCGCCCCAGTCCCGCAGGCCGCTCGTGTGATGCAGCAAGTGATCGAGCGTGATGACATGCCCATAGTCGGGAAGTTCCGGGATATATTTCCGCACATCGTCGTCCAGCGAGACCTGGCCCCGCTCGGCAAGGCGTAGAACGGCTGCGGCGGTGAACTGCTTGGAGGATGATCCAGCCTCGAATATGGTTTCCGCGTCGACCCTGATGCCATGTTCGAGATCGGCCTCGCCATAGGCACGCACCATATCGGGCTGTCCCTTCCGGGAGATGCCGATCGCGCACCCCGGAGTGCCGCCCCTCGTCCAGGTCGAGAACAGACGATCAATGTCCGGCGCAGGATCTGCGGGTTGCGGAGTTCCGGCGCGAACTTCGCGGTGGGCGGCGGGTGCGGCCGCAGCTCCCGCCCAGGATGTCGTCCAGCCACCGGTCAGCAGAAGGCCCATGATCACCAGTTTGCGCGGAGCGGTGCGATGAGAGTTCATTACCTTGTCCTTCACGTTCTTGTTCTGAATGCAGGGCGCATTATCCAAAGTGCCAGCCAACAAGATTCCATTTGAAAAAGAATAAAATCAGCGAGATTGCGGAGATGCCTACTGTTGTGTGATATAAACGCGTACGGAGGTTCCAGTATTTTCTCGTCCAAATCTTCGGAATAGTGAATAGCAACAATGTAGTCAGGCCAATGAAGAGGATAGGCATTGCCAGGGCGGCCTTCCACGATGCCGGGACATGGCTGAGTCTTTGAATAAAGTCTGTTGAGATCAGAAGGAATCCAAGCGTGGCAACGCTGAGCAGGCCCCAAATGGCAACAGCGGCGGAAATCCACACCGCCCGGCGCTCCGGTTTGGGCATCGCGGCGATCAGGCGTGCCCGGTATAGCAGGCCCGGAAAAACGGAAACAAACACAGCGAGCGATAGCCCGAGGACCGCATACCAGAACCCGGACCTGTCGAAGAACGGCACACGTTCCAGCGGGACAATGATCGCAAAGTCGAAAAACATGTGGGTGACTCCGCCGGCACGATTGGTGCGAAAGGCGATCTGCCTTGTGCCGCCAATCTCCTGGAAGAGGCCCGGCCCGATCGGCGCAAACTGCATTTCATCATCGCCTGCCCCAAGACTGAGCCTGTTGCCCGATACCGAAACGGACAATTGCGACAACAGTCCGTAAAATTTGTCGATATCGGTGTGATTGCGACGGGTAAAAGCGTAGGTTCCCGCATATTTTTCAAGCGATCCCGTCCCCGCTGTCCCGGGCTTCCGCTGCGATGTCGGATAAAGCCGGGCCAGCACAGCTTTGGCGAGGTTTTCGGCAGCAACATCGCCTTGTCCTCCGCTAAAGGATATGAAAATCCCGAGTTTTCTGGCAGGAAAGAGATACATCTCGGTGTTGAACAACGGATCGGAGCCGCCATGGGCCCAGGCAAGTTCGCCACCGACATTCTGCCCGTAATATCCCAGCCCCATTGCGGGGATGCGCCGGTCGAAGGTGAAAGCCGGACTTTGCATGCGCTGCATGCTGGCAGGCTTCAATATGCTTGCGCTCCCATAGCTGCCGTCCTGAAGAGCCGCGATCATGAAGCGAGCCATGTCATTCGCGGAGACCGAGGCTGAACCTGCAGGTCGAAAGCCGCCCTCATAGGTTGGGGGCCTGCGCACGAATTCGCCCCCTTCGCGTGCATAACCGACGACCTTGTAGCGAGCGAGCGCGGCCGGCACCGGTTCACGCACCGTGGCGTATGTCATGCCAATCCGTGAGAATATGTTCTTCTGAATATAGTCCTCATAGGGGATGCCGCTAACTTGCTCGACGATCAGCCCGGCCAGCGCGGCGCCGTAATTGGAATAGGATGCCATTTCACCGGGGGGACGCACCCGTGCCGGCATATGCATGGCCAGTTTCTGCGCTATCGACGGCGCCCGCTTCAGGTCGGTGGTCAGCTCATAGCCGACGCCACCGTCTTCGAACCCGGCTGTGTGCGTCATCAAATGGCGCAGCGTGATCGGCTGCTTGTAGGTCGCCGGGATCTGGAAAGTCCTGAGGTAGGTGTTGATGTCGGTATCGAGATCGAGCCGGCCTTGCTCGACCAGCTGCATGACGGCCGTCCATGTGAAGATCTTCGTGGTCGATGCAATTCGAAAGAGGCTTTTCCCGGGATCCACCGGTGTGCCACGCTCTATGTCGGAAAATCCGTAGCCCTTGGCGAACAGGAGTTTGCCGTCCTTTACGATGGAGATGACGCCGCCGGGTATCTTTCCATGTTCCATCTCCGCCCGCATCAGCCCATCGATGAAGGGCTCAAGCATCATGGTGGACGCTCCGGCTGGCTCGGCGGAAGGTGCCGGGGAAGAGAGCGCGGACGGGCTCGGCCGGGTAGCGCCCAGCAGTGAACCAGTGCCCAGCAACAGGCTTGCGAGAAAGCCAAGGACAATTGTCTTCATCGTGCCCGTCACGCTTTATCTCCATGTGTCAGGGGTAAGATTTCCGCGATACTTGTCACACCGCTCACGCGTGCTGTTGTGCGATCGGGGGTGATGGCTTCGCTCCGTTCGGTTTGCGCCGCATGGCTGGCCTCGCCAACGGTGAAGGACACGAAGAAATCAAAGCTGGCTTGCGGCGCGAGCAAAAGAAAGGAATGGAAATCCGGTCTCCCACCTCGCATCGTGACAGCCGCGCTTAAAAGCCAACCTTGACGCCTGCGGTGAAGTACCGCCCCATGACGTCATAGTGATAGCTGGCGTCGAGAACGAAGGGCGGGGCACGATCGAACAGGTTGGAGACGTTGCCGAAGAAGGTGAACCTGTCCATCACCTTGAACTGCGCTCCAATATCCACATAGGTGCGTGAACTCACCTCGTTATTCGCGATGACACCGACCAAATCATTGCTGTACAGGCCGCCGTCGACATAGCGGACCCGCGCATCGAGGCCGAAGGTGTCGTCCTGGTAGGCTACGCTGAAGGTGCCGCGCCATTTGGGAATGCCAAGGGCAAAGTCGCCGACTTCGCCCGCACGCTCGTTCCGCCCGCCCTTCAAGCCAGTGTCGAAGACATATTTATCGACATAGGTCGCCAGTGCCCGGAGGCGAAGCGTCCCCGGCTTCTCTCCGGAAATTTGCGTCACCGGGAGTACATAGGCGGCCTCGAAATCGAAGCCGCTTGTCTCGAACCGAGCAATATTCTGCGAATTCGAGAAGATCGTGACCAGCGTCTGTGTGACGGGATCGCGAATGATCGCATCGCAGGCGACCTGACTTCCACCAGCGCAAAGAGCGGTGAGGTCCGAGGCCCCCAGAGTGGTAATCGCTCCTTTCATCCTGATGTCGAAATGATCGACCGAAAGGCTAAGTCCGCGCAGGAAGGAAGGCGAATAGGAGCCTCCCAAGGTAAGTGTGCCGCTGATTTCCGGTGCCAGATTCGGGTTCCCGCCGGAGAAGAGCGTCACGGACCCGGGATTCGGATCGTAACCAGGGCGCCCTGTACGACCTGCGGTGTCTTGATCCACCACAGCACCGATGCTGATGTTCTTCGTCCTGAAGAGATCATTGATATTGGGTGACCGGATGTCGCGCGACCTCGTCGCACGCAGCAGCAGGTCGTTGAACAGACGCGTGGTCCCGCCAAGCTTCCAGGACCAGATGCCGCCGCTGTTGCTATAATCGGAGTAGCGGGCTGCCCCATTGAATTCGAGCTTGAATGCTTCCGCGTCGAGCAGCGGCAGGACGATTTCGGCGAAGCCTTCCTTCACATTGAAACCGCCACTCAAGTCGGCAGTGTAAACAGGGAGGCCAAAGCCGCCGGCAAGCGTCTCGGCGTCGCGCGTCGTGACGATCTCTTCCCATCGCGCCTCTGCCCCGATAGCCACAGTGACGGGGCCGGCCCAGAGTGAGAACAGGTCGCCTTGAATTTCAGCGCTCGCCGAGTCGAGTTTCTGAACGCTGTGCCGACCCTGGTCCGCGGTGACATAGTTGATCGCTTCGGAAGATGCGTTGCCCAAGCCGAAGATGTTGAGTGGACGGCACTCCGCGTCGTTGTTGGTCGGGTCTGCATCTGCATTTACCCGGCAAACGATCTGGCCGCCGATCAGAACCGCGTCCGTAGCCCGGTCGAAATTCGCAGCTAGCCGGCTGTTCCTCAGGAACCGCGTATCACTGACCTGACCATGGCTGAAGTGAGCGCCATATTTCCAGCCATTGCCCAGGGTGCCGTCGACGCCAATCGCACCTTCAATACTCTCGCGATCCGCGTCGAAGACGAATTCGAGAATATCCTCATAAACGCGGTTGAAGGTAAAGCTGGTCTCCCCGGCCGCCTTCAGCCGGTCGCGGATCGCCTGCGGCAGGAACGGATTGGTAGCTTGAATGGTAAGGGCGCCCGTCGGGTTCTCGGGGGTGGCGCTTCCAAAGTCACCCGGAGCGGAATAGTCGGGGAAGAAGTTATATTTGGTCTTCGTCTTCGAATAGGCGGCGTCGGCCCAGAGGGTCGCGCTGCCTATGTCATAGCTCACACGTGCATAGCTGCTGAAGCGCTTGTTCGGTGCTGCTGCATAGAGATGGCCGAACGGGCCCGCTGCATCCTCGCCGCCGATGCCCGAGGCGTCTGGACCGCGATAAGTGCGCAACGTGCCGTCATGATTGAAAGTCTGGCCGGCAAGAATGCCGCTGGTGATCAGCCCGCTATAGCTCTTTCCGGGAACGTTCACATTCTCAGTGATCACCAACACGCCATTGACCTTGGTGATGCCGGGGTTTCGGAGACCGGGGCGAGACAGACGAGAGTGGGGAGGCAGGCCCTTCTCCTCCACATATTCCGCGCCAACCATAAAGTGACCGTTGCCGTCCGCAAAACCCGTTCCGAATGCCCCGTCGAAACGATAACGCTGCCCGTCTCCGCGCGAGGAAACGCCCACTTCGGCGCCCAATTCAAGGCCTTCTACATTGTCATTGAGGATGATGTTGACCACCCCGGCTACCGCGCCCGAGCCCCAGGCCGCCGAGGCGCCGCCGGTCACGACTTCAAGCCGTTTAACCAGATTGAGAGGTACAAAGTTGAGATTGTTCGAGCCGACGAAGCGGCGGCCATTGATCAAAGTCAAAGTGCGATCGATGCCGAGGCCGCGAAGATCAACAGGAGCCGTTCCGCTGTCGGTGTTACCAACGGTCGAGCTGGGATTGATAGTAGCGCGCACCGACGGCTGGTCTGCGAGGACCTGTTGAAGGCTGGCGGGCGCGCCTTGCCGCAGCTCAGTTTCGCCAATCACGGTCGTCGGCGTTGGCTGATCGAAGCCCGCGCGCTCGACGCGAGAACCGGTAACGATGATCTCGTTGCCGGATTCGCCATCCCCGGCTTCTTCGGTAGGTGAGGAGTCGTTCTGCGCGGCCTGCGCCAAGCCCGGGCCTGCGGCGAGGAAGGCTATTCCTGCTGCCGAGGCGGCCAGAGCGGCACGAAAGGACTTGATAGATCTGTTCACGGCTATTCTCCCCGACAATTATATTTATTTGATAAATTGGATGAACACGGCTGCACTTAGGGTCTGGTTGCGGATGACCTCGATCCGGCCGCAGAGCTGGCCTCGAGGGCAATTCCGCGCGTCTTTTCGGGCGTATTGCGAGAGGGCTTGGCAGAGTTATTTCATTCGGTTCTTCCCGGCGGCATGGGGCATCGAAGTGCCGCCCGACCGAGCAAGGAATGGCAATAATTGTGGTTGACTGCGTAGCGGTTGGAATGCCCGGGTATGGGATCCATGTGCGCCGGATGTGGGGGCGAGCACGCGTTCACCTCAAGATTGGCGCGTGCGGAAAGGTCTGGCGGAGTATGAAGAAAACGCGTGAGACTCGTAGGGGGTTCTATCCTCAACGAGCCAAGGCATTGCATCCGCTTGCCCCGCACATTGGACGAAGTGCTCCATAAATTTAGATCCAATTTGCCCTCTGCTTGTTGCCAAGCTTCTATCGGGGGAGCGCGCATCCTGGCCGCAATAATGGTCGTACAAACGCGTACTCGCGGCGAAACAAGTGCGTAGATGCGCCGGATAGGCGACCGGCCCCCGCCGATTGGCCCAGGTCGATTGTTAGTGCATTCGCGGAGGATGGATTTGCGGGCGCGCGATATCATGGCCACGCAGATTGTGGTGGATTATGGAGCCGCGGCGCGCCCTATTTGGAGGCGGCGTGAGGGTTTCCCTCAATAGGGCAGGCGGACCTCGAAACAGGCTCCTCCTCCGGGGCGGTGGGCCGCTGCCACCCCTCCGCCATGGGCCTCGGCGATGGCTTTCACGACGGCCAGGCCGAGCCCGGTCCCGCCTGAATCGCGCGAACGGGAGTCGTCGGCACGCCAAAAGCGCTGGAACAGGCGTTCCGCATCGCCGGCAGCGATACCGGGACCGCGATCGAGCACACGCAAAAAGGCGCCGTCGGTATCGGACCCCGTTTCGATCCGTACCACGCCGCCCGACGCGGCGTAGCGGCGGGCATTGTCGAGCAGCGCGAGCAGAATCTGGCGTAGCCGCGCGCCGTCTGCGGCGAGACGCACCGGATCGAGGTCGCGTTCCGCAATCATGCCCGCATTTGCCAGTTCAGGCGCGAAGGCGTCGATCGTCCGGCCGGCCTCCACCGCAAGATCGATCACCGTCGGGCGGATCGCAAGCCGTCCCGTCATCGCGAGGCTCAGCGTTCGGAGGTCTTCGACAATCCGTGTCAGCGCATCGACCTGAAAGATGAGGCCGTCGAGTCCCTTGGTGTCGGGCGCGAAGACACCGTCGACCATCCCCTGAAGGCGGCCGCGCAGAACGGTAAGCGGCGTACGCAGCTCATGGGCGATCGCGGCGACGCTTTCACGCATCTCGCGTTCGGATCGCTCCATCTCGCGCGCCATCATGTTGAAGTCGGCAATCAGCTGGTGGGTTTCGCCGGCGCCGTGACCGGCCATGGGGACCCTGACCGTCCGATCACCCGCCGCGATGCGCCGGGCGGCATCCGCGACCTTGTGCACCGGCTCGCTGATCCGCGCTGCGAGCCAGCGCCCGACGATGATTCCCATGAACAGCGCCATCCCCCCAAACAGGATCAGCGCGATCTGCTCCTCAATCTGGACACCCGCTTCCCACTTTTGATAGGCTTGGAAGAGAGCTTCGAGATTGGCATGCTTGGGCAGCTGGTTCTGCCCGACCATGTCATAGGCGAGCCGGGCATCGGGCGAGAGGGTGCTGCGGAACAGATTTTCCGACCATAGGTAGAAGAGCAGCATTCCGCCGATCATCACGACGACCGACAATGTAACGACCACCGTCATCGCCGCGGTCATCTGCGTTGTCAGCCTGGCGGGACGCCGGCGGCGCCCGGCTCGTCCGATCATCCCGGCAAGGCTGGTGGGGCTGGGCGGATTCGGCCCGGGCTTCTCGGCGGTCGCGCCGACGCTCGCCGGGTCCTGTGGATTCGCGCTCATCGAAAAACTCTCCAATCTTGCGGCAGCGCCATACGCGGCACGCGCCGATTTTTGCCGGGTGTATCGCGGCGCCTGACGAGCGCTCCGGTTTCGTTCCTCGCGAAAATCGATGGCAAGCGCGAGCGAGGCTATCGGCCGCCACGAACGCCGGCAAAGCGGCAGCGCTCATGGAGGAAGCAGGCGATAGCCGATGCCCCGCACGCCGCCGAGCATATCGTCGGCGCCGGCCATTTGCAGCTTGCGACGCAAATTGCTCACATGGCTGTCGACCGTGCGTTCGAGCGCATCGCTTTCGGGCATGCAGGCATCGAGCAACTCGCCGCGCGAAAAGGCTTTGGTCGGCGTGCGCATCATATGCGCGAGCAGCTGGAACTCGGTGCCGGTCAGGGAGAGAAGCTCTCGTCCGTCCTCTGTTCGTACATGGACGGTATGCGCGGCCGCATCGAGCTCAAGCGGGCCGTGCCGCACAGGCGCGTCATGGCTCATCCGGCCACGGCGAAGGATTGCCTTTGCGCGCTCGACGACCTCGAGCGGATTGAATGGCTTCACAACATAATCGTCGGCCCCCAGCCTCAGCGCCGACAATTTGTCGAGATCTTCGGCGAGCGCTGTCGCCATGATCACCGGTGTTCCGCCGCGCCGCCGGATCTCGGCCAGCACGGCAAAGCCATCCGCTTTGGGCAGTTTGACGTCGAGGACCATCAGATCGGGGGCGAGCCGCAAATGATGCTGTAGCGCGATCTCGCCGTCGCAGGCCGTTACCGTGCGAAAGCCGTCGCGCGTGAAATAGGCATCGAGGATCGCCGCGATCTCGGGTTCGTCTTCGACGATCAGCACCAACGCACTTTGCATGTTCCGCTCCTTTGGATCGCACTACGACCCGGAGGTCGAGATTAAGCGAACAAATTGTGGAGATTTGATGGAGGCGCGCCGCACCGGCCCGCATTTTCCGGCGGGCCTTGTCGCGCATGCCGGGAGAGAGGGCTGCCGACTCGGCGCCGGGACGAGGGGGAGGGAGAGGGGGCGTCCCGGCGCGGATATCGGGCGGGCCCGAACCCGGGCCTGCCTGTCGGGCGTTTCGCGTTCACAAACGCGAAACGCCCGGGTCTCAGAAGCGCAGCACGCCGCCGAGCATGATGCGGCTGCGTTTCAAATTGTCGTTGAACTTGACCTGGTCATATTCGGCCCGAACGGCGAGCGCCGGGCTGAATGCGATTTCCGCACCGCCACCGAACAGGAGGCCATTTTCCTCGATCTTGCTGTCGACGGGCTTGGCGCCGATCTTTGTCGATGTCGCGGTCACATCGAAATTCTGCCAGGCCCAGCCGGCCTTGCCGAAGACGAGGATCGAATTGCCAAGCGCGTAGCCGAGACGGCCCGATGCATCGAACGTGCGGCCCGGATCCAGCTTGACGTTGGTGGTACCAACCTTCTGGCTGAGGCTCTTGCCGCCGCCGCCGAAGCCTAGTTCGGCGCCGAGTACGATGTTGCTGTCGGTCTGCACGTCGTATCCGACATAGCCGCGCCAATCGACGCCCTTCTTGGCCAGATCGAGCTTTGCGGTTTCGCCGGCGACGGGCTGCTCGACACTCGTGCGATTGCGACCGACGGAAGCACCGATCTTCAAGCCGTCAAAGGCCTTTTCTGCGGTTTCGGCATGCGCGGCTTCGGCAGCGAAGAGCGCCAGCCCGCAAAGAAATATTCTGCTTTTCATCTATTTACTCCACAATTTGGCGATCCCGATCGGATCGGTGGAGCGCATCTGTCCTGCATGTGTCGAGTTTTGGTGGAGGGCGTGCTGACGTTGGGTCGAGCCAGCGGTTTCCGGCATGCGGGGGCGGGCGGGACGTCGCGACGGGCATCCAGGAAAAGCGCAAAAGCACACTCAATCTCCACACTGCGTTGGCGATTGTCTTCATGGCACTCTTGGCTGCGGCAATGGCGCTCATCGGCGCCGCTGCAGCTTTGCACCGCTATTACAGGCGCGGCTCGTTCCCGGTTTTCGCCCTCGCTCCACCTGATCTCCACCCCTCGTGAACATCGTCTCCACCAAGCCGGCCTAGCGCAACGGGACAAGAATGAGGTTTTCAAACGGAGAAATCACAGTGGCGTTGACTGCAACCGATCATTGCGCGCGCGGCGCAAGGCTCTCCTCGACATATGCACCCCGCCCCTCGATCCGGACCGCCTCAGCTGCGCGTGGGGAGGAACTGCGTGTCGCCTTGTTTTCGGGGAACTATGACTGTGTGCGCGACGGCGCGAACCAGGCTTTGAACAGACTCGTCGACCACCTGCTGTCCGAAGGTGCCGCCGTGCGCATCTATTCGCCCGTTGCAGCCGAACCGGCGTTCAACTCGACTGGCGATGTGGTGCCCGTTCGCTCGATCGGTATTCCGGGGCGTGGAGAATATCGCGTCGCGCTTGGCCTGCCGTCGAAGGTCAGAGAGGACATCGAGAGGTTCGCACCAAACATTGTTCACCTGTCCGCGCCTGACTGGCTGGGCTGGCGCGCCCAGCGTTTCGCACGCGAACACGGGATCCCCGTGGTGAGTAGCCTGCACACGCGATTTGAGAGCTATCTGGACTATTATGGCTTGCGCCGGCTGAAGAAGCCGGTGGAGCGGTACCTTGATCACTTCTACCGGAATTGCGACCATGTGCTTGCGCCGACCAGGCCGATCGCTGACGCGCTCGGGCGGAAAGGGCTGATGGGGCGCGTCACGATATGGGGCCGAGGCGTCGATCATGACCAGTTTAATCCCTGGCGGCGCAGCACGGTGTGGCGCGGCGATCTGGGCTACACACATGACGAGGTGGTTCCCCTCTTCTTCGGACGCCTCGTGCGAGAGAAAGGCATCGGACTCTTCGTCGAAGTTATCCGGGCGGTGCGGGAACGCGGGCACCGGCTGCGTCCGGCCATCATTGGTGA
This sequence comes from Sphingopyxis sp. GW821-FHT12C06, assembly GCF_058807415.1. Classification (NCBI taxonomy): domain Bacteria; kingdom Pseudomonadati; phylum Pseudomonadota; class Alphaproteobacteria; order Sphingomonadales; family Sphingopyxidaceae; genus Sphingopyxis; species Sphingopyxis sp. GW821-FHT12C06. The sequence goes on along the minus strand of NZ_JBXAQR010000006.1, from coordinate 153,444 downwards.
AGGGCCGGCCAGAACATGGTTCGCAAAACAGCTACCCGACGCGAATTTCCTCGGTCATCTCTCGGGCGAATGTCTTGGTACCGCGATCGCAAGTGCGGATGTGCTCGTCAATCCGTCAGTTACCGAGGCGTTCGGCAATGTGAATCTTGAAGCGATGGCGTCAGGTATCGCGATTGTCTCTGCGCGGGTCGACAGCGCCGAAACTCTGGTCAAACATGGCTCCTCAGGGTTGCTGGTGAAAGCCGATGACGTAGAGGGATATGCCGATGCGCTGGAGCAGCTCATCCTGTCGCGTCAGACCCGGGTGGCGCTCGGCACGGCAGCGGCGCAAAGTGCACTGTCTCACGACTGGCCAACACAACTTTCAACGGTTGTTTCGGCTTATCGCGCATGCCTTAGGTCAGAGCGGTGAGCCAAAGCCCGGCCGTGCCCTCTGTCGGAGACAGTCTTTCGAACCGGCTTGTCAGCGGAAATACGCTCCCGGCCGGTTTTTGAAGAAAAGGGGCGCGGTCCTCGACCGCGCCCCTTCACCGACTCGTTTTTCCGAGAAGCTCAGCCCTTGCAGGGACCGATATTGGTGCTGGTGACCTGCATCTGCATTTCCATGTCGCCGCCGCCCATCGGCGACTTGCCCTTCGACGTAACGAGGACGTCGGTCTTCTTGGCGTCGAGGGTTCCCGCGAGGGCGAGTTCGACCTTCTGCGCACCTTGTGTGCAGGTGCCCGCAACGTCGATCTTGCCGCTGCCGACCTGATTCTTGTTCCAGGTACAGGCTTCGCCATAGCCCTTCGATAGTGCACCGGCGACATCTTCCTTGTCCGCCTGTTCCTGCGTGAGGCACTGTTCCGTACCGCTGGCGGCCGCGAACTGCTTCGACATCTGGTCCTTCACATTATCGGGAACGCCCGGCATCTCGAACTTGACCAGCTTGACGTCGGTCTTCCAGTTGCCGGCTTCGCGCTTTACCGTTCCGGTTGACGAAGCCGCCGTATCGTCGCTCTTGCCGCAGCCGCCCAATGCCAGCGCCGCGCCTATCGTGGCGACCGTCAAAAACTTCTTCATGCTTCGATATTCCTTTGATTGTTGCTCTTGGGTCCCCGGGAGGTCGCAATTGCTTCACGCCCTAAGCAATTGCGAGCCGGCATTTAACAAGATTTCAATGGGATGCACGTCCAAAGTGAGCGAGACAGACTATCTGTCGGCTGGGGGCCGGCGACGGAAAAATAGGGGCGTCAATGTCCGAAGGGTTGCCCGGAAACCAGCGCGGCTTGAAATCCGGTCCGGTTTTCGTCTCCGGCATACACCAGGATATCCTGTCGCAGGCTGCAGGACAGGGTAAATTCAATCGATTCAATTGAGATGAAAGTTTTTCTTCCGTTTCACTAAGAAATCTTGGCCGCGCGGGCGAACGACGGGATGCTACAGTTGTTTTCCCACCGCTGTCGCCCGTTGGGTGCGAGCGTGTCGGCAAAAAAGCAAATGCCAAGACCAGGAGGACTCCCCCATGCTTCGTTCCAAGATCGTCACGACCAGCCTGATCGCGATCGCTGCCTTCAGTATATCACCGGCCTTTGCGCAGGATGGTACCGATACCGCCACTACCGATGCCGCGCAGGGCGATGAGATCATCGTTACCGGAACGCGGGCCGAGGGGCGCTCACGGCTCGACTCGCCCGCGCCCGTCGATGTGCTGAGCGGCGAGACGCTCCGTCGCCAGGGGGCGACCGAAGTGGGGCAGGCGCTTGCGACCGTGGCGCCGTCGATCGATTTCAAACGCTCCTCGGCGGTCGACGGGACCGACGCGATCCGGCCCGCGACGCTTCGCGGGCTGTCGCCCGACCAGACTTTGGTGCTGATCAACGGCACGCGCGCCCACACCTCGGCGCTGCTCAACGTCAATGGTTCGGTCGGCCGCGGCTCGGCTGCCGTCGACCTCAACACCATTCCGACGGTCGCGCTCGACCGTATCGAGGTGCTGCGTGACGGCGCCTCGGCCCAATATGGCTCCGACGCGATCGCCGGCGTGATCAATCTGCGGCTGCGCGAGGCGCGCTCGGGCGGCGGCGTATCGGCGACCTACGGCTTGTACGCGACGGATTTCGATCCCGCGCGGGGCGGCCGCAGCGTCACCGGCGAGCCGGTTCTGACCGTGTCGGGCTGGCAAGGCATCGGTTTCGGCAATGACGGTTTCCTCACCATCTCGGGTGAATATGTCGATCGCAAGCCGACCAGCCGCGGCGGCAATGATCCGCGCGTCACCCCGACCCGCGTCACCAGCCGCTTCGGCGACCCCGAAACCGAACAGGCGACGGTCTTCGCGAACGCCGGTGTCGGCGTCGGCGATGCTTTCCAGCTCTATGGCTGGGTCGGTTATCAGGATCGCGACAGCAAAAGTGCGGCGTTCCCGCGTATTCCGTCGGTTGTCGGCCCGGCCTATACGGTGGGTGGGATCTGGCCTGATGGTTTCCTGCCGCTGATCAACACCAAGTCGCGCAATCTGACGAGCGCCGCCGGTCTGCGCGGTGATGTCGGCGAGTGGGGTGTGGATCTGAACGTCAGCTATGGCCGCAATCGCATTGCCTTCCATACGCTCGATTCCGCCAACTATAGTCTCGGCAACGCGTCTCCGACCGAATTTTACGACGGGGCGGTAACCTATGATCAGTGGGTCGCGGGCCTCGATGTTACGCGCCGCTTCGACGTCTTTGAATCGCTCAATCTGGCTTTTGGGGCCGAATGGCGCCGCGAAGGCTATAAGATCGCTCCGGGGGAGCCCGCCTCCTATCAAAATGGCGGCGCACAGGGTTTTCCAGGTTTCGCGCCGCTCAACAGCGTCAAGGCCGACCGGCGCAACATCAGCGCCTATGTGGATGTCGAGGCGGAAATAACCCCGGAATTTCTGGTCGCCGTCGCCGGACGGGTCGAGGATTATTCCGATTTCGGATCGACCGCGAACGGAAAACTCTCGCTACGCTATGACGTAACCAACTGGCTGGCGCTGCGCGGTACGGCTTCGACCGGCTTCCGCGCGCCGTCACTCCAACAGCAATATTATACGTCGATCACCTCGGTGGTGTCGGATGGCAATATCCTGCTGACCGGTCATTTTCCGTCGATCGATCCGACGGGCGTCGCGCTCGGTGGTTTGCCGCTCGAACCGGAAAAATCGACCAACTTCTCGCTAGGCGGCGTGATCCGCACAGGCGGCTTCAGCCTGACCGTCGACGCGTATCAGATCAAGCTCCGCAACCAGATCGCATTGTCGGAGAATATTCCGGCGACGGCGCCGGGCGTCGGGCCGATCCTTAATCCGCTGAAGGTCCAGGCGGCGCGCTTCTTCATCAACGGGCTGCGTTCGACCACCCGCGGTATCGACATCGTCGCCAATTATCGTGCGCGGCCCGAAGGGCTGGGAACGCTCGACTTCACGCTCGCGGCGAACTTCAACGATGTCGATGTGACGCGCGTTCCCACCTCGACCGCGACCCTGAATCCGGCGCCGACCCTGTTCGGCCGCAACCGGATCGTCTCGCTCGAGCAAGGGACGCCCGGTGAAAAAATCACCGGTGCGATCGACTGGTCGGGCGATGTTCTGGGGGCAACGCTCCGCGCAACCTATTATGGCAATGTCATTCAGCCGGGCACCGTGGAGGCCAATGATATCCCGACCGGCAAGCATGTCATCACCGACCTCGAGTTCCGCTATCAACCTGCAACGGGTGCGCAATTCGCGATCGGGGCCAGCAATTTGTTCGACGTGTATCCCGACGCGACCATTGAGCGCCTGAACAACAATGGCGTCGTCGGCTTTCCCTATTACTCGCCTTTCGGGTTCAACGGTCGTTACCTCTATGCGCGGGTCGGCCTGACCTGGTGACACGGGTGCGGCTCTGACTGGTCTTCGTCCGGCGTTCAGGCCTGTTCAAGGGCCTGGCGCCGGGCAAGCGCCGAGGACAGCCTCAGTCGCTTCACCACAACGCGTGCGGCGCATGGCTGATATGGGAGCCAATGGAGGGAGGCCGCCAAGTGGAGACCTGCTCGAGCGATTGATACGAACGGCTGTGCAAATCGACGGGATGCTGTGGGTCACGCTTGTGAGCGATCGACCACCTGGCGACCCATCCCGAAAATATCGGTGGCGCGGGATTCGACGGTGGCGACACCCGCAGTGCGGTGGTGACACCATGATCCTGCGCGACCTGGCCCCAAAGCCAGCTTCCGATCGCAGTTTCCCTGGCAATCGCGACCTGGAACGCCGCAAGCGTCCGGCCCGCCACCCAGCGCGGCGGCAGTAAAGGCGAGCGATGCAGGCGCGGCCGACGGTTTCATACGGTCAGCCAAATCCGTCCCCAGGAAGCTTTGGCCAGTCCGGACGAGGGTTTGAGATTGGCGAAAGGGGACAGGGCGTCAACGCTGTTCGCATCGGAAGGTGGGCCTCGGCTCTGCAGCCAGTGCCAAATTGCGCCAGCTGGCGTCTGGATTGCGGTTGTTCAGCGTTTATGCTGCCGAGAATCCCGTTTCTCCGGGTTTTCTTTTGCCAAAACTGCGTCTGCCCATTCATCATTTCGGACTGCGTCTTCATAGGCGGCAAGATGCGCGGGGCTGACTTCCAGCCACCGTGTCAGGCCGTCCCAATCGTCGAACGCGGGATCGGCGACGCGAATCGCCCACAGCCGGGCGGCTTCGATGAGTTCGGATGAATGCGTCGTCATGCCTTTCCCCTGTTGTGCGGGGTCCTATGGCATGACGAAACCCGAACAGCTATTCCGTATTCAATTTTATCCTGAGGTCGGCGAGCGTCCGGTATGCCTTCTGCAGATCCTTCTCGACCGAACTCAGGCTCATGCCGAGTTCGCTCGCAATTTCGGCCTGGCCGATGCCGTCGAGGCGATAGCGGCGAAAAACATGCTCGACCCTCGAGCCGAGCCCGGCGAGCGCGGCCTGTACATGCTGCAATTGCTCGCGAGCGATCAGGATGCGTTCGCCGACGGGCTTGTCTTCGGGCGCATCGCTTGTCCCATACCAATCGAACTGCCGTTTCTCCCGGCTCGACGCAGCGCGCCGAATGTCGCGCATATGGTTTTCGGCAGCGCGAAAGAGATAGGAAACGGGATCGGCAATCGAACGCTCGGGCGCCACGGCGATTTTTTGCCACAGATCGTGCAGTACATCCTCCGCGTCGTGGCTCGCGCCGCGCGCGGCAAGGAAGCGGAGCAGGCGGCTGCGTTCGTGGAGAAGCGTGGCGTGCAATCCGCTGATTCCCACGTGCGGTTCCATCCTAGCGCGCGCTTTCGGTGTCGTCATCGGGCGTCGCCGCGCGGCGGCGGGCAAAGTCCGAAACATGCGGCGCGGTATTCACGCGTGCCAGCCGGGTCGGGGTCGATCCCGCGGGTTGGCCCAGAAGCGGGGCGGGATCGGTCGCCCGTCCGTTGACGCGCACTTCGAAATGGAGGTGATTGCCGGTCGAGCGCCCGGTCGACCCCATCAGTGCGATCGCCTGGCGCTGCCCCACGGCTTCGCCGGGCTGGACGAGCAGGCGCGACAGATGGGCGTAACGCGTACGGAGGCCGCCGCCATGGTCGATTTCGACCATCTGGCCATAGCTTCCGGCGAAACCGGCGAAGGCGACAAGGCCCTGGCCCGATGCGAGCACCGGCGTGCCGAGCGGTCCGGGAATGTCTAAACCGTAATGCATCCGGCTCGTGCCGCGGAGGGGATCCGTGCGATAACCATAGTGCGACGAGAGCCGCGGCATCTTTGCGGGTGGTGAATTCGTGGACGGGGCTTCGCGTGGCTGTGTCAGCGCAGGTTGGGGCGCAGACCAGTCGGTCATCTGCTGCCGGAAAGCTTCGCTGTCGCCGCCGGGAAGCGTGCCCTGGCCCGCCGCCGGCGCAATGCTTGCGGTGCAGGCAAAGCCTAGCGCAAGCAACGGATGGAGGGCGGAGGTTACGGGCATGCGCTAATAAGACGGAGCCCTTTCGGCGCGCCCTTGGTGCGGGGAGCAAAAAAATACTTCGCCGAAAATCCTTACGGAACCGGGCGTCTTCCTTCGTCTCACACCATAGCGGTAGCCTTTCTGCATCGAAGGAGACGGAAGATGAATTCCACGGAACGCAGCATGCTCGACATGCTCAAAAAAGGTCGCGATCATTATGGCGTGGTCGCCGTGAAGGCCGAGTTCGAGGCGGAAGGCACGCGCCCCGACGAGTTGCTGCGCCTGCTCGAACTCGCGTGGCGCGCCGACCTGAAATTCGCGCTCAAGATTGGGGGGTGTGAAGCGGTTTCCGACCTTCACGCATCAAAGCTTTATGGCGCCGACTATATCATCGCGCCGATGATCGAGACGCCCTACGCGCTCTCCAAATTCATCGATGCCAGCGCCAAGGTCTATGGCGCGGAACGTGATGGCACGCAGATGCTGTTCAACCTCGAAACCGAGACCACGCTCGCCAACCTCGACGCGATGTTGCCGCTGGCCGCTGGCGACGTCGACGGCATCGTCTTTGGCCGCGTTGATTTTACCTTGTCGCGCGGGCTGACGCGGGGCGCGATCAACGACCGCGCGATCACCGATGCCGTGCTCCGCGTCGCGCAGGTCTGCGCTGACAAGGATCTGGAACTGGTGGTCGGCGGCTCGGTTGCGGTGGAAGCCGCCGCCGCGCTCCGCGAAATTCGTTCGGTGCGGCTCGACCGGTTCGAAACGCGCAAGGTCGTTTTCGACGGCGCTGCGGTTGAGGGGGCGGACTTCGAGGCGGGGATTGCCAACGCTGTGGCCTTTGAACTCGACTGGCTGAAGAACAAGCGCGACTATTATCGTGCCATCGCCGATGAGGATCTCGCGCGTATCCGTATGATCGAGGAACGCAGCGCTGTCGCGAAGCGCGGGCATCTGGCGCGCGTCGCCGCGTAATTTCGATGATGCTTGGCGAACAGGTTTCCCTTTTGATGCGTGATGTTGCGGCAAGCGTGGTGATGCCGCGCTTCCGCTCGCTCGCGCCCGGCGAGGTCGCCGAAAAAAGTCCCGGCGAGGTGGTGACGATCGCCGATCGGGAGGCCGAGGCGCGACTTCATGATGGTCTGGACGCGCTGGGTCTCGGCGCCCGCATATTGGGGGAAGAGGCGGCGGGTGAAGACCCCGGGCTTCTCGCCGGGGCCGGCAAAGGGCTGGTCTGGCTGATTGATCCGCTCGATGGCACGGCCAATTTTGCGGCCGGACGCGCTCCCTTCGGTATGATGATCGCGCTTGTCGAGGATGGCGAGCCGCTTGCCGGCTGGATTCTCGATCCGCTGAGCGGCCGGCTTTGCCAGGCGCAGCGGGGCGGGGGGGCGACTTGCGATGGCCAGCCGGTGACGGCGCGGCGCGGACTTCGTACGCCGCCTCGCGCAGCGCTTGGTTCGCATTTTTTGCCGCCGGACCGGCGTGACCGGCTCCACGATTTCGTAGAGCGCACGCTGGATGTGCAGCCTGTGCCGCGCTGCGCGGCCGAAAGCTACGTCCGTCTGGTGCTGGGGCAGGACGATATCACCCTGTTCCAGCGCATCTTGCCCTGGGACCACGCCGCTGGCGCGCTGTTCCTGACCGAGGCCGGTGGGAAAATCACGCATTGGGATGGCGCGCCCTATCGCATCGGCGGACCGGGCAAGGGTGTGCTGGCGTCCGCCGACGCCGACCTCTGGCGCATGGCGGCAGACCTGATTTTCGATCCGGCCGCGGGCCTGCTCGACTTGGAGTATGAAATTTGATGGGCAAGGGTCTCGCGCTGCTGGCGACAGGATCGCTGGCGGCATCTTTGCAGTTCGCGGTACCATCCGCGGCGCAGCTGATGCCGCCGGTCGAGGCTGGCGCCGGGCAGCCGCGCGCGACACAGGGTGATGTGGCGCAGCGCCGCGCGGCCGAACAGATCGCCGTCCCGCCTGTCGATGTCCCCACGATCACTCCGGTCGTCCTCGATGGCGAAGCACCGCAGCGCTCCGAAGGCCGGGGCAGCGCTGATGTCCGGCAAAGGCCGGCCAATCCTGCCGCGACACCGCCGAGCGAGTTCGAAACCTATGTCTCGGCGCTGGCGGGGCAGCCGCTACGCCGGTTCGGGTCCGAACTATTGCTGCCTTCGGCGCGCGATTTCACCGCGCCGCCGACCACCGCGATCCCGCCTGATTATCGTATCAATCCGGGGGACGAGCTGCTGCTTGGCATCACCGGATCAGTGCAGGCGTCGGGGCTGCGCCTTGTCGTCGATAGCGAGGGACGCATCTTTGTGCCGCGCGTCGGCGCGATTGTCGTTGGTGGGGTGCGCTACGGAGACCTCCATGGCGTGATCGAGCGACAGGTTTCGCGCCAGTATCGCGGTTTTAACCTCGAAGTCGCGATCGGCCGCCAGCATGGCATCACCGTCTATGTCACGGGCTTTGCCGCACGGCCGGGCTCCTATACCGCGAGCAGTCTGTCGACCCTGGTCAACGCTGTGCTCGCCGCGGGCGGCCCCGCGGCAGGCGGCAGCTTTCGTTCGATTCAGCTCCGTCGCAGCGGCCAACTCGTTTCGGACTTCGATCTCTATGACTTTCTGCTCAAGGGCGACAAGCGCGGCGATGCGGTGCTCCAGAATGGTGACGTGATCTATATCGCTCCCGCAGGCGAGGAAGTTGCGGTGATCGGAAGCGTCAACCGGCAAGCGATCTTCGAGCTCGCGCCCGATGAAACGCTGACCGACGCGATCCTCTATGCGGGTGGCGTCAACAGCGTCGCTGACAACAGCCGGCTGATGGTGCTGAATGGCATGACGGGCGGCGAGGCGGGCTGGCGCGAAGTCACTGCGGATGCGGCCGCGACGCGCAAAGCGCAGCGCGGCGATGTTGTCCGTATCCTGTCGCAGGCCGGCATCGCGCGGCCGTTGCGCCAGCAGGCGGTGCTGGTAACGGTCAGCGGCGAAGTGTCGCGCCCCGGCCGTTACTATGTCCAGCCAGGAACGCGAATGGCCGATGTGCTTGCCGAGGCGGGTGGACTGACGAGCGAGGCCTTCCCCTATGCAAGCGTGATCACGCGCGAAAGCGTCAAGCACCAGCAGCGAGTGAGCTATGACCGCGCGATCGACGATGTCGAACTGTTACTCGCCGCACAGCCGTTGACTTCCGTCAACCGCGCGCAGCTCGCGCAGCCGGGTAATCTCGCGCTGATCAACAGCATCGTCGACCAGTTGCGCCGGCGCGAACCCGACGGACGCCTCGTTTTCGATCTGCCGGTTAACGCGGCATCGCTGCCGGACGACCTGATCCTCGAAAATAACGACGTCGTTTACGTCCCCGCGCGGCCGGTGACGGTCGGGGTGTTCGGCGCGGTACCAAGCCCTGCCTCATTTGCCTGGCGTGATGGCGTAACGGTCGAGGATTTCGTCAAGTCGGCGGGCGGGGTGCAAAAAATCGGCGACAAGGGCGAGATATTCGTCGTCCGTGCCAATGGAACCGTGCTTGCAGGTGGCAAACGCGCGCTCAAGGCGCCCGCGCTACCCGGCGACCTCATCTATGTGCCGATCGACGCCAATCGCGGCGAATTCTGGGCGCGGCTGCGCGACGTCACCGGCACGCTGTTCAGCGGGCTGGTCGGTGCCGCCTCCATCAAGTCGGTGATCGAATGAACCGGATGGGCGCCCTTCGGCAGCGGGCAACCGCGTTCGTCACCGACGCCCGGCTGCGGCGCCGTACCTATGCGCTCGCCGCGCTGATCTTCGCGCTCCTGACGGTCTTTCCGCAGCCCTATGTGGCGCGCGCCAAGGTGCTGCCGCAGGACAACAACAGCATCGGCCTCGGCTCGATGATGAATGCGCTGGGCGGGCAGCTGCAGGGTTTCGCTTCGCTGTTCGGTGGCGCGAAGCAGCAGACCGACATGTATCTCGCCGTCGGTCGCAGCAGCGAGGTCGGTGACGCCGTGATCCGCAAGCTGAAGCTCGTCGGACCGGACGGTTATGCGTCCGCAACGAAGGCGCGCATCGCGCTTGCGAAAAAGGTCGACGTGCATTCGCTGACCGGCGGCATCATCGAGGTCGAAGTCCGTACCCATGATGCGGAAGAGGCCGAAGCACTGACGCGCGCCTATGTCGACGCGATCAGCAACCGCATCGTCGCGCTCGGTAAGGACCGCATCGAACGCAAGCGCGCGGTCGTGGCCGAGCGCTTCCGGGAGGCCGCCGATCGCGTCGCGACTACCGAAACCGCGCTGAACGATTTCCGCCGCCGTAATCGCCTTGCCGAACCGCAGGCCGAACTTGGCGCGGCGCTGTCGGTGCGGGCGGGGCTCGAGGCGCGGTTGCAGGCGAAGCAGGTCGAGTTGCAGACCTTGCAGAAATTCCAGGGCCCCGAAAATCCGCAACTGATGGCGGTCCAGTCCGAGGTCGCCGCGCTTCGTGCGCAGGTCGCCCGGAGCGGGCAGGCCGATGTAGGGCCAGCCGGTCCCAATGTCGCGGGCCTCAGCGAAGTGTCGGGCGAATATCTCGACCGGTACCGCGACTATCGCTTCGCGCAGGCGCTGTACGAAGTCTATGCGCGCTCGTCCGAGGAAGTGGCGGTCGAAACGCTGGCGGGCGAAACCGCGGCCAATGTCCAGATACTGGAGGCGCCACGCCGCGACGCCGACCGCAAATATAATGTCGCCGCGGCGGCGCTGCTCGCGCTCGCGCTCCTCGCGGCGCTGTTCACCGAAATCTATGCCCCGGCGACCGGAATCCGGCTGTTCCCGGCGCGGGAGAGGGAACCGGCGGCATGACGGTGGAGGAGGTCCAGCCAGAACTCTCCATCGTCATTCCCTGCTTCAACGAGGTGCAGAATGTCGCGGCGATCTGCGCCGCCGTGACCGCGGAAGCGCTGGCCCATGCCGATGGCCATGAAATTATCCTGATCGACAATGGTTCGACCGACGGGACGCGGAGCATCATGCGCAACCTCTGCCTCGCCGATCCGCGCATCCGGGTTATCTTCAACAACCGCAATTACGGCCAGATGCGCTCACCGACCTATGGGCTCTATCAGGCCGAGGGCAAGGCGGTGATCGGCATGTGTGCCGATTTCCAGGACCCGCCCGCGCTGATCGGCGAATTCGTGCGCAAATGGCGCGCGGGTGCGCAGGTCGTGCTGGGGCAGCGGCGGTCGGAAAGGGCGTCGCTGCCGCTGCGCGCGGTGCGCTGGCTCGGCTACGGCTTCCTCCGCCGCTTCGGCGACTATCCGGTGATCCCAGGCGCGACCGGTTTTGGCCTGTTCGACCGCGAAGTGATCGACACGCTCGCTGCGTGGAACGAGCCCGAACCCTTCTTTCGCGGCATGGTCGTCGAAAGCGGATTCCGGCTGACGCTTGTGCCCTTCGACCGGCCTGAGCGCGCGGCGGGTGAAAGCAAGAATGGCGTCGCGGCGCTGGCGTCTTTCGCGTTGTCGGGGCTCGCCGGATCGGCCAAGTCCTTGCTACGTCTGCCCTTGTACCTGGCGCTTTACATCGGCGTTGTCGCGCTCTGCTTGCTGCTCGCCGCCCCGGTCGCCCTGATGCTGGACGGCCCCTTCTGGGCACTGCTCGGCCTTGCGCTCGGCTTCGGGATATTCGCCGTGCTGCTGCTGTTCCTCGGCTTGATCGGCGAGCAGGTCCGCATGCTCGCCGAGCGGAGCCGCAATGTGCCGTTGGTGATCGAGCAGGAGCGGATCAATTTTCCTGCGGCGCGCGCGCGGCCGGCTGCGCGCACCCTCATTCGCCGCCCATGACCGCGCCGCGCGCCCGCCTGGCACCGCTCGCCGCGGAAATCCTGCTCGCGCTCGGCGTGATCGCGAGCCTTGGCTGGACTTTGCGCTTTTTCCTCGAATTTGGTTATCTGCCGCAGCCTTTCGTGTTCGATACCAACGACACCTATATGGACTGGTTCAACACCGCCTATTGGGCGAACAACCGCGGCATCTACGACGTGTGGCGGAGCATCTATCCGCCGCTCTCGTTCGTCTTCCTCGACATGACCAGCTTGCCGGGCTGTTATCTCCAGTCGCCCTTTTACGCGCGCGATTGCGACTGGCTGGCGCGATCGACGATTTACGCCTTTTACCTGATCGACGTTGTGCTTGCATGGGCTTGCTTCCGCCGGCTCGACCGCCGCACTGCGCCGATGCGCACGATTGCGATCGCGCTCGGCCTGCCGATGCTGTTCACGATCGAGCGTGGCAATCTGATCCTCGTCGCCTTCGCTTTCTTCATGATCGCACACGGCCCGGTCACCGCCTCGAAGCCATGGCGCTGGTTCGCCGCCGCGGTGACGATCAACTTCAAGCCCTATCTCGTGCTTCCCATGCTCGCTTATGCGGTGAAGCGCGACTGGCGCCCGCTTGAGATTGCGGGGATCGCGACGATCGCACTCTATCTCGTCACACTCGGGCTTGTCGGTTCGGGCACCCCGATGGAACTGGCGTCGAATACCGCCAACTGGGTCGTTTTCCAGGGCGCGCAAGTGTGGAACGAAGTCAATTATTCAACGAGCTACGCGCCATTTCAGATGTTCCGGACGCTCGACATCCCGTTGCTCCAATTCGTACCGTCGCGGCTGGTCGAGACGATCGAGTTTCTCGTTCCGATCGTCATCCGCTCGACCCAGCTCGCCGCGCTCACCGCACTCGCCGCAGCGTGGCTCCAGCCCAAGGCGCTGCCGCTCCACCGCGTCTCGGCGATCCTGCTCGGCGCCTATCTCGTCACCCAGTCACCGGGCGGTTATACCCAATTGTTCCTGCTGTTCCTTGTGATGATGGAGCGCTGGAAGGGCGCAGGGCCGATCGCCGCGATTGTTGCGGCCTATCTGCTCTGCTTCGTTGGCGATTGGCCGCTCGCAAGCGTCCTCGACGTGATGAGCAACAGCTGGCTGGGCGAGCGCACGGTTACCGCGAGCTTCGGTCTGACCGCGGGGCATTTTATCCGGCCGGGGCTGATCGTCTTCATCGTCTGGATGCTGTCACTCGATAGCATTGCACAGATCGTGCGCTCTCATCGTCTCCATCGCCCGTCGCTCGGGCTGGTCGCGGCATGATTCTGGGCGAAGATCTCGCCGCGGTCGACCGCCAGCTTGCGCCGTATTGGCCGCAGCTCAATGGCGCGCGTATCTTCATGACCGGAGGCACGGGCTTTATCGGCCGTTGGATGCTCGAGGCGCTCGCGCGATCGGGTAGCGATGCCGAAGTCGTGCTGCTTAGCCGCGATCCCGACGCCTTTGCTGCGCGCGCGCCGCATCTTGCGCGGCGTTTCCGGCTTGTTGCGGGCGATGTCTCGGACTTTGTCGCGCCGCCGGGTCGATACACCCATGTCATCCATGCCGCCACCGACGCGAGCGCGGCACTCAACGCCAATGACCCGCGCCGCATGTTCGATACCATCGTCACCGGCACTCGCCGCGCGCTCGACCTCGCGGTCGAACGAAAAGCAGAGCGTTTCCTGTTTATGAGTTCGGGCGCGGTCTACGGCGCCCAGCCGTGGGACGTTTCGCACGTCCCCGAAGACTGGCACGGCGGCCCCGATCCGCGCGATCCCAAATCGGCCTATGGCGAGGGCAAGCGCGCCGCTGAACTGCTCTGCGCGATCTACGGCAAACAGTTCAGGCTCGACGTCGTGACCGCACGCATCTTCGCATTGCTCGGGCCCTTACTGTCGCTGGATATCCATTTCGCCGCGGGCAATTTCATCCGCGACGCCATGGCCGGGCGGCCGATCTGCATCGAAAGTGCGGGCACGGCGGTGCGCTCCTATCTCTACGCCGCCGACCTTGCAGCCTGGCTTTGGCTGATGCTGCTCTGCGCGCCGCGCGGCGCGACATGGAATGCCGGCTCCGAGGAAGCGGTGTCGATCGCCGACCTTGCGCGCCGCGTCGCCGCGGTTCTCGGCGGCCCCGGCGTCGAGGTGCTGGGCCGCGCCGATGTCGGGTGGAACCCCGGGCGTTATGTTCCCTCGACCGTGCTGATCCGCGATGGGCTCGGCGTCGCGCCCACCGTCAACCTCGATGAAGCGATCCGTCGCACCGCAATTTTCAATGGATGGACAAAATGAGCCAGATCAAGCTCTCCGACTGGGTCGCACAGACCCTCGCCGACAACGGCATCACCGACATCTTCATGTTGACGGGGGGCGGGGCGATGCACCTCAATCATTCGCTTGGTACGCATCCCGCGCTGACGACGACCTTCACACATCACGAGCAGGCGCTGTCGATGGCGGCGGAGGCATATTACCGGCTGACCAACCGCCTTGCGGTCGTCAACGTCACCTCGGGCCCCGGCGGCACCAACGCAATCACCGGCGTCTATGGCGCATTTGTCGATTCGATCGGGATGCTGGTGATTTCGGGGCAGGTGAAGACCGAAACGACAGTACGTCACACCGGCCTGCCGCTGCGCCAATATGGTGACCAGGAGCTCGATATCGAGGAACTGGTTCGCCCGGTCACCAAATATGCGACGATGGTCACCGATCCGCGCTCGATCCGCTATCACCTCGAAAAGGCGATTTACCTCGCGACCAACGGCCGGCCAGGGCCGGTATGGCTCGACATCCCGCTCGACGTGCAGGCGGCGAAGATCGACCCCGGCGATTTGCTGCCAGGGTTCGATCCTGCCGAACTCGACGAGCCGTGGAAGCGCGACGATCTCGCCGGGGTCGCGGCGGACATCCTGGCGCGTATCGCCAAGGCCGAACGCCCGGTGGTCTTCGCGGGCAGCGGCGTACGGCTCAGCGGTGCGCACGCCGAATTTCTGGCGCTGATCGAGCAGCTCGGGGTTCCTGTCGTCACCGGCTGGAATGCGCATGACGCGCTGTGGACCGACCACCCGCTTAATTGCGGCAAACCCGGCACCGTCGGCGACCGGGGCGGCAATATGGTGACACAGAGTGCGGACCTGTTGCTGGTGCTCGGCAGCCGGCTCAATATCCGGCAGGTGAGCTATAATTGGCAGAGCTTTGCGCGCGGCGCGTACAAGATCTGGGTCGATATCGACCCGGTCGAGCTGGCGAAGCCGAATGTTGTTCCCGACATGCCCGTGACCGCCGACCTTGCCGACCTTATTCCAGCGCTGCTCGCGGCGCCTTATGCAGGGCCGAGCGATACGCATCGCGAATGGCTGGCATGGGCGCGCGAGCGCGTGCGCCATTTCCCGACCGTTCTCCCCGAATATCGCGATCATGACCAGCTCGTGCATCCCTATGTTGCGATGGACGAGCTATTCGCGCAACTGGACGAGGACGACATTGTCGTCACTGGCAACGGCAGCGCTTGCGTCATCGGTTTCCAGGCGGCGCACTTGCGGCCCGGACAGCGGCTGTGGACCAATTCGGGCTGCGCGACGATGGGTTATGACCTGCCTGCGGCGATCGGGGTGTGCACCGCGACCAAGGGACAGCGGCGCGTGATCGCGGTCGCCGGCGACGGCAGCATCATGATGAACCTGCAGGAAATGCAGACGATTGCGGGCTATGGCCTGCCTGTGAAGGTCATCCTGATCAACAACAGCGGCTATGTCTCGATCTTCCAGACCCAGCGCAACTTCTTCAACGGGGTGGAGGTCGGCGGCGGCCCGAAGAGCAATGTCACCTTCCCCGATTTCGGCAAGATCGCGGCGGCGTTCGGCTTCGCTTATGTCCGCACCGACACCCATGCCGGGCTCGCCGATGCGATTGCCGCAACGCTGGCGGTCGATGGCCCGGCGTTTTGCGAAATCGTCGTTGACGAGCATGTCCCCTTCGCGCCGAAGCTCGGGGCAAAACAGCATCCCGACGGGCGCATCACTTCGCCTGCGCTTGAAGATCTGTCGCCCTTCCTGCCGCGCGAGCTGCTGGCCGAGAACATGCGCATTCCGTTGATGGACGAGGATTGATTCGCATGATGGGCCGGGTCGTCCCGCTCAATCGGCCGCTGCGCTTTCTGATCGCGGGCGGGCTGAACACGCTGTTCGGGCTCGCTTTCTACCCCGTGCTGCTCTGGTCGGTGCCATATTTCCACACCCACTATATGATCGGGCTGGGGATCGCGCAGGCGGTGTGCCTCTGTTTCGCCTTCATGACCTACAAGCTTGGCGTGTTTCGCACGCGTGGCAATCTCGTGCGCGAGTTCGCGGCTTTTGCGGGTTTTTACCTGGTCAACTATGCCGCCAACTGGGTCGCCCTGCCCATATTGGTCGAGGTCGGCGGCATTTCACCGATCATCGCGCAGTTGGGCTTCACCCTGATCCTGGTTGTGGGGAGCTGGTTCTGGCACAATCGCGTCACCTTTCGCGATCGCGGCCCCCCATAGTTCAGGCAGCCGCCCGCGGCGCTGTTTCACTCCCGTGTCGCACGGTGTAGCGCGCAATCTGGTCGACTGTCACCGCGCGAGCATCCGCACCATCTGCGACCGTCTTGTGCCATTCGCTGATCCAGTCGAGCGCGGCGTCGAGTGGCAGCACCGGGAGCCAGCCGAGCTGCGCCCGTGCCTTCGAGCTGTCGAGCCGCAACAGGGTCGCCTCGTGCGGCTGCGGCCCGGAGTCGGCCAGCGTCGTGCCGTTGCTGTCACCCCATGCCGCCTGAAGCCGCTCTACGATCCACGACACCGGCCGCGCATCCGCGTCGGACGGGCCGAAATTCCAGCCATCGGCAAATGCGCGCTCGCCCGCCAGCAGTCGTTCGGCGAGCATCAGATAGCCGTGCAGCGCCTCGAGCACATGCTGCCACGGGCGCACCGACCCGGGCGAACGGATCAGCGGCGCGGTGCCCGATGCCATCGCGCGTATCAGGTCGGGGACTAGCCGGTCGTCGGCCCAGTCACCGCCGCCGATGACATTGCCCGCGCGCGCCGAGGCGAGCAGGGGGCCGTTCTCGGCGAAGAAGCTGTCTTGCCACGCCGACACGACCAGTTCGGCGCAGCCCTTGCTGTTGCTGTACGGATCGTGGCCGCCCATCGGGTCGCTTTCGCGATAGGGCCATATCCACTCGCGATTTTCGTAACATTTGTCGCTGGTGACGCAGACGATCGCTTTCACGCCCGCGACCTGCCGTGCTGCGTCGAGCAGGTGGACGGTGCCCATCACATTGGTCGCATAAGTCTCGACCGGCTCGCGATACGACAAGCGGACCAGCGGTTGCGCGGCGAGGTGGAAGATGACTTCGGGTTCGCAGGCCTCGACGGTACGCCGCAGCGCCGCAGCATCGCGGACGTCGCCCTCGACATGGCGGACGAGTTCACCGATCCTTGCGGCTCCGAACAGGCTCGGCTCGGTGGGCGCGGGCAGAGCGAAGCCGGTAACCTCGGCGCCCATCTGATGCAGCCACAGGCTGAGCCAGCTTCCCTTGAAGCCGGTGTGGCCGGTCACCAGCACGCGGCGTCCGGCCCACGCCGATCGGGTCGCTGCGTTCACCAGCGTTTCCACGGCGCCGCATCGCGGTTCCACAGGTCTTCGAGGTACAGCTTGTCGCGCAGCGTATCCATCGGTTGCCAGAAGCCCGCGTGGCGATAGCCCATCAATTCGCCACCGCGCGCGAGTTGTTCGAGCGGCCCTGTTTCCCAGACGGTGTCTGGACCATCGACAAGATCGAGCACCGAGGGATCGGCGACGAAGAAGCCGCCGTTGATCTGGCCGCCGTCACCCATCGGCTTTTCGCGAAAATCGGTGACGCGGTCGCCGTCGAACGCCAGCGCGCCAAAGCGTCCGGGCGGTGCAACAGAGGTAACGGTCGCGCGCAGCCCGTGGGTGCGGTGGAAATCGACGAGTTCGGCGATATCGATGTCGGCAACGCCGTCACCATAGGTGAAGCAGAAGGGTTCGTCGGGGTCGAGATAGGAGCGGATCGCGGCGAGCCGCCCGCCCGTCATCGTTGCCGGGCCGGTCTCGACCAAGGTAATCCGCCACGGCTCGCTGCGCGCGTGGTGCACCTCCATACCGTTGCCGTTGCGCAGGTCGATCGTGACGTCCGAGGTGTGCAGAAAATAATTGGCGAAGAATTCCTTGATCAAATAGCCCTTATAGCCAAGGCAGATCACGAAGTCGTTGAATCCGCTCGCGGAATAGATCTTCATGATGTGCCAAAGGATTGGCATGCCGCCGATTTCCACCATCGGCTTGGGCTTGATCGCGGTTTCTTCGCCCAATCGGCTGCCAAGGCCGCCGGCCAATATTACGGTTTGCATCATCGCTCCACGTCTAGGTCTCGACAGCATGACGGACCCGATGCCCCCAGCCCGCAAATCGCCATGGAGGCTCCTGACCGGGCCGGCCGGGCTGTGTCTGATCCTGCTGATCGCGGCGTTGCTGCGTATCGACGGCGCCGGCTTTGGCCTCCCCGCGCTAAACGATCCCGACGAGCCGCTGTTCATGAGCACGGCGCTCGAAATGCTCTCGGGTCCGACGCTGAACCCCGGGTGGTTCGGGCATCCGGGCACCGTCACCTTCTATTCGCTGATGCTGGTGGTTGCGCTGGTCGGTGGCCTCGGGGTGCTGACCGGGCGCTTCGCCGACTTCGACGCCTTTGCTGCGGCGGTCTATGCCGACCCGGGCGTCATTTTCCTGCCCGCGCGGCTGCTGATGGTCGCCTTCGGCGTCGCGTGCGTCTGGATGACCTGGCGCCTCGGCAAGCGGCTGGGCGGTGAGCGCCTCGGGCTCGCCGCCGCGGCGATCCTCGCGGTCAATGCTGTGCATATCGAATATTCGCAGATCATCCGCACCGATGTGCAGGCCAGCCTGTTCATGCTGCTTTGCACGCAGTCGGCGCTCGCGATTGCGGAAAGTGGCCGTCGACGCGACTTTCTGCTCGCGGGCCTGTTTGCGGGCCTTGCCTGCGCGACCAAATGGCCCGCGGCGGTGGTTGGCGTGACAGTGGTTGGTGCCGCGCTTTACCAATGGCGGTCGGGCAAGGCGAAATGGCGCGAGCTGGCGTTGTTCTGCTTCGCAACCGTGGCGACATTGTTGATCGTGTCGCCTTTCCTGCTGATCGACCATGCGACCGTGGTTCAGAATCTCTCAGGCGAGGCACGTCCCTTGCACCCCGGTGCTACCGGCGGCGGGTTTTTCGCCAATCTGGGCTGGTATGTTGCCGGACCGCTCTTCTCTTCGCTGGGGATCGGCGGGCTTGTGCTCGCTGCGGGTGGCGTGCTGTGGGGGCTGGAAGGGGATCGGCGCTGGACTTTCGTGATTCTGCCTTTCTGCCTGACCTTCCTGTGCGTCATCGCGATGCAATCGCTGCGCTGGGAGCGCTGGATCGTTCCGCTGCTGCCCTTCTTGGCGCTGGCGGTGGCGCGTGCGCTGTGCGCGATGGCGGACCTGCTGCCCGCGCGCCGCGCGCAGATTGCCTTGCCCGCCGCGCTTCTCTTGCTGATCATCCCCATGATCATCACCGCGCGGATCGAGACCGCCGAACGCCGGCATGACACGCGCCAGATCGCGTCGGCGTGGCTGCGCGAGCATGCGCCGCCGGGTAGCCGGATATTGATCGAGCATCCCGCCTTCGACCTGCTGGGCGAGCCTTGGCAACTGCTGTTTCCGATGGGATCGGCGGGCTGCGTCGATGTGCATGATTTGCTCGCGGGGCGGGTCAGCCAATCGGATGTTGAAGGCCGACGACAGGGGGGAGCGATCGTCGATATCGGCCATGTCGATATGGCTCAGCTGGACAGCTGCCGGGCCGATTTCGCAGTCGTCACCAACCATTTGCGCTATCGCGCGGACACCGTCCATTATCGCGAAGAGCTGGAGCGTTATAACCGCTTGCTTGCCAAGGGGCATTTGCGGCTGGTCGCGCAGGCCGTGCCAGGCAAGAGTTCGGGGCCTCCTGTTCATATCTTCCAGATATCTCCTTAGCCGTTCATCGCGGCGCAATCGATCCGTATGAGGACCGGCGCCGCCAGCCTGCACCCACCAGCGGGCGCGACCGGAACAGGACCGTTGCGGCGCAGGTCGTCGCTGGAACAGGTTCGGGCTTGCGCATCAGTGGTCACGGTGGCCGGGACGGCGACGTGCGAGCTTCGACCAGCCTGCCGTACTGCTTCACCGACAAGGATCAGCGTCATAATAGGCGCACTCTTTGATCGCACCAAGGGGCTCCGGCAGGGCAGGATGCAGAGTTTTCAAAACGGCCATGCCGACTGCTTCGAGGCTGACTTCGAGGGATCCGTTGCGGCCAGACGAGGCGCGCACCTTTCGCCGGTCTCGTCAGGCTCGCAATCCTTGTGGCACCCGCGATGCCCATCCCGAACATGGCAATGTCATGCCTTGATCCGGCAAGGCGAAATGCGTCGCCGGCATCGTCACCGCGCCCGTCGCCGCGAGATGCGCGATGGGTGAATTGTCAGGCGCGTCCGGGGCGGCTAGCTTGTGGTCCAGAGTGGGAGGCGAGCGGATGGCGGATGCGCCCGGACGGCCGATCGACGATATCATAGTGTGCAGCGCGCTGAGCGATGGCACGGTGGTGTGCCTGCGCACGATCACCCCCGATGATGAGGATCTGCTGCGCGAGGGAATTGCGAAATTATCCGCCGAATCTCGCTATTTGCGCTTTTTCTCGCCAGTGGCGATACTGCCCGACGATGTGATCGAGCGGCTGGTCGATGTGGACGGGCACGACCATATCGCGTGGGGGGCGATCTGCACCGAGTGCGAAGGGCAGCCGGCGATCGGCGCAGTGCATGCGGTGCGCTATCGCCACGGCGGGCGCGCTGGCGAATATTCGGTCGCGGTGCTCGATGCCTTTCAGGGCAAGGGGCTGGCGCGGATGCTGACCGCGGCGCTGCTCGTCCAGTGCCTCGCCGAGGGCCTGACAGTGCTCGACGTCCATATCCTGTCCGAAAATTACGCTGCGACGAAGCTGGTCAAATCGCTGGGGGCGATATGGAAGACCGAGGGGGCGGGGGTTGCCGAATATATGCTCGACGTCGCGGGGGCGATTGCGGTGCTGCGCGCCGATAGCGATGCTCAAGGGGTGCAGGATGTGCTGCGGACGCTCGAAGGGCAGATCGGCGCGGTGGCGGGCTAGTCCCTTCCGCCGCTTTGGGTCGCTGGGAGCGGCGGAAGGGAAAGGCCGTGGAGCCGTTTCCGGTCCACACAGGCGTCATACCGGAAAATGGTGACTCAAAGGTGACCAGGATCACAGGTTAGGCCCATTTGCGAAAATATTTTGCGCAGGAAAAAGGGCGCCGAAATCACATCCGGCGCCCTTCATGCTGCCTGTCGGGGGAGGGCCCTTCAGGAGAAGCCGTCCTTATTTTTTGGCGGCGTCATTCTTTTGCGTTTGGCCGATGCCGCTTTCGGATGGAGCGATTTCGCCCTTGTCATCCATCGCGTTGGCCTTTTCCTCGCCCTTTTCTTCGACGACGTCAGCCTTGTTTTCCATGGCCTCCTTCGCAGCGCCTTCGGGCATCGCGTCGGCTTGGGCGTCGATGACGTCGGCTTGCGCTTCGGCCTGATCCTCGACCTTGTCGGCCTGCGGGCTCTGGCAGGCGCCGAGCGCGAGGGTCGAGGCGGTGGCGAGGGTAATGAACATCTTGCGCATAGTGAGTGACTCCCAATGTTGACTCGGGGTTTCAACGCGGGGGTGAGCGCAGGAGTTGCAACCAAATATGTAACTCATTGTAAGTAAGTTGATATTTTTGACAATTCGGCGGGGTGTCGCGGCGAAAGGGAAAAAAGAGGGCGCCGGAAGCGCCCTCTTCGTCTCGTGATGCCATGCCGCGATCAGAAGCGCTGCTGGCGCTCGTAGAGATCGCGATAATGCTGGATGCGCGTGACGCGCAGCCCCGGCATGCCGCTGCGATCGATCGATCGCTGCCAGCCGGCGAACTCCTCGAGCGTCAGGCCGTAGCGTTCACACACTTCGTCGACGGTCAGGAGGCCACCATTGACCGCGGCCACGACCTCCGCCTTGCGGCGGACCACCCAGCGGGTGGTGGTGGGCGGGGGCAGGGAGTCCAAGGTCAGCGGTTCGCCTAGCGGGCCAATAACCTGAGCGGGCCGGATTTTCTGGTTCTCGATCATGCTCATTCCATAATTTCAACGTCGGGGGATGTCGGGGGGACCGACGCATTCGGCTCTAATGGCAAGGGACTCAACATCGGCTGAAACCCTCTGGTAAACAGGCTGTTCATAATTTCGGGCAGGGCGTTCGCATCATCGGACAGTTCGAAGAAGCGAACGGGCCGGGGCGCAATTTGTTCCCCGATCGGACCGCGCCCGCCCAAGATTTCGAGGCGCGCGTTAACGCGTGCCCGATACGCATCGCGAGTCGCCTGCGCGCGGAGCAAGCGCACCGTCGGCAGCATCGCCTGGCGCGCGCTCGCCACCGCCGAAACGATGTCGAAGCCGGGCTTCGACAGGCTGGCGGCACCGGCAAGGCGCGGATGATGGGACGGGTTGAGGTTCATGAGACTGGTCTAGGCCGAACCACCTAAGGTCCAGTAAATGCCCATTTCATGGCTTGTTAGCGAAGCTTAACCCGCGTCAATATTTTGACACAGCGCGCGGAAAAGCTGGATTTTTGGTCGCCGCGTCCCTAGATGGCGTCGATCATGATCGAGACGATTTCTTCCCCCGCTGGCCTTGCACAGGCCGACTTTCAGCTGGCGATGCCGCTGAAAGACCGGCGAATCGTCGTCGCCATGTCGGGCGGAGTCGACTCGAGCGTCGTCGCGGCGCTTGCTGCGCGATCGGGCGCCGAAGTCATTGGCGTGACGTTGCAGCTTTATGATCATGGCGCGAAGGCGAAGCGCGTCGGCGCCTGCTGCGCGGGGCAAGACATCAAGGACGCGCGCGCGGTTGCCGACCGGCTGGGTTTCGCGCATCATGTCTATGACCATGAAAGCCGCTTTCGCGACACGGTGATCGACCAGTTCGCCGACGAATATCTGAACGGGCGGACACCGATCCCGTGCGTGCGCTGTAATATGGGGGTGAAGTTCACCGACCTGTTCGCGCTGGCGAAAGAGCTGGGCGCCGATTGCCTCGCGACCGGTCACTATGTGCGGCGCATGATGGGGCCGAACGGCGCCGAGCTGCACCGTGCGGTCGATCCGGCGCGCGACCAGAGTTATTTCCTGTTCGCGACGACGCAGGACCAGCTCGACTTTCTGCGCTTTCCGCTCGGAGGACTGGAGAAGAGCGTTGTGCGCGAGATTGCGCGCGACCTCGGCCTTGGCGTCGCGGGCAAGCCCGACAGCCAGGACATCTGCTTCGTCCCCGACGGCGATTATGCCACGCTGGTTCGCAAGCTGCGCCCCGAAGCCGACGATCGGGGCGAGATTGTCCATGTCGACGGTACGGTGCTGGGCGCACACAAGGGGCTGATTCATTATACCGTTGGTCAGCGACGCGGGATCGAGATCGGCGGACAGGCAGAACCGCTGTATGTCATTCGCCTCGACGCTCCGGCGAAGCAGGTCGTCGTTGGTCCGCGTAGCGCGCTCGCCGTATCGGGCGCGCGGCTCGGCGAGGCGAACTGGCTGGGCGCGGTCGACGGACGCAAGGTGATGGCGAAGGTGCGCAGCATGGCGCGGCCGGTGCCGGCGCGCGTCGAGGGCGAACGCCTGATCTTTGCCGCCCCCGAATTTGGCGTCGCGCCGGGACAGGCGGCGGTGCTTTATGATGCGGCGGACAATAGCCGCGTCCTCGGCGGTGGCTGGATCGAAAAAACTTACGCAGCGGACGCCTGAACCGCCGCGCGCGGAATTGATTGAACTTTTCCCTTCGATGCCGCAGCCTTCGCGGCAACAAGGGAGAAGAGCCATGATCAACTGGGTAATGCGCGGCGCCGTGCTTCTGTGGGCGGCGCTATTCGCCATCATCGGCCTGCGGGGGCTGTTCGACCCCGCAAGCTATACCGAAAGTTTCGGCATTATCGTCGAAGGCGTCGCGACGAACACGATCCGCGCCGACCTTTCGGCCTTCTTCCTCGTCTCGGCGGGCGCGGCGGCGATCGGGGCGCTGGTCCCTGGCTGGTCGCGCGCGCTGCTGGTTCCCGCGGGGCTCTATGGCACCGCGCTGCTCGGCCGCCTGCTCGGCGCGATGATGGGCGATGTGGTGAATTTTGTAGTCATCCAGGCAATGATCGTCGAGGCGTTGTCGGTCGGGCTGATGATCGGCAGCTGGTGGATATTGTCGCGGGCCGTCGACGGAGATGCGGCTGGCGCGACGACCGACAAGGCTCTGTAAACAGTATCTTAGCCCGTCGAAAACCACGGATATCCGCGCGTATCGGTCTTTTTAACCCTTTTCTGATGTAAGGACGCCGGGTCGCTCTTCGATTTCCTTTTGTGGTGGAGGGGGAAAGCCATGCAGTCCGACGTTGAGAAGAGAATATTTGCAGACCGGCGATCGGAAGATCGCCGCGTCGCGACCAATTCCGATTATAAGGGCCCCGAACGCCGCAAGGGCGACCGGCGCTCGCGCGAGGATCGCCGCTCGACCGCATGAGCGCGGCGCGGTATGAGGCTGCGTTCCGCGGGAGAAATGCCATGACCGAACCGCGCCTGCCGCGCCTGTCCATCGATATCGTGTCCGACGTCATGTGCCCCTGGTGCATCATCGGCTGGTTGAAATTCGAACAGGTGATGGCGCATTTCGCCGGGCGGCTGGACTTTCGGGTTCAGTGGCACCCGTTCGAACTCAACCCCGACATGCCGCCCGAGGGCGAGGATGCGGCCGAACATGTCATGCGCAAATATGGCATCAGCGCCGAGCAGAGCGGTAGCAACACGGGGCGGCTCGCGGGGATCGCCGCCGACCTCGGCTTCGTTTTCAACCGCGGCCCCCAGTTTCGCATGCGCAACAGTTTCGACGCGCATCGCCTGCTGACGTGGGCGGGCGCGCTCGAGGAACCCGAGCAGGAAGCGGCCACGGGGGTGCAGACCGCGCTCAAGCTCGCGCTGTTTCGCGCCCATTTCACCGACAATTGCGATGTCAGCGACCATGGGGTTCTGACGGACGTTGCTGTGTCGGTCGGGCTCGATCGCGACCGGGTGGCGGCGATCCTCGCGTCGGGCGAGTTTGGAGAGATGGTGCGGACCGAGGAAGCTTATTGGATCGACCGGAATATCACCGGCGTCCCAGCCTTCATTCTGGACGGGCGGATGCTGGTGCCCGGCGCGCAAGACCCCGAGGCCTTCATTCGCGTGATCGAGAATAAGGTGCTGGCGAACGCCGCCTGAGGAACCGCTCCGTCGAAGCGCGCGTTAATCTGCTATGCCACCGCCCGTCCGGGCGCCGTGCCCGGAGGGTCTGATCATGGAGCCGGTCATGCCCGAAATCCCGCGCGTTCCCGAAAGCGAAGCCCCCGAAGCGGTCAACCGCGAGCAGGAGGATGAGGAAGCGCAGGCGCAAAGCGTCGCCGAGGCCGCACGCCGTGCGCGCCTTCAGGGAGATAGCGACAAGACTCCGGCGCGCGGCGACAGCGATGACGTGCAGGATCTGGTCGATCATATGCATCAGATGGAACGGTCGGGCCGGATCGACATGGACGCCTATCGCGGCGAGCGCAGCGACGATGATGATGAGGATGAACTGGGGCCGGGCGGCGTCGAGGATGACGGACCGCGCGGGGCGCCGTGAAGCTCTGCCTGAGGCAGTGTTTTAAATAGCCCAAAACGGCACCGTACCGGGCGCAATTGAACTGCTTTGCCCGCCATAGCGGATCGAGCCGGACGGGGTTTTGCCAGGCATCCGCCGATAGGATCGCCGGCATGTCCCGACCCGATATTTACGCCCTGCAACATCGTGCCGCTCGCCCCCGCACGCGGACGCGTTTGCGAGGCAGTCTTCGAGCGCAGCTTTGGTTGGCGCCGATCATGGGAATCGCGCTCGTCGCGGCTCCGGCAGGTTTTTCGCGCATCCCGGGCGGAGCGATTGCTGATGCTCCAGCCGCGTTCATGCCCAGCGATGCCTCGGTAACGCGCGATGCGCTGTCGGCGCGTTTTGGCCTGTGTCACAGCGGCGGCGGGCGCGATTGCGTGGTCGATGGCGATACCTTCCGGTTCGGGGGTGAGAGATACCGGATCGCCGACATCGACACACCCGAAACTCATCCGGCGCGCTGCGCCGGGGAGGCGGCGCTCGGCGAAGCGGCGACCGAGCGGTTGCGCCAATGGCTTAACGGCGGCGCGTTTAGCCTTGAGAGCATCGACCGCGATGGCGATATGCATGGCCGCAAGCTGCGCATCGTGACGCGCGGCGGGACGAGCGTCGGATCCGTGCTGGTCGCCGAAGGGTTGGCGCGGCCGTGGGACGGGCGCCGCCGCGGATGGTGTTAATCGTCGCCCGGCGTACCCCATAGCGCCTCGTGCACCGTCCCGCGCCCGAGTGACGGTTTGAAGATGTAGGCGAACAGGTAAAAACCGAGCGCGAGGGTGATGACCACGAGCCCGGAAACGGGCTGGATCAGGCCGATCAGCGCGCCGCCTGCTGCCGACAGCGAGAGCAGGGTCAGCCGCTTGTGTGCCTTTAGATCGTGGCTGCGCCGGTCGGCGGCGCGGCCGATGATCGACAATGCAACGCGCGCGATCGGCGGCAGCGCGAAGGCGAGCGCCATCCAGAGCCAGTGATCGGCATTGTTGCCGGCGTCGAACAGGCGCCCGACAAGGCCGGTCGGCGCGCCGCCGAACACCCCGATCGCCGCCATGATCGCGGCCATCGCCAGCGTTTCCGCTATATCGACCGCGGCTTCGGGCGCGCCATAGCAGGGCTTGCCGTCAGGGTCGGGAAAGGCGGCGATCGCGCCTTCGCCATATTGCGCGGCGAAATAGAGCAGCATCAACAGCGCAGCCCAGACGTGCAGCGCGTCGGGAAAGGGCGCAGTGAGCGAACCGTAGAGGAAGCTTCCGAGGAAGCCGGGGTAGATCAGGCTGTAGACATAGGTCGGCAGCCGCATGGGTGCGTTAGTGGTCCGTGCCGGCAACGGCGGCGTCGGCGGCGGCTTGGGCTGCGTCCGCGGCGTCATCCAGCGCGGGCGGATCTTCGCCCGGCGACGCGTTTGGCCCGGCGAGCTGGCGGTCGATGTCGGCGGCGATCAACTGCGCGACCGGATTATCTCCCTCGGCGCCATATTCGGTGCGGCGTGCGGTCAGATAGGCGGTGCGATCGGCCGGCGGCAACCCGGCGGCTTCGGCATAAAGCCGCACGACCTGCAACCACGGCGCTTCGTCGGACAGCACATCTTCGGCCCAGCGGCTGAACGGGCCGCCGGCGGCGCGCCAATGATCATCCTGCCATTTGAGGAAGAACAGCACGCGCGAGCCGCGCGGGAACATATATCGGAGGCAGGCGCCGGCGAGGCTTTGCGGGTGCGCCTCCTTGAGCTCATAGGGATTGCTGAGCACGGCCTCCGCGCCGACCGCGATCATCCCCGGCATGGCGAGCGGTTCGGCGGGCATCTTGCCCTTCAGCGCGGCAAGCGGCTGGATCAATATCTGTTGTTCGCGGGTGCTGTCGGGAGCGAAGTCGCCCTCCGACACGGTGGCGAGCAGGATCAGGTCGGCGCTCTCGACCAGTTCCATATTGGTCGGGACGCGGTAGCCGGGAACCACCGAACAGGCGGCGGCGGGTAGCGGCGTCGCGACAAGCGTCAGGGCGACGAAGACCAGGGGGATGCGCATGGCGTCAGGCTAGGCCTTTGCGCAGCGAATGGAAAGCGGGCGCGGCTTTGGGGCGGGTCGTCGAACGAGGGGGATCGAAAGCCCGGTCCGGGCGTATGTTCCTTATGGCGGCCGAGGGGATTCCTGCGGGCAGCCGCAAGGAGAATGACCATGGCCGAGCATGACCATAGCGCGATCAAGGAACATATGAATGTCGTCGGCGCCGACGGCGTCCATGTCGGCACCGTCGACCATCTCGACGGCGAACGCATCAAGCTGACCAAGGCCGACAGCCCGCAAGCCGACGACGGCAAGGGCGCGAAGCATCATTATCTGCCCGCCGGGCTGGTCGCGTCGGTCGAAGGAGACACGGTGCGGCTGTCGGCGACCGCCGCCAATGCAGCCGGCCTGTTCGAAGAGGCCGAATAGCGATTATGGAATAACAGAGAGCCGGCGGCGCAATCGGGCGCGTCGGCACTGAAACTGGCCCGTCCCGGCCCCTCAGGGCGGGCCATTTTCATATGCGCCACCGCCGCCGCGCGGACGCGACGAACGGTCGTCGTTCTTTTTCCGTGCGATCAGTGGGGTTTGGGTGCGGCGCCGATCAACTTGGTCAGGATGGTGATGCGCTGGCGCGCCTGCGTCCAGTCGCGTTCGGGGTGCGCGCGAATCTGGTCGAGCAGCACGCGCACCTCCTTGCGGCGGTCGCCTTCGGTTACGGCCTGCATGGGCTTTCTCCTTTCGTGGGCGAGCATAGCATGGATCGGCGGTGCGGTTCAAAGCCGCGCGGGCGTTTCGCCGTGCGCGGGCGGCGGCCGGTCGTATGGAGGCTTAGGGTGCCGCGGCGCCGTGGTCGTAGCTGAGGCTTTCGGACAGGCGGAAGCGGGCTTCGGCCGGCATCCATTGCCAGACATGCATGTATCGCGCGCCGCCGACCATGTCCCAGCGGCTTTCCTTCGCATTCCATTCGAAGAAGATATGCGACGCCTCCTCGAGCGCGCCCCATTTGCCCAGCGGACGGATGGTGCGCGATCCGGGGACGAGCTGGCGGCGATTCCGGTAACCCGCATTGTCGCCGCCGGGCGCCCGCGCGGCGCATTGCTTTTCCATGCCCGCGACAAAGGCGGCGCGGTCGGCGATCGCCAGCCCGTCCTTGTCATGGAGCATGCGGTAACCGGGGGTGAGCAGGTCGGGGAGCGCTCGCGGATCGCACCCTTCGAAGACCGCCTGGAAGAGGCGCGCGTCGTTTTCGGCGATCTGCCGGGTGAGCGCTTCGCCCTCGGGCATCGGTGCGGCGGCGGGCGCCGTAGCGGCGAGGGCGGCGGCGAGGAAGAGGGCGGTGACGGTCATGACGGTTTCCTGCTGTGTTGTCCATGTCATACAGTAAGGGTGCGCCGAGGCAAGCTATCTGTCGGGCGCCTTCGACCGGTTCGGCGCGCGCGGATTCTGGCGGGGATGCGGCTTGCACTGGCATCGCGCGGCGGCGCTGCTATCGTGCCGGCGATGACGGATTGGGGCTCGAGAATGATCGTGATGGGGCGGCTGAAGGCGAAGCCGTTGCTGGCGGGGCAATTGCTGTGCGCGCTGGCGTTTATCGGACTGGTGGCGCGGCAGGCGCAGGGCGAGGGCGCGGAGGAGATTATCCGCAGCATCCTGTTCGGCAATCTGGTGGTGACCGCGCTGATCGGCGCTGCGGCTTGGGGCGTCGTCCATTATTTCCGGATGTGGCGCCGGCGGGGCAGCTATATCTTCCACGACGGCGCGCGGCTGTATCGCGGCGACGAAAGCTGGCCGCTGTCGCTGATCCGCGATGCCGTCATCGTGCGCAACGAGATTGGCATCGCGTCGCTGCGACTGGTCGTCGACGACGACAGCGAGGTGACGCGCGAGCTGGTGAAACTCTATCTGCTGGAGGATTCGCCCGAGGCGGTGCGCGGCGCGGTGCAGTTTGCCGTGGCCGGGATGCGGGGATTTCCGGCGGGATCGTCGATGAATTGAGCGGCGGGGGCCGCCCGGACAGTGCCAAAGTTCAGTCAAGTTCAGCCCCATGACCATCCTGTGCCGGCATCGTCGGGGGTGCGGGGGCCGGGACCGCTTCGCCCGGGTCGTCGCGATACCAGTGCGGCAGCACCCCGTCGCATAAATCGGCAATTTCCAGCGCCGCCGCGAGATCGTCGGGGCCCATCAGCGCGGCGGGCGCAGCGGGCGGCGCGGGGTGCAGATGGACCAGCGCTTCGGCCACCGGAGTGGCGACGGGGGCGGGTATGCGGCCCGGGCCGGCGTCCCGAAACCGATCCGGGCCATAGGCGCGGATCAGGAACATCAGCAAGCGGTCGCTCTGGCGCAGGCGGCGGCCGATGCGACGGCCTTCACGATCGAACACGGGCTCGTCGGTGCCGACCAGCGCGCGTTCGAAGGCGGCGTCGAGCAATTTCTTCGACGCCGCGTCGATCGCCGCCGACCAGGCGCGATCGAACGCCTCCGCCCCCGGCGCGCGGCGCAGGCGATAGGCGCTCGATTCGGACATGCCGACACATTGCGCGGCGGTGACGACCGAGCCGCTGTCGGCCAGCGCCTCGATAAAGGCGCGCTGGCGGTCGGGCGACCAGCCGTCCTTGCGGCGCTTTTTCAGCACCGGCACCCAGTCGTAAGCGGCGGGGTCGTGGCCGTGCGCGTCGAGCGCGGCGACGGCGGGCGTGTCGGGCGAAGGGGTGGGGGTCGCGTCGGGCGCGGGGATGGGGGCGATGTGGCTCATCTGCCAGTTTGGAGCATAAGCGAATTATGTAGGACAGAGGTTTTTGGGGTGGGGCGTACGAAATAGGATTTGGGGGCGGGGCGGCGCAGGGATGGGGTTTCACGCGAAGGCGCGAAGAGCTCTCCCACCTTCGTCACCCCGGACTTGATCCGGGGTCCATGCGGCGCGGCAGGAATGGATGCCGGATCAAGTCCGGCATGACGATCCCGGATCGGGGTCCGGGATGACGGGGGAGGTGCGGGGTTGTCCGTTACCCACCCAGCGGCGGCAATCCCAATTCCTCCGCCAGATCGCGCCACTCCGGATTCGTCGCCTCGATCAGCGCGATCTTCCACTTCCGCTGCCAGTTCTTGATCTGCTTCTCGCGGGTGATCGCGGCGTGCATCGTCCCGGCGAGTTCGAACCAGACGAGCGTTTTGACGCCATAGCGGTCGGTGAAGCCGCCGAACGTCCCGTCGCGGTGCTGGACGATGCGCTGGATCAGGTGCGAGGTGACGCCGGTGTAGAGCGTGCCGTGGCGCGTGCTGGCGATGATATAGGCGCAGGGCTGGAAATCGCGATGCATGGGGTGGAGGCTAGGGCGGCGATGGACCCCGGATCAAGTCCGGGGTGACGAAGATGGGCCGGGATGGATGTGTTTCCGCGACGCCTCTGTCGTGTTGCCATGCCCCCCTCCGGCTCGTCATGCCGGATTTGATCCAGAATTTATAGTGTCGGTGAGGCAGCTGCCAATTGTGCGACTCTACACCCGTTCACACACATTTTTCAATCCAAAGCTACAAGTATGATTCTATCAAATTCTTCCTTTTTAAATCTAAAGAAATTCCTCCAAGAGGTTTAGTGAAAACTAGGCCTCTTGAGATAAGGTTTTCTAATGATTCATCAAATTCTGCAACATTATGACAAAAATGATTTTTTAATGTTTCTACAGATGTTGATTTTGTATTCCAAAATCTTTTTCTATACATTGTTGCAAGTATCTGACGGGATCCAACCCCAAGGTCCATTTTGGATGACAGTCCGGTTAGGGATTCGTCAAGGTTTTCTAAAATATTGTCTGGAGGAGTTATTCCAAAGTAGTGACTATGCGTTTCTCGGACTGTTGATATATCCGATGATCCAATTAGGACGACCTCGTATCCATCTTCAGGTTTGAACATTTTTTCATAAGATGAATATTTCTCAGATGCAACTATCGGGTCTCTGTCTACTTCATCCCAAGAAACGAAATTTCCTGTGCTCCAATTGAAAACGAGAATCCAATTATTTAGAGAGTTTTTGCTTGACGACTCTTTGGAAGAGAGTGTTTTAATAACGTCTTCTTCAATGAATCCAGAAAAGTTTCTATTTGAATTTAATTTATTTATCTTTTCTTCTGCTGATTGCCTTTTTGCTTCAAATTCTACTTTGTTTAGATTTTGGAGCGCTCGGCCATTTTCGACATCGTGAAATATATCAGATAGCGCGCGAAAATACTCAAGAACCTCTTGCGGTCCTTCGCTTTCTTTTAGGTGCGTGTTAGAAATTATCGACGTTTTTTCAATATTTTCTGCCCAATAGTGCTGAATTCTACTTCTAATCTGAATTTCAAGCGTCATCCCATCTCGAATTATTATCTTGTGGAGCGCGCGATAGCCCGTAACGTCCCGACCTTTCTCCCGATAGTCGGTGGTTCTGAGCGTCCTCATCTGAGTCGAATTCGCGATCTGTCCATCCAGATACGAGTTAAGTTCATCGACGGCAGCATTGTTGGATACAATTATTCTTAGACCGCCGACGTCTTGGAGTTGCGTAAGTCTCGTGGATAAACGTCTTAGTTTTCGAGATATTTGAGGTTTTCGCTTCAATCGCTGAGCGATGTAATAGGATCCGCCATATCCTGTAAGCCATGTTTGGATCGCTGCAGTTGTGCGCGTGAGAGGCTCAAGATGCTTCGCTCGATAGAAGTCAAAAACTTCTTCCAACTCTAAATATTCCATTGTCTCGGGGTCGGGAGGGTTGGCAAGAGCGGCACCTGCTTTGTCGACGCGAGCTTTTGAAATTGGCGGACTCATTTTTAATTTTCCATGCTCGCGGTATTTGCAAACATCTTCCTGCCAATGAAGCCATTGGTTGGAGAAGGATGGCGTACTCGCCTCAAACCGAAAACCCGCCCGCATTGCGCCGGTTCGATCCGGCCGCCAGCACCTTCTTGCCCTGCGGGGTCAGTGCCCATTTCGCGCCCTGCTGCACGACGAGGCCCAGCGTGACGAGTTCGTCGCGGATTGCGTCGGTCGGGAGTTGGGGGCGGCGGTTGGACAGGCCTTCGAGCGTTGCGCGCTGCGGCTGGCTGAGGATGATGAGTTTCTGTTTTTGTTTGTCGGTCATTTGGGTTCTTCTGCTTTTTCTTGTGGGGTGGAGGACTATCTGGTCGCTCATTAGCCCTCCCCGCTGCGACTAGCCAGCAGGCTGGCAAGTCTCGCTGCCCCTCCCGCAGGCGGGAGGGGTGGAGATGGCTTATTCGGCGGCGATGCCGGCCTGTTTGAACATGTCCTCGCCGTCGCTTTCGGCGTCGTTGATCGCGGGGGCGGTGTCGCTGTCCTTGGCCTTTTTGCGGCTGTCGAAGCTCGACCAGACATTGTTCCATTCGCCGCGGGTCGCGCCCTTGCTATATTCGGTCGCGCGCGTTTCGAAGAAGTTCGCGTGCTCGACGCCGTTGAGCAGCGGGGCGAGCCAGGGGAGGGGGTGTTCGTCGATCATGTAGATCGGCTGGAAGCCGAGCTGCCCCAAACGCCAGTCGGCGATGTAGCGGATGTAGCGCTTGATTTCCTTCGGCGTCATGCCGGGGACGGGGCCCTGTTCGAACGCGAGGTCGATGAACGCATCCTCGAGCCGTACCGTTTTCTGGCAGGTGTCGATGATGTCTTCCTTCACCGCCTTGGTCAGGCAGTCGCGTTCCTTGGTGAAGGTGTGGAACAGCTTGATGATGCCTTCGCAGTGGAGGCTTTCGTCGCGGATCGACCAGCTGACGATCTGGCCCATGCCCTTCATCTTGTTGAAGCGCGGGAAGTTCATCAGCATCGCGAAGCTGGCGAAGAGCTGGAGCCCTTCGGTAAAGCCGCCGAACATCGCGAGGGTGCGCGCGATATCCTCGTCATTGTCGACGCCGAACTGCTGCATATAGTCGTGCTTGGCGCGCATCTCGTCATATTCGAGGAACATGCCATATTCGCTTTCGGGCATGCCGATCGTGTCGAGCAGGTGCGAATAGGCCGCGATGTGCACGGTTTCCATGTTGCTGAACGCGGTCAGCATCATCTTGATTTCGGTCGGCTTGAACACGCGGCCGTACTTGTCGTGGTAGCAATCCTGCACCTCGATATCGGCCTGGGTGAAGAAGCGGAAAATCTGGGTGAGCAGGTTGCGCTCGTGATCGCTGATCTTCTGCGCCCAGTCGCGGCAATCCTCGCCCAGCGGCACTTCCTCGGGAACCCAGTGGATCTGCTGCTGGCGCTTCCAGAAATCGAACGCCCACGGATATTCGAAGGGCTTGTAGGTTTTGCGGGCTTCTAGAAGGGGCATGGCGATTATCCTAATGCGACAGAAGTTTTACCGAAATCAGTCACGATATTGAACATGACATAGAGCAGTACAGGCAGCGACCAGTAGAGTGTCAGATTTAGCCTGTCCCGGTTCGTCAGCGGCTCCTTGCGGACAAGGGAGATGATCGTGATCCCCAATGCCGCAACGAAAGATAACCCCGGGACCAGAAGTCCCAAGGTCATCGAATCCATTACTGACAAGCCAGGCACTCGTCATAATCGGTGCTCTCCAACTGATACACCGCGGCTTCGGGCGTATTGTCGGCCTCGACCCCGCCCGCGAACCCGGCGCGCTGCACCGATTTCGAGCGGAGATAATAGAGCGATTTGATGCCGAGTTCCCACGCGCGATAGTGGAGCATGAGCAGATCCCATTTCTCGACGTCGGCGGGGATGAACAGGTTCAGCGACTGCGCCTGATCGATATAGGGGGTGCGGTCGGCCGAGAGTTCGAGCAGCCAGCGCTGGTCGATCTCGAAGCTGGTCTTGAAGCAGTCCTTCTCGTCCGTGGTCAGGAAGTCGAGGTGCTGGACGCTGCCGCCCTTCTCGAGGATCGAGTTCCAGATATTGTCGCTGTTCTTCGCCTTGTCGACGAGCAGGGCTTCCAGATGCGGATTGCGGATCGAGAAGCTGCCCGAGAGCGTCTTGTGCGTGTAGATGTTCGCCGGGATCGGCTCGATGCACGCGCTGGTGCCGCCGCAGATGATCGAGATCGACGCGGTCGGCGCGATCGCCATCTTGCAGCTGAAGCGCTCCATCACGCCCTGATCGGCGGCGTCGGGGCAGGGGCCGCGTTCCTTGGCGAGCAGCATCGACGCCTGATCGACCTGTGCGCGGATATGCTTGAAGACGCGCAGGTTCGACGATTTCGCCATCGCGCCCTCGAAGGGCAGGCCGCGCGCCTGAAGGAAGCTGTGGAAGCCCATCACGCCGAGGCCGACCGAGCGTTCGCGGCTGGCGCTATATTTGGCGCGCGCCATTTCGGGCGGGGCGCGGTCGATATAGTCCTGAAGGACGTTGTCGAGCATGCGCATGACGTCTTCGATGAAACCCTTGTCGGTGTTCCACTCGTCCCAGGTTTCGAGGTTGAGGCTCGAGAGGCAGCAGACCGCGGTGCGATCCTGACCCAGGTGGTCGCGGCCGGTGGGCAGCGTGATTTCCGAGCAGAGGTTCGAGGTGGTGACCTTGAGGCCGAGATCGCGGTGATGCTTGGGCATCATGCGGTTCACCTGGTCGATGAAGATGATATAGGGCTCGCCGGTCGCGAGGCGCGTTTCGACGAGCTTCTGGAACAGCGAGCGCGCGTCGACGCTGCCGCGGACGCTCTGATCCTTCGGCGAGCGGAGGTTGAATTCGGCGCCGTCGCGGACGGCTTCCATGAACTCGTCGGTGATGAGGACGCCGTGGTGGAGGTTCAGCGCCTTGCGGTTGAAGTCGCCCGAAGGTTTGCGGATTTCGAGGAACTCCTCAATCTCCGGGTGGCTGATGTCGAGATAGCAGGCGGCCGAACCGCGGCGCAGGCTGCCCTGCGAGATCGCGAGGGTGAGGCTGTCCATCACGCGGACGAAAGGAATGATGCCGCTGGTCTTGCCGTTGAGGCCGACCGGCTCGCCGATCCCGCGCACGCTGCCCCAATAGGTGCCGATGCCGCCGCCGCGCGAGGCGAGCCAGACATTCTCGTTCCACGTCTCGACAATGCCCTCGAGGCTGTCGGGGACCGAGTTCAGATAGCAGCTGATCGGCAGGCCGCGACCGGTGCCGCCGTTCGAGAGAACGGGGGTCGCGGGCATGAACCACAGCTTCGAGATATAATCATAGAGGCGCTGGGCGTGCCCGGCATCGTCGGCATAGGCATCGGCGACGCGCGCGAAAAGATCCTGATAGGATTCGCCGGGGAGAAGGTAGCGGTCCTCCAGCGTTTCCTTGCCAAAATCGGTGAGCAGCGCGTCGCGGCTCTTGTCGGTCACGACGTTGAAACGACGCGCGTGGACCTTGGCCGCGCTGCTGTCGTTCAGCTTTGCTGCCGGCGGCGAATCGGAAGCCGATTCGGCATTCGCCGCAGCGTCATTCTTCGCCAGTTCCATTGTCGCCACGTCGTTCGTCTCCACCCGTTCCGTTTCCCGAAAATCCATCGAATCCGTCCCCGTTTGACCTGCGCCCTCGGGCGCAAATGTTCCTGTCTTGTTCGACTCGGGGCGAAGCCCCGGTCTTAGCATCTAAACCGCCCCGCGTGGGACATATTTTTGGGCGCACAAAGGGTTTTCCCGTGTCCATATGGGATGGACGACGGAAATCCGCCACTTGCAGCCTGATACTAATTCTTGGGGTGCCCCCTAGGTTTACCCACCATCTATAGTGCCACGTCGGCGCTGCGATGCAAGACGGTAAATGACAGTTAAGAGACTCGGTTCGTCGATAATTTGATTCGGTCTGCCGTGCGCGGGGCGTGGTTTGCGGGCGAAACCACAGCCTTTCCGCGGCTTCGCGGCGGATCGGTGCGCGGCGTCGACCGGAGCGAAAATTTTGTGGTCGGCGTGCCCGGCAGTTCTGCCCCCGTGATGGTCCGTCCTTGTCAAGGCCGGAACGACATGCGGAGTGTCATGGGCGACGCGAACGGCGGACAAAAGAAAAGGGCCCCGGCGATGCCGAGGCCCTGTTCGCAAATTCGGTCTGGCTTACGCCGAGCTACCACCGTTACCGGAGCCGCCGCCGCCAACCCATCTCCAAAACCAACCCATAATAAATCTCCTGTCGCCACTGCCCACGAAGAACAGTTAATAAGATGTTTACCATATTTGGTAAGGTTAATCGAGTCTTTCACACGGGCATTGCTGCCAGTTTGGCAGTTATGCGGTGCGGCTGTGGGGAGGAGGCGACAAGGTCGCCAAAAGTTCGGAAAATAGCTGTGGTTTACCAAGGTGATAGCCTTGGCCGACGTCACAGCCGAGCTGTTCGAGCAATGCCATTGTCGGCGCGTTTTCAATGCCTTCGGCGACCGCGACGGCCCCGAGCCGATGGGCGAGATCGATCGTCGATTTCACCACTTCGAAGTTGCGTTGCGAATCGCGCATGGTCATCACGAATCGCTTGTCGATCTTGATTTCGTCGGCCTCGATCTCGGTCAGATACTCGAGGTTCGACTGACCGGTGCCATAGTCGTCGATCGACAGGCGGATGCCGGCGCGGCGGAGCTGGGCGAGCGTCTGGCGCGCATGGCGGCTGTTTTCGATCTGCGCGGTTTCGGTGATCTCGATCGTCAGAAGCTCGGGCGGCAGGTGGTGCGCGGTCAGCATAACGCGGATCGTCCCGACGAGGTCGGCGTGATCGAGCAACGCCGCCGACAGATTGACGGACATGTTGATCCGCAGGCCGCGGCTATGGAGTTGGGCGGCCGACCGGACCGCCTGATCCATGACGAACAGGGTCAGGCGATAGATGTCCTGGCTTTTTTCCGCCTGAACGATGAACTCGTCGGGCGGGATCGGCCCGCGCGTCGGGTGCGTCCAGCGCGCCAGCGCTTCGACGCCGACAAGCTTGTGGCTCGCGATCGAATATTGCGGCTGGAAGGCGACCCATATGTCGCCGCCGGTAAGCGCATCCTCGAGCTGTGAATGAAAGCTCAACTGCCAGCCTGCATCATCCTTTTGCCGCGGCGTATATTTGGTCCACAGCGAACGGGTGCGGATCGCGCGTTCGGTCGCCACGAGCGCCGCGGCGAGGCGCTGGGCGTTCGAACCCTCGAATTCGTCATTGACCCCGAAAGCGATCGCGACGTCGACGCGCAAATCGCCGATCGTCAGCGGGGCATTGAACAGGGCGGCAAGGCCCGCCAGCTGCGATTCGATCTGGCTGTGCTGATAATAGGGGACAAGCCAGGCAAAGGTGCCGTCGAGGTCGTGGTGGAGGGTGGTGCCCTGCGATGCCAGTTGCAGGCGACGCGTGACCTGTTCGACAAGCTTGCCGATGCCGTCGCCGGGGATGAACGCGGCCAGATCCTCGAAATTGACGATTTTTGCCGCGACGATGGTCGCGCTGTCGAATGCAGGCTGTGAACGCAGCGCCTCGAAGTTCGGCAGGCCCGACACCGGGTTTTCCCGCTGCGCCGACTTGCGGCGGCGGGTGCGCGATACGTTGGCGCTGAGCGCCGCAATAAAAAAGCACGCCGCACCGACCTGCGTCGAGATCAGCGACAGGCTGAGAAATATCTTGGCGGCGATGAGGAGGCCCGTCGTCGCCAGCGCGACGCGCGCGTACCAGCGTCCGCCGCGATAGCCGAGTACCGCCAGCAGAATGATCACGGCGGCGACAAAGCCCGGGAGCCACCCGATATTGACGGGGTCGCCGCGCTTGAGCGCTTCGCCTGCGATCAGGTGAATATAGGCCCCGGGCACCTTGTCATGACCCGGCAGATAATGCTGATCGAGCGAGGCTGTGGATGCCGCTGCGAAGATCACATCCTTGCCGCGCAGCGACGTCCCGGCTGTGCCGGCCATGATGTCGATCGCGCTATATTGCTGGATCGTGCGAGTGTTATAGGAATAGTCGAGCGTGAATTGTGCCGGTCGATCGACCGGCCGATTGGCGAGCATCGCTGCAAAGCTGGGCAAAAGGCGACCATCGGCGATGACCGCGAGCGGCACTTTCCAGACCTGCCAGAATTCATATTCCCAGCAGATGCAGGCTTGCCTCGCGCGGGTTCCGAACGCTGGATCGGGCCAATTGTCGACGACCGCCTCGGTGCCCTGGAAACTGCGCGACGGGACGGCAAGGACGATCCGGTCGTCCATATGCTTCACGGCCGCGACCAGCTTGGGGAAGTCGGCGTCCTTGACCCGGCGTTCGTAAGAGAAATCGACGAACAGGCGCCTGGCACCGGCGGCATCGACTGCGCCGATCAATTGCGCATGGTTGGCGACATCGAAATCCTGGTTGTCGACGGCTTGCAGCGTCTTGTCGTCGATGGCGACGACGACGGTTTCGCCCGATACGGGGCGCCAGGCGACGCGGCCGACCGCGGTTTCGATCATGCGGTCGATCGGCTCGCCAGCGGCGGTGAGGCCGACAATGATGCTGAGCAGCAGCGCCAACCCGAGGGTTCGCCAACTGACAATCATCCTGTTGCCCAGCTTCAACACGCACGTCTCCAGAGATTTCCGGACGTGCCTAGTCGTTGATGGTTATCATCGCGTTAATTATGAACAAAGTCTTGCCGGGAACGCGGGGGCTCGCCTCCGCGTTCCCGGGCTTTCAGGCGAGGTGCGGCAGCGGTGCGAGCGCGGCGTCCCCGGCCAGAGCCGAGGCGGCGAGCCCGGTCGCGGCGGGCACGATCTGTTGCAGGTAGAAGCGCGTCGAGGCGATCTTCGCTTCGAGGAAGGCGACGTCGCCCTGGCCGGCATCGAGTTCGGCGCGCGCGGCCTTGTGCTGGAGTGCCATCAGCCAGCCGCAGGTCGCCGTGGCGAGCATGGTGAGATAGGGATAGCTGCCCGCGAGGCGGTCGGGAGTGTTTGCACTACCCATCCAGTCGGTGACACCGCGACACGCGTCGACAAGCTGCCCAAGCTCCGGGAAATCGGCGGCGCCGTGCGCGATATCGTCGATCAGCCCGCGCACGAGGTCGCCGCCCGCCA
Source organism: Sphingopyxis sp. GW821-FHT12C06 (assembly GCF_058807415.1). Taxonomy (NCBI): domain Bacteria; kingdom Pseudomonadati; phylum Pseudomonadota; class Alphaproteobacteria; order Sphingomonadales; family Sphingopyxidaceae; genus Sphingopyxis; species Sphingopyxis sp. GW821-FHT12C06. The sequence continues at coordinate 113,915 of NZ_JBXAQR010000006.1, read as the reverse complement.
TGCCGAGCTTGCGCCCGACGAGGTCGGCGGCCTGAATGCCGTTGGTGCCTTCGTAGATCGGGGCGATGCGCGCGTCGCGATAATGCTGCGCGGCGCCGGTTTCCTCGATGAAGCCCATCCCGCCATGGACTTGAACGCCGAGGCTTGCGACTTCGCAGCCGATGTCGGTCGCATGCGCCTTGACCAAGGGGATCAGGATTTCGGCGCGCATCGCGGCGGCTTCGTCGCCGAGCTTGCCGAAATCGATCTGCGCGGCGGCATAGTATGTGAGCGCACGCGCGGCCTCGGTCTGGGCGCGCATCCGCCACAACATGCGGCGGACGTCGGGATGCTGGTCGATCGTGACGGGGTTGCGGTCGGTGCCACCTGCGAGCGCCGACTGGACGCGCTCGGCGGCGAAGCGCTGCGCTTGCTGGGTCGCGCGCTCGGCGATCTGGACGCCCTGGCAACCGACCATGAGACGGGCATTGTTCATCATCACGAACATCGCACGCATCCCGCCCATTTCGGCGCCGACGATCTCGCCGAGGCAATCCTCGTCCTCGCCATAGACCATCACCGCGGTCGGGGAGGCGTGGATGCCGAGCTTGTGCTCGATCGACGCGCAATGGACGCCGTTCGAAATCGTCGGTTTGCCGCCCTCGTCGAGGCGATATTTGGGGACGAGGAAGAGCGAGATACCGCGCGTTCCCTCAGGTGCGCCCGGAGTGCGTGCGAGGACGAGGTGAACGATATTGTCGGTGAGGTCATGCTCGCCGAAGGTGATGAAGATCTTCTGGCCCTTGACCTTGTAGAGCCCGGCGTTCGGGCCTTCGGTCACCGGTTCGGCGGTCGAGCGCAGCGCGCCGACGTCGCTGCCCGCGCTCGGCTCGGTCAGGTTCATCGTGCCGTTCCATTCGCCCGAGACAAGCTTGGGAAGCCAGGTCTGGCGCTGTTCTTCGGTGCCATAGGCCATCAGCGCATGGATCGCGCCGGGGGTCAGGATGTTGCAGAGGGTAAAGCCCATGTCGGCGGTGCCGAGCGCCTCGATCACCACGGTCGCGAGGGTGAAGGGCAGGCCCTGTCCGCCATAGGCTTCGGGACCGTCAATGCTGCCCCAGCCATTGTCGACGAACGCCTTGTACGCTTCCTTGAAGCCCGGGGGCATCGTGACCTTGCCGTCCGACCATTTGGGATTGGTGACGTCGCCGACGCGGTTGAGCGGTGCGTAGACGTCGGCGGCGAAATCGCCGATGCCCGCGACGATCGCTTCGACCATGTCGGGGGTCGCGGCGGCGAATTTGTCATGGGCTGCCATCGCGTCGACGCGCGCGATATGGTTGAGAACGAACAATTGCTCGGTGGTCGGCGGCGTGTAGGTCATCTTCAATCCCGACTTTGCTGGTGAATCCCCAATTGCGCGCGCTATAGCGCGGCATGATCGAGCGTCAAACGAACGAGAGCATGAAGACCGATGTCCGGCTGTTTGGTGCGGAGGCGATTTCGCGCGCCGCCGCGCTGGTGGCAGAGGGACAGCCGGTCGCAGTGCCGACCGAGACGGTCTATGGACTCGCCGCCGATGCGCGGAGCGCCGACGCGGTCGCGCGCATTTATGCCGCGAAGGGGCGCCCCGATTTCAATCCGTTGATCGTTCATGTCCCCGACCTCGCGGCCGCCGAAACGCTGGGCGTGTTCGGTGCGGTTGAGCGGGCGCTGGCAGCGCGCTTCTGGCCGGGGCCGCTGACGCTGGTGGTGCCACGCACGGCGGACTGTCCGGTCGCGAACATCGCGACAGCGGGGCTCGATACGATCGCGCTGCGCGTGCCGGGGCATCGTGCGATGCAGGCTTTGCTCGCGACAAGCGGCGCGCCACTCGCGGCGCCGAGCGCCAATGCGAGCGGACGCGTGAGCCCCACGACCGCGGCGCATGTGCTGGCCAGCCTCGACGGGCGGATCGCTATGGTGATCGACGATGGCGCCTGCCCGGCGGGGGTCGAATCGACGATCGCGCGGGTGAAGGATGGCGCGGTCGAAATACTGCGGCCGGGGCCGGTGACAACGGAGATGCTGGCGGAAGCGAGCGGGCTGGCGGTGACCGGGGTGCAAGGTTCCGAAGTCGTCGCGCCGGGGATGCTCGCGAGCCATTATGCCCCGGGCAAGCCGGTGCGGCTGGGCGCGCATGATTTCGCGGTTGATGAGTTTGGAATCGGGTTCGGCGTGGTCGCGGGCGATTATAGCCTGAGCGCGACGGGCGATTTGACCGAAGCGGCTGCGCGCCTGTTCGACGCGCTGCACGCAGGGGCGGCGAGCGCGAAGAGCAGGATTGCGGTGGCGGTGATCCCGGCCGAAGGGCTGGGCGCGGCGATCAATGACCGGTTGAGCCGGGCGGCGGTCTAAGTCCCCCTCCCGCAGGCGGGAGGGGAGAAGATCAGGCCGCCGCCGGGTCGATCGGATCCTTGTGCGGCACCTTGCTCGCCACGATCAGGCATGCCGCAACGATCAGCATCGCGCCGGCGAGCGTCGGCAGCGTCACCGGTTCCGAATAAAATATCCAGCCGAACAGCATCGCCCACAGGAAGCCGGTATATTCGGTGGTCGCGAGAATCTGCGTTTCGGCGCGGGCATAGGCCCAGCTGAGGAAGAGCAGCGAGATGATCGCGAGGGTCGCGGCGCCGAGGATGTTCGGCGCCTGCGCCGCATCGGGAATGACAGCGAACCATGGCGCGCCGAGGGCAAGGATCAACGCGACGAAGAAATTCTGGAAAAAGGCAATTTCCATCGGTTCAGCCATCTTCGCCTGCCGCCGCGCAAGGATGAGGTTGTACGCATAGAAGACCGCCGACAGGAACACCGCGCCGACCGCCCAAAGTGCGTCCTCGGCATAATGGCCGGTCCCGAGCTTGCCCGTGACGATGACGATGATACCGATCAGTCCGAGCAGCGACGCGGCGATCGAGCGCCGCCCGATCCGCTCGCCAAGGAAGATCGCGGCCATGTAGAGCGCGAGCAGCGGCGCGACGAAGGCAAGCGCGATCGCTTCCGCGATCGGCAGTCTTGCGAGCGCCCAGAAGAAGAAGAGCGCCATCCCCGCAACGAAGAAGGAGCGGACGGCGTGAATCCGCAACGTCGCGCGGTCGGGCATCTTCGGCCGCGTTGCGAAATAGATCAGGCCGCACAGCAATGTCCCGGCCGCATTGCGCCAGAGCACGGTGTTATAGGCGCCGATGTCGATCGACAGCCCCTTCATCAGCACATCCATCGCCGAATAGGTCGCGATGCCGGCGCATGCGATCAGGAAGGGGATGAGCGGGGAGGGCGAATCGGGGCGCATACCGGGGCTCTAGCGGAAGCTCGCCATTCCCGCGCCGTCGATGTTGAGCTTCTGCCCCGAGCAATAGGGGTTGGCGTCCGAAACGAACCACAGCACCGCCGCCGCGACATCGTCCGGCGTCGGGACACGGCCGAAGGGGAATTTGGCGTCGAGATGGTGGATATCGTCCTGCCCGGTGATCGCGCGCGACAGTTTTTCGCCCATGTCGCTGACGGTCAGCGACGGCGCGACGATGTTGACGCGGACGCCATTCTTCATCTCTTCCTTGGCGAGGGTGAGCGCGAGCGCCTCGCCCGCCGCCTTCGCCATATTATAGGGCGCGCCGTTCGCGGCGTGGCCGAGGGTAGCGACGCTCGAGATGATGATGATGTCGCTGCGGTCGTGCTGGCGCAGCTGCGGCAGCGCGAGGCGCGACAGGCGGTGGGCGCCGACGGCGTGGACGGCGAGCAGTTTTTCGACTTCGGCGGCGTCGGTGTCGGCGACCGTTTTGCCGCGGCTCGCGATGCCGGCGTTGTTGATCAGGATCGATATCGGACCGAGGTCGGCTTCGACGCTGGCGATCATCGCGGCGCAGGCGTCCTCGTCGGTGACCGAGGCTTGATAAGCCTTGGCCTTGCAGCCCAGCGCTGCGATCGCAGCGACAGTTCCGGCGGCGGGGACATAGGCCTTGGCGTTGCGGCGCAGCGCGGTGATCGTCGCGACGGTTTCGCCCGCGGCGTCTTCGTCGCGGGTGTAATTGACCGCGACGTCGGCGCCTGCCCTGGCCAGCGCGATCGCGATGCCGCGGCCGATCCCGCGCGAGGCGCCGGTGACGAGCGCGGTGCGGCCCGCGAGGTTGATGTCGGCCATATGTCTCTCCCTATTGCATCAGTTCATTATAGATGTCGTCGTCGCTGCGGCTCGCGGCGTTGCGCCATTTGGGCGCGTCCTTGCGGTTGAGAACGTCGCCATCGGCGTCGATAATCGCGACGGTCGGGGTGCCCTTGATCCGGAAACCGAAGCGTTTCGGTACGCCGGGGTTCCGGACGATGCCGCGGTGCGGCATGCCGATGTCGGCATAGACGATGTGATAGCGCGCGCGGACCGGTGCAAAACGCTCGCTCGCGACCAGATTGGCGAACCAGGCGCTGTCGTGACAATCGTTCATGCCCATTACCAGCAGCACCTGCTTGCCCGATTGGCGCGCCGCAGACAGCGCGGCGTCGATTGCCGCCATCGGATCGGCGTTTTCGGTGAAAGCGCCGGTTTCGAAAGGTGCCTCGACGCCGGCGATCGTATGCGGGGCGGTTTCGGTGGCGGCCAGCGGGGCGGAAAAGGTGAGGAAAGCGGCGGCGATCGCCAGCGTGGTTCTGCGTGTCATCGGGCGACGATAGCAGGGCAAAAGGGGCGGGCAAGGTTTTGCATGACGTTTCCGTCAACGTCAGTTAGCCTTCGTCCCATGAGCTGGAAAAACGAGATCGACGAACTGGCCGCGCGCCGTGCGATGGCCGAAAAAATGGGCGGCGAAGAGAAGGTCGCGCGTCAACATAGCCGCGGCAAGATGGACGCGCGGGCGCGGCTCGCGGGGATCGTCGACGAAGGCAGTTTTCGCGAGATCGGCAAGATTGCCGGACGCGGGACATATGGCGCTGATGGTGCGCTCGAAGATCTGGCGGCGTCGAACTTCATCTTCGGGCGCGCCAATATCGAGGGGCGGCCGGTGGTCGCCTCGGCCGATGATTTCACCGTGCGCGGCGGCGCGGCCGATGCGGCGCTGCACCGCAAATTTATCCAGTGCGAGGCGATGGCGCATGAATATCGCCTGCCGCTGATCCGCATGATCGACGGCACCGGCGGCGGCGGGTCGGTCAAGACGCTCGAGGATATGGGCTATACCTATATTCCGCATGTTCCCGGGTGGCACGAGATCATCGCCAATCTCGACACGGTCCCGGTGGTCGCGCTCGCGCTCGGGCCGACTGCGGGGCTCGGCGCGGCGCGCGTTGTGGCGAGCCATTACAGCATCATGGTGCGCGGACTGTCGCAGCTGTTCGCGGCGGGGCCCGCGGTCGCGGCGGCGATCGGTGACACATTGGACCGCGAGGAACTGGGCGGCAGCGACGTTCACACGCGCAACGGCGTCGTCGACGACGAGGTTGCGAGCGAGGCTGAAGCCTTCGCAGCGGCGCGGCGCTTCCTGTCCTATCTGCCCTCGTCGATCCATGATCGGGCGCTGCGGACGGCGTGCAGCGATCCGGTCGACCGGCGCGAGGAGGCGCTGCTGTCGGCGGTGCCGCGCGAGGCGAAGCAGGTCTATTCGATGCGCCGCATCGCCGATGCGGTGTTCGACAAGGGCAGCTTCTTTGAAATGGGCGCGCGCTGGGGGCGGGCGGCGATCACGGCGTTCGCGCGATTGGATGGCTATCCGGTCGCGGTGCTCGCGAGCGATCCCTCGTTCCTTGGTGGATCGTGGGACGCGAAGACGAGCGAGAAGGCCGAGCGCTTCGTCAAAATGGCCGACCAGTTCCGGCTGCCGATCGTTCACCTCGTCGACAATCCCGGCTTCATGATTGGCGGCGAGGCTGAACGGGCGGGGACGATCCGTTACGGGGTGCAGGCGATGAACGCGATCTACCGCGCGACGGTGCCGCTGGCGTCGGTCGTGGTGCGACGCGCCTACGGGATTGCGGGCAGTGCGATGTCGAACGCCGAGCGCTTCCAGTATCGCTTCGCCTGGCCGTCGGGCGACTGGGGCAGCCTGCCGATCGAGGGCGGGGTCGAGGTGGCTTACAAGAGCGAACTCGAGGTCGCCGAGGATCCGGCAGCGCATCTGGAGGCGATCCGCGAGCGGCTCAATCGCGTACGCTCGCCTTTCCGGACGGCGGAGAAATATGGCGTCGAGGATATCATCGATCCGCGCGACACGCGGCCTTTGCTGTGCGAGTTTGCTGAGCTCGCTTGGCGGGTGCTGAAATAGATATATCCATTGTCGTCATCCCGGACTTGATCCGGGATCCAGGCAACATCGCGCGCATGGATCCCGGATCAAGTCCGGGATGACGAATGTGGGAGGAGGAAGCCTATGACCGGCGTGCGTCACCTCGGCATGGATTGGCTGCGGATCGGGGCGTTTGGCCTCCTCATTCTCTATCATATCGGCATGTATTTCGTGCCGTGGGGCTGGCATGTGAAGATCGCGCAGCCGCTCGATTGGGCCGCGATCCCGATGCTGGCGACGAACAGCTGGCGGCTGCCTTTGCTGTTCCTCGTGTCGGGCTATGCGAGCGCGGCGCTGTTCGCGAAGCTCGGCGGTGCGGGGGCATTTGTGCGGTCGCGGAGTGCGCGGTTGCTGATCCCGCTCGCTTTCGGCATCATCGTCATCATCCCGCCGCAGCCGTGGATCGAGCTGGTCGGCCAGCATGGCTATGCCCATGGGCTCGGCTATTTCTGGCTGCACGACTATTTCCGCTTCGGGATGCTGGACGGCATTATCCTGCCGACGTGGCAGCATCTGTGGTTTGTCGTCTATCTGTGGGTGTATACGCTGCTGGCGGCGGCGGTGCTGGCGTGGGTGCCCGGGCGCATACGGACGCGGATCGCCGACAGCGCGGCGCGAGTGCTCGGCGGCTGGGGCATGTTGATCGTCCCGCTTGCGGTGTGGTTGCTGATCCTCACGCTATTCCCCGATCATGACGAAACGCACGCGCTGTTCGATGACGGGCCGTCGCATCTCCATTATCTGATCCCCTTTGCCATCGGCTGGCTGCTTCGCGTGCGGCCGGCGCTGTTCGCGGCGGTCGCGCGCTGCTGGCGCGCAGGGCTGGTCATCGGTCTTGCGGCGTTTGCCTTCGTTGCGTGGGTAGAGTGGAACTGGCCGGGTGATGCAGCCGCACCCGACTGGGTGTCCGTGCCGTTCCACATCGCGCGGCTGGTACAGGGCTGGGCGACGATCGTCGCGCTCGTCGGGATCGCCGACGCCTTTTGGAACCGCGACCACCCGTGGCGCACGACGCTCGCCGAGGCGGTGTTTCCCTTTTACATCATCCACCAGACGATCATCGTCGCCACCGGCTGGTATCTGCTTCGGGCCGGCGTGGGAGCGTTGCCGTCCTTTCTGATCCTGCTCGTCGTCACGATTGTGGGGTGCTGGCTTTTCTATGCGATCGGGCGCACCATCGGCTGGCTGCGGCCGCTGATCGGATTGCAGCGCCAATAGGGGAGAGCGAGCATGGGGGCCTTGAAAGGAGTATTGGCGATCGTCGGGGTCGCGATGGTTCTGGTCGGCGGGTTGTGGGCGTTGCAGGGGCTCGATGTCGTGCGCTGGCCGGCGAGCAGCTTCATGCTGGGCGACACGGTATGGACGCGCAATGGTGTCGTGCTGGCGATCGTTGGTGCCGTGCTGATCTGGTTCGCGCGCAAGCGCTGATCGACTACAAATGTAGTTGAACCTGCACTATGTCTGGGGCACATTTCCTTTCAAGCCGGGGTTTGGATAGGAGTTACCTCATGAAGCATTCCCGTCATCTCGTCCCCGTGCTGTTGCTCGCGGCCGCTGCGCCGTTCGTCGTCGCGCCGGTTCTGGCCACCGACACCGCCCCCGCCCCGGCCGTGCGGGCCAACAGCATCGCCGAAAATTATGCTGCGCTGCTCGAGCGCGATTATGTCTACCCAGAAACCGGCAAACGCTATGCCGAAGCGATCCGCGCCGGGATTGCGTCGGGCCGCTATGCTTCGTTGACCGGCGAGGCGCTGGGGCAGGCGGTCGACGAGGATGTGACCGCGGTGTCCCCCGACGGTCATTTGCGGCTCCGCGCCCCCGAGGGTGCCCCGGTATCGGGCAGCGCCGCCCCGACGCGGCGCCCGCCGCGCGTCCCGATCGAACAGGCGGGATGGATCGCGCCCGGGATCGCTTTTGTCCGCTTCAACGCCTTCCCCGACGATGCGGTAGTGACTGCGACAGCGGCGAAGTTCATGGCCGATCATGCCGACGCCAAGGCGATTATTTTCGACATCCGCACCCACAATGGCGGCGGGCTTGATCAGATGGACGTCATATTCCCCTGGCTGTTTGCCGAGCCGACGCGGCTGGTGACGATGGCGACGCGCGCTTCGGTCGACGCGCGCGGTGGTTCGCCGATCGACGGGCTGGCCTCGATGCGCCCGGTGAAGGGCGATGCCGGCATGGTGGCGCGCGAGCATTGGGCGACCCCGAATGCCGACACTCGGCTGCGCGATGCCAAAATCTATGTGCTGACGTCGGGCGCCACCGCTTCGGCGGCCGAGCATTTTTCGCTGGCGATGAAGCATAGTGGACGCGGTACTTTGGTGGGTGCACCGACCGCGGGCGCCAATCATTTCGGTAACGGTGAGGAATTGGGCGGCGGTTTCACCGCCTTCATTCCGGTTGGGCGCACCTATGACCCGGTGACGGGTAGGGATTGGGAGGGCGCCGGCGTTCAGCCCGACATATTGGTGCCGCCGTCGGAGGCATTGATGCGCGTGCTGACCGATCTGGGTGTCGAAGCGGACGAAGCCGAGCGTTTGTCCGAAGCGCATATGCCGACCGCGCCGATGGTACGGCGGGGGCCGAAGCCTGCGCGCCAGTGAACGCGCGGACCGGGCAGCTGATTGCTTCTGTCGTCATTCCGGACTTGATCCGGGATCCATTCAGCACCGTCGTCCGGGCCCCGGATCGAGTCCGGGGTGACGAAGATCCGGGGGCGAAGGTTCAGGAGCCCGCGAGGCTGGCGAGCGCGTCGCCGTCGACGCGCATCACCGTCCATTCGTCCATCATCCGCGCGCCGAGGCTCTGGTAGAAACCGATCGCCGGTGCGTTCCAGTCGAGCACGCTCCATTCGAGCCGCGCGCAGTCGCGTTCGGTGCAGAGCGCCGCGAGGTGGATGAGCAGCGCCTTGCCGAGCCCCGATCTGCGGGCTTCGGGGCGGACGAACAGATCTTCGAGGTAGATGCCGGGGCGCCCCTCGAAGGTCGAGAAATTGTGGAAGAAGAGTGCGAAGCCCTGCGGCGTGCCGTCGAGTTCGCCGATCACCACTTCGGCATAGGGGCGCGGTCCGAACAGTTTTGCGCCGAGCGTCGCTTCGTCGAAGCGCACTTCGTCGGCGAGCTTTTCATAGTCGGCGAGGTCGCGGATGAACTGCGCGATCAGCGGCAGGTCGGCGGACGTGGCGGGGCGGATTGAGAGGGTCACGCGGGTCATCCTGTGCAGAGGGTGTCGCGGCCCCTTTAGCGGCGGCGACGCCCGATGGGCAATGGCGCCGCCCTTACAATCACCGGCCGCCGCCCCATATGGGAAGGATGCCGCTGGACCAGGCCGCGTCGCAACGCGGCAGGACATCTGTCGGGCATTGTCTCCTTTCGATCAAAATGACTTTGGTTGGGTTTTTCCGGGACAGGAAATGATCGCGATTCCGGAAGGCTGACAGCCCGGGTCGGCGATCCGAAAGGCATGCCTTCATGATCGGCTATTTCATCCTTCTCCATCGCTTTCCCGAACAGTTCAAGCGGATGTTTCGCGCCATCTATGCTCCCGGCAACAGCTATGTGATCCATGTCGACAAAAGCTCGGGCCCCGAACTCGCCGCGGATATCGCCGAATTTTTGCAACCCTATCAGGGCGTCGCGATCATCGAATCGCAAAAGGCGCTGTGGGGCGGATACAGTCTGGTCGAGGCCGAGCTGCGCGGAATGGCCAAATTGCTGGCGATGAACAGCAGCTGGAGCCACTATATCAACCTCAGCGGCCAGGATTTCCCGCTGAAGTCGCAGGCCTATATTGCCGACTTTCTGCGCGCTCACCCGCAGCGCCAATATATTCGCGCGCTCGACCAGCGTGCGATTCGCCCCGACACGATGAACCGCGTCAGCCATATGTTCGTCGAGGCACGCGGACGGATGTTCCGCACCCGCCTGCCGCGCGCCTTCCTGAAGGGCGCGACTCCCTTTATCGGCACCCAGTGGAAAGCGGTGACGCGCGGCTTCTGCGAATTTGCGGTCCATCACCCGAGCGCCGACCGGTTCAAATCCTTCTACCGCCGCAGCTTCATCCCCGACGAGGCGTTTTTCCAGACGCTCATGATGAACAGCGGTGCGCAGGGCGAGGTGATGAACGACGATCTGCGGACGATCGACTGGATCCCCGACGGCGAGATCAAATTGCGCCCGCGCACCTTTGTCGCCGCCGACGCGCTGCGCCTGACGCTGAGCCCCGACCTGTTTGCGCGCAAGTTCAACGAAGAGGAGGATGCGGCGATTTTCGACCTGCTCGAGGCGCATCTGAAGACGCCCGCCGCGAATCTCTATGTCGAGGAGCCGAAGCTGCGGCCGCAGGACCGGACGCTCGAGCCGGCCTGATTTCGGGGCGCGCGGGTCAGTCCGCGCGCTTCGCCCGCTTTCGCGCGAAGAGGATGCCGAGCGCCGCGATGACGAGCGCGGGCTGGCCGAGCACCGCGGGGGCGTCGGCCCAGAAGGTCGCGGGACCGCAGATGCCGGCGGCGACTTCATAGATATGAAGCAGGCCGTGGAGCACCAGCCATAGCCCGCCGACGACCGCGGCACGCCAGTGGTAGGCAGGGTTCGCGGCGGCATAGAGCAGGATCAGCCCCGACCCCAGATAGGCGAGGCCGATGTCGCGGATGAAATGCGCGTTGGGCGGGCCAGTGGTGACGACGGTGGGGACAAAGACATACCAGTCGAGCGGTTTGATCAACATAAACACGCCATTGGCGATCGTTGTGATCGCGGCGATCAGCAGCAGGAGCTGGACAAGGCGGTCGAGGGCGTCGGGCTTTCCGAATGTCATGGCGTGCTCCTCCATCCTTCTGGATGTTGCGATGCTATGCCTTGCTGACAGCGATGGAAATAGTTTTACGCCGCCTTGCCGTGGAGCGTGTCCATGCTCACCGAACTGCCCGCGTCGATTTCGGCGGCCTTGGCTTCGACCAGTTTGACGATATGCGCGATCATGTCGGCGTCCTCGACATGATGATCGGTGACGCCCGACAGGAACACCATATGCTTGCCGTTGCCGCCGCCGGTGATGCCGATGTCGGTTTCGCGCGCCTCGCCGGGACCGTTGACGACGCAGCCGAGAACCGAGAGCGACATCGGGGTCTTGATGTGGCCGAGCGCCTCTTCGAGTGCCTGAACGGTTCGGATCACGTCGAAGCCCTGGCGTGCGCAGCTGGGACAGGAGACGACGCGGACACCGCGGGTGCGCAGGCCCAGGGATTTGAGGATTTCATAGCCGACGCGCACTTCCTCTTCGGGTTCTGCCGAAAGCGACACGCGGATCGTGTCGCCGATGCCGGCCCAGAGGAGATTGCCGATGCCGAGCGCGGACTTGACCGTGCCGCCGATCAGTCCGCCGGCCTCGGTGATGCCGAGGTGGAGCGGGCAATCGACCGCGTCGGCGAGCTGCGCATAGGCCGCGACCGCGAGGAAGACGTCGCTCGCCTTTACCGCGACCTTATACTCGTGGAAATCATGGTCCTGAAGCAGCTTGATGTGATCGAGCGCGCTTTCGACGAGCGCTTCGGGGCAGGGCTCGCCATATTTTTCGAGCAGATCTTTTTCGAGGCTGCCGGCGTTGACGCCGATGCGGATCGCGCAGCCATTCGCCTTTGCGGCGCGGACGACCTCGCCGACGCGCTCCGACGATCCGATGTTGCCGGGGTTGATGCGCAGGCATGCGGCGCCGGCGTCGGCGGCTTCGAGCGCGCGCTTATAGTGGAAATGAATGTCGGCGATGATCGGGATGCGCGCGGCGCGGACGATCTTGCCGAGTGCCGCGGTCGATTCGGTGTCGGGGCAGGAGACGCGGATCAGGTCGGCGCCGGCCTCTTCGCAGCGGCGGATCTGGTCGATCGTCGCAACGGCGTCGCTGGTCAGCGTGTTGGTCATCGTCTGGACGCTGATCGGCGCGCCGCCGCCGACGGGGACGGCGCCGACCATGATCTGGCGGCTGGTTCGCCGCGCAATGTCGCGCCAGGGGCGCAGGCCGGGATTGTGATCGCTCATGGTTGCTGCTCGACAGAGGGAATATGCGCGCTCTTTAGCCGTCCGGCCGCGGCTTGGCAAAGAACAAGCGCGGTTGGGCCCGCTGTTGCGGAAAAGCCACAGTTGAGCGCTGATTCTGCCCCCTGTGAAATTTTCGTTTGTGCATTGCAGCAAAATCGGCAATTTCGAATGCGTTCGTCGTCACAGGCCCGCAACAAGAGGTATGGACGCTTACTGCAGGTGGGACGATCCGTTTCAGCCATTAGGGGGATCACCCATGAAGTTTCTCACCAAAGCGTGCTTCGGCATGCTGCTCGCGGCTTCGGCCATGTCGACACCGGCCTTTGCCGAGGAAGAAGAAGACACGACAGCGATCGGCCCGTTCACGCTTTCGGGCGGCATCGCGGTCACGTCCGACTATCGGTTTCGCGGCGTTTCACTGTCGAACGAAAAGGTCGCGGTGCAGCCGACGCTGACCGTCAGCCACGAAAGCGGTTTTTACGTCGGCACCTGGGGCTCTTCGCTTCCCAACAGCACCGCCTATGGCAAGTTCGAACTCGACCTTTATGGCGGCTTCAACACCGAAATCGCGTCGGGGACGACCGTCGATCTGGGCGTCACCTATTACACCTATCCGGGTAGCCACGATGGCGGCGCGCCGACCGATTATTTCGAAGGCATCGCCAAGCTTTCGCACGACATCGGCCCCCTCTCGGTGACCGGGCAGGTGGCTTATGCTCCCAAGCAGAATTCGCTCGGCGACGAGGACAGCATCTACCTGAACCTCGGCGCCGGCTTTGGCGTACCGAATACGCCGGTGACGCTGTCGGCCGCTGTCGGCTATACCGACGGTTCGCTGGGTCTCGTTTCGCCCGACAGCAATTATATCGACTGGGTGATCGGTGCTTCGGTTCCCGCCGGCCCCTTCACCTTCTCGGTCCAGTATGTCGACACCGACGTCAAAAAGACGGGGGTCAAGGCCGTCGACACAAATTACGATCCAACCGTGGTCTTTACCCTGGGCGCGTCTTTCTGACCGCCTGACGGAGCAAAGGACCATGTGTGAAGGGGGCGGCTTCGGGGGAGGCCGCCCCCTTTTTCATGCGCGTTGTGCGACGACGGGGAAATGGGGTCAGCGCCAGCGCAGATTATGGGGGCCGAGATCCGACAGGGTCCTGGCCCCCATTAATTTCATGCCGCGCTCCATCTCGGCGCGGAGCAGCGCGATTGCGCGCGCGACGCCATCCTCGCCCGCCGCGGCGAGCGCGTAGAGATAGAGGCGGCCACCCGAACAGGCCTTCGCCCCGACCGACAGCGCTTTGAGCACATGGGTGCCGCGCGTGATGCCGCCGTCGCAAATGACCTCGACCCTGTCGCCGACCGCATCGACGATCTCGGCGAGCGCGTCGAAGGGCGAGATGCTGCCGTCGAGTTGCCGGCCGCCATGGTTCGATACCATGATCGCGGTCGCGCCGATGTCGGCGGCGCGTTTCGCATCCTCGACCGCGGCGATCCCCTTGAGGCAAAAGGGGCCGTCCCATTGCTTGCGGATCGCCTCGGCGCGTTTCCAGTCGAGGCTCTGGTCGAGCATCGTGGTGAAATAGTCGGCGACCGATTTGGGGACGCTCGACCCTTCGGACACATGCGTTGCGAGGTTGGGCAGGCTGAATTTCTCGCGCAGCACATAGTTGAGCCCCCAGCCCGGCTTGATGGCGTAGCTCAGCATATTGCCCGGGGTGAAGCGCGGCGGCGAAGTGAAGCCCGAGCGCAGACAGCGTTCGCGGTTGCCGCCGACGATCGTGTCGACGGTGAGCGCTACTGCATCGAACTTCGCATCGCGCGCGGCCTCGAGCATCGCGCGGTTGAGCCCTTCGTCGTGATGGACATAAAGCTGAAACAGCTTGGGGCCGTCGGTCAGCGCGCCGGCTTCGGCGAGGCTGATCGTCGCGAGGCTGGAAATTCCCGCCATCGTCCCGGCCTTGGCGGCGGCACGCAGGACTGCGCGCTCGCCCTGCCAGTGGAACAGCCGCTGGAGCGCGGTGGGCGAGAGAAACAGTGGCATCGCCATCTCGCGCCCGAACAGCGTCGTGCGCATGTTGACGCTGTCGACACCCGCAAGAACGCGCGGGATGAGATCGCAATCGTCGAACGCGGCGCGGTTGCGGCGGCGGGTGACCTCGTCATCGGCGGCGCCGTCGATATAATCGAACACCGGCCACGGCAGGCGGCGCTTCGCGAGCACGCGGAAATCGTCGATATTGTGGCAGTCGGCGAGTTTCATTCTATCCCCCCCGGAAAACAACTCAGGATGCCGGCGGCGACGGCGCAATCACGCCCCCAGTCAGCCTCGCCAGTGCCCAGCGCGGTTCGATCGGCCGCGCGGCGTCGGCGATATGCGCGGCGACGCGCGCACCGATGGCAGGAGCGAGCGCGAAGGCGCGGCCCGCGCCGCCGCCGACCACCCATGTGCGCGGCTGGTTCGGCAAACGATCAAGCAGCAGGTCGCCGGTGGTGGTGCGGCAGTCATGTGCAGCGGCGCTCGCGATCACCGGCGCGGTCGCGAGGTGGGGCAGGCGGCCGGCAATCCATTGGCGGATATCGGTGAGCGCGCCTTCGTCGGCGCGGCGGTCGAAGCTGTCGGGATCGACGCTCGCGTCGGCGGCGCTGCGCCAGCAGCGCACCCCCGCGCCCTCGACATCAGGGAGCAGGTGAAAGCCGTAAGCGCGGTCGATCAGGACGGGCATTGCGGGGGGACGGAATTGGGTGTCGCCCTGCCCGGGGCCGAAGTGGAAGATTTGCTGGCGTACCGCTGACAGTCGCTGCGGCGTCAAAATCTGCGGGAACAGCTCGGTCAGCCATGCACCGCAGGCATAGACGACGCTGCGCGCGGTGCCGCCGTCGGGAAGGACATAGAGGTCGCTGCGCTTGTCGCGGAGCGGCGCGGGCATCACGACATCCTCGACCAAAATTTGGGCGTCGAGGATGGTTTCTAGCACCCCGCGCTGGCCGGCGAGGACTGCGGCCTTCTCGGCGATGAGTGCCGCCTCGTCGTCGCGCCACGCGATTTGCGGATAGCGATGGCGCAGCTTTGCGCCGCTTTCGCGCCCGGTATCGCGAAGGTCGGGCAGTGCGTCGGCGGCGGTCGCGGTCGTGACGACTTCGCAGCGGGTCATAATTGGCAGGCTCGCGCTGTCGGAGAGCTTTTGCCAGGCGCCGAGGCTTTCCGCCGCCAGCGCGGCGTAGAGCGTATCGCCGCCCTGTACGGGGTCGAGCATCATCGATGACAGGCTCGATGCGGAACGGCCGCCGCCCGCACCATAGGCGTCGAACAGCCGCACGCTCTGCCCGGCGCGGACGAGGTGCCATGCGGTCCATGCTCCGAGCGCGCCGGCGCCGATCACCGCGACATCGACATGTTTTTCGGGCGCCTTTGCGCCCTTGCGGCGCCGCGAAGCGCGCGGGGCCGGCGGGTCTTTGGGCTTGGGTTCCTTCTTCGCGGCGCCGAGTGCGAGCGCGGCGGGAACGACGGCGAGCGCGCCCAGCATCCGGCGGCGGTCGATCGCCATGCCGTCAGTCCTTTTTCTTGTAATAGCGATAGCCGCCGATCCACGTCTCGAGCGGGACCATGCGGCGGATTTCGTCGGGGCTGGCGAGCATCGGGTCGGCCTCGACGATCAGGAAGTCGGCGCGCATTCCGGGCATCAGCGTGCCGAGGCGATCTTCGGCGAAGGCGGCATAGGCCGCGGTGCGGGTGAAGCCGTCGAGGGCAACCTCGCGGCTCACCGTTTCTTCTGGACGCCAACCGCCAAAGGGTTGGCCCGCGGCGTCGGTGCGCGAGATGGCAGCGGCGATACCAGGGAAGGGGTTGGCGCTCTCGACCGGCACATCGGATCCGAAGGCGAGGCGGGCGCCGGCGCTGGCGAGGCTGCGCCACGCATAAGCGCCCTTGAGGCGGTCGGGGCCGAGGCGGGCTTCGGCCATCAGGCGATCGCTCGTCTGGTGCACCGGCTGCATCGAGGCGATGACCTTCAATTGCGCAAAGCGCGGGATATCGACGGGGTCGATGATCTGCGCATGCTCGATCCGCCAGCGGCGCTCGCCGGGCAGGTCGGCGGTCAGGTCGGTGATCGCGTCGAGCGCCTCGGCATTGGCCGCGTCGCCGATCGCGTGGATCGCGACCTGGAACTTGTCCATCGACGCGCGCACCATCTTGTTGCGGAGCTGCGCTGGGGTAAGAAGGGGAAGGCCCTTTTGTCCCGGCGCATCGCTGTACGGCGTCTTGAGCCACGCGCCGCGCGAACCCAGCGCGCCGTCGAGATAGAGCTTCACGCCCACCATGCGGAGGCGGTCGTCATAAAGCCACGGGGTCGGCTCGCCTCCCGCGATCAGCGCCATATTGTCGATGTCGCCGCCATAGGAGAGGATGCGGATCGCGAGCTGTTTCTTGTCGCCGGCGCGGCGATAGGCCTGCCAGTCGGCGATCGACGTGCCCATGTCGGCGATGCTGGTAACGCCCTGTTCCATGAGCTTCTGCTGCGCGAGATAGAGGGCGCGGTCGAGGTCGCGCGCGAGCGGCTTGGGCTTGGCAGCGTCGACAAGGCTCATCGCGGCATCGATGAAGACCCCGCTGGGCTTGCCCCCCGCCATTTCGATGCGGCCGCCCTCGGGCGACTTGCTGGCGGCGGTGATTTTCGCCGAAGCCATCGCGGCGCTGTTCGCCCAACCGGCATGGCCGTCGATGCGCGTCAGCCAGACGGCGCGGTTCGGCACTGCGGCGTCGAGGTCGGCCGCAGTCGGAAAACGGCCGAGGCCCCATTTCTCCTGATTCCAGCCCGACCCGATGATCCACGGCATTTCGGGATTTTCGGCGGCATATTTGCGGATCGCCGCCTGCGCCTCGGCGAGCGAGCTGGTCTCGCTAAGGTCGAGCAGCATCAGCTGGAAGCCGAGCCCCATGACATGTCCGTGCGCGTCGATCAGCCCAGGGATTAGCGTGCGGCCCTTGCCGTCCTCCTTGAAATCGGGGCGCTCGGGGCGCTTGTCCTTGCGGTCGAGCAGCTGCTTGACCTTGCCCTGCGTGTCGATGACGAGCCCGGTGAAGCGGACGAGCTTGCCATCCTTGTCGAGCGTGACGCCGTTGACATTGTCGACCAGCGTGTCGGCGTGGGCGGGGGTGGTGAGGGGCAGCGCCAGCGCTGCGAGCAAGAGCCGCTTCACTTCGGCAGCCTCGTCACCAGCGAGCTCGTGTCGCGCCGCCCATGCCCCATGTCCTGCACATCGGCGTAAAATTGATCGACGATCGCCGCGACCGGTAGCGTCGCGCCATTGACCCGCGCTTCGTCGAGCGCGAGGCCGAGGTCCTTGCGCATCCAGTCGACCGCAAAACCAAAGTCGAACTCATCCTTGGACATTGTGCCCCAGCGGTTGAGCATCTGCCAGCTCGCCGCCGCGCCGCCCGATACCGCCTCGAACACCTTGTCGGTGTCGAGCTTCGATGCCTGCGCGAAACGCAGCGCTTCGGACAGGCCCTGGATCACTCCGGCGATCGCAATCTGGTTGACCATCTTGGTTGTCTGCCCCGCGCCGGGGCCGCCGATATGGACGATCCGCCCGGCATAGGCGCGCATCACCGGCTCGGCGGCATCGAACGCAGCCTTGCTGCCGCCGCACATGATCGAGAGCGTGCCCGCCTGTGCGCCCGATTCGCCGCCCGAGACGGGGGCGTCGACACTGAGCAGGCCGAGGGTTTCCGCCTCGACCGACAATTGCCGCGCGATGCGGGCGGAAACGGTGGTGTGATCGACGAACAGCGCGCCCTTCTTCATCGCCTTGAACGCCCCGTCGCGGCCGAGCGTGACCTGCGCGAGGTCGTCGTCGTTGCCAACGCAGGCGAGGACGACATCGGCGTCCTTCGCCGCCTCGGCGGGGGTTGCCGCCGCCGCGCCACCATATTGCGCGACCCAGGCGTCGGCCTTGGCGCGGGTGCGGTTGTAAACGGTGAGGTCGTGCCCCGCCTTGACGAGGTGGCCTGCCATCGGTCCGCCCATGACGCCGGTTCCGATGAAGCTCACGCGCAATTTTTGTTCGTTCATGGGGGAGTTCATAAGCATAGTTTGCGCGGCGCGCCAGATGGGGTAGGGCCTCTGTCGCTATGACAGATCAACTCACCCTGACCGCCGTCGCCGATTATCCGGCGATCACATTGGACGATGTGCGCGCGGCGGCGGAGCGAATTAACGGCGCGGTGATCCGCACACCGACGCTTCATTCGCAGACGCTGTCCGAACTGGTCGGCGCCGAAGTCTGGCTGAAGTTCGAAAATCTCCAGTTCACCGCGGCGTATAAGGAGCGTGGGGCGCTCAACGCGTTGCTGCTGCTCAGCGACGAGGCGAAAGCGCGCGGCGTGATCGCAGCATCGGCGGGCAATCATGCGCAGGGGCTGGCCTATCATGGCAAGCGGCTCGGCGTCCCCGTGACGATCGTGATGCCCAAGACGACGCCGCAGGTGAAGGTTTCGCAAACCGCGAGCCACGGCGCCGAAATCGTGCTGTTCGGCGAGAAGTTCGACGACGCTTCGGCGCATGCGCGCGAGCTGGAAGTCGAACGCGGGCTGACCTTCGTCCATCCCTTCGACCATCCGCACGTCGCGGCGGGGCAGGGAACGGTCGCGCTGGAAATGCTCGAGGATGTCCCCGAGCTCGATACGCTGATCGTCCCGATCGGCGGCGGCGGGCTGCTCGCGGGCATGGGCACCGCGGCGCGCGGGATCAAGAATGACATGCGCCTGGTGGGCGTGCAGGCCGAGCTTTATCCGTCGATGTACGCCGAACTTAACGGCGTTGACATGGCGTGCGAGGGCGACACGCTGGCCGAAGGGATCGCGGTCAAGGAACCCGGCGCGTACACGCGCAAACTCGTTGCCGCGCTGAACGACGATATCGTCCTCGTCGCCGAACGCCATCTGGAACGCGCGGTCAGCCTGCTGCTCCAGATCGAAAAGACGGTGGTCGAGGGCGCGGGCGCGGCGGGTCTCGCGGCGATGCTCGCGCATCCCGAGGAGTTCAAGGGACGCAAGGTCGGACTGGTGCTCACCGGCGGCAATATCGACACGCGGCTGCTCGCCAATGTGCTGCTGCGCGACCTCGCGCGTTCGGGCCGCATCGCGCGGCTGCGCATCCGGTTGCAGGATCGCCCAGGCGCGCTGTTCAAGGTGATGAAGCTGTTCGACGAGAAGCAGGTCAATATCATCGAAATCTATCACCAGCGCATCTTCACCACGCTGCCCGCGAAAGGGCTGATCACCGACATCGAATGCGAAGCGCGCGACCGCGAGCATCTGGACAGCCTCGTCACCGCACTGCGCGATGCGGGCTATATGGTGACGACGGTCGAGCTGGCCTAGTTCACCCCCTCCCGCTTGCGGGAGGGGCTTGCTATGGTCGCGCGATGAAAGACTTCACCCTCAACCTCACCGCCACCCCCGATGCCATCGACGAGCTTGGCCATGTCAACAATGCCGTCTGGGTCCAGTGGATCCAGCAGGTTGCGACCGGCCATTGGGATGCCGCAGCGCCGCAGAGCCACAAGGACGCCTATATCTGGGTCGTGGTGCGGCACGAGATCGACTATCTGCGCGCGCTCGGCCCCGGCGAAAGCGTGACTGCGCGGACATGGGTCGCGGACAAGCCGCAGGGCGCGAAGTTCGACCGTTTCATGGAATTTACCGGCGCGGACGGGAAGGTCCATGTTCGCGCGCGGACGGTGTGGGCGCTGCTCGACAAGGCGAGCGGCCGGCCGCTGCGGGTGACGGCGGAGGTGGTGGCGCCGTTTCTGGACGATGCGTCATGAGCGGCGCAGGAGCTTGGCGGCCGATGCGCGAGGCCGATCTTCCGACGGTCGTTCGCATTTCCGATACGGTGCACGGCGATTTTACCGAACCGCTGGAGACCTTTTTCGATCGTCTCGCGCATTATCCCGCAGGCTGCGCGATCCTCGAGCGCGACGGGGAAGCTTTGGGCTATCTGATCAGCCACCCCTGGCCGCGCGATGCCGCGCCGCCAAAACTCGGGTCGCAACTGGGCGCGATCCCGGTGGTGGACAGCTATTATCTCCATGATATTGCGCTGCTTCCAGCGGCGCGCGGAACTGGCGCGGGAGCGACGGCAACCGCTTTCGTCGTCCGTCAGGCCGAAGCCGAAGGCTGCCGCGACGTTCGACTGGTCGCGATTCAGGGTGCTGACAGCTATTGGCACAGGCAGGGCTTCGAATATGTCGAAGCCGATCCTTATGGGCCGGGCTCGCACCTGATGCAGCGCGAGATCGAAGCCGAATGACCGCTTCGCTGCGGATGTTGATCCGGCCCGCGCCGACGATGTTGCGGCGATCTGGCGGGCGGTTCTCGCGCGATGCCGTTCCACTTCGTCATCAGCACGAGCGCGTGCGGTGGTGACGTTCCGCAGGCTCTGATTATTCCCTGGCGCGTTCGCTCAGTGGCTTGTCGGCCAGCGCGTTCAGCGCCTTCAGTATCGCTCCGTGAACGTCCCCGACCTCTTCGAAGAGCGCGCGATAGATAGCGGTTATTCGCACACCATAGGCATCGATGCGGCGTAGCTGGTCGTGTCCCACGTCGGTCAGCCGGAAAATCTTGCGCCGCGCGTCGGCGGGATCGGCGTGCTGCGTTATGACGCCGAGGCGAAGCAGCGCCGGGCATTTCTGGATGACCAGCTGATGCGACTGGCTGAGGGCACGCGCGAGTTCGGCGGCCGAGGCTTCGCCCGCCGCGTCCAGTGCGGTGAGCAGGGAGCAGGAGCGGACGGGGACGATGATGCCGGCGTCGTCGAACAGCGGACGCGTCTGTTCCTCGATCCGCTGGCTCAATGCTTCGCTGAGGCGGCCGAGGAACGTGATGTCATTCAAGGCATTTGGGAGATCAGTCGAGGCGGGCATAGGTCTGGGTCGTTCCATCGCGGTCGATGCGTTCGAGCCCGGCGACCTTGCCGCCTTTGCGCACGACGCGGAAGCGGAAGTCGTGCACCCCCTCGATCGCCAGCAGATCGCCCGCGAGCGGCTGGAGCGACAGGCGGAAACGTTCGCGCCAGGTGTAAAGCAGTTTCCCGTCGACAAGGTCGATGCGCCGTCCTTCGTAACGACCGGCGATCGCCTTGAGCGCGGCGGCAGATAGCTGGGTGCGCTCCGCGAGCTCGGGGGCGAGCCAGTCGGCGTCGGCGCGTTTCGCCGGATCGGCCTTGACGAGATCGGCAAGCGCGAGGCGATGCGCGACGGCGAGTGCATCGGCGGAGGCGACTTCATGGTCAGGGGTGACGCCCTGTCCTTCGAAATCGCCGCGATCGACGGGGTCGCGGATCTGGCCAATCGGCACCTGCAGGAAATAATCGGTGCCGACGGGCTTGCGATCGACCGGATGCGCGCCACCCGCGGTGCGTTCGCCGACCAGCGTTGCCCGGCCCAGCTTCTTGAGGGTGTAGGCGAACCATTCGGCCGCCGAGAAGCTGGTCGAACCGGTGAGGACATAGACGGGTTTTCCGGTCAGGCGTTTCGCGGGCAGCGCGGGGAGGACCCACTGGCCGCGTTCGACGCGGCGGCCGTCGAGATTATAGTAATAGTCGAACAGTTCCTGATCCTTGTCGCCGCGAAAGAGCTGGCTCGCGAGCAGCTGCGCCATCTCGAGATAGCCGCCATTGTTGTAGCGCAGGTCATAAATCACCGCGTCGCCATTCTCGATAAAGCGCATCGCGGCGGCGGCGGCGTCATATCCGAGTTCGGGGTCGGCAAAATGCGTCAGATCGACATAGGCGATGTTGCCGTCGAGGTAGCGGAGCCCGGCAAAGCCGAAATTCCGGCGCGCTTCGTCCTTGCGTTCCTCGTCGCGCAGCGCTGCGGCGCGTACGGGATCCTGCCGTGCGGCATAGTCGGCGACCCACGCCGGATCGACCCCGACGGCGAAATGCAGATCGTTGCTCGCGGCAATCAGATCGTCGGTCAGCGCGCGCGCGAGGGCGGGACGGTCTTGCGCCTTGTCATAATCGCCGGCGTCGAGGTTGTGGCGCAAGGCCGCGGCGATGGTTTTTGCCTTGTCGGGATAGACATAGTTCGCCTCGAGCGTCTGGCCGAGCTGTTCGACCACGGCGCGTCGGTCGGCAGCGGAAAGCGGGGCTTCGTCCGCGGCGGCAACGGTCGCCAGCCAGGCCGTCGTGGCGGCCATAAAGACGGTCCAGCGCTTGTTGTTCATCCGATTCCCTGTCTGTGATGCGATTCGTACAATATATTGCGCAATATGTTGTATGAATCGGCAACGCAAGAGGGCTGGATCAAAATAGAGGGGTGAGGGCTGGCGTTGCTTTCAACCCCGTCGCCTGTACTGCTCCCGGCCTACACCGGGGAACCGCCGGTTTCGGTCGCCAGGGATTCTCACGCATAACCCACCCAGCCGCGCCAGGTGAAGGCGGCGTAAAATTGTTCGACGCCGGTGAATCCCGCGTCGCGCAAGACCGCCTCATCGGCTTCGGGGCTCAGCATCGCGACATGGGTGGCGACGGCCTCGCGGCCTTTGGCGACCTGATCGGGATCGCCGCCAGAAGCGATGGCAAAGGCGGCGTAGCGGTCGAGCCAGCGGTCGCGTTCGTCCGGGCCTTGCGGGAAGCTGCCGTGCGCGGCGACGAAGGGTGCGCCGGGTTTGAGGCGCGCGCGGATCTGCGCGGCGGTGCGAATCCGCTCTTCAGTCGCGAGAAAGTGGAGGGTGAGCAGGCACGTCGCGCCGTCGAAAGGGCCGGCCGGCGCATCGTCGATATATCCCTCGATCAGATCGGCGCGGTCGGCGTTTGCGCCCATGACCTCGGCCGCCAGATCGAGCATCGGGCCCGCCGGATCGACGCCGGTGAAACGCCAGCCTGGATGCGCTTCGGCCATCGCCTTGAGTTCGCTGCCGCCGCCAGCGCCGAGGACGAGGATATGCGCATCGTCGGGTACGCGCTCGGCGAGCAAAAGTCCGGTCATGCGGTGGAGCCCGTCGAGCCCCGGCACGAAACGCCGCGGCCCTTCGGTATAGCGCGCGACCGCGGCCGGGTCCTTGAAGCTGTCGAGGAAATGCCGGGCGCCTTCAGTCATGAATATGCTCCTGTGCAGGGATGGACCGCGCGGCCATGCGCGCGTGGAAATCGGCGGCGAGCTGCGCGAGCGTGACCTCGCCAAAGCGCGCGAGGAGCAGCGCCTCGGCGTCGCGGAAGCTGGTGTCGAGCGCGGCGTTGACCGCCTGTTCGACGAGGCAGCCGGGCGCTTCGGTGCGGTTGCCCATCGCCATCAGGTTCGGACGGCCGATCGCGTCATAGACGTCGCGCATCGTGATGGCCGAAAGGTCGCGCGCGATCGTCCAGCCGCCGCCATGCCCCTTTTCCGAATGGACGAAGCCCGCATCGCGGAGGCCGCCGAGGATACGGCGGATGACGACGGGATGCGTTTGCATCGCCTTCGCCTGCTGGTCGGAGGTCATCGGCGTACCTTGCTCCGCCATGTGGAGGAGGACGTGGAGCACGCCCGAGAGTCGGCTGTCGCGTTTCATGTAACTTTAGATAGTGCGTGAAAGCGCCACGTCAAGCGCGGGCTTGATCGCCACGCGTGCTGCTGTTAGGCCTGCCCGTGATGACCAGCGACCGATCCAATCGATTCAAGGCGTATTGGCGCTCCTTTACATAGGAGCGGCATGGCATCACCCTTTGACCATCGCCGCCGTGTTCGGACAGGCGAATGGTTATCATCACACCACCACCACCACCCCTCGATCACGGCGTGCGCTTTTTAAGAGACGCGACATGACCGATACCTTGCTTGCCCTGTCGACCGAAAATTGCCGCATCGCGCCGCTGCACGCCGATGATGCGCGCGCGCTCGCGACGATCACCGATGAAACGGTGACCTCGCAGGTCCATTTCCTGCCCGCACCGTTCACCGAGGCTGATGCCCGTGCGTTGATCGCGCGATCGGGCGGCGGCGATGTTTTTCACGCAGTGCGCGACGCCAGCGGCGGCGAGCTCAACGGCGTGATCGGCGTCCACCGCCGTGCGGGGGAGGAGTATGAGATCGGATACTGGTTCGCCGCGCGGGCCCGCGGCCGTGGGATCGCGACCGAGGCCGTGCGTGCGGTCGTCGATGCGCTCATCGGGTCGCGGCCGGGCTGTGCGATCGTCGCTGAATGCCATCCGGACAACGAGCGCTCGCGTGCGTTGCTGCGGCGGGTGGGCTTTGTGTCGACGGGGCTGGCCGGACGGCGGCCAGGGCGGATGTTGTTGTCGTGGCGCGCCGCGCCGGCCTATCGCATCGACGTGTGCTGACCCTGCGCCACCTCTTCGGTCAGCGCCTTGACGATCGCGGCGACCGAGGTGGGGGCATAGGCAAAGCCCATATGGCCGCAATCGACCTCGACCTGGCGGTCGCTTTCGTCAGCGCTGCCGCGCGCACTGTTGATCGCGACGACGCCGTCATGCTTCGACCAGAGCGCGAAGGTCGGCATTTCGGGGCGCGGTGCGGGGTGGAAATCGATTGGCGGATTGTCGACCGGGTGGCGGGCGACGAGGTGATAGAGCCGCCATGCGCGGTTGGCGCGGCGCGATCCCGAGAAGGGCGAGCCGAGGGTGACGACGCGCGCGACCTTGCCCGGGTGGTGCTTGGCATATTCGCGCGCGTAGATGCCGCCGAGGCTCCATCCGACGAGCGCCGGGGCGTGGCCGGTGCGGTCGATGATCCACTGGACGCGGCCGTCGATCCGCTCGATGATATCGGGGGTCGCGCCGCGGTTGAAACCAAGGCCCCAGGCATAGCAACGAAAGCCCGCGCGGCGCAGGTCGGCGCGCAGCGCCTTGGTCGCCCAGTCGCCCGACAGGAATCCCGGAAGCACCATCACCGGCGGATGGTCGCTGTCGGGATTGGGTTCGGGCGGCATCGGGCGGATGCGCCCGGCGATTGCGCGCGCGAATCCTCCTATCTCGCGCCACAGCAGCTTCAGCGGCGGCGCGGCATCGGGGTCGGCGATGCGCGCGGGCCATTCGCTGCGCCGGGAGAGAAAGCTGCGGATCACTGCTTCGGGACGAGCTTTACCAGCCTGCCGTCCTCGCCATCGGTGAGCAGCCAGACGGTTCCGTCATCACGCACCTCGACCTCGCGGATGCGGGTGCCAAAGTCCCAGCGGTCCGATTTGTGGAGCGTGTCGCCGTCGATGGCCATCCGGACCAGCCCCTCGCCCGACAGCGCGCCCATCAGCAGGCTGTTCTTCCAGCCGGGATAGAGGTCGCCGCCGTACCAGGCGAGCCCGCCGGGCGAGACCGACGGGTTCCACCACAGCTTCGGCGCGGCAAATTCGGGACGGGTCGGATGGTCGGGAATATCCTTGCCGTCATAATGGTCGCCGTTCGACACGACCGGATAGCCGTAATTGGCCTTCGCCTCGACCAGATTGACCTCGTCGCCGCCCTTTGGACCCATTTCCTGGTTCCAGAGCTTGCCGGTGCCGTCGAAGGCGAGGCCGAGGATGTTGCGGTGGCCGAGCGACCAGATTTGTGCGGTGACCCCGCCCTTTTGGGCGAAGGGATTGTCGGCGGGGATGCTGCCATCGGGGTTTAGCCGCAGGATTTTGCCGAGATTGGCGTTCATATCCTGCGCGGGGTCGAATTTCTGCCGCTCGCCCGACCCGATGAACAGATATTTGCCGTCGGGCGAGAAAGCGAGGCGGTGCGAGAAATGGCCGCGGCCGGTGACCTTGGGGCTCTGCGTCCAGATCGTCTGGAGGCCCGTGAGCTTGGGCGCGTTACCCTGTTCGAGTTTGGCGCGCGCGACCACGGCGCCAAAAGTGCCGCCGTCGCCGGCCTCAACCCAGCTCAGGTAAATATTGCCGGTCGTCGCAAAGTCGGGCGCGAGGATTACGTCGCCGAAGCCGCCCTGACCGCCATAAGCAACCGCCGGTACGCCCGCGACGTCGAGCAGTGCGCCGCCTTCCTGCCACAGCTTCAGCTTGCCCGCCCTTTCGGTGACGAGCGCGAGACGGGTGCCGGGGATGAAGGTCATCGCCCACGGTTCCTTGAAGCGCGCGACCTCCTGCACCGTAAAGGGGGCATCGGCGACCGGGGTGGCCGGCTGCGCGCCCGATGCGTCAAGTTTCGCGGTATCGGCGGGGGCGGCGTTGCTGCTGGTCGTGCCCGCCGAACAGGCGGCGACGACCATCGCGGCGGAAAGCGCGAGGGCAGGGAGCTTCGTCATCGGGGGAACTCGCTTTGCTGGGGAAGGATACGTCCATTTTGGCGCGTCGCTGCGGCAAAGTCGAGGGGCGAGCATATCTGGTCGCCCCCGCCAAGGCATGGGCGACGGTGGGCTTGAAATCAGCGGCTCTCGGCCTCGCGGCGCGCGGCGATCGTCTCGACGCTGTCCATGATCGCATCCATCGCCTCGCTCGCGGGCGGCGCGTCGGCGCGTTTTCGCGAGAATTGGCCGCTGGTCATAATCTCTTCCAGCGCCGCGCGCGCGCGCGATACGCGGCTTTTCATCGTGCCGAGCGCACAATCGCAGATTTGCGCGGCTTCTTCATAGGACATGCCGCCCGCGCCGACGAGGATCAATGCCTCGCGCTGGTCCTGCGGCAATTCCATCAATCCGCGCTGCAAGTCGGCCATCTCGCCACTGTCTTCCTGGCTGGCGGGAGTCGACAGTGTGCGTTCGACGACGCCCTCGTCATATTCGCCGCGAAACTTGTTACGGCGCATCTGCGACAGGAAGGTGTTGCGCAGGATGACGAAGGTCCATGCCTTGATCGAAGTACCGCGTTCGAAGCGTTCGCGCGAAGCCCATGCCTTGACCATCGTGTCCTGCGTCAGATCATCGGCGAGGTCGGGGCTGCCCGACAGGCTGCGCCCATAAGCGCGCAAATGGGGAATGACGTCGGCGAGCAGCGTCTTGAATTCACTGTCGGTGAGGCTGTCCCCGGCCTCCGGCTGCGCCGCAGCGGTCACGCGGGTCATTACTGTTTTGGGCTTTTCTGGTCGAGCTGGGACAGAAGATCGAGCATGTTGTCGGGCAGTTTTTCGGCAACGATGTTGCCATAGATCATCCGCAGCTTGGCGCTGACCGGTTCGGGCGACTGGCGCCCGGTCAGGGTGCGGTGCCACTGGTCGCCGCCGGTGCCGGGAAAGCTGCCCGGTGCCCGGCGTGGCGTATCGGCGACGCCATGCAGTCCGCCTTTGCCGTTGATCCTGTTGTTGCCGTGGGTTGCCATGTCGAAGCAACGACACAAGAGGTCGCAAGTTCCCGCCGTTCTTTAATTTTGCGATATAGTGTTGCGGGGAGGGCACAGTAGCGGATGCAGGCCGCCATTTGTGCTTAGGCTTTGCATCGGCCGAACGAGGCGCTAAGCCTGTACATCGTCAATGATAGAGCATTTCGCAACAAAGGTCAGTGTATCAGCGATTTAGTACCCCAACCCCTCGATGATGACAGCTTCAAGCGCGAGCTGGCGGCTATGCTGCCGCACTTGCGCGCCTTTGGTCGCAGCCTCTGCGGCAATGCCGATCTTGCCGATGATCTGGTCCAGGAAACGATGCTGAAGGCATGGAAGGCGCGCGCGCAATATGTGCCGGGGCCGTCGAGCATGAAGAGCTGGGCCTTTGTCATCCTGCGCAATTGTTTCCTGTCGCAGATGCGACGCAAGAAATTCACCGCCGAATATGACGAGCAGGCTGCCGAGCGATTGCTCGTCGCCCCCGACGATCAGGGTGACAGCCTGCACCTCGCCGATGTGCAGCGCGCACTGTTGATGCTGCCGGTCGACCAGCGCGAGGCGCTGGTGCTGATCGGCGCCGGCGGGCTGAGTTATGAAGAGGGCGCGGAGATTTGCGGCTGCGCGGTGGGCACGATGAAAAGCCGCGTATCGCGCGGGCGCAGCGCGCTGCAGGCAATATTGGATAGCGGCACGATGCCGCTGCGCAGCGACGATCTGGCCCCGGGAAGCGAGGCTTTTGCCGCGATCATGCACAATGTCGACGAGCTGACCGCGAACGGCCCGAGCGGGGATTAGAAGCCGGTCTCGGCCGAAGCCTTTCCCCTCCCGCAGGCGGGAGGGGAGGAGCTGCTACGCCGCGAGCTGCGGCGTGAAAAGCAGGCTCTGGCTGATCGCCGCGCGCACGGTGTTTTCGCGGAAGGGCTTGGAAATCAGGAAGGTCGGCTCGACCCGGTGGCCGGTGAGAAGCTGTTCGGGAAAGGCAGTGATGAAAATCGCCGGCACCGGGGCCAGCGCCAATATATCCTCCACCGCGTCGATCCCCGAGGATCCGTCGGCGAGCTGAATATCGGCGAGCACGAGGCCCGCGTCGGTCGCCGCGAATGCTGCGACCGCATCCTCATGCGTCGTCGCGATGCCCGCGACCTTGTGGCCGAGCGCGCGGACGATCTGTTCGAGCTCCATCGCGATCAGCGGCTCATCCTCGATGATCAGCACCGAAGTGCGCGATTCGCGATCGAGATCACCGACGGCTTCGGCAAGCAGGCTTTCGACCGTCGCGACGTCGGTGCCGGTGACGATCGCTGCCTCCTCGACCGAAAAGCCTTCGAGTGCGGTCAACAGCAGGATCTGCCGCCCGAGCGGGGTGATGCGGGCGAGGCGGCGGTTGGCAGCGCGGACGAGCGGGTCTTCGCCATCGTCGCTGCCCTCGCCGTCGTCGATAAAGGCGCTTTCCCAGATGCGATGGAAATGACGGTAGAGATCGATCCGCGTTCCGTTGCCGACGTTGAATTCGTCCGGCGCCGCGACGATGACCTCCAGCGTCGTGTGAACGAAATTGTCGCCATGCTGCTGGCTGCCGGTCAGCGCGCGGGCGTAGCGGCGCAGGAAGGGCAGGTGTCCGCGGATTTCTTCACCCAATGGCATTTGGAATCCTCCCGTTGATATTCTGTCATACGCGCCCCGGCGCAATCGGGTTCCGGGCGAAGGGGCAAGGGACGGCCCGAATGACTGCAACTTGTCATGCCATGGTGCGTAGACTCTCACGGGATGCAGCGATGCCGGCGCGCAAGCAATGTGACGAGGATGCTTTTGCAGGAACCATATTCATGGCACAGCGGCCCCGGATGAATGAGGATGCAACCGCATCACAAGCGAGCGAGGGGCGGGACTTGGCGGACGGCGGGGACAGGGGGGCAGCACAGGCCGAACGTCTGCGGCTCGAGACTCTTCGTGAATATCGCATTTTGGATACGGCGCCGGAGCCGGCGTTCGACCGGGTGACCAAGCTGGTTGCCGACCTGTTCGACGCGCCGATCGCGCTCGTGTCGCTGGTCGACGATTGCCGCCAATGGTTCAAGTCGGCGCATGGCCTCGACGTCACCGAAACCCCGCGTGAAATCAGTTTTTGCCAATATGTCCTCGCCGATGGCGAACCGCTGGTCGTTACCGACGTCGTCGGCGATCCGCGCTTTCGGGACAATCCGCTCGTCACCGGCGATCCGGCCATCCGCTTCTATGCCGGGATGCCGCTGCGCGCCTATAATGGCGCGATCCTTGGTACGCTGTGCGTGATCGACCGCAAGGAGCGGCCGGCGCTGACCGGGCATGAACTGGCGCGGCTCGGCGATTTCGCCGCGATCATCATGGCCGAGGCCGATCTGCGCCGGACCGCTGCCGAACGCGATGACGCGCGCCAGATGCTGGAACGCGCGCTCGATTTTTCGGGGGTCGCGACGTGGCAGGTCGATCCCAGGACCGAGGGGCTGACGTGGCGCGGCGCCGTCGCCGACCTGTGGGGCGCCGATTTCGAGACCGCGCTTGCGGACATAGGCGGCTTCCTCGCCCGCGTTCACACCGATGACCGCGATGCGGTGGCGGCGGTGCTGGGCGAATCGATCGCGAACGGCACCCCTTATGCGACCGAATATCGGATCGATCATCCCGAACGCGGGGTGCGCTGGATCGCCGGGCGCGGCGACTGGGATGTCCGGTCGAACGACGCGATGCTGACCGGGATCAACGTCGACATCACCGAACAGAAAAGCCGGCAGGAAAACGCCAATCTGTTGATGCGCGAACTGCACCACCGCATGCGCAACCTGTTCGCGACGGTGAGTGCGATCATCTCGCTCACCCGCCACGCCGCGCGCGATGTCGACGATTATGTCGAGCGGATCAGCAGCCGCCTCGACGCACTCAACCGCGCGCAAAATGTGCTGCTCGGCGCCAATTTCATGACCGGGTCGATGCACGCGCTGATGCGCGAGGTCCAGGCGGCCTTTCCGCGCGTCCGCTGGTCGGGCCCCGACCTGCTGCTTCCCGAAAATGCGCTGGTCGCGATGGCGCTGGTGTTCAACGAACTTGCGACCAATGCGGTCAAGCATGGCGCGCTCGTCAGCGACGAGGGCCGCGTCGAGGTGCACTGGACGCAGGATGCCGATGGTGACGAACCGCGGCTGTTCCGGCTGACCTGGACCGAGAGTGGCGGCAGCGGTCCGATCGGCCCGCCCGAGCGCACCAGCTTTGGTACGCTGCTGATGGAACGCAGCGTGCGCAACAATCTGGGCGGCACGATCGAACGCCATTGGGAACCGACGGGGCTGGTGTGCGAAATCGCACTGCCCGCCAAATGGCGCGAGGCCTGAGGCGTCGGCGATGGGCGCGATATAGCGCGCCGGTGATCGACGAGACGTTTCTTTTGTCTGAAAAATTCCGCGTACCGGGGTTGCAACCGCATGGGGTCGTACCGAGTTAAAGGCCCCGAACCTTCAAAGATAATGATGGAGACTGCCATGACGATCGCTCATCCTCCCCTGCCTTATGCCCAGGACGCGCTGGCGCCGCATATTTTGGCCGACACGCTCGCGACTCACCATGGCAAGCATCACAAGGCCTATGTCGACAAGGTCAACGCCGCGATCGAGGGCACCGAACTCGCCGACAAGTCGCTCGAAGAAATCGTCCACCACGCCGAGGGCGCGGGCAACAAGGGCCTGTTCAACAATGCCGCCCAGTCGTGGAATCACGCTTTTTACTGGGAAAGCCTGTCGCCGACGAAGACCGCGCCCGCAGGCGACCTGCTCGCCGCGATCGAGCGCGATTTCGGTTCGCTCGACGATCTGAAAAAGAAGCTCAAGGAAACCGCGGTCAACCATTTCGCGTCGGGCTGGGCCTGGCTCGTTTCGCGCGACGGCACGCTGTCGGTCACCGACACGCATGACGCGGGCACCGAACTGACCACGGGCATCAAGCCGCTGGTCGTGATCGATGTGTGGGAACATGCCTATTATATCGACCGCAAGAATCTGCGCCCGGCCTATGTCGATGCGGTCGTCGACGAATTGCTGAACTGGGATTTCGCAGCAGCGAATCTGGCAAGCGACACGACCTGGACCTATCCGGCCTGACGACTTGCCTCCTCCCCATCGCTTCGCGATGGGGAGGATATTCTTGTAAGCCGTAACGAAAATTGGCCCAAGCGGGCCTATCCCGATGGCGTGGCTTCTCCTATAGCGCCGCCATGACGATCAGCCTCTTCGAACTCTTCAAAATCGGTGTCGGTCCCTCGAGCTCGCACACCGTCGGCCCCATGGTTGCCGCACGCCGTTTCACCGTCTGGCTCGACGAGCAGCAACTGCTCGATCGCACCGCGCATGTCGAAGCCGATCTCTATGGCTCGCTCGCGCTGACCGGCAAAGGTCATGCCGCCGACACCGCGGTCGTGGCGGGCCTCGCCGGCGAAATTCCCGCATCCACCAGCCTTGTCGCGATCCGCGCGCATTGGGATCGCGCGACCAGCGAAGGCTGTATCTATCTGCTCGGGCGCCAGCGCGTGCGGTTTCAACCGGCGCGCGATCTGCATTTCCAGATGCGCCAGCGCCAGCCCTTTCACAGCAATGCGCTGAGCTTCACCGCGCGCGACGGCGATGGCGAGATTCTCGCCAAGCGCATGTTTTTCTCGATCGGCGGCGGCTTCGTCGTCGACGAGGATGAGGCGGGGCGTAACAGCCGCGGCGGCGAAGATGAAGTCGAACTGCCCTATCCCTTCACCTCGGGCGCCGACCTGATCGCGATGGGCAAGGCGTCGAGCCTCAGCTTTGCCGAAATGATGTTCGCCAACGAAGTGCGGCACCGCCCGCCGCATGAGGTGACGGCGGGCATCGATGCGATCGCCGCTGCGATGGACGCATCGATCGATGCCGGCTGTTCGAGCACCGGCATTTTGCCCGGCGGGCTCAAGGTCAAGCGCCGCGCGCCGCAGATCGCCGACGACATTCGCAATCGTCACGAGCAAAATCTGACCGACCCGCTGGCGATGATGGACTGGATCAACCTGTGGGCGATGGCGGTGAACGAGGAAAATGCCGCGGGGGGCAAGGTCGTGACCGCGCCGACCAACGGCGCGGCGGGGATCATCCCCGCGGTGATCCGTTTCTACCGGCGCGGCTATCGCGGCGATGACGCCGGGGTGCGCACCTTCCTGCTTGCGGCGGGCGCGGTCGGCGCGCTCTACAAGCGCAACGCCAGCATCTCGGGCGCCGAAGTCGGCTGCCAGGGCGAGGTCGGCGTCGCCTGCTCGATGGCGGCGGCGGGACTGACTGCGGCGCTGGGCGGGACCAACGCGCAGGTCGAAAATGCCGCCGAGATCGGCATGGAGCACAATCTTGGCCTGACCTGCGATCCGATCGGCGGGCTGGTCCAGATTCCGTGCATCGAGCGCAACGCGATGGGCGCGATCAAAGCGATCGACGCGAGCCGCATCGCGATGATCGGCGACGGCACCCATGTCGTCAGCCTCGACACCGTCATCGCAACCATGTTGCAGACGGGCCGCGACATGCGCGACAAATATAAGGAAACGTCGAAAGGCGGGCTTGCGGTCAGCGTCGTGGAGTGTTGAGGGGTACCTTTCGCGTCCGTTTACTTGCTGGCAAACCACTCAAATTTGAAAGCGGAATAGTCGCTGGAGGCTAATGTAATTCCGTCTTCGTTAGGAGCGCCATCGAGAAGCTCTTTAGCGCTCTCTCGAAAATCGCCTTCGACCAAGCTGTTCATACCGGCCATTTCATTCTCACGCCCAACAAAGTCAGCTGTTGATATGCGGTCCCTTCGGCCATTCGCAAAAATTTCGATCATGCGCGGGACGTCGCCATCGGCATCCACTTCGTAAAAGATTACAACGGGATCGCTGCTCTCCTGATGGGGCCAATCACAGCGATAGTAAGACCGAGGCATGGAGTCGTTGTACTTAGGCTCTTGAATGACCGCAATTGAGAGAATGTCAGGCGTCTAACAGGTTTCAGATTGTGGGCGCTGAATTTTCGGCTACCAATCCTTTGATGTGGTTCAAAAAGAAACTCCCGGTAACTGCGATGGTCCAACCTGAACCCGGCGAGATTGAGGAAGCAACTCGCCATCCCAGTGGCTGGGTATATCGCATTTCCGGCAATTACGGGCCGGATGATGGAGTCCCTCCGGAAGCGATTGTCGGAGCGTGGAAGGTCGGAGAAGACGGGGTGATTCAAGGCGAATTCACGCCGAATCCAAATTATAATCCGTCGAGCGCTGCAGCAAACAAGCCCTGAAGTCCGGTGATCGAGTTTGACTAACTGATCTCGCTTCGCTGCAACGCCCCCGGCAATTTCTCGCGCAGTTTGTCGATCAGCAATCGCACCTTCGGCAGCAGATGGCCCCGCTGCGGATAGACCGCCCACGTCGGTTCCTCCTGTGGGTGGAGCGGGTCGAGGAGCGAGGCGAGTGCGGCTTTCATTTCATCGTCACCCCGGGCTTGACCCGGGATCCCGCTTTTCACCGTCGCCAGCGGGACCCCGGGTCAAGCCCGGGGTGACGGGTCTGCGAGTTCCGCACGCTCATTTCGGGTGCTCTTCACCGCCGAAGCTTCCTCGCATCTTGCATTGCCGCCGCGTTTGCCTGATGGCGCGCTACGAAGAGGAGACCGCCCATGAAGACCCGCGCCGCCGTTGCGTTCGAAGCGAAGAAGCCGCTGGAGATCGTCGAACTCGACCTCGAAGGCCCGAAGGCGGGCGAGGTGCTGGTCGAGATCATGGCGACGGGCATCTGTCACACCGACGCCTATACGCTCGACGGTTTCGACAGCGAGGGCATCTTCCCGAGCGTGCTGGGACATGAAGGCGCGGGCATCGTGCGCGAAGTTGGCGCAGGCGTGACGAGCGTCGTCCCCGGCGACCATGTCATTCCGCTCTACACCCCCGAATGCCGTCAGTGCAAAAGCTGCCTCAGCGGCAAGACCAACCTGTGCACCGCGATCCGCGCGACGCAGGGCAAGGGGCTGATGCCCGACGGCACGACGCGCTTCAGCTACAAGGGCCAGCCGATCTTCCATTATATGGGCTGCTCGACCTTCTCGAACTTCACCGTGCTGCCCGAGATCGCGGTCGCAAAGATCCGTCAGGACGCGCCGTTCCAGTCGAGCTGCTATATCGGCTGTGGCGTCACCACCGGCGTTGGCGCGGTGATCAACACCGCCAAGGTCCAGGTCGGCGACAATGTCGTCGTCTTCGGTTTGGGCGGCATCGGATTGAACGTGATCCAGGGCGCGCGCCTCGCAGGCGCCGACAAGATCATCGGCGTCGACATCAATCCGGCGCGTGAGGAATGGGGCCGCAAGTTCGGTATGACCCAATTCCTCAATTCGAAGGGCATGAGCCGCGAGGAGGTCGTCGCGGCGATCGTCCAACTGACCGACGGTGGCGCCGATTATACCTTCGACGCCACCGGCAATACCGAGGTGATGCGCACGGCGCTTGAGGCCTGCCACCGCGGCTGGGGCACCTCGATCATCATCGGCGTGGCCGAGGCCGGCAAGGAGATTGCGACGCGTCCGTTCCAGCTCGTCACCGGACGCAACTGGCGCGGCACCGCGTTCGGCGGCGCGAAGGGGCGCACCGATGTGCCGAAGATCGTCGACATGTATATGCAGGGCAAGATCGAGATCGACCCGATGATCACCCACGTCATGGGCCTCGAAGAGATCAACAAGGGCTTCGACCTGATGCACGCGGGCGAGAGCATCCGCTCGGTCGTGGTCTTCTGAGGCCGGCATGTTCAGTCATGTCGCGCTGGGCGCCGACGATATCGAAGCCGCACGCCGTTTCTATGATGCCGCGTTGGGCGCGCTCGGCGTGCCGCCGGGCACCGTCGATGCATGGGGCCGGTTGATTTATTCGCATGCGGGCGGGCGCTTCCTGATCACGAAGCCGCTCAACGGCGAAGCCGCGCATGGCGCCAATGGCGGAACACTCGGCTTCGTGGCCGCGTCGACCGAAGCGGTCGATGCGTGGCATGCCGCGGGTGCGGCGAACGGCGGCGCCATGATCGAAGACCCGCCGGGCATCCGTCAGGTCACAGAGGGGCGGCAGGTCTATCTGGCGTATCTGCGCGATCCCGCGGGCAACAAGCTGTGCGCGACGCACCGGGTCGCCTGATGGAAACGAACAAGCCCGCCTTCGTCCTCACCTTCAGCTGCGTCGATGCGGTCGGCATCGTTGCGGCGGTCACCGGGCTGCTCGCGGAGCGCGACGGCTTCATCCTCGACAGCCAGCAATATGCCGACCTCGATTCGGGACGCTTTTTCATGCG
Organism: Sphingopyxis sp. GW821-FHT12C06; assembly: GCF_058807415.1. Taxonomy (NCBI): domain Bacteria; kingdom Pseudomonadati; phylum Pseudomonadota; class Alphaproteobacteria; order Sphingomonadales; family Sphingopyxidaceae; genus Sphingopyxis; species Sphingopyxis sp. GW821-FHT12C06. Next base: position 77,997 of record NZ_JBXAQR010000006.1, on the reverse strand, counting down.
CGTCGCGTTTCGCGGCGCGGGGCCGGCTTTTCCGGATGATCTCGCCGGCATCGAAGCGGCCTTCGCGCCGATCGTCGAACGGTTCCAGATGGAAGCGCGGATCAGCGACAGCGCCGCCAAACCGCGCTTCGTGATTGCCGTGTCGCAGGGGAGCCATTGTCTCAATGACCTTCTTCATCGCTGGTCGACAGGCAATCTGGCGATCGACATCGCGGGGGTGGTGTCGAACCATGAGCATCTGCGGCGGCTGACCGAATGGCACGGCGTGCCCTTTCACCACCTGCCGGTCAGCGATGCGAACCGTGCAAGCCAAGAAGCGGCGATCCTGCAGGTCATGGCCGATGCGGGCGCCGACTATCTGGTGCTCGCGCGCTATATGCAGGTGCTGTCGAGCGAGCTGTCGGCGAAGCTTTCGGGGCGCTGCATCAATATCCACCACAGTTTCCTGCCGGGCTTCAAGGGCGCCAAACCCTATCACCGCGCGCACGAGCGCGGGGTTAAGCTGATCGGTGCGACCGCACATTTCGTCACCGGCGACCTCGACGAAGGGCCGATCATCGAACAGGCGGTCGAGCGTGTCGATCATCGCAACAGCGTTGAGGATCTGATCCGCACCGGCCGCGATATCGAGGCGCAGGTGCTGGCGAAGGCCGTGCGCTGGGTCGCCGAACAGCGGGTGCTGATCGACGGACGAAAGACAGTGGTTTTTCGCTGAGACAGCGCGCACAAGTCCGTAGCGATTCGCAACGAAAAAAGGAGAGAGCGATGTACAGCCACAATATGGTCGGGGCGAACGACCTCGACGCCGCGAAGAAATTTTATGACGCGACCTTCCAGGCGCTTGGCGGCAGGCCGGCGATCCAGGACGACAAGGGCCGCCTCATCTATATGCACAATGGCGGGATTTTCCTCGTCACCGCGCCGATCGACGGCGAGCCCGCGACGGTCGGCAATGGCTGCACCATCGGTTTCGCCGCGAGCGGCCCCGAACAGGCCGACGCGTGGCACGCAGCGGGCCTCGCAGCGGGCGGCAAGGCAATCGAAGACCCGCCGGGCGTGCGCGAAGGCAATGGCATGAAAATGTACCTCGCCTATCTGCGCGACCCGACCGGCAACAAGGTCTGCGTCATGCACCGCATGGTCTGACGCATGATGCGCGGCGAAGCGGGATTGCTGGCGGACCTCGGCAGGCTTGCGGTCCCCTTCGCCGCCCATGAACATCAGGCGGTGTTCACCGTCGCCGAGAGCGACGCCGTGCACGCCGCGATGCCCGGCGCGCATACCAAAAATCTGTTTCTGAGAGACAGCGGCGGGGCGTTTTGGCTGGTGACCGTGCCCGCCGAAGCCCGTGTCGACCTGAAAGCCCTGCCTGCGGCGATCGGCAGCAAGCGCGTCAGTTTCGGCAAGGCCGACGATATGGACCGGTTGCTCGGCATCGCGCCGGGATCGGTGACTCCGCTCGCCGCGATCAATGCCGCAGCCGGAAGCATCACGGTTGTTCTCGACGCCGGTCTGGCGGTGTCCGATCGGGTCAACGTCCATCCGCTGCGCAACACCGCGACGCTCGGACTTTCCGGCACAGCGATACTGGACCTGCTGCGCCATTGGGGGCATCAGCCGATCATCGCGCCCATTCCCGTGCAGGAACCCCAATGACTTTTGAAACCCTCTCCACCAACCGCAGCCATGGCGGGACGCAAGGCGTGTACAAGCACGCCAGCGCGACAACGGGCACCGACATGACATTCGCGGTCTTTGTCCCCGATCATGCGCCGGGCGCGAAGCTGCCCGTGCTCTGGTATTTGTCGGGGCTGACCTGCACCCATGCCAATGTGATGGAGAAGGGCGAATATCGCGCCGCCTGCGCCGAGCAGGGCATCATCCTCATCGCGCCCGATACGTCGCCGCGTGGTGAGGGCGTTCCCGACGATCCCGAGGGCGCGTGGGATTTCGGGCTGGGCGCGGGTTTCTATGTCGATGCGACCGAAGAGCCTTGGGCGGCGAACTATCGTATGCGGTCCTATATCGAGGACGAGTTGCCGTCGCTGATCCTGCGCGAATTTCCTGCCGCCGATATGACGCGGCAGGGGATCAGTGGCCATTCGATGGGCGGGCATGGCGCGCTGACGGTGGCGCTGCGGACGCCCGACCGGTTCCGCTCGGTATCGGCCTTTTCGCCGATCGTCGCGCCGCTGCAATGCGCGTGGGGCGAGAAGGCGCTGGGCAATTATCTGGGCGCGGATCGCGAAGCGTGGAGCATCTATGACGCGTGCGCGCTGATCGCAGGCGGGGCGCGGGTACCCGATCTGCTGGTCGATCAGGGCGAGGCGGACGGTTTTCTGGCCGATCAACTCAAGGCGCATCTGCTGGTCGAGGCGTGCGAACTGGCCGGGCAGAAGGCGGAGATCCGCATGCAGCCGGGTTATGACCATAGCTATTATTTCATCTCGACCTTCATGGCCGAGCATGTTGCGTGGCATGCGGAGCGGCTGAAGGCTTAACTTTCCCCTCCCGCCTGCGGGAGGGGAGGTTCAGGGTATCAACAACGTCGAACCCGTCGTGCGTCCGGCTTCCAGATCGGCGTGCGCTCTTGCTGCATCCTGCAATCCGTAGCGCTGGCCGACGGTGATCCGCACCGCGCCCGAGGCGATCATCTCGAACACCCGCGCGGCCCCCGCGGCACGCTCGCCGGGGTGGAGATAATAGTCGAACAGCGTCGGGCGGGTGACGAATTGCGAGCCATGCTGAGCGAGGATGCCGAGGTTGACCCCGGTCACCGGCCCGCCGGCATTGCCATAGCTGACGATCAGCCCGCGCCGTGCGGTGGCTTTCAGCGAAACATTCCATGTCGCCATGCCGATGCCGTCGAAGGTGACGGGCACGCCCTGGCCGTCGGTGATCTCGCGGACATGCGCGGCGACGTCGTCCTGCTTGTACATGAGCACATGGTCGGCGCCGGCTTCGCGCGCGGCATGCGCCTTGGCGTCGGTGCTGACGGTGCCGATGACGGTCGCGCCGACCGATTTCAGCCACTGGACAAGGATCAGTCCGACCCCGCCCGCGGCGGCGTGGACAAGCACCGGCCAGCCGGCCTCGACCTTGGCGCAGCGTTCGACGAGCATTTCGACGGTGCAGGCCTTGAGCAACGCGGCTGCGGCGGTTTCGTCGTCGATGTTTGCGGGGAGTTTGAACAGCGATGCGGCGTTGAGGATGCGCGCGCTGGCATAGGCGTTGCGTTCGGGACCGAAGGTCGCGGCGCGGTCGCCGGGTTTGAAACCGGTGACGCCTTCGCCGACGGCAATGACTTCGCCCGCCGATTCGACACCGAGTCCGCCGGGCAGCGCGATCGGGTAGGTGCCGTCGCGGTGATAGGTATCGAGATAGTTGAGCCCGACCGCGGTCTGGCGGAGCAGGACTTCACCCGGACCGGGTTTGCCCAATGTGACCGTGCGCCAGTCGATGACCTCGGGTCCGCCCTGGCTTTCGATAAAGGCTTCGATCGCTTGCATGGCCGCTCTCCTGCTGTCCCGCCCATCTGGGGCGGCAGGGGCGGTCGCGCAAGGGGCGTGCGGTCAACCCCCCTCCCGCGAGGGGAGGGGGTGAAGACGCTTAGCGGGTGGGCTTGCGCGGTCCGCCCTTGTTGCCAAAGGGCTTCGCCTTGTACGGCGGCTTACCGCCGGGACCGCGGGGGCCGGAGCGATCGCCAAAGCCGCCGGGGCCGCGCGGGCCCGAGCGATCGCCAAAGCCACGGTCGCCGCCGGGCGCGCGGCCCAGCGTGGCACGCGGAGCGCTGTCGCGCGGGCCTTTATCGCGGCGCGGCGGATAGGTCGGGCCGTCGGGCGCGGGGGTGATCGCAACGCCGCTATCATCCTCGCCATCGGCATTGGCGCTGCGCAGCACCGCTTCGGCAAAGCGATCGGCGATCGCGCGCGGGATGTTGAACATCGTTTCCTTGGGGCCGATGCGGATCGCGCCGATCTCACCCTTGGTCACATGGCCGCGGCGGCAGAGCAGGGGCAGGATCCAGCGCGGATCGGCATTCTGATGACGGCCGATGTTGATCTTGAACCAGACGGCATCCTCGAAGCCTTCGCGTTCGCCGCCGGCGCCACGCTCGGGGCGTTCGAAACGCTCGCCGCGCTCGGGGCGGCCCGCGCTGTCGCGGCCGCGCGGGCTGTTGTCGAGCAGATCCTCGGGCGGCGGCATCAGGGCGCGGTGCGCGCGGACGAGCGATGCCGCGATGTCTTCGGCGCTGCGTTCGGCCATCAGGCGCTGCGCGAGTTCCAGATCCTCGGGCTCATGCTCGACGGGAGCGAGCAATTTCTCGATCAGCCGTTCCTGATCGCGCTTGCGCACATCGGCGGCGGTCGGGGCGTCCATCCATTCGGCCTCGATCCGCGCACCGCGCAGCATGCCGTCGACCCGGCGGCGGCGCGGATAGGGGACGATGATGACCGCAGTGCCCTTTTTGCCCGCGCGGCCGGTACGGCCCGAACGGTGCTGGAGTGCTTCGGCATCGCGGGGGATTTCGACGTGCACGACGAGGCTGAGCGTCGGAAGATCGATGCCGCGTGCGGCGACGTCGGTCGCGACGCAGACGCGGGCGCGGCGATCGCGCAGCGCTTGCAGCGCGTGGTTGCGTTCGTTCTGGCTATGCTCGCCCGACAGGGCGACGGCGGCGAAGCCACGCTCGACGAGGCTGGCGTGCAGGCGGCGGACATTGTCGCGCGTCGCGCAGAACAGCATCGCGGTCTCGGCGTCATGCAGGCGGAGCAGGTTGACGACCGCGCCTTCGATGTCGGCGGGAGCGACGGTCACGGCCTGATAGGCGATGTCGCCATGGCCGCGGTCTTCGCCGACGGTCGAGATGCGCAGCGCATTTTGCTGATAGCGCTTGGCAAGCTGGACGATCGGCTTGGGCATGGTCGCCGAGAAGAGCAGGGTGCGGCGCGTCGCCGGGGTGGCGTCGAGAATTTCCTCGAGATCGTCGCGAAAGCCCATGTCGAGCATTTCATCGGCCTCGTCGAGCACCGCAACGCGCAGTGCCGAGAGGTCGAGTGCGCCGCGTTCGAGGTGATCGCGCAGACGACCCGGGGTGCCGACGACGATCTGTACGCCCTGGCCGAGGGCGCGGCGTTCCTTGCTGGCGTCCATTCCGCCGACGCAGGTGGCGATGCGCGCGCCGGCCTTGGCATAAAGCCAGCTGAGTTCGCGGCTGACCTGAAGTGCGAGTTCGCGGGTCGGGGCGATAATCAATGCGAGGGGCGAGGTCGCGAAGGGCATTTTATCGCCCTCGAGCAGCTGTTCGGCCATTGCGAGGCCAAAGGCGACGGTCTTGCCCGAGCCGGTTTGCGCCGACACGATCAGGTCGCGGCCATGCGCTTCGGATTCGATCACGGCGGACTGGACGGGGGTGAGCGCTTCGTAGCCGCGCGCGCTGAGCGCGTCCGACAGGACGGGGGACATGTTTTCAAAAGACATTATGATCTCAATAGATTGCCGCCACCCAAATGGGTGATGGGTAGGGGGAAAAGGGGCCTAAATGGGTCAAATCGCCTGACCGGCAGCGTTGCCGCTGGCCCAGGCCCATTGAAAGTTATAGCCGCCCAGCCACCCTGTGACATCTACGGCCTCGCCGACCGCATACAGCCCAGGAACGGTTTTGGCCACCATTGATTGCGACGACAGCCCGGCGGTGCTGATTCCGCCTACGGTCACCTCGGCCTTGGCGAAGCCTTCGGTGCCGTTGGGATGGAAGCTCCAGCGCGCGAGCCGCGCCTCGGCATCGGTCAATTTGCGGTCGGTCTGTGCGGCGAGTTCGCCGGGCAAGGCCAGCCGTTCAGCGAGCGTTTCGGCGAGGCGGTCGGGAAGCTGTGCGCCCAGCACCGCGCGGACGGTGGCGCGTGGACGGCTACGCTTGGCGTCTAGCAGCCAGCCCGACGGCATGTCGGGGAGGAAGTCGATCGTCACCGCTTCGCCGTGACGCCAATAGCTGCTGATCTGGAGGATGGCCGGACCCGACAGGCCGCGGTGGGTAAAGAGTGCGGCTTCGCGAAACGCCGCCTTGCCCGCGCGCGCGGCGACCGGCGCGGCGATGCCGGAGAGTTCGCGGAACAGTACATCGTCGCCGCCCAATGTCAGCGGGACGAGTGCGGGGCGCGGCTCGACGACCTTCAATCCGAACTGGCGTGCGAGGTCGTAGGCGAAGCCGGTCGCGCCCATTTTGGGGATCGACGGGCCGCCGGTGGCGATGACGAGGTTGGGGGCGGTAAAATTCTGGTCGCCGAATTGCACACCGAACTTGCCGTCGGCGTGGGTCACTTCGCGCACCGGCTGACCGACGCGGACATCGACCCCGGCCTTTGCCGCTTCGTCGAGCAGCATCGCGACAATCTGTTTCGCCGATCCGTCGCAGAATAACTGCCCCAGCGTCTTTTCATGATGCGCGATGCCATAAGCGTTCACCAGCGCGATGAAATCGGCAGGCGTGTAGCGCGCGAGCGCCGACTTGGCGAAATGCGGGTTCGCCGAGATGAAGCGGTCGGGTGCGGTATGGACGTTGGTGAAGTTGCAGCGGCCACCGCCTGAAATCAGGATCTTCTTGCCGACGGCATCGGCGTGATCGAGCAGCAACACGCGCCGCCCGCGCTGTCCCGCGACCGCGGCGCACATCAGTCCGGCCGCGCCGGCACCCAGCACGATGGCGTCAAATTCATGGGTGGACATAAGGGGCCTAGCGCAGCTTTGCGATCGGGAGGCTGTCGGCCTTGGCGCGGTCTTTCACCGATTCCTCGCTGCGCGTCAGCGCCTTGGCGATGGCTTTCAGCGCCATGCCCTTTTTGGCGAGGGTGTGGAGCTTGTCGATCTCCGCGGCGGTCCACGGCTGACGATGGCGTTCGAACTTGTCTTTCATGCCTGTACCTCCGGGTCGGCGTGGGCGACGAGAATGTCGATCGCATCCTCGCGGTCCTGATAGGCAACGCTTTCGCCGGCCTCGGTACCCATCATCGCGCGGGCGAGCGGGGCCGAAAAGGCGATGTAGCCGCGTGCCGGATCGGCCTCGTCGCCGCCGACGATGGTGATCGTGCGTTCGGCGCCGTTGAAACGATAGGTCACGCGGCTGCCTATGCCGACGCTTCCGTCGGCGGGCGGTGCCTGAATTTCGGCGGTGATATCGCGGGTGGCGAAGTAGCGCAGCTCGCGCTGCAGCTTTTTGCGCGGCTCTTCTTCGGCGGTCCCTGCGATCAGCGCTTTCAACCGCGCGATCTCTTCGCCGAGCAAGCGCTTGCCGCGCGGCGTCACCAGATTCGGGCCGACCGCGATGGGCAGCTCAAACGCCGGTTCCTTATGCTCGTCGTCGCTTTCGCGGCGAAACGCTACGCTCATGGTTCTTCTCGCTGGTAGAGGGGAGGAAGCGCCTTTGCACCGCGAAGGTGGCGACAAGATGGCAGGCCTGCTGGACAGCGTTGGCGATCGTGTGTTATGCGTACAATACACAAAGGAGATTTGCGATGCGGAACTGGATGATGGCGATTTTGCCGCTGGCGCTTGTAACGGGTTGCAACGGCACGGCGCCGGGCGACGGGAAGCAAGGCACGCGGAGCGAAGCAGGGCCGCCGGCCCATGTCGGCCCCATCGTCAGCCAGTCCTATGCGCTGACGGGCTTCACCGGCGTCGAGGTTTCGGGGCCCGACGATGTCACCATTCGTCAGGGCGACGCCTTTTCGATCACCGCGCGCGGCCGCAAGGAGACGCTCGAGCGGCTCGAGATCAAGCTGGACGGGACGCGCCTGACGATCGGGCGCAAGCGCGAAGGTTTCCGGTTCGGCAGCCGCGACGAGGATGATCTGGATATCGCCATCACCATGCCGCGGCTGAACGCGGTGCGGCTGACCGGATCGGGATCGATCGACGCCGACAATGTCGATGGCGATGCGGTCGAGGCGGTGCTGACCGGATCGGGCGACCTGAAGATCGCAAAACTCGGCGGCAAGCGCGCCAAAATCACTCTGTCGGGGGCGGGCGATATCGAAATCGCTGGCGGAACGATCGGATCGGGTGAGGTTAGCATCACCGGCGCGGGCGATGTCGATGCCGACGGCCTTGTTGCTACTACGCTCGACGTTTCGATTGCCGGATCGGGCAATGTCGATGCACAGGCGACGGGCACGGCGAACGTCCGCATCCTGGGATCGGGTGACGCGAAGGTCACGGGCGGCGCGACCTGCACGACCAAGCAGGTGGGATCCGGCACGGCGACCTGCAACTGATGATTTCATGGCGCCGCTGCGGCGAAGCGGCTAGAGCGGCGCCATGACCCATGCCTTGCGATGGGCCGCGATCGCGGCCGCAGCCCTGATCGTTTCCGGCCCCGCGGCGGCGGCGGAAAAGCGCTATGGCCTGACGAGCTTCGAAGCGATCGAAGTATTGGCCGATGTCGCGGTCGAAGTGACAACGCGCGCGCCGGTCAGCGCGGTTGCGTCGGGGCCGCAGGATGGGCTCGACCGGATCAGCATCGAGGCGCGCGATGGAAAACTGGTGATCAGCGAGCGCAAGTTCGCGGGCGATGAGGCCCGGCGGAAGCCGCGCGGGGCGGTGACGATCCGCATCAATGCCACCAATCTGCGGTCGGCGATGCTCGCCGGCGCGGGATCGCTGCAGATCGACCGCTTGAAAGGAACGCGCGTTACGATCGGACTGCGCGGCCCGGGACGGTTGACGGTTGGAGCGGTGAGCAGCGACCGGCTGTCGGTCGCGATGGTCGGCAATGGCGCGATGACGCTGGGTGGCCAGGTCAAGCAGGCCCAGATGAGCCTGTCGGGTGCGGGCCGGGTCGACGCCGGCGCCCTGGTGGTCGATGCGCTGACCAGCGACAGCGAGGGCGCGGGCGAGCATATGCTGCGCGCGGTCAAGAGTGCCTCGGTCACGGCGCGCGGGGTCGGGAAAACGGTCGTGCTGGGCAAGCCGGTGTGCACGGTTCGCAATATTGGCAGCGGCACGGTGACGTGCGGGGCGGGGAAGTGACCCGTTCCCCTCCCGCGTGCGGGAGGGGGGAGCTGGCTAGTGCCCCGACGCCATCCCCAGCCGGTCGATCTTTTTCGACTGGCGGATGATCAGTCCCGGGAACCAGCGCGCGAGCAGCGACAGACGCTTTGCCATCTTCCCTACCGGCGTGTGGACCTTGTCGCCATGCACGGCTTGCCACGCGGCCTCGGCGACGCGCTCGACGGGTGCGATTTCGAAACCGCCTTCTGACAGGCGGTTGCGCGCGGGTTCGTTGCTGTCGGCGCTGACCTGATCGAGCAGCGGGGTGTCGATGAAGCCGGGCATAAGCGAACGGACCTTGATGCCCTCTTTCGCAAATTCGATCTCCAGCGCCTCGGTCAGTCCGCGCACCGCGAATTTGGTCGCCGAATAGACGGCAAGGCCGGCGACGCCATAAAAGCCCGATGCTGATCCGGTGTTGAGGATCGTCGCCCCCGGGGTGGCGCGCAGCAGCGGCATCGCGCAATAGATGCCGTTGACGACGCCGCCGAAGTTGATCGCGATCAGCCGGTCGGCCTCGGCGGGATCCATGTCCAGATACTGGCCGCCCGACCCGATGCCGGCATTGTTGAACAGGACGTCGAGCCGCCCGCCGCTGGCCGAGGCAAAGGCGTCGAGCGCGGCCTTCCACTGGTCGCGGTCGCGCACGTCCATGACATGGCGCGACGACGCGCCGTCGGGCAGCAGTGCTGCGGTTTCGTCGATTCCCTGCACATTGACGTCGGCGATGCCGACGAACCAGCCCTGGCCCGCAAAGTGGCGCGCGACCGCGCGGCCGATGCCCGAACCGCCGCCCGTGATAAAAATCGCCTTCCGTGCCACCCTGACTCTCCTTACATGATTGTCAATTAGATGATGCAAAGCCGAGGGGAAGGTCAAGGTGCAAATGCACGGGTTTCGGAAGGCGGCGGCGTTTCAATGGCGGCCGGGCGCCTATCCTCTGGACGAAATGGCGCTTTCACCCTATGTTCAGCGTCGGGCGCGCTATAACTGGTGCGTTCAACGTAATGAGGGGCTTTTCTTGCGGTTGTTGCTGACCCTTTTGGCATTGCTGACCGGCCTGGCGACCGCCGACCGGGCTGTTGCCGCGCCTGCCGTTCCGGCGGCGATGGGGGCGCTCGTCCTGCTTGCCGAGACGGGCGCGCAGGCGGAGATTGGCGACAGCGAACGCCGCCCGACCGCGACAACCCCGACGCGGCGCACGTCCAGCGGCTCCGGCCGCAAGACGCGCAAAGCCGCCGCACCGCATCTTCCCGGATTTCTCACCGGCAGCGACCGCGCGCTCGAATAGCCGCGCCGTCCCGCGTCCGCACGCGGACGCTGCCCCGTCATGCGGGGCCCTGATCCGTATTCCGGCGGCCGTTTGGCTGCGATAACTGTATAAATATCCAAGGAAATTTCTATGTTTGCTGGCCTCGCCAAGAGCCTGTTCGGTTCGTCCAACGACCGCTATGTCGCCTCGATCCGCAAGATCGTTGAAAAGATCAACAGCTTCGAACCCGCGCTCGAAGCGCTCGACGACGATGCGCTGCGCGGACAGACGCAGTTGTTCCGCGACCGGCTGGCCGGCGGCGAGACGCTCGACCAGATCTTGCCCGAAGCCTTTGCGACGGTGCGCGAAGCGGCGAAGCGCACGCTGAAGATGCGCCATTTCGACGTCCAGATGATCGGCGGCATCGTCCTCCACCGCGGCGAAATTTCCGAAATGGCAACGGGTGAAGGCAAGACGCTGATGGCGACGCTGCCCGCCTATCTCAACGCGATCGAGGGCAAGGGCGTTCATGTCGTCACCGTCAACGACTATCTCGCCCGCCGCGACGCCGAGTGGATGAGCGCGGTCTATGGTTTTCTGGGCCTGTCGACCGGGATCATCGTGCCGAACCTCAACGAGATGCAGCGCCGCGACGCCTATAACGCCGACATCACCTATGCGACGAACAACGAGCTCGGTTTCGATTATCTGCGCGACAATATGAAGTTCGACCGCCAGCAGATGGTCCACCGCGAATTTAATTTCGGCATCGTCGACGAGGTTGATTCGATCCTGATCGACGAAGCGCGCACCCCGCTGATCATCTCGGGCCCCACCGACGACAAGTCGGAGCTGTATATCCGCGTCAACGAGGTGGTCCTCAATCTGACTGATGATGATTTCGAGAAGGATGAAAAGTCCAAGTCGATCAATCTGACCGAAGATGGCACCGAACATGTCGAGCGATTGCTCGAAGACGCCGGACTGCTTCAGGGCAATAATCTCTACGACATCGAGAACACCCAGATCGTCCATCACGTCAATCAGGCGCTGAAGGCGATCCAGATGTTCCGGATCGACACCGACTATATCGTCAAGGACGACAAGGTCATCATCATCGACGAATTCACCGGCCGTATGATGGACGGTCGCCGCTGGTCCGACGGCCTGCACCAGGCGGTCGAGGCGAAGGAGCGGGTGCAAATCGAGCCCGAGAACCAGACCCTCGCTTCGATCACCTTCCAGAATTATTTCCGCATGTATCCGAAGCTTTCGGGCATGACGGGCACCGCCTCGACCGAGGCGGCCGAATTCTTCGACATTTACAAGATGAACTGCGTCACCATTCCGACCAACCGGCCGATCGCGCGGCAGGATGACGAGGATGAATTCTACAAGAATATCACCGACAAGTTCGGTGCGATCGCCAAGACGATCCGCGAGGCGCAGGATCGCGGCCAGCCGGTGCTGGTCGGTACCGTGTCGATTGAAAAGTCGGAGCTTCTGTCTTCCTTCCTCGAAAAGGAAAATGTCGCGCACAGCGTCCTGAACGCGCGCTTCCATGAGAGCGAGGCACATATCGTCGCGCAGGCCGGGCGCACCGGCGCGGTCACGATCGCGACCAATATGGCGGGTCGCGGCACCGACATCAAACTCGGTGGCAACGAAGAATTCCGTATCGACGACGAGTTGAAGGACGTGCCCGAGGGCCCCGAGCGCGAAGCTGGCATTGCGCGCATCCACGCCGAGGTTGCCGCCGAACGCGAAGCCGTGGTCGCAGCAGGCGGGCTGTTCGTGCTCGCGACCGAGCGCCACGAAAGCCGCCGCATCGACAACCAGCTGCGCGGCCGTTCGGGGCGTCAGGGCGACCCCGGTCTGAGCAAATTCTACCTCTGCCTCGACGATGATCTGCTGCGCATCTTTGGCCCCGACACGCTCTTCTCCAAGATGATGAACAAAAATCTGGAGGATGGCGAAGCGATCGGGTCGAAGTGGCTGTCGAAGGCGATCGAGACCGCGCAGAAGAAGGTCGAAGCGCGCAACTATGACATTCGCAAGCAGGTCGTCGAATATGACAACGTCATGAACGACCAGCGCAAAGTCATTTACGAACAGCGCGGCGAGATCATCGACAGCGAAACCGTCGACGAGGTGATGATCGCGATGCGCGCCGAAACGGTCAATGCGATCGTCGCCGACGCATGCCCGGCGGGCAGCTATCCCGAGCAGTGGAATATCGAGCAGATGAAGGAGCGGACGCAACATATCCTCGACCTCGACCTGCCGATTGACGCCTGGATGGAGGAAGACGCCGTCGACCCCGAAATGTTCGAGCAGCGCATCCAGGAGCAGGCCGATGCCGTCGCTGCCGAAAAGGCGGCGCAGGTCGACGAGGAAACGTGGAAGGGCATCGAGAAATCGGTGCTGCTCCAGACGCTCGACCATCACTGGAAAGAGCATCTGTCGACCCTCGACGCGCTGCGCCAGGTCGTCTTCCTGCGCGCCTATGCGCAGAAGCAGCCGATCAACGAGTATAAGCAGGAAGCCTTTGCGTTGTTCGAACGCATGCTGTCGAACATCCGCGAAGATGTGACGCGGACCATTGCCCGGCTCGAGCTGCGCATGGACGAACCCGAAGCGATGCCGCTTCCCGAACTGCCCGATTTTCTGACCACGCATATCGACCCCTTCACCGGCGACGATAACAGCGCCGATATCGATGACGGGTCGCTGGGGGTGATTGCCAACACGCTGCCGCCGATGCAGATTCCGCGCCCCGATATGCCGCAGGGGGAAAATCCCTATGCGGAGCTCGAACTCAGCCGCAATGCGCCGTGCCCGTGCGGGTCGGGCCGCAAATACAAGCATTGCCACGGGGTGATTTGATCGCGGCAGCCCCTCTCTTCCTTTCGTCACCCCGGGCCTGACCCGGGGGCCATTCCTCGCCGCCGGAATGGATGCCGGATCGAGGCCGGCATGACGAACGAAGGGAGGCGGCTCTTCTGCGCCATAACAATTCGACCGTACGACCCCGCTTGCCAAGGTGCGCGGGCACGATTAGCATCTTTCCCATAAGCTTGGCGGCCACGTAGCGGCCAAGTGACGCAGCAGCTGGAACATAAGGGGCCGCGCACACCCGGAGCATCGGGCGCGGCCGGATGATGGCATGTTGCGTGGAAAGGGCTGGCGCATTTCCTTTTTTTTCGATGAGATGATGAGCCAGGAGGGCGGAACCCGGTCGCCCTATCGAGACTATTGCGGGTGGTTCGAGGCTGAGGATGCGGCGCGCATACAGCGCAAGACCCAGCAGGCCGAAGCCTTTTTCCGCACCACCGGGATTACGTTCAACGTCTATGGTCAGGCCGATGCCGACGAGCGGCTGATTCCGTTCGATGTCGTGCCGCGCATCATCTCGGCGAGCGAATGGCGCCGCTTGTCGCGCGGGATCGAACAGCGGGTCCGCGCGCTCAACGCCTTTCTTCACGATATCTACCACCGGCAGGAGATTTTGCGCGCCGGCCGGGTACCGACCTCGCTGATCGCGGGGAATGAGGCTTTCCTGCCGATGATGATGGGGCTCGACCCGCCGGGCGGCATCTATACCCACATCAGCGGCACCGACATCGTGCGCACCGGTGCCGACGAATTTTACGTGCTCGAGGATAATGCCCGCACCCCGTCGGGCGTGTCGTACATGCTCGAAAATCGCGAAACGATGCTCCAGATGTTTCCCGAGCTGTTCGCGAAAATTCCGGTGCGCGAGGTCAGCGACTATCCGATTAACCTCTTGAAATCGCTGGCAGCCTGTGCGCCACCCGCGTGTCAGGGCACCCCGACAGTCGCGGTGCTGACCCCGGGGATCCACAACAGCGCCTATTATGAGCATAGCTTCCTCGCCGATCATATGGGCGCCGAACTGGTCGAGGGGCATGATCTGCGCGTCGTCGACGGCCGCGTCGCGATGCGGACGACGCAAGGGTATCGCGCGATCGACGTCCTCTATCGCCGCGTCGACGATGATTATCTCGACCCGCTGAATTTCCGTCCCGATTCGATGCTCGGTGTCCCCGGCATCTGGGATGTGTATCGCGCCGGAGGCATCACCATCGCCAATGCGCCGGGCACTGGCATCGCCGACGACAAGGCGCTGTACAGCTACATGCCCGATATCATCGAATTCTACACCGGCGAAAAGGCACTATTGCCCAATGTGCCGACGTGGCGCTGTTCGGAGCCCGACCATTTGCGCGAAGTGCTCGATCGGCTTCCCGAACTGGTGGTCAAGGAAGTCCATGGGTCGGGTGGTTACGGGATGCTTGTTGGTCCGGCGGCGAGCAAGAAGGAACTCGCGGTTTTCCGTGCCAAGCTGGAGGCGAACCCCGGAAATTATATCGCGCAACCGACGCTGTCGCTGTCGACCGTGCCGATCTTCACCAAAAAGGGGCTGGCGCCGCGCCATGTCGACTTGCGGCCCTTTGTCCTGATGTCGCCGCAGGGGGTGACGATTACGCCGGGGGGATTGACCCGCGTTGCGATGACCAGCGGGTCGCTGGTGGTGAATTCGAGCCAGGGTGGCGGGACCAAGGATACGTGGGTGTTGGAAGACTGATGCTAGGCAAAACCGCAGGCAGCCTCTTCTGGATGGCGCGTTACCTCGAACGCAGCGAGAATAATGCCCGCCTGATCGACGCGGGTTTCCGCATCGCGCTGACCCGGTCGGCGACCGCGCCTGCCGAATGGAAATCGGTGCTGGTCACCGCGGGGGTCAATCAGGCGTTTCAGGCGGCGCACGGCGACTATAGTTCGGCGCGGGTGATCGATTTTCTGCTGCGCGATCCTGCCAATCCGTCGAGCATCATGTCGGTGGTCAAGCAGGCGCGCGACAATGCCCGTACCGCGCGCACCGCGCTGACCCGCGAGACGTGGGAGGCGGTCAACACCAGCTGGATGACGCTTGTCGCGCTGCTCAAGCGGCCGGTGCGCGAGGATGATCTGCCCGACGTGCTGACAACGATCCGCCAGCAAAGCGCGCAGGTGCGCGGTGCGATCAACGGGACGATGCTGCGCAACGACGGTTATTATTTCTCGCTGCTCGGCACCCTGCTCGAACGCGCCGACAACACCGCGCGCATCCTCGACGTCAAATATTATCTGCTGCTGCCATCCGTTGCGCATATCGGCACGACGATCGACAATGTGCAGTGGGAAACGATCCTGCGATCGGTGTCGGCGCACCGCGCCTATCGCTGGCTCTATGGCGCCGAGATCAGCGCGCTGAAAATCGCCGAATTCCTGATCCTCTATCGCCAAATGCCGCGCAGCCTCGCCTTTTGCTGCGAGCGGATGGAGGATAATCTGGCGCAGCTGGCCGAGGGCTATGGCGAGCCGACCGAGGCGGGGCGGATGGCCGCGGCGCTGAACCGCGAACGGCTCGCCGGGCCGATCCAGTCGATCTTCGACGGCGGGCTGCACGAATATGTCACCGGCTTTCTTCGCGCCACGGCCGCGCTCGCGCGGCAGATCGAGCGCGATTACCGGTTTGTGGAATAGGGTCCGTTCATGAGGCTGCGCGTCGAACATACCACAAGTTATCAATATGATGCCCCCGTCGGCTATGCGCTGCAGCAGCTCAAACTGATGCCCAAGGACCGGCCGGGGCAGCAGCGCGTGATCGACTGGACGATCGACGTCGAGGGTGGTGCGCAGCAGCTCCACTACACCGACCATCATGGCAATGGCGTCGACCTGATCGCGGTGGCGGGCGGGGCGAGCGAGCTGGTCATCCGCTGTCACGGCGAGGTCGAGCTGGAGACATGGGACGGGGTGATCGGGCCGCACCGCGGCGCGATGCCGCTGTGGACCTTCCTGCGCCCGACCGCGCTGACGCGCGCGGGGCGGCAGGTGCGCGCGCTGACCGCCGCGTTGGGCCGCGATCATGCAAGCGAGATCGAGCGCGCGCACGCGCTGTCGGGGCTGATCATCGACCGGCTGGCCTACCGGATCGGCATGACCGATGCCGAGACGACCGCCGAGCAGGCGCTGGGCGGCGAGGGCGGCGTGTGTCAGGATCATGCGCATATCTTCATCGCCGCGATGCGCCATCTGGGTCACCCGGCGCGTTATGTCTCGGGCTATCTGATGATGAACGACCGGACGCATCAGGACGCGACCCATGCGTGGGCCGAGGCGCATTTCGACCATATCGGCTGGATCGGTTTCGATGTCAGCAACGGCCATTCGCCCGACCAGCGCTATATCCGGGTCGCGACCGGGCTCGATTATCGCGATGCCGCCCCGGTTCGCGGAATGCGCTATGGTGCGGCGCAGGAAAATCTGGTTGTTCAGTTGCAGGTCCAGCAATAAGCCGGGCCGGGGCAGCCTTGGGAAACCGGAAAAACATGACTTATTGCGTCGGCATGCGTTTGAACAAGGGGCTGGTGTTCATGTCGGACACCCGCACCAATGCGGGTGTCGACGACATTTCGCAGGTCCGCAAGATGCGCAGCTGGCACGTCCCGGGCGAGCGCGTCATCACCTTGATGTCGGCGGGAAATCTGGCAACGACGCAGGCGGTGGTCAGCATCCTCGATGAGCGCACCAAGGCGCCCGAAGAACGCAATCCGTCGATCCTCGCCGCGCCGTCGATGTTTCAGGTCGCGACGATCATCGGCGAGACGCTGCGTCAGATCGTGATGCGCCACAATCCCGCAGGTCCGGCCGCCGAATCGCTGTTTCGCGCCTCGCTGATCGTCGGCGGGCAGATCAAGGGCGCCGAACCGCGGTTGTTCCTCATCTATCCCGAAGGCAATTTCATCGAGGCGGGGGAGGATAATCCCTTCTTCCAGATCGGCGAGACGAAATACGGGCGCCCGATCATCGTGCGATCCTATGATCCCGCGATGTCGTTCGAGGATGCGGTGAAATTGCTCTGTGTCTCGTTCGATTCGACAATCCGGGCGAATGCCGGGGTCGATTTGCCGATCGACCTGCGCGTGCATGAGCGCGACGATTTCACGACGGTGCGCGAGCGGCGGTTCGAGCGTGACGATCCTTATTTCGACAGCGTCGCCGACGGCTGGGCCGAAGCGCTGGGGATGGCGCTGGCCGAATTGCCCGACTTTCATTTCTGACGCAGCGATAGCGTATTTATCATCGTCACCCCGGACTTGATCCGGGGTCCACAGCCGCGCCGTCGGAATGAATCCCGGATCAAGTCCGGGATGACGATAGTGAGATTACCTGTTCTTTCGCCCTTCGATCAGTCCATCGACCAGGCCCGGATCGGCGAGCGTCGATGTATCGCCCAGCGACCCGAAATCATTCTCCGCAATCTTGCGCAAAATACGGCGCATGATCTTGCCTGAGCGCGTCTTGGGCAAGCCGGGCGTCAGGTGGATATGGTCGGGGGTCGCGATCGGGCCGATTTCGGTGCGCACCTGCTGCTTGAGCGCGGCGGCAACTTCGTCGGTCGGCTCGACCCCGGCGTTGAGCGTGACATAGGCGTAGATGCCCTGACCCTTGATGTCGTGCGGGAAGCCGACGACCGCGGCCTCGGCGACCGACGCGTGGAGCACCAGCGCGCTTTCGACCTCGGCGGTGCCCATGCGGTGGCCCGAGACGTTGATGACATCGTCGACGCGCCCGGTGATCCGCCAATAGCCGTCACCGTCGCGGCGGCAGCCGTCGCCGGTGAAATATTTGCCCTTATAGGTCGAGAAATAGGTTTCGGCGAAGCGCTGATGATCGCCGTAAAGCGTGCGCGCCTGACCCGGCCAGCTGTGCGTGATGCAGAGGTTGCCCTCGGTCGCGCCGCCGATCTGTTCGTCGGCGAGGACGTCACCCTCGGCATCGACGAGCTGCGGCCGGATGCCAAAGAAGGGCCGCCCGGCGCTGCCCGGCTGCATCGGGTGTGCGCCGGGGAGGGTGGTGATCATGATCCCGCCGGTTTCGGTTTGCCACCATGTGTCGACGACGGGGACGCGGCCCTTGCCGACGAGCTGATGATACCAGCGCCACGCTTCGGGATTGATCGGTTCGCCGACGCTGCCGAGCAGGCGGATCGAGCTGAGGTCGTGGCGGGTCACATAATCATCGCCCTCGCGCATCAACGCGCGGATCGCGGTCGGCGCGGTGTAGAGGATGTTGACCTTATGCTTGTCGACGACCTGCCAGAAGCGGTCGTGGCCGGGATAGTTGGGCACGCCCTCGAACATCAGGCTCGTCGCGCCATTTTGCAGCGGGCCATAGACGACATAGCTATGTCCGGTAACCCAGCCGATGTCGGCGCTGCACCAGAAGACCTCGCCGGGGCGATAGTCGAAGCCATAATGGAAGGTGCTGGCTGTCCAGACCGAATAGCCGCCCACCGTGTGGAGCACGCCCTTCGGCTTGCCGGTCGAGCCCGAGGTGTAGAGAATGAACAGCGGATCTTCGGCGTTCATCGGCTCGCACGGGCAGGTCGAATCGACCTCGGCCGACAGCGCGTCATACCAATGGTCGCGGCCTTCCTTCATGGCGATATCGCCGCCGGTGTGGGCGATGACGAGCACCGCCTTCACATCGACGCGTTCGAGCGCTTTGTCGACATTGGCTTTCAGCGGGATCGTCTTGCCGCCGCGCAGGCCTTCGTCAGCGCAGATCACCCAGTCGCTCGCGCAATCCTCGATGCGGCCGTGGATCGCCTCGGGCGAGAAGCCGCCGAAGATCACGCTGTGGACCGCGCCGATGCGCGCGCAGGCGAGCATCGCGACCGCGCCTTCGGGGATCATCGGCATATAGATGGTGACGCGGTCGCCCTTCCGGACGCCCAGCTTTTTCAGCGTATTCGCCATGCGGATCACGTCGGCAAGCAGCGCGGCATAGCTGATCGTCCGCGTCTCGCCGTCGGGGGCGTCGGGTTCGAAGATGATCGCTGTGCGGTCGCCGTTTCCGGCCGCGACATGGCGGTCGATCGCATTGTGGCAAAGATTGAGGACGCCATCCTCATACCATTTGATCTCGACCGGATCGAACGACCAGCCCGCGATCTTTGTCGGGGGCGTCATCCAGTCGATGCGCTGTGCCTGTTCGGCCCAGAAGGCGTCGGGATCGGCGATGCTTTGCGCGTAGAGGCGGTCATAGTCGGCGGCGGTGCAGTGCGTGTTCGCGGCGGCATCGGCCGGGACCGGGATCAGGGGTTCGGAGGGGGGCAGTTCGGACGACACGTTGAAGACTCTCCCGCTTGGCTTTGCAATGCGCTCATGGTGCGATAGGCCGATTGTCGCAAGAGGCAAGGGGCGGCCGGACTACCGACGGAGGGACAGATAATGACGGAAATGGGCCAGACGATCGAACGGCTGCTCGGCGGGCTGGGGGTCGATCCGGCGCTGTGGACCGACGGATCGATGCCGTCGGTGACCCCGCTGACCGGCGAAGAGGTCGCGCGCGTGCGCGTCTCCGATGCGGCCGCGATCGACGAACGACTGGATGCGGCGACTGCGGCGTTCCGCTACTGGCGCCATGTCCCGCCGCCGCGGCGCGGCGAGCTGGTACGACTGTGGGGCGAGGAATTGCGCGCGGCGAAAGATGATCTGGCGCAGCTGGTGACGATCGAGGCGGGCAAGATCGCGTCCGAAGGCGCGGGCGAAGTGCAGGAGATGATCGACATCTGCGACTTTGCAGTCGGCCTCTCGCGCCAATTATACGGGCTGACGATAGCAACCGAGCGGCCGGGGCACCGGATGATGGAGCAATGGCACCCGCTCGGCGTCGTCGGGGTGATCTCGGCTTTCAACTTCCCGGTTGCGGTGTGGGCGTGGAATGCCGCGCTGGCGCTGGTGTGCGGCAATGCCGTCATCTGGAAGCCGTCGGAAAAGACGCCGCTGACCGCGCTCGCGGTGCAGGCGATTTTCGATCGCGCCGCGGCGCGTTTCGGCGACGCTCCCGAGGGGCTGGCGCAGGTGCTGATTGGCGGGCGCGAGGCGGGCGAAGCGCTGGTCGACGACGTGCGCGTCGCGCTGGTGTCGGCGACCGGATCGACACGGATGGGCCGGGCGGTGGCGCCGCGGATTGCGGCGCGGTTCGCGCGCGCGATCCTCGAGCTGGGCGGCAACAATGGCGCGATCGTTGCGCCGTCGGCCGACCTCGATCTCGCGCTGCGCGGCATCGCCTTTGGCGCGATGGGGACCGCTGGACAGCGTTGCACGACGACGCGACGACTTTTCGTTCACGACAGTATTTACGATGGCTTCGTCGGGCGATTGAAGGCCGCATATGCCAGCGTCGCGGTCGGCAATCCGCTGGAGGGTGAGGTGCTGGTCGGGCCGCTCATCGACCGCGCGGCGTTTGAGGCCATGGAGGCGGCACTGGGCGCGGCACGCGCCGCCGGCGGCGTCGTTCATGGCGGGACACGGGTCGGTGAGGGGGCAAGCTATTATGTGAAGCCCGCGCTGGTCGAAATGCCGTCGCAGACCGGGCCGGTGTGCGAAGAGACGTTTGCACCGATCCTTTATGTGATGCGCTATTATGATCTCGATTCCGCGATCGACCTTCACAATGGGGTTGCGGCGGGGTTGTCGTCGGCGATCTTCACCCGTGATCTGACCGAGGCCGAGCGTTTCCTCGCTGCGAGCGGGTCCGACTGTGGCATTGCCAACGTCAACCTCGGCACGTCGGGCGCGGAAATCGGCGGGGCGTTTGGCGGCGAAAAGGAGACGGGCGGCGGCCGCGAAAGCGGATCGGACGCCTGGCGCGCCTATATGCGTCGCGCGACCAACACGATCAACTATTCGGATGCACTGCCGCTGGCGCAGGGGGTTTCGTTCGAGATTTGACCAGTCCCCCT
Source organism: Sphingopyxis sp. GW821-FHT12C06 (assembly GCF_058807415.1). Lineage (NCBI taxonomy): Bacteria > Pseudomonadati > Pseudomonadota > Alphaproteobacteria > Sphingomonadales > Sphingopyxidaceae > Sphingopyxis > Sphingopyxis sp. GW821-FHT12C06. The sequence goes on along the minus strand of NZ_JBXAQR010000006.1, from coordinate 56,878 downwards.
CCCGCTTGCGGGAGGGGAGAGGTTTAGGCCGCGTGCCACCCGAAACGGTCCTCGCCCAGCGGCACGATCTGCCCTTTGGTGCCTACCGGCTCCTCAGTTCCGTCGGTCAGAAACGCCAGCATCGCGCCATCGCTTACATCGACATGCGCCAGCGTTCGTGCGCCTTCGGGGGTGCGCGCGACGACAACCCCGGCCTTGGGGCTCCCGTCGCGACCGTAAAAGACGGTGTAGCTTTCGATCGTCGCGGGGCCTGCATAGTCCTTGACCAGTTCGGGCACCGCGCCGCGCGCGGTATCGGCTTCGGCCTGATAGTCGAAATCCTGCGGGAAGTTTGCGGCGGCGATGCGTTGTTTGCCCAATATGATGCAATGATTGTCGGTCGCGAAGCCGCCATTGGCGAAGAGGAAGCCATAACGGCCTTCTTGACGCAGCTTTTCGACCATCGAGACGATCGCGTGGCTCATATAATTGGCGATCGGGCCGCCGCCGAAGGTCAACCCGCCGAACACGGTGGCGGGCTTGTCGACCGGCCAGCCCAGCGTCCGCCGCGCCATTTTGGGGACGCAGGGGAAGCAACTGTAGAGTTCGACATGGTCGAAATCGGCGACGGTCATGCCGTTGAGGCCCAGCGTGCGGTTGATGCTCGTCTCCATGCTGACGCTGCCGTCGTAGCGGTCGCGGTGGAGGATGTTCGCGGGCTCCTTTGCCGCGGCGCCCATGCCGATATGGATCAGCCGCTCCTCGGGGATGCCGCGCCGCCACGCCTCGGCGATGCTCGTCACGATGAAGCCCGCGCCCTGATTCACCGAACTGTTGGCGACCATCAGCTTCGAATAGGGAAAGGCGATCGGCCGGTTGCGCTCGTCGACGGTCAGGATCGCGTCGGGGCTCGCGGGCTTGCGGATCCACGCGCCGTCGTTCGCGGCGGCGACTTCGGAGAAACGCGACCAGATGGCGGCGCTTTCGCCCTGCGCTTCGGCGAGGCTCTGCCCCCACGCGGCGCGGGTCGCATTTTCGTAAAGCGGATAGACATCGACCGGCGCCGACAGGCCGTGGAGCTGGGCATAGTTGGGTTCGCGCCGGTTCGAAACCGCGCGCACGGCATTGTAGCTTTTGTCCTCACCCTGCGCGCGTTTCGCGGCGCGGCCGGCGGCGGTGCGCAGCGCCTCGCCGCCGACGATCGCCGCGAGTTTGATTTCGCCCGCGCCAATGCGGTTCGCCGCCTCGTTGAGCAGGCGGACCGGGGTGTCGCCGTGCGGCGCCGCCGACTGATAATTGACCGCCGGGGTGGCGCCGATCGTGGCGGCGAGCGGTTCGCACAAATTGCCAAGGTCGCGAAAGCTGATCTGGTCGACGATCGCGAGGCTGTCGAGATCGGTCAGCAATCCGCCGCCGGCGTCGGCCTCGGCCGCCTTCAGCGCGGCGACCATCAGCCCGAGCGAGTCGAGCCCCTGATCGGAGTCTTCGGGCCGGTCGTTGACCTGCCCGACGCCGATGATGACGGGAATGCGTTCGGGATCGGTCATGATCATGGTCAGCGCGCCTTCCACTCGGGCTTGCGCTTTTGAGCGAAGGCGAGGGGGCCTTCGCGCGCATCCTCGCTGGACATCAGTGCCTTGCGCTCGCGGCTGTTCTCGGCCCAATGCGCGTCGTCGCCGGCGATCTGGCCGTCGGCGATGCGGAGTGCGACGCGCTTCGAGGTTTGCACCGACAGCGGGGCGTTGCCTGCGATCTTTTCGGCGAGCGCGATCGCGGTGGGCATGAGGTCGGCGAGCGGAACGACGCGGTTGGCGAAGCCATAGCGCTGGGCAGTCGCGGCATCGAAGGGATCGCCGGTGAGCAGATGCTCCATCGCGATCTTCTGCGGCAGCTGCTTGACGATGCGGAAGGCGCCGCCCGCCGCCGCGAACAGCCCGACCTTGACCTCGGGCAGGCCGAACTGGGCATGATCGGCGGCAACGACGAGGTCGCTCATCAACGCGATTTCGCAGCCCCCGCCAAAGGCGAAGCCGTTGACCGCGGCGATGACCGGTTTCGAGATCGGGTGTGCGACCATACCGGCAAATCCCCACGCCTGCTGCGTCTTGTCGGCGGGCTGGAGCATCTCGCCTCGCGACAGCGCGACAAGGTCAGCGCCGGCGCAGAAGCTCTTGTCACCTGCACCGGTGACGATCACGACGCGAATTTCGGGGTCGTTCTCGGCCTCTTCGAGCGCGGTGCCGATGCCGACATGAACCGCGGCGTTAATCGCGTTGCGCGCCTCGGGCCGGTTGATCGTGACGATCAATATATGGCCCTGACGCTCCGTGAGAACGGCGGGTGCAGCGGTGTCGGTCATCAAATCTCTCCCATTGGCCGGGGTCGCGACAAGGCGAATCCCGGCTGTCTGGGAAAACTATCGGCCGAAGTTAACGTTTACGTCAACTGGAAAGCAATCATCGCCCCCGCGAAGGCGGAGACAATGACTGGAATCAGATCGACTGGCCGGTCTTCGCCCAATCGGCGAGGAAGCCTTCGATGCCCTTTTCGGTCAGGATATGCTTGAACAGGCCCTTGATGACCGACGGCGGTGCGGTCATCACGTCGGCGCCGATCTTGGCGGCTTCGAGGACGTGGATGCCGTGGCGGACGCTGGCGACCAGGATTTCGGTGTCATAGTCATAATTGTCGTAGATCAGGCGAATGTCGGCGATCAGCTGCATTCCGTCGAAGCCATTGTCGTCGTGACGGCCAACGAAGGGCGAGACGAAGCTCGCGCCGGCCTTGGCGGCGAGCAGCGCCTGTGCAGCCGAGAAGCAGAGCGTGACATTGACCATCGTGCCGTCGCTGGTCAGCGCCTTGCAGGTCTTGAGCCCGTCGATCGTCAGCGGCACCTTGATGCAGACATTGTCGGCAATCTTGCGGAGGATTTCGGCTTCCTGCATCATCGTCGCATGGTCGAGCGCGACGACTTCGGCCGACACCGGGCCGTTGGTCAGCGCGCAGATTTCGCGGGTTACTTCCTTGAAATCGCGGCCGGACTTGGCGATCAACGACGGGTTGGTGGTGACGCCGTCGAGCAGGCCGGTCGCGGCGAGCTCCTGAATATCGGCGATTTCGGCAGTGTCAGCGAAGAATTTCATGGCGCAGGCTTCCTTTCGGGGGGCGATTCGGTCGTTGCCGATCCCCCTAGAGCAATGGCGGGAAAAACTGAACCGTCCCCACCCTTCTTCGTGGGAAACCACTGGCGTTCCATCTTTGTTCCGATTATGCGAGCCGCATGGCCAAAGCGAAACGTCAATATGTCTGCCAGAATTGCGGGTCCGCGACCTATCGCTGGCAGGGGCAGTGCGCCGATTGCGGCGAATGGAACACGCTGGTCGAGGAGGCGGGCGAGACCGTTTTTTCGGCGAAGCATGACCTCAGCAAGGGCGGGCGTACGCTGGTGCTCGAAACGCTCGATGCCGACAGCAAGATGCCCGATCGCATGCTGTGCGGAATCGCCGAATTCGACCGCGCGCTCGGCGGCGGTTTCGTCGCGGGATCGGCGACTTTGATCGGCGGTGACCCCGGGATCGGCAAATCTACACTGCTTCTGCAGGCGGCCGGGCGCCTCGCGAAGGCAGGAAAGTCGGTGGTCTATATCAGCGGCGAGGAGGCGGCGGCGCAGGTGCGGCTGCGCGCGCAGCGGCTCGGGCTCGGCGATGCGCCGGTCGCGCTGGCAAGCGCGACATCGGTGCGCGACATTCTCGCGACGCTCGATCGGCAGTCGGCCGATTTCGTCGTCATCGATTCGATCCAGACGATGCACAGCGACCTGATCGACAGCGCGCCGGGGACGGTGAGCCAGGTTCGCGCGAGCGCGCAGGAACTGATCCGTTACGCCAAGGATGGCGGCGCGGCGATCGTTCTCGTCGGGCATGTCACCAAGGACGGGACGATTGCGGGGCCTCGGGTACTCGAGCATATGGTGGACACGGTTCTGGCGTTCGAAGGTGAGCGCAGCCACCAGTATCGCATCCTGCGCGCGGTGAAGAACCGCTTCGGCGGCACCGACGAGATCGGTGTCTTTGCGATGGGCGAAGAGGGGCTCGGCGAGGTTTCGAACCCGTCGAGCCTGTTCCTGACCGACCGCAGCCGCGATGTGCCGGGGTCGGTGGTGTTCCCCGCATTGGAAGGCACGCGGCCAGTGCTGGTCGAGGTGCAGGCGCTGACAGTGCGGCTGGCAAGCGGGGCCACTCCCCGGCGCGCCGTGGTCGGATGGGACAGCGGGCGGCTCGCGATGGTGCTCGCGGTGCTCGAAGCGCGCTGCGGGCTGCAAATGGGCGCGGCCGAAGTCTATCTGAACATCGCGGGCGGATACCGCCTGACCGATCCCGCCGCCGACCTTGCCGTCGCCGCGGCGCTGATTTCGGCCTTCACCGAGCGGCCGGTGCCCGCCGACGCGATTGTCTTTGGCGAATTGTCGCTGTCGGGCGAGGTGCGGCAGGTCTCGCACGATGCGCTGCGCCTGCGCGAAGCGGCAAAGCTCGGTTTTTCAACCGGCTGGGGGCCGAAGGGGATGAAGGCTGTGAAGGGGATCAGCGTCTCCGGCTTTGAGCGGCTCGGCGAACTCGTTGACCTGATGCTTGGGCGCGACTAGCGCACGGCAAATGGGAAGTCTGACATCATTGGATATTGCGGTGCTGGCGCTGGTCGGCGGCTTCGCGGTGCTCGGCTTCATGCGCGGGCTGGTGCAGGAGGTGACGAGCCTTCTTGCGTGGATACTCGCGATCGCGGCGGTGCGTTTCTTTCACCCTGTCGTGACCGATTTCGTCAGCGGCTGGGTCGGGACCGAGGGCGGCGCCGCGATGCTGGCGTTCGTGCTGTTGTTCGGCGGCGTGTTCATCCTCACCAAATGGGGCGGGCGCGCGATGGGGCAGCGCAGCCGCGCGTCGATCGTCGGCGGTTTCGATCGCGGGCTTGGTGCGGGCTTTGGCGCGGTGAAGGGGCTAATCGTCGCGACCATCGGCTTCATGATCGCGACGCTGCTTTACGACATCGGTTACGGCAATGCGCAGCGTCCGGCGTGGCTGACCGACAGCCGCAGCTATCCCGCGCTCAGCGCGACGAGCCAAGCTATGAGCAAGGTCATCGCCGACCGCCGCGCCGAGGCCCGCGCGGCCGCGGCTGAGGCCACCCGGCAGAGCGCGGGCGGGCAATGAGCGCGCCGCTTTATAACCGCGACATTTTGTCGCTGGCGGTTGCGGCGGCCGAGCATCTGCCGAACCCCGATGCGCGGCTGCGCGTCAGCGCGCGCGCGCCCTTGTGCGGCAGCGCGATTCTCCTCGACCTCGATACCGACGCCGCGGGGCGTGTGACGACGGTCGGCATGCATGTCGAGGCGTGTGCGCTGGGACAGGCGGCGGCGACCCTGCTCGCGCGTCATTCCCCGGGACGCGACCTCAGCGAATTGCGCAGCGCGCGCGACGCGATCGCGGCATGGTTTGGCGGTGCGGACAGCACGCCGCCCGACTGGCCGGGGTTCGACCTGCTTGCTCCGGCGCGCGACTATCCGGCGCGGCACGGCGCGATCCTGCTGCCCTTTGACGCGGCGATCCAGGCGCTTCAGGGGCAGGTAGTCGGGGCATGACGATAATCGGCCTCGCGACTGCCGCCGCGGGGGCCGCAGCCGAAACATCTGCCGATGCCCAATTGATCGAAGGCGCGATCCTGCTGGGGGTCGCGACCTTGTTTGTGCTAATTTTCCGCCGCCTCGGCCTCGGTGCGGTGCTTGGCTATCTGGTCGCGGGTGCGCTCGTCGGTCCGCACGGGCTGGGGCTGGTAGGCGGCGGCGAATCGAAACTCGCCTTTGCCGAAATCGGTATCGCCTTTCTGCTCTTCCTCGTCGGGCTGGAACTGCATCCGCGGCGATTGTGGGAGCTGCGGCGGGCGATCTTCGGCCTCGGCCTCGCACAGGTCGTGGTCACCGGGGTGATCCTGACCGGGCTGATTTTCGTGACTTTGGGCTTCAGCTGGCAGGCGTCGCTCGCGCTCGGGCTGCCGCTGGCACTGTCGTCGACCGCGCAGGTGCTGCCTGGCCTCAAAAGCTCGGGCCGGATCAACTCGCCCTTTGGCGAGAAGGCCTTTTCGATCCTGCTGTTCCAGGATCTGTCGATCGTGCCGATGATCACCATCGTCGCGGCGCTGTCGCGTGCGCCCGCCGACCCCTCGGCGCCGCCGGGGGCGATGATGGCGCTCTATACGGTGCTGGCGATCGTCGGGCTGGTGCTGGCGGGGCGTTTCATTCTCAATCCGTTGCTCCGTGTCATTGGCCGGTATGGCGAGCGCGAATTGTTCGTTGTCGTCGGTCTGCTCACCGTGCTGGCGAGCGCAGCGCTGATGCACAGCCTGCACCTGTCGCCCGCGCTCGGCGCGTTCATCGCCGGCGTCATGCTCGCCGATTCGCCCTATCGGCACGAGATAGAGGCCGATGTCGAACCCTTCCGCCTGATCCTGCTCGGCCTCTTTTTCCTCGCGGTCGGCATGGTGCTCGATATCAACGTGATCCTTGCGGACCCCATGCGCGTGGTGGCGCTGGCGGCAGGGCTCGTCGTGGTAAAGCTATCGGTCCTTACCGTCATTCTGCGTCTGTTCGGCAAGACATGGAAGGCCGCGCTCGGGCTTGGCCTGCTGCTCAGTCAGGGCGGCGAATTCGGCTTCCTGTTGTTCACCCAAGCGTCCGACGCTCTGCTGATCGAGCCCGAAGCCGCGAGTCTGTTCAGTGCTGTTGTGACGCTGTCGATGATATCGACGCCGTTCCTGATGCTGTTCGCGCGGAATCTGGAATTCGCGCCCGACCGCGACGGGCCCGAACTTGAGGATCCGAAGGATGCGCCGCGCGGATCGGCGATCGTGATCGGTTATGGCCGCTTTGGCCAGACCGTGGCGCAGATGCTGCACGGGGTCGCCTGTTCGGTGACGCTGATCGACAAGAAGCCCGCCCAGATCGAACGGTCGGGGCGTTTCGATACCAAAGTGTATTTCGGCGACGGGCTGCGCCCCGATTTGCTCCGCCGCGCGGGCGCCGACGAGGCGCGGCTGATCATTTACTGCATCGATGACGCGTCGGTTGATGCCGCGACGCTCAAGCCGATCGTCGACGCCTTTCCGCAGGCGAAGGTGCTGATGCGCGTCTTCGACCGCCGCCAGTTGATGGCGATCGACGGTGCGGGAGCGAGCGGCGCGGTGCGCGAAGTATATGAAAGCTCGATCGCGCTCGGGCTGATGGCGCTCGAACAACTGGGCGTCGATCCGCGCGAGATGGAGGATGTCGAGACCGCGCTGCGCCACATGGACCAGACGCGCTTCGATGCGCAGATGGTCGATGGCGACCTGTCGGCGGGGATGGACCACCGGTTCAAGCCCGGTGGCGGACGCGAGGCGGCGAGCGTGCTCGAAATATTGCGCCAGCGGCGCCTCGCGGCCAAGGCCGCGAAGGAAGAGGAAGCCGAACGCGCCGCCCAATCAGCCGCGCGCTGATCTTTCGCCGTCGAGAAAGGCCGCGACCACATCGAGGCTATATTCGTCGGTGACGAAGCTCTCGCCGATTCCGCGCGTCAGGATCAGCGGCAGCTTGCCGCCGCGTACCTTTTTGTCATGCGCCATATGCGCCGCAAGCGTCGCGCCATCGGCATTCACCCCGGCGCTGGCGAGGTCGTGCGGCAGGCCGACCGCGGCGAGATGCGCCGCGACGCGGTCAGCGTCGGCGGCGGAGCAGAGGCCATTCGCAGCCGAGAAACGATGCGCGAGCGCCATGCCCGCTGCGACCGCTTCGCCATGAAGCAATTTGTCCGAATAGCCGGTCTCGGCCTCGAGCGCGTGGCCGAAGCTGTGGCCGAGGTTGAGCAGCGCGCGGACATCTTGCGTCTCGCGCTCGTCGGCGGCGACGATGCGCGCCTTGGCGGTGACGCTATGCGCAATCGCCTTGTGGCGTGCCGCGCTGTCGCCTTCGAGCAGCGCCGCGCCATGCTCCTCGCACCAGGTGAAGAAAGCGGCGTCGTCGATCAGGCCATATTTGACGACTTCGGCATAGCCTGCAGCGAGTTCGCGGCGGGGCAGGGTGGTCAGCGTGGTCGGATCGATCAGCACCAGCGCGGGCTGGTGGAAAGCGCCGATCAGATTCTTGCCCGCGGGCACATTGATCGCGGTCTTGCCGCCGACGCTGCTGTCGACTTGTGCCAGAAGCGTGGTCGGAATCTGAACAAAGGCGCAGCCGCGCTTGACGATGCTGCACGCGAAACCGACGAGGTCGCCGATTACGCCGCCGCCGAGCGCGATGACATGGTCGCTGCGTTCGGCGCCTTCGCCGATCAGCCATTCGGTGAGGCGCGCGAGGCCCGCCCAGCTTTTGCTGCCTTCGCCCGGATCGAGGATGAGCGACGAAACCGCGATTCCGGCGCCGGTCAGCGTGGCTTCGACGGTCGCCAGATAATGCGGCGCGACATGGCTGTCGGTCACAACCATCGTGCGCGGACGGCGCAGCAGCGGTGCGACATGCGTACCGATTTCGGCGATAAGGCCGTCGCCGATCAAAATCGGATAGCTGCGCGCGCCAAGATCGACGGTCACATTTTGCATGTTGCGAGAGCCTCCAAAATCGCCTGCACCGTATGTTCGTGCGGATTGCTGGCCGAACTGACGCGCAGATGCGCCTCGGCATAGATGGGGTTGCGGACTGCGGCGAGTTCGCGGAGCACTTCGGCGGGGTCGCGATCCTTGAGCAGCGGGCGATGGCTGCGGCGTCCGACACGTTCGACCAGCGTGGGAATATCGGCGTCGAGCCAGATGCACAGGCTGCGTTCCAGAATCAGCGCGCGGGTCTCTTCGTTGACGAAGGCGCCGCCGCCGGTCGCGAGCACCAGCGGTTTCCCTTCGAGGACGCGCGCGATCACGCGGCGTTCGCCGTCGCGGAAATGCGCTTCGCCAAATTTGGCGAACATTTCCGAAATCGTCATCCCTGCGGCATGTTCGATCTCGTCATCGGCGTCGGCGAAAGCCATGCCCAGTCGCGCCGCCAACCGCCGCCCGATCGTCGATTTTCCCGACCCCATCAGCCCGACGAGCACGATCGGCCGCTGCCGGATCGACGGCGGGATCGCTGATGTGGGGCTTTTCGGGTTTCGCGTCATAGTCCGCGCGGCTATACCGCCCGAACCGCGCGGGACAATGTTTTTGCTTCGCGGTGGCAACGCGACGAACTGTGGGCACGGGATATTGCGCGCGAAGGACAGATCCGGAAAAGGCCGCTGGATGGCACGGTTGATCGTGTTGACGTTGTTGCTTGCGGCGTTCTGGTTACTGCTGTTCTTTATGGGCCGGCCGATTGCGCCACGAATGATTGAGGTTGATGTGACCGACAAGATTGCCGAAAGCGCTCCGCGATGAAGAAAAAAATTGTTTCGCTGAGCCTCGGCCTGTCGGGCGCCGCGCTCGCCGCCGCGCTGGTCCTGCCCGCGCTGGCGCAGGAGTCGCTGTTGCCGGAAGGATTTGGCAAGCCCGCAGACACGCCGGCGCCGACCCCGCGTCCTTCGCCGACGCCTTCGTCGACCCCCGCGCCAACATCGACGCCGAAAGCGGGAACCGCCGCGCCGTCGGTGACGCCGACGGTCGGCAGCACCGGTACGAGCGCCGCGCCCGTGACCACGGCTGCGGCTGGCGAAGAAGGCGAAGACGGCGAAGAGGTTGCGCCCGGCACGCTGAAATATGATTTGCCGCCGGGAGCGCGTCGTTTGCTGACGCGAATCGGTCCGCTGACCCCCGAAACCGGCGGGCTCGCCCCCGACGCCTTTGGCGTTCGCGGCCAATATGCCGCTGCGATCATGCGCGGCACGCGCGGGACGATGGCGTCGCGCTGGGGGCAGATTCTTTTGCGCCGGTCGCTGACCTCGGCGATCGACACGCCGGCGACGATCAACGGTGCCGACCTCGCCGCCGATCGCGCGGCGTTGCTGCTGCGCATGGGCGAATCGATCGCGGCGCGCTGGATCGTGCAATCGGTCGATTATGACCGCGCGAGCCCGCGGCTGGTGTCGGTCGCGCAGCAAACCTATCTGGCCAATGCCGATCCGGCGGGGCTGTGTCCCTATGTCCCCGCGGGCCTTGCGCATGGCGACGAGCAGGGGTGGAGACTGTCATCCGCAATCTGTTCGGGCCTGCAGGGCGACGCCGGACCGGCGGGCTGGGCGATCGGGCGTGTCCGGTCGAGCGGCAAGATTTCGAATTTCGACATATTGCTGGCCGAGCGTGTGCTCGGGGCAACGGGCGCCGGGCGGCGCTCGACGACGATCGAGTGGGACAAGGTCGACCGGCTGACCAGCTGGCGCTTCGGCATGGCGACTGCGACGGCGATTCCGATCCCCGACCCGCTGCGCGCCTCGGCACCCGCCTATATGCAGGGCTGGACCGTGCTGGCGCCGATGACCGAGATGGCGAACCGCGTCGCTGCCGCGCCCGACGCCGCGGCGCGCGGCGTGCTGTCGAGCGAAGCCTATGTCTCGTTGCTCAGCGCGGCGGCGAGCGAGGAAGAACCGGGCGACGCGCTCGCGAACCAGACGAGCCAGTTGCGTAGCGCCTTTGGCGCGCCGCGTGGCGCCGATCGCTATGCCGCGATGGAAGGCCTGTGGGGCGCGAACCCTGCGCAAGGCTATGCCGCGATGGTCGCGACCGCGCGCGCTGCGGCGGCGCTGCCGGTGAGCACCGAGGTCGGCGATGATCCGTGGCAGCTTTTGGGATCGATGCTCGCGGGCGGCTATGACCGCAACGCGATGGCGTGGGCGCCGAAAATTTCGGTCGGCAGCCGTGCGTGGGGCGTGCTCGCGGTCGGATCGCCGCAGCCGCTGAACGGGACATCGGCGGGCCGGATCGGCGATTTTTCGGGCAATGACGACAGCGCCGATTCGCTCCGATCGAAATTCCTGCTCGCCGGGCTGGCCGGGCTTGGCCGGATCGATGCGGGCGATACCGCGTCGGCGGCCAATGATCTGGAAGTCGATCTGGGCAAGCAGACGCGCTGGTCGCGCGCGATCATGTCCGCGGCCGAGCGTCGCGAGCCGGGGATGGTCGCGTTGCTCGCGGCGGCAGGGATGCAGGGCGACTGGTCGAAAATGCCGCCCTATCATCTTTATTATATCGTCCGGGCGCTGCGCGAGGTCGGGCTGGCGAACGAAGCGCGGATGATCGCGGCCGAAGCGCTGGTGCGTGTCTGAGCCTAACGTGATGTCAGACATCTACGATGTCTGACGGGCCGCTGATCGAGCGCTTTCTGGAGATGATGGCCGCCGAGCGCGGCGCATCGCGCAACACGTTGGCGGCCTATCGCCGCGATCTTGAGCAAGCGGCAGAATGGACCAAGGGCGCGTTGGCCGACACCGATGCGGCGGGCCTGCGCAAGCTGATGGCCGATTATCACGCGCTCGCGGCGAGCAGCGCGGCGCGCAAATTGTCGGCACTGCGCCAGTTTTTTTCCTTTCTGCTCGATGAGGGTGAGCGCGCCGACAATCCTGCGCTCGATATCGCGCGCCCGACGACGCGGCGCCCGCTGCCGCGAATACTGAAGCACGACGATGTGAACCGGCTGTTCGCGCAGGCGGGCGAGGAAGCCGAGGGCGAGGCGCCGCCCGCTGCGGCGGTCCGCATGCTGCTGCTGCTTGAGCTGCTCTATGGGTCGGGGCTCCGCGCGAGCGAGCTGGTGTCGCTCCCGCGCCGCGCGCTCACGGGCGAGCGCGAATATCTGATCGTGCGGGGGAAGGGCGACAAGGAGCGGCTGGTGCCGCTGTCCGACCGGTCGCGCGCCGCGCTCGATCGCTGGATGCCCTTGCTTGCCGATGGATCGCTCTGGCTGTTTCCGTCGGGCAAGGCGCATCTGTCGCGGGTGCGATTGTTCCAGATGCTACGCGAACTGGCGGCGCGCGCGGGGCTCGACCCTGCGGGGGTCAGCCCGCATGTACTGCGCCACGCCTTTGCCACCCATTTGCTCGAGGGCGGCGCAGATTTGCGCGCCTTGCAGTTGATGCTCGGCCATGCCGACATCGCGACGACCGAGATTTATACCCATGTCGACAGCCGCCGGCTGGTCGAACTGGTCAACCGGCGGCATCCGCTCGCACGCATGGCAACCGGGCATGACGCGCCGCCAGACGTTGACGTTGCGGCGCCATCGGCTTAGCGGTCCGACGATGACAGCCTTTCTGGATTTTGAAAAACCCGTCGCGGCGCTCGACCGCCAGATCGCCGAATTGCGCGAGATGGGCGACGACCCGACGCTCAACATCGACAATGACATTGTGCGGCTGGAGGCCAAATCGGCCAAGATGCTGCGCGACATCTACACGCGGCTGACACCGTGGCAAAAGACGCAGGTCGCCCGCCACCCCGACCGCCCGCATTTCAAACATTATGTCGCTGGATTGTTCGACGACTGGATGCCGCTCGCCGGCGACCGCAATTTCGGTGACGATCAGGCGATTTTGGGCGGGCTCGCGCGTTTTCGCGGCCGCCGCGTGATGGTGATCGGCCATGAAAAGGGCGACGATATTCCGTCGCGCATGAAGCATAATTTCGGGATGGCGAAGCCCGAGGGCTATCGCAAGGCGATCCGGCTGATGCAGCTTGCCGACCGTTTCGGCCTGCCGGTGGTGACGCTGGTCGATACGTCGGGGGCCTTTCCGGGCATTCAGGCCGAGGAACGCGGGCAGGCTGAAGCGATTGCACGCTCGACCGAACAATGCCTTGCGCTGGGCGTGCCGATGATCGCCGCGGTTGTCGGTGAAGGCGGATCGGGCGGCGCGATCGCGCTTGCCGCCGCCAACCGCGTGCTGATGTTCGAACATGCGGTCTATTCGGTCATCTCGCCCGAAGGCTGCGCGTCGATCCTGTGGCGCACGTCGGACAAGGCGGCCGATGCGGCGGCGGCGATGAAGATGGCGGCCGAGGATCTGCTCGCGCTGAAGGTAATCGACCGCATCATTCCCGAGCCTGTGGGCGGGGCGCACCGCGCGCCCGATGTGGCGATTGCTTCGCTTGGCGACGCGATCGCGGCCGAACTCGACACGTTGTCGGGCTTGCCGCGCGATACGCTGCTCGCCGCGCGCGAGGAAAAATTCCTGGCCATGGGCCGCGCCTGATCCGCTCGTCGTCCAGCCGGGATTGCCGGACCTGGCCGATCGCCGGGGCCGGAACCCGAACGGCCATGTCGCGTTCCACTACACAAAACCGGCATGTCGTGGTTCATCCGTGGCTTGCCTTGTGGCGAATCGGGGATATTCCCTGACAACGAGAGCATAAGGGAGGCGCGTCGATGACTCGGAAGACAAAAAAAGGTCTGGCGATCAAGCTGGTGGCATCAGCGGCGTTGGGCAGCGTGGCCTTTACCGGCGTCGCCGACGCCCAGCTCAAGGCGATCCAGACCGCAACCAATATTTCGCCCGCCGACCGCAAGCAGGGGAGCGAAGCGCATCCCGAGCTGATGGCGGAATTCGGCGGTGCCTATACGGGGCCGCAGGCGAGCTACGTCAACCGGATCGGGCAGAATATCGCGGTTCAGTCGGGTCTGTCGCGCTCACCCAGCGACTTCACCGTGACCCTGCTCAATTCGCCCGTGAACAACGCCTTCGCGATTCCCGGCGGCTATGTCTATGTCACCCGCCAGCTGATGGCGCTGATGAACGACGAGGCCGAACTCGCGGGCGTGCTGGGGCATGAGGTTGGCCATGTGGCGGCGCGGCACAGCAAAAAGCGCCAGTCGGCGGCGACGCGGAACCAGATTTTGGGGGTGCTTGGCGCAGTGCTCGGCGGAGCGATCGGCGACAATGGCGGCCTGCTCGGCGGGCTTGGCGGACTGCTTCAGAACAATGCGATGCAGGTCGCACAGATGGCGACGCTGGGCTTTTCGCGCGGGCAGGAACTGGAAGCCGATCAGTTGGGCGTCCAATATCTGCGCAGCGCGGGTTATGATCCGATGGCGCTGTCGACGATGCTCGCCAGCCTCGCCAACCAGACCAGTCTCGAAGCGCGGCTGGCGGGCGGCGACGCGCGCTCGCTGCCCGAATGGGCCAGTACCCACCCCGACCCCGCATCGCGCGTCCGCAACGCCGAGACGCTGGCGGCCCGCGTGGGCGGAACCGGCGGGAAGCGCAACGCCGATGCCTTTCTCGCATCGGTCGACAATATACTCTACGGCGACGATCCGGCGCAGGGCGTGGTCGAGGGCAACGAGTTTTTGCACCCCGACCTCAAGCTGCGCTTCGCGGTTCCGAATGGCTACGGGATGCAGAATGGTGCCAGCGCCGTGACGGTCAGCGGCAACGGCGGGCAGGCGCAATTTTCGACTGGCGCCTATAATGGCGATATGAACGCCTATGTCTCGGCGGTGTTCAAGGGGGTTGCGGGCAATGCGTCGATCAGCCCGGGCAGCCTGCAGCGGACGACGGTGAACGGCATTCCCGCCTATTATTCGACCGCGCGCGCGAACACCCAGTCGGGGCAGGTCGATGTGACCGTCTTTGCCTATGAATTTTCGCGGAGCAGCGCCTTCCACTTCGTCGCGCTGACAAAAGCGGGCGGCGGCAGCGTGTTCAATTCGATGTTCAACAGCGTCCGGCGGCTGAGCACCGCCGAAGCGGCGGCGATCAAGCCGCGGCGGATCGACGTCGTGACCGTGGGGCGCGGCGATACGGTCGCTACCCTTTCCCAGCGCATGGCGTACAGCAACTACAAGGCCGACCGCTTTCAGGTGCTCAACCGCCTGACGGCCACAAGCCGTCTGACACCGGGGCAGAAGGTGAAGCTGGTCGTTTACGCGGCCCGATAGCGCGAAGAGCACAAGAAAAGGGCGGTGGATTGCTCCACCGCCCTTTTTGGGCCTGCCGAGGCAGGCGCAAGGATGTCCGGGTTTACGGACCCTTGGTGTTCGCGGTCTGCAGGCCGGTCTTGACCTTGTCGAAGGTCGTGTTGACTTCGCCGCCAACGAGCCCGAGCGTGGTGATCAAACCAACGGCGATCAGAGCGGCAATCAGGCCGTATTCGATGGCGGTCGCGGCCTTGGTGTCGCGTCCGAACTTCTTGATGAACTTCATGTCTGGTCTCCTGACAAGTCACTTACCCTGTTGACGGTCTGGTCGTGGTCAACGCTGCCGGTCTAGGTCGAATAGGTTTTGAAATTCTTAACTTGGTCGCATGCCGATGTGGCAGGCGGATGTTTGTCCGCCTGGCGGCTACATCGCGGCATCGATCTCCGAACCCACATGGCGCCACATCTTGCCGGTTTCTTCGCCGACGGCCGCGATGGTCGCCATCGCCGCGATAAAGATCAGCGCGATGATCAGGCCATATTCGATTGCTGTCGCGGCCCTGGTCGACCGCATCATCCCGGCAAATATCTTCATCGTTCCGCCCCTGTCTCGAACCGGGAGCAGCATTCCTGGACAGCCCGGCGCTCGCCCGGTTTCGATCGGTCTGGCCCCGATCACCTGAAACCTCAGCCGTGCAATCCGGGGATTCTGGTCCTAGAGTTCCCGATCGTGCCCGTCGTCGCACAGGAGGGTTAATAATTTGTCGGTTTCGCAGCAGGGAAAGTCGTTGGAAAATTGTCTCATTGTGGTTGCGGCGGCGCTGGTCGACCGCGACGGTCGCCTGTTGGTACAGCAGCGTCCGGAAGGCCTGTCGATGGCGGGGTTATGGGAATTTCCCGGCGGCAAGATCGAACCCGGCGAAACGCCCGCACAGGCGCTGATTCGCGAATTGGAGGAAGAACTGGCGATCGACGTTGATCACGCCTGCCTTGCCCCCGCCTGTTTCGCCAGCGAGCCGCTGGGCGACAAGCATTTGCTCCTGCTCCTCTATGTCTGCCGCAAATGGCGCGGGACGCCGGTTGCGCAGCATGCGAGCGCGCTGCGTTGGGTGCGGCCGGTCGAACTCCACGGCCTGGCCATGCCGCCGGCCGACAAGCCGCTAATCGGCTTGCTCGAGGCGCTGGTTTGATCTGACCGGTCGCGCCTGCGGGGAGCGACGCTCATTTTGCCGGTTTCAGCGCCTCGCTCAGCGATGCGGTGCCGCTGCCGCGCCGCGCGGGCTGCGGTTGATCGGGATGCGGCGCCCAGCCGCTGAAATGGACGAGGCGAAATTGTTCGCCAATGCGGCCGTCAGGGTCGGCCTCGGTCGCAAAGGCGGCGGCGATCCGCGCCGCCTCTTCGCGCGTTAGCGGCGGCGGGGCCGGGGACAGCCGACTCGACAGGCCGCCCGCGCGCAGGTCGCGAACCAGCCCGAACACGTCGCCATAACGCACCGTCAACGCCTCGACATCGACCACGGGCAGCGCGAAGCCGACCCGCTGGAGCAAATTGCCCATTGCGGCGAGGTCGATCTGCGGATGCATCCGCGCGATCGAACGTACGCCATCGGCCATCACGGCGCGGCGCAGCCGGGGCAGGCTGCCGTCGCCGACAAAGGCGCCGAGCAGCAGGCCGTCGGGTGCGAGCAGCGCGCGCAGTCGAACCAGCGCGCCGGGAACATCGTTGATACTGTCGAGCCCGCCGGGCCAGAGGATGAGATCGAAGCTGCCGAACGGCAGGTCGATGGCGTCGGCCTCGACCGCCAGCGCGTCATTCTCCGCAGCGAGCAGTGGCCCCGCTTCGGCTATCGCAAGGTCGGTGCCGGTTCCGCGCAGATGCGCGATCAGCGCCGTATCATGCGCGCCGATCAGCAGGGTCCTCGAAAATTCGCGAGTCACCATCGTCAACCGGTCGAGCAGGGTTTCGGCAATGATCGGCGCGAGGAAATTGGCCGTGGCGGGCCGACGCGCCATGCGGTCGCGCTGGGCGCTGGTCCGGGCAGAGGAAAAAAGCGGGCTTTGGGGTTGCGACATGCGGCGCTTGTGCCGTCCCCGGCGATGCTTCACAAGTCCGTCATGGCGACGCACACGGGGGACGCCGAAATCGACGTACCGGCCGGGGCCGGAGAAGGGCTGTTGCGCGGCCTGCGCAAGGCGGTACGCGCGATCGTCGATTATGCCCTGCCGCCGCGCTGCCCGGGATGCGGCGTTATCGTTGGCGAAGACCGGCAATTCTGCCTGACCTGCTGGTCGTCGCTCTATTTTCTCGAAGGTCCGGCCTGTTCGCACTGCTCGATTCCGCTGCCGACCGCGTTGCCGGGCGGGGCGATCATGTGCGGCGCCTGCCTTGCCAATCCGCCGCCCTTCGAGGGTGCACCGGCGGCGGTCGCTTATGGTCCGGTGGCGCGCACGGTCGCGCTGCGGTTCAAATATGGACGCCGCCTTGGCCATGCCCGCCTGATGGCGCAATTGATGGCGCGGCACCTTGCTGCGCTGGCAGGGCCAGAGGCGATGCTGCTCGTTCCGGTGCCGTTGCATCGCTGGCGTCTGTGGTCGCGCGGGTTCAATCAGGCCGCGCTGGTCGCGGATGCACTGACGCGGGCGACCGGCGTGGCGCATGACCATCATCTGCTGCTGCGAACCAGGGCGACCGCGGTGCTGCGCGGGAAGGGCCGCCGTGAGCGTGAGCGCATCGTCGCCGGGGCGTTCGCGCTGGCGCCGGGGGTCAAAGATCGCGTGGCGGGACGGCATCTGGTGCTGATCGACGATGTTCATGCGAGCGGGGCGACCTTGCGCGCGGCGGCGCGCGTGCTACGGCGCGGCGGCGCGGCGCGCGTATCGGCGCTCACCTGGGCCCGCGTCGTTCCCGATGCGCTGATGACAAGCAACATATTTGACTTTGCGTCGTTGGATTCCGATATCGATGACGAAAGGATGACAGGATAGCCGTATGGCAAAGATCGAAATCTATACCAAATTCCTCTGCCCCTATTGCACGCGGGCCAAGGCGTTGTTCGACCGCAAGGGTGCCGAATATGAAGAGATTGACGTGACGATGGACCGCGCCGGTTTCAACGCGATGGTGGAACGCGCGGGCGGTGGCCGCACGGTGCCGCAGATATTTATCGATGGCAAACATGTCGGTGGCAGCGACGATCTGGCGGCGCTCGATGCGCGCGGCGGGCTCGATCCCCTGTTGGGGATGGCCTGACCTTGATCGTCTTCGACCTTTGCTGTGCCGCCGGCGATCACCGGTTCGAGGCCTGGTTCGCGAGCAGCGACAGCTTCGCTGACCAGCAGGCACGCGGGCTGATTTCCTGCCCGGTCTGCGGTGACAGCGAAGTCAGAAAGGCAGTGATGGCGCCGCGCGTCGGCGCCAAGTCGAACCGGCAGGTCAGCGTGCCCGCGAAACCTGTCGGCGGCCAGGCGCGGGAGGCGTCCGGCGACCCCATGCCCGAACTGGTGCGCCAGCTGATCGCGGAGATTGCGGCGAAGCAGGCCGAAATGCTGCCGCAGTCGCGCTGGGTCGGCCGCGATTTCGCCAATGCCGCGCGCGCAATGCACGAGGGCCGCGCCGCCGAGGACCTGATCCACGGCCAGGCCTCGCCCGAAGAGGCCGAGGCGCTGCGCGACGACGGCATTGCAGCGATGCCGTTGCTCGTCCCGATCATTCCGCCCGATCTCGCCAATTGACGCTGTCGGCGCGTTGCCGCTACACGGACCCCGGCGCACCCGTAGCTCAGCAGGATAGAGCATCAGATTCCTAATCTGGGGGCCATGGGTTCGAATCCCGTCGGGTGCACCATTTTTCAATAACCAGGTGCCGGGCAGCCCAAGGCGCCATGCCTCGATGGACGGTGATTCCGTCAGGCTCATTCTGCTTCGGGCGGTGACCTCTGGCCACCGCCCGTGCGATCAATGCCGCCCGAGTTCGTCGCGGCCGACGACCATATAATGAACCTCGTCGGGACCGTCTGCGAAACGCAGATGGCGGACATCGGCATAGAGGTCGGCGAGCGGGGTCCATTGCGAGATGCCCGTCGCGCCGTGGATCTGGATTGCCTGGTCGATGATCTGGCAGGTGCGTTCGGGGACCATCGCCTTGGCCATGCTCACCCAGACGCGCGCCTCGCGGTTGCCGAGCAGGTCCATCGCCTTTGCGGCCTTGAGGACGATCAGGCGCATCGCCTCGATCTCGATCCGCGCGCGCGCGATGACTTCCAGATTCTTGCCGAGCTGCGACAATTGGCGGCCGAAGGCGGTGCGCGAATTGCCGCGTTTTACCATCAGGTCGAGCGCGCGTTCGGCCTTGCCGATCGTGCGCATGCAGTGATGAATGCGGCCCGGCCCGAGGCGCATCTGCGAAATCTCGAACCCGCGACCCTCGCCGAGCAGCATATTGTCCTTCGGCACGCGGACATTGTCGAAGCGCATGTGCATATGCCCCTGCGGAGCATGGTCGGCGCCGAACACGTGCATAGGGCCGAGCACCTGCACCCCGGGCGTGTCCATCGGCACGAGGATCTGCGAATGCTGCGCTTTCCGCGCGGCTTCGGGATTCGTCTGGACCATGCAGATCAGGATCTTGCAGCGCGGATCGCCTGCGCCGCTGATGAAATATTTCTCGCCGTTGATGACCCATTCGTCACCCTCGAGCCGCGCGCTCGTCTCCAGGTTGCTGGCGTCCGACGAGGCGACATTCGGTTCGGTCATGACATAGGCCGAGCGGATTTCACCATTGAGCAGCGGCTTTAGCCAGCGCTCTTTCTGTTCGGGCGTGCCGACCATTTCGAGCACTTCCATATTGCCGGTATCGGGCGCCGAGCAGTTCAGCGATTCCGACGCGAGCGGCGATTTGCCAAGCTCGGCGGCGATATAGGCATAGTCGAGGTTGCTGAGCGGAGTCCCCGTGTCGCCGTGCGGCAGGAAGAAATTCCACAGGCCGGCGGTTTTTGCCTTGTTCTTCGCGCCCTCGAGCAGCTCAAGCTGCCCCGGTGCCCAGCTCCAGCGATCGGCGCGGCCTTCGCCGAGCCGGAAAAACTCCTCGGTGATCGGATCGACGTGTTCGGCGATGTGGCGCTTCACCGCATCGAGGAGCGGCTGCGCTTCCTTCGACATTCTGAGATCGTTGAGTTCGGCTTCGAGTTCGGTCGGCGACATGATAATTCTCCGCTGGATTTCCCCGGCAGGGTAGCGGCGTCATGTCATCCGGGATAATGATAGGATCGAATATACGGTATTCGCAGTGCGAATGACTAATCCGCTTTCGCCATCTCGTCGACGACGATCGCGCGGAGCCAGCCGAGGCCGGGGTCGGCCTGCGCCGCTTGATGCCAGTAAAGATAGCTGCCGCCCGGTTCGACGGGCAGCGGCAGGTCGAGAAGTTGCATCGGCCACATCGCGTCGAGCACCTCGGCATGCGAGCGGGGCAGCGCGAAGAGCATGTCGGACGAGGCGACGATCTGCCACGCGGTGATCGCATGCTGGCACCGCACGGCGACGCGCCGGACGAGCCCCATGCGCTCGAGCGCCATATCCTCGAGCCCGGGGCCATAGGGGCGAGCGGTCGCGATGATATGCTCGAGCGAAAGATAGGTGCCGAGGTCGATCGCGCCATTGACGCGCGGATGCCCCTTGCGTGCCGCGACGACGATGGGTTCGGTCCCCAGATACTGGCTGCGGAGGCGGTCGTCGGCGGGCAGGGCGACATCGAGCGCGAGGTCGAGGTCGCCGTTCGCGAGGAGCATCACCAGATCGCGTCGGCGAAAGGTCACGCTCGCGAGTGCAACATGCGGGGCCTCGCTTCGCACGCGCGACACGAGCGAGGAGAAGCGCGGCATCTCGCCCGACAGGCGCACCCCGATGCGAAACTCGCGCGTTGCCTCGGCGGGGTCGAACGACGTCGCGGCATCGAGTGCGGCATCGAGCCCGCGCAGCGCCTCACGCACCGGCCCCGCGATGGCGCGCGCCGCCGGTGTCGGCACCAACCGGTTCCCCTGTCGCACGAAAAGCGGATCGTCGAAGGTATCGCGCAGCCTGCCGAGCGCATGGCTGATCGCGGGCTGCGACAGGTTCAGATGCCGCGCCGCCGCCGATACCCCGCCTCTGGCGAAGATTGCATCGAATATTCTGAGCAGGTTGAGGTCGAACCGGGCAAGGTGCCGCAAGGCTTTCTCCTGAGCGAAGTCGGCAGATTGGTGTTGTCAGGCCATAACGGTCAATGGCGGGGAAGTGAACCGGCATCGCGGCGGAACTGCGCCAAAGTGGCCGCCCAAAAGCGGGGGAGCCGTTCCCGGCCAAATCGCGCGGGCCGGCTCGGGGCTAGCCTCGGCTCGCCGCCCGAAAGATTTTCTTCGTCGCAAAAACCGGCCCCGGCCGTTGACGAATCCAATATCAATCGTTTAAGTTGACTTTGTTGCTCGGGACTGGTCGAGACGGGCAACGGGCTCTCCCCCTCGACCCGCGGCTTTTGATCGGGAAGCAGCTTGCTCCGCGTTACCAACGGCTAAAGCGCGTGATGCTCGGGCGACAGCGCCAGGCATTGCGTTCCCCCTCCAGATAAGGGGTTATTGCGATGCATATGTGTAGCACCAACATTTAAACGATCGTCGATCCTGCGCGTGGGGTAGCGGACAGACCGCACCCCGTTCCGCGCAGCGACGCCTCCCTCCTCTCCAGTCGCGCCTCCTCACGCGGGGCGTTGCGACGACATGCCCGGCGCGCTCTGCGCGCCGGCGCGGGGAAAATCATGCCTTTGCTGACCCAATCCGACCTGTCGGATCTGGCTCGCTATCCCGCGTCCCTGCGCAGCGCCGCCCGTGCGTTGTGGGGGACCGAGCTGGCGGCTGCCCGATCCGGCGCGGCGCACCGCGCCACCATTCATCACATCAAAAAGGGGGCGCAAACGCCGCCCGGGGACATCATATAATGACCGCTTTCACTCCCGATCATCGCCTGAAGCTTTTGGCCGGCGCTGTGCTGCTGATGCCCGCGGCGCCGGCCTTTGCCGCCGAAACGACCGCCGACGCGGTCGGCACGACAACCGAAGCGGGTGTCATCGTCGGCCTCGACGACGCCGATTATGGCAACGAGATCATCGTTTCGGCGCGCCGCCGCGACGAAAGCGCGCAGGATGTTCCGATCGCGCTGTCGGTCATCGGCGCCGCGGCGCTCGAACAGACGGGCAATTATACGCTGACCCAGGTGCAGCAGATCGTCCCGAGCCTGCAGGTGTTCAGCTTCAATCCGCGCAACACCAATATCAATATCCGCGGGCTGGGCAGCAATGTCGCGCTGACCAACGACGGACTCGAAAACGGCGTCGGTTTCTATATCGACAATGTCTATTACGGGCGTGTCGGCCAGTCGCAATTCGACCTTGTCGATCTCGCGCAGATCGAGGTCTTGCGCGGCCCGCAGGGCACATTGTTCGGCAAGAATACGACGTCGGGCGCGATCAACATCAGCTCGAAGAAACCAAGCTTCGATCCCGAATTTTCGGGCGAGGCGAGCGTCGGCGACTATGGTTATTACCAGCTGCGCGGATCGGTTTCGGGCGGCATCATCGACGATCTTCTCGCGGTGCGGATCAGCGGTTCGTCGACCGAACGGCGCGGGTTCCTCTACAACACAACGCAGAATGAGCGCGCGCAGGATTATTCGAACTGGAGCGTGCGCGGGCAGTTGCTGCTGACTCCCTCGTCCGATGTCGAGGTGCGGATCATCGGCGACTTTGCGCGCCAGAAACAGAATCATGTCCTCAATGTCTTCGCCGATTATTTCGGCACCTATGAGAATGGCGCCGCCATCCCGAACAATTTCGCGCAGCGCGCGGCGCGCTTTCCGGGCTATGTCTTTCCGACGATCGACCCGTTCGCGCGGCGGGGCGAGGCGAACAGCCATTATCAGTCGAACATGGACGGCTATGGCGTTTCGGGTCAACTCGACTGGGATCTGGGCGCGGCGAAGCTGACCTCGATCACCGCCTATCGCTGGTGGGACTGGAACCCGGCCAATGACGGCGACTCCACCTCGCTGCCGGTGATCACCAAGGCGCAGCAGGCGAACCGCCAGCGCCAGTTCAGCCAGGAAATCCGGCTCGCCTCCGACAGCAGCGGCCCGATCAACTATGTCGTCGGCGCCTATTATTTCTGGCAGGTGATCCGGGGGAAGGGGGCCAGCGCCTATGGTCCCGCCGCGGCTTTGTGGAACCGGCCCGCGACATCGCCAATCCCGCTCGCAGCGTGGGAGGCCGCACTAAACGGTTTCGAGGCAAATTCGACCTCCGACCCGCGCACCAAAAGCTATGCGCTATTCGGCCAGCTCGACTGGAAATTCACCGATCGGCTGACGCTCACCGCGGGCCTGCGCTACACGCATGAGAAGAAGAGCGGGACGTTCAACCAATATCATGTCGCGGGGATCGACCTGTCGACCTTGCCCGCGAATATCGCCGGACCGGCGCTGGCCATCCGCGAACAGTTTAATCCCACCAATGCGAATATTTCGACAAGCTTCAGCGACAACAGCCTGTCGGGGCTCGCGACATTGTCGTGGCAATTCGCCGATGATGCGCTGGCCTATGCGTCCTATTCGCGCGGCAACAAGTCGGGCGGGCTCAACCTGACCAGCCTGCCCGCGGGGATCGACCCCGATGTCGCCCCCGAAAAGGTCGACAGCTATGAAGTCGGGCTCAAGACGCAATGGCTCGATCGCGCGGTTACATTCAACCTTGCGGGCTATTGGACCGAAATCGGCGATTATCAGACCGCGATCACCGAACAGGTCGGAACCACCGTCAACTTCCGCCAATATATCGCGAACATTCCCGGCGTGCGGTCGCGCGGGGTCGAGGGGGATTTGTCGTTCGCGCCGACCAAGCGGCTGAGCTTCTATGCCTCCGCCGCCTATGCCGACACGACCTATAGCGACTATCCCAACGCGCCGCAGGCGCCCGAACGGCTGAACCTCGACGGAAAACAGGATCTGACCGGCGAACAACTGCCGGGGGTTCCCAAATTCACTTACACTCTTGGCGGCGATGCGTCGGCGCCGCTGGGCGCGCTCGGCGGGCGCGACCTCTCGCTCTACGGCCATGCCGATTATTCGCACCGTTCGACATTCAACACCTCGTCAAGCAACAGCCGCTACGCCGACGTTCCCGGCTTTGGCATCGCCAATGCGCGCATCGGTATCCGCACCGAAGACGGGCTGCTCGATCTGTCGATCTGGGCGCGCAACCTGTTCGACAAGGATTATTACCAGACGCTGTCGGCGCAAAACACGGGCATCGTCACCGCGCTGATCGGCGAACCGCGCACGATTGGCGCGACGCTGCGGACGAAGCTGTGATGAGCGCCGCTTCGCCTCCCGCCGCAGGGCAGCTCGTTCGCTTCTCCGCGATCGCGGTGCCGCTCGCCGCCGCCGGCCTGCCGCTCGGCGTCTATCTTCCCGCGATTTATGCGCGCGATTACGGGCTGTCGCTGACGGTGATCGGGGTTATTTTCCTGCTCGGCCGCCTGTGGGATGCCATCGCCGATCCGGTGATGGGGTCGCTCAGCGACCGCACGCGCAGCCGCTATGGTCGCCGCAAGCCGTGGATCGCGGCGGGCGGGGTGGTCTTCGGTCTCTCGTCGATCTTCCTCTTCTTCCCGCCCTTTGGCGTGACGCCGCTGTCGCTCGGGATCGTGCTTTTCTTTTTCTACCTCGGCTGGACGGCGGTGCAGATCCCGTTTCAGGCCTGGTCGGGCGAGGTGTCGGGCGACTATCACCAGCGCACGCGCATCGCGACCTATCAGACGGTCGTCACCTCGGGCGCCTTGCTGCTGACGCTGATCCTGCCGACGATCGCCGACCAGCTGCGCCCCGGTGACGGCCGGCTTCAGTTGACCCTGATGGGCGCGCTCGTCCTGCTGTCGATCGTCCCCGCGCTGTTCCTGACGCTGACCGCGCTCAAGGAGCCGCCGCTGCCGCCGCTGCCCGTCGGCAAGCCCAGCCTTAAGGAGACAATCCGCGCGATTGTCGGCGAACCGCTGCTGCTGCGGGTGCTCGCGTCGGATTTCGCGGTGACGCTGGCGCAAAATATCCGCGCCGCGCTGATCGTCTTCTTCGTCACCTTCTATATGGGGCGGCCCGAATGGGCGGGCGGTCTGTTCCTGTTCCAGTTCGTCTTCGGCGTCTTTGCCGGGCCGATCTGGCTCAAGATCGGGCGCCGCTATGGCAAGCATCGCACCGCGGTGGCGGGCGAGCTGGTGCAGGTTGCGATCAACCTGTCGCTGCTCCTCGTTACCCCCGACACTTTCGGGCTTCTGCTCGCGCTGACGCTGGCGCAGGGGCTGGCGCAGGGATCGGGCAATCTGATGCTGCGCGCGATCGTCGCCGATGTCGCCGACAAGCATCGTCTCGACAGCGGCGAAGACCGCACCGGGCTTTACTATTCGGTGTTCAGCCTTGCCGGGAAGACGGCGACCGCGGTCGCGGTTGGTATCGCGCTGCCGCTCGTCAGCTGGTTGGGCTTCGACCCCAAGGTGGCGAACAGCCCCGAAGCGCTGACCGGTCTGCTCCTCGTCTTCGCCGCTGGCCCCGCCATCGCCCACGCTTTGTCTGCCGCCCTCATCGCGCGCTTCCCGCTCGACGAGGCGGCGCACGCCGAAATTCGCCGACAGCTCGATCCGGGACCGCCCGATTACGCCTTCGCCGAATGACCCAGAGCCCTCCCACCGCATTCAACCCCAAAGGAGACTGACCATGACGGACCTTCACAACAGCTATGCCAATGCCCGCGACAAGAGCATCGACCTCGACGTCACCCCAGTGACGGGCACGATCGGCGCGATCGTCAACAATGTGCAGCTGTCGGGCGATCTGCCCGCAGCGACGGTGCAGGCCATTCAAGCGGCGCTGGTACGGCACAAGGTGCTGTTCTTCCGCGACCAGCAACATCTGACCGACGAAGAGCATGAAGATTTCGCGGCCTTGCTCGGTGATCCGATCGCACATCCGACGGTGCCGGTTGCCGAAGGATCGCGCTATCTGCTCGAGCTCGACAGCAAGGAAGGCTATGCCGCGTCGAGCTGGCACACCGACGTTACCTTCGTCGATGCCTATCCCAAGGCGTCGATCCTGCGCGCGCTCACCATCCCCGAAGCGGGCGGCGACACGCAATGGGCGAATGGCGAAACCGCCTATGAAGGCCTGCCCGAGGTGCTGCGCCAACTGGTCAACAATCTGTGGGCGACGCATACCAACCTCTATGACTATGCGGCGATCCTGCAGTCGGCGCCCGATGGCGAAAGCGCGGCGAAGCGGATCAAGGAGCATCGCAACGTCTTTGCCTCGACCGTCTATGAAACCGAGCATCCGGTCGTCCGTGTCCATCCGGTCAGTGGTCAGCGCAGCCTGTTGCTTGGCCATTTCGTCAAACAGTTCGTCGGGCTGAACCAGGCCGATAGCGCACGGCTGTTCCAGACGCTGCAGGACCATATCACCAAGCCCGAAAATGTCGTGCGCTGGCGCTGGCGCGAGGGTGACGTGGCGATCTGGGACAATCAGGCGACCCAGCACCGCGCGACCGCCGATTTCGGATTGCAGCGGCGGACGCTGCGCCGCGCGACGATCGCGGGCGAAATTCCGGTCGCGATCGACGGACGCAAGAGTCGCACGGTGCGCAAGGATAAGGCGGTTCAGTACGAACCCGCCTGACGAACCGGGCCGGCGCTGGTGACTCTCCTCTCCCTTCCTCTGACTGCGCCGGTCCCCTCTACGGCGCGCCCGGGTTCCATTCGCCCGCGGCGCGCCGACCCTTTTCGATTTTTCCGGGGATGTTTCGAATGACCGACCGCCGCCGACTTTCTACCCTGTTGCTGTCCACTATCGCGGGCGCATGGCTGTCTTTTGCCCCCGCGCAGGCGAAGGAGCGGCGACCCAATCTGCTGGTGATCGTTGCCGACGATCTCGGTTATTCGGATATCGGGGCGTTCGGGGGCGAGATACGGACCCCGCATCTCGACAAGCTCGCGCTGGCGGGAATCCGGCTTTCCGGATTTCATACCGCACCGACCTGTTCGCCGACCCGCTCGATGCTGTTGTCGGGCACCGATAATCATCTCGCGGGCCTCGGTACGATGGCAGAGATGATCCGGCCGAACCAGAAGGGTCAGCCGGGTTATGAAGGCTATTTGCGCAGCGATGTCGCGACGCTCGCCGAACGGCTGTCGATCCATGGCTATCGGACGCTGCTCTCGGGCAAATGGCACCTCGGCCTCACCGAAGCGCAGGACCCGCACGCGCGGGGGTTCGATCGCAGCTTTGCCCTGCTTCAGGGCGGGCACAATCATTTCGGCACCGACGCCGATCCCGCGAAGGGCGGGACGGCGACCTATCGCGAGGACGGCAAGCCGGTCACGCGCCTGCCGTCGGATTTCTACTCGAGCGACTATTTCGCCACGCGGCTGATCGATTTCCTGGGCGAGCGGCCGAAGGCGGGGGAGGGCGAGAAGCCCTTCTTCGCCTATCTCGCCTTTACCGCGCCGCACTGGCCGTTGCAGGCGCCGCCGGAGGATATTGCGCGCTACAAAGGCCAATATGACGCCGGGTTCGATGTATTGCGCGAACGGCGGCTGGCGCGGCAACGCGCGCTGGGCATCTTGGCGAAGGATGTCGCGCCGCACACGCCGCGCAACCGCGACGGAAGCTGGGATTCGCTGACCGCCGGGCAACAGCGGCTCGCCGCGCGCAACATGGAAATCTATGCGGCGATGGTCGACCGGCTCGACCAGAATGTCGGCCGCGTTGTCGAGGCGCTGCGCGCGTCGGGTGAGCTCGACAATACTGTCATTGTCTTTCTTGCCGACAATGGCGCCGAGGCGCTCGATGTCGAAACCACGGGCGCCGAAATGCTCGGGCGCTATGCGAAGGGCGCAGACAACAGCTTTGCCAATCGCGGCACGGCGACCTCCTATCTCACCTATGGCGCGGGCTGGGCGCAGGCCGCGACCGCGCCGTCATGGCTGACCAAAGGCTATCAGAGCGAAGGCGGGACGCGCACAGTTGCGTTCATCAGTGGCGCGGGAATTCCGCACCGGCAGAGCGCCGACGCACAATATTTGTCGGTTGCCGATGTGGCACCGACTTTGCTTGACCTCGCGGGCGCCGATCCGGGCGCCACCGACATCAAGGGGCGCAAGGTCCGGCCGATCACCGGCCGGTCGTGGACGGGCTGGTTGCGCAACGCTGCTGCGCGCATCTATGGTTCCGAAGATGGCGTCGGGGCGGAGCTGTTCGGATCGCGCGCCTATCGCCGCGGCGACTGGAAAATCACCGACATCGGTGACGGCGAATGGAGGCTGTTCAACATCGCCCGCGACCCCGGAGAAACCCGCGACTTGTCGCTCGACGATCCCGAACGCAAGGCGGTGCTCGCGACCGCGTGGGAGCGATATGCGCGCGATGTCGGCGTTCTTCTTCCCGACGCCATTCCCTATCGACCATGACGCCGCGGTGCCGGGGCGAGGCGGCATATTGCCAAAAGGGCCAAAGGGGCTATTCCATCGACGGATGAAGGCCGAAATCCTTGCAGTTCTCAACGGAAAAGTTGGCGCTTTTCGCGGCGACGACGAACCGAGCGCGATCGACAAGCGGCCCGTCGCAGGAGCCGTCGCGATCGGCGCGCTTGGGCTTGCCGGTGACGAACAGGCCGACCGCGTCCATCATGGCGGAATCGACAAGGCGATCCATCACTATCCCGCCGATCATTACCCCTTCTGGCGCGAGCATCTGGGCGACGTGCCGCTGCTCGGCGGGCCGGGGGCGTTCGGCGAGAATATCTCGACCCTGGGTCTCGACGAAGACAGTGTATTCCTCGGTGACCGTTTTCGTCTCGGCACCGCGCTCGTCGAAGTGAGTCAGGCGCGCCAGCCGTGCTGGAAGCTCGACCACAGGTTTCAGGCGAAGGGGGTCATGGCGCGGGTCGTCACGACGCGGCGGACGGGCTGGTACTACCGTGTCCTCGAACCGGGACGGGTGCAGGCGGGCGACATGGTCGAACTCGTCGAGCGTCCCTATCCCGAATGGCCGCTGTCCTCGCTCTTCGCGCTGCTGATCGGCGGCGAAGCCAAAAGCCGCCCCGATGATCTTCGCGCGCTCGAGCGGGTGCCCGTGCTGGCGGAAACCTGGAAAGTACGGCGCGCCAAGCTGGCCGGGCAATATGGCGTGAACTAGGCGGCTGCGTTCGCCTGCGCATAACGTTTCGGGGGCATTCCGACATGGCGGGCAAAGGCGGTGCTGAACGCGCTCGCCGATCCGTAGCCGACGCGTGTCGCGATTTCGGCCAGTCCGCCTTCCTTGCGGCGCAGCATGTCCTTGGCGAGGCTCATGCGCCAGCTTTGCAGATATTCCATCGGGGGGATTCCCACGGTCCGCACGAAGCGGTCGAAGAAGGCCGACCGCGACAGCGCCGCCTCCTTCGCGAGCTCTGCCACTGTCCACGGGTGTGCGGGGTCGGCGTGGATACGGCGGATCGCGGCCGCGAGGCGTGGGTCGCCGAGGCCGCGCAGCATGCCCGTCGGGGTGCCGTCGCAATCGGTCGATACCGACCGGATCGCTTCGATCAGCAAGACTTCGACAAGGTGGACAAGCATGAGGTCGCGCCCCGCGCGGCCATCCGCGGCTTCTTCGCCGATCATGCGCACGATGGCGGCCAGCCGTTCGGCGGCGCGCAGATGGATCAGGCTGGGCATCTGCGACACCAGCAGGCCGTCGTCGGGCGAATCGAAGACGAAATGGCCGCCGATCATGCGGACATCGGCGTCGCCATCTTGCGTGCCGTGGCGAACCTCCGCCAACTGGACGGTCGCCGCGTGCGGATCGGCGAAGACCGGTTCGGCGGGTTCAAGGCTCGACAGGGTGAAGCCCGGCGTTGCGGGCAGCAGGACGAAATCGCCCGCCTCCAGCGTTACCGCATCCTGCCCGTCGATTGCGATCCGGCAGCTTCCCTCGGTTACGGTGCAAAAACCGGGGTGACCGAAATCGCCATAGTGGATCGCCCAGCGACCGGCGCCGCTGATCGCCTTGGTAAAGACCGTGCGCGGCCGCAGCAAGACCATGAGGTCGGAGAGGGGATCGAGCATATCTGGACCCTTGGTAACGAATTTTGGACTTCGGATTATAGATAGTCCTGCCCGTCTTGACTAGAGGCTTCCCATCGCAAGCTCGAAAGGAAAGACCATGAAGACCATATTGATCACCGGAGCCTCGTCGGGCTTTGGCCATGAGACCGCGCGCCACTTTCATGCCGCGGGCTGGAACGTCATTGCGACGATGCGCACCCCGCGTTCCGACCTGTTTCCGGCCTCCGACCGGCTGCGCGTCGTCGCGCTCGACGTGACCGACGCCGCCAGCATCGCTGCGGCGCTCGATGCCGCCGGTCCGATCGACGTTCTCGTCAACAACGCGGGGGTTGGCCTCATCGGTGCGCTCGAACATTCGCCGATGCAGAAAATCCGGGACATTTTCGAAACCAATACGCTGGGCGTCATCGCCATGACGCAGGCAGTGATCCCGCAGTTCCGCATCCGTGGCGCAGGAGTGATCATCAACGTCACGTCGACCGTGACGCTGGCATCCTTTCCGTTCATGGCGGCCTACACCGGCACCAAGGCCGCGATTCAGGGCTTCACCGGATCGCTGGCCCACGAGCTGCTGCCGCTGGGCATCGTCGTGAAGCTGGTCGAGCCCGGTTATGCTGCGACGACCGCCTTTGCGCAGAATAGCGACATCCGCATCGAAGAAGTGCTGCCCGAGCCCTATTGGTCGCAGGCGCAGCCGATCCTTGCGGCGCTGGCAGAGCCCGCGCTGGTCACGACCGAGGCCGACGTCGCCCAGGCTGTGTGGCAGGCGGTGCATGACGAGACGGGGCAGGCGCATTTCCCCGCCGGTGCCGACGCCGTAGCGCTGGCGCAGCAGGCCTAATTCGGCCGCGCCTCGAGCCACGCGGTGAGCCGGGCCGCGTCTTCGGCGGTGAAGTGCAGCCCCAGCTTGCTCCGCCGCCACAAAATATCGTCGGTGGTCCGCGCCCACTCCTGTTCGACCAGCCAGGTCGCCTCGGCGGCGCTCAGCCCATGGCCGAGATCGCCGCCGAGCGCGTCCCAACCGTCGGCATCGCCCAGCCAGTGCCGCGCGTCGCTGCCATAGGCCTTGACGATCCGGTCGACCGTTGCGGCGGCAAGGAAGGGGTGGGCGAGCTTGTATTCGGCCTTGAGCGCCGCCGCGCCGTTCGTCGGGAAGTCACCGCCGGGCAGCGGTGCCTTGCCGGTCCAGGCTTTTCCCGACAGCGCGGGCACATGCCCGGCGAGCACGTCGACCGCCGCCTCGGCGACGTGGCGATAACTGGTGATTTTGCCGCCATAGATGGTGAGCAGCGGCGCGCCTTCTTCGGTGTCGAGGTCGATTCGGTATCCGCGGGTCGCCGCCTCGGGCCGCCCCGATCCGTCCTCGATCAGCGGCCGGACCCCCGAATAGGTCCACACGACGTCGGCGGGGGTGATGGGGGCGCGGAAATATTCGCTCGCGCCCTCGCACAAATAGGCGATTTCCCCGGCGCTTGCGCGCGCCTCGCTCGCCGGTCCGTCATGATCCTGATCGGTCGTCCCGATCAGCGTGAAGTCGCGCTCATAGGGAATGGCAAAGAAAATGCGCCCATCGGGAAGCTGGAAGAAATAGGCATAGTCGTGCTCGAAGATCCGCCGCACGACGATATGCGATCCGCGCACCAGCCGCATTTGATGATCGGGTTCGGCATCGGCGCGTTTGAGCAGGTCGAGCACCGCGGGCCCCGCGGCATTGACGACACTATGGCCGGTGAAGCGATAGCTGTGACCGCGATCGTCGGACGCATCGACGATCCATAACCCATCTTCACAACGCAGCATCTCGGCGCGCGTTCGGGTGCGGACCCGCGCGCCATGCCTCGCGGCATCGCGCGCGTTGAGCACCACGAGCCGCGCATCGTCGACCCACCCGTCCGAATATTCAAAGCCGCGGGCATATTGCGGCTGCAGCGGGGCGCCCGCGACATGCTTGCGCAGGTCGATCGAGCGCGTCGCGGGCAATTTCTTGCGCCCGCCGATATGGTCGTAAAGGAACAGGCCGAGCCGCAGCAGCCAGCGCGGGCGCAATCCGGTGCGATAGGGCAGGACAAAGCGTAGCGGCCAGATGATGTGGGGCGCGATGCCCCACAGGATTTCGCGTTCTTTCAAGGCCTCGCGAACGAGGCCGAATTCATAATGTTCGAGATAGCGCAGGCCGCCGTGGATCAGCTTGGTCGATGCCGACGAGGTGCCCTGCGCAAGGTCGCCCGCCTCGAGCAGCAGCACCCGCGCGCCGCGCCCGGCGGCATCGCGCGCGACCCCGGCGCCGTTCACCCCGCCGCCGACGACAATGACATCATAGGGTTGGGGTGTGTCGCTCATTGCGCTGGTTCCTAAGCCAAGCGCGGGGCTTTTGCCAATGGAGAGACATCGTATGCGGCTTACGTATGCGCGTTGCAATCGCGCAGCGCATCCGCCACTTCTTTACCGGGATATCAAGGGGATTTTTGTGAGCGTGAAAGTCGAAACTCTGGTTTTGTTCGGCGCGACGGGCGACCTGGCGCAGCGCATGCTCTTTCCCTCGCTCTACAACCTCCATCTCGACGGGCTGCTCGCCGACACGCTGACGATCATCGGATCGGGGCGTTCGCCGATGGACCGCGCGGCCTTTCACGGCAATGTCCGCGCCGCGCTGGCCGAGCATCTGTCCGATGACCGGCTCGATGAAGCCGCGATTGCGGCTTTTGTCGAACGGATCGACTATTGCCCGGTCGATGCGGGCGCCGGCACCGGTTTCGACGATCTCGCGACGCTGCTGGGTGATCGCCGCGCGCGTCCCGTCGGCGTTTACCTCTCGACCCCGCCGTCGATGTTCGGACCGATCGCGCAGGGGCTTGCCTCGGCGGGCATTGCCTGCGCCGATTGCCGCATCGCGATGGAAAAACCGATCGGCCACGACCTTGCCTCGTCGCGCGAGGTCAATGCGCAGGTCGGCAGTGCCTTTGCCGAGGACCGGGTTTTCCGCATCGACCATTATCTCGGCAAGGAAACGGTGCAGAATCTGCTCGCGCTGCGCTTTGCCAATATGTTGTTCGAACCGCTGTGGAATGCGCAGGCGATCGACCATGTCCAGATCACCGTCGCCGAGACGGTCGGGCTCGAAGGCCGCGTCTCTTATTATGACGGTGTTGGTGCGCTCAAGGACATGGTCCAGAATCATATGCTCCAGCTGCTCGCGATCATCGCGATGGAGCCGCCCGCCAGCGTCACCTCGACCGCGGTACGCGACGAGAAGGTCAAGCTGCTGCGCAGCTTGCGCAAGATGACCGCCGAGGATGTGAAAGCGCATAGCGTCAAGGGCCAGTACACCAGCGGCGCGGTCAATGGCGCCCCGGTCGCGGGTTATGCCGACGAGCTTGGTCAGCCGTCAAACACCGAGACGTTCGTCGCGCTGAAAGCCTATATCGACAATTGGCGCTGGAAGGGCGTGCCTTTCTATCTGCGCACCGGCAAGCGGATGCCCGAGCGCAAGTCGGAGGTGCTGATCCAGTTCAAACCGGTACCGCACAATATCTTCGCGCGTCCCGGTGCGGGCAAGCTCGACGCCAATATGATGATCATCAACCTGCAGCCCGAGGAGAATATCCGGGTCAAGGTGATGTCGAAACAGCCCGGGCTCGACCGCGACGGGGTGAAATTGCGCGAGGTGACGCTCGACGTCTCGCTGTCGCACAGCTTTGCCGGCGAGCGCCGCCGCATCGCCTATGAGCGCCTGCTGCTCGATTTCATCGAGGGCGACCAGACCTTGTTCGTGCGCCGCGACGAGGTCGAGGCACAGTGGCAGTGGATCGACGCGATCCGCGACGCCTGGGCTGCGGTCGACATGGCACCGCAAAATTACACTGCCGGCAGCTGGGGCCCGTCGAGCGCGATCGCGCTGATCGAACGCGACGGAGCGAGCTGGCATGATTGATACAAAAACACGTCGCCCCCGCGAAGGCTGGTGCCGCTGGCTGCGTAGCGCAAGGCCGATGACGGCCCCCGCCTTCGCGGGGGCGACGAGGAAATTTTATGACTGACCTTCACCCCACCATCGCCGCGGTCACCGACCGCATCATCGCGCGCAGCGCGCCGCGCCGCGCCGCCTATCTCGAACTGATGGACCGCCAGCGCGAGGCGGGCACCAATCGCGGCATGCTGTCGTGCGGCAACCTCGCGCATGCTTTCGCCGCATCGGGCGAAGACAAGCCGGCGATCCGCACCGGTGCGGCGATGAATATCGGCATCATTACCGCCTACAACGATATGCTTTCGGCGCATCAGCCCTATGGTCGCTACCCCGAACAGATCAAAATCTTCGCGCGCGAAGCCGGTGCGACGGCGCAGGTCGCGGGCGGGGTTCCGGCGATGTGCGACGGGGTGACGCAGGGGCAGGCGGGGATGGACCTGTCGCTGTTCAGCCGCGACAATATCGCGCAGGGCACCGCGATCGCGCTCAGCCATGCGATGTTCGAAAGCGTCGCCATGCTCGGCATTTGCGACAAGATCGTCCCCGGCCTGCTCATCGGCGCGCTGCGTTTCGGCCATTTGCCGACGATCCTGATCCCCGCCGGGCCGATGCCCTCGGGGCTCGCCAACAAGGAAAAGCAGCGCGTCCGTCAGCTCTATGCCGAGGGCAAGGCGACCCGCGACGAACTGCTCGAGGCCGAGGCGGCGAGCTATCATGGCGCGGGCACCTGCACCTTTTATGGCACCGCCAATTCGAACCAGATGATGATGGAACTGATGGGGCTGCACATCCCCGGCAGCGCCTTCGTCAATCCGGGCACCAAGCTGCGGCAGGAACTGACGCGCGCTGCGACCCACCGGCTCGCCGCGATCGGCTGGGACGGCGACGATTACCGTCCGCTTTCGCGCTGCGTCGATGAAAAGGCGATCGTCAACGCCGCGATCGGCCTGCTCGCGACCGGCGGCTCGACCAACCATGCGATCCATCTGCCCGCGATCGCGCGCGCGGCCGGCATCATCATCGACTGGCAGGATTTCGACGAATTGAGCCATGTGGTGCCACTGCTCGCGCGCGTCTATCCGAATGGCGCGGGCGACGTGAACCATTTCCACGCTGCGGGCGGGATCGGCTATGTCGTGCAGGAATTGCTCGGCGCCGGCTTGCTCCACGGCGATGTACTCACCGTCGGCGGGACGATGGCCGATTATGCGTCGGAGCCGGTGATCGTCGACGACGAATTGCATTGGCAGGCGGCGCCCGCGACAAGCCGTGACGATGCGATGCTGCGCCCCGTGGCGGCGCCCTTCTCGCCCGACGGCGGGATGCGGCTGCTCGCCGGCAATCTCGGCCGCGCGATCATCAAAACCAGCGCGGTCGCCGAGGATCGCTGGACGATCGAGGCACCCGCGCGCATTTTCGACAATCAGGATGCGGTGCTTGCCGCCTTCAAGGCGGGCGAACTCGAGCGCGATGTGATCGTCGTCGTCCGCTTTCAGGGGCCACGCGCGAACGGCATGCCCGAACTGCACAAGCTGACCCCGGCATTGGGCGTCCTGCAGGACAAGGGTTTCCGCGTCGCATTGCTCACCGACGGCCGCATGTCGGGCGCCAGCGGCAAGGTACCCGCGGTGATCCATTTGTCGCCCGAGGCGCTGCCCGGCACCGACGGCATCAGCGGGCCGCTCGCTTTCTTGCAGGACGGCGACATCGTTCGCGTTTGCGCGCGCAAGGGGGAGGCGAGCGCGCTCGTCGATCCCGCCGTCTGGGCCGCGCGCGCGCCAGCCATTGCCCCGCCGCCCGCGCTTGGCGTCGGCCGCGAACTGTTCGCGTTGTTCCGTCATCATGCCGATGAAGCCGAAAAGGGCGGGTCGGCGATGCTCGCAGCGATGGAGCAGATAATTTAGCCCGTCGCCCCCGCGAAGGCGGGGACCGCCGGCAACCTTGCGCAACATAAATAGCGGCCCCCGCCTTCGCGAGGGCGACGAAGGATTTGAAGAATGACCGACAAAAGCATCGACCAGATTATGCGCCTCGCGCCCGTCATCCCCGTGATCGTGATCGACCGGGTCGAAGATGCGGTGCCGATGGCCGAAGCGCTGGTCGCAGGCGGGCTGACGGTGCTTGAGGTGACGCTGCGCACTCCCGCCGCACTCGATGCCATCGCCGCGATGAAGAACGTCAAGGGCGCGATCGTCGGCGCGGGCACCGTGCTCAACCCCGCGATGCTCAGCGCCGCGATCGACGCGGGTTCCGAATTCATCGTCTCGCCCGGCCTCACCGACAATCTCGGCAAGGCGGCGGTTGCCAGCGGTATTCCCTTCCTGCCCGGTATCGCCAATGCGGGCGATATCATGCGCGGGCTCGACCTCGGCCTCGAACGCTTCAAATTCTTCCCTGCGGCGACCAGCGGCGGCATCCCCGCGCTGAAGGCGCTCGCGGGTCCTTTCGGCCAGGCGCGTTTCTGCCCGACCGGCGGAATCAGCGCCGCAAGTGCACCCGAGTGGCTCGCACTGGGGCCGGTGCTTTGCGTTGGCGGCAGCTGGGTCGTCCCTTCGGGCCCGCTCGACCCTGCGCGGATCGAGGTATTGGCGAAGGAAGCCGCCGCGCTGCGTCCCTGACCGTCATCCCGGCCCCTGCGGCTGCCTTGCAGGCGCAGGGGCCATGCTTTGCCGGGATGACCATTTTCTGTGAAAACGGCGCATTGATTAACCCCATCTTACCTGCCATCGTGCAGCGATAAGGCGGCAAACAAGCCGCTGGTGGGGAGGATGCGTGCCGAGACCACAACCGCATTTGGAAGAAGTCCTTGCGTCCGAACCCGGACCGCATATCGCAGCGCTCTTCGATTTCGACGGCACCATCATCTCGGGCTATTCGGCCACTGCGATGCTGCGCGAAAAATTCCAGCGCCGCGAAATGTCGGTCGAGGAAATCGCCGAGACCGCACAGGTGATCGCGCAGCACAGTCTTGGGACCATCGGCTTTTCGGGGCTGATGTCGGGCGCGGCCAAATTCATGAAGGGCGTCGAGGAAGAGAGCTTCATCGAGTTCGGCGAGGAGCTTTACAAAAAGCATATCGCGCGCAAAATCTATCCCGAAGCCCGCGCGATCATCGAGGCGCATCAGGCCAAGGGCCACCGCGTCGCGATCATCTCGTCGGCGACCATCTATCAGATCGAACCGACCGCGCGCGATCTCGGCATCGAGGATATCAAATGCTCGGCGTACGAGATTGAGGATGGTGTGTTCACCGGCGAGATTATCCGGCCTCTTTGCTTCGGCGAGGGCAAGGTGCTCGCCGCCGAGGAGCTCGCCGCCGAATATGGCCTCGATCTCGACCAGAGCTTTTTCTATTCGGACAGCGACGATGATATCGAACTGCTCGAACGCGTCGGCAAGCCGCGCCCGCTCAATCCGAACCTGAAACTCAAAGCGATTGCCGAGGAAAATGGCTGGCCGGTGCAGCGTTTCGGTAGCCGCGGCACGCCAAGCTGGGTCGATTATACGCGTACCATCTATGCCACCGGTTCGCTCGTCGGCGCCTTTGCCGCGGGGCTCCCGATCTGGGCACTCACCCGTTCGCAGCGCGAGGCGGCCAATTTCTCGATCGGCTTGTTCGGGGACTTCGCGACCGCGATCACCGGGGTCGAACTCGATGTCGAGGGCGAGAAGAATCTGTGGGCGGCGCGCCCGTGCGTCTTCATCTTCAACCACCAGAGCAAGGCGGACGTCATGATCCTCGCCAAGCTCATCCGCCGCGACATGGGCGGGGTGGGGAAGAAGGAGATCAGGGATATCCCGATACTCGGGAAGCTTATGGAGTGGGGCGGAACGGTCTTTGTCGATCGCGCCGACGGCAAGAGCGCGATCAAGGCGATGGAACCGCTCGTCGATGCGATCCGGATCGAAGGAAAATCGATCTGTATTTCGCCCGAGGGCACGCGCAGCCTGACGCCCAAGCTCGAACCCTTCAAGAAAGGTGCTTTCCATCTCGCGATGCAGGCGGGGGTGCCGATCGTTCCGATCGTGATCCACAACGCGACCGACGTCGCCCCCAAAAATGAATTTGTGATGCGCCCTGCGACGGTGCGTGTCACCGTGCTCGATCCCGTCGATACGTCGAAGTGGAGCGCCCGGACGCTGAACAATCATGTCCGCGACGTCCGCAACATGTTCCTGCGCACGCTGGGGCAGGCGGAAGAGACGGTCGCCGAATCGGTGGCGCAGGACGCGCCGCCGCCCGAGGCGAAGGCCGAAAAACCGGCGCCGAAAAAGGCCCCGGTCAAGAAAGTCGCGGCGACGAAAAAGCCGCCTGCGAAGAAAGCCTCCCCGGGCAGAGGAAGGGCAGCCTAAAGCATGTATCATCTCGTCATTGCGAGCGAAGCGAAGCAATCCAGAGCGGCTTGCTCTACACGGGATTACTTCGCTTCGCTCGCAATGACGGAGAAGGCGTAGGCCATGGCCGACGGAACGCCCCGCACCCCGCTTGCGGTGGGAGCCGAAACGGCCGACCGCCTCTACATCATCGATGCCCGCAATCGCGTCGAGCGGCGCGTGCTGCTCGACTGGATCCACGCAACCTCGGGCGATCAGGAGCCCGCGTGGGTCAGTCTGGCGATCGCCGATGGCGACCATGCGCTCGATCTCGATCAGCTGAAGGAACGCCTTGCGGGGGCGTCCGACCGGCCGGTTGTGCCGCTGCGCGTCGCATGGCGCATCCCCAATTTCGAGCGCGACCGCGCGCTCAAGCTCCGCCATCTGATCTTTGGCGATCCGCGCCAGCCGGGCTCGCTGCGCGCGCAGATGATCCTGTGGCGCGACCGCCGCCGCGCGCAGATTTTGGTGGGCGAGGCGGCGACAGGGGCGGCACTCAAGGCCCGCTTCCTCGCCCAGACCGGCGGCGGCTGCGAGGAGGATGGCGCCGAATATGCGGGCTTCGTCGCGCGGCAGGCGGGGCTCGCGCTCGACGTCGCCGAACGCGGCATTCGCGGCAGCCGCTACAAAGTGCCGCGCTTCGTCGCCGACAGTCTGCGCACCGATCCGCGCTTCCGCGCTGCGCTCGCCGAATTATCCGCCTCGCTTGGGCGTCCCGTCGCCGAGCTGCTGCGCGAGGCGCGCCCGATGATGAAGGAGGTCATCGCGCGGCCGAGCGCGCTCTTCCTCGATCTGCGCGCGCGACTCGATCGCATGATGTTCGGCGGCTACGCGCCCGCGATGGAGATCGATGCGGTGGAGCTTGCGAAGCTGCGCGGGATATTGCGCGAGCATCCGACCTGCATCCTCTTCACCCACAAAACCTATATCGACGGTGCGACGCCCAGCCGGCTGCTCTATGAGAGCGACATGCCGATGCTCCACAGCTTCGGCGGCGCCAATCTCGATTTCGCGGTGATGGGCGAATTCTTCCGCCGGTCGGGGATGATCTTCATTCGGCGGAGTTTTCAGGATCAGCCGGTCTACAAGGCGGTGCTGCGCCACTATATCGCGTGGCTGCTCGCCAAGCGTTTCCCGTTGTCATGGGCCTTCGAGGGCACGCGCTCGCGGCTCGGCAAACTGATGCCGCCCAAATATGGCCTGATGAAATATGTTCTCGACGCCGCGCATGCGACGGGGACGCGCGACGTCCATTTCGTGCCCTTCGTCACCAGTTTCGACCTCATCCGCGACGTCGAGGAATATGCCGCCGAACAGACGGGGCGGAGCAAGAAGCCCGAATCGCTGTCGTGGTTTCTCGGCTATATGAAGAGCCTCAGGGAGCCGTCGGGCCGTATCCGGCTCGACATTGGCGAGCCGGTGGTGATCGATACGGCGCCCGCTCCCGACGACAAGCGCGCGCTCGAGAAGATCGCCTTCGCCGTCGCGGTCGAGGCGAACCGCGTCACGCCGCTCACGGTCACTTCGGTGATGTGCCTGATTCTGCTCGGCACCGCGCCGCGCGGCGTGACCGCCGCTGAATTGCTCGCGACGATCGGCGCGGTGACCGACTGGGCGCGAGCGCGCGGCATCCGTCTCAGCCGCGAACTCGAGAGCAGCGACGATGCCGCGCTGTCGGCGACCGTCGATACTCTCGTCGCAAGCGGGCTGCTCACGCGCTACGAAGCGGGCAGCGAAAATGTCTATTCGATCGAGCCCGCGAAGCATCCGATGGCGAGCTATTATCGCAACATCATCGCGCATCATTTCCTCGACCGCGCGATGATCGAACTGGCTTTGTGCGAACTGCGCGACGCCGACAGCCGCGACGCGACCGCAGCCTTCTGGGCGAAGATCGACCGGCTGCGCGATCTGTTCAAATTCGAATTTTTCTATCCCCCGCGCGACGAGCATCGCGCCGCGCTGGAGGCCGAACTCGAACGGATCGACCCCGTGTGGGACCGCCGCCTCGCCAGCGGCGACCGCGGGGTCGCCCAGCTCATTCGCCGCTGCCAGCCG
Organism: Sphingopyxis sp. GW821-FHT12C06; assembly: GCF_058807415.1. Lineage (NCBI taxonomy): Bacteria > Pseudomonadati > Pseudomonadota > Alphaproteobacteria > Sphingomonadales > Sphingopyxidaceae > Sphingopyxis > Sphingopyxis sp. GW821-FHT12C06. Next base: position 16,509 of record NZ_JBXAQR010000006.1, on the reverse strand, counting down.
CTTGTCGGCCATGCGATCCTGCTGCCCTTCGCCGAGGCCTATTCGGTCGTCGCCGAGATCTTGGCGCGCGCGCGGCCGGGTGACGAGGTTGACGAAAAGGCCTTGCTCGACGCCGCGCTGACCGAGGGGAAGCAGGCCTGGCTGCTCCGCCGGATCAGCAGCGAGGCGGCGATCGGGAAATTGCTGTTCGCCAATGGTCTGTCGCTGATGCGCCACATCGGGCTTGCCGGCACCGCGACCCCCGACAGCCTGATCGCGCGCCGCGCGCTGCTGATCGAATTGCGCGGGCTCGCCAATGTCATGGAATCGATGCGCCTCACGACGCTGGCGCTCGCCGATCGTTTGCCGACCCCAGGAGGATCAGATGCTTAAACAGCTCAGCGCGCAGGACGCCCAGTTCCTCTACACCCAGACCGCGAACAATCTGACGCACATCATGGGGGTCTATATTTACGATCCCTCGACCGCGCCGGGCGGCTTCGTGCGCTTCAAGGACATCATTCGCCACGTCGAAGGCCGCGTCCACACCTCGCCGCTGTTCAAGCGCCGCCTCCACCGCCTGCCGTTCGACATGGACCATCCCTATTGGGTCGAGGACGAGCATTTCGATGTCGAGGCGCATATGAGCCACGCGCGGCTACCCGAACCCGGCGACTGGCGGCAATTCTGCATCGCAGTCGCGCGCCATTTTTCGAAACCGATGGATATGAACCGGCCGCTCTGGGACATTTATGTCATCGAGGGGCTCGACCGCATTCCGGGCATTCCGAAGGGCAGCTTCGCGATGCTCCACCGCGTCCACCACGCCGCAGTCGACGGGGCATCGGGTGCCCACGCCTTTGTCGCGATGAGCGACATTGATGCGAAGGGAACGCCCGCGATTGCCGAACCGCCGCCGGTCGAGGATCTGGGCGACGCGCCGACGAGCGCAGAGACCCTCTCGCGCGCCTGGTCGGCGTCGATGCAGTCGCCGGTCAAGTTCATGAACGCGCTGATGAAGATGTCCCCCGCGATCCTTTCTGCGGCGCGCAAGTCGATCGCCGAGGGCGGCATGACCGCAGGCGTCCCCGAAACGCGTTTCAATGTCCCCGTCGGTCCGCACAAGATGTTCGACGGAACTTCGGTGGCGCTCGCCGATGTCGCGGCGATACGAAAGAAGGTACCCGGCGCGACGGTCAATGATGTCGTTCTCACCACTGTCGGCGGCGCGCTGCGCAAATATCTGGCGAAGCACAAGGAATTGCCGAAGGACAGCCTCGTCGCGGTTGCGCCGATCAATCTGCGCGGCAAGGGGGGCAAGGCATCGAAGCCGGGCAATCAGGTGTCGGCGATGAGCGTGCCGGTGCGCAGCGACATTGCCGATCCGCTCGCGCGGCTCGCGGCGATCCGCGATTATACGGTCGAGGCGAAGGAGGCGAAGGCGGGGGTCAGCGCGCGCATCATGACCGATCTGTCGCAGCATATTCCCGGCGCGACGATGGCGGCGGTTGCACGGCTTGTCACCAGCGAGCGCTTTGCGGTGCGCGGCACCAATCTCTTCATCTCGAACGTGCCGGGCGCGCAGGTGCCGCTCTATCTCGCGGGCGCGCAGCTCGTGACGCAGCATGGCATGGCGCCGCTCGCCAACAATATGGGGCTGTTCGTCGCGACGCCCAGCTACAATGGCCGGATCGCCTTTTCGATCATCTCCGAACGCGCGGTGATGCCCGACATCGCCTTTTTCCGTGAGTGCATCGACAACAGCTTTGCCGATCTGATGGCGGCCGTGCCCAAGCCCGAAAAGGCAAAAGCCGCTACGGCAGAGCCGAAGGCGGCACCCAGGGCGAAGGGTGGGACGAAAGCGCCGGCCAAAGTCACGCGGAAACCGGTTGCCAAAGGCAACGCAACCGGCAAGACTCAGAAAAAATAAACCATGTCTTGCAGGACGACCGCATGTTTTTCACCCCGACGCTCAGCGCCGACCGCGATCTCGTGACCGCTCCCGACTATGCCGCCTGGTCTCACGCGGCCCGGGACCATGACCGGAAATCGGGATTGCAGGCGTGGCGCGACAGCGACGAGAGCAAGCATTTCGACTATCAGGCGATCCGTGCGCGGCTCGAACGGCTGCGCAAACTGTCGGCGGCCGGCGACGTCAAGGGGCTGCTCTTCGTTCTCAACGAGGGGATCCACGGCAATATCGACGGGATGGGTCACGAGCGGCTTTATCAAAAGGCGCGCTTTGGCACGAAAAAACTGATCGAGGATTATGTCGCCGAGGTCGTGTCGGCACTGGACCGGATCGCCGCTGCGCGCAGCATCGGCCGCGACGAAAAGCGCGATTTTTTCCGTCGTGCCCAGCATTGCTATGGCCGCTCGGCGCTGCTTTTGTCGGGATCGGGCAGCTTCCTTTACTTCCATGTCGGGGTCGCGAAGGCGCTGTGGTCCGAAGGCGTATTGCCCTCGATCCTGTCGGGCGCCAGCGGCGGGTCGATCGTCGCCGCGATGGTGTGCACCCGCGCCGACCGTGATATTGGCGCCTGGCTCGACCGGGGCCAGCTCGCCACACCGGCCATCGAGCGCGATTATCGCCGCATGGCCGCCGCCGATGTCGCCGACCGGCTCGCCGAACTCATCCCCGATCTGACCTTTCAGGAAGCCTATGAGATCAGCGGTCGCCACCTCAACGTCTCGGTCGCGCCCGCCGAAAAGCATCAGAACGGTCGGCTGCTTAACGCGATCACCGCGCCCAATGTGCTGATCCGCGAGGCTGTCGCTGCTTCGTGCGCGGTGCCCGGCGTGTTTCCGCCGGTGATGCTGATGGCGCGTGACGAAGCGGGCAACCGCGTTCCCTATCAGCCTGACCGGCGCTGGGTCGACGGGTCGGTGACCCATGATATCCCGACCAAGCGGCTCGAGCGGCTCTATGGCGTCAATCACCATATCGTCAGCCAAGCGAACCCGATCGCGCTTCCTTTCGCGACCGACACGCGCAAGCAGATGGCGCCGATCGAGGCGATCCAGCACGCGTCGATGGCGACATTCAAGGCGTGGCTGAATGCCAATATGGTGATTTTCCAGAAGCCACTCGAATGGGTGCCGCCGCTCAACAGCCTCGCGAACATGGCGCGATCGGTGATCAATCAGGAATATACCGGCGATATCAACATCATCCGCCCGCCCAAATTCTGGTCGCCGGCGAAAATCCTGTCCGACCTGGGGCAGGAGGATATCGACGAACTGGTCGACACCGGCCAGCGCACCGCCTGGCCCAAGATCGAAATGGTGCGGACGCAAACCGCGATCAGTCGCGCGCTCGAGGGCATTTTGGCGAAGATTGACAAGGCGGGCGATGACGGCCCGGGCCATCGCAGCGGTGCGCTCCAAAAGGCAGTACGCTGATCATGGCGGCGGGCGCGGTGATCCTGCCCGCGGGCTCGGCGGGCGCCGGCGCAAAGCTGCACGTCACCCACTGGCTGCCCGAAGGCCGCCCGCGCGCAGTTGTGCTGCTCGCGCATGGTTATGCCGAACATGCCGGGAGATATGACCATGTGGCGAAGCGGCTGACCGACGCCGGTTACGCGCTTTATGCGATCGACCATTGGGGTCATGGCCGCTCGGACGGCACCCCCGGTTTCGTGCCGCGTTTTTCGGCCTTCACCGATGGGATGGCGGAGCTGTTGACGCGCGTCGAAGTCAATCATGGCGACACCCCGCGCTTGCTGCTCGGGCACAGCATGGGCGGGTTGATCGCGACCCTGTTCCTGATCGAGCGCCAACCGGCGTTCGTCGCCGCCGCGCTCTCGGGCCCCGCGATCCTGCCCGCCGCGCCGCCGTCGCGTTTCACCGTCTGGATCAGCCGTTTTCTGTCGCGCTTCTTTCCGCGCCTTGGCGTTCTCGCGCTCGATGCAAGTGGCGTGAGCCGCGATCCCGCGGTGGTCGCCGCCTATCAGGCGGACCCGCTCGTTTATCCGGGCAAGATCGGTGCGCGGCTGGGCAAGGAATTCATGGACGCGATGGCTGCGGCACAGGCGGGAGCGCCCAAAATCACGCTGCCGATCCTGATCCAGCATGGCGAGGCCGATCGCCTGACGGCCCCCGACGGCTCGCGCTATTTGTTCGACCATGTGTCGTCGGCCGACAAGACGCTCAAAATCTATCCCGGCCTGTTCCATGAAATCTATAACGAGCCCGAACAGGATGCGGTACTCGACGACCTGCTCGGCTGGTTCGACGCACATATCGCGGACTGATCGGCTCCGCACCGGAACCCCCTGCATCCGCAACCGTTCTTTTCCTTGAGGAGAAGACCATGGCCGAAACCAAAATCTTCGCGCGGCTGAAAGCCGATCATGATCGCCACCGCAAACTGCTGGGGCAGATCGACGACACGCACGGCGACAGCCCCGAACGCGAAAAACTGTTCGAGGCGTTTCGCGTCGAGGTGACCGCGCACGCGGCGTCGGAGGAAATGTCGCTCTACGCGACGATGCTCGGCAAGCCCGACCTGCGCGACGACGCGCAGCACAGCGTCGCCGAGCATAAGGAAATCGACGATCTGCTCACCGAACTTTACGAGATGGATTTCGCATCGACCGGCTGGCTGACGCGCTTTCGCACGATGAAGCACCGCTACCTCCACCATATCGACGAGGAGGAGGAAGAGATGTTCCCGGAGGCCGAGGAAGGTCTGTCGGAGGCGAAGAAAAAGGAACTCGCCGCAATCTTCGACAAGGAAAAGCCGAAGGAGAAGGCGAAAGCCGCCGCCGAGGAGCCATCGAGCGAAGAGGCTAAGGAATAGCGCGCGTACCTCGACTTTTGGCGCTTTCCCCGCCATAGGCGCGCGCCATGACCGACAGATTCACTTTCTCGATCGCCGCGACCGACGGCGCTGCGCGGACCGGCACCATAGCCATGAAGCGCGGTGAGATTCGCACCCCGGCCTTTATGCCCGTCGGCACCGCCGCGACAGTGAAGGCTATGCGACCCGCCGAAGTACGCGCGACCGGTGCCGACATCATATTGGGCAACACCTATCATCTGATGCTGCGCCCGACCGCCGAGCGGATGGCGCGGCTGGGCGGGCTCCACAATTTCATGGGCTGGGACCGCCCGATCCTGACCGACAGCGGCGGCTATCAGGTGATGAGCCTGTCGGCGCTGACCAAGCAGAGCGAAGAAGGTGTTGCGTTCAAGAGCCACCTCGACGGCTCGCGCCATATGCTGACCCCCGAACGCTCGATGGAAATCCAGCGCCTGCTCGGCAGTGACATCGTCATGGCGTTCGACGAATGCCCGCCGAACGGCGTCGATGCCAAGCGCGCCGAGGCGAGCATGGATCGTTCGATGCGCTGGGCGGCGCGCAGTCGCGCCGGTTTCGATGCGGGCGGCGAACATGCCGAACGGTCGGCGCTGTTCGGGATCCAGCAAGGCTCGCTCAACGAGAAACTCCGCGCGCGCTCGGCGGCGGCGCTGACCGACATCGGCTTCGACGGTTATGCGATCGGCGGGCTCGCGGTGGGGGAGGGGCAGGAGGCGATGTTCGGCGTGCTCGATTTCGCCCCGGCACAGCTTCCCGCCGACAAGCCGCGCTATCTGATGGGGGTCGGCAAGCCCGACGATCTGGTCGGCGCGGTCGCGCGCGGGGTCGATATGTTCGATTGCGTGCTGCCGACGCGCTCGGGCCGCAACGGTCAGGCCTTCACCTGGGACGGTCCGGTCAACATCCGCAACGCGAAGCATGCCGAGGATATGGGGCCGCTCGATGCGTCATGCGATTGCCCGGTCTGCACCACCTGGTCGCGCGCCTATCTCCATCATCTCGTCCGTTCGGGCGAGATGCTCGGCGCGATGCTGATGACCCAGCATAATCTGCATTTCTATCAGGCGCTGATGCAGGGGATGCGCGATGCGATCGCCGCCGGGCGCTTCACTTCGTTCCAGCGCGACTTCGACGCGCGTTACAAGCGCTGATCAATCGAGCTTGCTGAGCAGGTCCAGCATCGACTGCGGGATCACTTCGTCGACCGCAGACTCGTAAGCGCGGCGCAGGGCGATGTTCACATCCTGCGACTTTCTGGGGATTTTCTTTTCCGCGTCCTTTCCGGCCGGCTTTTTGGGCGACGGGCCGGAGTCAGACGACATTATCGAGGGATCCGTTGGACATATGGCCTGTTGCTAACCGCGCGTACACCAAACTGCAATGCGCCTTTGTTCTGTCCACATGAAACTATTTTGCCGCTAAATCGTTCCGCTATGGCATAATTATGTCGGGCGCGGGCGATGCGCGCTCGCCATTTTCCCGCTTTTGCGCGGGTTTCGAGGCAGGCTCGGTCCTGTATGAGGAGGTTTTACATGTCATTGGGTCAGGCGATCGCGCCGCATCTTCCCTATCTGCGGCGCTATGGCCGGGCGATTTCGGGGAGTCAGCAGAGCGGCGATGCGCTGGTCGCGCGCTTGCTCGAGACGCTGGTCGCGCATCCGGACGCGGTCGATACCGGCAGCGAGCTCAGAATCCAGCTCTACCGGATGGTCCATGACAATTTCGGCCTGGTGACTGAACAGGCCGCCGCCGAAGAGCCCGCCGGCGCCGATATCGCGATCGCCGATGCACGGCTGCGCCGTATCCCGTCGCTCGCACGGCAGGCGCTGCTGCTGACCGCCGTCGAGGGCTTCAGCGCGGCGGATACCGGCCGCATTATCGGCCGCGACGCCGATGCGGTGCGCGGGCTGATCGCCGAGGCGACCGACGAGATCGACCGCCAGACGCGCGCGCGCATCCTGATCATCGAAGATGAGCCGATCATCGCGATGGATATCGAAATGATCGTCCGCGATCTGGGGCATGACGTCGTCGGCGTGGCAACGACGCACCGCGAGGCGGTCGACGAGGCCAGGACCCACAAGCCCGGACTCGTGCTCGCCGACATCCAGCTCGCCGACAACAGCTCGGGGATCGAGGCGGTGCAGGAAATCCTGACCGGCATGGCGGTTCCGGTCATCTTCATCACCGCTTTCCCCGAACGGCTGCTGACCGGCGACCGGCCCGAACCGGCCTTCTTGCTCACCAAACCCTACCAGCCCGCGACGCTACGCGCGGCGATTTCGCAGGTGCTGTTCTTCGACGAATCGACCGTTCCGGCCTGACCCCGGTCGTTCCGGCCCTTGTCACGCGCGGCGACGCGGGTGATAGGGCAGGGCGATGACCGCTCCCGACGTCCCCAGCCGCCAGTCGGCGCTCGACCGGCTCACCGCCAACGCGCCCTTCCTCGCGCGCCTGGCCGAGCTCAACCCCGATGATGTGACGCGCTTCCTCGCCGAAGGCGCCGACGCCGCGCTCGCGGCGGTGACCGCGCCGCCGGTCGACGACGACATCATGGTCCGTCTGCGCCGCTGGCGCGGCCGGATCGCACTGCTGCTCGCGCTCGGCGATCTGTCGGGCGAGCATGATGTCGCGGCGACGACGCGCCACTTGACGGTCTTTGCCGACGCCGCCTGCGACGCCGCACTCGCCGCTGCCTTCGCCGAACGCGTGCCCGACGAGGTGGCGCAGGGGCTGTCGGTGATCGCGCTCGGCAAGCTCGGCAGCCACGAGCTCAACTATTCGTCCGACATCGACCCGATCCTGATTTTCGACCCCGACACGCTGCCGCGCCGGTCGCGCGACGATCCGGGCGAAGCCGCGGTCAGGATCGCGCGGCGGATGGTCGAAATCCTCTCGGCGCGCACGGCCGACGGCCATGTGTTGCGCGTCGACCTGCGCCTCCGGCCGCATCCCGAGGTCACGCCGATCGTGCTGCCGGTGAACGCCGCCATCTCCTATTATGAATCCGAAGCGCTCGCGTGGGAACAGGCGGCCTTCATCCGCTCGCGCGCCTCGGCGGGCGACCGCGCGCTGGGGGGCAGTTTTCTCGCGGCGATCCAGCCCTTTATCTGGCGCCGCAGCCTCGACTTCCGGCAACTCAAGGAAATCGGCGCGATGAGCGACCGGATTCGTGATCATTTCGCGCAGGGGCAGGCCTTTGGTCCCGGCTATGATCTGAAGCGCGGGCGCGGCGGCATCCGCGAGATCGAGTTTTTCGCGCAGGTGCATCAGCTGATCTACGGCGGCCGCGATCCGTCGCTGCGCCCGCCGTCGACGGTCGATGCGCTCGCGGCGCTCGCCGCAGCGGGGCGCATCGAGGCCGATGTCGCCGGGCGGCTGACGGACCATTATGCGACGCTGCGCCGGATCGAGCACCGGTTGCAGATGATCGAGGATCAACAGACGCACAGCCTGCCGACCCAGCCCGCAGCGCTCGATTGCATCGCGCGGCTCGACGGTCATGCCGATGGCGCGGCGCTGCTCGTGATGCTCGAACCCGTCGTCACCGACGTCGGCGCCTGCTACGACCGGCTCGTCGTCGAACGCGCCGTGACCACCGGCCTGCCACGCGACGAGGGCGAGCTTTCCGTCCGGCTGAGGGCCGCAGGGTTCGACCCGCCCGATGCCGCGCTGCGCACCATCGCCGAATGGCGCGGCGGAAAATTGCGCGCGCTGCGCAGCCCCGCCGCGCTCGACGCGCTCGAAACCGTGCTGCCCGAACTGGTGAAGGCGCTCGGCGCAGCGCCCGATCCGCAGGGCGCCTTGTTGCGCTTCGACAAACTGGTCGGCGGACTGCCCAGCGCGATCAATTTCTTCCATCTGCTCGCGGCGCAGCCCGAACTGGCGAAGATTGCGACGCGCATCCTGTCGATCGCGCCGACGCTCGCCGATGCGCTCGGCGCGCGGGTCGAATTGATCGAGGGGCTGATTGACCAGCGCGCGTTCGACGCGCCCGCGACCAAAGAGCAGTTGCGGGCCGAATGGGCACCGGGGCTCGCCGGACTCGATTATGAACGCCTGCTCGATCGCGTGCGCGACCGGGTGGGCGAGCGGCGCTTTGCCTATGGCGTGCAACTCATCGCCGGGGCGACCGATCCGCTGGTCATCGCTTGCGGCTATTCCGAACTTGCCGAAGCCGCGCTCGGCGTGCTTGCCGATGCGACCATAGCCGAATTCGTCGCGGCGCACGGGCGGATCGCCGACAGTGAACTCGTTGTGCTCGCTTTGGGCCGGCTTGGTGGACGCGCGCTGACCCACGCGTCGGACCTTGACCTCATCTATCTCTTCACGGGCGATCACCTCGCCGAATCCGACGGGCCGCGCCCGCTCGGCGCGACGACCTATTACAACCGCCTCGCGCAGCGCGTGACCGCTGCGATGTCGGTTCCGACCGCAGCGGGCAAGCTCTACGACGTCGACACGCGGCTCCGTCCACAGGGCGCGCAGGGCCCGCTCGTCGTCACTCTCGACAGTTTCGAACGCTATCAGCGCGAGGAAGCCTGGACGTGGGAGCATATGGCGCTGCTCCGCGCGCGGCCGGTCTATGGTTCGGATGCCGCGCGCGCCGAGGTCGAACGCATTATTGCCAACCTGCTCGCGGCGCCGCGCGATCCTGCCAGGCTGGCGGCCGATGCCGGGGAGATGCGCGACAAGATCGCCGCGCATAAACCCGCCAATGGCGCGCTGGACATCAAGGGTGGGCCGGGCGGGCTCGTCGACCTCGAATTTGCGATGCAGGTGACCCAGCTTGCCAGCGGCCGATGCCACGATCCCAATATCGCGGCCGCGCTCGCGTGCATGAAGGCGGTGGGGCTCGTTCCGGTGGAGGTTTGCGATGCCCATGGGTTGCTCGCGCGGATGCTGGTGATGCTGCGCCTGACCGCACCCGAGGGCGAACCCGCGACCGCTGCGGCGCGCCAACTCGTCGCGAGCGCGTGCGGCGAGCCGGGCTGGCCGCAACTGCTTGCCGCGCACGATGTCGCACGGCAGGAGATCGCCAACTGGTGGGCCTCGATTCGGCTCACCGCACGCCCCCAGCAGGAGACAGCAATATGAGCGGCCTTTCGATCGGAGACGCGATTCCCGCGGTCAAACTTCTCGATGCCGATGGCGCGGCGATCGATCTCGCAGGGATGACGGGCGCGCCGCTGGTCGTCTATTTCTATCCCAAGGCCGACACGCCGGGCTGCACGACCGAAGCGCAGGACTTCACCCGTCTTGCGCCCGAATTTGCGCATCTGAACGCGCAGGTTCTCGCGGTATCGCGCGATGCGCCCGCGAAACTCTGCAAATTCCGCGACAAATATGGCCTGACCGTTCGCCTCGCGTCGGACGAGGATGGCACGGTGTGCGAAGCTTTCGGCACCTGGGTCGAAAAACAGAATTACGGCCGCACCTATATGGGGATCGAACGATCGACCTTCCTGTTCGGCGCCGATGGAAAATTGGCCAGGGAGTGGCGCAAGGTCCGCGTGAAGGGCCATGCCGATGCGGTGTTGGAGGCTGCAAAGGCCCTGTGACCAGCCTTGGCGAAGCCGCGCATGCTGTCCTTTTGACCGCTGACCCGCACGACAAGCGTCGCGCGGCGCGCAGTTTCGCGCGTGCGTGGCGGCAGGGGCGGCTCGCCCATCGCTGCGATGCCCAAATGCCCGATCAGCCGGCATGGCCTGCCGCGCCCGAATTGCTGGCGCCAAATCAAATGCCCAAGCGCGGCAAGGGCGGCTCCGAACGCGGTCGCATCGCGCTGCTTCATGCGCTCGCGCATATCGAATTTGTTGCGATCGACCTCGCGGTCGATCTGGTCGGACGATTCGGCGGCGAATTTCCGCCCGCCTTCGTCGACGACTGGATCGGCGTCGTCGCCGACGAGGCGATGCATTTCGCGCTGCTCGACCGGCGCTTGCGTGCGCTCGGCAGCCATTATGGGGCTCTACCGGCGCATGCCGGGCTGTGGGAGGCCGCGCAGATCACCACCGATGACGCGCTGGCGCGGCTCGCGATCGTGCCGATGGTGCTCGAAGCACGCGGACTCGATGTCACCCCGGCAACGATCGAACGATTCGAAGCGGCGGGCGATACGGTGTCGGCGGCGATCCTGTCGCGCATCTATGTCGACGAAATCCGGCATGTGAGCGCGGGCACAACATGGTTCGGCTGGCTGTGCGATAAACGGGGATTCGAGCCTGCCGCGACATGGCAAAGCCTCGTAAAATCGCGATTTCGCGGCTCGTTGAAGCCGCCATTCAACGACTCAGCGCGCCACGACGCCGGTTTAACGCAAGAATTCTACGCCGTTATTGCTTCGTAAGGATTGGAACAGCACACAGGCTTCGCGGGGGATGAGCAATCATCCAAACCAACAAACACCGGCGCCAAGGCCCTTTGTGACTTTGGCGACATGGCAAATGCGGGGTCGTCGCTTTGATTAACACTCTTCTGGCGCAGAAGTTGCACCAAGCCGCCATTCTTTGCGCGGCAGCATGTTTCGGACTGGCCACCCCGGCCGTCCACGCCGCCGAAGCCAGCAGCGCAGCTGCTATCGTCGTTCCCGACGAACCCGATGACGACAGCTTCACCGCTGGTGTTCCGGCTCCCAGCGAAGACAGCGAAGCTCGTGCGATCTTCCAGGCCTGGAAGCGTCTCGACACCGGTCTTGCCGCCTCGGTCGGCATTGCGGTGCCCTCGCGCCGCCCGATCGACGCGATGTCGCTTTCTTCTTCCTATGGCATGCGCGTCCACCCGGTGACCGGCAAGCTTGCGCGTCACAATGGCATCGACATTCCCGCGCCGCGCGGCACCGCGATCTACGCGACCGCTGACGGTATCGTCGGCCGCGCCCAGCGCCTTGGCGGTTACGGCAATTATGTCGAGATTGAACATGGCAACATGATCCAGACGCGCTACGGCCACATGTCTTCCTACATCGTCCGCCCTGGCCAGCAGGTGAAGCGCGGCGAGATCGTCGGCTATGTCGGTTCGACCGGTCGTTCGACGGGCAATCACCTCCATTATGAAGTCCGCATCGAAGGCGCGCCGGTCAATCCGATGCCTTTCGTCCGGTCGGATCAGATGGCGATCGCGGCATTAACGGGAGACAAGCTCGCAATGGGCGGTCCCGAATAAGATAACAGAGCTTTCCTGGGTCGGAGAGGAGGGGCGCCCTTCGGTCAAAAGGCCGGGGCGCCCTTTTTATTTGCCGCAAAGGCCCTATGTTGCAGTCATGGCCACGCAGCTTTCCGAAATCACCCTGTCCCCCGCCGCTGCCGCGCGCGTCCGCTGGATTGCGACACGCAAGGGCGGAACCGAGGCGGCGCTGCGCCTTGCCGTCGATGGTGGCGGCTGTTCGGGCTTTTCCTATCGCTTCGGCCTCGCCGACAGCATTGATGACGATGATATCGTCACCGAAACCGACGGGGTGAAGCTCGTCGTCGATTCGGTCAGCATCGACCTGGTGCGCGGCTGTATCGTCGATTTCGTCGATTCGCTTGGCGGGTCGTCGTTCAAGGTCGAAAATCCCAACGCGGCCTCGGGCTGCGGCTGCGGCTCCAGCTTCTCGATCTGACGCCTTTCACAGCGCCGTGCTTGCTGCCATAGGTGCGGCATGAAAATCGCGACCTTCAATATCAACGGGATCAAGGCCCGTTTGCCGCGCCTCGTCGAATGGCTCGAAGAAACCCAACCCGACATCGCCTGCTTGCAGGAATTGAAATCGAGCGACGAAACCATGCCGACCAAAGAGATCGAGGCGGCGGGTTACGGCTTCCTCTATCATGGGCAAAAGGGCTTCAACGGCGTCGCGATCCTCGCCAAGGGCGCGCAGCCGGTCGAGACCCAGCGCGGGCTTGCGGGGGAGGCCGAGGATGAACAGTCGCGCTATCTCGAGGCCGACGTCCACGGCGTCCGCGTCGCGTCCATCTATCTTCCCAACGGCAATCCGCTGCCGGGCCCGAAATTCGATTACAAGCTGCGCTGGATGGCGCGGCTGCGCGAGCGCGCGAAAATGCTGCTGGCCTCCGAAATCCCGACGATCCTGACCGGCGACTATAATGTCATCCCGCACGACGACGATGTGTGGGACCCGCGCGCGATGGCAAGCGATGCGCTGATGCAGCCCGAATCGCGCGATGCGTGGTTCCGCCTGCTCGGCGACGGCTGGACCGACGCGCTGCGCAGCCGGTATCCGGCGGGCGGGGTTTGGACCTTCTGGGACTATCAGGCGGGCGGATGGCAGCGCGATCATGGCTTTCGCATCGACCACCTGCTGCTCAGCCCGGTGCTTGCTGACCGGCTGGTCGACGCCGGGGTCGACAAGGATCATCGCGGCCGTGAAAAAGCGAGCGATCACGCCCCGACCTGGGCGGTCCTCGCCTGACGCCTCGGAACTGGGGCCGATTGGCCCTAGGCGACCGCATCCATCAGGATGAAGGTGCCGTCCTGCCGTTGATGCGCGTTGATCAGCGGCACCAGCCGGGTGAAATGCTCGGTCTGGCAGTGGATATCGAGCGCCGCTTGGTCGGGCCATTCTTCGATGAAGATGAAATGGCCGGGATCCTTCTGATCTGTGAACAGCTCATAGGCGATGCACAGCGGCTCGGTTCGCGTTTTCGCGACCAGTTCGCGATAGAGCGGCAGGACGATTCCGACCGCTTCGGGCTTGATGAAATCCTCCGCGATGACCTTCAGCATCAGGCGGCGTCCGGGCCCAGCGGCTTGTCGTAGATTTGATAGACGCGGTTGACCTTCGCCTCGATCGCCGCGGCGACCGCGTTCATCCCCTGATTGTCGTCGAGTACCCAGCCGATGTCGCCGCGCTTCGCGCCATAATCGCGCACCGCGTCGCGGCGGATATATTCGATCATCATGAACGCGAGCGTGCTCGCCATGCGGCTGTTCTGCAGGCTTTTGACCACGCCCATCAGCGGCACGCGCATCGCCTTGCTCTTGGGCTTGCGCAGCCACCACAGCAATCGTGCCCAGTTGAAGGGGAGGAGCGATCCTTCCATGTCGATCAGCTGTTCGTTGAGATTGGGCAGCACGATCATGAAGGCGACGGGCTCGCCGTCGACCTCGGCGACGCGGATCAGATCCTCGAACACCATCGTTTTCAGTTTCTTGCCGACAAAGGCGATCTCGCTGTCGGTTAGCGGGACAAAGCCCCAATTGTCCGACCACGCATCGTTGAGGATCCCCATGATCAGTCGCGCTTCGTCATCGAAGCGGCGCTTGTCGACCTTGCGAATCCGGATACGCGCGTTCTTTTCGCCTGCGGCAACGATGCGGTTCACCAGCGGCGGAAAGCCATCGACGATATCGACCGTGAAGTTCAGCAACTGCTTGACCGGGCGATAGCCGGCGTCTTCGATCCAGCCGCGATAGAGCGGGCTGTTGTGGCCCATCATCACCGTCGGCGGTTCCTCGAAGCCCTCGATCAGCAGGCCGGGTTCGTCCCAGACCGAAATCGACAGTGGCCCGAGCGCGCGGTGCATTCCCTGCGCGCGCAGCCAGTCTTCGGCCGCGTCCAGCAGGGCCTGCGCGGTGTCGCGATCCTCGGCCTCGAGCAGCCCCCAATTGCCGGTGCCGGGCCCCATGCCCTGTTCGGCGGGCTGGGTGAGCGCGAGTTCGTCGATATGTGCGGAGATGCGCCCGACGGTGCGCCCGTCGCGCCGCGCGAGGAACAGCTGCGCCTTGCCATGCTCGAACCAGGGATTTTTCCCGGGGGTGAGCAGGGCGAAAGCCTCGCCCTTCAGCGGCGGAACCCATGCCGGATCACCGCGGTTGAGCCGAAAGGTCAGCTCGACGAATTCGCGCAAATCACCCTTGTTTTTGACAGGGTGGATGGTGATCGGGCCTTGGGAATGCGCGGTCATGGCTGGTTTCCTGAAATGGGTGTCCTATATTCGGCTCGACGCATTAGGGCATCGCCGCCGCCGTGGCGACCCGCTTTTGGCCATTTTGCTGCCACGAAATCATGATGAAGAGCGAAGCTATGTTAGCGATGAACACTCTTGTCGATCGGTTGTCGGCTCCGTCCGGGGCGGCGATGCCGAAATCCGCGATTGCCGACGATATGGCGATGATCCGCGCCGCGTCGGAATTGACGCGCGACCTCACCGCGCCCAGCGCACGCATCTACTGGACCGATTTTCTCGCCTCGACCTTCATCGGCTATGCCGGGGTTGCCGCGGCGATTTTTGCGCCCTCGACGTTGTGGATGCTTGCCGCGGCGCTCGTCGCGGTGATCGCGCTCTATCGCGCCGGCAGCTTTATTCACGAGCTGACCCATATTCGCAAAAATGCGCTGCCGGGTTTCCGCCTGATGTGGAACATCCTCGTCGGCGTGCCGCTGCTGATCCCGTCCTTCCTCTATGAAGGCATCCACAGTCTGCACCATAACCGCACCAAATACGGCACGGCCGACGATCCCGAATATCTGCCGCTCGCGCTGATGAAGCCGTGGACGGTGCCGCTCTTCGTCGTCGTGTCGGCGTTTGCGCCGCTCGCGCTGCTCTTCCGTTTCGCCGTGCTCACCCCGCTGTCGTTTGCGATCCCGCCGCTGCGCCGGGTCGTTGTGGAGCGCTATTCGGGGCTGATTATCAATCCGATGTTTCGCCGCAAGCCGCCCGAGGGCGAGTTTCGCCGGCAATGGGCTTGGCAGGAAGGCGGCGCCTGGGCGTGGTCGACCTTGCTAATCGTTGCTGGCGTTCTCGGCTGGGTACCGCTGCGCGCGCTGCTGATTTTCGGCGCGATCGCTTCGGCGACGCTCGTGCTCAACCAGATTCGCACCCTTGTCGCGCATCTGTGGGAAAATGACGGCGACGTGCTGACGGTAACCGCGCAGTTTCTCGACAGTGTCAACGTCCCGCCACCGGGCGTACTGCCCGAGCTGTGGGCGCCGGTGGGGCTGCGCTATCATGCGCTGCATCATCTGCTGCCCGGGGTTCCCTACCACGCGCTGGGTGAGGCTCACCGTCGTTTGAAGGCGGCGCTGCCCGCCGATTCGCAATATCATGCTGCCAATTATCGCAGCTTGCCGAAGCTGGTGATCAATCTCGTTGCCGGCGCGGCGCGCGGCGGCGCCGCAGTCTGAGCGGCCGAATCGGCGCGCCATCTGGCGCGCAGGGGTTGCGCGCGGCCGGAAGCCCCGACACTCCGGCAACCTTCGTCGCTCGGCACTTCATTAGGGGGCGAGTAAGGCGAGGCAGTAGCCGCCGCCATTATAGAGCCGCTGCATAGAGCGACGGCATCAATCCAACGCTCGTAACCCACCCGGGAATTCGACACGGCGCTCTTAAGGGCGGCGATGTCACTAATGGCGAGCGCCGCCGCTGCCCGGCTTTGGGGCGCGTCGGCGGTCGGAATGATTGGCGAGGCATTCGGTCCCTCGCTCACCTCTTCCAACGCCTCGATTCGGATCGCGTTATCATTGCGGGATAGAGTCGGCGGGCGGTCTTTCATTGAAAACGCAGGAATCGGGTGGGGAGCGAAGGGCCTCCCGGTCGACAAGGGTACGCGGCGGCAATCGCCTTCCCAAGGATTCCCGTTGGTCTTGCGAATCTCTGCATCGGGGCGGGGCAGGGCGTGCGTGCGCGAGCGTTCTGGAAACAGGTGATTTCCGGGGTTTTGTGGTGGATTGAAACAAAATTGCAAAAAGGTTGTTGACCCGAATC
>NZ_JBXAQR010000005.1:0-467797 GCF_058807415.1 Sphingopyxis sp. GW821-FHT12C06 | reverse complement strand
GATTCGGGTCAACAACCTTTTTGCAATTTTGTTTCAATCCACCACAAAACCCCGGAAATCACCTGTTTCCAGAACGCACCCCTTGCGCGACCGCCAGCGCCGCATTCTTCGCAAAGACCTGAAAACATACGAAAATGGCCGGAATATTCGATTCGAGCGCGCTCTGGGCGCAGATTTGGACACCCAACTCTCTTTAGACTCACCAAAGATTAGGGGAAGCATGTTAGGAGGCGCGCGATGAGCAACCGCGCCCCCCTCCCCATCCCGCTTATATCCGTCATCGTGCCTGCCTATGGCGTTGCACATCTTTTGAGCGAAGCGCTCGATTCCCTGCTCGCTCAAACCTTCACCCAATGGGAAGCGATCGTGATCGACGACGGTGCGCCCGACGACGTCGCCGGCGCGGTCACGCCCTATCTGGTCGATCCGCGATTCCGCTTCTTTGCCACCGCGAATCACGGCGTCGCCACAGCACGCAATCGCGCGATCGCCGAAAGCCGCGCGCCGCTGATCGCGCTGCTCGACGGCGACGATCTGCTACGCCCCGAATATCTGTCGATGATGGTGGCGGCGATGAACGAAGATCCAGCCGTAACAATCGCGACATGCAACGCCCGCGTTTTCGGCGCGGTCGCACACGAAGATGTCGTTGTTGGCGAGGACCAGAATCGCAGCGCGACCGGCACGCTGGCCGACGTGCTCGATCGTCGCTTCAATATTTATATTGGGTCGACCTTTCGGCGCGCCGACTTTGACCGCATCGGCGGCTTCGACACCGCGATGACCAATTCGGAGGATTTCGACCTTTGGGTGCGGCTGCTGATCGGCGGAGGACATGCCCACTATATCGACGCGGTGCTGGCCGATTATCGTGTTCGCCCCGGTTCAGCCTCCGTCCATCTGCTTCGCAACATCCGCGGCAATATCCGCGTGTGTGACAAGGTCATCGCCGCACTGCCCGGAAGCCACGCGGCGCGAATCGCTGCCGCACGACGCGAGAGCGAGCTCGAGCGCGGGAAGGTGGAAGAAGCGCTGCTCGCGGTCATCGCCGGCGACACCGACAAAGGCCTGAAGGCCCTCCGGTCGCAACGCCATTATCTGGGCAACCCGCTGTGGTCGGTCGCTTTCGCATTGTGGCGCGTGTTTCCCAGGCTGGCACCGCCAATGCTGGCCTGGCGCAAGCGCCGCCATGAGGGGGCGTCCCGCCGCCGGCCGCTTCGCGCCACTTCCAAGGCATAACGAGCATGTCGGTTCGCAAGGCCATCGCGTGGGCAAGCGCCAGCAGGCTTCTGAGTTTCAGCATCGCCTTTGCGAGCAGCATCGTTATCGCGCGCTATTATCTGTCGCCGGCCGAAGTCGGACTATTCTCGATCGCATTTGCAGCGACCGCGCTGGTCGCGGTTCTGCAGGAATTCGGCCTCAACCGTTATATCGTCGGGGAAGCCGAGCTGGGTGAGGAAAAGCTGCGCACAGCCTTTTCGGTTTCGCTGGCGGTCGCATGGGGCGTCGCGCTGATCATCCTCGCCGCCGCCAAACCCCTGTCGTGGCTCTATGGCGACGCGCGCCTGTTTCCGCTGATGCTGGTGATCGGCGTCTCCTATCTCTTCGTCCCGCTCGCGATCGTGCCAACGGCGCTGCGCCAGCGCGCGATGGATTTCCGTTCAGACTTCATGATCGAGGTCGGCGCGGCGATCACCAATGCCGCGGTATCGGTCGCGCTCGCCGCCGGGGGTCAAGGCGCCATGGCGCTGGCGTGGGGCGCGCTCGCGCAACAGATAGCGCGCGCGTTGGTCAGCCAGTGGCGCAACGGATGGATATTTCCGTGGCCGATGCGATTCGGTGACGCCGCCCATGTGGTGCGGTTCGGCGGGGGCTCGACCCTGCTGTTGATTTTCGATTCGGTCACCGCGCGCGCACCCGACCTGATCGTCGGCGGCGTCATCGGCAATTATGCAGTCGGCATCTATTCGCGCGCCAGTGGGCTGGCGGTGCAATTGATGATCCTGCTGACAGGCGCGGTGAACAGCGTCTTCTATCCTGCGCTCGCACGGCTGCGCGATGAAGGGCATTCGCTCAGCGAGCCCTATCTGCGGCTTGTCGCGGGCTACACCGGGCTCGTCTGGCCGGCGATGGCGGGACTCGCGATCGCCTCCCATCCTCTGGTGAACGCGCTCTATGGTCCACGCTGGATAGCGGTCGCGCCGATTTTGTCGGCACTCGCAATCGCGCAGATGATTTTCGTCGCGCTGCCGATGAGCATCCAGGTTCCGATCCTGCTCGGGGAATTGAAAGGCGTGCTGCGGCGCAACGGCGCGACGACTTTGATCGCGCTGCTCCTGCTGGCCATCGGAGCATCGCGCGGAGTCGAATCGGCGGCGGCGGCTTATGTCGCCTATGCCTGCATATGGTTTCTGATCTATCTCTTCTTTCTGCGCCGGCTGACGCGTTTCGGATGGGGAGCGCTTGCCACCATTTACGCGCGCAATCTGTTCGCCGCAGCAATGGCCGTCTCCCCTCTCCTCGCCTGGTATCGCTGGATCACACCTGCGGCAACGATGAGCTTTTACGAAATGCTGCTCCCCGTTTTCGCCGGCATATTCCTGTGGCTCGGCGCACTGTTCGTCACCGGGAACCCGCTGACCGGCGACATCCGCAATCTGACCGCGACCGCATGGGATCGTATAGGCGGGCGCCGGATGGCCCGAAAATAGCCCCCGTCATTATCATCATGGAGCAACGACCCATCATGCGTTTCACCGTCATCATCGTGACCTACAACCGCAGCGGCCTGATCGAACGCGCGCTCGACAGCATCGCCGCGCAAACCTTGACCCCTGCCGAGATTATCGTGGTCGACGATGCGTCGACCGATGACACGGCCGATGTGGTTACCCGTTGGTCGACGCGCAACGCGACGCCCGTGACCTTCATCGCAGCCGAACGCAACGGCGGTGAGGGCGTCGTGCGGAACATCGGAATGAAGGCGGCATCGACGCCCCTCATCGCCTTTCTCGATTCGGATGATGAATTTCGCCCTGATGCGATGGAAAGGCTCATCGCGCCGCTGACCGCCGATCCGTCGCTGGTCGTGAGCTTTGCCGATGCGTTCGTCATGCCCGAACCCGGCCCCGGCCTGCCGCCGCGCCTCGTCGAAAGCCGCCTCGCGCGAGACGTCGAGACCAGCCCCATGGAGGACGCACCCGATGGCTCCGGCTGGCACCGGCTCAACGATCCGCAATCGACGCTGCTGCTTGTCAGCATGATCCCGTCATGCTCGGCCATGTTCCGGCGCGATGCCGCCGAAGCCGTCGGCTGGTTCCCCGAATACCGCCGCGCCGGGGATTGGCTGTTCTGGCTCAAGCTGACCGATCAGGGTGGCTTTGCCTGCCAGTTTTTCGACGCGGCCAATGTCTATCGCCAGGGCGACAATCTGACGAGCGCCGGAACCGATGCCTTGTGGGCCCGCCAAATGCTGCACGTCTATCTTGGCCTGCGCGACGACGACATCCCGCTGGCACTGACGCCCGCGAACCGGACGCGGCTCGACTCGGCAGTCGACGAGAAGACCGGCCACTATCGCTATTGGTTCTCGCGCCAAGGCTGGCGCAGCTACTGGCAGGCCCTTGGTTATGAAGAGGCGCGCGCCACGGGAAGCCGTATAGCGCATCTGCTGCGTGACCCTAAAAGCGCCGCGCGTGCGCTCTATTCCAGCCTCCGGCCCTGACCGCAGCAGCCTGGCGCGCGCGCGTCAACTCGCTCCGGTAATATAGTCGCGCATCGCTGCGGCTTCGGCCTCGATCCGGTCGATGCGATATTTGACGAGATCGCCGATCGATATGAAGCCTACGAGCTGGCCATTGTCGACAACCGGCAAGTGGCGAATGCGCTTTTGCGTCATCTGCGACAAGGCCCCCATCACGGCCATGTTCGAATCGCAAGTCACCGGCGATTTGGTCATCACTTCGTCGAGTGTGCGGTCGAGTGCCTCGGGGCCATAGGATGACATCAAGCGGACCAAATCGCGTTCGGAAAAAATGCCAATGATTGCGTCATTCTCCAGCACAGGAACCGCGCCGATGCGGTTCTGCGCGAGCAAGTCGATCACCGCGCGCACGCTGTCTTCCTTGCGCGCTGAAATTACAGGGCCCGTCCGCCCGTGCAGTATCGCTCCGATCGTCATTCCTTGCCGCTCCCCATGTCGATTCTCTGGAGGCCAAGCCTATCATGATTCGTGCCCATGCCAAAAGGGCGCGACGTGACGGGTGCCATTCGCGCTTGGCCTTCGCCACCGCTTGGTTCATGGAGGCGCCCATGGTCAGACCCTCCCCGCTCGACGACCGCGACACAGCCAAAGTCGCCTGGACGCGCTATCGCCGGTTGATGCGGGGGATGGCGCTGGTGTCTCTCGGCGCGGTCATCCTCGCGCTCGGCTGGCTGCGCCTGTCGATGGGCGAGGCGCTGACGCTTCATATGATGATCGCGACCGCAGCCGGTGTCGGCCTGTCCGTCATGCTCGGCGCCGCGCTGATGGGGCTCGTCTTCCTGTCGAGCGGCAGCGGCCATGACGAGGCGATTGAAGACCCTTTCGAAGATGATCCGGATTTGAAACCATGACAGACAAACCAGACTGCCCGCGCGACCCCATTTTGCGCGTCGTCCCGCGGCCCGCCGACATCAACGCCAACGGCCATATCTTCGGCGGCTGGGTCTTGAGCCAAATGGATATCGCTGGCGGCATCGTCGCCGGACGCGAGGCGCAAGGCGCGGTCGCGACCGTCGCGATCGAGACGATGGAGTTCATCGCGCCGATCCTGCTGCGCGACATCATTTCCATCTACGCCCATATCGAACGGCGCGGCCGCACATCGCTGGCGATCCGGCTGGAAGTCATCGCGACCCGCGATCGCGGCGAGAATGAGGTAAAGGTGACCGAGGGCGTGTTCACTTTCGTCGCGCTCGACGAGAACCACCGGCCGCGCCCGCTCCCGCCAACCTGACCAGCGAATCAGTCGCCCTTCAATTTCTGCCGGAAAAGCTGTTCGAGCTTGTCGTTCGCGGGCACGCGCACGCGCCACACCCAGCTGCTGCCGCGGCGCTCCCATCCTTCGGGCGCGGGCTCGAGCGCGAAGGGGATCAGCATCTCGACCTCGGCGTCGAAGGGCCGCGCGTTGGTCAGCGTCACCTGCCATGTCTGGAACGCGCCCTTGGCATCGCGATCCCTGATCCCCGCGTGAAACTGCACCGCCGGGCTTTGGCCAATGTCATAATCGACGCGCTCGCCCTTCGCCTTGTCTCCGATCGGCGCCTCACCCACCAAGAGGCGCCGGCCGCCGACGCTCTCGAACACCGCAGCCGTACCCGCGGGAAGCGCCAATCCCAGCCCGTCCGATTCGCGATTCTGGACGCGCAAGCGCATCACCAGCGGCCGCGGCGACCCGTTGGCATTTAAGATGCCCGCATAAAGCTGTTCGACCGCGACCTTGTCCTTCGCGAGCAAGGCAACCTGCTTCTGCCCCTTCGCCGACACATCGACGCGGAACGGAATGCGATAAAATTTGAGATCGCCGAGATCTTCGGCGGGCGGCGGCGGCGGTGGAGGCGGCGCCGGAGCGGCCATCATCATCGCTGGCGGAGGCGGCGCGCGCCGTTCGACGCGATTCGCAGTCACCATGACCTCCTCGGCCATGACGCCATCATAACTCTGCTCGAACTCGATGATCGGCGGCAATTCCCACAAGGGGTGTGTGCTGGTGATGTCCATCGGCCAGCATTTGAGGTTGAGCGACCCCGGGGTGCTGCGCGGAAGCGGCGGGCTGTAGTTCTTGTTCAGCCGCCCCGCGATGACATTGAGCTGCGCGCCCGGAAAACTCGTCACCCCGCCGTTGGCGACGGTGATCCAGCCGGTCAGGCCCAGCGTCTTGCCGTCGGAACCGCGGTCGGCGACATAATTGGCAGCCCAGTCGAAGCCTTCGGCGAGATAGAGAAGCTGAATTTTGACCGTCCGCGCGGCCTTGCTTTCGACGAGCACCGACAGCGTCGGCCTGGCCGAGAGATCCTTTGGTACGCGAGGATAGATCATCCGTTCGGGAAGCCCCGAGCAGGCGAGCGCCTCGACCCCGCCCGCAGTCTGGAGAACGACCCCGCCATTCGGCCCGGCCTGAATCACTGCTTCCTGTTCGACAATTTTGCCGGTTGCAATATTCGTCCGGCGCAGGGTCACGCTACGCTTCAGATAGGCGTCGACGAGACCCGCAGGCGACAGCAATCGCGCGTCGCGATTCTTTTCGATCACCCCGTCGGGCAACCCGCTGATCACCGCAGTTTCGGGCAACAATCCCTCGGCCACGCCCTCGAACCGCAGCACCGACGTCCCGGCGGGCAGGGTGACCGTGCGGGTTTCGGTGATGAAGGCAAAGCCTTGCGGCCAATTGGGGTTGATCGGCCCGCTGCCGCGCGACGGGGCGCGGTAGACGGTGACCGCGGTGTCATCGATCTTCGCCGAGACGGCGACCTGCGGCGCGGCTTGCGCAAGCGCTGGCAGCGGCGCCAGCAGCGCCGCGCTCCACAGCAAAAGTGGCCGGACGCGCGCCACGCGGCCAGCCTTAATAGCGCGTGTCGAAAGTGACGGTGACGTCGGCCTTGCCGTTGGCGGGCACGGGCACCTGCCATTCGACGCGGTCCGCCGACACGCGTTCGCCCTTCAGGCTTTCGTCGCTGATGCGGACATCGCCATAAAGCCCGTCCTGCGCGACGAGCACGGTGACCGCTTCGGGCCGCGCATTGGTGACGGCATATTTCATTTTGGTGATCCAGCGCGAATCGCTTTTACGCGTCCGTTGCACGACCGTCGTCTGCACCTTCACGTCAAAGGCATCGCCGGTGCGCAGCGACATGGCGGAACCCATCGGCGTGTGCCCGATACTGTTTTCGCCAATAAACTGCGGATCGCCGCGCGCGTCGCGCATATAAACGCGGATCGTTCCCGCGGGGAGTTGATCGCCCAGCCCGCCCTGGCGCGAGGTCGAAAAGCGCAGCACGCTGGCAGTGCTCGCCGGCTCTGTGCTGCTCCCCATCCAGCCGTTGACGAACTCATAGGTGGAGCGCGCGGGCGCACCCTTCACGTCGAGAAAGCTCACCTGTTTCTGTTGCGCGTTCGCGATCGTCGTGCGCGCTGCGAGCGGATAGAGATAATAGTCACCGAGCCGTTCGCGATTGTTGCTCTCGGTCCCTGCCGAATCCATCGCGCTGTCCATCTGACGGAAACCACCACCGCCGCCCGGATTGCCCGCGACGAGCAAGGTACGCGCATTGGCAAAGGTCGTCCCGGTGCTGTTGGTCAGCGTCACCCAGCCCTGAATATCCATCGCGCCCTTCGCGGCGTCGAACAGCGCGACATAATCGGCGGTCCAGCCGAGATTGGGGGTAAGATAGGAAAGCCGCGCGGGAATCGTTCCCGCATTGGCAGCATCGACGGTCACCGACAGCGTCGGCCGCGCACGCAAATTGGGGGGCAGACGGTCAAACACAGCGCGGACCGGAAGGCCGTCGTCACGCAGCACCTCGATCCTTTCGCCAATTTGCAGCACGATGCCGCCGTTGGCGGCGAGCACTTTGGCGCGCTCGGTACGCTCGGCGCCGGTCGCTGGGTTGGTACGGATGAGCGTAATCGACTGGCCGACGGCCTTGTCCATCAACTTGTCGGGAGTCAGCAGGTCGAAATCGAAATTCTGTTCGACGATCCCGATGCCCGGGCCCGAAAGGGTCACCGTTTCGGGACGAATACGCGCCGATACGTCGGGAAATTCGATTCGGTTGCGCCCGGCGGCGACGCTGAGCTGGCGGTCGTCCTGCACCAGCGACTGGCCATTGTTATAGATGGTGACCGCTACATCGCCCTGCGCATTGCCCGGTACGGCATCTTGCGCCGCGACGGGGGCTGCAGTCCCGATCATCATGGCCGGAACGCAAGCCATTGCCAAAGCGCGCATAAAAAAGCCTCCCCGCAAGAATGTTGCGGGGAGGCTATGTCATGTCCGGTCCAAAGACCAGCGTGAAATGAGGCGCTTACTCGGCGGCTTCGACATCCGTCGTACGCGTCGCGAGCGTGCGGCGTGTGCGGCGCGGCTTGGGCGTCGGCGCTTCGTCGTCGGCCTCGGCTTCTACGCTGCGTTCGGGACGACCGATCGCTGGCGGCAAAACTGCGGTGTCGATGCCAGCGTTATCGTCGGCGTCGACGGGGCGCGTGCGGCGCGGAGCGCGGCGTGCAGGACGCGGAGCGGGCGCGGCTTCCTCGACCGTTTCATTCGCTTCACCAGCGTCGCTCACCGGCGCATCGCTGCGGCCTTCGTCACGGCGCGGCGCGCGGCTTGGCTGCTGGCGATTACCGCGATTGTCATCGTCGTCGCGATTGCTGCGGTTGCCGCGCTGCTCGCTGCGTTCACCACGATCGTTACGCTCGTTGCGGTCGCCGCGCTGTTCGTTGCGATCATTGCGGTCGCTACGGTCACGCTGGCCACCGTCATTGTCGTCGTTGCCGCGATCATTTTCGATGTCGAGATCGCTGTCGTCATGGCCGTCGAAATCTTCGACGCCGCGAATTTCGCGGCTGCGGTCATGGCTGCGTTCCTGCCCGTTCTGGGCGTTCTTTTCTTCCTGCCGGATGCGGAAATCGCTCACGACGCGGAAATAATGATCGGCAAACTGCAGATAATATTCGGTCTGGACCCGATCGCCCGCCAGCTGCGCGTCGCGCGCAAGATTGCGGTACTTCTCGATCATCTGGGCGCCGTTGCCGCGCGCGCGGCTGTCGATGCGATTCGCCTGATCGACACCACCGCGCCCGCCCGATTGCGGCCGGTTATTATTGTTGTTGCTGCCGTTGTTGTTGCGGCCGCGACGGCGACCGCTCTGCCGGTTGTTCATGTTCAACTGAGACATCCTGTCGAATAAGCTAATAAGCTACGCCAACCCCTTTTGGCCGACTGCGCCACTTGCGCGTCGCGCCCGCGCTTCTCACGCGGCTCTTGCCCTCTACCGCTTGCGCGAAACCCTGCGGTTCCACACCAGCATCGTAAATGGGAAGCAGACCCGACGGACCAGTATCGATGCTTTGCATCGCCAAAGGGACCCCGATCAAGCCTGTAACCCGCCCCTACCGTGCTTTGAGCGCGGAACCAAGCAATTTCTTGCACGATTGTCAGGCGCGGGTCAGCAACAGTGCCCTGTCGCGTCCTCCCAGATCCTGGCGGCACGCAACCTTGAAACCCGCCGCTTCGGCGATTTCACATACCAAGATATGTTGCGTGGCGCCGATTTCAAGGATGGCGGCCCCACCCGGCGCCAACAAGCGCGGCAGATCGGGAATGATGCGGCAATAGTCGTCGAGGCCGTCGGGGCCGGCAAAAAGCGCGCCCGGCGGCTCGTGCACCGCGACGTCGGGCATCAACTGTTCCGTGTCGCCGATATAGGGCGGATTGCAGAGGATCAGATCGAATTGACCGTCGAGGCCCTCCGTCCAGTCGCCGAGCCGGAATCGCACGCGCTGATCCATCTCGAGATCGACGGCATTGAGCGCCGCCCGGTCGACGGACTTTTCGGATTCATCGATACCGAGACCGTGCGCCTCCGGCCACTCGGCCAATGCGGCGAGGAGTAGCGTGCCGGGTCCGCTTCCAAGATCGAGAATGCGGCGCGGCCCGCCGGCCCCGAAATATTCGACGGCGGCCTCGATCAGCGTCTCGCTGTCGGGACGCGGGATCAACATGCCCGGCGCGACGGCCAGCCGGATCGTCCAGAAATCGCGATAGCCAACAATATAGGCCACCGGTTCGTGCTGCATTCGCCGTTCGATCAACACCGAAAAACCCGCAG
Source organism: Sphingopyxis sp. GW821-FHT12C06 (assembly GCF_058807415.1). Taxonomy (NCBI): domain Bacteria; kingdom Pseudomonadati; phylum Pseudomonadota; class Alphaproteobacteria; order Sphingomonadales; family Sphingopyxidaceae; genus Sphingopyxis; species Sphingopyxis sp. GW821-FHT12C06. Next base: position 457,927 of record NZ_JBXAQR010000005.1, on the reverse strand, counting down.
GCACCACAAAACGCGACGGATCGAGCAACAGCGCCTGCCGTTCGACATCCAGCGCATGCGCCATCAGCAATTCGGCATCGAGACGCGGGGTATCCGACACGCCCGCGAGCCGCTGCGCTGCATCGCGCAGCGCGTGCTTCACGTCAGTCACCCAGCCCCGCCAGCCGCTGCGCCTGATCCTCAGCGATCAGCGCGTCGATCAGCTCGTCCATCTGCCCTTCCAGTATTTCGGGCAGGCGGTGGAGGGTCAGGTTGATGCGATGGTCGGTCACGCGCCCTTGCGGGAAATTATAGGTGCGAATGCGCTCGGAGCGGTCGCCCGACCCGACCATCGACTTGCGCGCCGAGGCTTCGGCGCTGTGGATCTTCTCGCGCTCGAGGTCATAGAGCCGCGCGCGCAGCACCTGCATCGCCTTGGCGCGGTTCTTGTGCTGGCTGCGCTGATCCTGCTGGATCACGACAAGGCCCGACGGGATATGGGTGATGCGAATCGCGCTGTCGGTCGTGTTGACATGCTGTCCGCCCGCGCCCGATGCGCGGTAGATATCGATCTTGAGGTCGCTGTCGTTGATCGCGACATCGACTTCCTCGGCCTCGGGCAGCACCGCGACGGTCGCAGCGCTGGTGTGGATGCGGCCCTGGCTCTCGGTCGCGGGAACGCGCTGGACGCGGTGGACGCCGCTTTCGAACTTCAATTTGGCGAACACGCCCTGCCCCGACAGGCTGGCGACGACTTCCTTGTAACCGCCGCCATCGGTCTCGTTCGCCGAAATGACTTCGACTTTCCAACCCTGCGCGTCGGCATAGCGGCTGTACATGCGCAGCAGATCGCCCGCAAACAGCGCCGCCTCGTCGCCGCCGGTTCCGGCGCGGATTTCGAGCATCGCGGCGCGCTCGTCGGCGACATCCCTAGGGAGCAATTTGATCGCGAGATCATGCTCGGCGGCGGGCAACGCCTGCTCGACCGCGGTGATTTCCTCGGCCGCCATCGCCTTCATCTCGGGATCGGCGAGCATTTCGGTCAGCGAGGAGAGTTCACCGCGCAGCCGCACGACTTCGCGCGCCGCGGTCGCGACGGGTTCGAGTTCGGCAAACTCCTTCGACGCCGCGACGAAATCGGCGGGCGCCATATCGCCCGTCGCCATGCGCGCCTGCAGCGCCGCGTGGCGTTCGATGATCGCGTCGATCTGTTTGGCGGAAACGGAGGCCATCAGAGCGCGCGGACGACCGCTTCGGCTGCCTTCGCGCGATCGCTGTCGCCGCGCACATTGATGTGCAGCGCATCGTCGCGGGTGCCGATCGAGATCAGCGCGTGCGCCGGGATCTTGGCCGCCTTGTCGAAGCGCTTGCGCGGCGAACCGCTGGCAACGATTTCGGCCGAAAAGCCGCTTGCGCGCAACTGGGTCAACGCCTTCATGGCCGAGACAAGCTGGCTGTCGTCCTCCACCGCGATCACCGCGTCGAGGCGATTGTCGATGACATTGTCATCCAGTAGCATCGCGAGCCGCTCGATCCCGGCCGCCCAGCCGACCGCGGCGGTCGGCGGTCCGCCGAGCGCTTCAATCAGACCGTCATAGCGCCCGCCGCCGAGCACGGTGCCCTGTGCGCCCAAGCGGTCGGTGACGAATTCGAACGCGGTGTGGCGATAATAGTCGAGTCCGCGCACGAGGCGCGCGTTGCGCTCCCATGCGACGCCCGCAGCATCGAGGCCCGCGGTCACCGCAGCGAAGAAATCCTGCGCCTCGCTGGTCAGATAGGCATCGATGTCGGGCGCGCTGTCGGCGACCGGCCGGTCCTTCGGATCCTTGCTGTCGAGAATGCGCAGCGGATTCTTGTCGAGCCGCGCGAGGCTGTCTTCGGACAGATCGCCGCGATGCGCTTCGAAATGTTCGACCAGCGCCGCGCGCCAGGAATCGCGGCTCGCCGCATCGCCAAGCGTATTGAGCGTCAGCGTCACGCCTTCACTAATGCCCAATTCCTTGAGCAGTTGGTCGGCGAAGACGAGCAGTTCGGCGTCGGCGAGCGGGCTGTCGCTGCCGATCACTTCGGCGTCGAGCTGGTGAAACTGGCGATAGCGGCCCTTTTGCGGGCGCTCGTAGCGGAACAGCGGGCCATGCGTCGCGACCTTCAGCGGCGCAAACTGCTGCCAGCCGTTGCTGATATAGGCGCGCGCGATGCCCGCGGTGAATTCGGGGCGCAGCGTGATCGATTCGCCGCCGCGGTCCTCGAACGAATACATTTCCTTCGACACAACGTCGGTCGTCTCGCCCAGCGAGCGCGCAAACACCGCGGTCGGCTCGATCACCGGCACCTCGACGCGCTTGTAACCATAGAGGCGGCGCACCCGGTCGAAGGTGTCGACGACATGCGCGAACCGGTCGGCGAAATCGCCGAGCATGTCCTGGGTGCCGCGCACGGGCTGCGGGGTCGGAATCTTCGCGGATTTGTCCTTGCTCATGGCGGGCGCGTCTAATGCTTTTTCGTCGAAACGCAAAGTAGGCTTGCAGAGGAAGTACCGCGTCTTTGCGGCATATGCCGGGGTACTATGCGATCGCCCGCCGCTTCGCTAAGCTTCGCGCCATGGCCCTCGGCAACCGCATCGCCCCGCCGCGCTTCATCGCCTATGCAGCGGCGCTGGTCGTCGCCGCGCTCTGGGCGGCCGGCCGTGGCGACACCGCGCTGCGCGATTTCCTGATCGGTTTCGACGTCGCAACCGCGCTTTTCATTCTGTCCACCATCCCGCTGTTCCGGAACAGCGACCCCCGCGAGATCGCGCGTCACGCCAGCACGAATGACGCCAATCGCACCGCGCTGCTCCTCATTTCGGTGGCGGTGAGCGCGGTGGTGGTGGGCGCGCTGGCGCTGATCGTGACCGGCAAGGGCGATTATTCGAAGCTGCTGGTGATTGTGACGCTCGGGCTCGTCTGGCTTTTCACCAACATCGTTTACACCATTCACTATGCCCATCTCTATTACCGTCCCGACAAGGCGCAGGGCGGCCACGCCGGCGGGCTGTCAATCCCCAGCACCAAGGCGCCCGACTATCTGGATTTCCTCCATTTTTCGCTGATTCTGGGCATGACCTTCCAGACCGCCGATATCGACATCACCAGCCGCGCGATCCGGCGTGTTTCGACCGGCCATTGTGTCGAGGCCTTTGTCTTCAACATCGGCATCCTCGCCTTCTCGATCAACATGATCGCGGGACACTGATCCGGGGCGCAAAGGACTCGCCAAGCTGCGGGTGGACCTTGCAGCGATTTGGCGGCAGAGATTGCGTCATGAAAATTGCACTGCTCGCCGCAGCGGCCCTGATCGCCGCCCCCGCCGTTCACGCGCAGGACGGCAACAGCCGCCCGCAGCCAGTGGTTCAGCCGTTCACTATTCCGCTGCCCGCCGACAAGCCCTATCCGGGCCTGATGCAGCTCAAGGTCGATGCCCGCGATTTTACGCGCGGCATTTTCCATGTCCGCCAGACGATCCCGGTCGCGAAGAGCGGCAAGCTGACCCTGCTTTATCCCGAATGGCTGCCCGGCAAACACGCCCCGCGCGGCGCGATCGCCGAGGTTGCCGCATTTCAGGCGAGCGCCGGCGACAAGACGCTGGCCTGGACACGCCAGCCGACCGACGTCTACGCGTTCGACATCGACGTCCCTGCCGGGGTGAAGAGCATCGAGGTCGCTTTCGACTTCCTGTCGCCGACGCGGACCAGCGAAGGCCGGGTGGTCGCAACCCCGGCAATGATGAACCTGCAATGGGAACAGGTCAGCCTCTATCCCGCGGGCTATTTCACCCGCCAGATTCCGGTGCAGCTCGAGGTGACCTTGCCCGACGGCTGGACCGGCGCGGCGGCGCTCGACGGGCTCAAAATCTCGGGCAATCGCTACAGCTATGCGCCGACCAATTATGAGGTGCTGGTCGACAGCCCGATGTTTGCCGGTAAATATTTCCGCAAATGGGACCTCGGCCAGAAGGTGACACTCAACGTCGTCGCCGACGATGCCAAATATCTCGAAGCCAGCCCCGACCATATCGCGCGCCACGCCGCGCTGGTGTCCGAAGCGCTCGCCCTGTTCGGCACCCGCCATTTCGACCGCTATGAATTCCTCCTCGCGCTGACCGACGAGCTCGGCGGCATCGGGCTCGAACATCACCGGTCGAGCGAGAACAGCCGCAACCCCGATTATTTCACCAAATGGAACGACAATGACAGCGAGCGCGGGCTGCTCCCGCACGAGCTGATCCACAGCTGGAACGGCAAATATCGCCGTCCCGACAAGCTTTGGACCCCCGACTTCCGTACGCCGATGCAGGGCAACCTCCTCTGGGTCTATGAGGGCCAAACAAGCTATTGGGACCTGATCCTCGCTGGCCGGTCCGGAATGCAGTCGAAGGAGATGATCCTCGCCGAATGGGCGACCAACGCCGGCTTCTACAGCGTGCAGGCGGGGCGCGTCTGGCGATCGGTCGAGGATACGACGCTCGATCCGGTGATCGCGGGGCGCAAGGCGCGCGCATTCCCCAGCGCGACGCGTACCGAGGATTATTATAACGAAGGATCGCTGATGTGGCTGGAGGCGGACATGCTGATCCGCGGCGCTACGCGCGACACCAAAAGCCTCGACGATTTCGCGCGTAGCTTTTTCGGCGGACGCGAGGGCGACTGGGGGCAGGACACCTATGATTTCGACGATGTCGTCGCGGCGCTGAACGCGGTTCATCCCTATGACTGGGCGAAGTTCCTGCGCGAGCGGATGCAGACGTCCGGCCGCCCGGCACCCGTCGGCGGGATCGAGGCTGCGGGATACCGTCTCGCCTGGCGCGACGCCCCCAACGCCTATGACCGCGACCGCATGGCACAGGCGAAAAACGCCGACCTCACCCATTCCCTCGGGATGACCATCGACAAGGACGGCGTCGCGGGCAGCATCTTGTGGGACGGCCCCGCCTTTCGCGCCGACATCATCAACGGGACGAAGATCATCGCGGTCGATGGCGTGAGCTATAGCCGCGAGCGCATCGAGGCCGCGATCCGCGCCGCCGCCGACGGCAAGACACCGGTCAGGCTGATCGTCGAGCGCGGCGGGCGCTATCGCAACATCGACATCGACTATCATGGCGGGCTGCGCTGGCCGCATCTCGAGAAAGTCGGCAGTGGCCCCGACTGGTTCGATCGGCTATTGGCGCCGCGCCGGGCACTTTAGGCTCCGCTTTCATCGGTTCGCGTCTCGACTTCGCGCGATGCGAGCGGCTAAGGGGCGTCCGATTCAAAGCACAAAGGATTCTCCCATGCGTATCGACCTGATTCCCGCCGGTGACAGCCCGCCCGACAGCCTGAACGTGCTGATCGAAGTGCCGATCGGCGGCGAGCCGGTGAAATATGAGTTCGACAAGGCTTCAGGCGCACTGTTCGTCGACCGCTTCCTGCACACGCCGATGCGCTATCCCGCCAATTATGGCTTTGTCCCGCACACGCTGGGCGAAGACGGCGACCCGCTCGACGCGCTGGTCGTCGCGCGTTCGCCGATCATCGCCGGCGCGGTGGTCAAGTGCCGCCCGATCGGCGTACTGTTGATGGAAGATGACGCCGGTGGCGACGAGAAACTGCTCTGCGTCCCCGTCAACAAGACCTTCCCCTATTATTCGGAAGTCACAAGCTACACCGACATGCCGCCGATCGTGATGCAGCAGATCGAGCATTTCTTCACCCACTACAAAGACCTCGAACCCGGCAAATGGGCGAAGCTCAACGGCTGGGGCGACGTCGATGAAGCCAAGCGCATCATCGTCGAGTGCATCGAGCGCGCGAAGAAGGTCGGCTTCTAATCCACCTTTCGGGGCGCTGCGACTTCGTCCGGCGCCCCGACCAACCGCACATCCTGTCGCGGATAGGGAATGACGATCCCTGCATCCTGAAATTTGTCCCAGATGCCTAGAAACATGTCGCCCTGAATATTGCCGAGCCCGGCTTCGGGGTCCGAAATCCAGTAACGCAGCTCATGCTCGACCGCGCGTTCGCCAAAGGCTGTGATCCACACCACGGGTTCGGGATCCGCGAGGATGCGCGGATTGGCCTTTGCCGTATCGACAATCAGCTTCTGCGCGAGCCGCAAGTCGCTCTCATAGGCAACCGGAATGCGCATCCGCACGCGGACCTCGCGGCTCGAATAGCTCCAATTTTCGACCGGCTGGGTCATCAGCAATTCGTTCGGGATCAGATGCTTCTTGCCGTCACGCGTCACCACGCTGACCGCGCGCACCCCGATCTTAGCGACGCGGCCGACGTTCGGAATCCCGTTGAGCGCCGCCGATCCGCCCATGCTGCTGCCATCGCCAACGACGATCACATCGCCGGGCTTGATCGAGCGATCCATCAGCAGGATGATCCCCGCGATCAGATTGCCGACGGTCTTTTGCAGCCCGAAACCGATCGCGAGGCCCGCGGCGCCCGAGAAGACGGCAAGCGCGGTGAGGTCGATGCCGAGCAGGTCGATGCCGAACAGCAAAGCAAAGACGAACAGCGCGATCGCGATCAATTTCTCGGTCAGCAGCCGCTGGGTATCGTCGATCTGGGTGTTGCGGCGGAGCAGCCATTTGATCGCGCGCATGGTCAGCTTGACCGCGAGATAGAGCAGCACCGCGACGATGATCGCCGAGAACAGCCCATAAAGCGACAGCCGCGACGAGCCGACGTCGAGCCCGATCGTCTGCATCGCCTCGATCGTCCGCGTGATCCCTCCGCGCAGGTCGGCCGAAATGTTCATCCCGCCATCACCGCAAAGCCGCGTTCAAGGTCGGCGATCAGATCGGCCGGATCCTCGAGCCCGATCGACAGGCGAACGAGCGGATCGGGGTCGGACCATGCCGTCGCGGTGCGGATGCTCGCGGGGTCGCTCGGCACGACGAGGCTTTCGTAGCCGCCCCAGCTGAATCCGATGCCGAAATGCTGCAATGCGTCGATGAAACGCGTACGCGCGGTCTCATCAACGCCCTTCAGCGTGAAGCCGAACAGGCCGCTGGTGCCGAGGAAGTCGCGCGACCAGATCGCATGGCCGGGATCGCCGGGCAGCGCGGGGTGGAGGACGCGGGCAACCTCTGCCCTGCCCGCAAGCCAGTTCGCGACCTTCAGCCCGTTCTCGCCATGCCGCGCCATCCGCACATCGAGCGTCCGCAGGCCGCGGAGCATCAGCGCGCAATCGTCGGGCGAGACCGCGTGGCCGAGCTGATAGCTTGCCTGCCGAAGGCGCGGCCACACCGCTTTGGTCGCGGTCAACGATCCCATCATCGCGTCCGAATGGCCCCCGACATATTTGGTCAGGCTCATCATCGTCACATCGATGCCCTGCGCCCGCGCGGGAAAGAGCAAGGGCGTCGCCCAGGTGTTGTCGAGCATCGTCAGCACACCGCGCGCGCGCGCTGCCGCGACGATCGCGGGGACATCCTGCACCTCGAAGGTCAGGCTGCCCGGCGATTCGAGGAAGATCAGCTTCGTTGCGGGAGTGATCAGGTCGGTGATGCTCGCGCCGACCAGCGGATCATAATAGGTGGTTTCGACGCCATAGCGCGCGAGCATCCCGTTGCAGAAGGTCCGCGTAGGCTCATAGGCGCTGTCGACCATCAGCAGATGATCGCCCGGCGCCAGCAAGGCGAGCAGTCCCGCCGTGATCGCCGCGACGCCCGATGGATAGAGCAAAGTCCCTTCGGCCCCCGGCTCCATCCCGGTCAGCGCATCGGCGAGCGCCCACACCGTCGGCGTCCCGCGCCGACCATAGTAAAGCTGGTCGTGCGTCGCATGGCCGCGCGCCTTCATATCGGCGATATTGTCATAGAGGATCGTGGAGGCGCGCCACACCGGCGGATTGACGACCCCGCCGCCGAGGCGCGGGTCGCCGGTCCATTCGGGCCGGCGCCCGCCCTGCACCAGCCGGGTCGCGGGGCGGAGTGGATCGTCGCTATGCTTGTCTTTGCTCATCCGCCCCTGTTAGCGTCGGGTCAGACAAAATCCAGCAGCAAGCCCAGTCCCGCGCACAGCGCGAGCATCGGGATGATCCCCCAGCGAAAGCGGAAGAGCAGTAGCGCGGCGAGGATAGCGAGCCCTAGCGCATCCCATTGCACGCTCGCCAGCACCGGCATCTGGACACTGACCGCCCCCCATTCGACCGCTACCAACCGCCCGAACAGCACATGCAACGCGAACCACAAAGACAGGTTGGCGATCACCCCGACGACGGCGGCGGTCACCGCCGCGAGCGCGCCCTTCAGTCCGGCGGCGCGCTCCATGCGGTCGATCCACGGCGCAAAGGTGAAAATCCACAGAAAACATGGCGCAAAGGTCACCCACAGGGTCAGCCCGGCGCCAAGCAGCCCGGCGACGAGAGGGGTGAAGGGTGCGGCGTCGCGATAGGCGGCGAGGAAGCCGACGAATTGCGTAACGAGGATCAGCGGCCCGGGGGTCGTTTCGGCAAGCCCCAGCCCGTCGGCCATTTCGCCCGCGGACAGCCAGCCAAAGCCCGTCACCGCCTCCTGCGCCATATAGGCGAGCACGGCATAAGCCCCGCCGAAGGTCACCATCGCGAGCTGCGAGAAAAAGACGCCAATGTCCCACAACACATGCCCGCGCCCCAGCGTGACGAGGATCAGCAGCAGCGGCACCGCCCAGATCGCCCCCCATTGGACGATCGCCTTGACGCTGTAGCGCCACGGCGCGGGTTCGGACGATGCAGCGGCCGGTGGGACGCCGCCCTTAAGGCCGAGCCACGCCGGGCGCCAGCGCGCAGCGGCATAGCCGACGAGCAACGCCGCGAGGATCACCAGCGGAAAGGGCAACGCCAGCACCGCGATTCCGACCAGCGCCGCGACCGCGATCGCGCGCTTGAGCGGGGTCGTCAGCGCGCGGCCACCGATGCGCAACAGGGCTTGGACGACGATCGCCAGCACCGCCGCCTTGATCCCCAAAAAGATGGCGGAAAACCAGTCGAGATTCGCCGCGACGACATAGAGCATCGCGAGCAATGCCATCACCAGCGCACCAGGCAGGATGAACAGCAATCCCGCGACGATCCCGCCGCGCGTCCCGTGCAATTTCCACCCGATCCACGTCGCGAGCTGCTGCGCCTCGGGCCCTGGCAACAGGTGGCAGAAATTCAGCGCGTGGAGGAATTGATCCTCCTCGACCCAGCGCAGCTCGTCGACGAATTCTCGGTGCATCAGCGCGATCTGCCCCGCCGGGCCACCGAAGCTGAGGCAGCCGACGCGCGCATAGACGCGGGTGGCTTCGGCGAAAGTCGGCCGGGAAAGGGGTCGGGATTCGTCAGGCAAGTCGGTCATGTGCAACACTTTCCCATCCGGCAACGCCGGTTGAAAAAGCAACGCTTGGGCATGGATCTGCCCACGCCTGACCGGGAGGTTGCCTCGCCCCGATGCAATACGCCTAACGCGGTGCACCGGGGCGGAGCAAGCAAGAAAAAAGCGCGCGGCCGCAAAGCCGCGCTTTCGGGCGTCAGGCCGCGCCGGTTGCTTTCGGGGTTGCCGGATCGGCGCCCCATTCGGTCCAGCTGCCGTCGTAAACCGCGACATCTTCCTTGCCGAGCAGATGCGCGCCAAAGGCAACGACGGTTGCGGTCATGCCGCTGCCACAGGTAGTGACGAGCGGCTTGTCGAGGTCGACCCCGGCGGCGTCGAACGCAGCCTTCAGTTCATCGCCCTGCTTCCAGGTGCCGTCGGCGTTGAACAGGTTGCTGTGCGGCAAGCTGCGCGAACCGGGGATATGGCCGGGGGCCATGCCCGCGCGCGGATCACGCTCCTCGCCGGTGAAGCGCGCGGCGGGGCGAGCGTCGACGACCTGTTCGGCGCTGCTGGAGACATTCGCCAGCATCTCGTCCTTGGTGCGCACGGCCTTGGCATCGCGCCACACGGTGAAGTGACGGTGGCGCAGCGTCTGCTTGCCCATCTCGAGCGCGCGCCCTTCGGCCTTCCACTTGGCGAGGCCGCCGTCGAGCAGCGCAACATCATGCGCACCGAACAATTTGAGCAGCCACCACGCACGTGCCGCACTCTTCAGCGGGCTGTCGTCATAAATTACGATACGGCTACCGTCGCCGAGACCGAGCGACTGCATACGGCTGGCGAATTTTTCGGCCGGTGGTGCCATATTCTCTACACTGGCGTTGGCGTCGGCGAGTTCGGCCAAGTCCATGAACACGGCGCCCGGTATGTGGCCCGCCTCATATTCGGCGCGCGCGTCGCGATCGGTCCCGGCCATGAATTTCGTCGCATCGACCACCCGCAGGTCCGATGCCCCCAGTTCGCGTTCCAGCCAGTCGGTTGAGACCAAGGCGTCCATGTCATGCTCCTGTTACGATCCGACGGCGGAACCCGGCCCTTCCTGTCCCCGCCCGTCGGCCATCCTGCTGTGGCTTTGGGGTTTTGCCCCCACTTGTTTTGCGGGGGGAAGTTGCCAGCCTATGCCCCGCCTTGCCCTTTTTCAAGCGCAGCGACGCTGTGCCTCAGCCGATGCTGCACTGCAACACAAAAGCTATTGCCTGCGCCGTACCGAGGTCGGGCGGGCGCCGGGCTCATCGATGGCCCAGGAAAGCCGATCGAGCGGCAGCGGCGCCAGCTTGTCGCCCGCCCCGGGGGGCGGTGCGCGGCCGAGCACGAAACTGGCCGCGGACTGGCCAAAGGCGTCGCCCGTCCCGTCCCAATGATAGGTCACGTCGAACGCCAGTACCGGAATCAGCATCGGCTTGCCGCCGATCATCAGCGGTTCGATCGCGGCGCGCGGCAACATGACGTCGGTTGACACCCGATCGCTCTGACCGGGCGCGAGCATGATGTCGTCGCGCAGCACACTGCCGCCCGCACCGTCGAAGAAACGCATGAGCACCGCCTCGGGCATCGCCGATCCCTGGCCCAGCGCAATGCGGATCATCAGGCCGGTCGCGGCGACATTTCCCTCGTTGGTCAGGTCGAGTGTGAAACTGACCGCAACCTGATCGGCGGTGAGGCGGATCGCGCGAATCTGGAGCGACATCGCCACCAGCGCGCGCTCGTCATCGGTCGGCCGTGTGACGAGCGGCGAAGGTGTCGGCGACACTGTCACACCTGTATTTGCAGGGCGCGAAGCTGGTGTTGCAGGAGGGGGCGGGGCCGGAGTCGCGGTGCGCGGGACGGGTCGCGGCGCTTCGGGCACCGGCGCCTCAATTTCATCAGCGGGCGCCGTTTCCGCGAGGACCGGACGGCGGCGCCAATACCAGACGCCAGCGCCAATCGCTGCCAGCCCGACGAGCAGCCAGGCCCAGAGCGGGGTGTTGCCCTCGCCGCTCGCCGGCGCGGGCACCGGCGCGGCATCGTCCGACGGCGGCTGCGACGGCAAAGTCGTGGCGGGCGGAACGCTATTGTCCACGGGCGCCAGCTCCGCGCTATCGGGCGCGGGCGCGGCCGGCGCGGCGTTGTCTGCGGCAGGACCGGGAGCCGTGCGCTGGACCGGTGTCGTCGATGCGGGTGCTTCACGGCGAGTCGGCGCCGGAGCAGGCGTCGCCGTCGATGGTGCCGGCTGGGTCGGGGCAACCCGCGGCGGAGCAACCTGCGGGGCCGGCGCCGGAGTCGACTGCCCGCGGCGCTCGTTCGGCGCGAGCGGCGGCAGGCCATTGTCCGACGGCCCCTGCACGCCGGTCGGGCGGCCATCGTCGGCGGGAGGCAGGCGGAAATCGATCGAACGGCCGGAGGATGGCGCGGGCGCCGGTGTTTCTCCGCTCTGCGCCGATACCGGGGCGGGGCCCGCCAGCGACAGCGCAAGCGCGGCCAGCGGCAGCCCGGCCACCCTGCTTCCCTGCACCCAATGCCTGTTTGTCATTCTTCGTCCGCGATCCCGAATAGCTTCAACTGGCTCAGTCCCGCTGAATTGGCGCTGAACCCGGCCCGATGTCATTCGATCATCTTGACGATGACATCGGCCGCGCTGGGCACTAGACGAAAGCCATGAGTGATTCCAGCCATCCCCCGCTGGCGCCCAAGCATTTGGGCCGATCCAGCGACCTTCCCGCCTCGCCCGAGGCTGCCATTCTCGATTATGTGCCCAATCCGCGGGCCAGCGAGCTGTATCTCGTGCGCTTCGCCGCGCCCGAATTCACCTCGCTTTGCCCGGTGACCGGCCAGCCCGATTTCGCGCATCTCGTCATCGATTATGCTCCCGGCGAAACGATCGTCGAATCGAAAAGCCTCAAGCTGTTCCTCGGCAGTTTCCGCAACCATGCTGGCTTTCACGAAGATTGCACCGTGGGCATCGGCCGCCGCCTGTTCGACGAGATGCAGCCGCGATGGCTGCGAATCGGTGGTTACTGGTATCCGCGCGGCGGCATTCCGATCGACGTTTTCTGGCAGTCGGGCGCGCCGCCCGAAGCTTTGTGGCTCCCCGACCAGGGCGTCGCTTCCTATCGCGGGCGCGGATAACCGGTGATTTCAACAAACTTTGTTGAATTTCATCTTTCCGTCACGAAATGTTGACACTAGTGTCAACATTATGAGCAGCGTTTCCCTTCCACACGACCATGCGATCGCCGTCGGCGCCGACCAGATCGATTTCATGGGCCATGTGAACAACGCCCATTATCTGAGCTGGGTGCAGGAAGCGGTACTCGCCCACTGGCGCCACATCGCGCCGCCCGAAGCGGTCGCGGCGCATCTGTGGGTCGCGCTGAAGCACGAGATCACCTATCGCCGCCCCGCCTTCCTCGACGACCAGGTCATCGCGACGGTGATCCTCGAAAAAGTGCAGGGCGCGCGCGCCTTTTACGAAACGATCATCAAGCGCGGCGAGGATGTGTTGGCCGAGGTCAAATCGAGCTGGTGCTGCATCGACGCCGCAACATTGCGTCCGGCACGGCTGGCGAGCGACGTCGTTGCGAGCTTCTTCCCGGCCGAGAAGGTCTGATCACCCCAAAAGACAGGCCTTGGGGCGGTTCGCTGCCACAGCCTCCCCACTCTTCTTCACCCCGGACTTGATCCGGGGTCCAGAAGGCGAGCGCTGCGATGGATCCCGGATCAAGTCCGGGATGACGATACAGGGTCGAATATCCATCGCCGCGGGGGCCGCGGGCAAATTTGCGCATCATCTCTGGCTGCCCCGCCTTCGCGGGGCGACGATTTAGGGCGGGGCTCGACGCCTCTTCGCTAGGCCACCTCGAACCGGATCGGCAGGCGCTTCAGCCCGCCAACAAACACCGATTCGACGCGCGCCGGCTCACCCGCCAGTTCGACGCTCTTCAACCGCGGGAGCAATTCCTCCATCAAAATCCGCATTTCCATCCGCGCGAGATGCTGGCCGAGACAGACATGCGCGCCGAAGCCGAAAGCGATCTGCTGATTCTTCTCGCGGTCGGGGTCAAAGGTGAAGGGATCGGCGAATACCGTCTCGTCGCGGTTGGCCGAAACATAGTTGAGCATCACCCAGTCGCCTTCGCGGATCGTCTGTCCACCCACCTTGACGTCAGCCTTCGCGCTGCGCATGAAGTGCTGCACCGGGGTCGTCCAGCGGATCGCCTCCTCGATCAGCCCCGCCTTGTCGCTGCCCGCATCGCGGAAACGCGCGAACAATTCCGGATTTTTCGCCAACTCCATCATCGCGCCTGCGGTCGACGCACTCGTCGTGTCGTGCCCCGCAGTCGCGACGATCATATAATAGCCTGACATTTCGCGGTCGGGGATTTGTTCACCGTTGATCGTCGCGTTGGCAATGACCGTCGCAATATCCTCGCGCGGGTTGGCGCGGCGGTCGGCGGTCAGTGCGGCGAAATATTGGGTGAAGTCGGCGATGACATAATCGAGCATCGCGATCGCCTGCTCGACGCTGGTGATCGCCTCCCGGCTCCGGTTGAGTTCAGGGTCGGTCGATCCGAAGAGCTGCTGCGTCAGCATCAGCATCCGCGGCTCATCCTCCGCCGGAACCCCCAAAATGTCCATGATGACGCGCAGCGGATAATGCGCGGCAACGTCGCGCGCGAAATCGCACTCCCCGCCCAGCGACAACATATGGTCCACCGTTTCGCACGCGATTTGCCGAACGCGCTCTTCGACGATCTTCAGATTCTTCGGCATGAACCAGCTCTGGGTCAGAAGCCGGTATTTCATATGGTCTGGGGCATCCATCTGGACCAGCGAGCGAATCAGATGGCCGTCATTGTTCGGCGTCGCCGCGCGCGCCAATGCCTCACCATCGCGGTTGGTCAGCACCGTCGGGCGGATGCCGTTCGCAAAATTCTGCGGATCGCGGCTGATCGCCATGATGTCGGCGTGGCGTGTCACGAGCCAGAAAGGGTCGTGATCGGGATTCTCCGCGACCGCGAGCGGCGCATTGGCGCGCGCCCAGGCCAGCTGCTCGTGCAGCGGATTCCAGTGGCCGTAAGCGACGGGGTCGACGACGGCAGCGGCTACCTCTCCAGGCAATATAGGTTTTACCATGCAACGAAGCTGCCGCAATTTGCGAGCAGAGTCGAGCCGTCAGAAACGGCAGGTCAACCGGCGGTCACCGGGTCGGGCAATGCCGCCTGCCACTCGGCGCGGGCGCGGCGAATCATCGCTTTCAGCTCATCGGCGCGGTGCTGCCAAGCGGCGGCGCAGCCATCACTCCACGCGGCCCCCGCTGCGGCGCCCAGCTCGACCACCGTCATGTCGATGAAGGCGTCATATTCGCCGATCGGCAGCGGCCCGTAGGCGCGGTGGGTGTGCACCAACTCGGTCACCAGCGGCCACACCCAGCCCTCGCCCTTCGCGAGGCCGAACATCATTTGGAGCGTTTCGTCGGTCATCCGCCGCGACGAGGCATCGACGACCATGAAGCTCGCGCGCCGATCGGGAAAGGCCGCGAAGAAGCGGTCGAATAAGGCGTGGCGAATATCGATGCCCGCGTCAGCGAGGGCCGCAAGGCTCGTCTCCATCAGCGCGGCATCACCTTCGCTCATGCGGCGACTGCGCTCATTTGAACAGGCTGCCAAGCAAGCCGCGCATCAATTGGCCGCCGAATTTCCCGGCGACCTGACGGCCAAGGTTAGTCGCAGCGGAACGCGCCGCCGATTCGACCATCTTTTCGGCAAAGCTGGGCTTGGCAGCTTCGCGCGCCGCCGCCTTTTCCTGTTGCAGCCGCGCGCGTTCTTCGATGACCTTTTGCTTCGCCTCTTCCTTGGCGGCGATCGCGGCCTGCTTGTCGGCCTCAATCTGCGCCTTGGCCTCGACCGCAGCGGCCTGCGCCTGATCGGCCTTGGCGGCGAGCAGCTCCTCGGCGCTCTCGCGATTGACGACCGTGTCATATTTGCCCTCGACGGGCGAAATCGACTTGATGATCGCACGCTCCTTGGCGTCGATCGGCCCGGCGCGCGAGCAGGGCGGCTTGATCAGCGTGCGCTCGACCGGCGACGGCGCGCCATCGGCCATCAACAGCGACACCAAAGCCTCGCCGACCTTCAGCTCGGTGATCTCGCGCGCGACATCGACCTTGGGGTTCGGGCGGAAGGTGTCGGCGGCGGCCTTGACTGCCTTCTGGTCGCGCGGGGTGAAGGCGCGCAGCGCGTGCTGGACGCGGTTGCCAAGCTGACCCGCGACATCCTCGGGAATGTCGATCGGGTTTTGCGTCACGAAATAGACGCCGACACCCTTCGACCGGATCAGACGCACCACCTGTTCGATCTTGTCGGTGAGCGCAGGCGGAGCGTCGTCGAACAGCAGATGCGCCTCGTCAAAGAAGAAGACGAGCTTGGGCTTTTCGGGATCGCCCACCTCGGGAAGCGTCTCGAACATTTCGGACAGCAGCCAGAGCAGGAAGGTCGCGTAAAGCTTGGGGCTCGCCATCAGCTTGTCGGCGGCGAGAATATTGACATAGCCGCGCCCGTTCTCGTCGCACCGGATCATGTCCATGATGTCGAGCGCGGGTTCGCCAAAGAAATTGGCGCCGCCCTGGCTTTCGAGCGTCAGCAACTGACGCTGGATCGTGCCGACTGTAGCCTTCGACACATTGCCATATTTGGTCGTCAGTTCGGCGGCATTTTCGGCGCACCAGGTGAGCATCGCCTGCAAGTCGCCCATGTCGAGCAGCAGCAGATTCTGCTCGTCGGCGATACGAAACGCGATCGCGAGAACGCCTTCCTGCACTTCGTTGAGCCCCATCAACCGCGCAAGCAGCAGCGGCCCCATTTCGGAAATCGTCGTGCGGACGGGGTGTCCTTGCTCACCGAACAGGTCCCAGAAAATCACCGGATTGTCGCGATAGGTCCATTCGCTGTCGCCGATCTCTGCGGCGCGCGCAGCGAAAATCTCGTGCATCTTCGACGTCGGGCTGCCCGCCATCGCCATGCCGGCAAGGTCGCCCTTTACGTCGGCGACGAAGACCGGAACGCCAACCGCCGAAAAGCCTTCGGCGAGCCCCTGCAAGGTCACCGTCTTACCGGTACCGGTCGCGCCGGCGATGAGCCCGTGGCGGTTCGCGCGCTTGAGCACGAGCGACTGTCGCGGTCCGTCGGCCGCTCCGCCGCCGCCCAGACCGATATAAATCTCGCTTGCCGTGCTGACGTCGCTCACCCGCTGTCCTCCGCTCTGAAACCTGTTCTCAAGGTCTAGAGCGGAGGGGCAGGAAATCAAGCGACGCGCGCTCAGCCCATGATGAAGGCGTTGAGCTTGTTGCCGTCGAGGTCGCGGAAATAGCCGGCGTAAAACCCCTCGCCGCGCGGTCCGGGAGGACCTTCGCACGTCCCGCCATGCGCCAACGCGATGTCATACAGCCGCTGGACCTGCTCCTTGTCCTTCGCCGCCAGCGCGACCATCACACCATTGCCGACGCTCGCCGCATTGCCGTCGAACGGCTTGGTCAGACCGATCCCGGCGCCGCCATCAGGTTTGCCCCACGCGATGAAGCCATCATAGTCCATCATCCGCGGCACGCCCAGTTCGGCGGCGAGCGCGTCATAAAAGGGCGCCGCCTTCGCCAGATCATTGGTGCCCAGCGTTACATATCCGATCATCATATCTCTCCCGACTCATTGTTGATGGAACATAATAGGAACAAATAACGCCCAGCGCAAAGAAAAAGGGCGCCGGACCCGAAGGTCGCGGCGCCCTTTCCTAAGGCTCGATTCGCGGGCGTTTATTTCTTAACGCGCACCGCGATGAAGGCCGACGGACCACCGCGGCGCAGGATTTCGAGCAGCACCGCATCACGGCCCGCCTTCTTGGCATCGGTGACGATCTTCGCGAGCGCATCGCTCGACGTCACCGGGGTCCGGTTGGCACTGAGGATCACGTCACCGCGGCGCAGGCCCTTGCGGCCGGCGTCGCTGCTGGCCGACGCGGCGCCGATCACCAGCCCCTTGGAACCGGTATCGACGCCGATCGAGCGCGCGATGTCCGACGTCAGCGGCTGTACGGAGAGGCCCAGTTCGTCCTGAACGACCTTGTCGGCAGTGCCGGTCGGATCTTCCGGCATCGTCTGTTCTTCTTCGGGATCGAAGTTGTTGCCGGCCAGTTCTTCCTCGGGCGGACGGGTGCCAACGACAGCATAGAGCGTCATCGCCTTGCCGTCGCGCATGACCTCGAGCGGAATGCGCGTGCCGGGCTTGGTGTTCGAGACGATGTACGACAGCGTCTGCTGCGGCGTGACATCCTTGCCATTCACCTTGGTCACGACGTCGCCGCGCTTCAGCCCGGCCTTTTCGCCTGCCTGCGCGGGTTCGACACGCTGGACAAACTCACCGCGATCTTTCGCGAGACCGAGCGCCGCGGCCAGATCCTCGTCGACCGGCGCAATACCGATGCCCAGATAGCCGCGCTCGATCTTCGCACCGCTGCGCAGCGACTCGATCACCGGGATCGCCGCATCGGCGGGAATCGCAAAGTTGACGCCGATGTTCGCGCCGACGGGCGAGATCAGCATATTATTGATGCCGACGACATTGCCCTGCAAATCGAACAGCGGGCCGCCCGAGTTGCCGCGGTTGATCGCGGTATCGGTCTGGATATAGCGGTCATAAGCGCCGCCCTGACCCAGATTGCGCTGAACCGCCGAGATAATCCCCGCGGTCACCGTCGAACCGAGGCCGAGCGGGTTGCCGATCGCGACCACCCAGTCGCCAACGCGCGCGGTGCTGCTGTCGGCAAATTTGACGAACGGCAGGCCAGTCGCGTCGATTTTCAGGAGAGCGAGGTCGGATGCCACATCGCGGCCGACGATCGTCGCCTTATATTCTTTTTGATTGGTCAGCGTCACCGTCACCTGGTTCACCGCCTCGCCACGCGGACCGCCCGAGATGACATGATTGTTGGTGACGATATAGCCGTCGGTGGAAATCAGGAATCCCGATCCGCCGCCCTGCTGTTCCTGCGTGATCGGCTCGCGCGTCCCGGCAAAGGGATTGAGCCGCACGCCCAGCGTGACTTCCTGCTTGGTCGAAATATTGACCACTGCGGGCTGAAGCTGTTCGACGAGGTCGGCAAAGCTCGCCGGCGCCCCGGCGCGCGGGACGCTCTTGGCGAACTCGCTGCGATCATTTTGCGCGACCTGCGCGCCGACCGGCGACTGGGTGACGAGCGCGAGTGCGGTGCCACCCACCAGCAAGGCCGAAGTGATGCCATATACATAACGCACGATCGCAAATCCTTTTCTCTTACGAAAACCTTACGGCCCCGGCGGCGGCTGTCTGCTAGTCTGTTGCTGAACGGCGATTGAACATGAACGACGGCCGTTCAACTTGTTCATCCACCATCCGGCGGTCAATTGCCTTTGAAACGCCTCAGATACTCATTGTCCGCCGACATGATGATCGACGTTCCGCCCTGGTTATTCTCACCCAGGAAGGTCTGGCGATAGCTCTGCATCGCCCGATAGAAATCATAGAAGTCGGGGTCTTTGCCGAAGCTGGCGGCATAGATGCGCGCCGCTTCGCCGTCGGCGCCGCCGCGGATGATCTGCGCTTCCTTCTGCCCTTCGGCACGGATCGAGATCGCCTCCTGCTGGCGCGCGGTCCGCATGCGGTTATATGCCGCCTCGAGCGTCGCGCCTTCGGGAAGGTCGGCGCGCTTGATCCGCACGTCGATGATCTCGGCGCCATATTTCTGCGCCTCGCGGTTCAGCGCGATCTGGATATTGTCCATCACCGCGCCGCGCTCGGGCGACAACAAAGTAGCAAAGGTACGCTTGCCGAGTTCGTTGCGCAGCGACGAGCCGAGGATCGTTGCAAGCTGTGCCTGCAACTTATCCTCGGTGCGGATCGCGGTGTACATGCGCACCGGATTGGTGATGCGGAAGCGCGCGAAAGCGTCGACCTGCAAGCGCTGCTGGTCGGTCGAGAGCACCTGCTGACGCTCCATGTTCACACCCAGGATCCGCTTGTCGATATACTGGATGCCATCGACGAACGGCATGCGCATGACGAGACCGGCACCCGATTCGCCGAACTGCTCGCCCTTTTTGTACATGTTGACGGTGCCCTTGATCTCACCGAAGCGCAGGATCAGCGCCTGCTTGTCTTCCGGGACGATCGCGAGCGTCGACGACAAGATCACCAGCAGCGCGACGAACGCGAAAAGCAGGCGCATCGGGTGGCGGAAAAGCGACTGGAACATCACTGGCCTCCCTTCGCGGCTTCGGCGGGCGCGGCAACGCGCTTCTGCACCTCGTTGAGCGGCAGATAGGGGGTAACCCCGCGCGCCTCGACGATCGTCTTGTCGACGTTCGACAATACATTCTCCATCGTTTCATAATAAAGCCGCTGCTTGGTCACGCCGGGCGCGAGCTTGTATTGCTCGTAAATCTTGTCGAAGGCCGAGGTGTCGCCGCGGGCGCGTTCAAGCACCTGCTGCTCATAGGCACGAGCGAGGTTGATCGCCGATTCGCGTTCCTGACGCGCCGCGGTGACTTCCTTGAACGCCTCGTCGACCTGCTTCGGCGGATCGACCTGACGGATCGCGATGCCCTGAATCATCACACCGGCGCGATACTGGTTGAGCAATTCCTGCATCCGCACCTGCACCTGCGCCTCGATCTCGACGCGGCCCGGGCCGATCGCCTGAACGAGGTCGAAATTGGCAACCGTCGCGCGCATCGCGCTTTCGGCGACTTCGCGGATCGTCCCTTCAGGGTCGGCAAGCTGGAAAAAGAACAGCTCGGGATCGCGGACCGACCAGCGGACCTCGTAGGCGAGGTCGACGATGCTCTGGTCGCGCGTCAGCACGAAATTCTCGTCGGTCGCATTGGGCGAACCGATCGCCATCGTGCGGATTGCGCGAACGTCTTCAAGGCGGATGCGCTCGATCGGTGCCGGCCAGGTGATTTTGACGCCCGGACCGACGGTGCGCGAATAGCTGCCGAGGCGCGTAACGACGCCTTCCTTTTCGGGCGGAACGATATGGAAAGACGAAA
Source organism: Sphingopyxis sp. GW821-FHT12C06 (assembly GCF_058807415.1). Classification (NCBI taxonomy): domain Bacteria; kingdom Pseudomonadati; phylum Pseudomonadota; class Alphaproteobacteria; order Sphingomonadales; family Sphingopyxidaceae; genus Sphingopyxis; species Sphingopyxis sp. GW821-FHT12C06. Next base: position 437,529 of record NZ_JBXAQR010000005.1, on the reverse strand, counting down.
ACAAAACCCAGATAACGACCGCCGCGAGGACGCCCCATTTCCAGAGACGCGCCGATTCGGGCAGATTCAGCCCGCCGCCACCGCTGCCGCCCGAACCCCCGCCGCCGAAGCCGCCGCGCCCTTTGCGCAGCAGCTCGTCAAGCGCCGAGGGACCGCGCGGCTTGCGCGCACGGTTGATGTCGATCGGATCGGGGGTCACCCACGGATTGCGCGGGCCGGGACGCTTGTCGCCATCACCATCGCCACCGCCCTTGCCGGGGCCGCTACCCCACGGGCTGTTCGCCATCGGACTCATCGTCCCGAAAAATCGCCGCAATCCCCCCGGGGCGCGGCGTCCCATGCTGCCTTCACTTTTATTGCTCATGGATGCTTTTATAAGGTCGGCGAGCGCGATTAACAGGGGGGCAAGCGAAAATGGCTGGCAATAGCCCGCGCGATGCCTATCTGCGCTGGGCATGACCAATTCCACCGCCGACATCGCCCGCCTGACCGCCGCCGCCGCCGAACTCAGCGACGGTCGTGCCTCGGGACTTCGCCTGCTCGACGACACCGGTACGCTCGCCGTCCTGCTCGACGTCACCGGCATCGCCGCCGAAGACCGCAAACCGCTCGAAGACAGGCTCCGCGCCGGCCTTCTCACCGAAACGGGCGTCAGCGAAGTCCGCATCGCGATGACCGCCGAGAAAAAGACGATGACGCTGATCGCGGTCGGCAGCGGCAAGGGCGGAGTCGGCAAATCGACCCTCGCCGCCAATCTCGCGGTCGCGCTGCACCGTCGCGGTCTGAAGATCGGGCTCGTCGACGCCGATATCTATGGTCCGTCGCAGCCCCGGCTGATGGACAGCGAAGGCGTGAAGCCCGAATCCCGCGGATCGAAACTCGTCCCCGTCCCCAACGCCTATGGCGTCCCGATGCTGTCGACGGGACAGATTGCGGCGCCCGGACAGGCGATCGCATGGCGCGGCCCGATGGCGGGCAAGGCGCTCGAACAACTCGTCGATGCGAGCTGGGGCGACATCAACACGCTGATCGTTGACCTGCCCCCCGGCACCGGCGACGTCCAGCTGACGATGATTCAGAAGCACAAGCCCGCGGGCGCGGTGATCGTGTCGACCCCGCAGGATCTTGCGCTGATGGACGCGACGCGCGCGATCAGCCTGTTCGAACAGGCCGATGTCCCGATCATCGGCCTCGTCGAAAATATGGCGGGCTATGCCTGCCCGCATTGCGGCGAGGTCAGCGACCCGTTCGGCAGTGGCGGTGCCGAAGCCGCGGCCGCGACGATGGGGCTCGACTTCCTCGGCCGCGTCCCGCTGTCGATGGGCATCCGCCTTGCCAGCGACGGCGGCGTACCGCCCGCCGCCGGAACCGACCCGGCGGGCGAGCCGTTCCATGCGATAGCGACGAAGGTCGCCGACTGGCTCGAGGCCCGCAAACAGGGGAAATAATATGGCGATCAACGACGAAGGCGACATCCGCGAGCTGCTGGGAAGCCCGCGCCGCATCGCAGTGGTCGGCGCCTCGCCCAACCCGGTGCGTGCCTCGAACGAGGTGCTCGGTTTCCTCATCGCGCAAGGCCATGACGCGATCGCGGTCAATCCCGGCCACGCCGGCAAAACCATCCACGGTGCACCTGTCGTTGCCACCCTGGCCAACGTCGAGCCGCCCGCCGAACTGGTCGACATTTTCCGCAACAGCGACGATGCCGGGGCTGCGGTCGATGAAGCGATCGTCCATGGCGCAAAGGCGGTGTGGATGCAGATGGGCGTCATCAACGACGCTGCGGCGAAGCGCGCCGATGCCGCCGGCCTGATGGTCGTCATGGACCGCTGCCCGATGGTCGAGATTCCGCGGCTCGGCTTGCTCCGGTGAAGACAGCCCTCGCTCTGCTCGCCGCGACGATGCTCGCGGGCTGCGCGACGACGCCCGTCCCCGCCACCCCGCAGGACGCCTTCTTCGCCGCACTCTCGGCGCGTTGCGGCCAGGCCTATGCCGGCACCCTCGCGAGCGATGAGGAAGCCGACGCCGGGATGCGCGGCAAGGCGATGGTGATGCACATCCGCAATTGCACCGCCGACCGCATCGAAATCCCGTTTCACATCGACGAGCTCGGCCCCGATGGCGGCTGGGACCGCTCGCGCACATGGGTCGTCACGCGCACGTCCACCGGCCTGCGGCTGAAGCACGACCATCGTCACCCCGACGGCAGCGCCGATACGGCAATCCTCTATGGTGGCGAAACCGCCGGCGCGGGCAGCCCGACGCGGCAGGTCTTTCCCGTCGACGCCGAATCGATCGCGATGTTCACCGCGACCGGGCGAAGCGTTTCGAACAGCAATATCTGGTCCGTCGAAACCACCGCCGACGGCTTCACCTATGGCCTGAACCGCGAAGGCCGACATTTCCGCGTCGTCTTCGACTATGACCGGCCCGTCACGCCACCGCCCGCACCTTGGGGCTGGTAGCGCGAAAGGCTTTGCCCTCACGACTCGCGCCGATTATCAGCGTCGGCGATGGCCGGCATTCGCGACATAGTGGGGAAAGATAAATCGCGCCTGCCGCATGTCAGCCGCCGTTCGCTGCTCGTCGGCACGACCGCCGCAGGTGGCCTCGCGCTGGCGTGGAGCGTCTGGCCGCGCGATTACCAACCCAATCTGACCGCCGCACCCGACGAGCATATTTTCAACGCCTTTCTGAAGATCGGCGACGACGGGCATATCAGTGCGATCGTGCCGCAATGCGAAATGGGCCAGGGCGTCACCACGCTGCTATCGCAGATCATGGCCGACGAACTCGGCGCCGACTGGCGCACCATCGCGGTCGAAACCGCGCCGATCAGCCCGCTCTACACCAACACATTGCTCGTCGACGCGGATAGCGCGACCTTCACCCCGCGCACCGGGGTTCCCGATTTCGTCACCGACGTGCGCAGTTGGACGCGCCGCGAATGGGCGGTGCGCAATGCGGTGATGCTCACCGCAAATGGTTCGTCAGTGCAGATGTTCGAAGAGCCGTGCCGAGCAGCGGCGGCACAAGCGCGTGCGCTGTTGATGATGGCTGCTGCCAGGCGCTGGGACGCCAATTGGGAAGACTGCGACACGCAGGGTGGCTTCGTCACCTTCGGCGCCAAAAAGCTACGCTTCGCCGACGTCGCCGCCGCCGCCGCGCTGCTCGAACCGCCGGCCGAGCCCGTCTATCGTTCCAACAGCGCCGACCCGCTCTACGGCAAGGAGCTGGCGCGGCTCGACCTGCCGGCCAAGATCGACGGGTCGGCCAATTATGCCGGTGACATCCGCCTGCCCGATATGGTGTTCGCGGCGATCCGTCAGGGCCCGCTCGGGGCGACACGGCTCAAAGGCATCGACCGCAAAGCCGGCATGGCGGCGCCCGGCTTACTGCATGTCGTCCAGCACGAACGCTGGGTGGCAACGGTCGCGCGCAACTGGTGGGCAGCGAACCGCGCACTCGATCGCTTCGCGCCGGTTTTCGAAACTACGGGCACGCCGATTTCGAGCGACCGGATCGACAAGGCACTGAAAACGGCAATGAAGGAAGATGCGTATCGCATCATCAGTGAAGGCGATGTCGCCGACGCGATGGACGGACGCACCCGGGTCGCCGCAGAATATGCCGTCGCCCCCGCTCTCCACGCGCCGATTGAAACACGCACCGCCACCGCTGCGCCCGACCGCGAGCGCATACGTGTCTGGGTTGCGACGCAAGCCCCCGCCCAGTGCCGCGCCGCGATCGCACGCGCGACCGGGCTTCCTGAATCGATGGTGACGCTATTCCCGATGATGGCGGGCGGCTCGTTCGACGCCTGCCTCGACCATAGCGTCGCGGTGCAGGCGGCGATCATCGCGCGACAGGTAAAGCGCCCGGTCCAGCTCACCTGGTCGCGCGCGGAAGAGATCATGCGCGACCTGCCCCGCGCCCCGGCGCGCGCGCGGATGACGGCGACGCTCAACGCCGCGGGCGGGATCGATGCACTGGTCGCGCGCATCGCCGTGCCATCGACCAACCATGAATTTCGCGACCGGCTGTTCGACAACACACCCGCCGACGTCGCCCAGCGCGCTGCTACGGGCAAAGCCGACGCCGTCGCGGTCGAGGGCGCGGCGAACATCTATGCTATCCCGCATGTCGCGGTCGATCATTGCCCCGCCGATATCGGCCTGCCAACGGCGCGCTGGCGCGGCAACGCCGACAGCTACACCGCTTTTTTCACCGAATCTTTCATCGACGAAATGGCGGCGCGCGCGGGGTCCGACGCGCTCTCCTATCGGATGGCGATGTTGGGGCAGGCGCCCCTGCTCGCGCGTTGCCTGCTCACAGCAACCAGCCTCGGCGGCTGGGAGGGCGGCCTGTCGGGCACCGCGCAGGGGCTTGCCTGCCATTCGATGCGCGGCAGCCATATCGCGCTGATGGCGACGGCGCGGCAAAGCGACAAGGGGCTACAGGTTGAGCAACTGGTCGCCGTCGTCGACGCTGGACGCCTCGTGAACCCCGCAATCGCGCGGCAGCAGATTGAGGGCGGGCTGATCTTCGGCCTAGCCGCCGCGGTTGGGGCAACGACCGACTATGAAGGCGGCATGGCCACCGCGCGCAAGCTCGGCCAGCTTGGGCTGCCGCGCCTGTCGCAATGCCCGCAAATATTGGTCGAATTTATCGATAGCGACCGCGACCCCGGCGCGCTCGGCGAAATCGGGGTGCCGGTCGTTGCCCCCGCAATCGCCAATGCGATGTTCGCCGCGACCGGCCGCCGCATCCGCCGCATCCCGCTATCCGAGCATCCCCTATGAACAACCTTCCTCCGTCGCACCCGCCGGTGGCGACGCCGCGCATCGGCGTGCTGCTGGTCAATCTGGGCACCCCCAACGCGCCCGACGCGCCGTCGGTACGCAAATATCTTGGCCAGTTCCTGTCCGACCGCCGCGTCGTCGAAATCCCGCAGATTCTGTGGCAGCCGATCCTGCGCGGGATCATCCTGACCACCCGGCCGAAGAAATCGGCGCATGCCTATCGGCAAATCTGGACCGATGCCGGATCGCCGCTCGCGGTGATTACCCGCGCGCAGGCCGACACGCTGCAAGCCGCATTCGGCGATGACGTGATGGTCGCACATGCCATGCGCTATGGCGATCCTGCGATCGGCAAGACGCTCGACACGATGATCGCGGCGGGGTGCCAGCGCATCCTTGTCGCGCCGCTCTATCCGCAATATTGCGGCGCGACGACCGCGACCGTCGTCGATGCGGCGAATACCCATCTCGGCCGGCTGCGCTGGCAACCGACGCTGCGTTTCCTGCCGCCCTATCATGACGATGCAGCCTATATCGGCGCGTTGAAAACATCGGTCGAAGCGGGTCTCACCGCGCTCGACTTCGTCCCCGACGTGCTGCTCGCAAGCTTTCACGGCATGCCCGAACGCACGCTGCACCTTGGCGACCCCTATCATTGCCAGTGCCGCAAGACCGCCCGACTGCTCTCCGACGCGCTCGGGCGGCCTATCGAGGTCGCCTTCCAGTCGCGCTTCGGCCGCGCCAAATGGCTCGAACCTGCAACCGACAATGTGCTGACCGATTTTGGAAAGTCCGGCAGGAGCGTCGCAATCTTCGCTCCCGGTTTCTCCGCCGACTGCCTCGAAACGCTCGAAGAGCTGGCGATTCGGGGCAAAGAACAATTCACCGCTGCGGGCGGTACGCACTTCGCCTATCTGCCCTGCCTCAACGATAGCGCGCCGGGGCAAAAGATGATCGAGACGCTGATCCGCCGCGAACTCGCCGGATGGCTTTGATTCCACGGCGGTTACTTCCTGTTTAGGACCTTTGTTTAGACTGGCGGCCACGCGGAAATGCCAAGGGGCGTCCGCGAAGGCATAAGGAGTAGCAATGAGCCAGATCCAGTCGGCAGCCCTGACGCTCGCCGGGGTGACGCTCGCCTTTCTGTTCGTCGTCTTTCTGGTGTTGCGCTGGCGCCGCAATGCCGCCGATCCGGGGCTGCCCAAGCGCGCCGGGACCCCCCGCCTGCCCCGCGACATCAGCCTGCCACGCCGGAACCGCGCGATGGAAGCACCGGCAGAAATCTCCCCTGCACGCCTCGCCCGCATCAGCGGAAAAACGCCGCTCGCCGTCCCGACCGAGGCCGCGCCCGAAACCGCTACCGACCTCCTTGTCGCCGAACGTCCGGCACCGCCCGCACCGCGCGAAGTCGAGCAGATGCTCGAAACGATCGTTGCACAAGTCGAGCAAGAGGCCGATCGGATCGAACCTGGCGACACTCGCGCAGTTGTGGTCCGCCTTGTCCCGCAAATTCCGCCGCGCGACGCCGCCCATCCGACAAGCTGGCTCGGCGGTCGCCCACGCCTCGATCGCGGCACGGCCTGGCCTGAGATTCGCGAAATCCCGGCGGTCTTTATCGCCCAGATCAGCTTCGCCGACCTGCCGCGCGACCTTTGGGACGGGCTTGGCCCGCGCAGCGGCGCCTTTGCCGTCTTCACCCATCCGCGCGACGGCGACATGGCGATCATCCCCGTCGCCGACCCGGGCGAGCCATCCAATCCGCCACGACCGCAGGACGATGCCGAACATTGGTTCACCCCGCGCGGCGCGCTGCATTTCGGCGACCTCAAACCGTTCAGCCAGTCGGGCGTCCCGGCTTGGCCGATCGACCTGGTCACGGTGCGTCCCGGCGACGCCGACCCGCGCGACGCCGAAACCGCGGACGATGCCCCCGGCGATCGCCTCTATCGTGCGGGCTATGACATAGCGGATCCCGCTTTCCATCCCTTTGACTGGGACCTGATGGTCGCGCTTGCCGAAATCCTCGCTATGCGCATCGAACGTTTCTGGCGCGATGTCGACAGCACGTCGCCAATTGCGGCGCAGCTCGCCCATGTGGAACGCCGGCTCGCCACACTCGATGCCGGCGGCGACGATCCGACGGACCGCGAGGAACTCGAAAATATGAGCGCGTCGCTCGGCGAACTCGTAGGCGCGACCGCAGCCGCGGCGGCGATGAACCGCAATGCCCGCGCCCGCGCCGAGGAAATTGTCGGGATCGTCCGCGACAGCGCGCACAAGGCTGCTTTCTCGCGAACCGACGCGGCGGCGGTCATGGAGGCGATGCGCGCAATCCGCTGGACCAAAATCCATCGGGCCCCCGACCCCGGCAATCGTCCGGGCGCCGAACGGATCGAAAGCCAGACATTGGCACTGACCCAGCATCATCCCGATGCGCCGCTGTGGGTCCATGACTATCACGATGCCTGGTTCGACCGTGCGCGACGCGCTTATGCCGCCGATCCGGACGCGCTTTCCGACGCCGCACGCGCGGTCGTCGAACCCTGGTGCCGCGAACTGGCCGCGCGCAGCGTGGGCAGCATCGGCAATCCCCCGGATGCCCATCCTGAAATACACGCGACCTTACTCGACTTGCCGTCGAGCGCGCTGATGGGCTGGGTGTTCGGCGACGCCGATCGTCTTGCTCTTGCGCTGCGCAAGGCCGACCTTGCCATGGGCCGTTTCGACCGGCCGGTCGCCCAATTCGGCATCTGACCCCGACCATCGAATAGCTTTGCGATTGACGTTCCGGTCAACTTGCGGCGCCCGGCGGCGCGCCCTAGTCTGGCGCCGAAAACTCTGTGGGAGAGCTTGATTTATGACACGCGTTGCAATCGTTACCGGCGGAACTCGCGGCATCGGAGAGGCAATCAGCCTCAAATTGAAGGAAGCCGGGGTCACCGTCGTCGCCAACTATGGCGGCAATGACGACAAGGCGCGCGCCTTCACCGAACGCACCGGCATCGCGGCGGCGAAATGGGATGTGGGCGACCATCAGGCATGCCTCGATAGCTGCGCGCGTATCGCCGAAGAGTTTGGCCCGGTCGACATCGTCGTCAACAACGCCGGCATCACCCGCGACGGCACCCTTGCGCGGATGAGCTATGGCGACTGGGACGATGTGATGCGCGTCAATCTGGGCGGCTGCTTCAACATGGCTAAAGCGACCTTTGGCGGCATGGTCGAGCGCGGCTGGGGCCGGATCGTCAATATCGGGTCGATCAATGGTCAGGCCGGCCAGTATGGTCAGGTCAACTACGCTGCCGCCAAGTCGGGAATCCACGGCTTTACCAAGGCGCTGGCGCAGGAAGGTGCCAAAAAGGGCGTGACCGTGAATGCGATCGCGCCGGGCTATATCGACACCGACATGGTTGCCGCTGTCCCGCCGCAGGTGCTGGAGAAGATCGTGGCGAAGATTCCGGTCGGCCGGCTTGGTCACGCCGAAGAAATTGCGCGCGGCGTGGCGTTTTTGTGCAGCGAGAACGCCGGTTTTGTGACGGGATCGACGATGTCGATCAACGGCGGGCAGCATATGTACTGACGAGCCAACGGGCACCCTCCCGCGTGGAACGGTGCCCGCCCGCTTGTCACCCGATCGTATAGCCGACCACTCTCCAGCTTTCGTTTTCCCACGCGAGCGAGAGGGTTTCGACCGCCTCCGCCCGGTTCGCATAGCTGGTTTTGAACTTCACGACCTGATAGCCATAGGGCGGCGCGGGCACATTTTCTTCGCTGACCAGTTTGCGCGACACGGCCGCACCGAGCGGCGTACGGGCCGATCGTGATGCATCAGCCCAAATGTCGCTAGTGTTGAGTGACTTGAACGACTGGCCGGTGGCGTTCCAGCTTCCGTTCCAATCCCCTGCATCGACGAGGGCGAGCCACTGCCGCGCAGACCGGACCGCAGCGGTTTCCGCCGCGGGCGTAGATGAGGCGGCAGGCTGTCCCGCGGCGGACGTCTCCGCGGTTCCGGATAGTGATGCAAGGGCAAGCATGGCAAGGCTGAATGACATAAGAATAGCTCCAACGATCCAGCTGGAAGGCCGCAACATGCGGGGCACCTCGGCTGGTGCCTGAAGCTCTTTCATGCCGATGACAGTCACAGCATCCCCCAAAGGCTTGCGCCCAGAAAATTCGGGGTCGGGATGTTCGATCTCGCGCAGTTGCCGGGCCGCCTCTCGGCTACTCGAAACCGCCATCTTGCGCCGCGCATCACGAAGCCGCTCGTTGACCGTGTGGACGGAAAGCCCCAGATGCCGGGCCATCGATTTCGCGTCATAGCCATGGGTCAGCAGGCGCAGCGTTTCCTTTTCCTTTTCGGTGAGTGACTGAAAATCTTGTGTCATTGCCTTGCCTGAACTCGCGCCCGATGCGCTGCCCCGTTTACGGAGCCGCGAAATTGCGAGCCACCCCAATTTAATTGTACCCGCATTGCCGGTACAGGCCGTAAACCGCCGATATGACGTCCACCTATCATCCCCCGGTCAAACGATCGGTGACCATCGCGGGTCACCCGACCTCGATCAGTCTTGAACCGATGTTCTGGGACGCGCTGGAGGCCGAAGCGGCACGGCAAGCGCTGCCGGTCAACGCACTGGTGGCGCGGATCGATGTCGAACGGATGGATGCCGACGATCCGCCCAACCTGACCTCGGCGATCCGGCAATGGCTGTGGCGGTTGCGAAACTAGATTGCCGCGTAAACCGCGTGCCCGAACGCCGCGCCATTGTCGGGAGCATGATGCAGGAACAGCGACGGTTCGATCAGTTCGAGTTCCATGATGTGCAGCAGCCCCGCCGCGTCGCCGACCATATCGACGCGCGCATAGACGGGTGGCGCTGGGGCCGCCGCGAGTGCTGCTACGGCCAGCGCCTGCGCGGCATCGCTCGCGCCCCATCGCGTCTCGCGCCCACCGAATTGTTCTTGCACACGGAAGTCGCCCGAAGCCGGGCGTTTGACGATCGCGTGGCTGAACTTGCCGGCGAAGAAGAAGAGCGAATATTCGCCCTCGGTCAATATGCCCGGCATCAGTGGCTGGACGAGTCGCCGCTGACCCTGCGCATCGGCGGGGATCGCATCGCCCGGCGCGATGCGGTGGGTGCCGTCGGCGCCGCCCGAGATCGCGGGTTTCACCACTACCTCTTCGGCGCCCAGCGCTGCGCGCGCTGCGGCGAGGCCCGCATCGTGGAGCGCAGCGACCTCGATCGTCGGCACCACCGCGACACCCTTGGCGCCGAGTTCCGCAAGATAGGCCTTGTCGCTGTTCCAGCGCAGTACCGGGACCGGATTAGCGACCGGCAGCGCTTCGGCCTCCAGCCGGTCAAGCAAAGCGTACCAGCGCGCGACGTCGCGCTGATAGCCCCAGGCGAAAAGCGGCAGGATCAGATCATGGCCCGCAAGGTCGCCGGGATCGGTCCACGTCCGTTTTTCGGTGACCAGCCCGGCCGCAGTCAGCGCCGCAGCCTTGCGTGCGAAGGCAGGGTGCCAGTTTTCCTCATAGTCTGACGCCGGGACGAGGATCGCGACGCGTGGCTGGTAGGGCATGGACTTCGATCGCCTTCTAAACCGTCATTGCGAGGAGCCGAGACAACGTGACAATCTCCAGCCAGCTTCCCGTCATGGGGCCCGCTGGAGATGGCTCCGCTCCGCTCGCAATGACGGAAATTATTACCGCCCCAACAGCCCGCGCGCCTGCCCCGCAATGTGCGACAGCATCGCGCCATTGGGGTTCGGGATCGTGCGGGCGCGCTCGACCGTTGCGCGGAACTGCGCGACGCGCGGGGTATGCTCGGCAAGCCACTGCGTGACGGCCGCGTCGAGATCGCCCTTCGGCAACTGCGCAAGGAAGGCCAGTCGCATCTGCTGGAAATCGCGCGCGAGGCTGTTGACGAGCAGGCGCTCCCACGGATCGGCGGGGCTCATATGCGCCGCAAGCGTCTGCGCCCAGTCGAGCCCCAGCGCTTCGCCCAAATGGGTGAAGGCGTGGGTCACCGCAATCTCGTCGTCGCCGCGCCGCTCGGCGAGGTCGACGATGCCGATCGCGCCGTCGGTCTTGAACAGGCGAACGACCGCCGCGGTCAACGCCTCGGGCGCCCCCGCATCGAGCAATTGCTGGCTCAGCATATCCCACTGGCGCTTGACCGAGGGGCTGAGCAGCGCGTCAACGCCCGTCATCAGGCGATCGACGCCGGGTTCGAGCCGCGCAACTAGCGGCCCCGGCTGCGCCGGCGTCGGCCCGACGCGCAGCAGGTCAGCCATTTGCGAGGTCATCGCCGACGACGCCTGAGTGAACAGCGACAGGCGGATGCTCTCATCGATCTTCGCCGCGTCGAGCTCGGCCCAAAGGCCCTTCATCTCGAGCAGCCGTTCGACCGCGACAAAGGCCGCCGCAACGTCGCCGAGCGCGCAGCCTTCCTCTTCCACCAGTTCGAAGGGGTGGACGACGCCCATGCGGTTGATGATGCGGTTGGCGATCTTGGTCGCGATGATTTCGCGGCGCAGCTGATGGTCGGCGATCGCACCCGCGAAATCGCGCTGCATCTCGGTCGGGAAAGCCGCCGCCAGATCGGACGCGAGCGCCGGATCGTCGGGCAAGTCGCTCGCCTCGATCGCGTCCTGCAGTGCGAGCTTCGCAGTCGAGAGTAGCACCGCGAGTTCGGGCCGCGTCAGCCCGCGACCCTCGGCGGCACGACGCAGCAGTTCGTCGTTCGCCGCGAGCCCCTCGACCTTGCGGTCGAGCCGGCCCGATGCCTCGAACGTCTCCATGATCCGCACCAGCGACGGCACCGCCGCCGCGCCGCCCTTTTCGGCGATCGACAGCGCGAGCGCCTGGAGGCGATTGTCCTCGAGCACCAGCGCCGACACATCGTCGGTCATCCGCACGAGCAACGCGTTGCGATCATCTTCCGCCAGACGGCCTTCGATCACTTCGCGGTTGAGCGCGATCTTGATGTTGACCTCATTATCCGAGCAGTCGACGCCGGCGCTATTGTCGATGAAGTCGGTGTTGATCCGCCCGCCCTTCATCGAGAAGGCGATGCGCGCGGCCTGGGTCACGCCCAGATTGGCGCCCTCGCCCACCGCGCGGACGCGCAGATCCTCGGCATCGACGCGCAGCGCGTCGTTGGCGGGATCGCCGACCTCGGCATTATTCTGGCTCGCCGCCTTCACATAGGTGCCGATGCCGCCGAACCACAACAGATCGGCCGGCGCCTTCAATATCGCCGAAATCAGCGAGACCGGATCAATCTCGTCGACCGTCAGGCCGAGCACAGCCTTCACTTCGGCGGTCAGCGGGATGCTCTTCTGGCTGCGCGGGAAGACCCCGCCGCCCTTCGAGATCAGTTTTTTGTCATAATCGTCCCAGCTCGAGCGCGGCAGCTTGAACATCCGGTCGCGTTCGGCCCAGCTTTTCGCTGCGTCGGGATTGGGGTCGAGGAAGATATGGCGGTGATCGAACGCCGCGACGAGTTGGATCGTCTTCGACAACAGCATGCCGTTGCCGAACACGTCGCCCGACATGTCGCCGCAGCCGACGACACGCACCGCGTCACTCTGCACATCGACGCCCATTTCGGCGAAGTGACGCTGCACCGACATCCATGCACCGCGTGCGGTGATGCCCATGCCCTTATGGTCATAGCCGTGCGAGCCACCGCTGGCGAAGGCATCCCCGAGCCAGAAGTCGCGTTCGAGCGCGAGCGCATTGGCGACGTCGGAGAAGGTCGCGGTGCCCTTGTCGGCGGCGACGACAAAGTAAGGATCGTCGCCGTCGTGGATCACTACGCCCTGCGGATGCACGACCTTGCCCGCAACCAGATTGTCGGTGATCGAGAGGAGCGAACGGATGAAGATGCGATAGCATTCCTTCCCCTCGGCGAACCACGCATCGCGGTCGAGCGACACATCGGGAAGCGCCTTGGGATAGAAACCGCCCTTCGCGCCGGTCGGCACGATCACGGCGTTCTTCACGCGCTGCGCTTTCATCAGCCCGAGGATTTCGGTGCGGAAGTCGTCGCGGCGATCGGACCAGCGCAGCCCGCCGCGCGCGACCGGACCGGCGCGCAAATGGGTGCCCTCGACGCGCGGGCTATACACCCACACTTCGCGCCACGGCAGCGGCTTGGGAAGGCCCGGAACGAGGCTCGAGTCGATCTTGAACGCCAGCGCTTCCTCGGCGGCGGGCGCAAAGGCGTTGGTGCGCAGCGTCGCACCGATGACGGCGTGGAACAGGCGCAGGATGCGGTCGTCGTCGATCGACTTGATCGCCGCGAAACCCGCCTGCATTTCGCCATCGAGCGCAGCGGCACGCGCGGCATCATGCGCCGCCGGATCGTGGAGTGCGCGGAAACGTTCGATCAACGCATGGGTCAGCGCGGGGGCGTGGCGCAGCGCCGCGACCACCGTGTCGAGGCCATAGCTCGACCCGCCCTGGCGCATATAGCGGAACCAGGCGCGCAGCCAGACGATCGCCTGCGGATCGGTCTGGGTGACCAACACCAGTTCATTGAACGCGTCATTTTCGGCGGTGCCGTCGAGCACCGCGACGATCGCGCCCTCGATCACTTCGGTATAGGGGATCAGCGCCAGCTCATCGACCGATGCGGGCAGGCGCAGCGAGAAATCATGGATGACGATCGGCGGTTCGGCGCCTTCACCGTCGCTGTCCGCCGGGCGACCCGCGCCGAGCGTGGTCGGAATTTCCTCAAGCACCTCGAACCCGAAATGTTCAAGCGCGGGGACGACGTCGGACAATGCCAGCGGCCCCACCGCGCTATAGACTTTCAGCCGCAGCCGGTCGTCGCCGTCAAGGCTGGTGCGCGCGAGCCGCACGCTGCGCGGTTTGTCGGCGTCGAGGTCGCGCAGGCGCAAAATGTCGCGCGCGGCTTCCTCCGGATTATAAAGATTGCGATAGTTGGCGGGGAAGAGCGGCGCGAAACGCGCGGCGAGCGCCGCAGCGCGGCCGGGATCGCCCTGCCGTGCCAGCGCGCCCTCAACCTCGGGCTGCCAGCCGCGGACCATTTGTTCGAGCTGATGATTCAGCGTCTCGGTATCGGGGACAACCCCGCCGACGCGCAGATCGAGCGTGAAGCGGAGCAAGGCGGCGCCGCCATCCTCGAGCACCATCGTCCAGCCGATAACCCCGGCGTGCGCCTCGCGTACCAGCAGCGCCTCGACCGCGATGCGACGTCCGGTCGAAACCTCGTCGCGCGGCAACCAGACAAAGGCGAACAGGTGACGCCCGAGCGCGCTGCGCACCATCACCAGCTTGGGCCGCGGTCGATCGGTGATCGACATCGAGGTCAGCACCAGTTCCTCGAGCGACGCCGCGTCGAACGCGATCAGCAGATCGTGCGGAAGCGCAGTGAGCGCATGCGACAGCGCCTTGCCCGCATGGCCCGTGGGATCGAAACTGAATTTGCTCATCAGCGCATCAAGCTGCGCACGCAGCACCGGCACCTTGGCGGGCGGGGTCGACAGCGCGGCGCTGGTCCACAGCCCGGCGTGAATCGACAGGCGCTCGACGGTCTTGCCGTTCATTTCGGGGACGACGACCAGATCGAGCAAGACCCGGCGATGCACCGCCGACAGGCGGTTCGACTTGATCAGCAGCGGCGCGGACCTGCCCTTGTCGAACCATTCGAACGCCGCGGTGAGCGCCGCGGGCGAGAGCAGCTGGCCCTCGCTGCTGTCGCTGATCCCCAGCGAATCATGCACCTTACCGTCGCGGGTCCGCCATTCATGGCCGAGCTGGGTCATTGCCCCGCCTTCGAACCAGCGCAGCAATTCGGCCGCCTCGCCTTCGACCCGCATCGCGGCGTCGGCGAGCATCGCGGCGCGCATCGCGCGCCAGTCGCGGACCGCCGCGCGGACGTCGCGCAACGCTTCATCGATCGCGTCGAGCAGGCGGCGGCGGGCGCGGGCATCGCCGCGCTCCAATTCCATATAGATGACCGATTCGCGGCCCTCGCTGCCCTTTTGGGCGGCGTCGGCTTCCTGCAAATCGCCCTTGCCATCGCGCTTCGTCGCAACGACGGGGTGGAGGATGCGGTGCACGGCGAGGCCCTGCGCCGCAACCACCTGCGACGTCGAATCGACGAGGAAGGGCATGTCATCATTGACGATCACCAGCCGCATGCGGCGGTCGGTGCCATCGGCGGCCATCGGCTCGAGGAGCAACGACGGCGTCGCTGCGTCGCGGTGCAGCGACGCACGCGCGGCGAACTGCGCCGCGTCGGCCAGCGCCGCCTTGTCCATATCGTCGCCCTCGCCCGGCAGCGCGCTGCCGTGCAGCGCGGCCAGATAGGCTGCGGCAATTTTCGCAGGCACTTTGACGGTGGTGGGGGTTGGTGTGTCGAGTTCCGAAATATCGGACTTATTTTGAGGCATGAGGTGCAGCATCCCGAACCAGAAATGGCGGACCTCTGCCGACGATCGGCGGGGGCCCGTTCGCTACGTCACCCTATGCGCCCGTGGCGCGCGCGGCTCAAGGCCTCGTTCGCCCTTCCGCGCAAAATTATTTCAATTTTTGGATTGTCTGTTGCGTGAACGCCATCATCCGCCGGGAGTGATCGGCGCCGCCTTGCGCGCCAGCTTCGCAACCAGCGCCGGATCGTCGGCGGCCTTGGCGACGATGCCTATATGGCCGCCGGGCATGACCCGCGCGATCAGCACGACAAATTCGGCCTCGCCGGCGTCATGTTCCAGGATCACCGCGGGGTGCGCGCGGCGCAAGGCGTCGAGCTTTGCGTCGATATTTACCTCATCCGCTGGCCTGCGAGACGCGCGGACATCCTTGACCAGCTTTTTGAGCCCGCCGGGATAATGATCGAGATAAGCGGCGAGCGCGCCCCGGCTGACGCCTTCGTCCCGGGCATGGCCAAGGACGCAGGCATATTCGGCGAGGCGCGTCTTGTCGTAATGGGCGCCGAACACTAGCTTGACCACCGGGGTCATCGGAGCGCGGTCCTGCACCGTCAGCCCGGCATCTTCGAGCAGCGCGGCGAAGGCGTCGGGCTGCACCTCGGCGACCAGCGCGAAATCCCACGCCTTGCCCACCGCCTGATAGAGCGCACTGCGGCTGCGGCTGTCGGCCGCCATCGCGCGATCGGCGGTTTCGCGCGCCAGCGCCAGCCAGTCGGCGAGTTCGGCATCGTCATCGAGCAATATGACGTCTTCGTCGATCGCCAGATCGAGAATCGCATCATCACCGCCGCCCAGCGCGGCAAAGCCGGGTGCGACCTCCTCGTCGAGATGCCCCGAGTCGGGGCCGTCGGCCCACACCGGGACCGGCGCGGTCAGCGGCGCGGCACTGCGCAGCGCCTGTTCGACCGACAACTGGAGTTCTTCCGATTCGTCGGCGGGCGCCGCTTCCTTCCAGTTGATGACGCCCATGATGAAATCGATCGTGTCGTCGTCGGACGAAAAGGGCAGCAGGATACCGCGATACATGATCGTCACGCCGCCATCGTTGACGAACTCGGCCTCGAAACCGATCGGCGCGCGGTTGGCGATGATCTGCAGATAATGATCGGTCAGCCGCGAGAGCAAGGACCGTCCGGGTATCTGATTGATATAATGAACATCTTCGCCGATCTGCGATTCGGCGCGCAACCGCTCGCCAACAAAAGCGATGGCAGGATTTTCAACCCCGGCGGTAAAATCGAGCAAGACCGAGTGCGGTCCGAAATCTCCCGCATGGTCGAGATCGAGGTCCTCAACCGACGGATAGGCGCGGTCAGCGAGCAGTGAAGCCCAGTAATTATAGGCCCGAACCTGCATCCGCCGTTCGTCGACGCCGACGACCGGCGGCGCGTCGATAGCCCCATCATCCTGGTCGTGGCTGCTCGAAAGCAGTCCGCGCATGCTGTCCATCATCTATCCCCAGTCGCAATCATATCGGCATGTCATGCACTGGAACTGGTAAAAGCGCCGTAAACGATGGCGGCGCGGCCTATGCCGAACCACCGGCGACCGGCCGCCCCTCCTTGAACGTATTGGTCACGCTGATATTCGCTAGCCGGTCGGGATCGATAGTCATCGGATTGTCCGACAGGATGGTCAGGTCGGCGAGCTTTCCGGGAGCGAGCGATCCCTTGCGATCATCCTCATAGTGCTGCCACGCCGCCCACAAGGTCATCGCCTTCAGCGCGACATCGACCGGTACGCGCTGGTCGGCGCCCAGGATATCGCCCGACCGCGTGCGGCGGGTGACGGTCGCCGACAGCACGCGCATCGCATTGGGATGCGCAACGGGAGCGTCATGGTGCGAGGTAAAGCGCATCCCGCGCCGCAGCGCCCAGCCGCATGGCGAGATATTCTCGGCGCGGCGCGGGCCGAGCACCGAATCGCGGTGCCAGTCACCCCAATAGAAAGTGTGCATCGGGAAAAAGGACGGGACGATACCGAGCGCCTTGAGCTGATCGACCTGATCCTCGCGGGTGACCTGACCGTGAATCAGCACCGGGCGGCGGTCGGCGGCACCGTGCTTTTTCGTCGCCTCGCGCACCGCCGCGATCAGCATATCGACCGCAGCGTCGCCATTGGCGTGGACCTGAATCTGCCAGTTTCGCGCGAAAGCGAGATCGACCGAGTCCATCGCCTGTTTCTCGGTGATCGCCGGATAGCCGGCATAGGCTGCCGACTGCCCCTCGGGCGGGATAAAATAGGGCTGCGACATCCACGCGGTCTTTGCCTGCGGCGACCCGTCAATCGTCAGCTTGACCCCGCCTATGCGGAAGCGGCCGATATAGTCGCGGCGATAGGACGGGAGTTCCATCGCATCGGTCGAGGTCAAGATGTCGGGGAAGGACAGAACGTCGATCGGCAATCCGCCCTGGCCCGCAACGGCCGCGATCAGCTTGCATGTATCGGTCGACGAGCGCCCGTCCTGACAGGTGGTATAGCCGAAGCTCGCATAAAAGGCCGCTCCTTCGCGGATCATTTCCATATTCGCCTGCGCATCGAGGCGGGTGAAGAGCACCCCCATCATTGCGAAGAGGGCCGATTCCTCGAGCACCCCGTTCGGCTCCCTCGATCCCGGCTCGCGGCGATAGACGCCGCCATCGGGATCGGGGGTCGTGGCGGTGATGCCCGCGGCGGCAAGTGCGGCGCTGTTCACCGCCCCCATATGACTCGACTGGTGCAGGAGCAGGATCGGCACATCTTTCGAGATCGCGTCGAGTTCGGCGCGGGTCGGATGGCGCTGTTCGCGTAGCTGCGAATCATCATAGCCAAAGCCGATCACCAGTTGGGTCTTGCGCACCAGATCGGCGTGCCCCCGCATCCAGTCGCGGGTGATTTTCTGCAGCGACGGGATCGAATCGCCCGCGCCGTCGGGGGCGGGAAGCAGATTGGCGTAGCGCGCCTGCAGCCCGACCATCACGACATGGCCGTGCGGGTCGAAAAAGCCCGGCAGCAGCGTCCGCCCCTGAAGGTCGAAGCGCTTCGCGCCGCGCCCTGCGGCGGCATTGGCGGCGTCGAGCGTGCCAGCGGCGACGATCAGGCCATTGCGCACCGCGATCGCCTCGACGCCTGGCGCCGCATCCTCCATCGTCAGGATCGGACCGCCGTGAAAGATCGTGGCGACACCGGCGTCCTGCGCCATCGCCCGCCCGCCCGTCGCGAGAAGCCCGGCGGCGAGGCCGCCCTGCGCGAGCAGCATGCGGCGATCGATGGCAGCGTCGGTCCAGCTCATGGCTTATTCCCCTGTCAGAAGTTGACGACCACATTGGCGAAGCCGCCGGTCCAGATCGGCGCGGTGACGTCGTTCGAGATCGAATCGACCCCCTTCCCCGGCGACGAGAGCGAGACCCCCGCGGTGAAATAGACATTGGGCGTCATCACGCGCCGATATTCGAGGTAGACATCGTCCGAGAGATGCTTGCGCGTCACCCCGGTGATCGGCTGCGCAATGCCATCCTCAAACTCGACGCGGGTCGCCTGACCGAACTGGATCGGGCTGCGCAATTTGTTGGCGCTGATCCGCGCAGCGCGGAGGGTGACCGTATCACGCGCGCCCGGCGCGACGCTCAGCACCAGCTGGTGCGCGTTGACGTTCGAATTGATGAACATCATCGACGATTTCGTCCCCGTCGACCAGGCACTGGGATTGCCCTCATAATAGAGCGGGTCAAAGCGTTCGAGTTCCGGCGTGTCGGGATCATCGCCCGAAAAGGTCTGATAGACATAGGAGATCGTCGGCCGCCAAGACTGGCCCGCAAAGCTATAGCCGACCTGCGCGCGCCCGGCCCAGGCCTTGAGATCGATCCGCTTGTTGCGCTCGATCGCGAGGTCGAGCCCGATCCACGCATTTTCGAGCGGACCGCCGGTGGGCGCAATCCGGCCATAGGCGGAAAGGAACCGCAAACCGTCGCGCCCGCCGATGATGAAGTTCGGAACCCCGATGCCCCCCGGCGGGGCCTGCGGATAGGGGGAAGAGGAGTTCAGCACTTTCCCCATCGTCACCCCGATGAAGCTGCCGCTGTTGGCGTCGTAGCGCAGGTCAGCGCCAGCGATATGCGTGCCGGTGTCATTGTCGGGGGCCTCATTGGGATCGAGATAGAAAGCGGTGCCCTGCACCCCGCCGCTCGCCGCCGTCACCAGCCCCGCGACCCGCCACGCGCGGCGCGGGCCGAGCTTCAGCGCGCCGCGCGAAAAGCCGTTCGATCCGCCGTTGGACAGCAACATCCCGGTCCCGGCCTTCCACTCGCGCGCACCAAAGGAAGCATCGAACCGCGTCCCCTTTTCGTCGCCGCGCCGGAACCCCAGATACAGCTCCTCGACGGTCGCTTGCCCCGTGTTACCGGCGGCGAAGGCATCGATCCCCACGGTCGTCGACACGACGACCGACGCCGCGCCGTAAAGGCTCGTCCGCTCGTCGGGCCGGTACTGAAAAGCAACGCCGGGCTTCACATAAAATTCGGCCCATTCGCCGCTGGAATCAAAATCGCTGTTGCCCGCGACGGTCTCGGCGAATTCCCAGAAGAGATTATGCTCGGCGACAAGGTTGAGGCCGGCTTCGACGCGAGCGCGCACTTCGAGGTCATCGGTTTCAGCGAGCAGGAAAGGATCTTTACTTTCCTGCGCCGTCGCCGGAGCCGCAGCCGAAAGGGCCAGACACAGAACCGCAAAGGAATGGGTCGATTGGCGCATAAGTCGCAAACCCCTGTTCGAAGCGAGCCTATCAGATCGTCAGCGCCCCGGATAGCTCATGCGACCGGCAAGCGCTGGTGTCGATTGAGCGCATTTTGCTACGGATATATATTTCGAATTATGTATGATATAATTCTCATATAATACCATGCATAAAATCACGCCTCCTGAACATAATCAAAATATCGTTGAAAATACTTGATTTATATCATCAAAAATTCCCGTCGATTCTCCGGCTCTTTTGCTTTATGTATGCGACATTGCATGCACATATATGGAGTCGCAGGCGTGATACGGAATGATGTGGGCAACGAGAAACTCCGCTGGATCCTCAAATCCGGCTGGCAGGGGCTTTGCCCCGAATGCGGCAAGGGACATATGTTCCGGTCGTGGCTCAAACTCACCGATCGCTGCGACAATTGCGGGCTGGACTACAAGTTCGCCTCGCCCGACGATGGGCCGGCATTCTTCTCGCAAATCTTCGTCGCTTTCCCCTTCACCTTCCTGATCCTGTGGCTGGAGATTGCCTATGATCCGCCGATCTGGGTCCATCTGGTCTTTTCGATTCCGGTGATGGTCCTCGGCTGCGTTCTGCCGCTGCGCGCGATCAAGGGCTGGCTCGTCGCATCGCAATATGTGAACAAGGCGCAGGAATCGGGGACCGAGCATCTGTGGGCCAAGCTCCACGCGCGCGAAAAGCAGGAAGCCGACGAACGCCATGGCGGCTAACGCGTGGCTGCCCGATATCGGCGGGATCGCGGGACCGAAATACAAGGCGGTCGCGAGCGCCATCGCCGCCGCGGTGACCCGCGGCGAGCTGCGTCACGGCGACCGCCTGCCACCGCAACGTGACCTTGCCGCAACGCTCGGGATCGACCTTACCACCGTCACCAAGGCCTATGATCTGGCACGGCAGCGCGGCCTGATCGTCGCGCGCGGACGCGCCGGCAGCTTCGTCAGCCCGACGGCGAAAAACGGAGAGGCCGCTGCGGCGGGCCAGACCGATATCGCGATGAACAGCCCGCCCATGCCCGCCGACGGCCGCTTGCCGCGGGCGATGGCGGAAGCGCTGGATATGCTGGCGCGAGACGACGGATTGGCACGGCTCCACTATCAGCGCCCCGGCGGCGCGGCGGCCGACCGCGAGGCTGGCGCCACCTTGTTGTCGCGGATCGGCCTGGTATCGGATAGCGAACAGATGCTGGTCACCGCCGGCGGACAAAACGCGCTGCATGCAATAACGACAACGATCTTGCGTCCCGGCGACCGCGTCGCCTGCGGCCGGCACCTCTATCCGGGCTTTCGTGCCATCGCCCGGCGGATCGGCGCCACGCTCGTCCCGCTGGACGAGATCAGCGCCGACGCCTTGGCCGATGCCCATCGCTCCGCGCCGCTCCGCGCGCTTTACGTGGTCCCGACCAACGACAGCCCGACCGCCGCGACGATCGCAGCGGAGGAAAGAGCGGCGATCGGCGCATGGGCAGAGACCGCGGGCGTTCAAATCATCGAAGATGATGCCTATGGGCTGCTGCCGCACGTGCCGTTGCCGCCGATCGCCAGCTTCGCCCCCGGGATGGGCTGGTATATTGCCAGCATGTCGAAAATCCTGTCGCCCGCACTGCGTGTCGCCTTTGTCCGGGCGCCGGGCGCCGTTGAAGCCGTGCAACTCGCGGCGACCCAGCATGAAAGCGCCGTGATGGCGCCGCCGCTCAACGCCGCGATGGTCTCGCTCTGGCTTTCGAACGGCAGCTTCGATGCGCTCGCCGCAGGCGTGCGCAGCGAGGCGGTTTGGCGGCAGCGGCTGGCCCGTACCATACTCGGGGACGTCGCCTATTCATCGCATCCCGAGGGCTATCATCTGTGGCTGCCCCTTCCCGACGACAGCAATCCGGATATGCTCGCTTCCTCGCTCAGCCTCGACGGACTCTCGGTGGTGCCATCGGATCGCTTTGCGGCCAGCGACGCGCGCGACAAGGCGCTGCGCATCTCGCTCGGCGGCGTCATCGACCGTGCGGGCCTGACCCGCGGCCTGCGCGCACTCGACCGCCACTTGCGGTCACCGTCGACACAGACAGCTCCGGTCATCTAACGCCGCGCTAGCTCGACCAGCCGCCCGCGAGCGCGCGGAACAACGCGATCTGGCGCCGCGAAATCTGCCCATCCTGCGCGGCGAGCACCGCTTCGGCCTCGGCAAAGGTGCGTTCGGCGTCGAGCCACTCGAGCGAATCCGACGCCCCTTCCGCGCGCTTGGCACGCACGATCCGCGCCGCGCGTTCGGACTGGTCGCGCGCAGAGCGCAACGCCTGCCGTTGCTCGAGCGCGCGCGCGTAGGAAGAGAGCGCGGTTTCGGTTTCCTCGAGCGCGCGCAGCACCGTGCCATCGAATTCGGCGAGCGACGCCTGCGTATCGGCCTCGGCCGCGGCGATCCGCGCGCGGGCAGGTTCCTGATTGGGGAAAGCCCAGTTGAGCAGCGGGCCCAGAAGCCAGCGCAGCGGCCCGCCACCGAACACATCGCCGAGGCCTGCACCGGTCGAGCCGACCGAGCCGCCGAGCGTGATGCGCGGATAGAGATCGGCGGTCGCGACTCCTATCCGCGCGGTGTCCGCGGCAAGCCGGCGTTCGGCGGCGCGGATATCGGGGCGACGCTTGAGCAGCGCCGCCCCGTCACCGACCGGGATGGGATCGGTGATCTCGAGGCTGATATTGCGGTCGGCGGCGATGGCCGGCAGCGCGGCGGGCGCGCGGCCGGTCAGCGTCGCAAGGCGGAACAGCGCCGCCTGCCGGTCGGCGTCGATCGCCGGGATGTCGGCGGCGCGCTGGTTGCGCAGCGTCGTGATCCGCGCGAGATCGAGCCCGGTCGCGAGCCCCGCTTCCTTGCGGCGTTCGGTCAACGTCACCTGCTGGTCGAGCAGACCGACGATCCGCCGCGCGACGTCAAGCCGCGCCGCGCCCGAAGCGGCATCGGCATAGGCCTGCGTCGTGTCGGACACGACGATCACCCGCACCGCATCGGCATTGGCCTCGGCGGCAGCGGTGTCGCCGCGTGCCGCCTCGATGGAGCGGCTGACGCGGCCGAACAGGTCGACTTCATACGCGACGTTCAGCCCGACATCGACCGACCAGTCCTCGCGGTCGGCGCCGGGAAGGCGCTGGCCTTCGGGGCTGCGACCGTAATTGGCACCCGCGCCGATCTGGCCCTGCGGCAGCCGGTCCGAACGCGCACCACGCAAAGCCGCACGCGCTCTTGCGATATTGGCGACCGCGACGCGGACGTCGGTGTTGGCAGTGAGCGCATCGGCGACGAGACCGTCGAGGACGGGATCGTCATAGAGGCGCCACCAGCCGGCCGCGACCGGATCGAGCGACACGGCGGGACTGCTTGCCGAAACGAACGGGCCGGTCGCGACCGGTGCCGACGCCGACTTCGGCGCGGCATAGTTGGGCCCGACGGCGCAAGCGGCCAGCGTCAGCGCCGAAGCAGCGGTGAGTATGTTGCGGAGCATCATGGTCATTCTCCTTATTCCGCGGGCACGGGCAGCGCCGCACCATGGTCGCCAGATCCCCGCCGCCGCTGCGCCAGCCAGTCGCCGAGCGCGCGGCAGACGACGTAGAAGGTCGGCGTGAAGATCAGGCCGAAGGCCGTCACCCCGATCATCCCGAAGAAGACCGCGGTGCCGAGCGCCTGGCGCAGCTCCGCCCCTGCCCCGCTCGCGATCAGCAGCGGCACTGCGCCGAGGATGAAGGCAAAGCTGGTCATCAGGATCGGGCGCAGACGGTCGCGCGCCGCACGCACCGCGGCGTCGACCGGCGAAAGCCCGTCCTGCTCCTCGGCCTGTTTGGCGAATTCGACGATCAGGATCGCGTTCTTTGCCGCGAGCGCGATCAGCACGACGAGCCCGATTTGCGTGAGGACATTATTGTCCATCCCGCGCAGGTTCACACCGACCATCGCCGCGAGCAGGCACATCGGCACGATCAGGATGATCGCCAAGGGCAGCGTGAGGCTTTCATATTGTGCGGCCAACACCAGGAAGACGAACAGCACCGCGAGCCCGAAGACGATCCCCGCGGTGTTCGCCGCCGCCTTTTGCTGGAAGGCGAT
Organism: Sphingopyxis sp. GW821-FHT12C06; assembly: GCF_058807415.1. Lineage (NCBI taxonomy): Bacteria > Pseudomonadati > Pseudomonadota > Alphaproteobacteria > Sphingomonadales > Sphingopyxidaceae > Sphingopyxis > Sphingopyxis sp. GW821-FHT12C06. The sequence continues at coordinate 413,433 of NZ_JBXAQR010000005.1, read as the reverse complement.
GTCGGTCCATTCGGTGCCATAGCCCGCGGGTAGCGTTTCAGCGGCGAGTTTCTCCATCGTCGTCAGCGATGCGCCCGACGATGATCCCGGGGCGGTGTCGCCGTCGATCTCGACCGCGGGGAAGAGGTTGTAGCGCGTGACGCGATACGGCCCCGTGCGGTCCTCGAAATTGGCGACCGACCCGATCGGCACCATCGCCCCCGAATTCGACCGGGTTTGCAGATTGGCGATATCGGCCACTGTCTGGCGATGCGCCGCGTCGGCCTGCGCGGTGACGCGATAGGTGCGGCCAAGCAGGTTGAAGTCGTTGACGAAAGCCGAGCCCAAATAGACCTGCAAGGCCTCGAACACGCGCTCGGGCGGGACGCCGAGCAGATTCGCCTTGGCACGGTCGATATCGGCATAGACGCGCGGATTGGTTGCATCGAAGAAGGTGAAGACATTCGCGAGCCCCGGCGTCTGGCCGGCCCTGCCGATCAGGTCGCCCGACACCTTCGCCAGCTCCTCATAACCATGGCCCCCGCGATCCTGCACGATCATCCGGTAACCGCCCGCCGAGCCGATCCCCTGGATCAGCGGCGGCGGGATGATCACGATCTGCGCGTCGGTGATGTCTGCGGTGTTCGCATGCGCCTGCGCCAATATCTCCTCGAGCGTGACGCCGAGTTTCTTGCGCTCGGCAAAACTCTTCAGCGGGAAATAGGCGGCAGCCGAATTGGGTGCGAGCGTCTGCGACGGGCCGTCGAAGCCCGCGAGCATCACCGACCCCAGCACGCCTTCGACCGGAAGCACGCGCTGCGCGACCTTCTGCAGCACCGCGTCAGTACGTTCGACCGAGGCGCCCGAGGGCAGCTTGGCGACGATCAGGAAATAGCCCTGATCCTGCGCCGGAATAAAGCCGGTCGGGGTCGCCCAGAACAGGCCGACGGTCGCGACGATGAGTCCGGCATAGGTTGCCATCATTTTCTTCGGCGCGCGCACCAAGCGGGCGGTGAGCGTTGCGTAGCCGTTAGCCATACGGTCGAAACCGCGGTTGAAGGCATCGCCAGCGCGGCGGACGAAGCGCATCCCCGCGCCCTCACCCACCGGCTTGGCATGCGGCCGCAGCAAGATCGCCGCCATTGCGGGTGACAGGGTGAGCGAAAGGATCAGCGAGATGATCGTCGCGGTCGAAATGGTGACCGCAAATTGCTGATAGAATGCACCCGACAGCCCGGTGAGGAACAGCGTCGGCACGAACACCGCGCAGAGCACTAGGACGATCGCGACCAGCGCCGCCGACACCTCGTCCATTGAAGTCCGCGCCGCCTCGAGCGCGCTCATTCCCTTTTCGAGATTGCGTTCGACATTTTCGACCACGACGATCGCGTCATCGACGACGATCCCGATCGCGAGCACCATCCCGAACAGCGACAGATTGTTGAGACTGTAACCAAAGGCCGCAAGCACCGCGAAGGTGCCGATCAACGAGACCGGGATCGCGATGACCGGGATGACCGCCGCGCGCCATTTCTGGAGGAATACCAGAATGACGATGACGACGAGGATCACCGCTTCGAACAGCGTGTCCATCACCGCGTCGATCGACTGGGCGATGAACTCGGTCGGATTATAGATGACGCGATATTCGAGGCCCTTGGGGAAATCCTTCGACGCTGCTTGCATCTCGGCCTCGACCGCCTGCGCCGCGGCGAGCGCGTTCGATCCGGGGCGCTGGAAGGTTGCGAGGATGACCGTCGGATCGCCCGACAAATAGGTATTCGAATTATAGTCTGACGCGCCCAGCTCGACGCGCGCGACATCGGCGACGCGGACCTGCCGCCCGTCGGCATCGCTGCGGATCACGATATTGGCGAAATCCTTGGGGTCCGTTAGGCGGCCCTGGGTTTCGACGTTGAGCTGGAAGTCGCTGCCGTTCGCATAGGGCGGCTGACCGAGCGAACCCGCCGCGACTTGCACATTTTCGCGGCGCAGCGCGGCGACGATCTCGCCCGCGGTCAGGTCGAGCGCGGCGGCGCGGCCGGGGTCGATCCACACGCGCATCGCATAGTCGCGGTTGCCGAACAGCCGCACATCGCCGACGCCGTCGATACGGCTGAGCCGATCGCGGAGCTGGGTCAGCGCATAGTTGGAGATATAGGCGCGATCGAGCGACTTGTCGGGCGACACGAGATTCACGATCAGCAGGAAGTCGGGCGAGGTCTTGCGCGTCACCACACCCAGCCGCTGCACCGTTTCGGGAAGGCGCGGGGTCGCGATCGCGACGCGGTTTTGCACCAACACCTGCGCGGCATCGAGGTCGGTACCGATCTTGAAGGTCGCGGTGATCGTGACATTGCCGTCGCCGGTCGACTGGCTGCTCATATAGAGCATGTTATCGACCCCGTTGATTTCCTGTTCGATCGGCGCCGCGACGGTTTCGGCGACGGTTTCGGCCGATGCGCCGGGATAGCTCGCCGACACGGTCACCGTCGGCGGGACGATGTCGGGATATTGCGACACGGGCAGGCCGATATAGGCCACCGCACCGATGATGGTGATGATGATAGCGAGCACGGCGGCGAAGATCGGCCGGTCGATGAAGAAACGCGATAGGCGCATGGGAGAGCCCCTGTCTGAAAAAATACTCTGGTCATCCCCTCCCGCAAGCGGGAGGGGAGAAAGGCTAGTTCGCGAAAGTCGCCTGCGCCGACACCGGTTCGGTCGCAGTCGCCGCCGCTTTCTGCGTCGTCGCGGCGATGCGGCCGGACTTGGTCACCGCCTTTTCGCCAGGACGCGCGAACTGATAGCCGGTGACAACGACGCGGTCGGTCGGCGCCAGTCCCGAGCGAATGACGCGCAGGCCATCAACTTCGGGGCCAAGCTCAACGGGCTTCGCCGCGACCATGCCATCCTTGCCGACGATATAGACGATCTTGCGCGCCTGATCGGTCTGCACCGCAGCGGCCGGCACGAGCAGCGCCTTCACCGTCTGGCCGGTCGAGAGACGCATATTGCCGAACATGCCCGGCGTCAGGAACATCGACCCATTGTCGAAGCGGGCGCGAGCGCGGATCGTGCCCGAGCGCGGGTCGATGCCATTGTCGGTAAAGTCGAGCTGGCCCTTCCAGCGATAGCCGGCTTCATCCTGCAACCGAACCTCGACCGTCGCGCCCTTTTCGGCGCCGTCGCGCTTCGATTTCAGGAACAAGGCTTCGGAACCCTGGAAGGTGAAATAGATCGGATCGAGCGCGTTGATCGTCGTGAGCAACGTGCCCCCGGAATCACCCGCCGACACCAGATTGCCCGCGTCGATCAGGCGATCCGAAATCCGGCCGCTCATTGGCGCACGCACAGTCGTAAATTCGACGTCGAGCGCGCGTGCTGCAATGCGGGCGTCGGCGCCGGCGAGCGCCGACGAAGCCGCCTGAACGCGGGCGCGGAGACGATCGATCTCGCTCTGCGACACCGCCTCGATATCGACGAGGCGACCGGCGCGTTCAAGCTCGAGCCGCGCGAGCGCAAGGTCGCTGCGCGCACTCGCCGCCGCGGCACGCGCTTCGGCGAGCGACGCGCGATAGGGGCGCGGATCGATGGTGAAGAGCGGCTGGCCCTGACGCACGATCTGGCCGTCGGTGAAGTGGATCTGGGTGATCGCCCCCGCGACGCGCGGGCGCACCTCGACCGATTTGCTCGCCTCGAACCGGCCGATATATTCGTCCCATTCGGTGACCTCGCGCGCCAGCGGCACCGCGACGGTCAGCACCGGCGCGGGCGCAGCGGCGGCCGGCGGCGCACCGTCGCGCAGCAGCCACCAAGCGCCGACGACCAGGACCAGCAGCGCCGCGATCCACGCGGCCCGGCGGCTTCGGCCCGGATGGAGCAATTCCTTGAGCTCGCGGCGGATTTTCATGTCGACGGGATCGATTTTCTCGATCGGCGTGTGGACGGTCATGGCGGTGCCCCTTCATTTTCGTGTCGGTCAGGTAGGATGCGCGGCAGCGCACGGCTTCGCGGTCCCGAAGGCGCGCCTTCGGTCCAGTGTCTTGGCAATGATCATGGGAGCGGCGCAGCGCCGCCCTCGCCGCGCATTCGTGTCGGGCACGAACGCGCGGGCACTTGATTTACCTTCGGTCGGCATGGCCGCCGCGCCACGTGGCGCTGGCGGCCGAAATCATCCCGACCGCCGCAAGGACGGCGTGCGGCGGTCGGTCGGGGGGAGAGACGTGTTAAGTTCAGGCATGTCGGCGCTCCTTCGGCAAACACCGAAAGATGCGCCGACACGGGGGGAGATGTTTATATACTTATCGGTATATAATTCATGCTGCGCCGCGTCAATGCCATTTCATACCGGTCGGTAAAAATTTTTCTTCTAGCGCCCCGGCCACAGCTTCAGGCTGGTTTCGACGAGCCGTTCGAGTTCGGCGCGGGTCGCCCCCGCGCCGGCCTGCACGGCCATGCCCTGGTTCACCGCGGTCAACAGCGCGGCCAGCCCCTCGGGATCGACGTCGGCGGGAAAGTCGCCATCATCCTTCGCGCGTGCGAAGCGTGCGAGCAGCGCGCGCTTCGCCGTCGCCCCGCGCGCCAGCACCGCTTCGCGAATGCATTCGGCCTCGGCGCCACAAGCCACCGACGTGATGACGCCCAGACAGCCATTGGGGTTTTCCGGGCAGCTGTACATGTCGAGCGCGCCGTGCATCAGCCGTTCGGCGACGCCGCGCGCCGTCGGCGCATCGAGCGCCGCGCCCATATAGTCAGTCTTTTCGCGCTCATAGAGGTCGAGCGCCTTGTTGAAGAGCGCCTCCTTGTTGCCGAAGGCGGCATAAAGGCTGGGCTTGGTGATCCCCATCGCTTCGGTGAGATCGGCCATCGAGGCGCCCTCATAGCCCTTGCTCCAGAATACGCGCAGTGCCGCCGCGAGTGCGGCGTCGACGCAAAATTCGCGCGGACGCCCTTTGGTCGCCGGATGAGAATCTACTTCCATAACGGGCGGTATATATTTTGCCTGGGCCCGAATGTCCAGCCGCCGCGGCAATCAGGCAAGATGCGTATCAATCGGCAAGCCGCTTTTGAGCGTCAGCGTCACCGGGGTACGCTCAGCCACATCTGCGAGTCGCGCTTTCTGCACATCGTCGAGCCCGACGATCGTCAGCGTGCGATCGATCCGCCGCTCGTCCTTGCCATGCAGCCGCAGCGTCACTTCGAGCGATTCGAGCGGCCACTCCTTGCGGTCGGCATACATGCGCAGCGTGATCGCGGTGCAGGCACCGAGGCTGGCGAGCAGCAGGTCGTAGGGCGCCGGCCCCGCACCTTGCCCGCCGAGCGCGGGCGGTTCGTCGGCCGTGATTTCATGGCCGCCGACGACGATTTCGGTCCGGTAACGATCCTGGCCAATACTGGCGCTGCCCTGGGCCATGCTACTCTCCTTCGCGCGTTGCGCACCGTCTGTATCAGAAATCCGTCACGATGATCGTGCCCGGCCGCATCGCGCCGTCTAGAATCGAATGAGCGCGCCGACTTTCAGGGCATGATCCTCGCCATTGCTCCCCAGCATACCGTCATAACCAGCGGTCATTTCAACGTTCGATGCAATCGAGAATCCCAGTCCGGCGGTGACCAGGGCAGCGTTACGTGATCGCGCGACGCCGCGTACCGTAAAATCGTCGCCGCCGGAGAAAGCAAAGCGCGCCGCAGGATCGACCGCGCCAAAGCTGTGCTGCCATCCGATCGAGCCGCTGACGCGGAGGACCGCCGACTGCACGCCGAAACGGAGCCCAGCCGTCGAGAGCGTCGCATCGTCCTTCAACTTGTGCGCTGAAAGCGCAGCGCTGCCGCCCTTTTCGGTGAAACCGTCGATCCGCGCCCTGATCAGGGCGAGATTGGCAAAAGGTTGAACATGCCCGCCGCCGAGCTCCAACCGGTAGCCGGCTTCGGCAAAGCCCTGGAGTATCGTCCCGTCATATTTTCCGGTGAGGCGCTCGCCATATCCCGGAAAAGCGATGTCCCGCCGGCTCTTGCCGTCGAGCCAGCCATAACCCAGTCCCGCCTTCAGGCTGACAGCTCCCGCGTTCACCCCGCCGTAACCGAGAAGATGGACGGTCGTGGTCGATCCGGCAGAAAAACGATCCGCGATGTCGATGTCCGAATCGAGATAGCTCCCCGCGATCCCGATGGTCGCATCGGGCCCGACCGCGGTGTCGATGCCGGCGATCAGCCCCCGGCTGTTCCTGTCGATGTCCGCGGTGTTGCGGTCGCCGCCATAGGATCCCCAATCGCCGAGAAACTGCCCCCATATCGCCCTGCCCCCGGTCTCAAGCCGGTCGAGCACAGCATTTCGGGGCAAACGGCTGTCCTCGATCGCGACGGTCAGCACCGACGGATAAAATTCGCCCGAAAGCTGGTCGAACGCGGCACGCGCCGCGGCATCGTCGGGCAGAATGAGGATCGCCGCCTTCACGGCGTTGGCAGCCGGCAGCGAATCGATGCCGGTCGCACTTTCCACCTGGTTGGGCGTAAGTCCGGCGCTCGCAAGCGCCCTGATCTGGGCGAGTTCGATATAGACCGACGTCGCGGTATATCCGGCCCGCGTCCCAGTGAAAGCCGACGCCTGCTGCGGCTGGAAGCTGAACTGGCCGCTCAATCCGCCCCCGGCGGTCAGAACCGTATAACGCGTATTGGCGGCAAGGGCGCCGATCGCTTGCGCCTCCAGCGTCGCGCCGGGCGCGATGACGACGGCTCCGCCCGTTTCCATGAGGTCGGTGCCGGCGGCGCCGACATCGACTGCGAGGACCGATCCGGCGGCGAAGCTGACCGCTGCATCGGTCGCAATCCGGTCGCCGCCGGTCTGGTTCGCCATCGTTATCGTGCCGTTATTTTGCAGCCGGTCGAGATTGCCGAAAATGGTCGTTCCGGGGGCCGCCACGATGCGTCCATTGTTCACGACAGCATAGTCGCCGGTTCCGAAGCGATACTCCCGCCCGCGCAACATGCCGTTGTTGGTGACCTGGCCCGACCCGTTGCCGCTGACCAGAATATTCCCGGCGATCGTGCCATTGTTGAGGATATTGGTGGCCTGCCCGCCGGACGTGGTCACCTGCAGGGCCGAAGGCCCCTCGACCAGACCGGCGATCGTGATGCCGGTCGGCCCCGCACCCTTGTTGACGACCTCGATCGCGGGCCCGCCGAAGCTGGTCACATTGTTGACGTCGATCGTGATCGCTCCCCCGCCGGAACCGCCTTCCGCACGGATGCCTGTCGTTCCGAAAACGCTTCCCGTCGATGTGATGGCAATATTCCCCGCCTCCATAACATCGATGCCATTTGTCACAGCAAATCCTCCGCCGTCGCGTCGGGAGCCTCGAACGTCGACCGCGTTGATGGTGACCGAACCCGATGCCCGGACGCTGATACCCGTACGAAAGGCATCGACAGGCCCGCGGGCAGTGACAATCGTCTCCGAGCCTCCACCGGCGATCAGGATGCCGCTTCCCTGTGCGGCATAAATGGCGTTGACGTCGACCGACACCAGCCCGGGGCCCAGATTCGAGGTCGAGACGGAAACGCCATTTCCGAATGCACGAAGCAGTCCGGTCGATGTCACCGATACCGCGCTCGCTCTGGAATTGCTGGCGGAGATCGCGTCACCCGAATTCAACGCCGTCACATTATGGGCCTGGACATTGATGGCCCCGCCGCGACTGCTCGCGACGATGCCGCCGCCCTCAACGCCAGCCTCCCCGCCGCCGGTAACGTCGCCGGTGGTTGCGATGGTCACCGGCGCTGCCGTCCGGTTCGCAACGAAGATGCCGTAGCGCCCCCCGGTGACGTTTTCGGCATTGATCGAGAGGCTCGTTGCGATCGGAAAACTGCCGACGCTGATTCCGGCTCTCCCGCCCTCGACCGATCCGGCGGAGACGATCCTGACCGCGCCCCGGCCGCCGTGATTGACCGAAATTCCATCGTTTGCTCCCTTGACCACGCCGCTGGTCCTGATGTCGAGATCCTGCGACGGGGCGTCGGTCGGAATCTGGTTTCCGCCCCCGACAGTAGTGACCTGAATGCCGTCCTGTGTGACCCCCTCGACAAGTCCGGAGCTTTCGACAATCGCGTTCCCGGAGCCCCTGTGAGCTATAAGAATGCCGTTCAAATGGCCGCGCACGGTGCCGGTCGTGGTCACCACAGCGTCAGTAGCCTGCAAAATGTTGCTCGATCCCAGCGTATAGCCCGACCGCAGGTTTATCGCGTCGCCGGCGCTGCTGAACACACCGCCACTTGACGTAATCCGGGCCTCGCCGCTGGTCAGGTGGGTCATGCGGATGCCATAGGTTGCTCCGCTCACTGGCCCTTCGGTGACCAGCCGCGTATGCGTGGGGCCATAGGCGGTGCCGGCGGTCACGCGGGCTTCGGCATTCATCTCGATTCCGGCGCCGTTCAAGCCGGTCACCGCGCCGCGCAGCGTGACATTGGTCGTACCGCGTTCGCGATTGTCGGAGAAGAATCCGGTGGTTCCCCCGGTAATCGCTCCCGCCGTATCAACGATGATCGATCCATAACCCGAATTGATGGCGGTATCGCTGATCGAGATGCCGAGCCCACGCTCGGCGCCCCTGAGCGACGATGCATTCGCATCGATATAGGACATGGTGCCCGCAATACTGACGTTGAGGCCGACCGGATCGGCCGTGTCCACCGAAAAGCCCGGCGTCGTCACGATGGTGGCTGCGCCAGTGCCCGTCACATTCTGCTGTGCCCCGTTGGCGCCCGAACAGGTTGTCGTTCCCGGCATGGCTCCGACACATTGCGCATATGCCGGGGTCGCGAGGCTCGTGGTCAATGCGAGTGTCGCCAGTGTCAGTGCAGGCCTGAAGCGCGCGAGGTTCCGTAATGCGGAGGCGGAATTCTGCTCGAAGTGATGCACTGAAACTCTCTCCCGCTTTTCCATAGCGACTTCCATCGATTCTGTTTCTGATGGCTTTTCAACTATATCGGCTCTCCGCCACCAGTACAGCAGCAATAGAAGCTCTTCGGGGCGGCGCCATAGGGCGGTTGATTCCGGACTTTGCATAGGGGTTGTCGCGGGCGGTCCGCTTTTGACCGGAGGCGGCTTTTGCCGCGTCGGAGCTTCGTCATTGGAGACCCGCACATGGTGGCAGAGACGAAAAAGTGCGCCGCTCCGTCAACGAAGCCATTTATCATCGGGTTCGACAAATGGGGATGGAGGCCCGAGCCGGAATCGAACCGGCGTGCGAGGATTTGCAGTCCTCTGCGTCACCACTCCGCCATCGGGCCTCAATGCGCAGCTTTGCGTGGTTCGAGCGCCACTAGCCGCCCGCGTTTCGCAATGCAATTGGCTTGTTTCGCAATTTTGGCATTTCCGCATCCCTTGCAGACACACGAAGCAGGCTTGGCGGCACCTTCGCGGGCGGCTATGCGCGACGCAGCGTGGACCATGGCTGTATTATAATTGCAATACAGCATGGCTTGAGTTAGAGCAGCCTCCGCAAAGATCGAGGCCAGGAATCGGAAAAAGGCTGATGGCGACCAAATTGAGTGAAATTTCCGCTGCGGACATGCGGGCTGCGATGATCGACAGCCAGCTTCGCACCAACGACGTCATCGACCCCGCGGTCGTCGGCGCGATGGCAGCCGAGCCGCGCGAGACCTATGTGCCCGCCGCGCTTGCAGGCGTCGCCTATATGGACCGTGCGATCGCGCTGGGCGATGGCCGCGCGCTGAATCCGCCACTGGTGACCGGGCGCATGCTGGTTGCCGCAGCGATTCGTCCGGGTACGCGGGTGCTGTTGATCGGCGCGGCGACGGGCTATGCTGCGGCGCTGCTCGCACGGCTTGGCGCCGACGTGCATGCGGTCGAGGAACGCACCGACCTGATCGCCGCCGGGCGCGCCGCCGTCGCCGATGTCCACTGGGTCGAAGGCCCGCTGAACGCTGGCGCACCCGACGCCGCTCCGTTCGACCGCATCCTTATCGACGGCGCAATCGAAACGCTGCCCGATGCACTGACGGCGCAATTGGCCGAAGGCGGCCGGTTGGTCGCGGCACGTCGGGACGGCGCAGTAACCCGGCTTGTCCAAGGGGTGAAGACCGGTGGCGCACTCGCGCTGCGCAGCTTTGCCGACATGGACGTCGCGCCAATCCCCGGCTTCGACGCTCCGGCGGGTTTCCGCTTCTAGGCGCCATCTCCCTTCCCTTGCTGCAGGCTGACATGACGATGCACGATATCAAAAAGAAACGGCCACTCCGCCGCGCCCGCTGGCTGGCCGGTCTCGCCGTCGGTGCATTGACGCTGTCATCGCAGGCTCAGGCCGAAACGCTGCAAGGGGCACTTGCCAAAGCCTATGAGAATAATCCGACGTTGACCGGCGCACGCGCCGGACAGCGCGCGAATGACGAGAATGTCCCGATCCAGAAAAGCTTCGGCCTGCCCGACATTTCGACGCGGGCGGACTATGAAGAAAATCTCATCATTCCGGGCAACAGCTTTTCCTCCCCGACGCGTTCGCTGGTCGCCAGTGGCCAATTGTCGGTGCCAATCTATCAGGGCGGTGCCGTGCGCAACGCCGTGCAGGCAGCCAAATATCGCGTCGAAGCGGGTCAGGCCGATCTGCGCGCGACCGAAGCGAGCATTTTTTCGCAGGTCGTCGGGGCCTATATGGACGTCATCCGCGATCAGGCGATCGTCCAGCTCAACCAGAAGAATGTGTCGGTTCTGCGCACCAATTTGCAGGCGACGAGCGACCGGTTCGAAATCGGCGACCTGACGCGTACCGACGTTGCCCAGTCCGAAGCACGCCTTGCGCTCGCCGAGGGCGATTTGCGTGGTGCGGAGGCGAATCTGATCGCCAGCCGCGAATCCTATATCCGGCTCGTCGGCGAGGCGCCGGTCGACCTGCAGGCTCCGCCGACGCTGCCGAACCTGCCCGTGAGCGCCGAAGAAGCGGTCGCGATCGCGCTGAACAGCAACCCGGATATCGAAGCCGCGAATCTTCAGGTCAACGCCACCCGTTCCGACATCAGTGTCGCGAAGGCCAGCCGGGCACCCAAAGTGTCGGCGACGCTCGGCGGCGGCTACAATAATTTTCTCGGCTCGCTTTCCAGCGGCGTGTCGGGCGTCAGTGTCACGCAGGAAACGTCGAGCGCAGCGGCGGGCGTGTCGGTGACGCTGCCGATCTTCACCGCCGGGCGGCGCTCGGCGCAGGTCCGCCAGTCGCAATCGCGCAGCAGCCAGGCGATCGAAAATTATGTCGCGACCGAGCGCGGCGTCATCGCACAGACGCGCGGCGCCTATGCCGCGTGGCAAGCGAATGAACGCGTCATCGCCGCGACCGAGCAAGCAGTTGGAGCCAACGCGCTGTCGCTGGAGGGCGTGCGCGCCGAAAACAGCGTCGGAACGCGGTCGATCCTCGACATTTTGAACGCCGAGCAGGAATATCTGAACACCCAGGTCCAGCTCGTTTCGGCGCGGCGCAACTCCTATGTCGCCGCCTTTTCGGTCCTCGCGGCGATGGGCAAGGCCGAAGCCCGCGACCTCGGCATCGAGGGCGGCGCGCTCTACGACCCCGCCGCCAACTACAATCGCGTCAAGGGCGAGATCTGGGATTGGGCCGACGATCCGGCGCCGCAGCAGCAGGCGACCGATACGCGCGGAGTCCCCGCCGCCAACGCCAGCGTCCCGGCCACCAATCCGCTGCCTCGACAATAAGGCTTGGCAAGCGCCGCCCGCTGCCGGTAGTATATGGTTAATCGCCCCGTTGCGGGCGAATCCGAAAGGGGCAGAAATGGGCGACATGTCGCGAGAGCCGTCGATGGAAGATATTTTGTCGTCGATTCGGCGCGTTATCGCTCGTGACGATGCTCCCGGCGCGCCACGCGAACCGCGCGCGGCCGCCAACGAAGACATTCTCGACCTCAATGACGCAGAAACCGAGACGGCCGCGTCCAACGAGGCCGCACCGACCGCGGAAGAACTGGTCTCGACCGCCAGCGCCGACGCGGCGCGCCAGTCGCTCGAGGCGCTGACCGCCGCGATCGCGCCAGCCGCGACCGCAGCCGTCGCTCATGCCGCGCCGGTTCCGGGCCGCTCGATGGAAGATGTCGTGCTCGAGGCGCTGCGCCCGATGCTGAAAGACTGGCTCGACACCAATCTGCCCGACATGGTCGAAGCGATGGTGGCCAAGGAAATCAGCCGCATCACCGGTCGCCGACTCTAAACGCTCCCCCCGTCGCTACACGACAGGGCGGGTTTATTTCGCCCAATCTTCCAGCAGATAACGCGCGATCGCCATCGGCGGCGGCGCCATGAAGGGCGCGCCCATGTCACCCGCGAGTGCGGCGCGCACTTCGGCGCGGTCGACCCACATCGCCGCCTCGATCTCGGTTTCGTCCAGCGTCAGCGCGGGGTTGTGCGCAACGGCGCGGCAGCCGATCATCAGCGACGACGGGAAAGGCCAGGGCTGGCTCGCCACATAGCTGACGTCCGACACGCGGATGCCCGCTTCTTCGAACAATTCGCGCGCGACCGCTTCCTCAAGCGATTCGCCGGGCTCAACAAAGCCCGCAAGCGCCGAGAAGAAACCCGGCGGGAAGCCACCCTGCCGCCCGACGAGCACCCGCCCCTCGCATTCGGCGAGCATGATGACCACGGGGTCGACGCGCGGGAAATGCTCGGCGTTGCACGCGCCGCAGCGCCGCCCCCAGCCGCCACGGAACAACTCGGTCGGGGTACCGCACACCGCGCAGAAACGATGCCGCGCGTGCCAGTCGACCAGGCTGCGCGCACCGCCATAGAGCGCCGCCTCTTCGCCCGACAACAACGGCAGCAGCCGCATCACGGTGCGCGAGCGTGCATCGATGCGGGCGCCCGCGGGCGCCTCGCGCACGAAATGCGGGATACCGGCATCGTCGAGGCCGAGCAGCATCAGCGCGCGGTCATCGACCGGGTCGAGCGGCTCCCAGCGCAGCCCGCCGCCATCACCCGGCACGAAATCAATCCCGTCGAGCACAAGGCAGCGCGCGCGCGGATCGGCGGCGGTCGTGGCGAAGGCATCGTCATTGGTGCGCAACTGGTCGGCGCGGTCGAGCCACGCCCCCGTGAAACCGAGCGGCAAAGGCATCAGCCCATCACATCCTTCTGAAAGGTTTCGCCGAACTTTTCCTGAAAAGGCAAAGCGCCCGACGGCATATATTGGGCATAGCCCGCGGCGCGATAGCCGCGCTTGCGATCGACAAAGCCGATCGTGCCCGCCGCCCCTGCCCAGCCGTAGATGCCTTCGCCCGTCGGCGAGCTTGCGAGAGACACCCGGCCGCCGGCGCCAAAGCCCTGACCTTCGATGAAGGTGCCCTTGCGCCCGACGCTGTCGTCGATGAGGTTCGACATGGCGAGGCGCGCGGTTTCGCGGCGCATGATCCGCACCCCGCCGGTTTCGCCTTCACCGAGCAGCATCGCAAGGAAGCGGTCATAGTCGCGCGCACTCGACACCAGCCCGCCGCCGCCGAACGGATAGGGAGGCGGATCGAGATAGATGGAGCTCGTCGCCGGATCGATCGGAAGCAAGGCGCCGCCAAAGGGCGCATAATTGGTGGTGAGGCGGCCGACTTCGCTCGCCGGAACGCGGAACCATGTGCTGGTCATCCCCAGCGGATCGAAAAGGCGCGCCTTCAGAAACGCATCGAACGCCTGACCCGACGCGACTTCGATCACCCGCCCCAAAAGATCGAGGCTGACCGAATAGCTCCACTGCGTCCCCGGTTCATAGACGAGCGGCAATTTAGCGAGCCGGTCCGCCATTTCGGCGAGGCTCGGCGCCGGGGTGACTGGCGGGAAGCCCGGAATCGGCAGGCGGCTGACCTGTCCGCCGACGATGCCCGCATCATCATAGGCCTTTTTGATCGGCCCCTTTTGGATGATGTTGTAGCCAAGGCCCGCGGTGTGGGTGAGCAGGTGCCGCACCGTAATCTGCGTCTTCGCCGGATGAAGTTCGGTGATCGACCCGTCGGGGGTGTTCTGCACCTGCATCTTCGCAAAAGCGGGCAGGAAGTCGGCGATCGGCTGGTCGAGCTTCATCTTGCCGTCGTCGATCAGCAGCATCGCGGCGATCGCGGTGATCGGCTTGGTCATCGAATAGAGGCGCCACAAAGTATCGGGGCCGACCGGCGTTTGCGAATCCATCGCCAGAGTGCCGGCGCCGAAAAACTCGGCCGCCGCCTGTCCCTTGCCGACAGCAGCGAGCGTGCCCGCGAGTTCGCGGCGATCGACGAAGCCTTTGATGAAAGCATTGGTCGCGGGATAGAGCGAGGCGCCGTCGGCCTTCCACGCGAGCGCCGCGCGCGGCAGCATCGTGGCGGCCCCGCCAAGCGCGAGTCCGCCGAGCAAGGCCCGGCGCGAAACCATCATGTTCATCCATCTCTCTCCCGCATTTTGTCGGTCAGCTTGCGATAGAGCGTCGGCAACCCGGCCGCGTCAAGGTCCGAAAGCGGCCACCATTCGCCTTCCGCTGCGGAAAGCGGGACTTCGCCCCGCACTAATGTCAGCGTCAGGTCGAAATGGGTGAAGCTATGGTCGACGCGGGCGATACCGGACTCGGTCGGCGGATCATCCTCCCACGCGCCGCCGGGCAGCGCGCGCATCCCGCCGAGCATCCCCTTGTCGGGGCGGCGGACGAGCCACAGCCGGTCGGCATCCTCGATCCAATAGGCAATGCCATGACGATGCGGCTTCGCCTTTTTGGGCGGTTTGACCGGCAGGCTTTCGGCATCGCCGCGCGTGCGCGCCATACAGTCGGTCATCACCGGGCAGATCGCGCAGGCGGGGCCACGCGGGGTGCAGATCGTCGCGCCAAGATCCATCAGCGCCTGCGCGAAATCGCCGGCCCGGTCGTTCGGCACCAGCGGCGCGAGTGCGGCGCGAATCTCGCGCTTCGCCATCGGCAGTGGCGTTGTGATCCAACGATGGCGCGCGATCACGCGTTCGATATTGGCGTCGACGACGACCGCCGCGCGGCCAAAGGCGATCGAAGCGACCGCCGCGGCGGTATAGTCGCCGATCCCGGGCAGCGCGCGAAGCTCCGCTTCGCTATCCGGAAACTGCCCGCCATGATCCGCGACGACCGCACGCGCGCAGGCGAGCAGGTTGCGGGCGCGGGCATAATAGCCGAGCCCCGCCCACGCCGCCATGACGTCGGCATCGTCGGCGGCAGCCAGATCGCCGACCGTGGGCCAGCGCGCGGTGAAGCGATTGAAATAGCCCGCGACCGCCGCGACGGTCGTCTGCTGGAGCATGATTTCGGCCATCCAGACGCGATAGGGATCGGGCACATGACCGCTGTTCGGCGGGATGCGCCACGGCAGCACGCGCGCGGCACGATCGTACCAGCCCAGAATGCGGCCCGCGAAATCTTTGACGCTGTGGGAAGTCTGGACGCTCACCCCTCGCCTATGGCATGGCGCAGGAGATGGCGAAAGACACCGATCAGGACGCGCCCGCCAAAAAGGCGAAAGCGAAGAGCGGGGCAAAAAGCGGCGCGAAAACCGCCAAGCCCGCCGCGCGTCCCTATGAGCGGCCACGCGGCGGCGAAGCGCGTGCGATTTCCGACCTGGTGCCCGAAATCGGCCGCACCGCTTTCCGCAAATTCGGCTTCATCCAAAGCTCGGTGGTCAGCCGCTGGCGCGAGATCGTCGGCGACCGGCTGGCCGACGTCACCCAGCCGGCGATGATCCGCTTTCCCGCCGGCCAAAAGGCGGGCGGGACGCTGCACCTGACGATCAGCGGTGCGCACGCCCCGATGCTCCAGCATGTCGGCCCCGACATCATCGGCGCGGTCAATCGCTTCTTCGGCTATGCCGCGATCGCGCAGATCCGCATGTCGCACGGACAGGTCACGCCCGCCGCACCTGTTCAGCCTCCCGCCATGCTGAAACCCGTACCCGCCGAACTGGGGGATAGTTTGCGCGACATTGGCGACCCGGAACTGCGGACCGTGCTCGAACGCATGGCGGCGGGTCTGGCGTCACCGTCCAAACTTCCACGGATCAATTGAAGGAAGCACCGCAGCCTATGTCGAAATTTCGGGCACCCACCTTGTCCCGCCGGATCGCGATCGGCACCCTGTCCGCCGCCGCGCTGGCGCTGCTGACCGCCGCGACGCCCGCCAAGCCCGCTCCGGCGCGTCTGTCGGCGAAGGTGACCACCAACGAAATTGGCGCGTTCGTCATCGGCAGCCCGGCGGCGAAGGTCCGGCTGGTGGAATATTTCAGCTATACCTGCTCGCACTGCGCCGAATTTGAGAAGCTTTCGGCGGTCCCGCTCAAATCGCTCTACGTCGACAAGGGGCTGGTGGTTTTCGAATATCGCAACCTCATCCGCGATCCGCTCGACATGACCGCGGCGCTTCTGGCACGATGCGGCGGGGCCAACGCCTTTCCCGCGAACCACCGCGCGATCATGCTCGCCCAGCCGACCTGGCTCGGCAAGGTGATCAAAATGACCGAGGCGCAAATGGCACCCTGGTATCAGGGTAGCACCACCGAACGGGCCGAACGGATTGCCGCCGACAGCGGGCTGACAGCGCTGATGCGCACGCGCGGCTACAGCGCCGCGGCGATCAAGGCCTGTCTGGGCAGCGAGGTCGCCGCCGCCGAAATCACCGGCATGACCAATATCGGCAAAAATGCCGACAATGTTCAGGCCACCCCGACCTTTTTCGTCAACGGCCGCCATGTGGACGGCAGCAATTGGCCAACCGTCAAAAGCCGCCTCGACCTCGCGATCAAGGGAAACTAAGAGTCACGCCAACAATGCCATCTTCGGAGACGAGAATATCATGATCAAAGCCTCGCTGCGTATCGCCCTTCTGTCCTCATTCGGCGCGCTGGCGCTCGCCGGTTGCGGCGACGCCAAGACCGACGCGACCAAGGAACAGGATGTCATCGCCAAGGTTGCGGCACCCGCGGGCAAGACCTGGTCGGCAACCGTCAGCAAGACCGCCGAGGGTGGTTATGTGATGGGCAACCCCGAGGCGCCGGTCAAGGTGGTCGAATTCGCCTCGCTCACCTGCTCGCATTGCGCAGATTTTTCGAAGGACGCATCTGAAGAGCTGAAGCGCGATTTCATCGATACCGGCCGGGTCAGCCTGGAAGTCCGCAACTTCATCCGCGATCCGCTCGACGCGTCGGCAGCGGCAATCATCCGCTGCGCACCGACCGAACGTTTTTTCCCGTTGATGGAAAATGCCTTCGCCTCGCAGGCCGACCTCTTCGCGGGTGCGCAGGGCAATCCGAAGGGCGGCGAAGCCGCGATGGCATTGCCCCCGGCGCAGCGCTTCCCTGCGCTTGCCAAAGCGTGGAAACTCGACCAGTTCTTCCAGTCGCGCGGGATGACAGCCGATCAGGTCAACGCCTGCCTTGGCAATCTCGACAATATTTCCGCGCTCGAGAAGAGCACCAACAGCGCGATTGAACAGTATAAGATCGCCGGCACGCCCTCCTTCATTGTCAACGGCCAGCTTGCCGAAGGCATCGCCAGCTGGGCCCCGCTGCGCGACCGGTTGCGCACGATGGGCGTGCGCTGAACGCATTTTCTGCAAGAGGGCGGGGTTCGACCTGCCCTCTTGCGACTCCCCCCGTGGCGCGGCATGACAGTCGGCCAGGGGGAATTGTGACGGCACAATTGCGGCCATTGCGAATCATCGCACTGCACGGAGTATCTTCGTGCAGATAAAGCGCCTGCGCCTGACCGGTTTCAAAAGCTTCGTCGAACCGACCGAGCTTCGCATCGAGCCCGGCCTGACCGGCGTCGTCGGCCCCAATGGCTGCGGAAAATCCAACCTGCTCGAGGCCATCCGCTGGGTAATGGGCGAATCCTCCGCCAAGTCGATGCGCGGCGGCGGGATGGAAGATGTCATTTTCGCGGGCACTTCGTCGCGCCCGGCGCGCGATTTCGCCGAGGTCGCGCTGCACTGCGACACCGAAGGCGCGCTCGTCGCGGGCCTGTCCGACGGGAGCGACGGCGACGAGCTCGAAGTCATCCGCCGCATCGAACGCGGCGCGGGATCGGCCTATCGCGCCAACGGCCGCGACGTGCGCGCGAAGGATGTCGCGCTGATCTTTGCCGACGCCGCAACCGGCGCGCACAGCCCGGCGCTGGTCAGTCAGGGCAAAATCGCCAACGTCATCGCCGCCAAGCCGACCGACCGCCGCGCGATGCTGGAGGAAGCCGCCGGCATCGCCGGACTGCACGTCCGCCGCAAGGACGCCGAACAGAAATTGCGCGCGACCGAAACCAACCTCACCCGCCTGTCCGAAATCGTCGCCGACATGGAAGTGCGCGCCAATGCGCTGCGGCGGCAGGCGCGCGCGGCCGAGCGTTACAAAAAATTGAGCGAAGAGATTCGGGTCGCCGAGGGGCGGCTAATCTATGCGCGCTGGCGCGAGGCCGCCGCCGCGGCAGATCAGGCGCGCCACGATGCCGATGCCGCCGAAGCCGCGGTGAAGGCCGCGCAGGAAGGCCTCGACGAACTGTCGCGCGCGCAGACCGAGGTCGCAACCCGTGTCGCCGCCGCGCGCAGCGACGCGCAAGTACAGCGCGATGCGCTGGCCGAGGTCACCGCGACCCAGGTCCGCCTGCACGGCGAAGAGCGCGCGGCGCGCCAACGCCTCGACGATCTGGCGGCGCAGCAGACACGTCTCGCCGACGACCGCGCGCGCGAAGGTGAACTCGCGCGCGACGCGCATGCCGCGCTCACCGCGCTCGATACCGAAGCGAAGACATTGGCGCGCGACATCGCGGCGCACGACGCGGGCAAGGCGGTGCTCGCCGAAACGAACCAGACGGCGCAGGCACAGCTGCGCGATGCCGAGGTTGCACTGGCGCAAGCGCGCGCCAAGGCGGCAAGCGAGGCCGCCGACCGACGCATTGCGGTGTCGGCACGCGACAGCGCCGAGGCGGCGGTCCGCCGCGTCGGACAGGACAAGGCGCGGGTCGATGCCGACATCGCCGCACTGGGCGACAGCAGCGCGCTCGCCGCGAAACAGAGCGAAAGCGCGGCAGCAGCCGGGACGGCCGAAAGCGCAATCGCGACCGCCGAACAGGCACTGCAGGCCGCCGAGGCCGACCGCGAGGCGATCGCGGCCGAACTCGCGACGATCGACGCCGGGCTCGCCGAAGCGCGTGCAGCCCTCGCCGCGCTCGACGGTGAGGCAGGGACGCTCGAACGCGCGCTCGCCGCCGCACGCAGCGACGCGAACCGCATCCTCGACCAGCTCCGCGTCGCGCCGGGTTATGAAGCCGCCCTTGCCGCGGCCTTGGGCGACGATCTCGACGCCGGGACCGACACCGCCGCAGCCCGCAGCTGGGGCGGCGCCGATTCGCAGAGCGGCGATCCCGGCCTGCCCGCCGGCACCCGGGCGCTCGCCGACCATGTGAAGGCCCCGGCGGCACTCGCGCGGCGGCTGGCGCAGGTCGCGGTGGCCGACCGCGACGATGGCCAGTCGCTTGCCGCCGGGCAACGGTTGGTGACGACCGACGGCGTGATGCGCCGCTGGGACGGCTTCGTGTCGCGCGGCGACGGCGCGACCGCCAGCGAACGTCTGGTGCGGCAGAACCGCCTCGACGCGCTCGCGGCGCAACGCCCGCAAGTCGAGCTCGGGGTCATGGGCCTCCGCGACAAGCGCGACGCAGCCGCCGCGCGCGCGGCAACCCTCGCCGAAAGCGCCGCGACCGCACGCAAGCAGCTCGCGCAGGCCGACGAAGCGCGGCGCACCGCGCTGCGCGCCGCCGACCAGGCGCAGGCGGCGCTCGACCGCCATCGCGATGCCACGGCGATGTTCGACCGGCGGCGGGGCGAAATCGCCGAGGCGGCGAAAGAGGCGGCCGATCACCTCGCGGCGCAGGAAACCACGCTCGCGGCGCTGCCCGACGACAGTATCGCCCGCGCCGCGCTGGACGCCGGGGAACAGGCCGCCGAACGCGCCCGCACCGATGCGAATAGCGCGCGCGATGCACTGACCGGGCACGATCGCACACTGGCGGCCTTGAGCGAACGGCAGGCGGTGGTGAGCGCCGAGATCAAAAGCTGGAAGGCGCGCGCGGGCGAAGCGGCGCGCCGCGTCACCGATATGGACAAGCGCGCCAATGCGCTGACCGCCGAAGCGGCGAAACTCGCCAATGTGCCGGAGCGGCTCGCCGAACAGCGCATGGCAGCCGAGACACAGCAGGCGGCGCTGCGCGAAAAAGCCGCCGCCGCCGAAGCGCAAGAACGCGAAGCCGAGGCGGCGCTGCGCGAGGCCGAAACGGCGCTCAATGCGATTCGCGAGCGCGTCGCCGCCGCACGCGAAACCCGCGCCGGGGCGGTCGCCCGATCGGAAAATGCCGAGCTGCGGCGGATCGAAATGGGGCGACTGTCGGGCGAACGGTTCGAATGTCCGCCGCCGCTGCTGCCGCAAAAGGCCGGGTTCGACGGCGAAGACGTCCGCGACACAAGCACCGAATCGACCCGGCACGACCGGCTGATCGCCGACCGCGAGCGGCTTGGCCCGGTCAACCTCGTCGCCGCCGACGAGCTCGCCGAGCTCGACACCGAACGCGAGAAGAGCGCCGCCGAGATCGAGGAGCTGACGCAGGCGGTGCATCGCCTGCGCGGATCGATCGGCAATTTGAACCGCGAGGGCCGCGTCCGCCTGCTCGCGGCGTTCGAGACGGTCAACGGGCATTTTCAGCGGCTGTTCACGACGCTGTTCAACGGCGGGCAGGCGCATCTCGAGCTCGTCGATTCGGACGATCCGCTTGAGGCGGGGCTGGAGATTATGGCGCAGCCGCCGGGCAAAAGGCTGGGCACGCTCACCCTCTTGTCAGGCGGCGAACAGGCGCTGACCGCGGTCGCGCTGATCTTTGGCCTGTTCCTGACCAATCCGGCGCCGATCTGCGTCCTCGATGAAGTCGACGCCCCCCTCGACGACGCCAATATCGAGCGTTTCTGTGACCTGCTCGACCGGATGTCGCGCGAGACCAACACCCGCTACCTGATCGTCACCCACAATGCGGTGACGATGGCGCGCATGCATCGTCTGTTCGGGGTGACGATGATCGAGAAGGGCGTGTCGCGGCTGGTCTCGGTCGACCTGGGCGGCGCCGAGGAACTGCTCGCGGCGGAATAGCGCCTAGGGCGCGCTGCCGACCACCAGCATCGCGGCAAGGACCAGCAGGCCCGCGAACCGGTTGCTGCGAAATTTCGCCAAGGCATCGGCGCCATTGGCGGGATCGAGCGTCACCACCTGTCCGGTCAGATGCAGCGCCGCAGGGACGAGTGCGACCAGCACCAGCGGATCGGGACGCACGGCCCACAGCGCCCCCGCCCAGCCGGCAAGCGCGGCACCATAGCAAAGCGCAACCCCGCCGCGGACATGGCGGCCCATCGCCCGCGCGCTCGATTTGACACCGATCATCATGTCGTCCTCGATGTCCTGGAGCGCATAAATGGTGTCATATCCGATCACCCATGCGATGCAGCCCGCATAGAGCAACGGCAGCGCAAGCCCTTCGATGCCGCCGACCGCGACCCAGGCGACGAGCGCGCCCCAGCTGAACACCAGCCCCAGCCACGCCTGCGGCCACCAGGTGATGCGTTTCATGAACGGATAGGCGGCGACGGGCAGCAGACTGCCGAGCGCAACAATCTGCGCCGCCAGCGGCAATTGGATGAGCACGAGCAGGCCGAGCAGCGACAGGAAGATCATCCACAAGGCGGCGTTGCGCACCGAAACCGCGCCGCTCGCGACGGGTCGCGATGCGGTGCGCGCGACGCGCACATCGAGGTCGCGATCGACAATGTCGTTATAGACGCACCCCGCGCTGCGCATCGCCACGACGCCGAGCATCAGCCACAGAAACAGCGGCCAATGGCTGACCGCCCCGCCCGCGAGCGCGACGCCGAACGCGCAGGGCCAATATTGCAGCCAGATGCCGATTGGCCGGTCGAAGCGCGCGAGCAGCGCATAGGGCCGCGCCCCGGCGGGAAGCAGGGCAATCAGCCCCTGATGCTGGCTGTCGGGAGGATGGATGGCGGTCATGCGTTGGTGAAGCGCGATAGCAGCCGCAGCCTCGCCAATAAATGCCTGATTCGCCTTTCCGTCCTGATCGCAGTCAGGTGCAGAGCGACGGCGTCGCGGCGGGTGCGGGATTATAGACTTGCTGCAGGTCGCGCCCTTCGCGGATGTTGAAAGCGGCGGTCGACCGGATCATCTGCGGCTTCAGCCACTTGCCATAGACGAGCGATTTATATTGATAGGTGATCTCGACGAACATCACCGCGGTACCGGCCGGCGCCTTTACCTCCAAGCCTTTGGGGCCCATTCCCGGAAAGGTTGTCCCGGTGATCCCGGTTCCTTCCGGACCATATGCCGAATTGACTTTCATGTCGCCATAGCAACGCTGCCAGTGAATCCATTGCCCGTCCTCGGGATTGCGTTCGAGGCTGGAGAGGATGATGCGGCCATTGGGCTTGAAATCGAGCCCCGCAGCCTGTGCCTCAACCCCCGTGAACACCTCGTTGATGTCGATTTCGCGAATCGAAGGCTGCGACAGGCTGCTTCCGAACGCGATGCGCGAGGCATTATCGGCGGCGCTGAGTCCGATCTGGCTGATCCGTGTATGGGTCAGGGTCAGGTTCGCGATTTCTATCCCGCCAAAGCCGAGCACAACCAGCCCGGGAATCGCAAAAGCCATTTCGACCGCAATCGCGGCGCGGCGGTCGCGCCACAAGCGCGTCATGGCCACGCGGACGGGCTTGCGGCGAGCGGTCATGAGCATTTCGCCGGATTGGCGTCGGTGCCGGCGCGATAGGGCTGGTTGCGCAGGACCGTCGTCTGCGTCAGCGTCATCGACTGCGGCTGGCCCAGCATCTTCCACACGGGCAAAACGCGCTTGAACTCCATCGCTGCCGTATAGAGTACGACATCGTCGGCGCCGCCGTTGCCATTCTTTCCGCGATCGGCGTCCCAGGTGCCGTTGCCGTTGAAATCCTCGAAACATTCGCCGCTGTCATAGCTGTTATTGCCATTCTTGTCCTTGAACGCTTCCGGTTTTCCGATCTGGTCGAAGCTGTCATAGACTTTGCGCGTGAAGGTCACATTGGCGTTGACGAACACCCTCTGCACCTCGCGGCGGACCTTGGCGTCGAGCGCAGTCTGATCCGTGGCATTATATTCGAGCGTCGCATCGCGGGCCGCCTTGGCCACCGCGCCCTGCAACACCTGCTTGGCGTAAAATTGCCAGCTGAAATCGAAGATGCCCATCAACAGGAGCAGGAAGAGCGGCGCGGTCAGCGCGAACTCGATGGCCGCGACGCCGCGCTGATGCCGGCCGAGAGCACGCATGCGCTGGTGAAGACCCCGGGTCATTGCGACAACCTCAGGCGCGAAATCTGATCGGCGATCGACTGGAATATGCTTTTGAGCTTTTCGGCGCTTCCGGTCTGATAAGCCTTGCCGGGCGTCGCGCATTGGGTGAGCTGAGCGTTCAGCGCCGTGCCAAAGCCGATCACCCAGATGGTGACCTTCGCATCATTGTTGCCGACCTGCATATTCTTTGCCTTTTCGCAAAGCTGCACAAAGCGGTTGTTGTGGCGCGCGATCGCGTTGGAATTGCTGGTCGCACCGATGCGTCCGCTCGACTGTTCTTCGCCCTGATGCGCGTAATTATCCATCGGCGTGTTCATATCGCCATCGGTCATGAAGATGATGTGGCGGCTGATTGGGCGTCCGTTCGCCGCCGTCGCATTTTCATTGGCGAAAAGCCCCGCGGGCGACAGCAGGCGCGCGCCCCACGCCATACCGACGTCATGATAGGTATTGCCTTCCGGCTTCAGCGACGCGATCTTGTTGGTGAATTCGGTCTTGCCCGCCGCATTCATCTCGGTCAGCTTCATCGCCGGCACCGGACAGGCGGCTGTATTCCCGTCGTCGTCAAAGAGTGCTTTGAAGCTGGGATCATTGTTCGTCGTCGTCTTGGGCGCCGTGGTCGAGCGGCTGAACGCAAAGTCGGGCAGGAACAATTTCCACTTGGTGGCATCGGCACTCGTCGGCACCATGTCGATATTCATATCATAGGCATCCGCAGGAGCCGTCGTCGTCGCATTGAACGGCTTGGTGTCCCGCTCGATAATACAACCGGCCCAAGTGGCGGACACATCCGCCCCCTTGGTTCCGACAGGGAATTTCAGCGTCCCGCCAGCTTTGCCTGCAGCAACCGGGCGCTCCAGGTCTTGGTAGGTGTAATCTTTGAACTTGTTATTCTTATCGAAATTCGGACTCCGCGTAGGCATCATCACCTTGTCGGACAGCCATGCCGGATTCGCCTTGTTCAAAATCGCCCCGACATTGACGGTGCCGCTATAGGGAACGACCCCGAAACGCAGCTTGCCGTCGCCGATTTCCGCCTTGGTCAGCGTGTCAAAAAACACCATCGTGGCGTTGCGCAGCCCCACGATTTTCGAAACCGAATCTCCGGCGTTCGTGCGCGACATCGAACCCGTAACGTCGAGCACGAGCATCACATCGGTATTGGAAATTTCCAGCTTGGCCGCGCAGTTCGCGGTCAGGTCAAACTGCGGCTTGTTAAAGATCGCCATGATCGCCGTCGGCAGCTGCGCGCTCGCGGTGCCCTTGACGTCGGTCGTGCCGCTCGGCACCGACACGAAACTGATCGCCTGGCTGCCATAGATGCCGGCGGGGAAGTTGGCGTTGAACATCTTGTTCGCTTCGGCTTTTTGCGACGCGCCATAATCGCCGCCGGCCATCGCGCGACGCCCGGCGAGCACGCCGGCATCGCACGCCTGTTGCAGGCGCAATTGCGCCATATAGCCGCGGCCGATATCGACGCCCGACCCGACAATGCCGAGGATCGGAAGAAGCGCCGCCGCCGTCAGAATCAGGGCGTTGCCACCCTGGTCGCGAAATAATTTGCTGGCACCCGGCCGCACGCGGCTGATGATGGTCCCTCGCATGGTCTGAACCCCTCTTGGCCCGTCACGCGGCCCACCCAGATGCATGACGGCTCGTCTCGCACTAGGGCCAAACTGCTTACCAAATCGATAATCGCCCCCGCTCTCCCTGCCTGAGCAACCGCAGAACGACAGGAGGTGCGCGGCGAATCGCCTTCTGCTATCGCCCTGCCATGCCTGCGACCCCAGCCTGGCCACCCGCCAGCACGCCCCGCCTGTTCATCGACCAACCGCTCGCGGACGACGGCGCCCCCGCGATCGACGGGCCGGCCGCCCATTATCTGCTGAACGTCATGCGACTGAAGGTCGGCGACCCGATCCTGCTGTTCGACAACCGCAGCGGCGAGTGGCTGGCGGTCATCGCCGATGCGGGCAAGCGATCGCTGACGGTGCAGATCGAACGACTGATGCGCCCGCTGGAGCAAGTACCCGACCTGTGGCTCTGCTTCGCGCCGGTCAAAAAGGCGCGGCTCGACTGGATCATCGAAAAGGCGACCGAATTGGGGATCGCCCGGCTGCAACCGGTGATCACCGAACGCACGATCGTCGAGCGGGTCAAGCGCGAGCGGCTGGAGGCGCAGATTATCGAAGCCTGCGAACAATGCGGCCGGACCGCGGTCCCCACCCTCGCCGAGCCGGTCAAGCTGCCGCAATTGCTGCGCGACTGGCCCACACAGCGCGCGCTGCTGTTCGCCGACGAGGCGGGCGGCACGCCGATGACGGCGCTCGACGCTCCAGCCCCTGCGGCGATCCTGACCGGCCCCGAGGGCGGTTTTACCGATCGCGAGCGTGCGCTGCTGCTCGCCTGTGAGGCGACGCGGCGAATCACGCTGGGCCCGCGCATCCTGCGCGCCGAAACCGCCGCCATCGCGGCGACCGGCCTGTGGATGGCACTTCATGGCGACTGGGCGGGTACGGGCTGAGACAAAGCCAAAACTGTCCCGATACCGGACAGAAGCGCCCCAGCTTTAACCGCCTGTTAGCCATGGCCGGCCCATAAAGACGCCATGCAGCGGCAGGACCAGGGCCGATACTGCTGGCGTGGGGACCAGTTTATGCAGTGCATGCGCGCGTTGATGATGCTTGCCTCGCTGGCGATGGCGCTTGTCGCCGCGCCGGCCGGGGCGCAGACGACGACCACCTACAGCAACACGACGACCGGGACGATCAACGCATCGACGCCCTGCACCGCGCCGCTCGTGCGCAATTTCACCGTCGCGACCAGCTATGTCGTCGGCGATGTCGACCTCGCGATGCTGGCGACCCACAGCTGGCGCGGAGATATCCGCATCATCCTGCAATCGCCCGCCGGCACGCGCGTCCAGCTCGTCAACGGCGACACCGCCGCTATCTCGGGCGACAATTACAACGTCCGGCTCGACGATGATGCGGCACAGACGGTCAACACCGATGGCGACACGACCAATCATTCGACCAGCGCGCCGCCGTACCAGAACAGCTTCCGCCCCAACGCACCGCTGTCAGCGTTCAATGGCGAGAACGCGTCCGGTACGTGGCGACTCGAAATTTGCGACCAGTTTCCATCGTCCGACAATGGCAGCTTCACCCGCGCCGACCTGTATCTCACCAGCCGTCCGGCCGCCTACGCCGACCTGTCGCTGAGCAAGAGCGTCAGCAATGCGGCGCCGGCATCGGGCGCGAGCATCAGCTATACGCTTAGCGTCACCAATGCGGCCGCCTCGCCGAGCACTGCGACCGGCGTGACCGTCCTCGACGTGCTGCCTGCAGGATTCAGCTTCGCCAGCGCATCGGGGTTCGGCACTTACAACAGCGGCACCGGCATATGGACGGTCGGCAGCATCCCGCCGGGCACGACGCGGACGCTGACGGTCAGCGGCACCGTCGTCGCCTCTTCGGGGGTGACGATCGCCAATGTCGCAGAAATTACGGCGTCGTCGGTTGTCGACCTCGATTCGACGCCGGGCAATGGCGCCGCGGGCGAGGATGATTATGCCACCGCCAGCTTCACCGTGTCGGGAACGCGCACCGCAGGGACGCCACCGACGCTCGTCTGTCCGGCGGGCATCACCGTGCACGATTGGGACAGCGTCAGCTGGACGGCAGGGACGACCAGTGCCAGCTATTCGCTGACCGCGATCGGCACGATGAACATCGGCATCGCGATCAGCGGCGGCTCCTTCCTGAGCAACGCGACCTATGGCGGCCAGTCGCCGACGCGGCAGAATGTCATCACCGGCGGCTTCTCCCCGGCGCAATATTCGATTTTCGAGCTCGTCGATTTCACCAGCCAGGCGGGCACGGTCACCTCGACGATCACCCTGCCGACTGCGGTCCCGGGCGCGCAGTTCCGACTGTTCGACCTCGATTTTGCATCGGGCCAGTTCGCCGATCGCGTGACGGTGACGGGCAGCTATAACGGGGCGGCCGTCACACCGACGCTGACCAACGGTGTCGCCAATTATGTGATCGGCAACAGCGCCTATGGCGACGGATTGTCCGCCGACGGCAGCGCCGACGGCACCGTCGTCGTGACATTTGCCGCGCCGGTCGACAGCATCACCATCACCTATGGCAGCCACAGCCTCGCGCCCGCCAACCCCGGCCAGCAGGGCATGGCGATCCACGACATCAGCTTCTGCCGCCCGGTCGCCAATCTGGCGATCGCCAAGACGAGCAGCCTCGTCAGCGACCCGGTGAACGGTACCACCAATCCCAAGGCGATCCCGGGTGCGACGATGCTGTACTGCATCCTCGTCACCAACAATGGCAGCGCGACCGCGACGGCGATCAACATCACCGATGCGCTGCCCGCGACGACGAGCTTCGTTCCCGGATCGCTGCGCAGCGGGACAAGCTGTGCCGGGGCCACGACGGTCGAGGATGATAATGCGAGCGGCGCCGATGAAAGCGATCCGTTCGGCGCATCGATCAGCGGCACAACCCTGTCAGCAATCACGGCAACGCTGGCGGCGGCGGCATCGATGGCGATCACCTTCAACGCAACGATCAACTAGCCGGGCAATATTGCCGCGGACGACGCCCCCGATTGCTTTCTGTACCGAACCGTATAATGGCGCGATATGAGCACGCGCACCGCATCGGACAGCAACGATCCCATCGTCGAAAGCCGCGACCAGCTCGCGGCCCCCATGATCAAGGGCGAAAAGCCCAAGGACCGATGGCGCATCGGCACCGAGCACGAGAAGTTCGTGTATCGCACCGCCGATCATCGCGCACCAAGCTATGACGAGCCCGGCGGCATCCACGATCTGTTGATGGCGCTGACCCGTTTCGGCTGGGAACCGGTGATCGAGGGCGGCAAGGTTATAGCGCTCGCGGGCAGCGACGGCACCGTCAGCCTCGAACCCGCGGGCCAACTCGAACTGTCGGGTGCGCCCGTCGAAAATCTGCACCAGACCTGCGCCGAAACCGGCCGCCACCTGAAACAGGTCAAGGAAGTCGGCGCCGAACTGGGTCTCGGTTTCCTCGGGCTCGGCATGTGGCCCGACAAGACGCGCGCCGAACTGCCGATCATGCCCAAGGGCCGCTACAAGATCATGCTCGACCATATGCCGCGCGTTGGCACGATGGGGCTCGACATGATGCTGCGCACCTGCACGATCCAGACCAACCTCGATTATTCGAGCGAGGCCGACATGGTACAGAAATTCCGCGTGTCGCTGGCGCTGCAACCGCTCGCCACCGCGCTCTTCGCCTCGTCGCCCTTCACCGAAGGCAAGCCCAACGGGTTTATGTCGTACCGCAGCCACATCTGGACCGACACCGACCCCGCGCGCACCGGCATGCTGCCTTTCGTGTTCGAGGACGGCTTCGGATATGATCGCTATGTCGACTATATGCTCGACGTCCCGATGTATTTCATCTTCCGCGACGGCAAATATATCGACGCGGCGGGTCAGAGCTTCCGTGACTTCCTGAGGGGCGAACTGCCCGCGCTGCCGGGCGAAAAGCCCTATCTGTCCGACTGGAACGACCATCTGTCGACCGCCTTTCCCGAAGTGCGGCTGAAGAGCTTCCTCGAGATGCGCGGCGCCGATGGTGGGCCATGGAACCGCATCTGTGCGCTGCCCGCCCTGTGGGTCGGCCTGCTCTACGATCAGGGCGCGCTCGACGCGGCGTGGGATCTGGTCAAGAACTGGAGCATCGAAGAGCAGCAGGCGCTCCGCGATGCCGTTCCACGCGAAGGCCTTTGCGCCATCGCGCCAGGCGGCGGCACCGTCGGCGAGCTCGCGACGCAAGTGCTCGACATCGCGGCAGCAGGCCTTGCTGCGCGCGCCGAGGTAAATTCGATGGGCGACAATGAGGTCGGCTTCCTCGAGCCGCTGCGCCAGATCGTCAAGCGCGGGCGCTCGCCTGCACATGACCTGCTCGACCGCTACGAAGGCGCGTGGGGCGGCGACCTCAGCAAAATTTACGACGAACTCAGCTTTTAGGCGACCGGCCCGACCCGCTCATCGGGTTCGAGCCGGATCAGCGGGCGCCCCCGCCCCGTCAGCCGGGCAAACAGGCGCGGGACGAAGGCGTGATGCTGCGCCCAGTTCCAATAGGCCTGATAGGCGGGGTCGGCGAGGAGATGCTTCTCCTCGGTCTTCGCGCGCCAGTAATAGACTCCGCTCACCAGTGCGAGCAGCACTGTGTTGCGCAGCGCCTCGATCCAGCCGCCCGAGGTGACGAGGAAGGGCATCGACCCGACCCACCAGCTGAGATTCTTCGAAACATAGGCGGGGTGCCGCGTGAAGGCGTAAGGTCCGTGGGTGATGATGCCGCGGTGCGTCAGGTTCGAAAAGCGGATGCCGAACGCCATCGTCGCCCAGGCGTAAACCGCGATCAGGCCAACGAGGACAATAGCCCAGAGCGTCATCAGCCCGTCATGCCCCTCGAGCCAATAGCCCCAGTCTGCCCCGCCCACCTGATAGTCGAGCGGACCGCCGCTCATCAGGATGAAGGGCGGATAACAGATCAGCGCAGCGACCCATGCCATCCCGTAGGGGTTGGCGGTGCGGATATGCGCATCGAGCGGTTTCAAGGTCAGGATATAGCCGACGGTCGCGATATGGACGTCGATCAGATAGAGGAAATTGATCGTCCAGATCCCGGTCTTGTAGGGATTGGCGAGCATCTCGCTCATCGGCACGCTGACCAGCGCCGAGAAATTCCCGGGCACGATCGACAGCATGAAGGCAGTGAAAAACCCCTTCACCGTCCAGGCGCGGAAATGATGCACCATCGCGCGGCTGTCGACCGGTTGGCCCGGTGCAATCAGCCAGCGACCGAGCTGATAGCAACCGTCGCGCGGCTCGACCATGCGGCGGTCAAGCCACAACATATAGGGCACCGACACGAGCAACAGCCACGGCGCCACCGATTCGAGCAGGTTCATCGAAAAGGCGTAATTGCCCTCCCAATAATAGCGCATCATCGCATAGGCGAGTGCGATCAGCCCCCACGTCGCCCACAGCCCGGCAAGCTTGGTCAGGCTGATATCGAGCGTCTCGCGCCACGGCCGGCGTTGCGCCCAGTCGATCCCGGTCGACGGATTGCGGTGAACCTTGTCGACGAAAACCGACCACAGCACCATCGGGACACCGCAAGCGAGCACACTCGCGATCGCCGAATTCGGCCCGTTCATCGGCCCGCGATCGCCCCAGTCGATCCCCAGCCAGACCGCAAGTTCGGGCGCATGGCGCGCGATCAGCAGATAGGCCGCGAGCCCCGCCAGTCCGACAAGGCCGACCCCCGCGCTGACCGCCGAACGCGGCCGCGCGCGGTCCACCGGCGGCGGTTCGATGGCCGCTTCACCGGCTCGAGATCGTGCAATTTTGGTCATGCTTTCCACCCGCTTAGCCCTAGCCAAAAAGGGTAAGCAAGCGGTCAATAATATCGACCGATTCGCGCCGAAAATCCTGCAAAAATGGCAGTATTCTCATACTCTGACACCGTTCACCGCGCGATGGTTTCGATTCGGCGCGAGTCGGGGGCCAAAGATTCGCGCCGCCGCCACGCGGCTGTTAAGGCGCCTTCCAAGTCGGGGCGGAGGGCTCCATTAAAACATAAGACTGGGTCGTAACTTGTCTTCAAAAACCACGGGCCTGCGCCATTGGCGCCAGCGCTTTACTGCGCTGTTTCAGGACCATGAAATTTTTGTGCGCACGCACGGGCATGTCCGCTTCCTGCGTGTCAGCGCCGTCTGGCAAAAGCGCGTTGCGTTGATTGCCGGCCTGGTACTGCTCGCCTGGGCGGGTACGATGCTGACCGTGCTGGTCAATCAGTTCCTCACCGCCGGCGAGCGCGCCGAAGTCGCGCAGAAACAGGCCGCAGCGGCGGCCGCCGAACAGCGTATCGCCCAGTATCGCGACCGCGTCGGCGAAGTCGCCGCCGACCTCGAACAGCGGCAAGAACAGCTTGAGGAATGGTCGAAGATCCATTTCGGGGTCGAACCCGCCGCAGTGACAGACGAAGCCGACGCACAGCCTGCGACCGGAGCCGAGGCGAAAGCCGGCAAGCCCCCTCTCAAGACCAGCGCGATGATCGACCCGAAGCTGCCGCCCGAGGCGCAGATACTGGCGCGGCTCGAGGCGCAGCAGGAAAGCTTCGCGACGCGCTTGCTGACTGCGGTCAACGCCCGCGCCGCCAATGCCGAAGGCGCGGTCGCCAAGCTCGGCATGGACCCCACCGCGCTCGTACGCAATGCCGCGGCCGGCCGCGGCGGCCCCTTCATTCCCTATCGCGGCCGCATGGGCCATGCGCGCACGCTCGGCAAATCCTTTGCCGCGCTTGAAAGCGCCCTGTTCCGGATGGAAGTGCTCGAACGCACGCTCGTTGCGCTGCCCTCGGGCAAGCCCGCCGACGTGCTGATGCTGTCGTCAAGCTATGGCTATCGCAGCGATCCCTTCACCGGCGCCGGCGCGATGCACGCCGGCCTCGACTTTCCCGGCCCGATGGGCACCCCGATCCTCGCCGCCGCACCGGGCAAGGTCGTCTATGTCGGACAGAAGTCGGGGTACGGCAATGTCGTCGAGGTCGATCATGGCCAGGGTATCATGACCCGCTACGCCCATTTGTCGGGCTTTACATCGCGGGTCGGCGCACAGGTCGCCGCGGGCGAGCAGATCGCCAAAATGGGCTCGACCGGCCGCTCGACCGGCAGCCACCTGCATTTCGAAGTCCGTTTGAACGGCGTCGCGGTGAACCCGCGCCGCTTCCTGGAGGCCAAAGCCGATGTTCTCGAAGTCAAAGCCGATGCCCGACAGCGCGTCGGTTCCGTCGCCGCCGTCCGTGGTGCCAGCTAAGATGGCGACGGGCGCGCGCCACACGACCTTTTCGATCCTCGGATCGGACGTCGTTGTCACCGGCCATGTGTCGGCAAGCGTCGACCTGCACGTCGACGGCAAGATCGAGGGCGATCTGAAATGCGCCAATCTGGTGCAGGGTGAGGCAAGCGAAATCAAGGGCGCGGTCGTTGCCGAAACCGCGAAGATCGCAGGGCTCGTCGATGGCTCGATCGAGGCCAAGACGCTGATCGTCCACGCCACCGCGCGGATCACCGGCGACGTGACCTACGAAAATATCACGATCGAAAACGGCGGCAAGGTCGACGGCAAGCTCAGCCACCGCCGTCACGGCGCCGCGGTTGCCAAGGCCCCGCCACCGCTGGAAGTCGTCGCGAACTAAGCGCGCCGCGGACAGGAATGGAGAGCGGACCAGCCGCTCTCCACCCGGCAACCTCATTCCCTGACCGCATCCTGCCAGTGGCGGTGCAACGCCTCGACGTCGCCGCTCGTGAGCAACGGCATCGCCGGTTGCAGTTGCGCGTCGGTCCAGTCCCACCATTGCATCTCGAGCAGCATCGCGATTCGCGCATCGTCGAAACGCTTTCGGATCGGCTTGGCCGGATTGCCGCCAACGATGGTATAGGGCTCGACGTCGCGCGCCACGAGCGATCGCGTGCCGACCACCGCACCGTGCCCGATACTGATCCCGGGCATGATTACCGCTTCCGAACCGATCCACACGTCATTGCCGATCACCGTGTCGCCCGTCGCTTGAAAGCCGTTTCGGGCCCCCTCGAACGCCGGGACATCGGGCATCCAGAAGAAGGGAAAGGTGCTGATCCAGTCATTCCGGTGCCCCTGATTGCCCGCCATGATGAAGGCCGCACCAGACCCGATCGAGCAGAAGCTGCCGATGACGAGTCTGTCGGCATCGGCATCGGGCAGGATGAAGCGCGCGCAATCGTCAAAGCTGTGGCCGTGATAATAGCCCGAATAATAGCTGTAGCGTCCGACAAGGATATTGGGCTGAGTGACTTGCTTGTCGAGCGTAATGCCCCTGAACGGGCTTTCGAAATAATTGGTCATGATGAAGCTTCCGCACCGCCGGCCCGCACGGGGCCGGACAGTATCCAGACAAAATAAGGCTGAAAAGCGCAGGCACTTGCCGCGCTTCCTATGTTCCTCGCGTCAGAAGCGCGGGAACCCGATGCAGATGGTACACGGGGCGGATTTCATGCGCTGGATCATGCCCCGGCGTTCGCCGGAAGGCAACATCCGGCAGGTTGCGATTGGGGCAAGCGAACTCAGCCCTTCCCGGGCCCGATCCACATCGCAACGCCGACATGGTCGCCAAGCCCGACGCCTTCGGCCTTTTGAACCGCCACCTTGATCGGCAGAAAATAGGTGCCGTCGCGCGGGAAGAGCGAGGTGGTGAATTCGCTTCCCCCCACTTTCGCGACGACCGGCACCACGCCCCAGCCATAGCTCGCCGACAGCGCGGCATAGCGAATCTCGCCGACATGATCGTCGGGAATGCGCGCGAAGAGAAAGGGTGCTGGCCCGCGCCACTCGATGATTTCGGCGACAAAGGCGATGCGCGTCGTCAACTGCGCGGTGCCTGCCGCCGGTAGCTGAGCGCTTCGGCGACATGGATGCGGCCGACGGTGTCGGCGCCCGCAAGGTCGGCGATCGTCCGCGAAACCCGAAGGATGCGAGTATAGCCGCGTGCCGAGAGGCGCATTGCCTCAGCCGCCTGCGCGAGCAATTTGCGGCCGGGCTCGTCGGGGGTCGCGACCGCCTCCATCAGCTCGCCGTCGATTTCGGCGTTGGTGCGCGCCTTGTGATCGGCATAGCGCGCGGTCTGGACATCGCGGGCGGCGGCGACGCGCGCGGCAACCTCGGCGCTGCCTTCGGCGGGGGGCGGCAGAACGAGGTCGGCGGCGCTCACCGCCTGCACCTCGACATGCAGGTCGATGCGATCGAGCAGCGGCCCCGACAGTTTCGCCTGATAATCGGCGGCGCAGCGCGGAGCGCGGCTGCATGCGAGCGCCGCGTCACCCAAATGCCCGCAGCGGCACGGGTTCATCGCCGCGACCAGCTGGACGCGCGCGGGAAAAGTGACATGCGCATTGGCACGCGCAACGCTGACCTCGCCGGTCTCCAGCGGCTGGCGCAGCGAATCGAGCACCCCGCGCTGAAATTCGGGAAGCTCGTCGAGGAAGAGTACGCCGAGATGCGCGAGGCTGACCTCGCCGGGGCGGACGCGCAGCCCGCCGCCGACGAGCGCGGGCATCGACGCCGAATGATGCGGGTTGCGGAACGGCCGCGCGCGGACGAGCCGCCCGCCCTCGAGGTTTCCGGCGACCGAGGCGATCATCGACACCTCCAGCGCCTCGGACGGCGTAAGATCGGGCAATATGCCCGGAAGACACGCCGCCATCAGCGATTTTCCCGCCCCGGGCGGCCCCGCCATCAACAGATTATGCCCGCCCGCCGCCGCAATCTCGAGCGCGCGCTTGGCGGTCTCCTGACCCTTGACCTGCGCAAGG
This sequence comes from Sphingopyxis sp. GW821-FHT12C06, assembly GCF_058807415.1. Taxonomy (NCBI): domain Bacteria; kingdom Pseudomonadati; phylum Pseudomonadota; class Alphaproteobacteria; order Sphingomonadales; family Sphingopyxidaceae; genus Sphingopyxis; species Sphingopyxis sp. GW821-FHT12C06. Next base: position 378,624 of record NZ_JBXAQR010000005.1, on the reverse strand, counting down.
TCGACGCTCCGCGGCGGCACTTCGACGGTGCCCGGCACCGGCGGCGCGAGCAAAGCGGTGCCCCGGAAATGATTGAGCAGCGAGAGCAGGTCGGGCGCCGCGAGCACCTCGACATTCCCCGCCCACGCGGCCTCCGGTCCCTGCGCAACCGGGCAGACGAGCCCGCGATCCTCGCTGCCCGCGTGGATCGCGGCGAGCAGCACCCCCGGCGACGGCGCGACGCGGCCGTCCAGGCCGAGTTCGCCGACGACGACATAAGAGCCGAGCGTTTCGGGATCGACAACACCCATCGCGCCCAAAAGCGCGAGCGCGATCGGCAGGTCGTAGTGCGAACCTTCCTTCGGAAGGTCGGCGGGCGACAGGTTGACAGTGATGATCTTGGGCGGGAGCGACAGGCCTATCGCGGCGATCGCGGCGCGGACGCGCTCGCGGCTTTCGCCGACCGCCTTGTCGGGCAGGCCGACGATGACGAAGCGCGGCAGGCCCGGCGTGACCTGACACTGCACCTCGACCCCGCGGGCTTCGAGCCCGAGATAGGCGACGGTGGAAACGATCGCGACCATGACAATCCCCGGAAGCGGCACGCGATGTGCTCGCTTTGTTCCCCGCGCCTTTTTAGGCCAAGCGGCGGGAAGGTCGAGTCTTTTCGCAACTTCTCGATCTTCGCGCACATCGGGGATGGCGCGGGCGATTTGACAACATACCAACTAGTCGGTATGTCGATGGGCATGAACCCGAATCAGTCCTCCTCCGGCGCCACACCGCCCGCTGCCAGCGCACCGCCTTCGGGCCGCGCGGCGCGGGGGAGTGCGCGGGCGGCGTTGATCGCGGCGGCGCATCAGACGGTGCGCAAACAGGGCTATGCCGCGACGACGGTCGACCAGATCTGCGCCGTGGCGGGGGTGACCAAGGGCGCCTTTTTCCATCACTTCGCGTCGAAGGAAGCGCTGGCGGTTGCGGCGGCCGAGGCGTGGACCGAACGCGCGCGGCCGATGTTCGCGATGCCGCCGTACACCCGACTCGACGATCCGCTCGACCGCCTGCTCGGCCATATCGATTTCCGCTTTGCGATGCTCGACGGCCCGGTCGAGGAGTTCACCTGCTTCGTCGGGACGATGGTGCAGGAAGCCTTTGCGACGAGCGACGCGATCCGGCTGGCGTGCGAGGCGAGCATCAGCGCCTATTGCGACGCGCTGACCCCCGACATCGAAGCGGCGATGACCCGCCACGGCGCGCCCGAAGGCGTCACCGCGCTCGGCCTCGCGCAACATATCCAGTCGGTTTTGCAGGGAAGCTTCATTCTGGCGAAAACGACGAACGATCCGGCGATCGCACGGGAAAGCGTCACCCATTTGAAGCGTTATGTCCGGATGCTGTTCGGCCGGCGAGACGCGGCATGAAGCGCCCCGCACCCGATGTCCGCACCGATACGGACCAGACCACCCCGGCGGAACAAAGCCGCCACGACTAAAGCCGGGCGACGCCAAATGCCGCCCGGACATTTTTAAGGAGAGAGAAAATGCCCCAGATGATTTTTGTGAACCTGCCCGTCACCGACCTCGACAAGTCGAAGGCCTTTTACGAAGCGGTCGGTGCCGTAAACAACCCCGCCTTCACCGACGAAACCGCCGCCTGCATGGTGGTCGCCGAAGGGTCGATCCACGTCATGCTGCTGACCCACGCGAAATGGGCGACCTTCACGTCGAAGGCGATCCCCGACGCGCACACCACCGCACAGGTCCTGCTCTGCGTGTCAGCCGACAGCCGCGACGCGGTCGACGGACAGGTCGACAAGGCGGTCAAGGCCGGCGGCACGGCCGACCCGACCCCGACGCAGGACTTCGGCTTCATGTACGGCCGCAGCTTTGAAGATCCCGATGGCCATATCTGGGAAGTGATGTGGATGGACCCCGCCGCAATCCCCGCCGGCGAACCCGCCGAAGCGGCAGCCTGACCACAAGATAAGGGAGGAGGAAGAGGATGACAGACCAGAACCCCGGAAAGGGCCAGGTGATCGCCGGCCGCATATTGAGCGGCCTCGTGATCCTCTTCCTGCTCTTCGACGCCGGGCTCAAGCTCGTGGCGCCAGAGGTTGCGATCAAATACACCCCGGCCAGCCTCGGATGGCCGCTCGACGTCCCGACGATGACCATGCTCGCGGTCCTGCTGCTGATCCCGACCTTGCTCTATATCTGGCCGCGGACGAGCATATTCGGCGCGATCATCATCACCGGCTATCTCGGCGGCGCGATCGCGACCCATGTCCGCATCGGCAGCCCGCTGTTCAGCCACATATTGTTCGGCGTCTACCTCGGCCTGATGCTGTGGGGCGGGCTGTGGCTGCGCGACCCCCGGGTCCGCGCGATGATGCCGCTTCGGACAGGAGGCGGACAATGAGCTTTCAGGCCTATATCGACAATGTCGAGGCGAAGACCGGCAAATCGGCGGAGGCGCTGAAGGCCATCGCGATCGACAAGGGCCTCGCAGACGAAGCCGGCTTGGCACCCGGCATCAAGGCTGGCGCTATCATCGACTGGCTAAAGGCCGATTACGACCTCGGTCATGGTCACGCGATGTCGGTCGTCGCGTGGATCAAAGGGAAGCGGTCCTAGACTCCGCCTCACCAGCAACAGGAATAATTTGATGACCTATCGTTTTTTCCCGTCGCAGCTTGGCAGCGCCTTTGCGCTGATCGCCTTCGCGACCGCCATGACCGCCCTGCCCCAACCCGCGCAGGCGCAAACCAAGCAGACACAATCACCCGCCGCGAACCAGCCGGCCACCACCGCGAAGAATGGCCATGTCGATGTCGCAGGCGCCGCAATCCAATATCAGGTCCACGGCGACCTGACCTCCGGCCGCACTCCGCTGCTCGTCCTCCACGGCGCATTCATGTCGGGCGGGGTCGATGGTCCGCTGAGCTATGAGCGGATGGCCGATGACGCCGCCGCAGTGCTCGCCAAGCTGGGCGTCGCCAAGGCCGATGTGCTGGGTTACTCGATGGGCGGATCGACTGCGGTCGCGCTTGCGGTCCGCCACCCGGACAAGGTCGGCAAGCAGATCATCCTGTCGGGGACATCGAACCTCGACGGCTGGTATCCCGAAGTGCTGGCGGGGATCGCGCAGATCACCCCTGCGATGTTCGCGGGAAGCCCGATAGAGAGTGAATATAAGCGCCTGTCGCCGGCGCCCGCGAAATTCGCGAAGCTGATCGACAATATCAAGGCGCTCGACGCGAAGCCCTTTGGCTGGCCCGACGATGCGATCCGCGCCATCCCCGGCAAGACGATGGTGATCATCGGCGATGCCGACGGCGTCATGCTCGACCATGCGATCGCCTTGTTCAAGCTGCGCGGCGGCGGCGACGTGGCCGCGGCAACGCAAGGCTTTCTGACCGCTGCGCCGAAAGCACGGCTCGCGATCCTGCCTGCAACCTCGCACATCGGGATCATGACCGAGGCGCCGCTGATCGCCGCGATGGCGACGGCCTTTCTCGACGACAAGGTGCCGCCGATGCCCGCGGGTTTCTAGTCCGCCCCCAACGATAAAAGAGAGAGGAACCATCATGCCCGTCAACCCGAACGCTCCCGTGGAGATCACCGCTTTCGACTGGGTGCCCGAATTCGCGCGCGGCCATGTCCGCGACCTGCGCCCGCGCTGGGCGTGCGAGGAGCTTGGCCTCGATTATGCCGAGCATCTGATCAGCGCGATCAACCGCCCCGCCGACCATTTCCTGTTCCAGCCATGGGGTCAGGTTCCCGTGCTCAACGACGATGGCGTCCGCCTGTTCGAAAGCGGCGCGATCCTGCTTCACCTCGCCGAAAAGGATGCGCGGTTGATGCCGCGCGATGCGCAGGGCCGCGCGAGTGTGCTCGCCTGGATCTTCGCCGCCTATAACAGCGTCGAGCCGATGCTGTTCGAGCTGAACAATGTCGATATTTTCGCCCGCGAAGAAGAATGGGCGAAATTGCGCCGCCCCAGCCTGATCGAATTCATCGAGGGCCGGCTCGGCCGGCTCAATGATGCAATGGGCGACAAACAATATCTGGTTGGCGACTTCACCGCCGCCGACATCGCGATGGCGTCGGTGCTGCGCGAAGCGGTCGACGCCGGACTGATCGCCGGGCAGCCGCGACTGCAGGCCTATCTCGACCGCTGCCTCGCGCGCCCGGCGTTCCGGAAAGCATTGGCGGCCCAGTTGGCCGCCTTCAGCGAAGAAGCGGGACCACCCGCCTGACACCCCCCGAAGGAGAGAGACGATGACCTATGTAGAAGGATTTGTGGTCGCGGTGCCGACCGCCAACAAGGAAGCCTATCGCAAACATGCCGCCGACGCCGCGCATCTGTTCAAGGAATTTGGCGTGGCGCGGATGGTCGAATGCTGGGGCGATGATGTCCCCGACGGCAAGGTGAATGATTTCAAGGGCGCGGTGCAGGCCCAGCCCGACGAAACCGTCGTCTTCAGCTGGTTCGAATATCCCGACAAGGCAACCCGCGACGCCGCGAATGCGAAGATGATGAGCGATCCGAGGATGGCGGCGATGGGCGGCGACATGCCCTTTGACGGCAAGCGGATGATCATCGGCGGGTTCGATTCGATCGTCGACGATCGGGCGAAGGGCGAGACCGGTTATGTCGACGGCTATATCGTGCCCGTCCCCGTCGGAAATAAGGAGGCCTATCGTGCGCTCGCGCAGAAGGCGTCCGAAGTCTTCCGCGACTATGGCGCAACGCGCGTCGTCGAGGCGTGGAGCGACGATGTCCCCGACGGCAAGGTCACCGACTATAGCCGCGCGGCGCACAAGAAGGATGGCGAGAGCGTCGTCTACAGCTGGGTCGAATGGCCGGACAAGGAAGCCCGCACCGCCGGCTGGGAAAAGATGATGGCCGACGACCGGATGAAGCCCGATCCCGACAACACCCCGTTCGACGGCGCGCGGATGATTTATGGCGGCTTCGCCCCGATCGTCGAAGCCTGAGCGCGGAGATCGTTCGATGACCGACATGCATCGGAGCGATCGGACCGAAAGGCGCACCGCGTCGTGCCAATGCGGCGCGGTGACGCTGGAGCTGGCGGGAAAGCCGATCACGGTCGCGACCTGCTATTGCCACAGTTGCCAGCAGGCCGGGCAGGCGTTCGATGCGCTGCCCGGCGCCCCGGGGGTGCTGGACAAGGACGGCGGGACGCCATTTGTGCTCGCGCGCAAGGATCGCGTAACCTGGCTGTCGGGATCGGAACAGCTGGGCGAACATCGTCTGACCCCCGATGCACCGACGCGGCGTTTTGTGTCGCGCTGTTGCAACTCGCCGATCTGTCTCGAGTTTACCAAGGGGCATTGGCTGAGCGTCTATTCGGGACGCATCGCCGAGCAGGAACGGCCACCGGCCGAAATGCGGACGATGGTCAAGGACCGGCGCGAGGATGTCGAACTGCCGGGCGACATCCCCAATTATGCGTCGCCGTCGGGCAAGTTCATGTGGCGGTTGCTGACGGCGTGGATCGCGATGGGTTTTCGCGCCCCGCCGATCGAAGCGACGAAGGGATTTCGGCGATGAGCAAGGTCATCGAGCGCGTCGAGATGCACAATGTCATGAGCCCCGGCCATGTCGTGCGCGTCGACAAGGCCAAATATGACGCAATGAAAGATGCGATGCTGGCGGTGGTGCCAGAGGCCGAACCGGGGCTGACGGTCGCCGAAATCAAGGCGGGCGTGTTGCCCTTGCTGCCCGAGGAGCTCTTCCCTGGCGGCGCCAAGGCGGGATGGTGGCTGAAGGGTGTCCAGCTCGATCTTGAAGCAAAGGCCGTGATCGCGCGCGCGAACAGCAAGCCGCTGCGGCTGCACCGGCTATAGGCCACGCCGCCCGATGCGGCGAAGGAGACGGAATATGGAATATCTGTCCTTCCCCAATGAAAGCGCCGCCTATCGCGCGGCGCGGATCGAGCTGTTGAACGACGAGATCGCGCTGCGCCGCCAGATCGAGGCGGTCGCCGCGAAGCGTCGCGCATTGCCGCCCGGCGGCGAGATCGGCGAAGATTATGTGTTCGAGCGCATCGGGGTGCATCAGCGGCGCGAGCCGGTGAAGCTGTCCGAATTGTTCGGTAATCACCCCAGTATCCTCCTCTACAGCTTCATGTTCGGGGCCGACCGCGACACGCCCTGCCCCGGCTGCACCCATATGCTCGACGCGATCGACGGCAGCGCGCGGCACGTCGGCCAGCGCGCGCCGCTCTATATCGTCGCCAAGTCGCCGATCGCGCGGCTGGAGGCGTGGGCGCGCGAGCGGCGCTGGCCGCACCTGAGCTTCCTGTCCGATAGCGAAGGCCGCTATTCGGCCGATTATTATGGCGACACCCGCAAGCTGACCGACGCCAAGCGCACCGAGCGCGGGATGAAGCCGGACGAAAATTGGGACGAGACGATCTTCAATGTCTTTCACCAGACGGGCGGCCGTGTTCGCCACGTCTGGGGTAGCGAGATGGCCTATGAGCCCGGGGATCCCGGCCAGCACCACCGCGCCGGCGACCTAGTCGATCCTTTGTGGGGGCTGCTCGACATGACGCCGGAGGGGCGCGGCAGCTTCTTCCCTAGCCTCACCTATTGACCTTTTCGCAAGGAGAAAGACGATGACCAAGGCATCCAATTTCATCTGGTACGAGCTGATGACCAGCAACTCGGCGGGTGCGGCGGCCTTCTATGGCGCCGTCGTCGGCTGGAACATCGCGGCGCACGGGGAAACCGGCGCAGGCGGCGTCGACTATCGCATGATCGGGCGCAGCGACGGCGGCAATGCCGGCGGCGTGCTGGCGCTCAATGCCGACATGCTCGCTGGCGGGGCGCGGCCTTGCTGGCTCGGCTATCTCGAGGTTGCCGATGTCGACGCGAGTATCGCCGCGATCAAGGCTGATGGCGGCGCGCTGCACATGCCCGCGACCGACCTGCCCGTCGGGCGGATCGCGATGGTGTCGGACCCGCAGGGCGCGGCCTTCTATATCATGGCCCCGATCCCGCCCGCGGGCATGGAGAAGAGCGAAAGCGACGTCTTCTCGGTGACCGAGGCGCAGCATGTGCGCTGGAACGAGCTGGCGACGAGCGATCCCGGCGCCGCGATCGCCTTCTATAAAAAGCACTTCGGCTGGGGTCAGGAAGGCGAAATGGATATGGGCGAGATGGGCGCCTATCGCTTCCTCCAACGCGGCGGCGTCGGGCTCGGCGCGGTGATGCCGCTGATGGAAGGCTATCCGGTGCCGGCGTGGAATTTCTACATCGGCGTCGACGATATCGACCGCGCCCACGCCGCGGTCACCGCCAATGGTGGTACCGTCACCAACGAACCGATGGAAATCCCCGGCGGCGAATTTGCGATGAACGCGGTCGACCCGCAGGGCGCCGCGGTCGGCTTCGTCGGGCCGCGCAAACGATAAACACAAGCGAAGGAGAGAGACGATGGCACAACCCAATCACGGGCCGACCGGCGGCCTGACCCCGCATATCGCGATTGCCGACAAGCGCGCGAGCGAGGCGATCGAATTCTACAAAAAGGCGTTCGGCGCAGTCGAACAGGTGCGGGTACCCGCCGACGACGGGGTGCGGCTGATGCACGCGCACCTCCACGTCAACGGCGCGTCGCTGATGATGCACGACGAATTTCCGGAATATGTCAGCGAGCCCTCGGGCAAGCCCGACGGCGTGACTTTACACCTGCAGGTCGACGACACCGACACCTGGTTCCGGCGCGCGGTCGATGCCGGCGCGACCGTGGTGATGGGGCCCGAGAATATGTTCTGGGGCGACCGCTATGCGCAGGTGAAAGACCCCTTCGGTCATCTCTGGTCGATCGGCACCCCCATCAAAGGAGAAGGATGATGACCAAAGCAACCCTCTGCCTCTGGTACGACAAGGACGCCGAGGAAGCGGCGAATTTCTATGCCGCGACCTTTCCTGACAGCCATGTCGGTGCTGCCCACCGCGCCCCCGCCGATAATCCGAGCAGCCCCGAAGGCGCCGTCCTGACGGTCGATTTCACCGTGCTCGGCTTTCCCTGCATCGGCCTCAACGGCGGATCGACCTTCAAGCACAGCGAGGCTTTTTCGTTCCAGATCGACACCCGCGATCAGGAAGAAACCGACCGCTACTGGAACGCCATCGTCGGCAATGGTGGACAGGAAAGCATGTGCGGCTGGTGCAAGGACAAATGGGGAATTTCGTGGCAGATCACCCCGCGCGCGCTGACCGAGGTGATGACGGGCGGCGACAAGGCCGCCGCCAAGCGCGCGTTCGAGGCGATGATGACGATGAAGAAGATCGACGTCGCCGCGATCGAAGCCGCAATCCGGGGCGAAGAAGTTGGCGCGGCGTAGCCCCGCGCTCAACGCCTGGCTGCTCTGCGCTACGCTCGACATCGTCTATGCGGCGGTGGCGAGCGTGGCGCAGGGCGGCACCGTCTCGTCCATGTTGCACGCGGTCGCGAGCGGACCGTTCGGTGACGGCGCACGGACGTGGGGCTTTGGCGGCGACGTTGCCGGGCTGGCGACCCATTTTGCGATCATGGGTGTCATGGTCTGGACCTTCGTCGCCACCCGCCGCCTCTGGCCAGCCGGATGGCCATGGTGGCTGATCGGCTCCGTCTATGGCCTGATTCTCTATCTGGTGATGAACGCGCTCGTCCTGCCGCTGCGCTTTGGATCGCCATTTCCCCCGACCGCCATGCTCAAGGGCGCAATCGCGCTCTTTCCCCATATTTTCTTCGTCGGGCTGCCGCTCGGCTGGATGTTCACACGCAAGGATGCGCGCTGATGCTGATTTTCTATGGCCACCCCTTTTCGTCCTACAGCTGGAAGGCGCAGATCGCGCTTTATGAAAAGGGTCTCGATTTCGAATATCGCAACGTCGACCCCGAATTTCCGGCGCATGCCAAAGAGCTTTACGCGCTGTGGCCAGTGGGCAAATTTCCGCTGCTCGTCGATGGTGACCGGACCCTGTTCGAGACCTCGATCGTCATCGAATATCTCGACCGCGTTCAGCCCGAACCGTGGATGATCCCCGAAGACGCTGACGCCGCGTTGAAAGTGCGGCAGATGGACCGCGTCTTCGACCTCCACGTCATGGCGGTGATGCAGGAAATTGTGAACGACCGCATCCGCGGCCCCGAAGGCCATGCACCGATGATCGTCGAGAAAGCGAAGGCCGGGCTCAACACGATTTACGCATGGCTCGACAAGGAACTGGCAGGCGACGGCTGGGCGACCCCGGCGGGGTTCACACTCGCCGATTGCGCGGCTGCGCCGTCGCTCTTCTACGCCGACTGGGTGCATGAAATTCCGGTGCACTTCGAAAATCTGCGCGCCTATCGCGCCCGCCTGCTCGCGCGGCCGTCGGTCGCCCGAGCGGTCGATGGCGGGCGGCGCTATCGTGGCTATTTCCCCGGCGGTGCGCCCGACCGCGATTGAGTCAAACCGTCCCGATCCTCCCCGGCCCCGGCCGGGGAACTTCCTCCCTGCAACAGAGTTAATATTCTGCTGACCGTGCCGTTTGACGCCTTGGTAGGCGTGCTCGCGCAAGGACGGGATCATGATCTTGCAGGTCGCCCTCGTTCGCACGTTGATCGTCGCACTTTGCGCGGCGGTGCTGGCGTTCGCGCCCGCGCAGGCGCACGCGCAGCAGCAGATGGTGATCGTCACCACGACCGTTAGCTGGACCTATGAAGACACGGACGACGACGCGCGCGCGATCGACGAGAATGTCGCGCTGCTCGATGACGAGACGCTCGCGGATGTGGCAGTCGACAAGACGCAGGGCGCAACGCGCCGCTATGCGCCCCATGCGGTGCTCGCGACGCTTGGCCATGCCCAGGCCCGCTATGGCCCCTTTTCGGTGATTAACGGCCAGACCGCGCGCATGGCGGGCGATGTCGATGGCCGGACGCCGCGCCAGTTTGCGGCGATGCTTGCGGCGCACCCCGGGCTCAAGCGCCTGGAAATGCTCGATTGTCCCGGCAGCCTCGATGAAGCAGCGAACCTGATCCTCGCGCGCGCGATTCGCCGTGCGGGCATGGAAACCGTCGTGCCGAGCGGCGGATCGGTGCGGTCGGGCGCGGTCGAACTGTGGCTCGCCGGGGTGCGGCGCAGCGCGGCACCCGATGCCGAATTCGGCGTCCATAGCTGGGCCGACGAAACCGGCCGCGAGGCGAACGACTACCCCGCGAGCGATCCGGTCCACGCCGAATATCTGAGCTATTATCGCGAAATGGGGATGCCCGATGCCAAGGCGCGCGCCTTTTACGCGCTGACCAACAGCACCCCGTTCGACGAGGTCCGCTATCTAACGCGCGAGGATATGGCGCGATTTGTTGTGGTGAACTAGCCCGTCGCGGCGGTTGCAACCCGGCGTACGCCTCCCCACATCGGCCGTCATGGCGAAGCTCGGCCTCTATCAACGTTTGCGGTCGACCGCGCAGGTTCGCCTGACGCTGTTCATCCTGGGCGTGGTGCTGATGATCCTGGCACCGATCATCGGCATCCTGCCCGGCCCCGGCTTTATCATTTTGTTCCCGGTCGGCCTGATGCTCTGTCTTCAGAACAGCGCGTGGGCGAAGCGCATCTATGTGCGTTTCAAATGGCGCCATCCGCGCTATGCCGGCTGGACCGACCGTGTGATGCAGCGCGCGAGCGCGGCGCGGCGACGGGCGAAGGCCAGGCTAACGAAGCCGGAAACCCGCGATGGCGATTGACTTTGCGCCGACTCTCGCTTATCCGCGCCTCCATCAGTGGCCGCCCACGTTTGGCGGCCCTTTTCTGTTACAGCCTTTGACGAGAATTAGGGATAACCGCGATGAAGCGTACCTTTCAACCGAGCAACCTCGTACGCGCACGTCGCCACGGTTTCCGCGCCCGCAAAGCGACCGTTGGCGGCCGCAAGATTCTTGCCAACCGCCGCGCCCAGGGCCGCAAGAAGCTGTCGGCCTGACATTTTTGCGTGCGCAAGCGATGTCGCTGCGCACCCTCAGCAAACGTAGCGAGTTTCTGGCCGCGAATCGCGGCCTTCGCTATCCCATGCCCGGCTTCGTCCTGCTCGTCCGCCCACGCGGCGACAGCGACGACACGCTGGGCATTGGCTATACCGTCAGCAAAAAAGTCGGCAACGCGGTCACCCGCAACCGGATGAAGCGCCGGTTTCGCGAACTCGCGCGCGCCGCCATGCCCAGGTCAGGCATTTCCGGTGCCGACCTTGTCCTGATCGGTCGCCCCGGCGGTAACGACATCGTCTTTGCCGAACTCGGCGAGCATCTCGATTCGGCGCTGAAGCGCGCGGCGAAGAAACTCGCGAAACCATCATGATCGCCAAGCTGATGATCCTGGTCGCGCGCGGCTGGCAAATCGGCCCGTCGCGCATCCTTCCACCCAGCTGCCGCTATACACCCTCGTGCAGCGCCTATGCGATTACCGCCCTCCAGCGCTATGGCGCGATCAAGGGTGGCTGGATCGCGACAAAGCGGCTATTGCGCTGCCATCCTTGGGGCGGCCACGGCCACGACCCGGTGCCTTAGGGTTTACGGACCCTCCCGGCATCACCCCCGATATTGAGACGAAGAGAGACGAACGCGCGTGGACGACAAACGTAACCTGATCGCGGCCATCCTGTTATCGGTGGCCATCCTGCTCGGCTGGAACTTCGTCTCCGGGAAATTCTTTCCGACACCCGCCAAGCCCGATGTCACGACGACCGCTGCCGGCAACCATAGCCCGTCGACCGCCGCGAATCCGGCGCTTCCCGGCGCCCTGCCGGCACCGGGAACGCCCGGCGCGCCCGCGTCGCAGGTGATCCGCCCGGTCGAAGCCGTGCTCGCCGCCGGCCAACGCATCGCGATCGAAACGCCAAAGCTGGCGGGGTCGATCAACCTCGTCGGCGCGCGCGTCGATGACATCACGCTGACCCAATATCGCCAGACGATCAAAAAGGATTCGCCCCCGGTTCGCCTCTTCTCCCCCGCGGGAACGAAGGGCGCCTATTTCGCGACTCTCGGCTGGTCGGCGCAGGGCTTTGCGGTTCCTGATGCCAACAGCGTCTGGACCGCGACGGGCGCCAGGCTGACCCCGACGACCCCGGTGACGCTGAGCTGGGCCAACACCACCGGCCAGAGCTTTCGCATCGAATACAGTGTCGACAAGGATTATCTGATCACCGCAAAGCAGACAATCGCCAACAACGGCGCCGCGCCGGTTGCGGTCCGCAGCGGCACCTATATCGACCGCACCGGCAAGCCGACCGATCCGCACGAGCAGGATAGCTGGACGATCCACGTCGGCCCGACGGGCTATCTCGACGGCAAATCCAACTTCACCAATTACGACGAGCTCGTCGAAGCGCCGAACAAGACAGTGTCCTATGGCGCCGCCGGGTGGCTTGGCTTTACCGACAAATACTGGCTCGCCGCAGTGGTCCCCGCCAAGGGCGAAAAAGTGTCGGCGGCGTTCAACGCGCTTCCCGGCGACAGCTATCGCGCCGCCTTCGCCCGCGACCTGACCGAAGTCGCGCCCGGCAAGCAGCTGACAACGACCAGCCGCATCTTTGCCGGCGCCAAGGAAGTCAGCACCCTGTCGATGTATCAGGACGATCAGGGCATCACCCGCCTGTCGAACGCGATCGACTGGGGCTGGTTCGAATTTTTCGAAGTGCCGATCTTCAAGCTTCTCGACTGGCTGTTCAAGCAGGTCGGCAATTTCGGCGTCGCGATCATGGCGCTGACCCTGATCATTCGCCTCCTCATGTTCCCGATCGCCCAGCGCCAGTTCCATTCGATGGCGCAGATGCGCGTCGTACAGCCAAAAATGAAACTGCTGCAGGATCGCTACAAGGACGACAAGCCGAAGATGCAGCAGGAGCTGATGAAGCTCTACAAGGATGAAAAGATCAATCCGCTGGCGGGCTGTCTGCCGATCGTGATCCAGATCCCGATCTTCTATGCGCTGTACAAGGTGCTGATGCTGACGATCGAAATGCGCCACCAGCCCTTCATCCTGTGGATCAAGGATCTCTCGGCCCCCGATCCGGCGCATATCCTGAACCTGTTCGGCCTGTTGCCCTTCACCCCGCCGTCGCTGCTGAGCATCGGCATTCTTGCGGTGATCCTGGGTACGACCATGTATCTGCAGTTCCGCCTGAACCCCGCCCCCGCCGACCCGGTGCAGGCACAGGTGTTCAAGATCATGCCGTGGATCTTCATGTTCGTCATGGCGCCGTTCGCCGCCGGCCTGCTGCTCTACTGGATCACCAACAATATCCTGTCGATCGGCCAGCAGCAGTGGATGTACCGCAAGTTCCCGGCGTTGAAGGCGGCGCCCGCGAAATGAGCGACATCGACACGGACATCGAACCCGGCGCCGATCCCGAACGGGCCGAGCGGGCGCGCAAGCTGTTTTCGGGGCCGATTGTGTTCCTGAAATCGGCGCCGGCGCTGGAGCATCTTCCGGTGCCGAGCATGCCCGAGATCGCCTTTGCCGGGCGCTCGAACGTCGGCAAGTCGTCGCTGCTCAACGCGCTGACCAACCGCAACAGCCTCGCGCGTACCTCGGTCACCCCGGGCCGGACGCAGGAGCTCAACTATTTCGACGTCGGCGAACCGCTGATTTTCCGGCTTGTCGACATGCCCGGCTATGGCTTTGCCAAGGCGCCGAAGGATGTCGTCAAGAAATGGCGCTATCTGATCAACGACTATTTGCGCGGGCGCGTGGTGCTCAAGCGCACGCTGGTGCTGATCGACAGCCGCCACGGGATGAAGGATGTCGACCGCGAATTTCTCGAAATGCTCGACGTCGCGGCGGTGAGCTATCGCATTGTCCTGACCAAGGCCGACAAGATCAAGGCGAGCGAACTCGCCGCAGTCCACGCTGCGACCGAAGCCGAAGCCCGCAAGCATGCCGCCGCGCACCCCGAGGTGATCGTGACGAGCAGCGAAAAGGGTCTGGGCATCGCCGAGCTGCGCACCGCGGTGCTGGAAGCGGTGGAGATCTGATTTCTTCCCCCCTCCCGCTTGCGGGAGGGGAGTTACTGGTCGAATGTGCCCCCGGCACATTCTTGGCTAGCCGGGGGCTAGCCAACCTGTAACTGGGAGGGCATGTCATGGGGACACCGGGCCGGAACAGGCCCTCCCCTAGCCCCTCCTGCAAGCGGGAGGGGGACTTGGAGACCCTATGAAACTGTTTCTCGGCAACAAGGCCTATTCCAGTTGGAGCCTGCGCGGCTGGCTCGCCGCCAAGCATAGCGGCCTGCCCTTCGAGGAAATCACCGTCCCGCTCTATGACGAGGACTGGTCGAACCGGCGCGAGGGCGACGAGTTTGCCCCGTCGGGGGGCAAGGTGCCGATATTGTGGGACGGCGAGGATATCGTCGTCTGGGACAGCCTCGCGATCATCGACTATCTCAACGAAAAGACCGAAGGTACCCGCGGCTATTGGCCCGAAGGGCTGGCGGCGCGCGCGATGGCGCGGTCGATGGCGGCCGAAATGCACTCGAGCTTCGCGGCGCTCCGCCGCAACCACAGCATGAACATTCGCCGCATCTATCCCCCCGCCGAGCTGCTTCCCGAAGTACAGGCCGATGTGATTCGCGTCCTGCAAATCTGGGCCGAGGCGCGCGCGCGTTTCGGCGGCGAAGGCGATTTTCTGTTCGGCGACTGGTCGGCGGCCGACATGATGTTCGCCCCGGTCGTCACCCGCTTCATCACCTACTCGATCCCGCTGCCCCGCTTTGCCCTGCCCTATTGCCAGGCGGTGATCAGCCACCCGCACATGCAGGAATGGATCGGCGGCGCGCAGGCCGAGGATTGGGTGATCGAGAAGTTCGAGGGGCCGGTCGAGGGATAGCGAGCGTCGGCTTTCGACCGGAAGCCGGCCTGTCTCCCATCGTCACCCCGGACTTGATCCGGCGTCCATGGCTTCAGCGCTGCGGTGGATCCCGGATCAAGTCCGGGATGACGAAGGGTGGAACCGGTCAAGGAATCCGCTTCGTCGGATAGGGCGTGCCATCCTTGTGGAAATAGCCGTCGGGGGTGAACATCATGTCGATGTCCGAATAGCCGCCGCCGGTATCATATTGCTTGCCGCCGCCCAGCGCGACGAAGACGCAGTCGGCGCCCGACTCATTGACCAGATGATGGCCGTTGATGCTGCCCTTCGGCCACACTGCGATATCGCCGGGGCGCATCGGCGAGCGGCCGTCATCCTCGATCAGCACCGCTTCGCCTGAAATCATCACCAGCATCTCGTCCTCGCCGTCATGCCAGTGGCGCTGCGACGACCAGGCGCCGGGCTTGAGCACCACATGACTCGCGGCGAAATCCGAAAGACCGGTCGCCGGCGCGAGGCGTCGATACCAGCGCCCCTCGACCGGCGCGTCATAGGGCACGGGATACCCCGTAACGTTGGTCTGCGGGATCGTGTCGAGGTCGAGCTTGGGCATCGGGCTTTCCTCTGTTGGCAAAAGGCTGACAGACTTCTACGCCACGCCCATGACCACGACAATTGATCCCGTCACCCTCGCCCAGGCGTTGATCGCCGCGCCCAGCATCACCCCCGCCACCGGCGCGGTGTTCGATGTGCTGGAGGCGGCGCTGGCGCCGCTCGGCTTCGCCGTCGAGCGCTTCATCGACGGGATCGAGCCCGACGGGCCGGTCGAAAATCTTCTCGCGGTGCGTAAAGGCGCCGGGCCGAAGCATTTCGGCTTTGCCGGGCATCTCGACGTCGTTCCGCCGGGCGTCGGTTGGACCGGCGATGCCTTCGCGCCCGAAATTCGCGGCGACCTCCTCTATGGCCGCGGCGCGGTCGACATGAAGGGCTCGATCGCAGCGTTCGTCGCCGCCGCCGCAGAAACGCCCGCCGAGGCGGGGACGATCAGCCTGATCATCACCGGCGACGAGGAAGGCCCCGCGATCTTCGGCACCCGCGCCTTGATGGAGCATATGGACGCCCGCGGCATCCGCCCCGACATGATCGTCGTTGGCGAGCCGACCTCGGTGGGCAAGCTGGGCGATATGGTGAAGATCGGGCGGCGCGGGTCGGTCAATATCTGGATCGACGTGCCCGGGACGCAGGGGCATGTCGCCTATCCGCACCTCGCCGACAATCCGATCCCGAAGCTGGTGAAGATATTGGCGGCGATTGACGCGGTGGTGCTCGATAGCGGCAATGACTGGTTCCAGCCGTCGAACATCGAATTCACCGATATCGAAGTTGGCAATGGCGCGACCAACGTCATCCCCGCCTCGGCGCGCGCGCGGCTGTCGATCCGTTTCAACGACGCACACAAGGGCGCCGATCTGGTCGCGATGATCGAACGTATCGCGCACGACGTAGACCCCAATGCCAGGATATTGGGCAAGATTTCGGGCGAGGCCTTCCTGACCCCGCCGGGCGAGCTGTCCGGACTGGTCGCCGAGGCGATCCATGCCGAGACCGATATCACCCCCGACATGTCGACGACGGGCGGGACGTCAGACGCGCGCTTCCTCCACGCGCTGTGCCCGGTGGTCGAATTCGGGCTGACCAATGCGACGATGCACAAGCTCGACGAGGCGGTCGCGGTTGCGGATCTGCACACCCTCACCGCCATTTATCGCGGGATATTGGTGCGCGCCTTTGCCTGATCCTCGCGCCTAATCCTCTCTGGCACGGCGCAGGATCACATAGACCGCCCCCGCGCCGCCATGGCTGACATGCGCGGGACGGAGCGCGACGATCTGGTCGGCGTAGGGCGAGAAGGCGAGCCAGTCGGGGAGCGAGGCGCGAATCGCGCCGCGCGGGCGCGGGTCGCCGTGCATCAGCGGCAGGCGATCCGCACCGGGGCGAAGGCGACCCGCCACCACCAGCACCACCCGCGCCCCACGAACAAGCGCTCGGCCGATGCTGTCGTCGAGCAGCGACTGGGCCGAGGCGAGGCTGTGGCCGTGCAGATCGATGCTCATATCGGGGCGAACGAGGCCCTTTCTGAGCCGCCGGTCCCAATGGCCGTCGAGCGTCGCCGCCTGATGGGTGCGACGCGGCGGCGGCAATTTGACCGGTGCCAACGGCGCGGCGGCGGGCTTGGCGATATTGCGCGGCGTCGGTTTCGGTAGGACGACCGTTGGCGGAGCGACGGGCGCGAGCGGCGATGCGGGCTTGCGCAGCGGCTTGACCGTCGCCGCGACCTTTTTCCAGAGCGCGCTTTCCTGCGGATCGAGACGCCGTGGCATGGCGCGTCAGGGCGCCGGGAACAGCCGCGCGATGGTGGCGCGCGGCAGCAGGAGCAGCGCCGATCCGCGCCCCGCCATGCCGCCGGCGATCGCGCGCGCGTTGTCGCCCGCACCCCAGAAGCTGTCAAAG
Organism: Sphingopyxis sp. GW821-FHT12C06; assembly: GCF_058807415.1. Taxonomy (NCBI): domain Bacteria; kingdom Pseudomonadati; phylum Pseudomonadota; class Alphaproteobacteria; order Sphingomonadales; family Sphingopyxidaceae; genus Sphingopyxis; species Sphingopyxis sp. GW821-FHT12C06. The sequence goes on along the minus strand of NZ_JBXAQR010000005.1, from coordinate 361,271 downwards.
CGATTGGCGCCCTTGATCGCGCCGCCGGTGTCCTGCGCGATCCACAGCCCATTGGGCTCGGCGCGGTCGAGCGAGAGGAAGACCGGGGCACCGAGCGGCACATATTTGGGGTCGGCGGCGACGCTGACGCGGCCCGTCACCGGAACGCCGAGCGCGCCGAGGGGGCCAGGGCCGGTGAGTTCGCGAAAGAAGACCCAGCTGGGATTCTCGTTCATCACCGCCGCGCCGCGCACGGGGTCGGCGCGCAGATAATCGAGGATGCCCTGCATCGACGCCTGTCCGGGCTTGAGCTCGCCGCGGTCGAGCAGCAGCTTGCCGATGCCGACATAGCCGCGGCCATTCTGCGTATCATAGCCAATGCGCATGATCTGCCCGTCGGGCAACCGCAGGCGCCCCGAGCCCTGAATTTGCAGGAAGAAAAATTCGGCCGCGTCGGCGGCATAAGCGATTTCGAGCCCGCGCCCGTCGAGTACGCCGCTTTCGATTGCGGTGCGGTCGTAATAGCGGACGAAATTGCTGCCATCGACGCGGCCGCGAATCTTGCGGCCTTTCAGATCGTCCGCAAATTGGCCGAGATCGGCGTCGATCAGGTCGGCGGGGCGGCGATAGATGGGGACGTCATAGCCCGCGCTCTTCGTCCGCGATCCCGCGATTTCGGGTTCATAATAGCCGGTGACGAAGGCGGTGCCCGCGCCGACCTGCACCGTGCCGAAATAGCGGGCGAAGAAGGTCGCGGCATCGCCGTCGGCCCAGCTTTTCGCGGCGGTGCAGCTTTCGGTCCAGTCGGCATTTTGGGTCAGCCCGCTGGTGTCGGCGCGGCGCTGCACCGAGGGGCAGCTGATCCGGAAGGCGGCAAGCGCGGCGGTCGCGCGTTCTGGCGAGACACCAAGCGATGCGAAGTCAGGTCCGGCGATGACCCCAGCGGTTGCTGCGCTGGTCGCCTCGGCCGGAACCGGCGGCGCAGCGAGCGGCGGATTGGGGGTCGCGGGGATCGGGGTCGCGGCGACGGCGCCACTTTCCGATGGGCGCGGATGATAGGGGCGCGGGGTGCCGGCCGGCGCGGGGGCCGGCTTGGTCGAGGCCGGAGGCGGCGTACCGGCAACGGGGCCTGTTCCCGAAACCGCTGAAGCGCAGCCCGAAAGCAGCGGCAAGACGGCAAGAAGGGCGAACCCGAGCGCACGCGGCGCGCGGGCTGTCATCTTCGCCGGCATGGAAATCAGGCTGCTTCGGTTTCGTCGAGCAGCCAATTGGGATCGTTGCTGCCGATCTTGCGGCGGAAGGTCCACAAATCGTCGGTCTGCGCCGCATCGCTCATCGAGCCCGCGATCATCTTGCCTTCGGCATCGCGCGTCACCGCGCTGATGTCGGCGCGATACTGGACGGTGATTCGCGCTTCGTCCCGGCCCACTTCAACCGCAGTGATCTTGGCCGAATCGACGCTCATCAGACGGTTCTCAAGCCGTTCGCCGCGCGCCTCGCGCGCCGCAATCGCTTCGACGAAGGCTTCGTAGCTATCGTCGTCGCACAGGTCGCGCAGCACATCGCGGTCGCCCGCCCAAAACGCCTCGAGAATCATACGATAGGCGGCCTCGGCGCCTTCCATGAAGCGCCCGGCATCGAAATTGCGGTCGGTCGCGAGCAACTGGCGAAGGCCAGCTTCGGCGGCGGGCTCATAAACCAGTCCCGAGGGTTCGGCGGCGGGGGCCGGTGCCTGCCCGTCGCTGTCCTCGAGCCGCACCGGGCTCGGCGCGGCACGCTCGTCGCGGCGCGGCAGCACGGGCTCCTGCTCGTGCCCGGTCCGCTTCCCGAGCACCGAGTAGAGCCGCATGCCGAGAAACGCGGCAATCATGGCAAGCAAGACGATCGAAAAAGCGGTCACAGGCAAAAGTCCAATGCAGGCAGTGGAAAAGTCTTGGTCTCTACATAGGCGATCCGCCGCCATGTTTCAAATCTCCCTTGGCCGGAGCATGGCGGCAGGTCAACGATTCGCCGCGCCGACCACGCGTCGCCGCCCCCATTGTGCTGACCGCGTCGCGCTGCTAACGCCCCCGCAACCGTCCATCGCGGGTCCAGAACGGCCTGTGGGACGGATCCTTTTTCAAGCGAACGAAAGCACGACATCATGGCCGACGAGACCAGCACCGACATCAATCCGGCTCCGCAGGCAAATGGCGAGGACACAAGCCCGGCGATCGGCCTGATCTCGCAATATGTGAAGGATCTGTCGTTCGAAAATCCGAACGCGCCCGCCGCATTCCAGTGGCAGTCGGCGCCGCAGCTCGACGTCCAGTTCAACATCGCCGCCGAAGGCGTGGGCGAAGGCCTGTTCGAAGTGACGCTGAAAATCGACGTGACGTCGAAGTCGGACGAAGGCACCGGGTTCGTGATCGAGCTGCAATATGCCGGCCTGTTCGGCGTCCGCAACGTCCCCGACGATCAGCTTCAGCCCTTCTTCCTCGCCGAAGCTCCGCGCATTCTGTTCCCCTTCGCCCGCCGCGTCATCGCCGACGCCGTGCGCGACGGCGGCTTCCCGCCGCTGCTGCTCGAACCGATCGATTTCCACGGCCTGTTTGCGCAGCAGGTCCAGGCGCAGGCCGAAGGTCAGGCCGAGATGGCGAACCCGGTCGGCGAAGCCTGATTCTGGCTGAGCTGGCGGGGCGCGTGCGATGAGCAGCCTTGTCAAAAATGTCGGGACGATCGGCGGACTGACGCTGATCAGCCGCATTTTCGGCTTTGCCCGCGACATGCTGCTCGCACGCGTGCTCGGCGCGGGGCTTGCCGCTGACGCCTTCCAGCTCGCCTTCACGCTGCCGAACACCTTTCGGCGGCTGTTCGCCGAGGGCGCCTTTTCGGTCGCCTTCGTGCCGATGTACAGCCGCGCGCTGCACGGATCCGAAGCCGAGGGCGGCGGCGAAGCGGCGGCGGCGAAATTCGCCGACGATGTGCTCGCTGTCTTCCTGTGGGTGCTGCTGGTCTTTTCCGCGATCGCGATGATCGCGATGCCGGGCATCGTCTGGCTGCTCGCGCGCGATTTCCAGAGCGTCCCCGGCAAGTTCGAACTGGCGGTGTTCCTCAGCCGCATGACCTTTCCCTATCTGGCGCTGATCAGCCTCGTCGCCATGCTGTCGGGGCTGCTCAACGCGCGCTCGCGCTTTGCCCCCGGGGCGCTCGCGCCCGTGCTGCTCAACATCGTGCTGATCAGCGGGATCACCGCCGGCTGGTGGCTGCGCGGCGACAGCGGCGACGATCGCATCGTCGCGATCGCGCTCGCGATTTCGGTCAGCCTCGCCGGGGTCGCCCAGCTCGCCTATCTCTGGTGGTCGGTGCGCCGTGCCGGGCTGAAGCTCCACTGGCGGCTGCCCAAATTCACCCCCCAGGTGAAGAAGCTGGGTATGCTGATTCTGCCCGCGACCTTCGGCGCCGGAATTTACCAGATCAGCCAGTTCGTCGACACATTTTTCGCGACCTCGCTGCCGCAGGGGTCGCTGACCTTGCTCAAGCTCGCCGACCGGCTGAACCAGATGCCGCTCGGCATCGTCGGCATCGCGCTCGGCACCGCAATTCTGCCGATGCTGGCGCGGCATATCCACAGCGGCGATTCGGCCGAGGCGCAACGGTTGCAGACCAATGCGTTCGAGATGGCGACGCTGCTGACGCTGCCTGCCGCCGCCGCGCTCGCAATCTGCGCCCCCGCTTTCGTCACCGCCTTTTTCGTCGGCGGCAAATTTACCCTCGCCGACGGCGCCATCATGGCGAATATCGTCGTCGCGCTGGTCGCGGGGCTTCCCGCCTATGTCATCGTCAAGATTTTGAACCCCGGCTTTTTTGCGCGTGAGGATATGCGGACCCCGGTGTGGACCGCGCTGGCGTCGCTGATCATCAATATCGCAATCAACCTTTATGTCGTCGAACATTATGGCATCGTCGGACTTGCAGGGGCGACCGCGGTGTCGGCCAGCATCAACTGCCTGTTGCTCTACATCGTCCTCCACCGCCGCGGCTGGTTCCATTTTACCGCCAAGCTCGCGGGCAGGATCGCGCGCCAGATCGTCGCGGTCGCGGCGATGTCGGCGCTGCTGTGGTGGATGATGCCGATGCTGGCGCCCTATTACAGCGGCGGCGTCATCGACCGCATCTGGTCGCTGGCGGCGCTGGTCGCGGCGGGCGGCGCGGTGTTTTTCGCCGTCGCCTTCCTTGTCGGCGCGCTTGACAAGGATCTGGTCGCCATGCTCACGCGGCGACGCGCCAAAAAGGTGGCGCTCTAAGCCGGACAGGAGAATATCATGCGGATCGTATCGGGCATCCAGCCCACCGGACATTTGCACCTTGGCAATTATCTGGGCGCGATCCGCAACTGGGTGCGGATGCAGGACGATGCCGGGAAGGCGGGCGGCGACTGCCTGTTTTTCCTCGCCGACCTCCACGCGCTTTCGATGCCGCACGTCCCCGCCGAGCTGTCCGCGAACACACGCGCGATGACCGCGGCGCTCGTCGCTTGCGGGATCGATCCCGACCGCTCAACCCTGTTCAACCAGGCACGCGTCCCGGCGCACGCCGAACTGCAATGGTTGCTCAACGGCACCGCGCGGATCGGCTGGTTGAACCGCATGACCCAGTTCAAGGACAAGTCGGGCAAGAATCGCGAGGGCGCCTCGGCGGCACTTTACACCTATCCGGTGCTGCAGGCCGCCGACGTCCTGCTCTATCAGGCGACGCACGTCCCCGTCGGCGAAGATCAGAAACAGCATCTCGAGCTGGCGCGCGACGTCGCGCAAAAGTTCAACAATGATTATGCCACCCCCGACACGCCGATCTTCACCCTGCCCGACCCGATCATCCCGTCGAGCGCCGCGCGGATCATGAGCCTGCGCGACGGCGGATCGAAAATGTCGAAATCGGACCCGTCGGACATGAGCCGGATCAACCTGACCGACGATGCCGACACGATGATGCAAAAGGTCAAAAAGGCGAAGACCGACGCCGAGCCCCTGCCGTCCGAACCGGCGGGACTCGAGGGTCGCCCCGAAGCGCGCAATCTGGTCGGCATTTACGCGACCTTGGCCGATGTGCCGGTCGCCGATGTGCTGCGCGACTATGCGGGCCAGGGTTTCGGCGCCTTCAAGCCCGCGCTCGGCGAGTTGCTGGTCGAAAAGCTGGGTCCGATCAATGCGCGCTTCGTCGCGCTGAAGGACGATCGCGCGGCGCTCGATGCCATTCTGAACAAGGGCGCGGAGAAGGCGCGCACCCTTGCAAAACCGACACTCGACGCCACTTATGATGTTCTCGGCCTATGTCGTTGAAACTGCGGCAGCGACCCTGAGCCGGCCCGGAACGAAGTTGCGACGAAGCGGGTTCAACCAAGGTTAAGTCGCATCGGCATAGTCATGGTATAAAGCGGTACTTAATTCACGCACCGAGAAACGGAGCAAGATGATGAGCAAGATGAACCTTCGGCGACTGGGCCTGGCCGCCCTGACAGGCGCCGCGCTGGCGCTCGCCGGCTGCGCCACCCCCTTCCGCGCCGATGTCGCGCGCTTTCAGACCCAGCTCCCCGCGCCGCAGGGGCAGACCTTCGTCGTCGAAGCCGGCGACCCGAGCCTCGACGGCGGGATCGAATTTGGCCAATATGCCAATCTCGTCGCCGGCGAGCTGACCCGCTTTGGCTATCGCCCCGCAGCGCCGGGCGAAAAGCCCGAACTGCTCGTGCGGATGAGCTATGGCATCGACAAGGGCCGCGAGCGGGTGCGCAGCACCGGCTTCAGCGATCCCTGGTATGGCGGCGGCTTCTACGGTCCCGGTTATCGCCCCGTCGTCGTGCGCGGCCCCAACGGGCGGCGCTATGTCTATGGCTGGCGCGACCCCTTCATGTGGGGCGGCTTCGGCCCAAGCTACAACGACGTCGAAAGCTATACCGTCTATACCAGCGGGCTCGAGCTGCAGATCAACCGCGCAGCCGATGGCATGCGCCTGTTCGAAGGTCGCGCCGAAGCCCAGTCGCGCGATAACAATCTGACCCAGATCATCCCCAATCTGATCGAGGCGATGTTCACCGACTTCCCCGGCAATTCGGGCGAGAAGGTGCAGATCACCGTGGCGCCGCCGCCGAAATAAGCGCGATCGCCGGATCAAACAAAAAGGGCCCGCCCTCTCATCCGAGAGGGCGGGCCCTTTTTTGCGTCGGATTGGGGGGTCAACCGTTGAGGCTGCGGCGGATCGCCGCGATCTCCGCATCGAGTTCACCGTCGTTGACGCGCAGCGCCTCGACCGTGCGAACCGCATGGATCACCGTGCTATGATCGCGCCCGCCGAAACGGCGGCCGATTTCGGGGTAGGAGCGCGGGGTCAGTTCTTTCGCCAGATACATGGCGACCTGACGCGGGCGGGCGATCGCGCGGACGCGGCGCTTCGACGCCATCTCCGACTTGTCGAGCCGGTAATGCGCGCAGACCGCACGCTGAATCTCGTCGATCGTGATCCGCGGACGCGCGCTGCGGACATTTTCGGCGAGCCGGTCTTCGGCGAGCGCGAGGTCGACCGTCGTGCCGGTGAGCGCGGCATAGGCCAGAAGCTTGTTGAGCGCGCCCTCCAGCTCGCGGATGTTGCGGGTGAAATGCTTGACCAGATAGGCAACGACCGTGTCGGGCACGTCGAGCATCGGCATCCCGGCGAGCCGCTGGCGGATGATGCGTTCGCGCAGGTCATCCTCGGGTGCCTCGATATCGGCGACGAGCCCGCCCGACAGGCGCGACAACAGCCGTGCCTCAACCCCGTCGAGCATCGCCGGCGGACGGTCGGCGGTGACGACGAGGCGCTTGCCCGCAGTCATCAGATCATCGATCGTGTGGAGCAATTCTTCCTGCGTCGAATTTTTGCCGATCACAAATTGCAGATCGTCGAGCAGCAGAAGGTCGGCGGCGCGCAGGCGCGCCTTGAACGCCATCATGTCGCCGCCGCGCATCGCGCCGACAAATTCGAGCATGAATTTTTCGGCCGACATCAGAATGATGGTCGCCCCCGGATGGACTGCGGCATAATCCTGCGCAATCGCGTGGAGCAGGTGCGTCTTGCCCTGGCCGGTGCCCGAGCAGAGATAGAGCGGATTGAACTGCGGCGCCTCCGCCATCGCCATGCGGCGCGCGGCATTGGCGGCAAGGATATTGCTGCGCGCGACGATGAAGCGGTCGAAGCTGAGGCGCGCATCGAAAGGCGACGGCACCATGATCGCCGGAGCGGGCGGCGCTTCGAATATGGGCAGCTCGGGCGATGCCAGTGCTGCGGCACGATCGCTCGCCGCCGCGCCGCCGCGCACCATCACGCTGCGCACCGCGGGCAGATGCTGGCGCCACGCGAGCTCGAGCCGGTCTCCGAAGCGTTCATTGACCCAATTGGCCGAGAAGCGGCTGGCGGTCTCGAGCGTCACCACGCCCGACATTGCGCAATAGTCGGCAAAGCGCACCGGCTTCAGCCAGTGATCGAAGGTGCGCGCACCGAGGTCGCGGCGCAGCCCTTCGGCGACGCGCAGCCAGAGCGTGGCGGCGTCGCCGCTCATCGCTCGACCTTGCGTGTCTGTGCCATGCCTGTCGTTGCTCCGTATCACTCTGCGCCGCCCCTTGATGTCCCCTTGCCGGCGTTCCGCTGGGCCGACCACGCGCCGATTCGTCACTTGCGGCAGGCGCAAGCATATTGTCTCGCGCCGAAGCCCGATAAATTGCGAATCATGTCGTTGTGGCGGCCACCGGCGAAGGCCGACGACACCTCTGTCTAGTCAGGGTTGAGAGAGTCGATCAAGGGCAGGCCCTGTAAAAATTCTGAAATATAATTCTTGACTCAACCCACCCCTTGGAAAATCGTTGAGACGTATTTTTATCGTTATATTTCAGATACTTATTTGCAAAAATCGAATGCGCCAGATCCGCGGGCAAAACGAATCGCGATAAATCCGTCACTTACCGCGGCGCAACAAATCTGCCTTGCTGGAGTCACAAAAAAGACCCGCCGGAAGTACCGGCGGGTCTTTTGGTTTTGCTTGTCGGCAAAAGCCGAATCAGGCGATCGCGTTGACGCTCTTGGTCAGGCGCGAATATTTGCGAGCCACGGTGTTCTTGTGCAGAACGCCCTTGGCAACGCCGCGTGCCATTTCGGGCTGAGCAGCCTTCAGCGCAGTCGCAGCCGCGTCCTTGTCACCGGCGGCGACGGCGTTCTCGACCTTCTTCACCAGCGTGCGGATGCGCGAGACGCGATTCTTGTTGACGACGGTGCGCGCCTGGTTGCGGCGGATGCGCTTTTTTGCCTGCGGCGTATTGGCCATAAATTCCTCGGTTTCCAAACGGTCTAAGTCAGTCGGAGCGCAGCAGCACCGGAGCAGCCGAATCGCGCAAAGCGGCGAATCAATGTCCGGATACAGCCGGGACCGGATGACCGAACCCTGCTCGAAGGGTGCGCGCATAGCCAGAGTGGCCCGATTGGTCAATCCTTATTGCAGGAAACCTCCCGCATTACCGTTGGCATTTGGGGCAAAAGAAGGTCGATCGCCCGCTCTGGACGATGCGCGCGATTGTGCCGCCGCATTCGCAAGCATCGCCCTCGCCGCCATAGACGCGCCAGTCCTTGGCGAAATAGCCAAGCTCGCCATCGGGCTGCTTATAGTCGCGCAAGGTCGATCCCCCCGCTGCGATCGCCGCCGCAAGCACCTCCTTGATCGCCGGCACCAGCGCCGCGAGCTTCGCCTTCGACACATCGGTTGCCGCCCGGGTCGGCGCGATGCGCGCCATATTGAGCGCTTCGCACACATAGATATTGCCGAGCCCCGCGACGATCGTCTGGTCGAGCAGCATCGCCTTGATCGGTGCACGGCGGCCCGCAAGCACCTGCGCCAGATAGGGTGCGTCGAACGCGTCCGACAAAGGTTCGGGCCCGAGCGACACAAAGGCCGGAAAGCCGGTCAGCGGATCGCCGGCAACGAGGTCGACCGAGCCGAAGCGGCGCGGATCGTGGAGCATCAGCCGCTGCCCCGCCGCGGTGTCGATGAGCAGATGGTCGTGCTTGCCAGGTTCGCCCGGCCCGATCCGCCAGCTTCCCGACATGCCGAGGTGAAAGATCAGATGATCGTCGCGGTCGGTAGCGATGATGCCGTATTTGGCGCGGCGCGAGAGGCCGGTGACGGTCGCACCAGTCAGCCGCTGTGCGAGATCGACGGGGAACGGCCGGCGCAAATCCGGGCGCATCGTCGAGACGCGGGTCAGGCGCTGGCCGGTGAGGTGCGGCGCGAGGCCGCGGACGGTGGTTTCGACTTCGGGAAGCTCTGGCATATCGCCCATCGGGCTACGCGCCATTTGCTTGGCGAACAAGCCTTGGCTAAAGGCCGGGGCGCACGTCCCGCACTCCCCGCAAAGGCGCATATCCATGTCGACCCCAGAAACCGTCAGCTTTGGCTATGAAGAGGTCGCCGCGACCGAAAAGACCGCCAAGGTCGGCGAGGTATTCAGCCGCGTCGCCAAAAAATACGACATTATGAACGACGCGATGTCGGGCGGGATGCACCGTCTGTGGAAAGACCGCTTCGTGCGCCGTGTGAAGCCGCGCGAAGGCGAGTCGATCCTCGACATGGCGGGCGGCACCGGCGACATCGCCTTTCGCATGGAACGATCGGGCGCCAGCATCACCGTCGCCGACATCAACCCCGACATGCTGGGCGTCGGCGTCGAGCGCGCCGCCGAACGCGGCATCGACACTTTGGTGTGGAGCGAGCAAAATGCCGAGACGCTGAGCTTTCCCGACCAGTTTTTCGACGCCTATACGATCGCCTTCGGCATCCGCAACGTCACCGACATTCCGGCCGCGCTGAAGGAAGCGCACCGCGTGCTGCGCTATGGCGGGCGCTTCTTCTGCCTCGAATTTTCGACCAACGAATGGCCGGGCTTCGCACAGGCCTATGACGCCTATTCGCACCATCTGGTCCCCAAGCTCGGCAAGCTGATCGCGCAGGATGAGGACAGCTATCGCTACCTCATCGAATCGATCCGTCGCTTCCCGCCGATGCCCGAATTTGCGCGGATGATCCGCGAAGCCGGCTTCACCGCGGTGAAGGTCGAACCGATCATGGGCGGCCTCGTCGCGATTCACAGCGGGTGGAAAGCTTGACCCGTCCCGTCACCCATATTTTTCGCCTGCTGAAATGGGGCCGCACCCTCGCGCGCCACGGCGCGCTGCGCGGGATCGAAAGCGCACCGACCACCCCGACGAGTGTCAAGCGGCTCTGCCGCATTGCGCGCCTCGGGACGATCCAGCCCAAAATCCCCGACTATGCTTCCGCCTTCCAGGCGATCGGCCCCGCCGCGGTCAAGCTCGGCCAGACGCTCGCGACGCGCCCCGACCTCGTCGGTGAGGATGCCGCGCATAACCTGCTGATGCTGCAGGACGCGCTCGCGCCGGTCGGCTTCGAACGCATAAGGCAGGAGATTGAGGCCGCGTTCGAAGCTCCGCTCGAGTCGATCTATACCGAGTTCGACCCCGAACCCGTCGGGTCGGCGTCGATCGCACAGGTCCACCGCGCGGTGACGAGCGACGGCCGGCAGGTTGCGGTGAAAGTCCGCCGCCCCGGCATCGACAAGCAGTTCGCGCGCGACATCGAAACCTATGAATGGGCGGCGGCGCATGTCGAAGCCTTTGGCGGCGAACTGGCCCGCCTGCGCCCGCGCGAGGTGATCGCCAATTTCCGCCGCTGGACCTTGCGCGAGCTCGACCTGCGGCGCGAGGCTGCCTCGGCGTCCGAACTCGCCGACGCGATGGTCGCAGTCCCGACCTTTCAGGTTCCCGCGATCGACTGGGACCGCACGACCAGCCGGGTGATGACGCTCGACTGGATCGACGGCATCAAGATCTCGCACCGCGACGCGCTCGTCGCCGCGGGGCACGACATGGAGGCGCTGGCGTCGAACCTCGTCCACGCCTTCCTGCGCCAGGCGATTGCCGAGGGCTATTTCCACGCCGACATGCATCAGGGCAATTTGTTCGTGAAGGCCGACGGGACGATCGCCGCGGTCGACTTTGGCATCATGGGGCGGATCAACCGGCAGGCGCGCTACTGGCTCGCCGAAATCCTCTATGGCCTGACCACCGGAAACTACCGCCGCGTCGCCGAAATCCATTTCGAGGCGCAGTATGTGCCCGATTACCACAGCGTAGAAGAATTCGCGACCGCACTGCGCGCGGTCGGCGAGCCGATGCGCGGCAAGCCAGTGAGCGAGCTCAGCGTCGGGCAGATGCTCGACGGGCTGTTCGCGATCACCCGCGATTTCGACATGCAGACCCAGCCGCACCTGCTGCTGCTGCAAAAAACGATGGTGATGGTCGAGGGCGTCGCGACTATGCTCAACCCCAAGATCAACATGTGGGACGTGTCGGGGCCGTTCGTCAGCGAATGGATCCGCGACGAGCTGGGCCCCGAGGCCGCGCTCGCCGACGGGATTCGCGAACAGGGCAAGACGCTGGCGCTGATCCCCGACATCATCCGACGCCTCGACGCGCAATTGCCGCGCAAGGGCGGCGCCCCGCCCGCCCCGCCGCTGCCCGAGATCGCGCTGATGTGGGACAAGGGCGAGCGGAAGCGTTGGTGGCGTTATGCGCTGACCGCTATTGTCAGCGCGGCGGTGGGGGCTGCGGCACTGAACTGGCTGGGTTGAACCGCTCCGCAAATGCGCATAATCTATGCGCAAGGAGAATGGCGATGAATCGTGCCGCGCGATTCGAAGGTCCGAAGAAAGCGACGAATGTGTCGCTGAACGCCGAGCTGGTCGAAGAGGCCAAGCGGCTGGGGATCAATGTCAGCGAAGCATGTCAGTCGGGGCTCGCCGCGCAGGTCAAAGAAGCGCGCGAGGCGGCGTGGAAGGAAGAGAATCGCGCCGCGATCGACAGCTGGAATGACTATACGCGCCAGAATGGGCTGCCGCTCGCCAAATACCGGCTGTTCTGATGCCGCAGTTCGATGTGCACCGGAGCCGTGACGGCGATGCCCTGTTGCTTGATTGCCAGAGCGACCTGCTGGGCCATTTCGAAACGCGCTTCGTCATTCCGCTGATTCATGCACAAGCGGCGCAGAAACTTTCGCGCCTTCACCCCGTTTTCGAGATCGACGGTCAGCACCATATGATGGCGACGCAGCTGGCGTCGGCGGTGGACGCAAAAGAATTGGGTGCGTGCATCGCTTCGCTGGCCGACCGGCGCTATGACATATTAAATGCAGTCGATATGCTGCTGACAGGGGTTTAACGATGGCGGCGAAACGCATCCTGCTGATCATCGGTGGCGGTATTGCTGCCTATAAATCGATCGAGCTCGTCCGGCTGCTCCGGAAATCCGGCTATGTCGTGCGTTGTGTCATCACCCGCGCGGGCGAACAATTTGTAACGCCGCTGACCCTCGCCGCACTGTCCGAAAACAAGGTTTACACCAGCCTGTTCGACCTGAAGGACGAGGTCGAAATGGGGCATATTCAGCTCAGCCGTGAAGCCGATCTGGTCGTTGTCGCGCCAGCAACCGCTGATTTGCTGGCGAAAATGGCCACAGGAATCGCCGACGACCTCGCGACCACCCTGTTGCTCGCAACCGACAAACCTGTGCTCGCCGCACCCGCGATGAACGTGCGCATGTGGCTTCACGCCGCGACGCGCCGCAACGTCGCGACGCTGCGCGGCGACGGGGTGACGGTGATGGAGCCCGACGAGGGCGAGATGGCGTGCGGTGAATATGGTCCGGGACGCCTGCCCGAGCCCGAGGCGATCAAGACCGCGATCGATGCCGCGCTGGCCAGCCGCGAAGCATTGGCAAGCCAGCCCGATTTTGCCCCCGCCAACCATCGCCCGCTGTTCGGCCGCCGCATCCTGATCACCGCAGGGCCGACGCATGAACCGATAGACCCGGTGCGCTATATCGCCAACCGGTCGAGCGGACGTCAGGGCTTCGCCATCGCCGCCGCCGCCGCCGAAGCGGGGGCCGAGGTATTGCTGATCGCCGGCCCCGTTGAACTACCGACCCCGCCCGGGGTGATCCGCGTCGATGTCCAAACCGCACGCGAAATGGCCGACGAAGTAGAGCAAGGCCTGCCCGTCGATGCCGCAATCATGGTCGCCGCGGTCGCCGACTGGCGCGCCGCCGACACCGCGGTGCAGAAGATCAAGAAGGATGGATCGGGCGCGGTGCCGCCGCTCGCGCTCGCCGAAAATCCCGACATTCTCGCTGGCCTCGCCAAAAGCGCGAAGCGGCCGCCGCTATTGATCGGCTTTGCTGCGGAGACCAACGACGTGCTGGCGCATGCGCAGGCGAAGCTGGCGCGCAAGGGCTGCGACTGGATCGTCGCCAACGACGTCTCCGCCGACCCGATGGGCGGCGAATTGAATCGCGTCCATATCGTTACCCCCGATGGCGTCGACAGCTGGGACCGGCTGCCGAAAGACGCTGTCGCCCGCAAATTGATGGAAAAAATCGCCGATGACCTCAATGCCCGCACACCCCTTTCCCGCGATTGAAATCGCCATCCAGCGCCTGCCCAACGGCGGCGGTCTGCCCCTGCCCGCCTATGCGTCGGACGGCGCGGCGGGGATGGATGTCGTCGCGGCCGAAACGCTAACCATCCGCCCCGGGACGCGCCACGCGGTTGCGACGGGCTTCGCGATGGCGATCCCGCCGGGTTATGAGGTGCAGGTGCGCCCGCGCTCGGGCCTCGCGCTCAAACATGGCATCACCTGCCTCAATACACCCGGCACGATCGACAGCGACTATCGCGGCGAGGTGAAGGTGATTCTCGCCAACCTCGGCGACGAGGCGTTCGAGGTGAAACGCGGCGACCGCATCGCCCAGCTCGTCCCCGCCCCCGTCCAGCGCGCGATCTTTGCCGAAGTGGCGACGCTGGGCGACACCGCACGCGGCGCCGGCGGCTTCGGGTCGACCGGAGTGACGAGCGATTCGGCCGAAGACGATGCCGGCCCCATGGGCGTTGCATCGCTGGCGGCGATGCCGCTGCGGCGCCCGGGCGAATAGGGCCGGCCGCAGATGATTTTGCTGGTCGCGATCCTTGCAGCGGGCAGCCCTGCAATGCCGGTCGAGCAGCGTGTGCCGCTGCAACCCGCCCAAGCGCAAAAAATGGCGTATGTCATCGGTGAGGCCCAGATGGGCATGGAGCGTTTTTGCCCGCCCGGCCAGCATTTGCAGGTTTCGTTCGATCTGTCGCACGCGCGACGACCGGGCAAGGTCGAAGTGACCGGACCCGATTGCGCCCGCCGCGAAATGGAAGCTGTCAAACGCTGGTTCGAAACCCGGCCCGCCACCGCCTTCCTTCCCGTACGACACCAGACCCGCTTTCGTTTCCGCGTCCGGCTGGCCGGGCCGCAATGATGCTCGGCGACGCAGAACTCGACCGCTATGCCCGCCAGATTATCCTGCCGGCCTTTGGCGGCGCAGGGCAAGCAAAGCTCAAGACCAGCCATATCGCGGTGATCGGCGCGGGCGGCATCGGCTGTCCGGCGATTACCTATCTGGCCGCAGCGGGCGTCGGCAAGCTGACGATCATCGACCACGACCATGTCGAGCTCAGCAACCTGCATCGCCAGCCTTTGTTTACCGACCTCGATATTGGCGCGGCCAAGGCCGGGGTTGCGACGGCGGCGGCACGGCGAATCAACCCGCATGTCGATGCGGTTGCGGTGGTGAAGCGGCTGGACGACGCCGATGCCGAAGCCCTGCTCGCCGGCACGAACCTGATCCTCGACGGCTGCGACAATTTCGAAACCCGGCTTGCGGTCAATCGCGCATCGGTCGCGCTACACATCCCGCTGCTCAGCGCCGCAATCGGCGCATTCGACGGGCAGGTAGCGCTCTATGAGGGCTGGCGTACCGACCGTCCCTGCTATGCCTGCCTCGTCGGTAACGACCCCGACCGCGAAGGCATCAATTGCGCCGAAGCCGGGGTGATGGGCGCACTGGCCGGGATGATCGGGACGATGGCGGCACTGGAGGCGGTGCGTGCACTGACCGGCTGGGGTCAATCGCTGAGCGGGCGACTCGCAATCATCGACATGCTCGACCGGCGCTGGCGCGAAATCGGCGTCGCCAAGGATCCGGGGTGCGCGACATGCCGGGGCTGAGCATCATCGTCGCAGGCCCTGAGGGCGCGCGGCTTTATGCCGCGCTGGAGGCCGCGATGGCAGCGACGGCGCTGGGGCGCCCGGCGCGCATCTTTCTGCAGGGCGAAGCGGCGGTGCTGCTGCGCGACCCCGTCGGCTTCGTTGGTGACGCCGCGCAACGTGCGGCGGGGCATCCCGACCTCGCCGGGATGATCGCGGAAGCGATCGCGATGGAGGTTGGCCTGTTCGTGTGCCAATCGGGGATGGCGCTGGTCGGCATCACAGCGACCAGTCTGGTGCCGCAGATTCGCACCGCGGGGCTGCTCAGTTTCATGGCCGATGTGAGGTCCGAGGACCATTTTCTGGTCTATTAGATTTAATACCCGTCCCCGCGAAGGCGGGACTCCGAGCCGGCTCCTTTCCATCGCGGCTATTTCAGGACGACAATGGCCGCTGCCTACGCGGAGGCGACGAATTTACGGATTGTCGCAGACCGTGATCTGGTCGGGAGCGGGGCGCTTTCCGGTCGGAACGAAGCGGGCGAGATAGCCGCCAGCATGCTGTTTATCGTCGTAGGACACGAGCTTGTAGCCCACCGCCTCAAATTCGCAGACAAGCAGACGAAAGGGTGTGCCATGCTCGGCAATCGGCCGGTCGCCATCGACGACGATCACCTGCCCGCCCTTGCGCAGCGCCGGACGCAAGCGCCACAGGAAAGCGTAAGGCTCCCCAATCTCGTGATACATATGGACCATGAAGACGCGGTCGAAGCTGGCAGCGGGCAGGCGCGGATCGTCGACAGCGCCGAGTTTCAGCGAGACATTGTCGAGCCGTTCGCGCGCGACGCGATCGGCGAGCCGCTCGATCACCTCGGGCATGATGTCCTGCGCCAACACGCGGCCGCGCGCGCCGACGCGCGGCGCGAGGCGGACGGTATAATAACCGTCGCCCGCGCCGATGTCGGCGACGGTCATGCCCGGACGGACATCGGCCGAATCCATGACGTCATCGGCCTCGTTGACACGGTCGCGGGCTTCCTCTGTCGACCATTTGGTCGAGACAGTCGGCGCCACAGGGCGGTCGGCGGGCGGAAATTCGCGCGCGGTTTCGAGGCGGTCGCTGCTGTCGTCCCACGGCGCATCGCAGCCGCCGAGCAGCAACAGCGCCGCGAGGACCGCCGCGCGCTTCATCAGTCGATATCTTCCACTTCGACCTTTTCGCCGGTCACCTTTTGGGACAAGGCCGCTGCCATGAAGGGGTCGAGCGCGCCGTCGAGCACGTCGCCCGGCGCCGTCGAAGTGACGCCGGTGCGCAAATCCTTCACCAGCTGATAGGGCTGGAGGACATAAGAACGGATCTGGTGGCCCCAGCCGATTTCGGTCTTGGCCTGATACTCGCCCGATGCCGCTGCCTCGCGGCGTTGCAGTTCAGCCTCGTACATGCGCGCCTTCAGCATTCCCATCGCGGTCGCGCGGTTCTTGTGCTGCGAACGGTCGTTCTGGCTCGCGACGACGATACCGGTCGGGATATGGGTGATACGCACCGCCGAATCGGTCGTGTTGACGTGCTGGCCGCCCGCGCCCGAGGCGCGATAGGTATCGATCTTGAGGTCGCCTTCGTTGATCTCGATATCGATATTGTCGTCGATCACCGGATAGACCCAAACGCTGGAGAAGCTGGTGTGGCGCCGCGCCGAGCTGTCGTAGGGCGAAATGCGCACGAGCCGGTGCACGCCGCTTTCGGTCTTGGCATAGCCATAGGCATTCTCGCCCTTGACCAGCATCGTCGCCGATTTGATGCCGGCCTGTTCGCCCGCCTGATATTCGACCAGTTCGACCTTGAACCCGCGCTTTTCAGCCCAGCGGCTGTACATGCGCTGGAGCATTTCAGCCCAGTCCTGGCTTTCGGTGCCCCCGGCGCCCGCATGGACTTCGATATAGGCATCATTGGCATCGGCTTCGCCCGCGAGCAAGGCCTTGATCTTGTCCACTTCGGCGCGCGCGGCGAGAACGCCAAGCGAAGCCACAGCTTCGTCAGCCAGCGCCTCGTCGCCCTCCATCTCGGCAAGTTCGATCAGCTCGGCGGTATCGGCGCATTCCTTTTCGATAGCGCGCGTCGCGTTGATCGCCTCGTCGAGCCGGCGCCGTTCGCGCATGACCTCTTGTGCCGCCCTGGGATCATTCCACAGCGTCGGGTCCTCGACCTTGGCGTTCAGCTCGTCGAGCCGCCGCACGGCGCGGTCCCAATCGAGAAAGCGGCGCAACAGCGCCAGTGCGGCACCGATCTTGTCGATATGATCCTGCGCTTCGGCGCGCATGTCTTTGCTCCTGAAAAAATGTTGGTCATGCCCTTAGGGCTTGTCGGCCGCCAAGGAAAGAAAACTGGAAAGAAGGATATGCGGGCGGGTCAGATGATGCCGCCGCGATCCTCCAGAAAATCGCTGTCGCTACGCCGCGCCGGGCCCTGCTGGACGGGAGCGTCCTGCCGCCGGGTCGGCTTGATCGGCTTGATTTCCTCTTCGCGGATCGTCCGGCGCGGCTCGCTTTCGGGCTTGAAAGCCTCCCAGATGATCGACGCCTTGGGATCGCTGCCCGGCCAGCTGCCATAGACGCGTCGGCCCGACTGGCGGTCGATACGCACCATCCGCACGCCCTTCGGCGCCACGAAGGGAACCGGCTGGCTGTCGGCGAGCGATTCTTCGAAAAATTGCTTGAAGATCGGCGCCGCCATGCTGCCACCTTGCGCATAGCCGCCCATGTTCCGCGGCTGGTCGAACCCGACATAAACGCCCGCGACGACATTGGGGGTCCCGCCGACGAACCAGACATCGTTCGGCCCCGTGGTCGTGCCGGTCTTTCCGAACAGCGGCACGCCGAGGTCACGCAGACGCACAGCGGTGCCGCGCTGGACGACGCCTTCGAGCATATGGACGACCTGATAGGCGGTCATGGGGTCCATCAGCTGCTTGCCCGATTTGGCGAAACGCGGCATCGGCCGGCCGTCCCAATCCTTTTTGTTGCAGCCGTCGCAGGGCTTCCAATTCTTCGGAAAGATCACTTTGCCGCGGCGGTCCTGCGCATAGTCGATCACCCGCGGCTTGAGCTCGCGGCCATGGTTGGCGAGCATCGCGAAGGCATTGGTAATTTTTTCGACCGTCGTCGTGCCCGCACCAAGCGCGGTCGAGAGATAGGGCTCGTGTTTGCCGATGCCCATGGTCTTGATCGTTTCCACGATCGGTTCCATGCCGACCTGGCTCGCGGTCTTGACCGTCATCAGGTTGCGCGACTGTTCGAGGCCCCAGCGCATCGTATGTTCACCCGAACCGCCCGCGCCGCCATAGTTGCGGAAGCATTTGTTGCCGAGGCTGGCGCCCTGATAGACGCAGAAGGGTCCGTCGACGATCAGGGTCGCGGGGGTCATGCCATTGTCGAGCGCGGTCGCATAGACGAACGGCTTGATCGTCGAGCCCGGCTGGCGTTCGGCCTGCGTCGCGCGATTGAACGGCGAGAGGCGGACGTCGAAGCCGCCCTGCATCGCATAGATACGGCCCGAATGGGGGCTTTCGGCCATGAAGCCGCCCGAGACCTCGGGAATATTCTTGAGCGCATAATTGCCGCCGCCGGTCGCCTTGACCGCGATCAGGTCGCCGGGACGCATTGCCGAAAAGGCGCTGCCGCCGGTCTTGCGATAGCCCAGCGCCGCAGCGCCCGCGGGCAATGTACCGGTCGTGCCGTCGGCAAAGCCGATCTGCGCCGCACCGGGCGATTTGGAAACCACGGCGGCGATTCGCCAGCCGTCATAGTCGATGCCGATGAAGCTGGAGGCGAGACGGCTCGCCCACTGGTCGTCGGCCTCGATCCGCGCGATCGGCCCCGACCAGCCCTTGCCCGCATCATAGCGGATGAGGCCGCGGCGCAGCGCATTGGTCGCCGCGGCCTGCATTTTGGCGTCATAGGGGGTGCGCACCCAAAGGCCGCCAGCATAGACACTATGCGGGCCCTTCTCGGCCGTTTCACCAAATTCGGCAATCAGCTGGCGTCGCACCTCTTCCATATAATAGCCGCCGACCTGCGCGACCGCGCGGTTGCCGCTGTCGGTGAGCCCCAGCGGCATCGCGCGCGCGGCATCGCGCTGCGCCGCCGTGATCGCGCCATTGCTCGCCATCGAGCCGAGAACGAAATTGCGCCGCGCCAGCGCCTCGTCCGCGAAACGGGCACGACCATATTTTTCAGGCGCCTTGGGCAGGATGGCAAGAAAGGCCATTTCATGCAGCGCGAGCTGGTCGACATCCTTGTCGAAATAGGCCCGCGCCGCGGCCTGGACGCCGAAGCTGCGGCGGCCGAGCGGAATTTCGTTGAGGTAGAGTTCGAGAATCTGTTCCTTGGTCAGCGCATTTTCGATGCGCATCGCGAGAATCGCCTCACGAACCTTGCGGCGATAGCTGAGTTCGTTGGTGAGCAGCAGATTCTTTGCCACCTGCTGGGTGATCGTGGACGCGCCGACCGGCCGGCCGCTGTTGGTCACATTGGTGATGATCGCGCTCGCGATACCCGGATAGTCGATCCCGCCATGACTGAAGAAGGTCTTGTCCTCGGCCGAGAGGAAGGCATTGACCAGCGTCTTGGGATATTCGCTGTAGTCGAGCTGGACGCGGCGTTCGCGGGCATAGGCATGCACCGGCTTGCCCTCCGCATCGCGAACCATTGTCGGCAGCGGCGGTTCGTAATCGCGCAGCTGATCGACCGAAGGCAGGTCGCGCGCGAAAATCAGCCAGATCAGAAAGAGGCCAAGCAGGCCCGAAAGCGCCAGATAGCCGAACCATCGGAACCAGCGCCGGGTCCACATGTCGCGGAACCAGCCAAGGACGGCATTGCTGTCGCGGCGCAGGCGCAAGCGGAAATCGGGCGGACTGTCGGCGACCATATGTCCAAGCCTCTATCGCCTGTATCGCCGAAAGGGAAGATGGTTGCGGTGGGCGGCACAACTCCCCCCGGCTGGACGCGTCAGCGCGACCGGCCGCGCGCGCTGACCGGCCAGATCGCAACCAGCGTGTCGGCAGCGACGACATGGTAGTGATCGTAGAGATTCACTGTCGGGTCGCAGTGCGGCACAGTCAGACTCACCGGATCACCGGGTTGCAGCCGGGTCCCGATATCGGGCGCGATCAGCGCCGCATGTTCGTCGCCCATGAAGGCAAAAAAGGCTGTTTCAGGCGCGCCGCGCTGGACCACCGCCACCCCGCCATCGGTCGACAGCGATTTGAAACCGGCGTCAATGGTGACGAGGCCCGAATGATTCGCGCTGACAACGCGCGCATCGACCGCGAGCGACACTTCGAACGGCGCCTCGCCGCCGCCGGTCAGGTCGCAGTCGAGATACTGCTTGTCCATGAACACGTAGGAGCCCGCCTGAAGTTCGGTGAAGGTCCCGAGTTCAAGGTCGATATGGTGCGTCCCGGTGCCCGATCCGGTGACGATCGACGGCGCGAACCCGGCAGCAGTCAGCGCCGCGATGATCTCATTCAAATAGGCGGTGCGCTCTACGATGGCGGCACGGCGTTCGGCATAATCCTCGATATGCTGCTGCGACCCGCAGTAAAATTGGACGCCCTGATAGCGGAGGCGCGGCGCGGCCGCGATCGCCTGCGCCAGCGCGACAGCCGCTGCGGCCGAAGCCACACCGGTGCGCGCAATGCCGGGGTCAATGTCGATGATGACGTCAAGCCGCACATCGGCCGCTGCCAGCGCCGCGTCGATTCGCGCCGCGACCTGCGGATGATCAACCACCGCCATCAGGCCGCGCGCGCGCTTTGCCAGCAACGCGAGCCGCTCGATCGCACGCGGCGCGGCGACGGGCGAAGTGATCAATATCCCCGCAATGCCACCATCGGCCAGCACCTCCGCCTCACCGATCTTGGCGCAGCAAACGCCAACCGAACCCGCCACAATCTGGCGCTTCGCGATATCGACGCTTTTGTGCGTCTTGGCATGGGGGCGCAGCCGGACACCCCGCTCCGCCACAAGGCGCGCCATCCGGGCAATATTGCGGTCGACTGCATCGACATCGAGCACCAGCGCCGGGGTATTGAGGTCGGCGCGGCTCCCCTGCCGGCCGATCAGATGGTTATGCAGCGTCAAATCGTCACTCATGAAAACAACGCCTCGAGATGGGGATTGAGGAATTTTCCGGCCGGATCGGCGGCGCGGCGAACCGCGCGATAGCGTTCGGCCATCGGGTAGAGGGTGTCAACATCGGCGCGGGTCAGCGTGTGGCGCTTGGCCCAATGCGGACGCCCGCGATGGGCGCGGAAAATCGCCTCGGCGTCAGTGAACAGCTGTTGCCACGGCATCTTGTTATACTGGTGCATCGAAATGGCGGCAACGGGCCCCGCGTTCATTGGGCTCATCCAGATATCGTCCGCCGCGACGGTGCGATATTCGAAAGGAAAAGTCACCGGCAGGCGGCCGCGCCGGATCCAGTTGATCACTTCGTCGAGCGCCGCGAGCCCCGCCGCGCGCGGCACTTCATATTCCATCTCCTCGAACCGCGCGGTGCGTTCGGAAGGAAAGACATTGTGTGCGGGGCCGCTGCGTTCGCCCTCGATGCGGGTGCGCATCATCGCCCGCTGGAGCCAGGGAGTGAGCGCGGGCGCCTTGGCCGCAATGTCGAGCACGCGACGAAAGGCGGTTTCCTCGATATCGGTGGAGGTCGGCGGTGGATCGCAGGGATCGGTCGGGGTGAGCGTCTTCAAAATCACCTGGTCGCTGTGCGGAAAGAGCCAGAATTCGATATGCCGATGCTGGTCGGCAAGCTCGTCATAACATTCGCGGATCTCAGCCCACGGCCGCCTTTCGAGCCGTTCAGCAAGATAATAGGCGGGGACCACCGCGGTTTCGATCTCCGTCGCGACCCCGAACAGGCCGAGCGACAGGCGCTGTGCTTCGAACAAATCGGGGTTGGTCCGGGCGTCGCACCAGCGCGCCTCGCCGTCGGCGCCGATCAGCTGATATCCCGTAGCGAAGGTCGCGAGCGACCCCAGCGCCGCCCCCGTCCCATGGGTACCGGTCGCCATTGCGCCCGCCAGTGACTGCGGATTGACGTCACCCTGATTGGCGAGCGCCAGGCCCTCGTCCCACAGCGCTGCCGTCAGTTGCTTGATGCTCCACCCGGCAGGAATGCGTGCAGTACGGCGATCGGCGGCGATCGTGATGCCGCCGGGCAGATCGTCGAGGCTGACGATCGTATCGTCTGATTCGCACAAAGGCATGAAACTGTGTCCGGCCCCTGTGGCGCGCACCTTTCGTGCGCCGCGGATCAGCCCCGCCAATTCCTCTTCACTTCGCGGGCGGGCGACCCGTGCCGTGGCCTCGACACTCCCCGACCAATTGCTCCAACGCATATAATCCACTCTCCTTCGTCGCCCACAAGCCTACGCGTGGGTGGATGAAGAAAGATAGTCAAGACTATACTATTTCGAATCGTCGCAAATCGGGAAAATCGCGCCGCGCCAGCATGGGAAAGGCGCGCCCGCAGCGCTCCCGTTCCCGGCAAAACGCAGAGGCGGCCTAACGCGCCGCGATCCGCCTTGCAAAATGGACTTGCACCGCTTCGCGTACGCCGCGCGCCACCTTTTTCTGTCCCGCCGGCGACGCGAGAAATTCGCCATCTTCCTTGTTCGAAATAAAGCCGGTTTCGAACAGAATAGACGGCGTGTCGGGTGCCTTGAGCACGACGAACGAGGCGAAGCGATGCGCGGTGGTGCGGAATGTGACCGCATCCGCAGCCTCGCGCTGTAGCAAGCGGGCGAAATCGGAGGCGCGATTCATCGTTTCGCGCTGGGTGAGGTCGAGGAGGATCGACGACACCTCGCTGCTGTGCGCGCCCAGATCGACGCCATTGATGATATTCGCCCGATTCTCGCGCGCCGCGATCCGCGCCGCTTCGCGGTCGGAGGCGGTTTCGGACAAGGTATAGATGGACGCGCCGCGCGCCTCTTCATTCTCTGCTGCATCGGCGTGAATCGAAAGGAACAGGTCGGCCTGGAGCCGCCGCGCTATGCCCGAACGTTCCTCGAGCAGAAGATAGCGGTCATCAGAACGGGTGAGCGCAACGCGGACGCGGCCTGACGCGACCAGGTCATCGCGAATCGCACGAGCGAGCGCCAGCGTGATGTCCTTTTCGCGCTTGCCACTATGCGGCGACAGCGCACCCGGATCGTGCCCGCCATGGCCCGCATCGATCACGACCAGCGGCAGTCGCGTGTCGCCGGGGCCCTCGATCCTCGGCAGCGACAACGCTGGCTTCGCGCGGCCGATCGGAACCGTGACGCTATAACGTTTTTCGGGCGGTTTGGCGCGAAACCGCACCGGCGGCGGGCGCTCGATGCGAAGACGGGCGGCGAAGCGTCCCGAATCATGGAGCGCGACCGCGTCTACGGGTCCCGCGAGCGCCGCTGCGGGGTGGGACATCATCGCCATCAGGACGAGCAGCAGGCTCATGCCGCCTCTATGCCGCTGCCGCCGGGCAATGGTCCAGCGCATAATCAGAAACAGCCCGTGCGCGGCTGCAGAGCATAATGAAATCATCCTTGAATGTAGCCGGTCATATCACCCCAAAGCGGCAAGTCTCACGGGCGATCCGGCATGGCTGACGGTGCGCGCTTCTTGCAACACCCGTGGTACAACCCATCTTTGTACGGTGGTTGTGGTTGCCGTCGGGAGATGCCGATGCTAGCACGGCCTCCACTGGCGGTGTCGTTCCCGGCGCCGTCCGGCCTTTTGAGGGGAAGGCCTGACCCGCGAATCTGCGGATCATGGCTGCCCTGGTGCCGGACACGCGGGGAATGGCGATGTGCCACCAGTCCACCCGGTTGACCGGACAGTCGGGGCGTTCGCCTTACGCCCGCCCTGCCCGCCCGCTCATCCCGTAACAGGTTGATGCCGCATGTGGCTTGCCATGCTCTCTTCACTCCGCGACGCGGGCGCTTTCGCCCCGGCCGTCGCTGGACGTGAAGACCGCATGCGCGGACCGGACCATCACGCAGATATGCGTGGCCGGACGCAGCCAGGACGCGGCAATAACGTCTTTTTTCGTTTCACCCTTTTCCGCCGCGACCGCTGCTCAAAGGCGTTTGCGGGATTTTTAACTGGCGCGCCACGGCGCGCTTGGAGTGTTTATAATGACCACGCGCATGTTGATCGACGCGCGGCACCGGGAAGAAACCCGGGTCGCCGTCACCAAGGGAAACCGCATCGAGGAGTTTGATTTCGAGTCCGCCGAGCATAAGCAGCTCAAGGGCAATATCTATCTGGCCAAAGTAACCCGCGTCGAACCGTCGCTGCAGGCGGCGTTCGTCGAATATGGCGGCAACCGCCACGGGTTCTTGGCGTTCAGCGAAATCCACCCCGATTATTACCAGATTCCGAAGGAAGACCGCGAAGCATTGCTGCGCGAAGAGGCCGAGCATGCTGCAGCCGCAGCCCAGCGCGCCGAGGAAGACCTCGACGAGCTGGAAGGCGATGTCGCCGACGTCGAATATCATGACGAAGACGAAAATGGCGACGCCCGCGCCGATCGCGATGACGATCATGACGACCGGCACGACGGCGACGACCATGGAGATTCTGAAAATGGCGACACCGAAGAGGGTGCCGAAGGATCGGAAGAAGGTTCAGAAGGAACCGGGGACGACCGCGGCGACCGCCGGGGCCGTGGACGCGGCCGTGGCAATAACCGCAAGGGCGGTGGACGCGGGCGCGGACGCCGCGACGACGACGATGGTGAAAACCGCATGTCGCTGCGCCGCCGCTACAAGATTCAGGACGTTATCCGTCGTCGCCAGGTGATGCTGGTCCAGGTCGTCAAGGAAGAACGTGGCAACAAGGGCGCCGCGCTGACCACCTATTTGTCGCTGGCCGGCCGCTATTGCGTGCTGATGCCGAACACGATGCACGGCGGCGGGATCAGCCGCAAGATTTCGAACGGCGCCGATCGCCGCAAGCTGAAGGCGATGGTCGACGAGCTCAACCTGCCGCCGACGATGGGCTGCATCGTCCGCACCGCCGGCATGGCGCGCACCAAGGTCGAGATCAAACGCGACTTCGACTATCTCGCCCGCGTCTGGGACGAGATTCGCGAAAAGACGCTCGAATCGAGCGCCCCGGCGCTGATCCATTCGGACAGCGACCTGGTGAAGCGCGCGATTCGCGATATTTATCACAAGGATATCGAGGAAGTCCTCGTCGAGGGCGACGAGGGTTACAAGGCCGCCAAGCAATTCATGAAGTTGCTGATGCCGAGCCATGCGCGGCGCGTGAAGCAATATGCCGACCCGGTCTCGCTCTATCAGCGTTACGGCGTCGAGGATCAGCTGGCCGGGATGCTCAATCCTGTCGTCCAGCTGAAATCGGGCGGTTATCTGGTGATCAACCCGACCGAAGCCCTGGTGTCGATCGACATCAACTCGGGCAGGTCGACGCGCGAGCATAATATCGAACAGACTGCGGTCAGCACCAATTTGGAAGCCGCGCACGAAATCGCGCGCCAGTTGCGCCTGCGCGACATGGCCGGGCTGGTCGTGATCGACTTCATCGACATGGATCATGGCTCGAACGTCCGCAAGGTCGAGCGCGCGATGAAGGATGCGCTGAAGAACGACCGCGCGCGCATCCAGATCGGCCGCATTTCAGGCTTTGGCCTGATGGAGATGAGCCGTCAGCGCCTGCGCACCGGCGTGCTCGAAGCCTCGACGCGCCCGTGCCCGCATTGCGAAGGCACCGGCCTCGTCCGCACCGCTTCGTCAGCAGGCCTCAGCGCGCTGCGCCTGATCGAGGAGGAAGCCGCACGCGGCAAGGGTAGCCGGATCACGTTGCGCGCGAGCCAGGAAGCGACTTTCTACCTCCTCAACGAAAAGCGCCGCGAGCTGCGCGAGATCGAGGAACTCTACGGCGTGACGGTCGAAATCCTGCCCGACGGCGAGACCGAGGGCGCACGCATGGCGGTCGAGGTCAGCGGTCCGCCGCCGGTCGCGCGCCGCAGCTTCGCCCCGATCGCCCCGATCGAAGATGATGAGGACGAGGAATTCTTCGACGAGGAAGAAGAAGAAACCGAAGCCGAAGCCGAAGAGGCTGCCGAACGCCCCGCCCGCCAGCCGCGTGAAGCGCGCGAGGAAAGCGAAACCGATGGCGAAGGCCGCAAGCGCCGCCGTCGTCGTCGCCGTGGCCGCCGCGGTCGCCGCGACGAGGATGGCAATGAAATCGCCGAAGGCAGCGATGCCGAGAGCGAAGGCGATGCTGAGGGTGTCGAAGGCGAAACCGCCGAGGCCGCTCCGGCCGAGACGGATGCCGAGGGCGAAGCCGAAGTGGTGGAAGCCGAAGCCAAGCCGCGTCGCCGCCGTGGTGGCCGCGGTCGCAAGCCGAAGACCGACGCTGGCGAAGCTGGCACCGAAGTCGAGGCCCTCGAGCCCGAGGCCGGGGTTGAGGTCGAAGCCGCTGCACCGGTAGAAGCCGAAGCCGCCGAACCGGTCAGCGAAGAAGCGCCCGCCGACAAGCCGAAGCGCAAGCGTGCACCGCGCAAGACCAAGGCCGACACCGCCAAGGCCGAAGCTGAAGCGGTCGCCGAAGAAGCACCCGTCGCGGTCGAAGCCGAAGCGGCCGCCGAAGCCGTCGAAGCCGCGCCCGAAGAAGCCCCGGCCAAGCCCGCACCCAAGAAGCGCGCCAGCCGCGCCAAAAAAGCCGTGGCCGCTGAAGCCGCGCCCGAAGCCGCCGTCGAACGCGAAGCCGAACCGGCGAACGTCGATGGCGATGCTGAAGGCGAAGGCATCGGTCCCGACGGCGAACCGCGCCGTGGCTGGTGGCAGCGTACTTTCGGAAATTAAGCCAAACCTTGCTTCCGCGCGTTCTGAACCCCACAAAGCCCCTATGGCTTCAGTCGGGGTTCAGGCGCGCGGCGCAAGACAGCGGGAGATGATTTCTCCCCCACCATCTATCGCGCGCCGGACGAGCGTGTTTTTCCGCATCACCCTGACTTTACTGGCGATGCTCGCGATTGCGTTGCGCCCGGCCATGGCGCAATCGATCCTGCGCGACGCCGAAACCGAAGTCTTGTTACAGGATATGATGGACCCGCTAACCGAGGCGGCGGGGCTCCAGCGCGGCCAGGTCCGCGTCCACCTGCTCGGCGACCCCAGCATCAACGCCTTTGTCGCCGGCAGCCAGGATATTTATGTCTTCAGCGGGCTGATCGAGGCCGCCGACAGCGCCGAAGAGGTGCAGGGGGTGCTCGCCCACGAACTGGGCCATGTAATGGGCGGCCATGCGATCCGCGTCAACGAGGGCGCCAAGACCGCAACCGGCATCTCGCTGCTCAGCCTGCTGCTGGGCGCCGCGGCGATTGCCGCGGGCGCGGGCGAGGCCGGCATGGGCGTCATGATGGCGGGCCAACAGGCCGCGCTCGGAAAATTCCTCGCCTTTACCCGCGTCCAGGAATCGACCGCCGACGCTGCGGGCTCACAATATCTTTCAAAAGCCGGGATCAGCGGCCGCGGCAGCCTGGCCTTTTTCAAGAAATTGCAGAATCTGGAATTTCGTTACGGGGTCAAACAGGACGATGATCAGGCCTATGGCCGCACCCACCCGATGTCGGGCGACCGCATTCAGGCACTGCGCGAGGTCTATGTCATCGATCCGGCGTGGACCAAGCCCGCCGACCCCGAAATCGAAAAGCGATTCCAGCGCGTGAAGGCCAAGCTTTCGGGTTTCATGGCCGACCCCGATCGGACGCTGCGCAAATTCCCCGAGAGCAACAGCAGCGTCCCGGCGCGCTATGCCCGCGCCTATGCCTGGCATAGGAGCGCCTATCCGCAAAAGGCGCTGACCGAGGTCGAAGGGCTGCTCGCGACCAATCCGAACGACCCCTATTTCCTCGAACTCGAAGGCCAGATCCTGCTCGAATCCGGGCGCCCCAAGGAAGCCATTCCGGCGCTGCGCAAGGCGGTGACGATTTCGCGGTCGCAGCCACTGATCAGCGCGACGCTGGGCCATGCGCTGATCGCGACTGAAGACCCCGCCAATTTTGCGGAGGCCGAAGAGGTGCTCAAGACCGCGGTCGCGCTCGACAACCAGAACCCCTTCGCTTGGTATCAGCTTGGCATCGTCTATGCGAACAAGGGCGATCAACCGCGCGCCGCGCTCGCCTCGGCCGAACGCTACCAACTCATGGGTGGACAGGCGTCACTTGCACTGCGTAATGCCGAAACCGCGATGCAGGGCCTGCCCGAGGGGTCGCCCGACTGGATTCGTGCACAGGATATTTCGTTGGTCGCTCGCGTCGAAGTGGAACGCGAGCGCAAACGGCGTTAGATTCAAGCAGAATACGGAACAGGCATCGCAAATCCGAGATGCGCAAGGGCGACAAGTGACCAACAAGAACGACGATTATTACCAGCCGTGGCTGCGCGACGACCAGGCGGAAACACCGCTGCCGCGTGACGCCCAGCGTCCCATGGCGAGCGAAGGCCTGGCCAAGCCGAAAGATGCCCCGCCGGTCGGCATCGATCTGGCGCGCTACCCCGCGCGTGACGAAGCGCCGCGCCCGCCGCTGGTGAAGCCCGAAGCATTAAAGGCTGGCGCCGCGAATCTGTGGCAAACCATCCGCACCGCAAGCGAAGCTTTTGCCGATTGGACGATCCGCGTCGGCGAGCGTGCAGACATCCCCGCGCGCGTGGAAGCGATGGAAATTCCACGCCGGTCGCGCGACCTCGCGCAACGCAGCGGCATTCTCGCCGCGCGCACCGCGCGCACGATCGGCAGCGGCTCGGCCCGCGCCGGGCGCGCCGCTGCCGCCGCCAGCGGCGAGGCGTGGGAGAAAATGGCGTTGGGCGACAAGGTCGCCAAAATTTCGAGCGAAGCCGGCCGCGGGCTGGGCGAAGTCGCCGGCAAGACCAAGGCCGGGATCGGTCAGGCCGCGCGGGCGGGCAGCGAAAGTCTGCGCGACAGCATCGGCGACGCCGCGACAAAATTGCTGCCGACCCCGCACGAGGATTTGCCCCCGCCGCCGTCGGGGCTCGCGCAATTGCTGGCGCGCGAGGAAGCGGCGGAGCAAGCAGTCGAACGCTCCACCGCGCCCGACCTGCCGCTGTTTGCGGGCGAGCTCCCCATGATGGCCACACCGACGCCGCACGCGGCGGTCGAAAGCGACGACCGGTCGCCGCATGTGCCCCCGGCAGCCACAAAAAAACCGGCAAGCGCCAAGGCGATGGCCGCCCCGCGCCTGCCGCAGATCAAAGGAATGGAAATGGACGGCGGAGCATCGCGCAAATGGCTGGTCGGAATCGCCGGCCTCGCGCTGCTCGGTATGGTCTTCTGGCTCGGCGGGCGTTTCGGCGGCGGGATGAGCAAGAGCGAGGTCGAAACGATCGTCGCCGACTATATCCACGCCAATCCCCAGGTCATTCCCGAAGCGCTGGAAGCCCAGCGCGGCAAGGAAATGGCGAAGGCGATCGACGCGATCCGACCCGCGCTGGAAAAGCCCTATGCCGGTGCATGGGCGGGCAATGCCGACGGCGATGTGACTCTGGTCGTCTTCACCGACTATGCCTGCGGTTTCTGCCGCGCGAGCGTTCCCGATGTCGACCGGCTGATCCGTGAGGACAAGCGCGTCAAGGTCGTGTTCCGCGAACTGCCGATTATCGCGCCGCAAAGCCGCGATGCCGCGCTGATGGCCCTCGCCGCCGCACGCCAGGGCAAATATGACGCCTTCCACCACGCGATGTTTGCAGCGGGATCGCTTGACAAGGCCGGCATCGCCGCGGCCGCCGAGCGCGCAGGGGTCGTCACCGACGGCAGCGCCGACGCGACCGCGAACGAGGCGCTGTTCCAGCGCGAGCTCGACAGCAACCTCGCCATCGCGACCCAGTTGCAGCTGAACGCCACCCCGACCTGGATCATCGGCGACCAGTTAATGCAGGGCCAGATCGGCTACGCCGGGCTGCGCGAGGCGGTGGCCAAGGCGCGGGCGGCAAAGGGCTGATCGCGGCGTGTCCGACCAGGTCCGCAAATCCATCGCGCAGGGATTGGCAAATCCGCACATGATGGCAGCGGCCCTGGCGCTTCACGACGGCCGACTGCACGAGGCCGAGCCGCTGCTGAAAGCGCAATTGAAACGCGATCCCTTCGACGTCGCCGCGATCCGTATGCTCGCCGAACTGGCGGCAAGGATCGAGCGCTATCGCGACAGCGAGAATCTGTTGCGGCGCGCGCTCGAGATCGCACCGGACTTTCTCGCGGCGCGATCCAATCTGGCGACCATCCTTCACCGCCAGGGACGGTCGGCCGAAGCCGTGATCGAACTGGAGCAGCTGCAACAGCTCGATCCCGGCAATATGTCGAACGCCAATCTGAAAGCCGCCGCGCTGGGCCGGGTCGGCGAGTTTGACGAGGCGCTGGAACTTTATGAGCAGGTTCTGGCGAGCCTGGGCAAACAGCCCAGGATCTGGATGTCTTATGGCCATATGCTCAAGACCGTGGGGCGGCAGGCCGACGCCGTCGCCGCCTATCGCCACGCGCTCACGCTCGCACCGGCGCTGGGCGAAGTGTGGTGGAGCCTCGCCAACCTCAAGACCGTCGCCTTCGACGACACCGATATCGCGGCGATGCTGTCGGCGCTGGACCGGGACGACATCAGCCCGGAGGACCGTTTCCACCTCCATTTCGCGCTCGGCAAGGCGCATGACGACAGGCGGCAGGCCGAAACCGCGTTTCGCCACTATGCGAAGGGAAATGCGCAGCGCAAAGCGCTGCTCCCCTATGACGCCAAGCAGACGCACGCCGCAGTGGATCATGCCAAATCGCTCTACACCCGCGAATTTTTCGAGGCGCGGCGCGATTTTGGCGCCGACGCCCCCGACCCGATCTTCATCATCGGCATGCCGCGCGCCGGGTCGACGTTGATCGAACAGATATTGGCGAGCCATTCGATGGTCGAGGGCACGATGGAACTGCCCGACATTCCCAAGCTGGCCGCAAAGGCGCGGAACCAGGGCGGGATTGCGCAACTGAGCGCTGCCGGCGCGCGGGCGTTGGGCGAGCTTTTTTTGCGCGATACCAACATCCAGCGCAAAAGCGCCAAGCCCTTCTATATCGACAAACTGCCCAACAACTGGCTGCACATCGGCTTCATCCAGCTGATCCTGCCGCATGCCAAGATCATCGATGCACGGCGCCATCCAATGGATTGCTGTTTCTCCAACTTCAAACAGCATTTCGCGCGCGGCCAAGCGTTCAGCTACAGTCTGACCGACATGGGGCAATATTATGCCGATTATGCCGATCTGCTGGGCCATTTCGATACGGTGCTGCCGGGGCGCATCCACCGGGTGATTCACGAACGGCTGATCGCCGATCTGGAAACTGAGGTGCGCGCGCTGCTCGAATATCTCGGACTGCCCTTTGAAGAGGCGTGTCTGCATTTCTATGCCAATGACCGCGCGGTGCGCACCGCGAGTTCGGAACAGGTGCGGCGGCCGATCAACAGCGACGGGGTCGGGCAATGGCGCGCGATGGAGGCACAGTTGCAGCCGCTGAAAGACGCGCTGGGGCCAGTATTGGCGCAATATCCGGCCATTCCCTGAACCCATTGTGGCAATTTTGTCATAGTGCCCTTGAAACCGCCGGTTCGGCGGCATAATCCCCTCGGCTCGATTGACGACGCCATGGAACTGTAGAAAACTCCCTCATCGGCGCCGCCATGACCAGCGGCGCGCGACCATCAGGGGGGAGACTTTTATGTCGGTCCGTTTTTCTTGCCGCGCACTGCTTTTGGCGTCGCTGTCGGGCAGTGTTCTGGCCCCTCTCCCACTGATGGCACAGGAGCCCCCCGGAAGGAGTTATGACGAGGAGATCGTCGTCACCGCGCAAAAGCGCGAAGAGAATCTGCAAAATGTGCCGATCAGCATCCAGGCACTGGGCACCCGCAAGCTCGACCAGCTCAACGTCACCAATTTCGAGGATTTCTCGAAACTGCTCCCCAGCGTCTCGTTTCAGTCGAGCCAGCCGGGGGTCACCACCGTCTATATGCGCGGCGTCGCCAGCGGCGGCGACGGCAATCATTCGGGTTCGCTGCCCAGCGTCGGCGTCTATCTCGACGAGCAGCCGGTCACGACCATCGGCGGCACGCTCGACATCCATGTCTATGACATCGCGCGCATCGAATCGCTCGCCGGGCCGCAGGGCACACTATACGGCGCGTCGTCGCAAGCCGGCACGATCCGCATCATCACCAACAAGCCGAGCACGGCCGGTTTCGAAGGCCGCGTCGATGGCGAGATCAACAGCGTCAAAAGCGGTGATATCGGCGGCCGGCTGGAAGGCATGGTCAATCTCCCGATCAGCGAGATGGCCGCGCTGCGCGTGGTCGGCTGGTATCAGCACAACGCCGGTTACATCGACAATGTGGCGGGAACGCGCAGCTTCCTGCCGACGCCGGGCGGAATCTCCGTCGACAATGACGCATTCGTCAAAAAGAATTTCAACGACAGCGAGGTCTATGGCGGCCGCGCCGCGCTGAAGGTCGATCTCGACGATAATTGGACGGTAACCCCGACCGTGCTGTACCAGAAGCAGACCAGCCACGGTACCTTCGCGCAGGATCCGCGTGTTGGCGATTTGCAGGTCCAGCGTTTCTATCCCGACAACCGCAGCGACCGCTTCATCCAGGCGGCGCTGACGATCGAGGGCAAGCTGGGCAATTTCGACGTCACCTATGCCGGCGCCTATCTCGATCGCAAAGCCTATCAGATCAACGACTACACCGATTATGCCGAAGCTTATGACGCCCTCTATGCCGACTATGGCGGGTTGGCAGAATATTACTCTTTCAAGGACAATACCGGCAATACAATTGATCCGCGCCAGTTCATCATCGGCACCGACCATTTCCGCAAGATGAGCCAGGAGTTCCGCATCGCGTCGCCGCAGGACGAACGCTTCCGCGTCGTCGCAGGGCTGTTTTATCAGCGCCAAAGCAATGCGATCCATCAGGATTACAGGGTCCCCGGGCTGGCCGACGTGCTGTCGGTGAACGGCAGGCCCGGGACGCTGTGGCTGACAGAGCAAAAGCGCGTCGACAAGGATTATGCGGCGTTCGGTGAGGCGAGTTTCGACATATTGCCGAATCTGACGCTGACCGGCGGCGGGCGCTATTTCAAATATGACAACAGCCTGATCGGATTCTTCGGATTTGGCCGCAATCCGGGCAATGGATTTTCCGATTCGCCCCCCAATGGCGCCAACAGCAACCGCACCGGCGTCGCCCAATGTTTCACGACGGCAGGGGAACGGCTGTACGACGCAGACAGCGAGACCTACAGCAGCTCGTTGACGCTGCTTCCCGCTGCCGTTCCCGGCGGACCCTGCACCAATCTGGCCGATTATGTGGACGGCAAGCTGGTTCCAAAGCGGATCAAGGATGACGGTTTCACGCACAAGTTGAACCTGACGTGGAAACCGACCGAGGATCTGATGACCTATGCGACCTGGTCGCGCGGCTTCCGTCCGGGCGGCATCAACCGGCGGTCGACCGTCGCCCCCTATGTTGCCGACTTCCTGACCAATTACGAACTGGGGATCAAATCGACCTTTGCCGACGGAATGGTGCGGTTGAACGCGGCGATATACCAGCAGGACTGGAAGAAATTCCAATTCTCCTTCCTCGGCGAAAATAGTTTTACCGAAATCCACAACGGCCCCAACGCCCGCATTCGCGGTATCGAGGCCGATATCAATGTCCGCCCGACCGAAGGACTGACGATCACCGCTGCGGCATCCTATACCGATGCCAAGACGCGCAACAATTTGTGCGCATTCGACGATCCGACGTTCACCTGTACCGGGCCGGGCAATTCGATCGCCGCGCAGGCGGGCACGCGCCTTCCAATTACCCCGAAATTCAACGCCAATGCAACGCTGCGCTATGCCTTCCCGGTCGGGTCGGGCGAGATGCACTTCCAATCGGTTATCGCGCATCGCAGTTCGGCCAGCGCTGACATCAGGGTGGAACAGGCGACGGACCTTGGCCGGATCAGCGGATCAACGACGGTCGATTTTGCGGTGGGCTATGATTTCGGCAAATACAGCCTCGAAATGTTCCTCGAAAATGCCTTCGACGAACGCGCCGAACTGGCACGCTTTTCCAACTGTGGCCAGTGCAACAGCCGGGTGCAGATATTGGTGAACCGGCCGCAAACGATCGGGCTGCGCGCCGGAACCAAGTTCTAGCCCGTTGACCGCAACCACCATCACAACCGAAAGGCCGGGCCAAAAGCTCGGCCTTTTGATGTGCGTCGCACTGGGCATGGGCAATATGATCGGATCGGGGGTGTTCCTGCTCCCGCGCGACCTTGCTCCGCTCGGCTGGAATGCGGTGATCGGCTGGGGGGTGTCGATCACCGGGACGCTGTGTCTCGCCGCGGTTCTTTCACGGCTGGCCAGAAAATTGCCGGGCGGCAGCGCGACCTTCACCTATGCCG
Source organism: Sphingopyxis sp. GW821-FHT12C06 (assembly GCF_058807415.1). NCBI lineage: Bacteria > Pseudomonadati > Pseudomonadota > Alphaproteobacteria > Sphingomonadales > Sphingopyxidaceae > Sphingopyxis > Sphingopyxis sp. GW821-FHT12C06. The sequence continues at coordinate 326,633 of NZ_JBXAQR010000005.1, read as the reverse complement.
CTGCGGCGTTCGGCCCCGGCACCGGATTTATCGTTGCGTGGAGTTACTGGATCAGTTGCTGGACCGTCGTCGCGACGCTCGCGGTGGCGGCGATTTCCAACCTGTCGATCCTCGCCCCGGCGCTCGGCGCAGGCGGCGCGGGGCCGGCGCTGATCGCGATCGGGTGTATCTGGTTCTTCACCTTCGTCAATCTGCTCGGTGTGCGGCGTGCGGGCGGCGCGCAATTGCTGACACTCGGGCTCAAGCTGATCCCCGTCGTCGGCGCGGTGCTCGTCGCGCTCTGGCTGTGGGGGACGGGCGATGCGCCGACGGCATCGATGGCGGGGACGCAGCCGGTCAGCCTGTCGGGGGTAGGCAGCGCCGCGACGCTCACCCTGTTCGCGCTGCTCGGTTTTGAAAGCAGCTGCGTCGTCGGCGACCGCGTGCGCGACCCCGAAACGACGATCCCGCGCGCGACGATGATCGCGGCGGCGGCGACCGGGCTTCTCTATCTTTTATCATGCACGACGGTGACCTTGCTGCTGCCACTCGATACGCTCGAACATTCGAACGCTTCCTACGCTACCTATTTCGCAATGCTGGTCAGCCCGTCGGCGGGGCAAGGCGTCGCGCTGTTCGCCGCGATCGCCGCGCTGGGCGCGCTCAACGGTTTTGTCCTGTTGCAGGGCGAAATCCCGCGCGACCTCGCGCACCGCCGCCTGCTGCCCCCCATTTTCGCGCGCGACAACCGCTTCGCCGCGCCGTGGGTGACGCAGATCGTGTCGAGTGGCCTCGCGAGCGTCATCGTCTATGCCAATTATTCGCGCGGGCTGGCTGAACTGTTCAGCTTCATGGTGCTGGTCACCACCACGACCGCGATCATTTTCTATATCGCGGGCGCGCTCGCGGCGCTGAAACTCGAATATGATGGCGCGCTCAAGACCTCGTCGGCCTTCATTGCACTGACGATCCTCGCCTTCGCTTACAGCTGCTGGGCCTTTTATGGTGCCGGGTGGGAGGCGAGCCTGTGGAGCATTGCAATGACCGCCGCAGGCCTGCCCATCTATCTGGTGATGCGGCGGAGGTTGGCAGCCCCATCCTGACCGGCCCGATCGCAGTCGGCTGAATTTTCTGGCATTTCCGTAGCGAAACGATTGCCTATTGCTATTCGGAACATCGGGTTTCAGACTTGCCGGCGTTCGATCAAAGAAGGGGCAAAGTCATGGAATGGATGTTGATGCCGTTGAAGCGCTACGCCGATTTCACCGGGCGGTCGCGGCGCAAGGAATATTGGATGTTCGCGCTGTTTCAGCTGATCGTCGTTCTGGTTCCGATGGGCATTATTTTCGCGATCAGCGACCTGACCGCAGGACCACCGGTCCTGCTTTGGGTATTCCTGATCGCCTATATTCTGATCTTCTTTATCCCCAGCATTGCGGTATCGGTGCGGCGCTTTCACGATCAGGACAAGAGCGGCTGGTTCTATCTGCTGAGCTTTATTCCCTATATCGGCGGCATCATCGTGTTCGTCTTCATGTGCCTCGAAGGCACGAAGGGAGCGAACCGTTTTGGCGACGATCCGAAGGGGGGCGGCGCGCAGGACGTCTTCGGCTGATCGGTCTTAGCGCCACCGGGGAGCGAAAAACCCCCGGTCGCGCAGAATGATCTGCGCGGCATTATGCCCCGGCGCGCCAGTCACGCCGCCGCCGGGGTGCGTGCCCGCGCCGCACATATAGAGGCCCTTGAGCGGCCCGCGATAGGCGCCGTTGCCGAGCACGGGGCGCGCCGACCAGAGCTGGTCGAGGCTCATATTGCCGTGCATGATATCGCCGCCGACGAGCCCGAATTTGCGTTCGAGCCCTTTGGGGCTGAGAATCTGGCGGCCGAGGATCGATGCGCGGAAGCCGGGGGCATGTTGCTCGACGGTGTCGATGATGCAGTCGGCGGCGGCGCCCTCCTCGGCATCCCAATCGCGGCCATCGGGAAGCTCGGGCGCGAATTGCTGGCAGAAGAGGCTGGCAACATGCTGGCCCGGGGGAGCGAGGCTGTCGTCGACGGTCGAGGGGATGAGCATTTCGACGATCGGTTTCTTCGACCAGCCATATTGCTTCGCGTCGAGGAAGGCGCGGTCCATATAGTCGAGCGTCGGGGCGAGGATGATTCCCGACTGGTGATGCTCGCCGGGTTCGGGGAGGCAGGTGAATTTGGGCAGTTCGCTGAGCGCGACATTCATGCGGAAGGTGCCGCTGCCTGCCTTGAAGGCTTTGATCCGGCGCTGGAATTCGGGCGCAATGTCGCCTTCATCAAACATGCGTTCGTAGAGCAATTTCGGCCCGACATTGGCGATGACGCGGTCGGCGGCGATTTCCTCACCGCTCGCCAGTTTGACGCCGACCGCCTTGCCGCCGTCGACGAGCACGCGCGACACCGGCGTTTCGAGGCTGATTTCGACGCCGAGCTGGGTGCAGACCTTCGCCATCATCTGCGTGATCGCGCCCATGCCGCCGACGCTGTGGCCCCACGCGCCTTTCTTGCCATTCACTTCGCCGAAGACGTGGTGGAGGAGAACGTAAGCGCTGCCCGGGGTGTCGGGGCTGGCATAATTGCCGACCACCGCGTCGAAGCCGAACGCCGCCTTGACCGCCTCGCTTTCGAACCAGCTGTCGAGGAAGGTGCGCGCCGATTTGGTGAAGAGCTCGAGCACGTCGCGCTGCTGCGACAGGCTGAGCCTGGTGAGCCCCCGCCCCTGTCGCGCCGCGTCGAGCAACGTCTTGAAGCCGTCGCCGACGTTCGGCGGCGATTTAAGCGCGAGGTCGCGCAGCACATCGGCGACGCCCTCCAGCATGTCATAATATTCGGGGAGGCGCGCGGCGTCGTGAGCCGAGAAGCGGGCAAATTCCTTTTGGGTGCGTTCGAGCCCGCCGCCGAGTTTCAGATAGCTTCCATCCTCCTGCGGCAAGAAATTGCTGATCGGGCGCTCGATGACGCGGTAGCCATGATCGACGAGCTTCATGTCGGCGATCACCTTGGGCTGGAGCAGGCTGACGGTGTAGCTGGCGACCGAATTGCGGAAGCCGGGATGAAATTCCTCGGTCACCGCGGCGCCGCCGACGATATCGCGCGCCTCGACGATCCGCACCTTGAGGCCCGCTCGCGCGAGATAGAAAGCACAGACGAGGCCGTTGTGGCCGGCGCCGATAATCAGGGCGTCATAGGCTTTGGTCATGGATATTCCTTGGCGAGTGGGGATTCGACGTGCTGGCGACCGAAGCCGAGGCCGAGGATACGGCCGGGGATGCGGCGGAGCAGCGGGAAACGGTCGAGCAGGCGGACGGCGAGCGGGACACGGGTAATCTGCCCAAGCAGCATCGGTTCGATGACATTCCGGTGTGCGAAACGCTGGAGCCCCTGCATCCGCGTCGTCGGCTTCCAGCGGCGTTCCTGTACCCTGGCGAGCAGCGGATCGGGATCGGCGCCGGCGGCGAGCGGTGCGGCGAGGATATTGGCGGCGGCGACGGCATCCTGCACCGCAAGGTTGATGCCGACCCCGCCGACGGGCGACATTGCGTGCGCGGCATCGCCGATCGCGAGCAATCCGGGGCGCGACCAGCGCGTCAGCCGGTCGAGCGCCACCGAGAGAAGTTTCACATCGTCGAAGCTGGCAATCGCTTCAATTCCGGCGGCAAGGCCCGGGGCGATTTCGACGACCCTGTCGCGGAAAGCCCCGACCCCGCGCGCTTCGATCGGAGCGAAGCCGCCCTTTTCGATAATCTGCGCGCATTGCCAATAGTCACCGCGCGGGATCGCGACGACCATGCCGCCCTTGTCGATGGTGCCGAGCGCCACCTCCGATGCGGATTTGCCTGCGGGGACCGGGATCCGGAACCACAGCACGTCCATCGGCGCGCCAAGATCCTCGAGCGGCAATTCGGCGGCGTCGCGCAAGATCGAGCGGCGCCCGTCGGCGGCGATGACGAGCCGCGCGGGCAGCGCCTCACCGCTCGCCAGTGTCACCCCGCTGACGCGGTTCGCCGCGTCACAGGTCAACCCGGTCGCTTCGGTCGACATCCGCAGGTCAAATGTCGGATATTTCCTGCCCTGCCCCGCGATGAAATCGAGCAGATCCCATTGCGGCATCATCGCGACGAAGGGCGCGGCGACGGGCAGATGCTTCATCGTCGCGATCGTATAGGGCGCGCCGAGCAGGTTGAGCGTCATCGTGTCGATCGCCGCGTGCGGTTCGTCGAGCAGTTCCTCGAGCAATCCGATTTCGTGGAAGAGTTCGAGGGTCGAGGGATGCACCGTGTCGCCGCGGAAATCGCGGAGGAAGTCGGCGTGCTTTTCGAGGATGGTGACGGGAACCCCGGCGCGCGCGAAGAGCAGTCCGGCGACCATGCCCGCAGGGCCGCCGCCGACGATAAGGACCGGTAGAGTGTCAGCCACAACCGTCTCCGTTCGTGTCGAGCGAAGGCGAGACACCGGGAAGGCATACCCCCCCGATGGGCATCTCGACTTCGCTCGATGCGAACGGGTTTTGGAATATCATTTGCGGCTCCACCCCGGCGTCGGGGCATGTTCCAGCCGCGCCTCGGGGATGATGTCGCGCATCCGCGAGCAGAAATGGTTGAGGCAGACTTCCTTGTCGCTGAGCGGCCCCATGGTGAAGCTTTGCGACGCCATCCCCTGCTGGACGCGGTTGATGAGCGCGGTGTCCTCGGCATTGACCTGACGGTTGATGCGCCAGTTGAGGTAGCGCGCGGCCTTCATCTCGCGGCGCCATTCTCCGCTATAGGCATCGGGGAGGACATAGCTGATCTCGCGGATCAGGCAGCTGGTCGGGCTGACCGGAAGCCATTGCATGAAGTCGACCTGATCGGGGTAGATGTCGAAGGCGACATTGGGCCAGAGCTTGAAATAGAGCCAGTGTCGCTGGTTTTCCTCGGGCAGATGCGGGACCGGCGGCAGCAAGCGCTGATACATGCGTTCGGACCAGTTGACCGACGGCCGGTCGATCAGATCGCCCCACATGCGATCGACATTGTCCTCTGCCTCGACGCCATAGCTTTTGCCGAACAGGCGCGTCAGCCCAGGGTGGGCGATGGGGATGTGGAGGCCGTCGGAATAATTGTCGCCGACATTCTTCCAGTTCACCTCGCGCGGGCGGAGAGTGACGCGGCCGAGCGCGCCGAGTTCTTCGAAACGATAAGGTTCGATCTGTGCTTCATAGGGCGCCATCATGGCGGCGACCGAGGGGCCGCCATCATCGGCGAGGCGGACGAACCAGAAACCGCGCCAGCTTTCGATATCAACGGGCACCAGCCCCGCCTTGCCCTTGTCGAGCGTCGGATAGCTTGCCGAATCGGGGACGCCCGTCAGCCGGCCGTCGAGGTCGTAGGTCCAGGCGTGATAGGGGCAGACGAGCTTTTTCGCGCAGCCCGCCGCGCCGTCGACCAGCCTCGAGCCGCGATGGCGGCAGACATTGGTGAAGGCGCGGACGACGCGATCGGCGCCGCGCACGACGATGACGCTCTCGCCGATATAGTCGATGCTGTGCCAGTCGCCCGTGTTCGGAATGTCGCTATCGTGGCATACGACCTGCCAGCTCGGGAGAAAGATGCGTTCGATTTCAACGGCATGAAATTCGGGATCGCTGTAGGTCCATGCAGGCAGCGACCAGCCGCTTTGCGGGTCGCTGTCGGGTGCGAGAATCGGTGCCGTTGCCATATGCCCATCCTTGTTGTACATATGTATAACAATATGCAGCCCGCCCGCCAAGCCTTTACGCGCGAAAGCGCTGACGCCCGCCGTACCGCGCTGTTGGGCGCGGCGGCGGCGTGCCTCGCCGAAGAGGGGCTGGCAGGCACCAATGTCCGCGCGATCTGCGCGCGCGCCGGGGTCTCGCCGGGGCTGCTGCGCCATTATTTCGCGGGAATCGACGATCTGATCGCCGCGACGTACGAAGCGACGAGCGACCGGATGGATGCGATTTTCGCCGAGGCGGTTGCGGGCGCGGGGTCCGATCCGCGCGCGCGGCTCTCCGCTTATCTCGGAGCGAGCTTTCGTCCGCCGGTGACCGATCCTGAGTTGCTTGGCGCGTGGACGGCCTTCTGGGCGCTGGCGCGCAGCGATGCGCGGATGGCTGCGATCCATGCCGACAGCTATGCCGGTTATCGCGCGCGACTCGGCGACTTGCTGATCGCTTGCGGGGTCTCGCCCGTCGATGCGACGCGGCTGGCGATCATGCTGACCGCGATGGTCGACGGACTGTGGCTCGAACTGTCGCTCGACGCCGCGAGCTTTGGCGCCGAGGCGGCGGTGGCGATGATCAAGCAGGCGGTGGGGGCGCTACTCCCCTAATCCGTCGCCCCCCGCGAAGGCGGGGACCACCGGCAGCCCGGAGCCTTCGCGGGGACGGTGCTTACTTCGACAAATCCCGCAGCAGACTATCCCAATGCGCCAGCGCACCCGGAATCGCATCAACCGGCGCGCGTTCGTTGAGGCCGTGGGCAAAGCTGTCGCTCGCCTTGCTGAACAGCCCCGCGACGCCATAGCTGGGTACACCGGCGATGCGGAAATGATAGCTGTCGGTGGCGCCCGCGCTCATCGACGGGATGATCGGCAGGCCAGGGAAGCGCGCATGTACCGCCCTGGACACCGCCGCCATGACGTCAGGCCGCAGCGGCGAAGCATCGCTCGCGCTTGCATCGGGATCGGTCTTCACCTTGACTGCGGGGTCGGCGATCACCTTTTCGAGTTCGGCGCGCACCGTTTCGACCGGGACGCCGGGGAAGATGCGACAGTTGATGTTTGCGGTGGCGCGCTGGGGCAGCGCATTTTCGGCATGACCGCCCTTGACCAGGGTGGGCACACAGGTGGTGCCGATCTGCCCGACATATTCGGGATCAGCGCGGATCGCGGCGATCGCCTTGGCATCGGCAGGGTTGGCGGCAAAGGCCTTGAGCGCCGCGCCGATGTCGCCGCCGACCTGATCGGCGACGATCGGCATGCCGACCTTCGTCAGCTCATTCTGCTGCGGCGTGAAGCGATAGGCGCCGACCCTGGCGAGCGCGTTCGCCAGCTGAACGATCGCGTTGGTGCCCGACGGGCGCGAGCTGTGACCGCCGGGGTTGGTCACCTCGAGCGTGAAGTCAGCATAGCTCTTCTCACCCGCCTGCAGCCCGTAATATTTGGGTTTGCCGTCCTCTCCGATCGTCCCGCCGCCACCGTCGCCGTTGAGCGCAAATTCGGCGCCCTTATATTTGGCGGCGAGCGCGCGCGTCGTCAGCATCGACGTTTCCTCGTCGCCCGAGAGCAGCAGGATGATCGAGCGCCTGGGTTTGAATCCGTCCTTTTTGAGCTGCGCCATCGTGGCGACCATCATCGACACGTCGAACTTGTTGTCCTCCGACCCGCGGCCGAAAATATAGCCATTTTCCTCGACCGGAACGAAAGGGTCGCGTGTCCAGTCCTTCGGATCGGCCTCGACCACATCCATATGGCCGAGCAGCACGATCGGCTTGCCCTTGCCCGTTCCGGCGAGCGTCGCGGCGAAGGTCGCGGTTTCGCCGATGGGGGTGATCTCGATATCGCTGTCGGAATAGCCCGCGGCCTTAAGCACACCGGCATAATAAGCCGCGAGTTCAGGCACCTTTCCACGGCCCTCGACCGTCGGGATCGCGATACTGTCCTTGAGGATCTTTTTTGCCGCATCGGTATCGGCGGGCTTGGCGTGGGCGGGCGCAGCGGCAAGCAGAGCGGCGGCGAGGGCGAGCGGGGCGGTAAGGTTGCGCATGGTTACGGACTATGCCGCATCGCGCCGGAGCGGCAAGCATCAATCGCCGCCCTGGCGGAGGCGGCGGGCTATTACGCTGCCTTCTTCGCCTTCGGCGTTGGGGTTTTGGGTTTGTAGGCGCACAAATCCTCGACCGGGCAGCGCCAGCATTCGGGGGTGCGCGCCTTGCAAATATAGCGGCCGTGGAGGATCAGCCAGTGGTGGGCGCCGACGCGGAACGGCCCCGGGGTGTTCTTCTCCATCGCCTTTTCGACCGCGAGAACGGTCTTGCCCGGCGCGAGGCCGGTGCGGTTGCCGACGCGGAAGATATGGGTGTCGACCGCGAAGGTCTCCGCCCCGAAAGCGCAGTTCATCACGACATTGGCGGTCTTGCGCCCGACCCCCGGAAGCTCGACGAGCGCGTCGCGGTCGGCGGGCACTTCGCCGCCATGCTCGCGGACGAGGATTTCGGAGAGAGCGATGACATTCTTCGCCTTCGCGTTGAACAGCCCGATCGTCTTGATATGCTCTTTCAGCCCCGCTTCGCCGAGGTCGACCATCTGCTGCGGCGTCGTCACCTCCTGAAACAGCCGCCGCGTCGCCTTGTTCACCCCGACGTCGGTCGCCTGCGCCGAGAGCACGACCGCGACGAGCAGCTGGTAATGATTGCCGAACTCCAGCTCGGTCTCGGGATCGGGATTCAGCTCCGCCAGCCGGCGGTAGAATTCGAAGATATCGGCTTTCTTCATCGCGGTTACGACAGCCCCAGCACCTGCGGCATCGTGTAGCGTCCGGGCTTTTGATGGACCAGCCACAGTGCCGCGCGCACCGCGCCGCGCGCAAAGATCATGCGGTTTTCGGCGCGATGCGAGAGGGTGATCATTTCCTCGGGCCCGGCGAAGATGACGTCATGGTCGCCCGCGACGGTGCCACCGCGTAAGGATGCGAAGCCGATCTTGCCATGGCCGCGGGCGCCGGTGAGGCCGTCGCGGCCGCGCTCGGAGGATTTGGCGAGATCGATCGCGCGCCCTTCGGCCGCCGCCTCGCCCAACAGCAGCGCGGTGCCGCTCGGCGCGTCGACCTTGTTCCGGTGGTGCATTTCGAGGACTTCGATGTCCCAGTCGGCGTCGAGCCGCGATGCGGCCTCGCGGACGAGATGCGCGAGCAGGGTAACGCCCAGCGAGGTGTTGCCCGTCTGGAGCACCGCAATGTCACGCGCGGCATCATCGATCAGATAATGGTGGCGTTCCTCCAGCCCCGTCGTGCCGATGACGATCGGCGTCTTCGCAGCGATGCAGGCGTCGAGCGTCGCTTCCAATGCGGCGGGTGAGGAAAAATCGACGAGCGCGTCGGCGTCGGCCGCGAGCCTGGCGACATTGCCGCCCTTGTCGACGCCGCAGCTGCGCTGTCCGGCTTCGGCGATGGCCGCGGCGAGTGCGACGCCCATCCGTCCTTCGCTGCCGATGATACCGATGCTCGTCATGACCCCAAATCCTCATTCGCCCTGACCCCGGACTTGATACGGAGGAAGGGCTGTTCTTGCTAAACCGACGCTTTGAAGGAAGAACGGTCCTTCGACAAGCTCAGGACAAACGGAGAAGGAATGTCCCGTCCCATCAAAAATATCGTCATCCTGACCGGCGCCGGGGTTTCGGCCGAAAGCGGCATCGACACGTTTCGCGACGCCGGGGGATTGTGGGAACAGCATCGCGTCGAGGATGTCGCGACGCCCGAGGCCTTTGCGCGCGATCCCGACCTGGTGCTGCGTTTCTATGACATGCGGCGCGAGGCAATCCAGACCAAGGCACCCAATGCGGCGCATGACGCACTGGCACGGCTCGACGCCGAATGGCCGGGCGAATTGCTGATCGTCACCCAGAACATAGACGATCTGCACGAGCGCGCGGGGGCGAAGCGGCTGATCCATATGCACGGCGAGCATCTGAACGCCTGGTGCACCGCGTGCGACACGCGCAGCCTGTGGACCGGGTCGCTGATCGACCGCCCCGCCTGCCCCGCGTGCGGCATGGTGGGGTATCTGCGCCCCGACATCGTGTGGTTCGGCGAGATGCCGTATCAGATGGACGAGATTTATCGTGCGCTGAACCGCGCCGACCTGTTCGTGTCGGTCGGCACGTCGGGCGCGGTCTATCCCGCCGCTGGCTTCGTCCGCGAGGCGCGCGCGAGCGGCGCGCGGACGCTTGAGCTGAATATGGAGCCGAGCCAGGGGAGCCACTGGTTCGACGAGGCGCGACAAGGGCCGGCGACCAGGCTGGTGCCGGCGTGGGTGGACGAGGTGTTGGGTTAAGCCCAACCCGTCGCCCCCGAAGGCGGAGGCGACGGTATATTTTTTAGCGCCGGGTCGCGAAGAAATCCTTGAGCAGCGCCGCCGCTTCGCCCGCGCCGATGTTGTCGTAGATTTCGGGGCGGTGGTGGATCGTCGGCTGGGCGAAGGTGCGCGGGCCGTGGACGACCGCGCCGCCCTTTGGATCGTCGGCGCCATAATAGAGCCGCGCGATTCGGGCGTGGGCGATGGCGCCGGCGCACATCGCGCAGGGTTCGAGCGTCACATAAAGATCGCAGCCGTCGAGCCGCTCGTTGCCGAGCGCAGCCGCCGCCGCGCGAATCGCGACGATTTCGGCGTGCGCAGTCGGGTCGTGCGATTCGCGCGGACGATTATGTCCTTCGCCGATAATCCGCCCGTCCTTGACGACGACCGCGCCAACGGGCACTTCGCCCCGCTCCGCCGCGGTTTTGGCGAGGTTTAGCGCGCGGCGCATCGGGTCGGGCAGTGGAAATTGCGACATGGCTTTTCCCGCTAGTCCCTTGACGAATCTGCGGCAAGCCGATAAGCGCGCGCCTTTCCCGGCTCATCCGGTCCCGCCCTTTCCCGTTTCACGGGGAGCGCCCGGACGCCGACCCGAATTTTTTTGACGAGGACGAAGACCATGTCGCGCATCTGCGAACTGACCGGCAAGGGCCGCCAGGTTGGCCACAATGTGAGCCACGCCAACAACAAGACCAAGCGCACCTTCCTGCCGAACCTGCAGAATGTGACGCTGCTGTCCGACGCACTCGGCAAGGGCATCAAGATGCGCGTATCGACCCACGGCCTGCGTACGGTCGAGCACAATGGCGGCCTCGACAACTGGCTGCTGAAGGCCGGCGACGACAAGCTGTCGGCATCGGCGCGCAAAGTGAAGAAGGAAGTGGCGAAGAAGCTGGCCGAAAAGGCCGCTTAAACCCCTTCAAATGCGAATCGCATCAAGGCGGGCCGGAAACGGCGCCGCCTTTTTGCTGTCTGCGGCGCGGCGGCAGATCGACCAGTTCGAATTGCAACAGCAGGCTACGCTGCCAGACGTTGAAATTATCGTCGGAGACGAGCCACAGGAAGGTGCGCGCGCCATCGACCGAGATTGCTGCACCTTCATAATTGTCGGCGAACACGCGCGGCACACGGCCGATCGCCTGCGAATGCACTGCCCCGTCCCGGCCTATGTCGGCAGGATCGAGAATCGCGATGATCGTCGTAAAGACGGGATCGAAGCCGAGCCGGCGGTGAACGAGCAGCACCCGGCCGTCGGGCAGCGGCGCAGCGTCGCTGACCAGCCCCTTGCCCGCCGAATCGTAGAAGAAGCGCTGTGGCGGTTGGCCCGGGACCGCGGGATCGTCGGCATAGACCAGCGCCTCGCGCCCGCGCGGGTCGTCGTCAGCATCTTCGGAGAAAATGATCGTCCGCCCGTCGGCGAGCCGCACCATCGCTTCGGGTCCGCGATTCGCGGGCCAGCGCGGGGCAGGCAGACGGCGGCGCGTCTCGACACGGCGAAGCTCGGCGTCGAGACGCCAGACCTGGTTGAGACCTTCGAGCGCGATCCAGCTTTTACCGCTGACCGGGTCGACGAACATCGCCTCCATATCGACCATCGTCTTCCGGCGGGGCTGACCATTCGGGACCGGGATCGCGATGATGCGGACATCGCGAACACCGCCGGCGGGGCTCAACGCCAAGCGCACGCCATAACCATTGTCGCCAACGAGCTGGAAGCCATCGGGCCCGATCCGGGCCAGGGCAGAGAAGCCGCCGAACTTGCTGTGCGGACTATCGAGTTGCCAGCCACGCACGAAGCGCATCATGCCCCGGTGGGAAACGGCAAGCCGCAGCGGCCGCGCCGACATGCTCTGGATCAGATCGTCGGCGGGAACACGCTGATGCGTGCCGGGCACCGGGCCCAGCGCGAGGAAAATCAGGGCGGCAAGGAGGGTGCGGCGCATCGGCGCGGGGATAGGCGCGGAGCATGCGACCGCGCAAGCGCCAACGGACTTGTGGCAGCAGGCCCGCGCAAGCGCGGACCGGGCGAAGCTGAACCCCAGCCAACAAGCATGTTCAGACTATGCTCAAACCGAATCGGGCAAAACCGTTTTATCGATCCACCGCCCCGCCCAAGGGCAGTCCGACGAAGCAGGAGACAGACAATGAAAAAAATGACGACCCTCTCCATCGCCGCCCTGATGTCCGCAGCGACGTTGGGCCTGGCGACTCCCGCCGCGGCGCAGAACGGCTATTATGACCGCGACGGCTATTCGAGCTACAACAGCGGCTATGATCGCGACGACCGGCGCTATGACCGTCGTTCGGATCGCCGCTATGACCGCAACGACCGTCGTTACGACCGCCGCAACGACCAGCGCCGCTATAACAACCGCCATTATCGCCAATGCGACAATGGCACCGGCGGGACCGTGATCGGCGCGATCGCAGGCGGCCTTGCCGGCCATGAAATTGCCGGCCGCGGCGACCGCACGGTCGGTACGATCATCGGCGGCGCCGTCGGCGCCATCGCCGGCCGCGCGATCGACAAGGGGAATGACGGCTGCCGTTAAGGACCAGTCCCGACCCCCAATAATTTCCCACTCCCCTTTACCCCCGTCCGGCATTCGCCGGGCGGGGTTTTCTTTGCCGTCCGGTACCCCGATCGCGGCCCGGCGATGCGCCTTGCTATCATGGACAGCGAAGCCTAAGTTCCAAGCCAAGTGCACGCTCGCGGTCTTGTGGGCGCGTGAATTGAACAGGTTATAATAGCCATGCGCCAAATGGCAGCGCCATCAGGGCGGACGCCGCGGCCCGGGCCGGCGGTAAAAGGACGAAACAGGGCGGGCGATGACCCCCGCCCGATGTTCGCAGCGCGGCCGCGCAGCTATGCCGCGATCGACCTCGGCACCAACAATTGCCGCTTGCTGATTGCGCGTCCCCAGGACGGCGAACTGGTCGTCATCGACGCTTTTTCGCGTATCGTTCGGCTGGGCGAAGGATTGCACGGCAGCGGCAAGATCAGCCAGGCCGCGATGGACCGTACCGTCGCCGCGCTGTCGATCTGCGCCGACAAGCTGCGTCGTCGCCACGTCACCCTGTCGCGCGCGGTCGCGACCGAGGCGTGTCGCCGCGCCAGCAACGGCGGCGAACTCGCCGCACGGGTCCGGCGGGAAACCGGGATCGTGCTCGACATAATTTCCGCCGCCGAAGAAGCGCGGCTGGCTGTATTGGGATGCCATAATCTGATGGAACCGGGTGACGGACCCGCGCTGATTTTCGATATCGGCGGCGGATCGACCGAATTGATGCATGTCGACGTGTCGAACCATGACGTGACGATCCACGACTGGATCAGTGTGCCATGGGGGGTCGTGTCGCTGACCGAACACTCCCCGCTGCCCGAAGACAGCCTGGCCGCGCGCCAGGCGAGCTATGCCCATATGCGCGAAGTGACGCGCACCGCCTTTGCCGAATTTGCCGCGCGCGCGACACGCTTCGCCGGCCAGCCGCTGCGCCTGCTCGGTACCAGCGGTACGGTGACGACGCTCGCCAGCGTCTTCCTCGATCTGCCGCGTTACGACCGGCGCGCGGTCGACGGGCTGGTCGTCCCCACCGACGCAATGCGCGACATCAGCCGCCGCCTCGCCGACGCCAGCCTTGCCGATCGCGCCGAAATCGCCTGTATCGGGCGCGAGCGCGCGGATCTGGTGGTTGCGGGCTGCGCGATCCTTGAAAGCATTATCGACCTGTGGCCTGCGCCGCGCGTCGGGGTCGCCGATCGCGGTATCCGCGAGGGCATATTGCGGTCGCTGGCGATGCAGGGCCGCGACGTCCCCGTCACCCGCCGGGAGCATCGAAAATGAGCGGCAACAAAAGTGGCAGCGGCGGCAGCAAGGGCGGGAGTTCCGGAAAAGGGGGGCGGGGCGGACTGCATGTGCGCGTCAAAACCGCAAAAAAGCGGAGTGTTTCATCGACGCGCTGGCTCCAACGCCAGTTGAACGACCCCTATGTCCGTCAGGCGCAGGCCGAAGGATATCGCTCGCGCGCCGCGTATAAGCTGATCGAACTCGACGAGAAATTCGCCTTTCTGAAAAAGGCCCGCGCCGTCGTCGATCTGGGGATCACGCCGGGCGGCTGGTCGCAGGTGACGCGCAAGGTCAATCCGCGTGCGCGCGTCGTGGGCATCGACCTGCTCGCCTGCGAGCCGATCGAGGGCGTCGAGATCCTCGAGATGGATTTCATGGACGATGCGGCCCCGGACGCGCTGATCGAGGCGCTGGGCAGCGCCCCCGATCTTGTCATTTCGGACATGGCAGCGAACACCGTTGGCCACCCGCAAACCGACCATCTGCGCACGATCGGGCTGGCGGAGACCGCTGCCGATTTCGCGATCCAGACGCTGGTACCCGGCGGCGCCTTTGTCGCCAAAGTGTTTGCCGGCGGCGCCGATCGCGAATTATTAACCATGCTTAAACATAACTTTACTACGGTAAAGCACGCCAAGCCGCCCGCAAGCCGCAAGGGATCGCCCGAGCTGTATGTCATCGCACAAGGCTTCAAGGGGCGCCGCGGGGCCACGGCGGTGGAGACAGAATAATCGTCGCCCGGGGGGCTCCGGTCGAAGGGGGAGGACAGGAATGAGGGATATCAAGCGGAGATCGATCGCCTCGATGACGCTGGCGGCGCTGATGCTGGCATCGTGTGGCAGCGAAGGCCAGAATATCAGCACCGGCCCGATCACCGTCACCCCGACACCGACCCCAACGCCGACATCAGGCTGCAGCCTGACCGAGCGCAAAGCCTTTGCCAAGGCGGTGATCGACGAATGGTATCTCTTCCCCAATGACGTCGCGAGCGGGGTCAATCCCGCCAGCCACGCGACCGTCGGATCCTATATAGACGCGCTGGTCGCCCCGGCGCGCGCGCTCGGCAAAGACCGTCATTTCACCTATCTGACCTCGATCGCGGAGGAGAATGCCTTCTTCGCCAGCGGGTCGAGCGCAGGCTTTGGCTTCCTCATGGCCTATGATGCCGCCGCGCAGCAGATCATCATCACCGAAGCCTATGAAGGCGCGCCAGCGCTGGCGGCAGGCATCGACCGCGGGACGCGGATTTTGGCGATCGGCACCAACAGCGGCAATATACGCACCATCGCGTCGATCTTCGCGGCCGAAGGCATTGACGGGGTCAGCAATGCACTGGGCCCGAGCGACCCTGGCGTCACCCGCATATTGCGGATCAGCGATGCCGCCGGAACGCGCGACGTCACCGTCGCCAAGGCCAATTACGCGCTCGATCCGATTTCCGACCGCTATGGCGCAAAGATCATCAGCGAGGGCGGGCGCAACTACGGCTATCTGAACCTGCGCAGCTTCATCTCCTCGGCGGACCCGCAGCTCCGCGCCGCTTTCGCCAATTTCCGGGCACAGGGCGTGACCGATGTCGTCATCGATTTTCGCTATAATGGCGGCGGACTGGTTGCGACTGCCGAACTGATGGGCGACCTGCTGGGGCGGAACCGCACCGCGTCCGAGATTTTTTCGCAGACCAATTTTCGGCCGTCGAAATCGGTCGAGAACGAGCGGCGCTTTTTCGCCACGGTCCCCGAATCGATCGCACCAACGCGTGTCGCTTTCATCGGCACCGCCTCGACCGCCTCGGCGAGCGAACTCGTCATCAATTCGATGCTGCCCTATCTCGGCACCAATATGACGCTGGTCGGCAGCAACACCTATGGCAAGCCGGTCGGTCAGATCGGGCTCGACAAGGCGGCATGCGACGACCGCATACGCGTCGTCGCCTTCGCGACCGCCAACGTCAGCGGCCAGGCCGACTATTATGCCGGGCTGGCGCCCCAAATTACGAACAGCTGCGCCGCGAGCGACGATTTGACGATGCCGCTTGGCGACCCGCGCGAAGCGTCGGTGCGCGCCGCGATCGATTTTCTTGCAGGCCGCAGCTGCACCACGCGAATCGGCGCTGCCACCATCGGTGCCACGGCCAGCCGCGGCGCCGTGGGTACGCCGGCCAAGCCGGCCATGCTGGTGCCCGAACAGCCCAGCGCGGCGCAACGCGAATTGCCGGGATTGTTCTGAGCATAGCAAAGCGCCGCCAGCAGCGCGCCGGGTGCCCCGAGCCGAAGCCGGCCGCCGCATGTCGCGACGGCCAAAATATTTGGAAATACTGGAGCGGGCGAAGGGATTCGAACCCTCGACCCCAACCTTGGCAAGGTTGTGCTCTACCCCTGAGCTACGCCCGCTCTGGCGGCTGAAACCGGGCGGTTCCAGCGGGTGAGGCGGGCCATTAGCATCGGCTTTTGGAGTCGGCAACCCCCCCTCATGCTTTTGATGCAATTAAAGTCGAAGGGTTGGCATATTGAACGCAAATCCCACATAGACGGGATGAAAGTTTTTTCGGGCTGACGCCGAAACGGCACCGGCCGGGCGCAGCCAAATAACAAGGAGCATCATCGCGTGGCCACTTTGGGTCTGAACCCCGCCGAGAAGGAAGCCGTCGAAGCTTTCCGCCGCGACGTCGTCGATCCGTCGATGACCAGCCTCGTCATCCTCGATTTCTGGGCCGAATGGTGCGGGCCGTGCAAACAGCTGGGTCCGGTGCTCGAAAAGGTCGCCGAAGATTATGCCGACAAGGGCGTTAAACTGGTCAAGGTCGACGTCGACGCGAATCGCTTCATCGCCGGCCAGTTCCAGGTCCAGTCGATCCCGACCGTCTATGCGATCTTCCAAGGGCAGCCAGTCGCCAATTTGACCAATGCCCGCACCGAAAGTCAGCTCAAGACGATCCTCGACCAGCTGCTCGCACAATTGCCGATCGAGAGCGAAGCGACCGCGCGCGCGGTCGAGATCGCGCCGCTCATCGAAATGGGCGAAAATATACTGGCCGAGGGCGACGGGCCGCGCGCTGCGAGCGTCTTTGCCCAGATCCTCGACATCGCGCCCGACAATGCGCCCGCGCATGGCGGACTGATTCGCGCAATGCTGCTCGCGGGCGATATCGAAAGCGCGCAGGCCGCACTCGATGCGGTACCGGCCGAGATCGCCCAGGATCCCGCGATCGCGCAGGCGAAGAGCGCGCTCGCGCTCGCCGCCGATGCCCCCGACGCGGGCGAGCTTGCCGGTTTCGAAGCCGCGGTCGCCGCCAATCCCGACGACCATCAAGCGCGGTTTGATCTCGCGAGCGCACAGATTGGCGCGGGCCAGCGCGATGCCGCCGCCGACAACCTGCTCCACATCGTCGCTGCCGACCGCGAATGGCAAGAGGATGCCGCGCGCGCCAAATTGCTGTCGCTGTTCGAGGCCGTCGGGCTGGAAGACCCATGGGTCGCGGCGCAGCGCCGCCGCCTGTCGCTGATCCTGTTCGGCTGATGTCCGAAGCCGCGCCTTTGACCATCCAGCGGATCGCGATCTTTCCGCTGCCCGGCGCGGTGCTGTTTCCCGGGCTGCACCTCCCCCTGCATATTTTCGAGCCGCGCTACTCGGCGATGGTGCAGGAGGTGCTGGCGCGCGACCGGCAGATCGGGATGATCCAGCCGCGTCAGCTTCCCGGCGAAGAGAAACGCGAACCGCCCGCGCTCTATGACATTGGCTGTGTCGGGCGTATCATCGATGTCGAGGCGCTTGACGAAGGGCGCTTCAACCTCGTGCTCGAAGGTGTTGCGCGTTTCCGCGTCCGCCGCGAACTCGACGTCACGACACCCTTCCGCCAAGTCGAGGCCGAAATCGAGATTGAAGCGGAAGAAGCCGCAGTGTTGTCGAGCATCGAGCGCGCGAGCCTTGAGCGCGAGGCGAAACGCTTTGCGGCGCGTCAGGGTTACGTTGTCGATTGGGAATCGGTCGGCCAGCTCGATGATGCGACCTTGGTGAACGGTATCGCGCAGGTTGCGCCCTTTGACGCCGCGGCGAAGCAGGCGCTGCTCGAGGCGACGCCGATCGACGCGCGCGCCGAACTGGTCGTCCAGCTGATGCAGTTTTTCGGGCGCTTCGATGGCGACGACGGGCGCGTCACGCTGCAATAGACTTCGGGGCGGGTAGGTAGACCCCGCCCGATCCATCGCCACTCTCCTCGGCGTAGCGCGAGACTGCTAGCGGCCCCCGCCTGGGCGGGGGCGACGGCTATAGTCAGATTTCGGTTCCCGCCAGCAGGCGCGGCAGGTCACCCGCCTCGCCGCGCGCTTCATCCATGAAAAAGCGCTTGAGCATCGGGAGCCGCTGGACCGCGCCCAGCCCGGCGCGGCGGACAGCAGAGGCCGTGCGCCCCGGAATGCCGAACAGGCGGGTGAGGCCGTCAGTCGCGAGGCTGACCATCATATTGTCGAGCCCGCGCCAGCGCTGATAGCGCGCGAGCAGCGCCGCATCCCCGAGGTCGAGCCCCAGTCGCGCACCTTCGACCAGCACTTCGGCAAGCGCAGCAACATCGCGCAGGCCAAGATTGAGCCCCTGCCCCGCGATCGGATGGATGCCGTGCGCGGCATCGCCGACGAGCGCCATCCGGTCGGCGACGATCGACGCGCTGTGGTGGAAACCGAGTGGATAGGTCATGCGCGGCGCAACCAGCTCCATCGCGCCCAGCGTGCCGCCCGCGCGCTTTTGAAGTTCAGCGACGAAACCGCGATCGCCAAGCTTGGCGAAACCCGGCCCGTCCTTTTCATCGACCGTCCAGACAAAGGCCGAGCGATGCCGGCCCTGCGGATCGTCGACAAGCGGCAGCAACGCGAAGGGTCCCGACGCGAAGAAGATTTCGTGCGCGACATTGCCGTGCGGCCTCTCGTGTGCGACCGCGCCGATCATCGCATGATGATGATAGGACCAGCTGGCGATGCTGAACCCTGCCGCGTCGCGCGTCGGCGAGCGGCGGCCTTCGGCGACGATCAGCAGCGGTGCCGCGAGCTTCGCGCCGTCGGCGAGGGTCAGCGTGACGCCATGGGGGTCAACCTCGCGCGCCGTTACCGCGGCGGGCATGTGCAGGCGCACCAGCGGCGCGTCGGCGAGCCCGGCGGCGAGCGCGAGGCGGAGCTGGCGGTTCTCGATCATCGTGCCAAGCGGCGCGTCGCCCTCACCCGTGACGAAATCCAGTTCACCGCCGTGTCCCTGCCCTGGCACACCGTCGCCGACCTTGATCGCGCGGATCGGGCAGCCATGTTCGGCGAGGCGGCCAGCGATCCCCAGCACCTCGAACATCTGCCACGTCGCACTCGCAATGGCAGAAGCGCGGCCATCGAACCCCGGAGCGATCGTCGTCACCGGATCAGCGGGATCGACGATCTGCGACGACAGACCATGATGGGCAAGGGCAAGGGCGAGCGCCTGGCCGACGAGGCCGCCGCCCGAGATCAGGACATCGCTGCGCAGCGTTTCATTCATGCCGCTGCCCTAGCTTGCCGCGCGGCGCTTGGAAAGCGGTCAGGCGCACATACGCCACCGCCCGATGGGCCGCGCTTGACGCCGACTCCGCCCCATGTGCATACCGCCGTGGTACATCGACAGGGACCGTTCAGAGCATGGCAAGCCGCAAGGCCATTACCGCAAAGGCCGATTGGCGCAGTGTTTTCCGCCAGAGCATCGCGCGATCGCTGGTGATCGCCGCAGCGGTAGCGCTCGGCGCCTTCACCTTGTTCCTCGCGCTCGCGCTTTTGACCTATGACGGCACCGACGCCGCGATCCACACCGCCGCCGGGGGCAACCCGGCGAACTGGATGGGGACCGCGGGGGCATGGTTCGCCGACCTGCTGCTGTTCGTCGGCGGCGGCGCGATCGTCCTGTTGCTGCCCTTGCTCGGCATCATCGCGTGGCGGCTGTGGGCGGCCGCGCCGCAACCCTATTGGAAGCGCCAGCTCGCCCTCGTCTTCATCGCCATCCTGCTCGTCGGCCTCGGCGCCCAGCTATGGGCGCCCGACAGCAATGCACCGCTGCCCGCCGGCTGGGGCGGGATCATCGCGCTGATCGTCGGCGGGGCGATCACCCCCTGGTTCGAACTCGCTGGCGATCCCGCTGCAGCGCTGATACGTTTCGCAGCGATCCTCCTGCTCTTCGGCGTCGGCCTGTTGCTTGGCTATCGCGCGCTACGGCTCGAAAAGGGCTGGGCGTCGCGCTTCAAGCTGCCCGCAGTCGAGGGCAGCCGCATCGTCGAACCCGCCAAGCCGGCCGAACCGGAATCGGGCGCCAAGACCCCCACTTTGGTGGAGCGCGTCGTCACGCCGCGCCCGCGCGCCGAACCGACCGACCGCGCGCCGCCCGAAATTGCCGACCCCGCCGAGCGCACCGCGCCGTCGAAACCCAGACCCAAACCGCAAACCGAGCTGTTCACCAACTACCAGCTCCCGTCGATCGACCTGTTATCGCCGCCGCCGCCGGGCCCGACCGGGCAAATCGACAAGGCGGGGCTGGAGCGCAACGCACGCCTGCTCGAATCGGTGCTCGAAGATTTTCAGGTCAAGGGCGTCGTCACCGCGGTCCGCCCCGGCCCCGTCGTCACCATGTACGAACTCGAGCCCGCGCCAGGCACCAAGGCGAGCCGGGTATCGAACCTCGCCGACGATATCGCGCGCAACATGTCGGCGCTGTCGGCACGTATCGCCCCGATCCCGGGACGCACGGTGATCGGCATCGAACTGCCCAACGCAAACCGCGAGTCGGTGGTGCTACACGAAATTATCGGCAGCGCCTTGTTCCAGGATCAGACCGGCGCGCTACCGATCATCCTCGGCAAGAATATCAGCGGCGACCCGATGATCGCCGACCTCGCCCCCATGCCGCATCTGCTGATCGCGGGTACGACGGGTTCGGGTAAATCGGTCGGTTTGAACGCCATGATCCTGTCGCTTCTCTATCGGCTTGGCCCCGATCAGGTGAAGATGATCATGATCGATCCCAAGATGCTGGAACTCAGCGTCTATGACGATATTCCTCACCTGCTCGCCCCCGTCGTCACCGAACCCAAAAAGGCGATCCGCGCCCTCAAATGGGCGGTCGAGCAGATGGAGGATCGTTACCGGATGATGTCGTCGCTGTCGGTGCGCAACCTTGCGAGCTACAACGACAAGGTCCGCGGCGCGCTCGCCAAGGGCAAATCGCTCGGGCGGCGCGTCCAGACCGGCTATGACCCCGAGACGGGCCAGCCGATTTATGAGGAAGAGACGCTCGACTATGCGCCGTTGCCGCAGATAGTGGTGGTGGTCGACGAACTCGCCGATCTGATGATGACCGCGGGCAAGGAAGTCGAATTCCTGATCCAGCGGCTGGCGCAAAAGGCGCGCGCTGCGGGTATCCACCTGATCCTTGCGACCCAGCGCCCGTCGGTCGACGTCATCACCGGCGTCATCAAGGCGAACCTGCCGACGCGCATCAGTTTCAACGTCACCTCGAAAATCGACAGCCGCACGATTTTGGGCGAGGCCGGCGCCGAGCAGCTGCTCGGCAAGGGCGACATGCTCTATGTCCCCGGCGGCAAGCAGATCACGCGTATCCACGGCCCGTTCGTGTCCGATGACGAAGTGCGCGCGGTCGCCGACCATTGGAAAGGCCAGGGTCGCCCCGACTATATCGAGAGCGTCACCGAGGATCCCGAAGATGGCGGCTTCGCGATGGAGGGCGCTCCTGCGGGCGGCGACAGCGCCGAGGACCGCATGTATGCCAAGGCGTGCCAGATCGTGGTCGAAAGCCAGAAGGCATCGACCAGCTGGCTCCAGCGGCAATTGCGCATCGGGTACAACAGCGCGGCACGGCTGATCGAGCGGATGGAAGAGGAAGGGCTGGTCAGCACGCCCAACCATGTCGGTCGCCGCGATGTTCTGACCGACCAATATGGCCAGCAACGCTGAGACCATACGGAAAAGTTGAACAGCACCCAGCCGCCGGGTTCAGCGCGGGTTCAATGCCGCGACGCCAGGACCAGCCCCGCATATTGCAGGAATGAGAGCCCAATGACCCTGACCTTCCCCCGCCTGACCCTGACCCGCATCGCCGCGCTCGCGCTCGCCCCGGTGGCCGCCGCCGGCCTCGCATACGGCGTGCCCGCGATCGCGCAAACGTCGAACACGCTGGCGGCGGTGCAGTCGCACCTCAAATCGACCAGTTCGATGACTGCCGATTTCGTCCAGACTGATCGCAACGGCCAGCGCCTTTCGGGCAAGCTGACCCTTAAGCGACCGGGCAAAATCCGCTTTCAGTATGAAAAGGGCGTGCCGTTGCTCATCGTCGGCGACGGCAGTTCGCTGACGATGATCGATTATGAGGTCAAGCAGGTCCAGCGCTGGCCAGTGAAGAATTCGCCGCTCGGCGCGCTGCTCGACCCCGACCGCGACCTGACCAAATATGCCAAGGTCTTGCCGACCGGCAGCAATGATGTGCTGAGCATCGAGGTCAAGGATCCCAAGCGTCCCGAATATGGCACGATCACGATGGTGTTCGTTCGCGACGGATCGGCTCCCGCGGGCCTGCGCCTGCGCGGCTGGGTCGCGCTCGATTCGCAGAACAACCGGACGCGAATCGATCTCACCAATCAGAAATTCAACGTGCCGGTCGCCGATTCGGCGTTCCGCTGGATCGATCCGCGACCGAACAAGCGCGGCCGGGTGGGCTGACAAAGCCCTCACGAGAAATACGCAGATCAGGCGGCGCCGCATCCTTCCCATGGATTCGGCGCCGCTTTTCCGTTCAACCGCCGCCCTGCATCGACGAACTGCAAAAACGGCGCCGGAACGTTCATTTCGTTCAGCTTGGCGACAGGGAAGCGACGGTATTTCTACTTTCGAAGACGCCAACACGGCACCCGGATTTGGGTTTCCCCCTGTTGCCCCACCCGGTTGCCCGGCGTCTTCTTTCAAGAGCGTGACGAACGCTGACCTTGAACCCCCGTTCCACCGCCCCTGGAACGGGGGTTTATGATTCCGGGCGTCGCTTTTGCCGATTTCGCGGCAGGCGACACCAGCCTGCTCCCGCAATCGCATTGCGAACAACCTCCGGCACCGATAGAGCCGCTGCATGACTCGCACCAGCATCGCTTCGTGGAACATCAACAGCGTCCGCGCCCGCATCGGCATCGTCGAAAAATTCCTCCGCGAAGAAGCCCCCGACGTCCTGTGCCTTCAGGAAACCAAGGTCGAATGCGGCCTGTTCCCCAAGGATATGTTCGAAAAGCTTGGCTACGAACATATCGTAACCAACGGCCAGCGGATGCACCATGGCGTCGCGATCGTCAGCAAGCTGCCGCTGGGCGATGTCCGCAAATATGACTGGCAGGCAAATGGCGAGGCGCGCCATATCGGGGTAACATTGCCGTCGGGCGTCCGGCTGGACAATGTCTATATCCCCGCCGGCGGCGACATTCCCGATCGCGAACTCAATCCCAAATTCGGCCAGAAGCTCGATTTCTTCGGCCGCATGATCCAATGGTCGGGAGAACTCGGCCAGCCGACCGTGCTGACCGGCGATTTCAATGTCGCCCCGCTCGAATGCGACGTGTGGAGCCACAAGGCGCTGCTCGATGTCGTCAGCCACACCCCGATCGAGATTGAAACGCTGGCCAGACTTCAGGCGGCATCGAACTGGGTCGACCTTGGCCGCCATTTCATCGCCGCGCCGACCCCGCTCTATACCTGGTGGAGCTACCGCGCGAAGGATTGGGAGGCGTCGAACCGCGGCCGCCGACTCGACCATATGTGGGTGACGCCCGACCTTCTCGATCGCGCGTCCGCGCACCGCATCGTCCAGCCGGCGCGCAGTTGGGAACGCCCCTCGGACCATATCCCGCTGGTGACGGAGTTCGCCTTTTGACAAGCACGGGCGCCCGTCAGGCGGCGCGCGCGATCGACGCGCTGCGGCGCGGCTGGCCGCTCCGTGTGATCGGCGCCGACGGCGCGATCGACCTGCTGGCGATCGAGAGCGCGCGCGATGCGGCGCTGGCCGAATTCGCCAGCCACGATGTGCTGATCTCCGGCGAACGCGCGGTAACCCTCAAGCTGACCAACCAGCGCGCCGCAGCGGCACCGGGTCCGGTCCGGCTGGCCGAGGCGGCCGACACGGTCGTAGCAGCGCTCGCGATTGCCGATCCGGCACTGGATCTCGCCAATCCGCTGAAAGGCCCGTTTCGTACCGTAACAACCGGCGGCGAGGATGCCGCCTCCGCCGCGATGACGATGGCGCGCCACTCCGGGCTGCTCCCGGCCTTTTTCGTGCGTGAGGCGAACGGCGACGCCGAAACCATGTGTACCGTCGACGATGTCGCGGCGCTGCTCGACCCGACCCGGCTTGAAGTGGCGGCGCGCGCGCGCCTTCCTGTAGAAGCCAGCGAGAGCGCCGAAATCATCGCCTTTCGTTCGCCCGAAGAGGCATCGGACCATGTCGCGCTGGTGATCGGCAAACGCGACGGCAATCCGCCCGTCGTGCGGCTGCACAGCGAATGCCTGACTGGCGACGTGCTGGGCAGCCTCAAGTGCGATTGCGGGCCGCAGCTCCACGCCGCGCTTCACGCGATGGCCGATGCGCCATGGGGGGTGTTGCTATACCTCAGGCAGGAAGGCCGCGGCATCGGGCTCGTCAACAAGCTGCGCGCCTATGCGCTGCAAGATCAGGGCTATGATACGGTCGATGCCAATCTGCGGCTCGGCTTTCCGGTCGAAGCGCGCGATTTCGCGATCGCCGGGCGGATGCTCGACCTGCTCAACATCCCGCGCATCCGGCTGATGACGAACAATCCCGAAAAGGTTGCACGGCTGGAGAAGGAAGGCGTCGAGGTCGTCGAACGGCTACCGCTCGCGCTGCCGACGAACAAATATAACGAGCAATATCTGGCAACGAAGCGCGACCGGACGGGGCACCAGCTCTAGAAACATGTCGCCCCCGCGAAAGCGGGAGCGACAGTTAAATCAATGCACGAACCGCGCCACCACGTCGCGGTAGCTGCGGCTGACCTTCACCTGCGCACCGGAACCCAGCACAAGGAAGCATTCGCCGTTGGTGTGCGGCTTGACCTGCTTGACCTGCGACAGATTCACGATCGTCGAGCGATGGACGCGCTGAAAATTGCGCGGGTCGAGCCGCTTTTCCAGATCCTTCATCGTCTCGCGCAGGATCAGGCTGTTGTCGGCGGTATAGATGCACATATAGTCGCCGGCAGCGTCGATCCGTTCGATGCTGTCGACATCGACGCGGAAGATCTGACCGCGATCCTTGATGTTGATCATCTTTTCATAGCGATCGGCGGCGTGCGCGTCGGGCTGAACCTCCGCATCATAATCGTCGGCAGCGTCAGGGGCGACCTCGGCCAGCACGGTTTTCAGTCGTTCGACCTCGGCCGCGCCGCGCTTTTCGGACAGGCGCTGGCGCACGCGGTCGAGAGCATCGGCGAGCCGCTCGGGCTCGACCGGCTTGACCAGATAATCGACCGCCTGCGCCTCGAACGCGCGGATTGCGTGATCCGAATAGGCGGTGACGAAGACGACCAGTGGCGGTTCGACCTCCATCAGCCCCTGGATCACCGAGAAGCCGTCGAAGCCAGGCATCTGGATGTCGAGGAAAACAAGGTCGGGTTTGTGGGTCTTGATCTTTCTGATGGCCTCACGGCCATTCAGGGCAGTGTCGACGATCTCGACATCGCTATGCGCTTCGAGCCGCAGTTGCAGGCCCTGGGTCGCCAATTTTTCGTCATCCACCAGGATGGTTCTGATTGTCATGTGGCTTCGGTTCCAATTCTTGCTTGCCCGCCCTCGGGTTGAAACGGAAATTCGACGATGACCGTGAATCCGCCCTCAGCGCCCGATTGCGTTTCGAACCTCTGCTGGTCGCCAAAAGCCTGCGCCAGCCGGTCCCTGATATTGGCTAAACCCACACCGGTCGATTCCGTTGCAAGCCCCGTGGTGGGGTCGGCACGGTCGGCTGGCAATCCCGACCCGGTATCGGACACGGTGATCCGGACATTTTGACCGGCAAGCTGTGCGGAAATAGTGATATCGGCGCCATCCTCCTGCGGCGTCACGGCATATTTAATGGCATTTTCAATGAGCGGCTGGAGCAAAAGCGATGGCAGGCGCGCGCGGGCAACCGCCGGATCGATGATGAAATGCGGGCGCAGCCGATCCTCGAAGCGCATTTTTTCGATGTCGAGATAAAGTTTCAGCGTCTCGATCTCCTGCGCCAGCGTCACCTGCGCGGTCGGCTCGTTGGCGAGCGTGTAACGCAGGAAAGCCGACAGGCGCGACAACATCGCGTTCGCGGGCTCTGTCTGCTTCAGAAGTACGAGCGTCGAAATGCTGTTGAGCGTGTTGAACAGGAAATGCGGGTTCAGCTGATAGCGCAGCATCGCGAGTTGCGCCGACGCCGCCTGCGCCTCGAGCCGGAGAACACGGTCATTCTGTTCCTCGAGCTGGAGGAAATAGTTGATCGCGAAATAGAGCGCCGACCAGGCGCCGAGCGAGGTGGCGTCGATATAAATGGCGCCAAGCAAGAGACTGGTGAACCCGGCCTCGCTTGCCGGATTCTGGATCTGCGCCACCCAGGCGTCGATAAACGCCCACAGCGCGGTCGCGAGGCCCGCGAGCGCCAGACTGACGCTCCACATCAGGATCGGGCGGCGGTTGATCAGTGCGCGGTAACAGACCGACAGGATCAACGTCAGCGAAAAGCCCGTAATCGCCGAAATCACCTGCGGAATCAGGAAGGTGAAAGATTGGCCATTGGCGAGCCCCGACACGCCGCGCAGGCCGAGCCAGGCGAGCCAGCCGAGGATCTGCAGGTTCCAGAAGGCGCGTATCTTGTCGCCAAAAAACGGCCCGGGCGAAGATAATCCAAACAACGGCATGGAGGCGCGATGGGTTCCGGGGGTCAGCGACAGAAGGGACGACCGGTCATTCAGCGGCGATCGGTGCCGCTTCGGCGCGCACGCGCGCCTGCCCGAGCGGCTGGAGTTCCGCGCGATGCTTCCACACCAGTTCCCCATAACTCAACGCACGTCCGTCATGCGCGGTGATCGTCACCGGACCGATCGGCTGTTCGTCGCGAACGTCGACGAGCACCGGGGTCGATGGAACGCCGGCACCCCATTTTTCGCCCCATTGGCGCAGCGCAATCATCGCGGGGAGCAGTTCGACACCCTTTTCGGTCAGCTGATATTGCACCTTGCGCCGGTCCTCGGCCATCACTTCGCGCGCCATGATGCCATGGTCGACGAGGCGCGACAGGCGGTTCGACAAGATGTTGCGCGCGATGTTGAGCTCCTGCTGGAACTCCTCGAAATGGTGGACGCCGTTGAAGGCGGCACGGAGGATCATGAACGACCATCGCTCGCCCATCGCCTCAAGCGCAAGCGGGAGGGCACAGTGGCCGGAATGCAGGTCGCTCAGCGGTTCGCGTAATTTTCCCATTGGCCAAGCCCTAACGTAAAATCCAAATGCGCGCCAAAAAAATATAGAGCCTCCGTTGCTTTTCGCAACTCATGGAAGTAGATTTCATTTCGCAACCTTTTGGTTGCGCAAAAACAGGACAATATCATGCTGAAACTCACGCTTTCTCCCCTCACCCCTCTGCTCTCCCTCGCCGGCGCGGCGCTGGTCGGCGCGCTGACGGTTTCGCCAGCGACGGCCGCTGGCGCCGCTTATTACAGCGCCGGACTCGCCCAGCCGGCGGTCGAAGGCCGCTTCGTCGCGCGCGACGTCGTCTGGCTTTGCGAAGGCACGACCTG
Source organism: Sphingopyxis sp. GW821-FHT12C06 (assembly GCF_058807415.1). Lineage (NCBI taxonomy): Bacteria > Pseudomonadati > Pseudomonadota > Alphaproteobacteria > Sphingomonadales > Sphingopyxidaceae > Sphingopyxis > Sphingopyxis sp. GW821-FHT12C06. Next base: position 298,881 of record NZ_JBXAQR010000005.1, on the reverse strand, counting down.
TTCGGCAGCCCGCGGCACCAGCCGCCCCGCGATCATGTGCGCGGCACTGGTCAAAAAATCCGGCCCGGTGACCGGCTTCATAGCGAACGGCAAGGCGTTGGACGCCGAAGAACTGGCCCGCTGTAACGGCAAAAGCTGACGCCCTCGAACGCGCCGCGCCAAGCCCCTCGGGATGGCGCGGCGCTTTTTCCATCGGGCCGCGAAGGCACGCGACCGATGCTTTCAATCGACTTTATCAAAGTTGCGGAGCCCGCCGGGAGCCGCGCAAGCAAATTTCGCATTGCAATTGGGCCCGCATGGGCGACATTGGCAGTGATGCTGCGTCAATATGAACTTGTCGAGCGCGTGCGCGCTTATGATCCCGACGTCGATGAGGCGTTGCTGAACCGCGCCTATGTCTTCACCGTCCAGAAACATGGCAGCCAGAAACGCGCCTCGGGCGACCCGTATTTCAGCCATCCGGTCGAAGTCGCAGGGATTTTGACGGACCTCCATCTCGACGCCGAGACGATCGTCACCGCGCTGCTCCACGATACACTGGAAGACACGCTGACCACGCCCGAGGAAATTGAACGGTTGTTCGGCGCCGATGTCGGCAGACTCGTCGACGGGGTGACCAAGCTCAGCAAGATCGAGGCGCAGACCGAAAATGAGCGCGCGGCCGAAAATCTGCGCAAATTCCTGCTCGCGATGTCGGACGATATCCGCGTGTTGCTGGTCAAGCTCGCCGACCGGCTGCACAATATGCGCACGCTCCATTTCATCCAGAGCCCCGAAAAGCGCCGCCGCATCGCCAAGGAGACGATGGATATCTATGCCCCGCTCGCCGAGCGGATCGGCATGTATGAATATATGCGCGAGATGCAGCTGCTCGCCTTTCGCGAGCTGGAGCCCGAGGCCTATGCGACGATCACCGGCCGGCTGTCGAAGCTGACCGCCGGCGGCAAAGATCAGGTCGCGAACATCAGCCGCGAATTCAAGGAACTGCTCGCGAAGAATGGCATCGAGGCCGAGGTGTCCGGGCGCGAGAAACATCCCTATTCGATCTGGCGCAAGATGCAGGAACGCCATGTCAGTTTCGAGCAGGTCACCGACATCATCGCGTTCCGCATCGTCACCCCGACCGACGCTGATTGCTATGCCGCGCTGGGCCTGATCCACCGCAAGTGGAAAATGGTCCCCGGGCGCTTCAAGGACTATATCTCGACCCCCAAACGCAACGGCTACAAGTCGCTGCACACGACGATCATGCACCAGCAGAATATGCGGATCGAAATCCAGATTCGCAGCATGGGAATGCACCAGCAATCCGAATTCGGCTTCGCCGCGCATTGGGCGTATAAGCAGGGCGGCGCCGCGCCCGACGGCCAGGCAGGATGGATCCGCGACCTGCTCGAAATCCTCGAACAAACCCACGACCCCGAAGAATTCCTCGAGAACACGCGCATCGCGATGTACCAGGATCGCATCTTCGCCTTCACCCCGAAAGGCAGTTTGCACCAGCTACCCAAGGGCGCGACGCCGATCGATTTCGCCTATGCCGTGCACACTGGCCTTGGCGACCGCACTGTCGGGGCCAAGGTCAACGGGCGGCTGGTGCCGCTGCGCACCCAGCTCGTCAACGGCGACACGGTCGAGATTCTGGTGTCGGACAAGCAGACCCCGCAGCCCGCATGGCTGGGTTTTGCGGTCACAGGCAAGGCCCGCGCCGCAATCCGCCGCCACGTCCGGTCGAAGGAAAAGGTCGAGCTCGCGGCATTGGGTCGCAAGATGTACGACGAAATTATTGGACGCCTGCCGAACAAGATCGGCGACAAGGCACGCGCCGCGGCGCGCGAGCGGCTGAAGTTCGACGACGACACCGCGCTTTATGTTGCGATCGGCCGCCGCCAGCTCAGCGACAATGCCGTGCTCGAGGCGCTCGTCCCCGGCATCACCGCCGAGATGAAGACCAAGCCCGGCAAGCTCAGCCAGGGTGCTGCTGTGTCGATCGCGGGGCTGACCCCGGGCGTCGCCTATCAGCTCGCCGACTGCTGCCACCCCGTCCCCGGCGACCGGATCGTCGGGCTGGCGCGTCCGGACGAGGGCATTGTCGTCCATGTCATCGACTGCCCCAGTCTGGCCGACGGCATCGACGCCGACTGGATCGACCTGCGCTGGCAGGAAGATAGCGAGGGCGGCAATGCGCGGTTGTGCATCGTCATCCTCAACGAGCCCGGCACGCTCGCGGAAATGTCGGGCATCCTCGCCGCCAATATGGCGAACATCACCAATTTGCGCCTGTCGAACCGCGAGGGCGGTTTCCACACCTATGACGTCGTCGTCGAAGTCCGCGACGTCCACCATGTGATGCGCATCCTGTCAGCGCTACGCGCGTCGGACATGGTGGTGCAAGCCGAGCGGCTCTAGCCGCAGCAAACCTCAAAAGCCGTTCGTGCCGGCCTAAGTCGAGACACCGCGAAAGCGTGCACACCCACTGGACATCTCGACTTCGCTCAATGCGAACGGGATTAAGGACTAGTCAGCGTATTTGAGCGGCGGACGCCAGCCGCTCTGGTCGACCTCGTCACGGACCTTGTAAACCTGCCCGCGACTGTTGAGGAACAGCTTCTCCATCTCCGGCCGGGTGAAGGGGCGCGAGCCCAGACGCCCGAACACCGCCATCTGCCCGCCGGTCTCGTCGACCGCGCGGTCGCGGTCGAGGCCCTTCGACAGCGCGAGCGCCGGCGACGGAGTTTTCGCCCACGCGATCAGTTCGGGGGTGGGCTTGGGCGAGAAGCCGTAGAGGCCGGCATTGTTCGGGCTGGTCAGCTGGATCACCTTGATGCCCGCGCGGCCGTCGGCGACATAGGCGAAGAGCGAGGCGTTGGTCGATGCGACGATCACATCCTCGGCATCCTGCAGCGCGCCGCCAAAGGTCAGCCCCGGCCACACGACCGGCGCTGCGGGTTTGGTGACGTCGACGAGGACGAGCCCGTCCGCCTTCGCCGCGACATACATGTACGTGCGCGCGAGATAGATTTTGCGCGCATTGGCAAGGTGGACCGTTCCCTCAGGCACCGCGATCGGTTGCGCGAGATTGGTGACGTCGAACAGCTTCACGCCTTCGGCATCGGTGACCCACAGGTAGCGGAACTGCACCGCGCTCGCACGCGCATCGGTCAGCGGCAGCTGCGCCGTCACCTTGGGTTCAAGCGGCTTCGACAGGTCGACGACGACCAGCCCGGCATCGGTGGTGATATAAGCGAAATCGCCCGCCAGCGTCACATGCCGCGCACCCGCCAGCACATTGTCCGGGTTCCACGTCAGCGCGCGACTGAACTTGTTGTTGCGGAATTCGGCGTCGGCGAGCGTGTCGATGTCGACAAGGATCAGCCCTTCGACGCTGTCGGTAATGACCGCGTAGCGATAGAGCGGGTGGAACGCCTGCTCGTGGTTCTCGGGGAAATTCTTGCGGATGCTGTCGTTGCGCGCGACGCTGATCGGCTGCGTCGTCGAAATCGCCATGCAGGTCGCATTTTTCGTCTTCACATTCGTGCTTTGGCCGAGCGGCGAGAAGGGCGCGCGGATGATGCGCTCGGAGAAGCCCTTGTTGCCGATCGAGGCGATGTCATAGACGCGGAAACCGCCCTTGCCCTCGGCGACGAACATATATTCGCCGCGCTGCTGAAGGCAATTCACCCGGCCGCTGGTGCCCTGAACGATGTTCGCAAACTCCTCGAGCGCATGGGTCTCGCCCGAGCCCTTTTTGTCGAAGGTCTTGCCGCGCACCCAGTTCTTCAGCTCGCGGCCATTCTGGTTGACGTGGAGGTCATAATAATCGGGGTAGGCATATTTCTGCAAATAGCTGCCGATCACTGCCTGCGGCTCGTCCCATTCGGTGACGCGGGTGGCCTGGAAACCACCCTCCATCCCCGACCAGACGTTGAGCCCGGTGAAATTGACGAAATTGGTGCCGAGCAGAAGAAGCTGCGACATGATCGCATTGTTATCGTCGGCCGCCGACAAATGGCAGTCGCTGCACTGTTTGGTTTCCTGTTTGCGCACCGTGTGCGGGAAATGCGGCGCGAAGGCCTGGCTCGAGAAGCCCGCCGACGAGATCGGCGGCTGCTGGATATAGATGCGCTCGCGGTTGATGTTGGTCGATGACAATATCAGCGCCGAGGTCGACCGGACCGGGGTGATGATGCCGCGCGCCTCGCCGTCGGGGCCGGGCTCGCCGGGCTTGGTCAGCTGGTGCCGGCCAAGCTGGAACATCTCGTCGCGCGCCACCTGCGGGTTGTAGGTCGCGAAATTGCGCGTCTCCTCACCCTCGAAATGGTGCATCTTGGTCTTCCAGTTCGCCTCGATCGGCAAATGGCAGCCGCCGCAACTCGTCGTCCAAGACAGGTGGCAGGTGAAGCAGGTCATCTTGTCTTCGCCGTGCGCGCGATCTTCCTTCGCGACGCCGGGCCCCCATGCGAATTGGCCGTCGTCGGAACCCGAGCGCGCCATCAGCTTGGCGCGCGCCGCCTTGGCATTGAAATGCGGCCCCGGGGTCACCGCCTGCTTGACGAGGCTGACCTGCCATTCGAGCTTGGGATCGACGATCGAGCGCTGGATCAGCCCGATCACCTCGGCATTATCGTCATACTGGAATTCGAAACGGCGGCGCCCGTCGGGGTTGCGGAGCAGCGCAAGGTTGGTGCCCTGCGGCCGCGCCGCGACGTTCGAGGTCAGCAAATTGGGCAGCGCGTCGGCGGTGCCGTGGCAATCCTTGCAGCTGATCTCGACCGCGTTCGCGACCTCGCCCTGGATATAGCCATTGCCGTGGCTGTCCTGCGCGAAGTGGCAGTCGGCGCACTGCATCCCCTTTTCGGCGTGGATGTCCATCATATGGACGGTCTTGCCGGGGTTGATGCCGGGGGGCACGAACTTGCCCTCGACCCCGGGCTTGCCGGGATCGGCGCTCAGCAGGCAGAGGTCGCGTTCCTTGGTATCGGTGTAATGGCTGCAGCTCTTGCGCCATTTCTCGGGATCCTTGGGATCGACGATGTGCGCGGTGTCGGTGCCATAGGTCGCCATATTGCCGCCCGCATCGAGCAGATTGCCGTTGCGGTCGCGCTTGAAGATGCCGCGGAAGTTCCAGCCATGGCCGTGGTAATCGGCGAACTGGGTGTCCTGATTGCTGTCATTGACGTCATAGACGTCGCGCAAAAATTCGACGTCGGCCCACAGCCCGCGCGGCGCGGCGGCCTCGGGATTGCGTTCGAGCACCTTGTGGACCTCGGCGGCGGTCGGATAGCGCTGCTGCTTGTATTTCTTCTGATATTCCTCGTCGCTCATCCCCGGCGGGCGCGGCGCGGTGTTGTTCGGCCCCGGCCACATTTGCGGCGCATCCGATTCATAGTCCCACATCGTGTAGCCGAGGTAGGAGTTCAGGAAGATATTCGGCTGGTGCATGTGGCAGGTCATGCACTGCGCGGTCGGGATCGCGCGGGTGAAGGTGTGGCTGATCGGATGGCCGGCCTCGCGGCGCGGTTGCTTTGGCTGCTGTTGCGGTCCCGCAGCGGCCGCCGCCGGATCGATCAGCGAGCCGTGACCGCCGCCGCTACCATGGCCGTCGTCGGGCGCCTTATGCGATGCACCGGCCGGTTCGCCGCCGTGCCCCTCATCCGCATGACCGTCGCCGGCAGGCTTCCATTTCTTTTCGGCTATCGTCGGGTCGACCGTCGCGGTTTCGCCGTCGCGGCCGAATTTGGCATAGGTCAGACTGTGGCGCGGTTCGCGGTCGTTGGCATAGATGACATGGCAGCCCGCGCAGCCCGAATGGCGGAAGTCGCCGGGCTGGTCGTTGGTGCCCATGAACCACATCAGCGGATCGTTGAGGCGCGTCTTGTGGATGTTGAGCACGGGGATCGCAACGCGCAGCCCGGTACCGGGGCCCCGGTTCGACTGTTTGAGGTCGGGACGCCCCGGTTCCTCGAGCCGCTGGATACTGCCCGTCGGGTTAGGCAAGCCGATTTCGGGAAATTGGGTGCCGATGTTGCGCCCGCCGCGTTCGAAGACGCGAAAGACATCGCCCGGCGGCATCACGCTCCAGCGCGGCAGCGGATACATGCGCGCGAGCGCGCCACGTTTCTTTTCGTCGTCGGTGAGGATCTTGTCCGACGGGAAGCTCGGCTTGCACGCTTCCTTATATTCCTCGGCGGTGAGCCGCGACGAGGGCGACAGGATGCACGCCGCATCGCCGGTGCGCGTATAAGCCTCGCCGAACACGTAGTTTTTATAAGGGACGATACCGTTATTATACGCCGCGCCGCCCCACAGCATCGCTGATGTCGACATCAGCGACCGCTCGGTCGCCTCGATGACCTCCATATGGCACGCCCCGCACGCCTCGCGCGCGACGCGATAGTCGCTGGGGTTGATGAAGCGGATGAACTCGGGCGATTCCTTGTTGAGCAAAGTATAGCTGCGCTCGGGGTTTGCAGAACTGTCGTGCCAGGCGCCGGGCAAGGTCGGCTGCGGATGCGCAAGCTTCATCACCGCCTTGTTGGTCGGGTGCTGATAGCCCAGGCTGGGAGTGCCGACCTGCGCCGCGTCGCCGCCATGGCAATCGGTGCAGCCGAGCCGCACCGCCGGGGTCGCGTGCATCGACGGCTGATCGGTGCGCGTGTGACAGCTATAGCAGCCCTCGGACTTCGCCTTCACATCGACTTCGGTCTGCTCGCGCGGCGCGGGCGGGGTGAAGCGATATTCGATCTTGAGCGGCTTTTCCTCTTCGGCCGCGCGGCCAACGCTGGCGCCAAAGGCGACGGCCATCGTCATAAAGGCGAGCAAGGCAAAGAGTTTGCGCATCATAACCTAGAAACTCAAAATCATATTGGCGAGGATCGAGACATAGGCGTCCTCGCGGTTCTTGTTCTCGAACAAATCCTGAAATCCGTCGCCCGGCAGCAGCACCGCGGCGCTGAGGCGCCCGACGATATTTTGCGTCGCCTTGGGCCGCCAGATCGCCGCCGCCGACAGGTCGAAGCCGATATCCTTGGGGATCGACCCTTCCATGCGCAGCGCCTGCAAGGTCGCGGTATTTTCGAACCAGAGGTGGTTGAAATTGGTGCTGATGCGAAACTCGGGCGACAGGTCGAAATCGGCGCCGGCGCCGAGGAAGATCGTCCCGGGGTTGTTGAAATTCGACTGCCCCTCTTCCTTCGACGAGCGCAGCGAGTTCAAGATACCGTTGCGGCCGCTGATCGAAATAACGCGCCCACCGCCGGCAAAGGGGATCGTCTGGCGAATCCAGTAGCTGGTGTCGGCGCCGCCGAAGATCGGATTTTCGAAGATCGCGTCGAAACCACCCTCGGTCTTGTTATACGGATCGCTATCGCCGGTCGCATAGAGCCCCGACAGGCGGAAACGCATCCAGTCATAGTCGTAGCTGAGCTCGGCGGCGGCGAAGCCCGCGCGAATATCGGCGGGCTTGCTGGTGAAGAAGCTGTTCCGGTCCTCGCCCAGCGCGGCATAAAAGCTCGCGGTGACGTTGATCCGTCCGATCCGTCCGTCGGCGCTGTAACCCAGATAGACGACATCATATTCGCGCCCGCGCAAATCGCCGATCAGCGCCGGGCGGACCGGGAAGCCATTATGGTCGATCTGGATGTCGTTCTTTTCGCGGTTCATATTGTAGGTCGCGCTGATCTGGCTGGTCAGCCCGACGAACGGGAAATCCTGGCGATAAAGATTGGCCGTCAGGACGAAATCATCGCGCGGGGTCTGGGTGATGTCGTTGAGGCCGCTGTTGGTATCCTTCTCCAGTCGCCAGAAGGCCGCGAGATTGTATTGGAAGCGGTTGTTGTCGCGGTTGCCGAACAGGCGGATGCCAAGCTGGCTGTCGTTGAACAGAAAGCCACGGAAATCACTCTGGAACGGCTGGATGCCGATGCGGATCGAGTGAAAATCGAACCGGTCGCTGTCGTTGCCGAGATGCTTGTCGACGAACAATTCCTGCACGCCGAGAAAAGAGTCATAGCGATGGCTCGGCTCGGACGGGCGCACGTCGAGAACGCGCCGTTCGGGCACGTCGACATAATTGGCCTGATAGGCGAGGGTCAGCCGATATTCAACATCGGGCGGCTTGAACGCGGTCGATCCCTTGATCAGCGCGACCCCGCCGATGAAGGTCTGTGCGAGCACGAAGCTGCGGCTTTTCCCGAACACGTCGAGGCTGCCCGGCCGCTCAGTCGTCTGGACCCCGTTCGGAATCGGGAAGGTTCGCGGTTCGAACACCGTATCGGACACCGCATTGGCAATGAAGAACCAGTCGTCGCCCTTGATCGGCAACCATTTGACCTTGCCGGGGTCGATCGGCCGGTCACCCTTCAGCGTGTTCTGATGATAGGGATCGAACCAGCGTTCCTTGACCACCCCCAGCGTCTCGATCAGCCGCCAGCGGTCGGGAATCGGAAGCTGGTTCTCGATCCCCGGAAAGGCTTGCGGTGGCGGCGGACGGAGCGCGCCGACATTATCCTGCGTGAGCTGATCGGGCAGGTCGGGGCTGTAACCCGGACGGCGGCGGCCTTCGAGGATCTCGGTGATCAGGCCGTCGTCCACCATCTCGTGCCAGTCGACCGGCGGCGGCGGCGGGGTCAGTTCCTCAGGCGGCGATGGCTCGGCCGCTTCAGCGGTAGCGGAAGGTTCAGGTGGTGGCGCGACGACGTCCGCGGGCGCCCCCTGCGCCGCGAGGCTCGCGATGATCGGCCAAAGACTGCCCCCCGCCATCATGACCTACAGCCCCTCACAGACATTTTGCTGCTGCGTGTCGAGGAAGGGCGCGAAGGGGCAGCTGATATAGCGCAGCCGCACTTTCTTGTTGTCGGCGAGCGTCACGACGACATTGTCCGAACGCATCGCCATCGGCGCATTGCCGATCCCGCCGACGCGCGCGCCGCCATTATGCGCGCCCAGAAAGCTGATCATATCATCCTGATCGATACCATCGCCCGACACACCGATCGCGCCGACAAGCGTGCTGCCGCGATAAATCGGGACCGATCCCGGAAAAATCTGAATGCCATTTTGCAGCCGGTTCTGGCCGGGCGCAACATCAGGCAAGGTCGTGCAGCGTTGCGGCGTGTCGGTCAGGCTCGCCCCCGAAACGAAACCCAGATGCGCGCCGACATTGCCGATGATCAGCGCCGATTGCAGCCCGGTCGAGAAGGGATTGAACTGCGCGATCGGCCGCGACAGCGGACCGTGCGGACGCCCGACCTCGCCATCGGGAAAATAGGGCCGCGACAGATTGCCGTTCGCACGGTCGGGGAAAGCGATCGTGCCCGTAAGCGCCGTCGGATTGTTCAGAAATGTCCGCGTCGCGGTGACGAATTGGCGAATGTCGGCGCTGGCGTTGGCGCTGAGTTCCGTTCCCGCTTGCGCGTTCGAGAAGAACGCCGCAGTCCGCGCCTTTTGCAAGGACACGTCGGTGCCGAAAATCGGCGCATCGGGCGAGCGCACGATCCCGAGAGCGACGCCATGCGTGTCGACGATGCTGATCGTCACCTGCGCGCGGCTGTCGAGCGGACGGCGGATCTGCGCGCGTGCGCGGCTCATCACCGCAAAGGCTTCCTCGAGCACCGCGCGGGCTTCGGCCTGCGTCAACGGCGCACTGATGCTCGCACCATCAGTGCCGGCCCGGATCGGGTAGCGGTTGGTACCGCTGCCGTCAGTCAGAACAAAGGCGTCGCGGTTCGAAAATTCGGCGGCGGTCGAGGCGCGGATGCCCGACGCTTCGGTGCCATAGGTCGCCCCGGCGGTGATCGCGGCATTGGCATAGCCGATTACCGCGACCAGATTGCCCGCGACGCCGTTGAGGCTGGCGAAACTCGCCCCGCCGCTGGTCTTCAGCCCGCCGAAGGTCGCATCGGAAAAGCGCAAGGTCGTGCCGTCGACTGCAATCCGGTCGGCGATGATCGTCGCTGGCGCCTCGAACCCGCGCGTGCCGGCGAGCGCGATAAACTCTTCGGGGTCGTTGTCGATGTCGAGGATATTGGGGTCGCTGCCGTAAACGCCGTCGCCCATCACCCCGACGCCGCCGACGAGCACGCCATTTTTATAGAGCGGCAACCCGCCCGGATCGGCGGCGAGGCCGAGCGGCGAGCGTTTCGGGCCGATCAGCGCCGCGCCGCCCCCCGCGCCGAAACGGCTGCTGAGGTCGCTGCACGGCAGCTGGCTGAACTGCACGCCAAACAGCGGCCCGCTTTCGAGCCCGATCGTCGTCGGGGCGGGCGGGAAATGTTCCTGGACGATCTGGCTCGCGGTACGGGTCGAAAAGGCGTTGCCGCCACTTGAGAGATAGGCGCCAGTCACCGCTTTCGCGATCGCGCCGCCCTCGGCGGGGAAAGTCACATTTTGCGCGTCGATGCTGACGCCATTGGGGGCGGGCGCCGTCGTCGCGGTGGCGCGCGCGCCGTTCATGCGGAACACGCCGAGCACATTGCCGACGCGGTCGGTCACCGCGATCACCGACGGCAAATTGCGCGCCTGCGCCTCGGCGATCGCCTGCGCGAGCACACGCTCGACGTCGCTGCTGCTCAACGCCTCGGCGGCGGGCGGGGTGTAGAGCCCGCCGGTCGGCGTGGGGGTTGGCGTCGGGACGGGTGTCGGTGTCGGCGTGCTTCCGCCACCACCGCCACCGCAGGACGTCAGCAATAACGCGCCCAGCACGGGAAAAGCTACCGAACGGAAAAGGCGGGTCTTATGTCGCATCACTTAACGCAGCGCCCGGATTGCGCGCACGGCGCTGCCGAACGAGCCTTGGAAATCGGCAGGTTTATAGGCGTTGGGGTCTTTCACTGCGACATAAGCGCGGTCGATGTCGCCGCGGATGCCCGCAGCTGCGCCGACTGTGATCCGCCCTGAGGACACCAGCGCGTTGAGCAGGGTATCGACCCCCATCACCGCCTGCTGCGATCCCGAATAATCGGTGAAGCGGTCGCTGATCGCTTTCGCCGCGATCGCGTCGATCATCGCAAAGGCATCGGTACCCGAAAACCCGCGCGAGGCGAAACTGCTCTTGAGCGCCGCGACCGTCTGCGACAGCTGCGATGCGGCGTTGACCGCGCTCGCGCGGTCGGTCGCCATCGCCTTGTGGAAAGCCACGGTACGCGCCGAGAGCTGATCGGCGAGCGCCGGTGACGCGAGCCGCGCGGCGGCAGCGAGCATAATCAGATTTTCGTCATTATAGGGCGGCATGCCCTCGGGAATAGCGCGGCCGGGATTATCCATGCTCGTCTTCACCGGCTTCGCCTGATCGAAAATGCGACGGTGACAGCTGTGGCAATCGAGGAAATAGAATTCGGGGAACATCCCCTCGGTCCCGCGCTTCGACTGGAAGAGGGCAAGGCTGCGCTCGATCGCGGTCGCCTGCCCGACCGCCCACATCTGGACATGATCGGTACGCCCGGTCGGCGAACCGAACTTGCGCCAGCCATAATCAGCGTCTTCCTGATGATGCGCTTGCAGCGACGAGAAGAGATCGAGTTCGAAGCTGATGCGCGGATGCCCCGCCGCCATAATGCGATGAGTGACGAACTGCCCCTCACCCGCCGAACCGAAATGGCAGTCGACGCACACGGCCGCGCGGACCAACGGATCTTCGAGCTTCTTGAGCCCTGCCGACAGGTTCGCGAGATGCTTTTGGCGCATTTCGGCGTCGGGATTGGCGTTGGTGCCGACCCCGGCATAATGGCTGGCGATCCAGCCGCCTGCGGGACCGTGGCACGATTCGCAGCCGACGCCATCCTCGAGCGGCACGCTGCCACGGCTCGCGCCCTTTGCGGCGACTGCGCCTGCTGTGCTGTGACAGCCAAGGCACATCGGCGCCGTCGCGGGATCGCCGATTCCGAGGTTGCGTGCGATAAACTGGCTGCGGCTGTTACCGAGAACCGCCCAGGCGCGGCTGTGTGCGCCGCCGGGGGTCGAGGGTTCCTGCCATTTCATCAGCTCGTCCTGGCGGACGACGGTGCCGTCGCCCTCCATCCGGCCGTGGCAGGTCGATCCGGCGCAGGAGGCGACGCCGGTGTAACGCGTACCGCCTTCGCCCTGCGAACGCGCAGGCGGAGCGGCGAGGATGGCGGCAATGGCAAGCGCGAGCAGCATCAACGCCAGCGCGGCAAACGCCGACCATGGTCGATCCCCGCGCTTCTTTTCCGCGTGCGTCGTCATCCGCGAAAACCCCTTTCACCCCGCCCGGACGCTTTTGCGCCTCAAGCCTCTACCCCGGAAACGGTATCGACACCCCGCCGACCGGTCCCATCAGAGCCATTTCGATGCCCATTCGGGATTTGACCGATTTTGTCCATCGCCGCGTCGACAAATAGCGGAATATTTTCATATGCCTGTGTCGTAGCGCATAGCGTTGGACCAATCGCGTCAAACCCGCGAACAGGCCGCTTGCCGAACCCTTTCCTAGACCACGCCGAACGCCAGCATCGCATCGGCCACCTTCTTGAAGCCGGCGATATTCGCGCCCTTCACATAGTCGATATAGCCGCCGCCCTGATCGCCATAGGTGATGCAGCTGGTGTGGATGCCGTCCATGATGTCCTTGAGCATCTGTTGCAGCTCGCCTTCGCTCCACGCGCGCCGGCCGCTGTTCTGGCTCATCTCGAGCCCCGACACCGCGACGCCGCCGGCATTGGCCGCCTTGCCCGGTGCGAACATGATCTTCGCATCCTTGAAGACATGCACGCCCTCGAGGTTCGTCGGCATGTTCGCCCCCTCGCTGACCGCGATGCAGCCGTTTTTGACCAGCATCTTCGCATCGTCGCCGAGCAGCTCATTCTGCGTCGCGCATGGCAGCGCGACATCGCACGGAACGCCCCACGGGGTTTTGCCCGCGGTGAAGGTCGCGCTTTTGAACTCGGCGCAATAATCCTCAATCCGGCCGCGGCGGTGCGTCTTGTGCGCCTTCACCCAGTCGATTTTTTCCTGGGTGATGCCGTCGGGATCGTGAATGAAGCCCCCCGAATCCGAGAAGGTGAGCACTTTACCGCCCAGCTGGACGATCTTTTCCGCGGCATGCGTCGCGACATTGCCCGAGCCCGAGATGACCGCGGTCTTGCCGACCAGATCCTGGCCCTTGGCCGCGAGCATATTGGCGAGGAAGTAAACCGCGCCATAGCCCGTCGCCTCGGTGCGGATCAGCGACCCGCCCCATTCGAGCCCCTTGCCGGTGAGCACCCCGGTGAACTCGTTGGTGATCCGCTTGTACTGGCCGAACATGAAACCGATTTCGCGGCCGCCGACGCCGATGTCGCCCGCCGGAACATCGATGTCGGCGCCGATGTGGCGATACAGCTCGGTCATGAAGCTTTGGCAAAAGCGCATGATCTCGCGTACGCTCTTGCCCTTGGGGTTGAAGTTCGATCCGCCCTTGCCGCCGCCCATCGGCAGCCCGGTCAGCGCATTTTTGAACGTCTGTTCGAACGCGAGGAATTTGAGGACGCTTTCGGTGACGCTCGGGTGGAAACGAATGCCGCCCTTATACGGCCCGATCGCATTGTTGTTCTGGACCCGCCAGCCGCGCTGGACACGAATATTGCCATTATCGTCTTCCCAGCAGACGCGGAACGACACGACCCGGTCGGGCTCGGCGATCCGGCGCAAAATCTGCTGTGCGTGATACTCTTCCTTGTCGGCGATGAAGTCGAAAATATCTTCCGAGACTTCCTGAACCGCCTGAACGAACTCGGGTTGACCCGGATTGCGCTTTTTGACGCCCTCCATGAACGTCGAAAAATCGACGTGATCCGAAACTGCCATGCACCCCTCCCCTGTTGTGACTGGGAAAGCCGGCGCGACCCCTGACGATTTTATCGTTGACCGACCTTACGGAAGAAAGGCTACACCATCGCCGGGCAAAGGCAAGACGGCGCATGTCGCCGCGCGGCTTTATTTGCGGAACCGACCAAAGGGGCAAAAATGAACGAGAGCAATGGCATGGCGAAGGCCAAGACCGGGGGCATGACGGGCACCAACCGGGCGATATTGATCGCCGCCTTCGCGCTGCTGACGGCCGCTATCGGCTATGCGATCTGGCGCGATTCCGCGCCATCCGCCTCTGATCCCGCCGCACAGGCAGCGGCGCCGTCCGACCAGCTTGCCGCATTGGAAGCCCGCACCCGAAGCGAGCCGAACAGTGCCGAGGCGTGGACCGCGCTCGGCGCCGCGCGCTTCGACCTTGGCGATTATAAGGGCGCTGCCGCTGCTTACGAGAAAGGCGTCGCCATCGCCTCCGATTCGGCAGGGCTGTGGTCGGCGCTTGGCGAAGCCCGCGTGATGGCGAGCGATCGCGACCCCATGCCCGCAAACGCGCTCGAAGCGTTCCAGAAGGCAATCGCGCTCGACGCCAAGGATCCGCGTGCGCGCTATTTCATGGCGGTGAAGAAGGATATTGGCGGCGATCACAAGGGCGCGATCGACGACTGGTTCGCGCTGCTCGCCGACACGCCGCAGGGCGCGCCGTGGGAGGCGGACCTGCGCCGCACGATCGAACAGGTCGGGAAGATCCACAAGATCGACGTCGCCGCGCGGCTCGCAGCCACCCGGCCCCGCGCGCTGACCGCCGACGAAATGCCCGTCGCCGCGCGCGCCATTCCCGGCCCGAGCCGATCCGACATGGAAGCCGCGTCGCAATTGCCCAAGGGCCAGCAGGACGCGATGATCGAAGGCATGGTGAGCGGACTGGAAGCGAAACTGAAAGCCGACCCCGCGAACGTCGACCGCTGGATCATGCTGATGCGCAGCCGCATGACGCTGGGCGAAACATCGAAAGCCGCGCAGGCCCTGAAAGACGGCATCGCGGCCAATCCGGGAGCCGCCGGACGGTTGAAGGCACAGGCGCAACTGCTCGGAGTGCCGGGGGCATAATCCCCACTGGCACCCGAGCGAGAAAAGGCTATGCTGGCTCCGCTGCGGGGGGAACCATAACATAGGGTCGCCGCGGCACTACGCCGCGAGACGATTTCGGACGTATTTGCCCGGGACAGTGCGTCCACTCTGTATCGGGCCTCGTGGTACAATCCGAACAGCTGATGCACGGGCGATTGCGCCAGCATATCAGCATCGGAACCCTAGCCCGCCATCAGCGCCGCATTGCCACCCGCCGCCGTGATATCGGTCGAGATCGTCTTTTCCTCGGCGAAGCGGTGCAGATAATGCGGACCGCCGGCCTTCGGCCCCGTCCCCGACAGCCCACGCCCGCCGAAGGGCTGCGAACCGACGATCGCGCCGATCTGGTTGCGGTTGACATAGACATTGCCGACCTGCGCCCGCGCCGCGACATGCGCCGCGACCGCATCGATGCGCGTGTGGACGCCAAGGGTCAGGCCGTAACCCGACGCGTTGATCGCATCGATCAGCTGGTCGAGCTCGCCCGCCTTCCATGTCGCGACGTGCAGCACGGGGCCGAAAATCTCGCGCTTCAAATCGGTCACGGCATCGAGGCGGATCAGCGCCGGCGGAACGAAATGCCCATCGACAGGAAGGTTGGTGCGGCCCGCTTCGGCTATCACACGCCCTGCGCTACGCGCTTCGCCAACATAAGCATCAATATTCGCCTGCGCCTCGTCATCGATGATCGGGCCGACGTCGGTCGCGAGCAGCGCCGGATCGCCAATGTTGAGTTCGGCCATCGCGCCCGCGACCATTTCGATCATCGTCTCGGCGACATCCTCCTGCACGCAGAGCAGGCGCAGCGCCGAACAGCGCTGCCCCGCCGACTGGAAGGCCGAAGCGACGGCGTCGCGCGCGACCTGTTCGGGCAGCGCGGTCGAATCGACGATCATGGCATTGGCGCCACCGGTTTCGGCGATCAGCGTCGCAATCGGCCCGTCGCGCATCGCGAGGCCGCGGTTGATCGCGCGCGCGACCTCGGTCGATCCGGTGAAGGCGACCCCGATGATGTCGGCATGGCCGGTCAGCGCCGCGCCGACGGTCTCGCCGCGTCCGGGCAGATAATGGAGTATATCGCCGGGCACTCCGGCTTCGAGCAATATCTCGACCGCCGCATGCGCAATCAGGGGGGTCTGTTCGGCGGGCTTGGCGAGCACGGCATTGCCCGCCGCGAGCGCCGCCGACACCTGGCCGAGGAAGATCGCGAGTGGGAAGTTCCACGGGCTGATACACGCGAAAATGCCTTTGCCTTCGAGCATCAGTTCGTTGCGCTCGCCGGTCGGCCCCGGAAGCACGACCGGATGGGTAAAGCCGGCGCGCGCCTGCCCCGCATAATAGCGCAGAAAATCGACGGCTTCGCGGACCTCGGCGATCGCGTCGACCAATGTCTTGCCCGCCTCGTCGATCGCGAGGCCAAGGAACAGCGCGTCGCGTTCCTCGATCAGGTCGGCGGCGCGGTCGAGCCGTTCGGCGCGGAAGGCGCCGCCCGCAAGGCTCCAGTCGTCCTGTGCCGCGCGCGCGGCGGCCACAGCAGCGGCCACAGCAGCAGCATCGGCCTCGATCACGCGGCCCACGATAGCGCCGGTGGCGGGATTACGCACCGCATCGCCCGTGCCGCCGCGCGCTTCGCCGCCGACCAGCGGCGCCGCGACGATATCGCTGCGCCGCGCCTTGGCGATCGCGGCGACCAGCGCCTCGGGCACGCCCGGTTCGCCCAGATCATAGCCGCGCGAGTTGCGGCGTTCGGCGCCGTAGAGGCCAAGCCCGGTCGCGATCTTTGGCGCCGGGGCGTTCGCGATGCTGCGCGGATCGACCGCGAGTTCCTCGGCGGTGACATCGGGGTCGGAGAATTGATGGACGAAGCTGGAGTTCGCGCCATTTTCGAGCAGGCGGCGGACGAGATAGGCGAGCAGGTCGCGGTGGGTGCCTACGGGGGCATAGACGCGCACCGGGCGCGGCGGCGGGAAGAGCGCGACGAGCGCGTCGTGCGCGCCCTCGCCCATGCCGTGCAGCCGCTGCAGCTCATAATCGGCGCCCGTAAACAGCTCGGCGACAAAGGCCAGCGTCATCGCATTGTGGCTGGCGAAGGCTGGATAGATGCAATCCTGACAATCGCGCAGCAATTGCGCGCAGCGCAGATAATTGAGGTCGGTGTGCGCCTTTGCGGTGAAGACCGGGAAATCGGCCAGCCCCAGGACCTGCGCGCGCTTGATCTCGGTATCCCAATAGGCACCCTTCACGAGGCGCATCGACACTTTGACGCCGCGCGCGCGGGCGCGCGCCGCGAGCCAGCCGATCACCGCCGGCGCGCGCTTCTGATAGGCCTGAATCACGATGCCAAGTCCGGTCCAGCCGTCGGCGATCCCGGCATCGAGCAGGGCCGCGAACACATCCATATGTGGCTCCAGCCGGTCGCTTTCCTCGGCGTCGATCATCAACGGAATGTTCACCGCGCGCGCCGCCTGCGCGAGTTCGATGACATGCGGGGTCAGTTCGTCGCGCACCCGCGCGGGCTGGAGATATTCGTAGCGGGGATGGAGCGCCGACAGCTTGATCGAAATGCCATGATTGGCGTGCGGGTCGCCGGGCTTCGCATCGCGGCCGATGCGCTGGATCGCGTCAGCGTAGCTGTCATAGTAACGCGCGGCATCCCCTGCGGTGCGCGCCGCTTCGCCAAGCATGTCAAAGCTCGCGAGTTCGGACTTGTCCTTGTCGGCGCGCTTGACCGCGGCGTCGATCGTCTCGCCCATCACGAACTGCTGGCCGAGCATCTTCATCGCCGCGAGCGCCGCCTGGCGGATCACCGGCTCACCCGAACGGCGAACCATCGACTTGAGCAAAGTCAGCGGATTCGCCTTGCTGCCCATCGCATCGAGCATCAGCGTCGCCGACCCGAGCGACAGGCCGCGCGACGACAAGGCGACGATCAGCGGGCTATCGCCATCATCACCATCGGCCCAGTGCCGCCCGGCGATCTTGTCACGGATCAGCGCGTTCGCGGTCGCATTGTCGGGAACACGCAGCAGCGCCTCGGCGAGGCACATCAGCACGACGCCTTCCTCGGTCGACAGACGGTACCGGTTCATCAGCTGCGCGACCAGCGTCTCGCGCTCGCCCTCCGCCTTCGCCTTGCGAATCAGCGCCAGTCCGCGGCGCGTCACCGCATCGACGCTGGCGGGAGAGGTCGCGAGCGTGGCGCGCAGTTCGGCGACAAGCTCGGTTTCGGAACGACGGGCGAGGGCGCGCACTGCGGTGCGATCGGGAGAAGATGTGGTCATACATCCTCCATAAAGCATGGAGTGAAGGCAATCTGCCTTCATATGCCGCACTGAAACTATGTTTTGACCTATTTTCTCGGATTATATAGGCGAAACATATGAAAAATGGATCATCAACAGTCGATATGGATGCATTCGACCGAAAAATCCTGTCCATCCTGCGCCAGGACGGGCGGATCACCTTTACCGATCTCGCCCAGCAGGTCGGCCTGTCGAAAACCCCGTGCCAGCAGCGAGTGAAGCGATTGCAGCAAAGCGGCGTGATCATCGGTTTTCGCGCGATCGTCGATCCCGCCAAGGTCGGGCTCGACCATGTTGCCTTCACCGAGGTCAAACTTTCGGACACGCGCGAAACGGCGCTGAAACAGTTCAACGCTGCGGTGCGCGAGATGCACGAGGTCGAGGAATGCCACATGATCGCGAGCAGCTTCGACTATCTGCTCAAGGTCCGCACCTCCGACATCCGCCGGTACCGGATCATATTGGGCGAGAAAATCTCCAGCCTGCCCTTCGTCGCCAGCACATCAACCTTCGTCGCGATGGAAACGATCAGCGAAGCCGCGCGCTGAACGCAGAGCCATCGTCGCACCCGCGCATCAGGGGATTGACCGGCGCGTTCGAAGACGGCAAAGCCCGTGCCGTCAGCCGATACTGTAAAACGCCCTGTAAAACAGGCAGCGAAGTTACGGCCAGATGGTTGAAATGCGGGTGTAGCTCAATGGCAGAGCAGAAGCTTCCCAAGCTTACGACGAGGGTTCGATTCCCTTCACCCGCTCCACCGTCACCTGCTGGTTCAACATCCGGATGTCGCCATAAGCGGTCAGGAAGCTGATGTCGGCGGCATCGCGGCCGACAGCGATCTTGGCCATTTCGGATTCCTTCGCCATGCCGGTCGCGTCGACCAGATGCCATTCGCCGTCCAGATACACCTCGGCGACGGCATGGAAATCCTGCGGTTCGACACCAAGTGCATAGACGCTGACGACGCGCGCCGGAATCGCTGCAGCGCGCGCGAGGCTGACCATCACATGGGCATAGTCGCGGCACACGCCGCGCCGCTCGACGAAGCTGTCGAGCGCATTGGTCTCGGCGTCGCTCGACCCCGCAGCATAGGTGAAATGATGTTCAATCCAGTCGCGCATCGCGCCGATCCTGGCTCCGCCCTCGACCTCCGCGAACTCGTCGTGGACGAAGTGCATGAACTTGTTCGATGCGCAGTAGCGCGATTCGTTGAGATACTGGACCGCCTCTGCCGGCAACCGGTGCATCGGCACCTTGGCGAGCGCCCGGTAATCGGCAGCGACGCGCTCGATCTCGACTGTCGCCGCATAGCGAACGTTGAGCTCGCCGCCGCTGCGCAGCCAGATGCGGTCGCCGATCATGTCCTGCGCTGCAACGCGCGCGAAAAATTCGGTCGCGCCGACGTCAAGCGTCGCCGCAACGATCGTCTGCCCGGCGGTCGCAGCCGCCTCGATATGGAGCATCAGGTCGACCGGGTCGCCAAGGCGATAGTCGAGCGTAGCGGTGATATTGAGCTTCATGGGCTGCTAACGCTCCAAAACGGAATCGGTGTCCGCAGGGACGGAACGACCGAAAAGCCATAGCATGATTTCACCGGGTCGCTGTATGGCCCGCACGCACATAAAAAGGCGAAAGCATCTGTGACCCCATCGCGTACCATCCCCTTCATCGTCGCCACCATTTTCATGGACGCGGTCGGCTTTGGCATCATCATGCCCGTACTGCCGCAACTGGTGATGGAGGTCGGCGAGCTCGACCTGCCGCACGCGATCGAGGTCGGCGCGTGGATCGGCCTCGTCATGGCGATCGCGACCTTCATCGCCTCGCCGCTGCTCGGCAATCTGTCCGACCGTTTCGGGCGGCGGCGCGTGCTGCTTCTCGCGCTCGGCGGGCTTGCGGTCGACTATGCGCTACTGACGGTGGTCGAGACATTGCCCTGGCTGTTCATCGCCCGCGCGCTGTCGGGGATCTTCGGCGGCAGCTATGCTGCGGCGCAGGCGGCGATCGCCGACATCACCAGGCCCGAAGAGCGCGCGCGCAATTTCGGCTTCGTTGGCGCGGCATTCGGCGTCGGCTTCGTCGCCGGGCCAGCGATCGGCGGCCTGCTGGGCGAGATCGGCCCGCGCGCGCCCTTCGTCGCCGCGGCGGCGCTCGCAGCCGCCAACATGCTCTATGGCTTCTTTATCTTTCCCGAAACGCTGCCGCCCGAACGCCGCCGTGCCTTTGACTGGCGCCGCGCCAATCCGCTCGGCGCGTTCCGGACGATGCGCAGCCTGCCGGGCATGGGCGGCGTCGCGAGCGTGCTGGTTCTGTGGCAGATCGCCAGCCTCGTCTATCCGATGACGTGGAGCTTTTACGGCATCGCGCAGCTTGGCTGGACGCCCGGGATGATCGGCGCGAGCCTTGCAGCAGTGGGGGTGATGATCACGCTCGGGCAGGTCTTTGTCGTAGGGCCAGCGGTCACCCGCTTCGGCGAGCGCGACGCCGCGACGCTGGGCATCCTCGTCGCGGTCGCGGTCTATGTCGGCTATGCCTTCACCACCACGACCTGGGGCGCCTTCCTGCTGCTGATCCCGGTCGCGCTGCAAGCCCCCGTCCAGCCGTCGCTGATGGCGCTTATGTCGCGCCGCGCGACGGCGGAGACGCAGGGCGAGGTGCAGGGGATTTCGGCGATGGCGATGGGGCTGGGGCAACTCGTCGCGCCGCTGCTGCTCACCGGGACGATGGCTTATTTCACCGCAGCGAACGCGCCTGTTCATTTCCCGGGCGCCGCCTTCCTCGTCGCGGCAGTCTTTGGCTTGCTCGCGGTCGTGATGCTGCGCCGACTGCCGCGCGTCACCGGCAGCGACGCATCGGCCGATCAGATCCCGCCGTCGGTCACCGCATAGCCCGCGCCTTCGATCCCTGCAGTCAGCGCGGCGACGCACGCCGCGACGCGGTCGGCATCGGTCGCCCGGATCACGAAATTGGCCCCGGTGCGCCCCTCGCGGAAAAAGGGATAGCTGCCGATCACGACGCCGTCATGGTCGCGCTCGGCGGCGCTCAAAATGTCGGCGATCTCGCTTTCGGGTGCCCACGCGCCGATCGTATGGGCAACGAGCGGCGCGCCGCCCTCGAGCGTCCCGGTCAGCGCGTCGAGCATCCCGGCGGTGATATGCGGAACCCCTGCCATGACGAAGAGACTGCCGATGCGGATGCCCGGCGCACCCGACATGCGGTTGGGGATCAGCTCGGCGCCATCAGGAGTGCGTGCCATGCGCAGCCGCGCTTCGGTCAATTCGCTGCCTCGTGCAGTATAATAACGCTCGAGAATCGCCCGCGCGTCGGGGTGGATGATGACATCGACCCCCAGCGCCCTGGCGATCGCATCGACGGTGATGTCGTCGTGGGTCGGGCCGATACCACCGGTGGTGAACACATAGTCGTAGCGGCCGCGCAGCGCATTCACCGCATCGACGATCTCTTCCGCGACATCGGGGACGATGCGCACTTCGCGAAGGCGAATCCCCTGCACGTCGAGCCAGGTCGCGATCTGCGCGACATTCTTGTCCTGCGTGCGGCCCGAGAGAATCTCGTCGCCGATCACCAGCACGGCGGCTGTCCAGATGCGTTCGTCGCTCATCGCCTTGCCTTACCCCGGCGCCGTGACAAAACAAGCACCTGCGATGGTATGACCGCAATGTTCATGTTATGTTCGATTTCGAATCATATCTGCAAGGGAGAAGTCCAATGGCCGATGAGCTGATTTTCTACACCAACCCCATGTCGCGCGGACAGATTGTCCGCTGGATGCTCGAAGAGGTCGGTGCGCCCTATGAACAGCGATTGCTCGACTATGACACGACGATGAAAGCCCCCGCCTATCTGGCGGTCAATCCAATGGGCAAGGTTCCGGCGATCGTCCATGGCGACCGGGTCGTCACCGAATGCGCCGCGATCTGCGCCTATCTGGCCGACGCCTTCCCCGACGCGAAACTGGCGCCCGCCCCCGCCGCGCGCGCCGATTATTACCGCTGGCTCTTCTTCGCTGCGGGGCCCCTCGAACAGGCGATCACCGCAAAGCAATTCGGGTTCGAGCCCAAGGCCGAACAGCAGCGGACGGCCGGCTTCGGCTCGCTTGAGGCCGCGCTGGACGGGCTCGAAAGCGCTGTCGCGGGCAAGGCGTTCGTCGCGGGCGACAGCTTCACCGCCGCCGATGTCTATGTCGGCAGCCATATCGACTGGGGGCTGCAGTTCGGCACCATCTCGTCACGCCCGGCGTTCGAGACCTATGTTGCGCCCCTGCGCGAGCGCGCGGGGTACACGCGCGCCAAAGAAATCGACAATGGCCTGATTGCAAAGATGCAGGCGGCGAACCCGGGCTGATCCGGACGTCGGCTTTGAGTGGAGTTGAGGTTGGTACCCTTCAAATTCGCCATCCCGGACTTGATCCGGGATCCATTTGCGCCAGCGTCGCCGGACGCCGGATAAAGTCCGGGGTGACGAGGAGGGCGAGGTCGCTTTTCGATCGCTAGCCGACAGCTGCTGGCAGATTTGCTACCCGACCAATGCCCAAAAGAAAAAGCCCGGCGAATCGCTTCGCCGGGCTTTCCTGTGTCCAATGTCCGTCCGCTTAGTCGCGGCTGCCCATGAGGTTGAGCAGGAAGGTGAACATGTTGACGAAGTCGAGATAGAGCGTCAGCGCGCCCATGATCACCGACTTGCCGACAAAGTCGGTCCCGCGGACATAGAAATACATGCTCTTGATCTTCTGCGTGTCATAGGCGGTGAGGCCTGCGAACAGCAGCACGCCGATGACGCTGATCGCGAGGCTGAGCGCGCTCGACTGCACGAACATATTGATCACCATCGCGACAAGGATGCCGACGACGCCCATGATCAGGAAGGTGCCGAAACCCGACAGATCCTTCTTGGTCGTATAGCCATAGAGGCTAAGGCCCAGAAAGGCTGCAGCGGTCGCGAAGAAGGTCGTTGCGATCGACGTGCCCGTGAAGGTGATGAAGATCGTCGACATCGACAGACCCATCACACCGGCATAGACCCAGAACAGAACCTGCGCCGCGGTGGTCGACAGCTTGTTGATGCCAAAGCTCAGCACCAGCACGAACGCCAGCGGTGCCAGCATCACGACCCACATCAAGGGGGTGCCAACCATAGAGGCGGTGAAGCCGCTGTTGAACGCCAGCATCGCAACGATGCCGGTGAGCAGCACGCCCGAGCCCATATAGTTGTAAACCGACAGCATGTACGACCGCAGGCCGGCATCGACGGCCTGGTCCATCGCGTTCGCGTTGGCTCCGAAACCGGAAGCCGCCACATTGGGGTCGTTCCAATTAGCCATTGTCATTACTCCATCATCGGCCAGTCCATACCGGCCGTGAGCGCCAATATCGTGATTTTCCTCTTCGCTTTCAAGCGAAACCGGACAAGCGCCCATCTTTGAGGTTTTCGCATGGCCGGAAGGGCTTATGCTGGATGCGCCATGTCGACCCATCGCCTGTTCGTCGCGCTGCGCCCGCCGCGCCCCATTCGCGCCTTGCTGATCGATGCGATGCACGGCGTTTCGGCGGCGCGCTGGCAGGATGACGACCAGCTCCACCTGACCTTGCGCTTCATCGGCGAAGTCGATCACCACCGTGCCGAGGATATCGCCGCCGCGCTCGGTGCACTTCACGCCCCCGCGATCGTCGCACGCATTGCGGGGACCAGTCTGTTCGAACGGCGCGGGCAACCGCATATGGTCTGGGCCGGGGTCGAGCCGATGGCTCCGCTCGCGGCGCTCCACCGCAAGGTCAATCAATTGCTCGCGCGCGTCGGGGTCGCTCCCGAAACGCGGGCTTTCGTGCCGCACATCACGCTGGCACGGCTCAATCGCTCCGCCGGGCCGGTGGCCCCCTTCCTCGCCCAGAGCGGCGATCTGGCGAGCCCGCCCTTCGTCTTCGATCAGGTATTGCTCTACGAAAGCGAGCTCGCACACGGCGGCGCGCGCTATCATCCCGTCGCGCGCTATCCGCTCGATGCCGACGCGTCGGCGACCAGCGCTGCCGCGACCGCCGAGACATCGTCCCACGTCGCAGCGAAACCGTCTTCGTCGCCATAATAGGGGTCGGTCACGCTGTCGCCCTGACGGCCCGGCACCAGATCGAGCATCAGCCGCAGCCGCGCCGTCGCATCGGGCGGTGCGATCGCCCGCGCGTCGCGCAGATTATTATCGTCGGCGGCGAGGATCAGGTCGAAGCGATAAAAATCGTCGCGGGTCAGCTGACGCGCGCGCAGGTCACCGATGTCGGTGCCGCGCCGAAGCGCTTCAGCCTGCGCGCGGGCATCGGGCGGGCGGCCGACATGCCAGTCACCGGTACCCGCCGAATCAAGCCTCGCGCCGATCCCGGCATCGGCAAAGGCTGCGCGCGCGGCGCCCTCGGCCAGCGGCGAGCGACAAATATTGCCGAGGCAGAGGAAAAGGACCGCGGGCCCGTTTTGTCTATCGTTGCGCATATCGCCCATCTTCACATCGTCATATAAAGTTGAACGAACATTCAACTTGCGCGCCCATCGCGCTCTGCTAGCCATGAGGGATAAAGCGATAACGGGTCAGGGAGAGAGTTGCCAGATGGCTGAAACGGTCCATGAGAATGATACTGCCCATGAGCGGGCACCGCTGCCAGTCACCAGCGCCAGCGGCTATAGCTGGTATGTTCTGGGCGTCCTCGTCGTCGTCTATATCCTCAATTTCATCGACCGGCAGATCCTCAGCATCCTCGCGGTCGACATCAAGGCCGACCTGGGGCTGACCGATGCCGATATGGGCTTTCTCGGCGGCGCCGCTTTCGCGGTCTTTTATGCCTTGTTCGGCATCCCGCTCGGCCGGCTGGCCGACAACTGGAGCCGGGTGAAACTTCTGTCAGCCGGCCTTGCGCTCTGGTCGGTCATGACCGCATTATCGGGCTTCGCCTACAACCAGTTCACCTTGACCATGGCGCGCATGGGGGTCGGCGTCGGCGAGGCGACGGCGAGCCCGACCGCCTATTCGCTGATCTCGGACTATTTTCCCAAGAAGCAGCGGGCAACCGCACTCGCCATCTATTCGTCAGGGCTTTACCTCGGCGGTGGCGTCTCGTTGTTCATCGGGGCCTTGATCGTCGAGGCATGGAACCGCGGCTATCCGGCCGGCGGCCCGATGGGGCTGGTCGGATGGCAGGCGGCATTCCTTGCGGTCGGCATTCCCGGCCTGATCCTCGCGCTGTGGGTGGCGACGCTGCGCGAGCCGGCCCGCGGCGCAATGGATGGCGTACCGACCCACGGCTCGCCCACTCCGTTCCTGGCCTTCGGAAAGGATCTGACGATGATCGTGCCGCCGCTGACACTGATCGGCGCCTGGCAGCGCGGGCCGGCTGCGCTGGCGATCAACATCGGTTTCGCGATCGCCGTAGCCGCCTTTGCCTGGTGGATGATCCTCCTGACCAGCAACGAACCGCAATGGATCGCGGTCGGTATCGGCTATTATGCCGTTTTTTCCTGGGCCTGCACGCTGCGCGCGCACGATCCTGCGACCTTCAGGCTGATCTGGGGAACCCCGGCCTTTATCTGCACGACGCTGGGCTATGGGCTGGTTGCACTTGCCGCTTACGGGCTCGCTTTCTGGTCGGCACCCTATGCCGAAACGGTGCTGGGACTGCCCAAGCAGGAGCTGGCCTTCATATTGGGCGCAAATGGCGCCCTCAGCGGCTTTGTCGGTGTGATCATCGGCGGGCGGATGGCGGATGCGCTGCGCGCGAGGAATCCGGCAGGTCGTATCCTGATGATTATCTTTGGCGTGGTCGCGCCAATCATCCCGATCTGGGTCGGCTACACCACCGAGAATGCGACTCTGTTCTATGCGATGAATTTCCTCGCAGGCATGTTCGGCGCGACCGCGCTCGGCGCCGCCGCCGCGACGACGCAGGATCTGGTGCTGCCGCGGATGCGCGGGACGGCAACCGCCGCCTTCTTCCTCGGAACCACCTTGGTCGGGCTGTCTTTCGGCCCCTATATGGTCGGTCAGATTTCCGATCTGGCCGGCACGATGGTGGGCGGCAAACCGGTCGGCGATTTGCGTACCGGGATCTTGTCGCTGATCGGCGTCGCGCCGATTGCGCTCGCGTTGTTGCTCTATGCCTATCGCGCGGTGCCGGCAGCGGAGGCGACGATCGTCGAGCGCGCTGGGGCCTGAGCTACTCCGCCGCCGACGGACGCATCCTGTTTGTCCGGGTTGAACTGTCGAGCCCCTCCCCGATCGGGAGGGGCTTGATACCGCCGGGCGCGCCGGTGGAGCTTAAGCTCCACCCTCCACGATCACACCGCAGGCGACGCGGCCGCCGCTGTTGCCGCTGGGGTCGGTCTTCATATCGTCAGGACCGGCGTGGATGACGAAAGCCGCGCCATCGGCGTCGATCACGCCGCCTTCACCCGTCAGCCGGGTGCCGACGAGCCGCAGCGTCGCGCGGCCGATGGTGTCGGTTTCGACCACCAGATTGGGCAGGTCGCCGTGATGCGCACCCAGCGGATTGTCGCGGCCATGCTGCGCGCCGGTGGGGTTCCAGTGCGGACCCGCGCTGGTGAAGGCGGGCGCATCGCACTGCCCAACGGCGTGGACGTGCATGCCATAGGTTCCGGCGGCAAAGCCGCGCGCAACGACCTCGAGCCGGAGGCCGCTGCTGTCCTTGAAAATATCGACGCGACCGCGATCGGCGCCGCGTGCGTCGACCAGCTGGGCATGGGCGTCGGGAACGGGCAGGTTCGCGGCGGGCTTTTTGTCGCCGCCCATGGAAGCGCAGCCTGCCAGCGCCAGCGCACCCAGCGCAACGACGCCCTGCAACACAAAGCGCTTTCTGGAGGTCGTGTTCATGATTTTTCTCCCCGATAATCCAACTGATATCACAACGCCGTAGCGGCGTTTTTCGATCCCGCCCAGTCAGGATGCGCTTATTCGGCGCCGGTTCCAATAGCGATATGACGAAAACCGTGGCGCAGCCGTTCGTCGCAGCGATAAATGTTGGGCAAGTCGGGGAGCAGGCTGTCGGCCATGCGGGCAGCGGGCCATGCGAGATCAAGCGCGCGGCAGTCAGGTGGTGAAAATGTCAGGTTCCGGGCGTCCGCCGCCGCCAGCGCATCACGCTCGTGAATCGAAATGCGGCCCGAATGGCGCAAAAGAAAAGGCCGCGAATCGCTTCGCGGCCCTTCCCGTCACACGGATTTTCCGATCAGCGATCAGAAAACGCGCGCATATTGTTCGTTGCCGACAAAGCCGAGCTTGCCGACTCCGCTGCGCTTCACCACCGCCATGACATTGTCGACGATATAGTAACGCGCATAGGGGTCAGGCTGGACCTGCAATTCCGGTTCGACAGGCAGTGCCTTGGTCTGTTCCAGATAATTTGCCAGCTGCGCCAGATCGACCGGCGTCCCGTTCCAGGTGATCGTCCCTGCGGGGTCGATCATCACCTTGTTCTTTTGCGGATCGACGTTGCTCGGATTCTCATTCGGCACCGGAAGGTCGATCTTCACCGCGTGAGTCTGGACCGGGATGGTGATGATGAACATGATGAGGAGCACGAGCATGACGTCGATCAGCGGCGTCGTGTTCATATCCATCATCGG
The DNA here is from genome assembly GCF_058807415.1 of Sphingopyxis sp. GW821-FHT12C06. Classification (NCBI taxonomy): domain Bacteria; kingdom Pseudomonadati; phylum Pseudomonadota; class Alphaproteobacteria; order Sphingomonadales; family Sphingopyxidaceae; genus Sphingopyxis; species Sphingopyxis sp. GW821-FHT12C06. Next base: position 271,015 of record NZ_JBXAQR010000005.1, on the reverse strand, counting down.
TTCGTTGTCGTCCCGATCTCCAACTGCCATGGACATGGGTTTATTCCTTTTATCTATGCCGGAACCGCCCTTAGAGGCGGCTCACCGCGATCGAACCAGCGGCCGGTTCGGAAATGAACCCGATCTTCTGGAAACCAGCGAACTGCATGGTGTAGATCACCCCGCCGATGCACTGGTACGGCGTGTTGATGTCGCCGCGGATATGCACTTCGGGGAAATTTTCCTCGGTGATATTCTGCGGTCCGCCGATATCCTCGAGCAGCTGCTTCAGCTTTTCCTGTCCGCGCTCGAGCAATTGCTTCGAATCGACCGGGGTCTGGCCCCAATAGACTTCGCACGCCGGGCTTTCGGGGTTGGGTTCGCCGTCGCCGTCGGTGTCCGCCGAACGAACCGACAGCAGAACATTTTCAGGCTTGGTCGTCGTCACCTCAAACTGCACGTCGGGCAGCTTGAGGTTCACCGTCTCCAGCACCACGGGAACCGTGATGAGGAAGATGATGAGCAACACCAGCATGATGTCCACGAGCGGCGTCGTGTTGATTTCCGACATGGGGGCGTCTTCGCCCTTATTGCCTGCACTCATCGCCATAGGATTAGCATCCTGTCACAAAATTTCTATCATGGACCTGGGCGGCCGCCGCAAGCGGCGACCGCCCAGTCCTTCCCTTCCCGTCCCGAAGGACGGGAAGAAGATCAGGCCTTCTTCGGCGCGGCCGGAGCAGCGGCCTTCGCCGGTGCAGCGGTCGTGATCGGCTTCACCTGGCCACCCGACATGATCGAACCGAGAACGTCGTTCGAGAAGGTCGAAAGACGACGAGCGATCGCCTTGTTGCGGCTCTGCAGCCAGTTGAACGCGAGCACCGCGGGAACGGCCACGATCAGACCGATGGCGGTCATGATCAGAGCTTCACCAACCGGACCGGCGACGGTGTCGATCGATGCCTGACCCGACGCACCGATTTTCACGAGAGCGCGAAGAATACCGATAACGGTACCGAACAGACCGATGAACGGTGCGGTCGAACCCACGGTCGCGAGGAAGGCGAGGCCGCCGTTGAGCTTCGAGTTGATGTGGTTCTGCGAACGCTCGAGCGTACCGTGCATCCAGTCATGTGCTTCGACGGGATCGGTCAGCTTGTTATGCTCTTCGTTGGCGCGCAGACCGTCTTCGACGACCTGGCGATACGCGCTGTTCTTTTCGAGCTTCGCTGCACCTTCGGCGAGCGTCGGCGCGCGCCAGAAATTGGCGTCAACCGCTTTGCCCTGGCTCATCACCTTATTCTGTTCGAACAGCTTGGTGAACAGGATGTAGAGCGTGCCGATGAACATGATCAGCAGGATGAGGAAGGTCAGCTGCGAAACGACGCCGCCTTCGCACAGTGCGGGGACGAGACCATAGGGGCTCTGGCCCTCTTCCTTGACGCACATCGCTGCGGGCATCAAGCTGAGGCCTACGTCGTGAGCGGCTGCCGGCGCCGCAGCGGCGGCATTTGCGATCAGATTAAACATTGTGGAAATTCCCTCTCAAATATTCGTAAATCAAGAAATTTGGATGCCCTTGAAACCGATACCCGTGCCGAAAATCAGCGCGGAATCTGCCAACGGATACGATTGCTGTAAGTCCCGCCCGTGGGGTTGCCCGCACGATCCTTGCCCGGATTGAACCGGCCGCGGCGCGTAATGAGCTTACAGGTTTCGGCGTCCAGATCGCCATGACCACTCGACGACGTCACGTCGCACGACGTGATCCGGCCATCGGCGCCATAGGTCACGCGGAAACCGGTGGTTCCTTCGCGTTCTTCACGCATGGCGCGCGCCGGATAGTCGTCGTTCGTCGCCCAGCGACCCGGGTTGCCCTTCGGCGTACCAGCAGCGCTGAGATCCGGAGACGGCGGCGGTGCAGGGGGAGCCGGCGGCGTAAAGACCGGCGGCGGCGGCGCGGGGGGGATTTCGCGCTGCGACTGCATCGTGTTCGTCGTCACCGGCGGCGGAATCACCGACGGCGGCGTCACCACCGGCGGCGGCGGCGGCAGGACATTGTCCGGCGGCGGCGGCGGCGGCGGTTCTTCCGGCGGCGGCGGTTCTTCTACGTCCACCACATCCAATTTTTCGGCAATTTTCTTGACGATACTGATGTTCAAGCCGTTAACCAGGCCATAGCCCAGAACCGCTGTGAACAAACCGACCAAGACAATTGCCACTACCCTGTTTTTAGGGTCGACATTATCACCATAAGCCATTCAGGAACGACGCTCCTTGCTAGATCATCCTGACACCAATCCATACCGTCGGGGGGAGTTGCAATAAGCCCGGATGATTTCCGATGCGTTCCGCAGACCCGACGGCGCAGCAACCGGCCATATCTGTTCTTGCCGGTCGCTTCGCCTGCCGTCCTATCGCGGTGGCGGCAAGTTCGCAAACCCTTTATCAGCGGTTAATGTGGAGTGCCTCATGATGGGGCTTTGGGCACCGCTACCGGTGTCACATATGTTGGAAAGCGAAACGATCATGCGCGCATTTTTGCCGGCCGCACTCGCCGGCCTGGTTACGCTAAGTTACGGGATTCCCCAAGTTTCGGCGATGCAGGCGCCCCCGCCCGCAGCCGCCGCAGCCAGCCCTTTCAGCTATGCCGACATCGCCGATCTGGCCACCAGCGCACCCATGGTATTGCACGCCAGCATCTACAAGGCCGCGCCGCTCAAGCCGGAACAGGCCCCCGGGCTGGCGCCCGGCCGGGCACGATTCTACGTCGAAGCGGACGTCATCAGCCTGATTCGCGGCGCCGGCCCGCTGGCCGCGCGCATCTCCTATCTCGTCGATCTGCCACTCGACGCCAGGGGCAAGCCGGTGAAGTTCAAAAAGAAGCAGCCGGTCCTGCTCTTTGCCCGTCCCGTCGCGGGAACAAGCGCCGGAAACACCAACACCGGCAGCGTTCGCCTGATCGCCCCCGACGCCCAGCTCATCTGGGATCCTGCAACCGACGCGCAGCTGCGCGCGATCCTGACCGAGCTGGTCAAGCCGGGCGCCCCGCCGGCAATCACCGGCATCGCCAACGGCTTTCACGTCCCGGGCACATTGCCCGGCGAAGGCGAGACGCAATTGTTCCTCGACACCAAAACCGGCGAACCGGTGTCGCTGACCATCCTGACCGCAGCCGACGGATCGCGCCGCTGGGCCGCGGCGTTCGGCGAAATCGTCGACGGATCGGCCGCGGTTCCGGCGCGGAATACACTCGCCTGGTATCGCCTCGCCTGCGGCCTGCCGCGCCAGCTGCCGCTCAATAAACTCGCAGGCACCGCGCCCGAGGACCGGCGCAAGGCGGCGTCGGACTATGGCGTCGTGCTGGGCGCGCTTGGCGAATGCACGCGGACCCGCACGCCGCCGGTGAACTAGCCGAAGTCGCTATGCGGGCTTGTTTCCGGCCCAAAAGCCGATAGGGCGCTGCCACCGGCGGGGATCGGCCCGCGTCTGTATATATGGAGTGTCCGCATGTCTCCCTACCCCGCCCCGTCCGCCCCCCGGCCGCCCTTGCGCGTGGCGCTTGCCGGAATTGGCGTCGTCGGCGGCGGCGTCGTGCGACTGCTTGAGGCGAACCGCGACCTGATCGCCCGCCGCGCCGGGCGCGCAATCGAGATCGTCGCGCTCTCGGCGCGCGATCGCCACAAGGACCGCGGCATCGACCTGTCGGCCTATCGCTGGGAAGACGATATGGCGGCGCTCGTCGCGGCCGATGACATCGATGTCGTCGTCGAGATGATCGGCGGCGCCGACGGCCCCGCGCTGACCCTCGCGCGCCAGACGCTCGGCGCAGGCAAGGCGCTGGTCACCGCGAACAAGGCGATGATCGCCCATCACGGGCTCGATCTCGCACGGCTCGCCGAAAGCACCGACACCCCGCTGAAATATGAAGCCGCGGTTGCGGGCGGTATCCCGGTGATCAAGGCCATCCGCGAAGGCGCTTCGGCGAACGAGATTGCGCGCGTCTACGGCATCCTCAACGGCACCTGCAATTATATCCTGACGCAGATGGAGCGGAATGGCGCGAGCTTCGCCGAGGCGCTCGCCGCCGCGCAGGCCGAAGGCTATGCCGAGGCCGACCCGACCTTCGACGTCGACGGCATCGACGCCGCGCATAAATTGTCGATCCTCGCCTCGCTTTGCTTCGGAACGAAGCTCGACATCGGCGCGGTCACCGCGAACGGCATCCGCAACATTATCGCCGCCGACATCCGGGAGGCCGAGGCGCTGGGCCACCGCGTCCGCCTGATCGGCATGGCCGAACGCGACGAAGCCGGGCTGTCGCAGCATGTCCAGCCGTGCCTCGTCCCCGCCGACCATCCGCTCGCTTATGTCCCCGGCGCGCTCAACGCGGTCGTTGCCGAGGGCAATTTCGTCGGCCGTCTCTTCTTCGAGGGCGCCGGCGCGGGCGCGGGTCCGACGGCATCGGCGATCGTCGCCGACATCATCGACATCGCGCGCGACGAATATGGCCCCGCCTTTGCGATGCCCGTCGATGCGCTCGACCAGGCGCCGGTCGCCGACGCCGGTGCGCGCGTTGGCAAACATTATGTCCGCCTGATCGTCGAGGACCGGATCGGCGTGCTCGCCGAAATCGCCACCGCGATGCGCGATGCCGGGGTGTCGATCGAAAGCTTCATCCAGCGCGGCAACGGAACCGAAGGCGGCGTCGTCATCGCGCTCGTCACCCACGACGGCCCGGCAAGCGCGATCCACGCCGCGCTGGGTATTCTTGCCGCGTCGGACCATGTCGTCGGCACCCCGATGCACATGCCGATCCTGGCGCTCTGACGCTGACTCCCCCGGCGCAAGCCGGGGACGATAAGGGCGCGGCCGCGAAGCCTAAGGCTCGGGCTCCTCGGGCGCGGCAGGTTGGCCGGTTTCGGGATCGGTCGCGCGTTTCGCCGCCTCATAGAGCGCATTATATTCGGGGCCGGGCTTGGCGCGGCCGCCCAGCGACATCCAGTTATGGGGCAATTTGTCGAGGGTCATCGCCTGCGCCTCGGCGCGCGGAATCTGAGGCTTGCTCGATCGCCCGACGCCCGCAATCGCACGCAGTTCGGGGGACAGGCGGTGGCGTTCGGTATCGCTGCCGCACACGGTGATCGTACCGTCCTCGGCGGGTTTGCAGCGGCGGATCGGGTCGACCATCTCTTTTGCATTGGCGGTGGCGGTTTCGGCGTTGCGCGGTGGCGGAGGGGCCGGCGGGCCTTGTACCTGCGCTCCGGCCGTCACGGTCATGGCACATGCGAGCGCGAAGGCAGCGCCAGAACGGGCGAAGCATCCTCGACAAGCGGTGCGACCGGCCATATGGCGCGCACAATGCCCGACCCGGGCGACAAGGCAAGAAGAAAGACGGAGATCATCGGATGACGAACAGCAGCAACCTCGACCGCGTACTCGTGCTCGAAATGGTGCGCGTCACCGAAGCCGCGGCGATCGCCGCCGCAAAGCTGATCGGGCGCGGCAATGAAAAGGCCGCCGATGCGGCCGCGGTCGAAGCGATGCGCACCGCGTTCAACACCCTCTATATGGACGGCACAATCGTCATCGGCGAGGGCGAGCGCGACGAGGCGCCGATGCTCTATATCGGCGAAAAGGTCGGTAGCGCCCCGGGCAAGGGTCCGAAGATCGACATCGCGGTCGATCCGCTGGAAGGCACGACGATCACCGCCAAGGCTGGCCCCAACGCGCTCGCGGTGCTCGCGATCGCCGAAGAAGGCTGCCTGCTCAACGCCCCCGACGTCTACATGGACAAGCTCGCGGTCGGCCCCGGCTATTCACCGAACATCGTCAATTTCGACAATAGCGTCGCCCAGAATGTCGAAGCGGTGGCGAAGGAAAAGGGCTGCGGCCCCGAAGACATCATGGTGTGCGTACTCGATCGTCCGCGCCACGAAGCGATCATCACCGAATTGCGCCGTATCGGCTGCGGCGTCGCGCTGATCCCCGACGGCGACGTCGCCGGTGTCATCGCGACGACCAACCCCGAAACCAATGTCGACATTTATATGGGCAGCGGCGGCGCGCCCGAGGGTGTGCTCGCGGCGGCGGCGTTGCGCTGCGTCGGTGGCCAGTTCAAGGGCCGCCTGCTCTTCCGCAACGACGACGAACGCAAGCGTGCTGCCAAATGGGGCGTCGAGGATCTCGATCGCGTCTATGACCTCGAAGATCTGGCGAAGGGCGATGTGATCTTCGCCGCGACGGGCGTCACCGACGGATCGCTGCTGCGCGGGGTCAAGCACCGCCGCGACGGCGTGATGACCACCGAAACCGTCGTGATGCGCGCCTCGTCGGGCACCGTGCGCTGGGTGCGCGGCGAGCATCGGGCGGGGTAAGGCCATCCATATGTCGTCACCCCGGACTTGATCCGGGTCCACTGCAGCCCTTGTCTTCCGGACCCCGGGTCAAGTCCGGGATGACGAGAGATCGGGTCAGAAAATTCCGGCGGCTAGGCCCTCGGCCAGCGCCGCCCCCAGATCGCGCGCTTCGGTCAGGCGGTCTTGCGCGATCGTCTTGGGCGCGAGGATCGCTTCGGGGGTCTGTGCGTCGGTGTTGACGATCATATGGTCCGCTACGCGCTTCAGCCGCCAGCCGGTGGCGATGCGGTCGAGTTGGCGTTGGGCGTTTTCGCCGTCGGATCCGGCGCAGATGATTGTCGCATAGGGGCGCCCCTCGATCCGGCCGAGGCAGGGATAATAGCAGCGGTCGAACATCTCCTTCATCGCGCCCGACAAAGCCGCGAGATTTTCAGGGCCGATGAAAAGAAAGCCTGCCGCCGCCAGCAACAACTCAGGCGTGACATCATTGGCCGCGACGAGTCGCGCCGCCGCGCCGCCGCCCGCCGCTGCGGCCTCGGCGAGCGCGCGGCTGCCGCCGGTGCGGCTGTGCCAGATGATCAGCAGGGTGGGCGGGGGTTCGTCCATAGCCGACGCTTGCCAAGCCCGGGCGCGCGGCGCAAGCTGCCCCGAAATTTGGGGGAGAATGATATGCGCCGTTTGACCGTCCTGCTGCTGGCGACCTGCCTGCCCCTGACCGCCCCGCTTCCCGCCAGCGCGCAGGATGCGGCGAGCGAGGCGACCCGGACCGCGCAGGCCGAACTCGCGGCGCGGCTGCCGCTGGATGATCCGCGCGACATGGCGAATGTCATGCGCGGCAAGATCGCCGAAATCGCCGACGGGGTGATCCTGACCAAGGAGGGCAAAACGGTGTGGGACCGGCGGCCTTATGCCTTCCTTGCCACCGAACGCGCGCCCGACACGGTCAACCCGTCGCTATGGCGGCAGGCGCGGCTGAACGCGGTGCACGGGTTGTTCGAGGTGGTGCCGGGCAAGATCTGGCAGATCCGCGGCTATGATATTTCGGTGATGACGATCATCCGCGGCAAGGCGGGCTGGATCGTCGTCGACCCCTTGCTGTCCGAAGAGGCTGCGGCAGCGGGCTGGAAGCTGTTTGCCGACACGGTCGGGGCGAAGTCGGGCAAGCTGCCGATCAAGGCGGTGATCTTCAGCCACAGCCACAGCGATCATTTCGGCGGCGTCGGCGGCATCGTGACCCCCGAACAGGTTAAGCGCGAGAAAATCCGCATCATCGCACCGCACGGCTTTTCAGAAGAAGCGACGTCGGAAAATGTCCTTGCGGGCGCCGCGATGGGGCGGCGTGCGCTCTACATGTTCGGGTCGATCCTTGCCCCCGGGCCGACGGGACAGGTCGACACCGGGCTGGGGCCCAAGCTGTCGTCGGGAACGATCGGCTATATGGAGCCGACCGAGACGGTGGGCGCGGGCGGCGGCACGCTGACTATCGACGGACTGGCGTTCGAATTTCTCGATGCCGGCGGGACCGAGGCGCCGTCGGAATTCGTCTTTTACATCCCGGCGTACAGGGCGCTGCACACGACCGAGGTCGTGACGCATAATCTGCACAATGTGCTGACCTTGCGAGGGGCGCAGGTGCGCGATGCGCTGCGCTGGTCGAAGGTGATCGACGCGACGCTGATGAAATGGGGCGGCAAGGCCGATGTCGTCATGGCGTCGCACCATTGGCCGACGTGGGGGGCGGGCGACGTCAGCGCCCTGCTGGCGAACCAGCGCGACGCCTATCGCTATGTCCACGACCGCACCCTGTTTCTCGCCAATCGCGGCGCGACGCTGCACGAACTCGCCGACCAGACCCCTGAGGCGCCGGTGCAGGCCAGGAATTTTTCGACCCGCGGCTATTATGGCACGGTCAACCACGACATGAAGGCGACCTATCAGCGCTATTTCGGCTGGTGGGACGGCAACCCCGCCAATTTCAACCCGCTGCCGCCCGAAGCCAGCGCCCCCAAATATGTCGCGCTTGCGGGCGGGGCCGACAAATTGCTCGCGGCGGGCAAGGCCGCGATCGCGAGCGGCGACTATCGCTGGGCGGCGGAGCTTTTGAACAAGCTCGTCTTTGCCGATCCCGCGAACAAGGACGGGCGCACCGCGCTCGCCTCGGCCTATGACCAGCTCGGCTATCAGGCCGAGTCCGGCGCGTGGCGGAACTATTATCTCGCCGCCGCCGCGAGCCTTCGCGGCAATGCGGTCGAGAATGTGTCGGGCAATGGCCAGAGCCGCAGCTTTGTCAGTGCGATCCCGACGGGCGTATTTTTCGATGCGCTCGCTACGCGATTCGATGCCGCGAAAGGCGCCGCGGTCGCGGGCACGTTCCAGTTCATCCTGCCCGACAGCAAGGAAAGCGTCGCGGTGGTCGTCGGCGGCGGGGTCGAGGTGCCGCGTTACGGCCACAGCGCCGCCGCGCCGACCGCGACGATCACCCTCAACCGCAGGGTGCTCGACGATGTGATGCTGGGCCAGGCACAATTCCCCGCGCTGATGCAGTCGGGGGCGATCAGGATCGACGGCGATCGCATGGCCTTCCTGTCGTGGTTCGCACTCCACCCGCCCGCCGACCCGCGCTTCAATGTGGTTGTCCCCTAGGGGGGCAACCGACTAACAGGGGACCATGACCGACACCGCCGCAGCGCCGACCGATCCCTTCGCCCATGACGCGATCAACGCCGCCGACGGGCTCAATCCGGTCAACCCGGCTTATACCCATGTGCTGCGCGCCGCGACCGCGCTCAACATGGTGCCGCTCGCAATTGGTGCGAGCGTCTTCGACTATATGCTGATCCGCCATATCGAGGGGCCTTACGGACTGGTCACCGCGCTCGTCTGGGCGCTCGCAATATTCGCGATCACAAGCTTTCCGGCGCGGCGCATGCAGCGCTGGGGGTACAGGATCGGCGAGGGACAGCTGCGGGTCGCGCGCGGCTGGCTGTTCCGCACCGACACCATCGTCCCCTTTGTGCGCGTCCAGCATATCGATGTCGGCCAGGGACCGATCGAGCGCTGGTTCGGCCTGTCACACCTGATCGTCCACACGTCAGGCACCCACAACAGCATGGTGACGCTGCCCGGCCTCCACGCCGACCTCGCCGCGGCGATGCGCGAGACGATCCGCCGCCATATCCAGACCGATTTCGCATGAGCGACGCCGCCGCCTTGCCCGTGTCCGCAGGCGAACCCGAATGGCAGCGGCTGCATCCCGCGACGCTGGCGCTCGCGATCGTCAAGCTCGGTCCGCGTTCGCTCAACTTTCTGCCCGCGCTCGCGGCGATCGGCTTCGCGGGCAAATGGACCTATGTCGTCCCGGCCCTGCTCGCCTTCCTGCTGATTTCTCTGGCCCTCGCGTGGCTCGCATGGCTGCGTTTCCGCTTTGCGGTCGGCGCCGATGAAGTGGTGATCGAAAGCGGCGTCCTGTCGCGCCAGCACCGCACCATCCCCTTCGACCGCATCCAGGATGTGGGCATCGAACAAGGGCTCGTCGCACGCGCGCTTGGCATTGCCAAGGTCGGGTTCGAAACCGGTGCCGGCGGTCAGGAGAATGACGCCAATCTCGACGCGATCGGGCTCGACGCGGCGCAGGCGCTGCGCACGACGATCCGCGCCCACCGCAGCGAAGCCGTCGCCCCGGCGACAGCGAGCGATGTACCCGCAATAGCCGCCGAGGACCGGCTGCTCTTTTCGATGACCCCGCGACAGCTACTCGTTGCGGGACTGTTCAACTTCTCGCTCGCCGCGCTCGCCGTGGTCGGCGCGGGCATGCAGCTGTTCGACAATTTCCTGCCGTTTAAATTCAACACCTTCAACCTCGTCGACTGGATCGACATCGCCGAGGATTATGGCCTCGACCAGTGGGTGCTCGCGCATCGCTGGGTCGCGGGCGTCGGCGGCGCCGTCTCGCTGCTGTCGATCGGCTTTGCGAGCGGCGTCATCCTGATGGTCTTTGCCAACTGGAACTTCCGCCTGACCCGCGAGCCGCGCGCGCTGCGCCGGACGCGTGGGCTGACGACGCGCACCGACGTCGCGGTGCCGGTGCGCCGGGTGCAGGCGGCGATCATCGTCACCGGCTGGTTCCGCAAGCGTTTCGGCTGGCACGAGCTGCGGCTGCAAAGCCTCGCCAGCGACGGCGGGAAAGAACGCGACCATCAGGTCGTGCCCTTCGCCCAACTGGACGCGATCGACCCGGTGCTCGCCGAGGTCGCGATCGCGCGGCCGGACAACGACCAGCCCTGGCAGCGCAGCCACGGCATCATCGCGCTCGGCGGACTGATCGGCGCGACCTTCGCCGCGACCGGCGGGCTGATCGCGCTGTCGCTCGGCGAACGCGCGGGTTGGCTCGGGCTCATCGCCGCGCTACCGATCGCGATCGCCGCGCTCTTCGGCGCCCGCTTTCACCGCTGGACCGATCTGGGCGATAGTGTCGCAATCCGCCGCGGCTTCTGGAAACCCAAAATGACCCTCCTCCCCCATGCGTCGGTGCAAAGCGTCGATCTCAAGACCGATTTCATCCTCCGCCCGCTCGGGCTCGGCACATTGGTATTCGGCGTTCCCGGCGGCAGCGCCCTTGCGGCGCACGAGATTCCGGCGATCCCGCTGGGCGTCGCGCAGGATCTGCGCGATCGCATACTCGCCGTCGGAGCGCGGCGATGAGCGGCGCGGCACTCGGCATCACCCGCTCGATCCTTGGCCAGCCATGGCACTGGCGCCGCGCGAGCGCCGACATGGCATCCGAGAATCTGGCCCCCGACGATCTGGTCACCCAGCTTTTGCTTGCACGCGGGGTGGCGCGCGACGACCTCGACCGCCAGCGCAACCCGACCTTGCGCGGTTTCATGCCCGACCCGTCGCTGTTCCGCGACATGGACGCCGCCGCCGCGCGGCTTGCCGATGCGGTCGAACACGGCGAGGCGGTAACGATCTTCGGCGACTATGATGTCGACGGCGCGACTTCGGCGGCGCTGCTCGTCCTGCTGCTGCGCGGGCTGGGGCTTCCCGCGGGCGCCTATATCCCCGACCGCCTGATGGAAGGCTATGGCCCCTCGGGCGCCGCGCTGGTCAAGATCGGTGAAGCGGGATCGAAGCTCGTCGTCACCGTCGATTGCGGCGCGCAGGCGTTCGAGGCGATCGCCGAGGCGAACGCCGCAGGGGTCGAGGTGATCATCGTCGACCACCACCAGTGCGCCACGACGCTTCCGGCCGCCTTTGCGGTGGTCAACCCCAACCGGCTCGACGAAGTGCCTGATGCGGCGGCGCACGGCAATCTGGCGGCGGTTGGCGTCGCCTTCCTGCTCGGCGCGGCGCTGCTGCGCACGTTGCGCACGCGCGGCTATTTCGCGAGCCGCACCGAACCCGCGCTGATCGACCTGCTCGACCTCGTCGCGCTCGGCACCGTCGCCGACGTCGCGCGACTCACCGGCTTCAACCGCGCGCTGGTGACGCAGGGGCTGAAGGTGATGGCGCGGCGCGGCAATATCGGAATGGCAGCGCTGATGGACGCCGCGCGGCTGACCAAGCCGCCGAGCGCAAGCGACATGGGCTTCGCGCTCGGCCCGCGCATCAACGCGGGCGGACGCGTCGGCAAGTCCGACCTCGGCGTACGCTTGCTCACCACCACCGACCCGCAGGAAGCAGCGGACATTTCGCAGGAACTCAACCGGCTGAACGAGGAACGGCGCGCGATCGAGGCGGCGGTGCTCGAACAGGCGATCGAGGCGAGCGAGCGATGCGGCAATGCGCCGGTTGCGATCGTGTCGGGACAAGGCTGGCACCCCGGGGTGATCGGCATCGTCGCGGGGCGGCTCAAGGAACGGCTGCACCGCCCCGCGATCGTCATCGCGGTCGATGAGGACGGCGTCGGCAAGGGATCGGGCCGCTCGATCAGCGGCGTCGATCTGGGCGCCGCGATTCTCGCCGCGAAGGAAAGCGGCCTGCTCGTCGCGGGTGGCGGCCATGCGATGGCGGCGGGGCTGACCGTTGCGGCGGACAAGATCGACGCACTCGGCGCGTGGCTCAACGACCGGCTCGCGGCCGACGTCGAACGCGCGAGCGGCGACAAGGCGCTGCTGATCGACGCGGTGCTCGCGCCGCGCGGGATTTCGCCACTCTGGTGCGAGGCGATCGAGAGCGCGGGCCCCTATGGCGCCGGCTGGCCCGCGCCGCGCGTCGCAACCGGGCCGGTGCGAATCGTCGAATCGGGGCTGGTCGGAACCGACCATGTCCGCCTGATCGTGTCGGGCGACGACGGCGGACGGTTCAAGGCGATCGCCTTTCGCGCCGCCGAAACCGAATTGGGACAGACACTGCTCAATACGCGCGGGAATCGCAAGCTGTGGCTCGCCGGACGCGCCAAGCGCGACGACTGGGGCAGCCGCCCCGCCGCGGAGCTTCATCTCGAGGACGCCGCCTGGGCCGATTAGGGGGGACAAGATGTACAGCCACACCACGATCGGCATCGACGACTTCGCCCGGTCGGAACCCTTTTACGATGCGATCATGGCGGTGCTCGGCCACCCCGAACTGATTCGCTACGACAAAGGGAAAGGCTATGGCCTGCCGACCGGCCCGAAGCTGTTTATCGGCCCCGCCTATGACGGTGGCCCGGCGTCGGCGGGCAACGGCACCCACATCGCCTTCATCGCCGCCGATCGTGCGGCGGTCGACGCCTTTCACGCCGCGGCCCTTGCCCACGGCGGCAGCGACGAAGGCGCGCCGGGCCTGCGGCCACATTATCATCCCCATTATTATGGCGCTTATGTGCGCGATCCCGAGGGCAACAAGCTGCAGGCGGTTTGCCATAAACGCCCATCGTGAAAAGAGTGTCGAGAGAAGCCTTGACCGCACCGAAATGCCCGTCTAATGCGCCGCTTCACCGATCAGACGGCCCCTTCGTCTAGCGGTCTAGGACGTCGCCCTTTCACGGCGAAAACACGGGTTCGAGTCCCGTAGGGGTCACCATCGGTGGAGCAGGCGGTCGGCCTGCCCATCCCGCGAAAACTCCGACCTTCAAGGCCCCTTCGTCTAGCGGTCAGGACGCGGCCCTCTCACGGCTGAAACACGGGTTCGATTCCCGTAGGGGTCACCAAAACTCCTCGCTCGGAGGGGTTCAGCGAGCATCGCTTCATATCACATCCTGTGGCAGATTTGCGGGCATGGCGCCCCGCCCGATTCGGATGATTCCATCGTGGCGCTTACAGCCATCGCATGAGCGATCATCCGGCGTTGCCCCGAAAGAGCGGCGGCCGCTTCAACAAAAAGCCAGCCCTCCCGCCCGGGTCGCTGAGGCGGAAGGGCTGGCTCCGAACCGGTTTCGTGGGCCGGTCCGGGTTTCAAAATCGCGTTGCGCCGCTTATGCCGGGCACAGCCGAACGCGGCGGTGATCAAGATCACTCGGCCGGAAAAAACGCCCAAATTTTTGAAAGAAGAAGAAAGAAAATCGCTATCCGCGCTTGAGCCGGACCAATGTGCTGTCGAGCACCTGCAAAAATTGCGAGCGATCGGCCTTCGAGAAAGGCGGTGGTCCGCCGATCTGGTCGCCCCCGGCGCGCAGGTCGGCCATGATCGCACGCGTCGCGATCGCCGGGCCGATCGACGCCATGGTGAAGGGCTTGCCATTGGGGCCGAGCACCGTCGCCCCCGCTTTCAGCGCGCGGTCGGCGAGCAAGATGTCAGAGGTGATGACGATGCTGCGCGCGTCGGCGGCCTCGGCGATCCAGTCGTCGGCGGCGTCAAAGCCGTCCGACACGACCACCCGCTCGATCAGCGGGTGGTCGGGGACGCGCAGCCGGCTGTTGCTGACCACTTTCACCGCGACCTCGTGCCGCCATGCGACGCGATAAATCTCGTCCTTCACCGGACACGCGTCGGCGTCGACGAGGATGGTGGGCGCGGTCATCGCAGCACCGGCCGGATTATTTCTTCATATTGTCGAGGCCCGAGACGACGCCCGCCTTGGTCGACGGGTTGCTGGCGTTGGGCTTTTTGGGCTTTTCCGCCTTGGGTTTTCGGACTTCGCGACTGGTCTTCTTTTGGCCCTTGGCCATGATCAATACCTTGGAAGCGACGGACGCCTGTGCCCGTCACGGGCCAGCCTAGGCGCTTTACCCGCCCGCGTCGCCCACTTCCGGCGCTCATCCAGCGAGCCCATCCCACAAGAGCTTGGCGCCGAGCAGGACCATCAGGACATAGATCACGACATAGAAACGCGCGCCGTCCATCCGCTTGAGCAGGCGCACCGTCAACAAGGTGCTGATAATCGCGAGCGGCATCAACAGCCCCGCCGCCACGAGTACCTCGTGGGGGAAAGCGCCGAGCGCGAGATAAGCGGGCACCTTCATCCAGTTGATCATCGCGAACAGGATCGAGCTCGTCCCGACGAACACCAGATGCGGCAGCCGCCGCGGCGTCACCCACATCTGGAACGGCGGGCCGCCAGCGTGCGCGATCTGGCTGGTAAAGCCGGTGAGCGCGCCAAACAAGGTGCCGACCCAGCCGGGCGAAGTCGACGCCGCGACGATGCGTCCGCCGCGTTCGACCCACAGGCGATAGACGCCAAACGCCAGTGTGATCGCGCCGAGCGCCGCCATCAGCTTCGCCTCGTCAACCTGCTCGGCGTAAAAATAGCCTGCGGCGATGCCGACCGCTGCGCCCGGGAGCATCCATGCGACGACCCAGCCGTCCCATGTCTTGCGGAACGACCAGACGCTGACGACATCCTGCACGATCAATATCGGCAGCAGCAACGCCGCGGCGATCGTCGGCGGCAACACCAGCGCGACGAGCGGGGTTGCGAGCGCGCCCACCCCCGACAATCCGCCCTTCGCCAGCCCGAGCAGGACGACCGCGAGCGCAACGACGGCCAGCGTCGCCGGGTCGGCGAGCAGGCTCATTCGGCCGGAAGCAGGCCGGGCGCCTCGGGCAGGCGCCAGTCGATGGCACCGCGGCCATGGGCCTCGAGGAAGTCATTGGCCTGACTGAACGGCCGCGACCCGAAAAAGCCGTTGTGCGCCGACAGAGGCGACGGGTGCGGCGCGCGCAGGATCAGGTGCGGGCTGCCCGCCCCCAGCGCCGCAACGCGCGCCGCCTTCTTCTGGGCGTGACTGCCCCACAGAATGAACACCTTGGGCGCCGGATCGGCGGCGACCGACGCCACCACTGCATCGGTGAACGTCTCCCACCCCTTGCCCTGATGCGATGCCGCCTGCCCCGCCTCGACGGTCAGCACATTGTTGAGCAGCAACACGCCCTGTTCGGCCCAGTGCGCGAGATAGCCGTGCGACGCCCGCGATATGCCAAGGTCGCTCTGCATTTCCTTGTAGATGTTGACGAGGCTCGGCGGCACGCGAACCCCGGGCTGGACCGAAAAGCACAGGCCATGCGCCTGCCCCGGCCCATGATAGGGATCCTGCCCCAAAATGACGATGCGTACGCCCTGCGGCGGCGTCGCATCGAGCGCGGAGAACCAGTCGCGCGGGCGCGGGTAAATCGCCTTGCCCTTCGCGCGCTCGTCGCCGAGAAACTGCTTCAATGCCGCCATATAGGGCTGTTCGAACTCGCCGCCGATGCGTGCGAGCCAGTCGGGATGGAGTTTGACGTCGGGCATGCGCGTCCTTCGACCAGAGCATCCTGCGCTTGTCCAGTGCTCTTGTCGCCGCCGCCTCCGGACGCTAGGCACGCGGGCGAAGGGACAGGCGGAATGAGCATGGCGATCGGCGAAGCATTGGGGCGGCTCGAAGCCGTCGTCCGCGACCGGCTCGCTGCGGGCACCGCCGAGGCCTCCTATGTCGCGAGCCTCGCAGCCAAGGGCCGCGGCAAGATCGCGCAGAAATTCGGCGAAGAAGCCGTCGAAACCGTCATCGCCGCAATGAGCGAAGACGATCACGCGCTGATCGGCGAAGCCAGCGACCTGATCTTCCACCTCACCGTATTGCTCGCCGAACGCGGCATCGCCTGGGCCGATGTCGCCGCCGAGATCGACCGGCGCCACGGCACCTCGGGCCACGCCGAAAAAGCCAGCCGCAAATAGCAACAGGAGCCATCATGGCGATCGACGCGACCCTCCCCTATGACGACAGCAACATCTTCGCACGCATCCTGCGGGGCGAACTGCCATGCAAAAAAGTCTATGAGGACGACCACGCCCTCGCTTTTCACGACATCAACCCGCAAGCGCCGCTCCATATTTTGGTGATCCCCAAGGGCGCCTATGTCAGCTGGGACGATTTTTCGGATCGTGGAAGCGATACCGAAATTGCGGGTTTCGTCCGCGCGGTCGGACAGGTCGCGCGCGACAACGGCCTTGTCGTTCCCGGCTATCGCCTGCTCGCCAATGTCGGCCCCGACAGCCATCAGGAAGTCCCGCACCTCCACGTCCACCTGTTCGCCGGTGGGCCGCTCGGACCGATGCTCGCGCGCTGAAAAGTACGTCGAAGATACACGTCGCCTCAGCGGGGCGACAGTCCGGATTTACCTGTGTCTGTAATCGCGATCACAGCATATCGGCCCGTTGCGGCTAGTCGTGCACGATGCGCGGTGGACTCACACCCCTGTTTCCAGCAGGATAACCCAACGCTCTGAAAGCGGGGAGACGATTAATGGCATCGATGTGGCACGGACTCGGTGGTCGTTTGACCAGCAAGGTACGGCTGGCTCTGCTCGTCCCCCTCGCCATGGCCGTCGCGGCGGCGGGCGGCGACACGCCCCCGCAGGTCACGCTCGCTACCCCGGGCAGCACCGGCACCGGCGAAGGCACGATCAGCCGCTTCACCCTGCGCTTTTCCGAAGACATGGTGCCGCTCGGCGATCCGCGCGCCAAGGCACCCGCGACCAACGACTGCAAGCGCCCCGCCGACGGCCGCTGGGTCGACACGCGCACCTGGGTGCTCGAATTCGAAAAGCCGCTTCCCGGCGGGCTCAGCTGCCATGTCGAACTGCGCGACGGGCTGACCACCGCGCGCGGGGTCAATGTCGTCGGCAACAGCCGCTTCGCGCTCGACACCGGCGGCCCCTCGGCGCGCGCCGTCCTCGCCGGCGGCATCTATGGCGGAATCGAGGAGGACCAGATCTTCCTCGTCGCCACCAATGTCGCCGCCGACCGCGCCTCGGTCGGCCGCTATGGCTATTGCGCGGTTGACGGGATCGGCGAGAAGATTCCGCTCGACGTGCTGCCGCGCGAGACCGCGACGCAGATATTGTCCGGCCTCGGCGACAACAACTGGTCGCGCCAGTCCTTCACCGAAGACGCGGGGCTGCCGCAGCGCCTGCCCGCTGCGGGCGCCGACCGCGAGGCTGCGCTCGACCGCATCGTCCCCGTCAAATGCCGCCGCCCGCTGCCTCCCGGGCGCGACATGGCGCTCGTCTGGGACGCGCGCATTGCGCAGGCCGGCATCCCCGCCCGCACGGCCGGGCGCGACCAGCGTTTCGACTATGATGTGCGCGCCGCCTTCACCGCGAAAATGTCGTGCAACCGCGTCAATCCGCAGGCCGGATGCAACCCCATCAAGGATGTCATCCTGACCTTCGCCGCGCCGATTGCGCGCGACGCCGCCCTCGCCGCGACGCTCAACACCGCCGACGGCAAAAAGCTGACGCCGAAGGTCGCCGACAGCGACAAGAATGACGCGTTTCTGACGCAGGTTCGCTTCACCGGCCCACTCCCGCAAAATGTCGATGCGACGCTGGTGCTGCCCGCCGACGTCACCGACCAGAGCGGCCGCAAGCTGGCCAACCAGTCGAACTTCCCGCTGAAATTCCACATCGACCGCGCGCCGCCGCTGGTCAAATTCGCCGCCGAATTCGGCATTTTGGAAGCGAGCGAGGGCGGCGTGCTGCCCGTCACCGTGCGCGGGGTCGAAGGGACGATGGTCCAGTCGAACCTCAAAATGCCCGCGACCGCACTCAAGGTCGGCGACGATGATGCCGCGATCGCGCGCTGGCTGAAGCGCGTCGATGACGCCGACGATACCGACTATCGCGAGGAAAAGGACCGCACCGGCAAAGAGGTCACGGTCAATTACACCGGCACCAAATCGGTGTTTGCGGGCGCACCGGCGGGCGGCGAACGCCGCGACCTGCAACTGACGCCGCCGGGCGGCGGCAAGGAATTTGAAGTCATCGGCATCCCGCTGACCGAAAAAGGATTCCATGTCGTCGAGATCGCGAGCCCCGAACTCGGCGCGACACTGCTCGGGCGCAAGGCGACGCGCTATGTCGCGACCGCTGCGCTCGTCACCAATATGGCGGTCCATTTCAAATGGGGCCGCGAGGGCTCGCTCGCATGGGTGACCTCGCTCGACAAGGGCCTGCCTGTTGCGGGCGCCGAAATCCGCGTCACCGACAGCTGCACCGGCCGGCTGATCGCGCGCGGGGTCGCCGACAAGGCGGGTCGCCTCGGCTTCCCGTCGGGGCTGCCCCAGCCCGAAACCTATGCAAGCTGCGAGGAAAAACCCGATCTCGCGAACAGCGAAGGCCATGCGCTGATGGTCAGCGCGCGCGCGGGCGATGATTTCAGCTTCACCCTCACCGACTGGGGCAACGGCATCCGCCCCTATGATTTCGACCTTCCCTATGGCTGGTCGGAGCGGAGCGACATCCTCCACACCATCTTCGACCGCGCGCTCGTCAAGGCGGGCGAGACGGTCAATATGAAGCATATCCTGCGCCGTCCGATCGGGCTCGGCTTCCAGATCCCCAAGGCGATGGCGGGCAAGCTGCGCCTCGTCCACCGCGGGTCGGACACCGAATTTGAAATGCCCTTTGCCGTCAGCGCGAATGGGAGCGGCGAAACCGTCTGGAACGTCCCCGCATCGGCGCCGATGGGCGATTATGAACTCGTCTTCGTCACCAAGGACAAGGATGGCGAAGATAAAACCATTTGGTCGGGGCAATCAGTCCGCGTTGACGAATATCGCCTGCCGACGATGAAGGCGACGGTCACCGGGCCCAAGGCATCGCCGGTGCGGCCGACCGCAGTGCCGCTGTCGCTGTTCGTCGGCTATTTGTCGGGCGGCCCCGCGCCGAACCTGCCGGTCGAACTGCGCACCAATTTCCGCCCGAGCTGGTCGCCGCCGCAAGATTATAGCGACTGGGACTTCGACGGCCAGCCGGTCAGGGAAGGCGTCGTCCAGCTCGACGACAGCGGCGACGAACCCGCCGCCGACATGCCGCTCGCGCGCTCGGTGCCGCTGACGCTCGGTGCCGACGGCACCGCCACCACCAGTGTGACAGTCGACCAGCCGATCACCGAACCGACGCTGATGGCGGTCGAGATGGATTATGCCGACGCCAATGGCGAGACGCTGACCAGCAGTCGCCGGATCACGCTTTATCCGTCGGCGGTCCGCCTCGGGCTCAAGACCGACGGCTGGATGATGCGCGACAATGATCTGCGCCTGAAGTTCGTCGCGCTCGATTTGGATGGCAAGCCGCTGTCGGGCCAGCGCGTCTCGGTCGCGCTCTATAATCGCGAGATCATCACCGCGCGCCGCCGCCTGATCGGCGGCTTCTATGCCTATGACAATCAGATGCGCACGACCCGGCTCGCCACGACGTGCGCCGCGACGACCGACAAGCTCGGCCGCGCGAGCTGCGCGATGGCACCCGGAATCTCGGGCGAGGTGACCGTGGTTGCGACGACCACCGACGCCGACGGCAATGAGGCGCGCGCGGTGCGCTCGGTCTGGCTCGCGGGCGACGATGACTGGTGGTTCGGCGGCGACAATGGCGACCGCATGGACGTGATCGCCGAAAAGCCGCGCTATGCCGCGGGCGACACCGCGCGCTTCCAGGTCCGGATGCCCTTCCGCGAAGCGACCGCGCTCGTCACCGTCGAACGCGAAGGCGTATTGTCGAGCTTTGTCGTGCCCTTGAAGGGCACCGATCCCGTCGTTCAGGTCAAGCTCCCCGCCACCTACGCCCCCGACGTCTATGTCTCGGTGATGGCGGTACGCGGGCGCGTCACCGGACAGGAAAGCTGGTTCCGCCAGATGAAACGCGCGGTCGGTTTCCAGATCGAGAATAGCGAAGGCGCTCCCCCAACCGCGCTCGTCGACCTCGCCAAGCCGAGCTACCGCATGGGCATCGCGCGCATCAAGGTCGGCTGGGAAGGCCATCAACTCGGCGTCAAGGTGAAGGCCGACAAGG
Organism: Sphingopyxis sp. GW821-FHT12C06; assembly: GCF_058807415.1. NCBI lineage: Bacteria > Pseudomonadati > Pseudomonadota > Alphaproteobacteria > Sphingomonadales > Sphingopyxidaceae > Sphingopyxis > Sphingopyxis sp. GW821-FHT12C06. The sequence goes on along the minus strand of NZ_JBXAQR010000005.1, from coordinate 250,490 downwards.
AAAAATATGCCGTTCGCGAAACCGCCAAGGTCGCGATCGAGGTCAAGACCCCCGATGGCAAGGCGCCCAAAAGCGCCGACGTCGCCTTCGCCGCGGTCGACGAGGCTTTGCTCCAGCTCGCCCCGAACGAAAGCTGGCAGCTGATCGACGCGATGATGGGCGAACGCACCCTCGACGTGCTGACCTCGACCGCGCAGATGCAGGTTGTCGGGAAAAGGCATTACGGCCGCAAGGCGCTCGAACCTGGCGGCGGTGGCGGCGGCGATCTTTCGGGGCTGACCCGCGAGGATTTCCGCCCGGTCCTGCTGTGGAAGGGCAATGTCCCGCTCGACAGCAGGGGCCGTGCGGTGGTCGATGTGCCCTTGTCGGACAATCTGTCGAGCTTCCGCCTCGTCGCGATCGCGGCCGACGGCGCGCAATATTTCGGCACCGGCGAAACCAGCGTCCGCACCGTGCAGGATCTCGCGGTCTTCGCCGGGCTGCCCGAACTCGTCCGCACCGGCGACACCTATGATGCGCGCTTCACGCTGCGCAACGGCACCGACAAGCCGATGGAGGTCACAGCGACCCCGACGCTGGCACCCGCCGTCGCGACCGCGCCGCCGCTCACCGTCACCATCCCGGCGGGCGGCGCAGTGCCGGTCAGCTGGTCGATGGTCGCCCCCGATATGACCGGCCCAATCCAGTGGACGGTCGAGGCGGTCGCCAAGGGCGGCAAGCAGCGCGACCGGCTGGTCTTCGAACAGATGGTCGAGCCCGCGGTGCCGGTCGAGACCTGGGCCGCCAGCCTGTTCCGCGTCGGCCCCGGAACGACCCTGCCGATCGCCATCCCGGCGGGCGCCTTGCCCGGCGGCTATGTCGATGTCGCGCTCGCAGGAACGCTCGCGCCGCCGCTCGCCGGAGTGCGCGATTATATGGCGATCTATCCATATAATTGCTTCGAACAGTCGACCTCGCGCGCGATCGCGCTCGGCGATGTTGCGCGCTGGCAGGCGCTTGCGGAAGCCATGCCGACCTATCTCGATGACGACGGACTGCTGCGTTACTGGCCGAACAACCAGATGACGGGCTCGCCTGAACTCACCGCCTATGTCCTCGCGATCACCGCCGCCAACGGCTTCGCGATCCCCGAAACGTCAAAGGCGAAGATGGTCAAGGCGTTGCAGGCGGTCGTCGAGGGACGCCTTAACCGCAAGGGTTACGGCCCCTATGATATCCGCCCGGTCCGCGTCGCGGCCTTGGCGGCGCTCGCACGCAACAATGCGTCGAGCGCGAGCCTTGTCGCGGCGATCGACGTCGCCCCGATCGACATGGCCACCGGCACGCTCGCCGACTGGCTCGTCGCGATCGAGCGGACGCCGGGGGTACGCAATGCCGTCGCGCTGCGCACCGCCGCCGAGGCCGAACTGCGCAAGCGGCTCGTTTACGAAGGCACGCGTCTCGACCTTGTCGACGATGCGAAGGCGCCGTGGTGGATGATGACCAGCGGCGACGAAATGGCGATCAAGGCCCTGGAAGCCGTGCTCGGCCGCAAGGGCTGGGAGGATGACGCGGGCAAGCTGATGGTCGGCGTCGCCCAGCGTCAGCGCAAGGGTCATTGGGACACGACCCCCGCCAATGCGTGGGGCGCAACCACCGTCCGCCGCTTCGCCGAGCTTTATCCGGCGAGTGCCATCACCGGCGTCACCAATATCAGCCTTGCGGGCGGCACCGCCGCGCAAAGCTGGCCGCTTCCCGCCGAACCCATCTCGCCGCTGCGGGTTGCGCTGGCCGCGGCAACGATGAGCCTGAAGCATGAGGGCACGGGCGCGCCATGGGCGACGGTCAGCGTCAAGGCCGCCGTGCCGCTCAAGGAACCGCTCAACGCCGGCTACCGGATCAAGCGCTCGGTGAGCGTCGTCAAGGCGGCCGACAAGAACCAGCTGACGCGCGGCGACGTGATCAAGGTGCGGATCGAGGTCGTCGCGGCGGCGGGCCGGACGTGGGTCGTGATCAACGATCCGGTCGCGCCGGGCGCAACGATCGTCGGCAATCTGGGCGGCCAGTCCGAAATGCTCGCCGATCAGGCGAGCGGATCGGGCGCGCAGCCGAGCTATGTCGAGCGTGGAAAAGACAGCTGGCGCGGCTATTTCGGCTGGATGCCCGCAGGCACTCATGCGGTCGAATATGTCGTACGCCTCAACGGCTCGGGCAAATTCACCCTGCCGCCGACGCGGGTCGAGGCGATGTATTCGCCCGCGATCCGCGGCCAGTGGCCGAACGCGCCGTTGACGGTGGCGAGCGTCGGGCAGTGATGCCCGCCCGCCCTTTCTCTTTTCGTTCGTGTCGAGCGAAGTCGAGACACCCCCGTCGCGCGCACGGCCGACGGGCATCTCGACTTCGTCCGATGCAAACGGAAATTGAGGGGCCGGCGCTGATCCGCATCAGATAGAGCGGCCAGTGGAATCCTCTCGCAAACGCCGTTGGCGCGACATCCTTGGCTGGCTCGCGCTAGCGCTGCTGGTCCTCACGACCGCAGCGCACCTCCTCACGCGCCCGCCCGCGATGCCCGACTACGCCGAAGTCCGCACCGACTGGAAACCCAGCGAAGCGTGGCTCTACGACCGCAATGGCCGCCTGCTCGACAGCGAGCGCGTCAATTTCGAACGCCGCCGCCTCGCGTGGGTGCCACTGAACGACATCAGCCCTGCCGCCCGCGATATGGTGGTGCAGGCCGAGGACCGGCGTTTCTGGTCGCATGGCGGAGTCGACTGGCTCGCAATCGCGAGCGCCGCGCGCACCCGCCTGACGTGGGGGAGGACCGGCGGACGCTCGCGCGGCGCCTCGACCCTCCCGATGCAACTCGCAGGCTTTCTCGCCCCCGAGCTCGCACAGCCCGGCAAGCGCGACTGGCTCAACAAGATCCGCCAGATGCGCGCCGGACAGGCGCTCGCGTCGAACTGGTCGCACGAGCAGATGCTCGAAGCCTATTTCAACCTCGTCCCTCTGCGCGGCGAAGCGCAGGGCATCGGCGCGGGATCGCGCGCGCTGTTCGGCAAACGCCCCGCCGAAATGACCCGCACCGACGCGGCCTTGTTCGCGGGACTGCTGCCCAATCCGACCGCCGGCGCCGAAGCGCTCGGCCGCCGTGCGTGCCGCGTCGCGCAGGCAAGAGACTGCACCGCGATCCGCACCGCCGCCGCGACGCTCGTGTCGGGCGAGCGCATCGCCGAGCTCGATCCCGCACTCGCGCCGCACCTCGCGGTCCGCCTGCTCGACAAGCCCGGCAAGCGCGTGACGACGACGATCGACCGCCGCATTCAGGCCGCCGCAATCGTCGCGCTGCGCCGCCAGCTCGCCGGGCTGGGGTCGGACCGCGTCCGCGACGGCGCGGTCGTCGTGCTCGACAATGCCACCGGCGAAGTGCTCGCCTATGTCGGCGGGGTCGGGCTCAAATCCACCGCCGCGGCGGTCGACGGCGCCAATGCACGGCGGCAGGCGGGATCGACGCTCAAGCCGCATCTCTATGCGCAGGTGATCGAACGCGGCTGGCTCACCGCCGCGTCGATCCTCGACGACAGCCCGGTCCAGCTCGACACCGCCTCCGGCCTCTATGTCCCCAAAAACTACGATCACAGCTTCAAGGGGCCGGTCAGCGTCCGCAACGCGCTGGCGAGTTCATTGAACGTCCCCGCCGTCCGCGCGCTCGTCATCGACGATGTCCAGGAATTCCGCGACCGGCTCTGGGCGCTCGGCTATCACGGCCTCGTCGAGGATGGCGATTTCTACGGCTTCAGCCTCGCGCTCGGGTCGGCCGAAGTGTCGCTGGTCGAACAAGCCAACGCCTTTCGGAGCTTCGCCAACGGCGGGCGCTGGTCGCCGGTGCACCTCTCGTTGGGCGAAAAGCCGGGCGAGACGCGCCAGATCGTCCAGCCCGCCGCCGCCTTCATCGTCGGCGACATCCTCGCCGACGCGTCCGCCCGCGCCGATGCCTTCGGTTCCGACAGCGCGCTCCGCCTGCCCTTCTGGGCCGCCGCCAAGACCGGGACGTCGAAGGGGATGCGCGACAATTGGTGCGTCGGCTGGTCCGACCGCTTCACCGTCGCGGTGTGGGTCGGCAATCTCGAGGGCGATTCGATGCGCGCGGTGTCGGGCACGTCGGGCGCCGCGCCGGTGTGGCGCGACGTCATGCTCGCGCTCCATGCGGGAAGCCCCGGCAAGCCACCATCGATGCCGGACGGCGTCGAGGCGCGCCAGATCAGCCTGCCCGGCACCCGCGAACCGCCGCGCCGCGAATATTTCCTGCGCGGCACCGCGCAAAGCGAAATGGCCGCCGCCCCCGCCGTCGCGCGCCGCCCGCGCATCACCAGCCCGGTCAGCGGCAGCGTCTATGCGCTCGACCCCGACATCCCGATCGACCGCCAGCGGCTGGCGGTCAGCGTCAGCGGATCGGTCGCGGGGCACCGGCTGATCCTCGACAAAATGGTGCTCGGCGACGCCGACGCCGGCCAGCAAATCCTGCCGCGCCCGGGAATCCATATGCTGACGCTCGTCGACCCCGGCGGGCGGATGATCGACCGGGTGCGATTTACGGTACGGTAAGCTATACCCGCTCGCACGAAATTAAGTTGCGCTGACGGGTGGAGCGGCTAGTCTGCCGCGCCAGGAGAGGGCGCCGTCGACGGTCGCCCCACAAGGGGAAATTTCTCTATGATATTTGACCGGGTAAAACCGTTAGATGCCATTTTGGCGACAGCCGAAAAAAAATCGCTGAAGCGAACTTTGGGCGCCTTCCAGCTCACCATGCTGGGAATAGGCGCCGTGATCGGCACGGGTATTTTCGTGCTCACCGCCGAGGCCGCACAAAAGGCCGGCCCGGGCATGATGATCAGCTTCATCATCGCCGGTTTCGTCTGCGCCTTTGCCGCGCTCTGCTACGCCGAAATGGCCTCGATGGTCCCCGTGTCGGGCTCGGCCTACACCTACAGCTATGCCGTGATGGGTGAGCTGATCGCGTGGATGGTCGGCTGGGCGCTGATCCTCGAATATGCCGTCGCGGCAGGCGCCGTCTCGGTCGGCTGGTCGGGCTATGTCGTCGGCTTGATCGAAAATGCCTTCAGCATCGACATACCATCGACATTGGTGCTCGGGCCGTTCGACGGCGGGATGATCAACCTGCCGGCGATGTTCATCGCCGGGGTCGTCACCATGCTGCTCGTCATCGGCACGCGGGAATCGGCGACGGTCAATGCCTTCCTCGTCGTCATCAAGGTCGCCGCGCTGACGCTCTTCGTCGTTCTCGCCGTGCCGGTGATGAAGATGGAGAATTTCGAACCCTTCGCCCCGCTCGGCTTCGGCGGCATCGGCGCCGCTGCGGCATCGATCTTCTTCGCTTATGTGGGCTTCGATGCGGTCTCGACCGCCGCCGAGGAAACCAAGAATCCACAGCGCAACATGCCGATCGGCCTGATCGGCAGCCTTGCCATCTGCACCATCTTCTACCTGCTCGTCGCCGCCGGGGTCATCGGTTCGGTCGGTGCGCAGCCGGTCGGCATCGACGCCGCCGCCAAACATGCGCTCGAACCCGGCAGCCGCGAACTCGCCGCAGCCTGCGCCGCCATGGGCGATCAGGCGGTGGTTTGTTCGAAAGAAGCGCTGGCCTGGACGATGCGTGAAATCGGCTGGCCACAGATCGGCAATCTGATCGGCCTCGCCGCCGGCCTCGCGCTGCCGTCGGTCATCCTGATGATGATGTTCGGCCAGACCCGCATCTTCTTCGTCATGAGCCGCGACGGTCTGCTCCCGCAGGCCTTCTCGAAAATCCATCCGAAGTTCAACACACCGCACGTGATCACGATCATCACCGGTGTCGCGGTGGCGCTGTTCGCCGCCTTCTTCCCCGTGGGGCAGCTGGCGAACATCTCCAACTCGGGTACGCTCTTCGCCTTTGCCGCCGTGTCGATCGCGGTGATGGTGATCCGCAAGACCGACCCGACCCGCCATCGTCCGTTCCGCACCCCCGCGATCTATATCACTGCGCCGATCGCGATTGCCGGCTGCGTCTATCTGTTCTTCAACCTCGATTCGAAGAGCATCATGCTGTTCGTGATCTGGGCCGCCCTCGGCCTGCTCGTCTACTTCGGCTACAGCCGCCGCCGCAGCCATGTCGGCCTCGGCCATGTCGAAGTGCATGAGGATGACAGCGATGCACCGCCGCCACCGGTACCCCCGGTGCCGTCGTTCAAGAGCTAAATGGAAAGGGGGCTTCGGCCCCCTTTCTTTTGCCGCCGGTTCAGTAAGGGCTTTTGGGTGCGGTGCGTGGCCGGGTGAACAGCTTGCCGCGCTCGGCCCACAACACCAGCAACAGCCCTGACACTGCACAGCCGAGGAAGGCATAGGCCAGCGGCAAGGTCGTGCCGTCATATTGCTGGCCGATAAACGCCCCCGCCGACGCCGCGAGCAGCATCTTGGCAAAGCTCTGGTACGACGATGCGACCCCGGCCATATGGCCGAAATCCTCCATCGCGATCGACCCGAAATTGCTGCTGATGAAACCGATCAGCCCGACATTAACCATCATCAACAGGGTGAACATCGTCAGCGTTTCGGTGCCGCTCGACGCCGCGGCAATCTGCGCGATCGAGGTCGCCATGAAGGCGAAGACCGCGGTCTGCGACACGCGCCGCGCCCCGAAGCGTTCGACGATATGCGCGTTGGAGAAATTGGCGATCGCGATGCCGACGGCGACACAGGCGAAGACGAGCGGGAACAGCGGCTGCGCATCGAAAATCCCGGCGATGATCTGTTCGCTGCTGTTGAGGTAGCCGAACAGGGCGCCCTGCATCAGGCCCGAGGCGATCATATAGCCCGCGGCGCGGCGGTGCCGCGTCACCGTCAGCCAGCCCGACGCCACCGTGCCCAGATCCAGCGGCCGCGCGTCGGCGGGGTCGAGCGTTTCGGGCAGACGGCGCAACCAGATGAGCATGACGAGGCTCATCGCCGCGAACAGCATGAAGATCGCGCGCCAGCCAGCCAGCGCCGCGACCCCGGCGCCGATCGCCGGGGCGATGATCGGCACGATCATGAAGACCAGAAAGATCAGCGACATGCGCTTGGCCATCGCGTCACCGACGAACAGGTCGCGGATCACCGCGACGACGATGACGCCCAGCGCCGCGCTGACCAGCCCGTGACCGAAGCGCAGCACGAGCAGCATCGGGAAACTCGTCGCGAGCGCGCAGCCGATCGCGAACACGGCATAGGCCCACAGCGCCGCGACCAGCACGCGCTTGCGTCCAAAGCGGTCGGCGAGCGGACCATAGACGAGCGAGCCGAAGGCGACGCCGAGCAGATAGACCGAAATGACATGCTGGCGCTGGTTGGCGACCAGCACCCCCAGCCCGTCGGCAATCGCCGGCAGCGCGGGCAGCATCGAATCGATGGCAAGCGCGTTGAGTGCCATCACCATCGCCATCATGAACACCATTTCGCGATCGCCCGGAAGGCCCGACCGCTGTGAAGTTTTGGATAAATTGTGCATTGCAGCGAGACTATGCGCCGCTGGCGCCGTTTTGGATAGCCCCCAAGGGACGAAGACGGCGCACGCAATGCTATGCAATCAAAGCAAAAGGGCCGCCCCGCAGGTGCGAGACGGCCCTTCCTGTTGCCCGGCTGGGCGCGGGCGATCAGCCTTGGCGCGTACCGTTCATCGCCATCGAACCGAATGCGCCGGCCTTGATGGTGCCGGTCAGCACGTCGCCGTCGACCGTCGCTTCGCATTCGAGCGTCATCGGCATCGGAACCTTCATATTCATGGTCCAGGTCAGCTTGTTGCCGTCGACCTTGCCATTTTCGACGTCGAGCGAGCCCATGCCTCCGGCATTCTGGCCGGTGAAGCTGCCACCGTCGCTGCTGACGGTGAAAACCGACTTCTGGTCGCCCATCGGCGACTTGGTGATGCAATCATAGCTACCATCGACTTGAGACATGCAAACTCTCCTACTGAAACTGATGTTAGTTAGCGGGTGACGCTGTTTCCACTGCCAATCCCAATCCGTCAAGCTGCGGTTTTACCACCGCAGCGTCGCCAACAATAACATAGACAAGATCGTCGGCGCTGAAGGCTTTGCGCGCTGCCGCGTCGATTTCGGGCGCGGTCATCGCTTCATAGGTCGCAGCAAGCGTTTCATAATAATTGTCGGAGCGGCCGAATTTGACGATCGAGCGCAGCCCGCCGAGCACGTCGCCCGAGGTTTCGAAGCTGCCCGGCAATTCGCGTACGCTGCCGTTGATCGTGCGCTGCAATTCTTCCGGGGTGACACCCTTGTCGCCGAGGAACGCCTTGAGGTCGCTTTGCAGTTCCTTGATCGAATCGCCGGTGCGGTCGGCCTGCACCGGCGCCGCGATGACCCAGTTCAGTCGGTCCTTCTCGCTCGAAATGCGCGCACGCACACCATAGGACCAGCCCTTGGTCTCGCGCAGGTTCATGTTGAAGCGCGACAGAAAATTGCCGCCGAAGATATCATTGGCCGACCGCAGCACGTCCAGATCGTCGCCACCCTTCGCATCGAGTATCTTGCCCGCAAGGATCACCGACTGCGGCGATTTCGGCCGGTCGATCAACAGGATTCGCGGTTTGGGTTGCGGGATGGCAATCTCGAAATGCTTGGTCGGCTTTGCCGTCGCCGGGGCTTTCCAATTGCCGAAGGCGGCATCGAGCTGTTTCGTCACATCCTTCAGCGTCGTGTCGCCGACGACGAAGATGCGCGCCGTATCGGGCCGGAACCATGTCGAATGAAAGGCCGCGAGCTGCTCGCGCGTCGCCGCCGTGACGGCCTTCGCATTGCCCAGCCCCGAGGGCGGAATGCCATAGGGATGGTCGGGGCCGTAAAGCGTCGGCATCAGCACGCGCGAGGCAATCGCGTTCGGATTGTTGAGTTCGGCGTTCAACCGGTTGAGCTGCTGCGCGCGCACACGCTCGAGCTCCTTCGCGTCGAAGGCGGGGTTGCGGATATAGTCGGCGAGCAAAGTCAGCGACGGCGCGAGGTTCGGTTTCAGCGCGAACAGGCTGAACACGGTCTCATCGGCATTGGCCGACCCGTCGATCTGCGCCCCGAGCCGCTCTTTCGCTTCGGCAAAGGCGATCGAATCGAGGCTGGTCGTGCCCTCGTCCATCAGGCTGAGCATCAGCGACTGGGTACCCAGCGCATTGTGCGGATCGGCGGCATAGCCCGCGTCGAAGCTGACCGCGACATTGACCGTCGGCACCGTCGCGCGGCGCGCGAAGACGACCTCGATGCCGTTCCTGAGCTTCGCGCGTTCGATCGCGGGGAAGTCGAGCGCCTTCAGATCGGTCACGGCGGGCATCTGCGAGCGGTCGGCAATCGACGTGCCGATGCCGGTATCGGGACCGACATCGCCGAGCGCGGGGTTCCAGTAACGGTCGGGCTCTACAAAGCTCGCGGCTTTGCCCGCCGTCACCGCGCCGCCGCGATTTTCACCGCCTTCGGTGCGCTCGCCCGGCGTATAGGTCAGCGAGAAAGCCGGGCGCGACAGCCATTTGTTCGCGATCGCTTTCACCTGTTCGGGGGTCGCCTTGGCCATGCGGTCGAGTTCGACTTTATAATAGGCCGGATCGTTCGAATAGAGCGCGCCCTCGGCCAGCGCGACGGCCTTGCCACCGAAGCCGCCGACCGATTCAAGTCCCGAAATCACTCCGCCGAGATAGCTTGCCGCCGCACGCTGAAGCTCGTCGGCGGTTGGACCGCTCGCGAGAAACGACGCGATTTCCTCGTCGAGCCGCTTGGCGACTTGCGCGGGATCGACTCCCGGCTTCACATCGGCCTGAACCAGCAGGATGCCGGCATCCTCGAAGGGTTGCGCGCCCGCCGATACGCTCACCGCGACCGGATCCTTGCGCACCAGCGCATTGTCGAGCCGCGACGACGACAGCCCGCCGAGCACGGTCATCGCCATTTGCAGCGGCACGGACTCGGGATCGTTGAGCCCCGGGATCGCCCACATGCGGTAGATGCGCGTCGTCGGGACGAGATCCTTTACCTCTTTCGCGAGCGGCGCAGGCAGTGTCGGCACCTTGACGACCGGCGCAGCAATCGCCGGGCCGCGAGGGATGTCGCCGAACCATTCGCCGACCTTGGCCTTGGCGGTCGCAAGGTCGACGTCGCCCGCGATCACCAGCACCGCATTATTGGGGCCGTAATTGTCGGTGAACCATTTCTTCACGTCACCGAGGCTCGCCGAATTGAGGTCGCCCATCGAGCCGATCGTGCTGTGATGATAGGGATGGCCGGTCGGGAAGAGATTTTCGAAAATCTCGTAGCGCAGCAGGCCATAGGGGTTGTTGTCGCCCTGACGCTTTTCATTCTGGACGACGCCGCGCTGGTTATCGAGCTTTTCCTGCGTCACCGCACCGAGCAAATGCCCCATGCGATCGCTTTCGAGGAACAGCGCAAGGTCGAGCGCCCCGGTCGGCACCGTCTCGAAATAATTGGTGCGGTCGACGTTGGTCGTGCCGTTGCTGTCGGTCGCGCCGACCTGTTGCAGCGGCTCGAAGAAATCGCCTGGGGCATTTTCGGACCCGTTGAACATCAGATGTTCGAACAGGTGGGCAAAACCCGTCTTGCCTTTGGGCTCGTGCTTCGATCCGACGCGGTACCAGACCGACACCGCGACGACGGGGGCTTTGCGGTCCTCATGCACGATCACGCGCAACCCGTTGTCGAGGGTGAAGGCCTGATAGGGAATATCGACCGCTTTCACGAGGTCGGCGATCGGCGCGGGGTTGGCCACCTTCGCCCTGGCGAGCGCGGGGCCGGCGGCGACGAGCGATGTCGACAGCGCCAGGGCCAGGGCGAAACGATGGAAACGGGGCATGGATATCCTCTCGGAACGGCAGGCATGGACGCCCGCATATAATGGCGTGCCGAACGGCACTGTGTCAGTGGTTTAGGATGGCCATATCCGCCATTCAAGGGCGATAGACACGGGGCTTTGTCGCCATCAGCGCTGCCGGATCGAACAGGACCGGTTTCAGCTGATGCCGCACGAACAGCGGCGCCTGATCATTATAGTGCGGACTTTCGGGCCGTGTTGTCGCGGCGCCGAACGGCTGAATCGATTCGGACCGCACCCGGCCATCCCGGTCCCACGTCATGAACATGATGAAGCTGTCGCCGTGGCGCACCTTCAGCCGCCCGTCGGATTCGACGTCCCACAGCGTCGAGGCGCGGACCGTATCATTGCCGCCGTCGAGCGGCAGGTCGATCCTGTGCGCCCCCTCGCCGTGGCGAAGCCGCAGCACCGTCCCCAGCTTGGGATCGAGCCCGGCGAAATATTTCTGCAGATGGACGACCGTCTCTTTCAGCACCGTGCGCGGATCGGGCGCCGGGCGCCGCTGATAGTGGCTGCCGTTGGCGGGGCGCAGCACCATCAGCGCCAGCGCATCGCCCTTCCCCTTGCCGTCGAGGTTCCAGTCCCATTGGCGGAGCAATTGCTGCGCCTCGACCAGCGCCGGATCATCCTTCACATCGAGCGCGAGCAGCCGGTCGATCCATGCCTTCGCATAGCCCGCCCGCGCATAGGCGGTGTCATATTTGATCGCCTTCAGCCGTGCCTCGTCGATCAGACCCGACGCCTCGAACAGGTCGATCAGCCGCACCGCGCGGTTGGTCATATCATCCTCGATCCCGAGCAGGGGCGAGAAGGCGGCGGCGTCGAGCTCGTCGCCCGGCCCCGCCGCGACCCACGGCGTGTTGTTGGCGTTCATCACATAGCCCGAGCGCGGGTTGACCAGCGCGGGGACGCGATCGAACGGCAGCGTCTTGGTCCACAAATCGGCCGAGGTGTCACCGGGCAGCACCCCGCGCCAGTTGAAGCCCGGCTGGCGGTCGGGGAACATGGCATTGTAGAAAAGCCCGATATTGCCCCTGGCATCGGCATAGATGAAATTGGTCGCGGGGACGCCCTGCCCCGCCATCGCCGCGCGCCACTCGGCGAAATTCTTCGCCTTGTTGAGCCGGTAATATTGGATGACCATATTCGCCTGATCCTGCCCCGCGTAGCGGATCGCAAAAGCGCCCTTGTCATTCTTGACCACCGGCCCGTGAACCGAACGATAAATGGTGCGCGGCACGGGGAGCACGAAGGGGCCGAATTTGACCCCGAGCCAGATGCGTTTTTCCTCGAGCGGGCGCCACGCGCCGTCGAAGCGGTAATTGTCGCCGCTGTCGTCGAGCGTCAGCTTGTAAATGTCGATCAGATCGGGCCGGTTCACCGTGTTGGTCCAGCCGAGATATTTGTTATGACCGAGGAAGGGATAGGGTGATCCGGGGAAGTTCGCGCCGGCGAAATCCCAACCCTCTTCCGAATGGACGACCAGCTCGTACCACGCGACCCCGCCGGTCCATGGCTGGTGCGAGTTGGAGACGAGCCGCGTCGCGCCGTCGGTCGCGCGCGCCGGCGCGACCGCCATGCCGTTCGACCCGTTGGCGTCGGGATCGCGCCCGACCGGCGTCAGTGCGCGCGGCACGACCTTGCCCGTCACATCGAGCAGCGGTCCGCCCTCGCGCCCGCCCGGCTTGCCTTCGACCAGCGAGCCCAGCACCCCGTCGAGCCCGAAGAAAAAGGGCGAGCGCAGCACGAAACCCGCGACGACATCCTCGCCGGTCGCCGGGAACAGGCCGCGAAGCCGTACCTCGCCCGGATGCTTGTCGGCATAATGGTTGAGCCCCGCGGCATAGGCGGTGAACAGCGCCTTCACATCATCAGGCAGGCGCGGCCAGTCGCGCGCGGTGGTCGCGCGAATGTCGAGCAGCGCGGCGGCATAATCGACCTTGGCCCCATCCGCGCCCAGCATCGCCCCGGCGCGTCCGCGCGTCATCGCGAGCACTTCCTGCAGGGTCGAAAAATCATCTTCGGCGTGGGCGTAAGCCACACCATAGGCGACGTCGGCGTCGGTCTTGCCGAAGATATGCGGGACACCGAACTTGTCGCGCGCGATTTTGACGTCGGTGGGCTTGAAGACGGGGGCTGGCGGCGGCGGCGCGGCCATCGGCTCCCACAGGGCAAGCCCGATCCCGGTCGCGACGAGCAGAAAGGCGAAAAGCAGGAAAATCCGTCGCAGCATCTCTGGTCCTCTTCCGTGCTTCGTCCGGGCGCCTGTGTGGCGGCGTCATCGATCGATGGCAAGCCGCTGTCGTTCGTCACGGCGGATTGCGCGGCAACATTCAGCCGCTATGCTGAGGGAAAATATTAATAAAATGGGGGAGCATCCGAAAATGCACATGGGCCATTCCTGTCCCGCCGCGCCTGCGCTGACCCTTATGTCCGGGCGCGACGCGTGACGGCCAGCATTCCACCGGCGGATCGCGCGCAATGGGTTGGCGGCCACACCCTCTCGGGACGCGAAATCACCGCGGCGCTGACATTCGGTGTCGTCGGAATCATGATCCCGGGGCTCCAGCCGCTGCTATTGGGTGCGCTGCTCGAAAGCGGACGGCTGTCGGCGATGCAGCTTGGCCTTGTCGCAACCGCCGAACTGCTCGCCATGGGGGCGGCCGCGGTGCTGGCGGGGGTCCTCCTCAAACCCGAGCGGCTGCGCCTGATCGCTCTGCTCGCCTGCCTCCTGCTCGCCGCAATCGATGCCCTCACCACCCGGCTGAGCGGCGCCGATCTGATATGGGTACGGGCCGCCGCGGGTTTGCCCAGCGGCGTTTTGATCTGGATCGCCCTGTCGATGATCGCCCGCTCGCCGCTGCCCGAACGATGGGCAGGCATCTATCTCACCGTCCAGACCCTCACCCAATTGCTCTGGGTCACGATACTGACCGCGCTGGTGATGCCGCATATGGGTGCCAATGGCGGCTTCCTGTCGCTTTCGCTGCTTTGCCTCGCGGCAATGCTCGCCGCGGCCGCGCTGCCCGGTCATTATGCCGCGCTACCCGGCGGAACGACCGACAGCGCAAGCGCCGGATTACCGAACCGGCGCGGCTGGATCGCCCTCGCCGCAGCCTTTCTCTACCTCGCGGCGATCGGCGCCGTCTGGGTCTATGCCGAGCCGCTGTCGCATCAGGCGGGTCACGCCCCCACGATCATCGGCGCCGCGGTAGCGATCTCGCTGGCGTGTCAGGTCGCGGGCGGAGCCCTCGCGACCATGGTCGCCGGGCGGGTACGCTGGAACCATATGCTGATGCTGTGCGGGCTCGCCAATATGGGGGTGCTGGCGGGGCTCGCCTGGCTTCCCCCGGAGGCGCTTTTCCTCTTCCTGCTCGGGCTGTTCGGCTTTCTCTGGCTGTTCGCGCTACCCTTCCTTGTCCCAATGGCGATCGAGGCCGATCCGACCCGCCGCGCCGCCGTCCTGCTCGGCGGGGCCCAGCTTCTGGGCGCAAGCCTTGGCCCGCTTTTCGCCTCGATGCTGGTCAGCGACGCCGATGTCCGCGCCGCGCTGGGCCTCGGCGCGGCGTCGCTCGGCCTTTTTCTGATCATCACGGCCGCACTTCATCGCGTCGGCAGGAAGCGGGCGCCGGGATGAGGAGTCCGGCAAAGCGCCGCGTCCGACAGCCCATGACGGCCGTTCGTCGAGCGGGATTTGCGCCGCAACGCGCGGCCGTTATGCAGAAACAACAGTTTGAACAAACCGGGGAATATCAAAATATGCGTAGCAAAAGCCTGCTCCTTGCCGCTTGCCTGTCGTTCGGCGCGGCGCCCGCCGTGATGGCGCAGACCTTCGTTGGCTCGGGGGTCGCCCCTGCGACCGTGGCGAACAGCGCCGAACGCGCGATCGGCTTTGCGACAAGCGCCCCTGCGGGAGGCGCGCTCGCGCTGTTGATGGCCGATGCGACCTTGCCGCCGCTGACCGGGGTCGCGCTGAGCGCCGCCGAGCGCGCCGCGGTGACCAGCGCGATCGCTGCCGCGAGCTTCGATGGCAAGGCGGGATCGATGCTGTCGCTGCGCGGCATCGGCGTGCATCCGCGCATCCTGCTGGTCGGAACCGGCCCGGCTCCGACCGCACTCGCGCTCGCCGAAGCCGGGGGCAAGGCGGCGCAGGAACTCAAAAGCGAAGCGCATCCGGTGACGATCGCAGGTACCTATGACGATGCCGCAGCAGCAGAGGTCGCCTATGGTTTCGCGCTCGGCCAATATCGTTTCGACCGCTACAAAACCGTCGACAAAAAGGCGCCGCCGACCGGCGCGGTGACGCTGGTCGGCGCGAACCCCGCCGCCGCCGAAGCCGCCTTTTCCGCACGCGGACGCCCGCTCGCCGACGGGGTGCGCCTGTCGCGCGACCTCGCCAACGAACCCGCGAACGTCATCTATCCCGAAAGTTTCGTTGCCGAGGCGCGCCGCGCTTTCTCCGGGGTTGCCGGGGTGACGATCGAAGTGCTCGACGAAGCGATGATGCGCAAACTCGGCATGGGCAGCATCGTCGGGGTCGGTCAGGGCAGCCCGCGCGGGTCGCGGATGATGCTGATCCGCTATCGCGGCGCCAGTGCCCCCGCCGCGCCGCTCGCGCTGGTGGGCAAGGGCATCACCTTCGATTCGGGCGGAATTTCGATCAAGCCCAGCGCGGGAATGGGCAATATGAAGGGCGATATGTCGGGGGCCGCATCGGTGATCGGTGCCGCGCTGTCGCTCGCCAAGTCGCGCGCGCCGGTGCATGTCGTCGCGGTCGCCGCGCTCGCCGAGAATATGCCCGACGGCAATGCCCAGCGCCCCGGCGATGTCGTGCGCACCATGTCGGGCAAGACGATCGAAATGGTGAACAGCGACGCCGAAGGCCGCCTCGTCCTCGCCGACGCGAATGAATATGTCGCGCAGAACTACAAGCCGCGCGCGATCGTCAATATCGCGACGCTGACGGGTTCGATCGTTGGCGCGCTGTCGGACCAATATGCCGGGCTGTTTGCACGCGACGAAGCGCTCGCCGCCAAGCTGCTCGCCGCCGGAACCGCAAGCGGCGAGGAGCTGTGGCGGATGCCGCTCCATGCCAAATATGCCGAGCGCGTCAAATCCGACATCGCCGACGTCCGCAACAGCGGCGGCGACGGTCCGGGCGCCAGCCTCGGCGCGCATTTCATCGGCTTCTTCGTCGACGACGCCATGCCCTGGGCGCATCTCGACATCGCCGGGGTCAACCGCAGCGATAAGGCTTCGCCGCTGGTTCCCGCAGGGATGACGGGCTTTGGCGTGCGCCTGCTCGACCAGCTGGCGCGCAGCGGGGAGTAAGAAAGCCCCCCAACTCCGCTCGTATCAAGCGAACGGAGTTGGGGCGAAGCTCACCCCTTGTGTTGCCAAATAGCAACACTATCTTGCTTGACGAGAAAGGGGATTTTCCATGAACCTCGAAAAATTCACCGACCGCGCCAAGGGCTTCCTGCAAGCCGCGCAGACGATCGCGATCCGCATGAACCATCAGCGGATCGCCCCCGAACATATTGCCAAAGCCTTGCTCGAAGACAGCGAAGGCATGGCCGCCGGCCTGATCCAGCGCAGCGGCGGCGACGCCCCGCGTGCAGTGCAGGGCATCGACGCCTTGCTTGCTAAAGTTCCCGCCGTGTCGGGATCGGGCGCGCAAGCGACGCCGGGGCTCGACAATGATGCCGTACGCCTGCTCGATCAGGCCGAACAGGTCGCGACCAAGGCGGGCGACGGCTATGTTACCGTCGAGCGGCTGCTGCTCGCGATGGTGCTCGCGCCGACCACCCCGGTCGGCAAGGCCTTCGCCGATGCGGGCGTCAAGGCCGACGCGCTCAACAGCGCGATCAACGCCCTGCGCGGCGGACGCAGCGCCGACACCGCCAGCAGCGAAGACCGTTATGAAGCGCTCAAGAAATTCGCCCGCGACCTCACCGAAGTCGCACGCGAGGGCAAGCTCGACCCGGTCATCGGCCGCGACGAGGAAATCCGCCGCACCATCCAGATTCTCGCGCGCCGGACCAAGAACAACCCGGTGCTGATCGGCGAACCCGGGGTCGGCAAGACCGCGATCGCCGAAGGCCTCGCGCTGCGCATCACCAACGGCGACGTCCCCGACAGTCTGAAGGACCGCCGCCTGCTGTCGCTCGACATGGGCGCGCTGATCGCGGGCGCCAAATATCGCGGCGAGTTCGAAGAACGCCTCAAGGGCGTGCTCGACGATGTGAAAGCCGCCGAGGGCGAAATCATCCTGTTCATCGACGAAATGCACACGCTCGTCGGCGCCGGCAAGGGCGAGGGTGCGATGGACGCGTCGAACCTGCTCAAGCCCGCGCTCGCCCGCGGCGAGCTGCATTGCATCGGCGCGACGACGCTCGACGAATATCGCAGGCATGTCGAAAAAGACCCTGCGCTCCAGCGGCGCTTCCAGCCGGTGTTCGTCGGCGAACCGACGGTCGAGGATTCGATCTCGATCCTGCGCGGGCTCAAGGAAAAATACGAGTTGCACCATGGCGTGCGGATCACCGACGCGGCAATCGTCGCCGCGGCGACGCTGTCGCACCGCTACATCTCCGACCGCTTCCTGCCCGACAAGGCGATCGACCTG
This sequence comes from Sphingopyxis sp. GW821-FHT12C06, assembly GCF_058807415.1. NCBI lineage: Bacteria > Pseudomonadati > Pseudomonadota > Alphaproteobacteria > Sphingomonadales > Sphingopyxidaceae > Sphingopyxis > Sphingopyxis sp. GW821-FHT12C06. Next base: position 232,972 of record NZ_JBXAQR010000005.1, on the reverse strand, counting down.
ATGGACGAGGCCGCGAGCCGCATCCGCATGGAGGTCGAATCGAAGCCCGAAGCGATCGAGACGCTCGACCGCCGCATCATCCAGATGAAGATCGAGGAATCGGCGCTGTCGAAAGAGACCGACGATGCGTCGAAGGATCGCCTCGCCGCGTTGCAGGCCGAACTCGCCAATCTCGAGCAGCAGTCGGCCGGGCTGACCCAGAAATGGCGCGCCGAAAAGGACAAGATCCACGCCGAGGCAAAGATCAAGGAAGCGCTCGACGCCGCGCGTTCGGCGCTCGATCAGGCGCAGCGCGCCGGCGACCTCGCAAAGGCGGGTGAGCTCTCCTACGGCACCATCCCCGGGCTCGAACGGCAGCTTGAGGAAGCACAAGCGATCGCGGGCAATGCTATGCTGCGCGAGGAAGTCACCGCCGACGATATCGCCGCCGTGGTCAGCAAATGGACCGGGATCCCCGTCGACCGGATGATGGAAGGCGAGCGCGAGAAATTGCTGTCGATGGAAAGCACGCTCACCCGGCGCGTGATCGGGCAGGACGAAGCCGTTCGCGCCGTGTCGACCGCGGTCCGGCGCGCGCGCGCGGGCCTGCAGGATCCGAACCGCCCGCTGGGGTCGTTCCTGTTCCTCGGCCCGACGGGCGTCGGCAAGACCGAGCTCACCAAGGCGCTCGCGCGTTTCCTGTTCGACGACGACAATGCGATGGTCCGCATCGACATGTCCGAATTCATGGAAAAGCACAGTGTCGCGCGGCTCGTCGGCGCGCCTCCGGGCTATGTCGGCTATGAAGAGGGCGGCACGCTCACCGAAGCGGTGCGCCGCCGCCCCTATCAGGTCGTGCTGTTCGACGAGGTCGAGAAAGCGCATCCCGATGTGTTCAACATCCTGCTCCAGGTGCTCGACGACGGCCGCCTGACCGATGGACAGGGGCGCACGGTCGATTTCACCAACACGCTGATCATCCTGACGTCGAACCTCGGCAGCCAGGCGATTGCGGCGCTCCCCGACGACGCGCCGGTCGAACAGGCCGAACCCGCGGTGATGGAGGTTGTGCGCGGGCATTTCCGGCCCGAGTTCCTCAACCGGCTCGACGAGATCGTTCTCTTCAACCGGCTGGCGCAGCGGCATATGGGCGGCATCGTCGATATCCAGGTCGCCCGCGTCCAGAAGCTGCTCGATGGCCGCAAGGTGACGCTCGAACTCAGCGATGCGGCGCGCGCGTGGCTTGGGCGGGTCGGCTATGATCCGGTCTATGGCGCACGGCCGCTGAAGCGCGCGGTGCAGAAATATGTCCAGGACCCGCTCGCCGACCTGATCCTGCGCGGCGAGGTCAAGGACGGGTCGACGGTAAAGGTCGACGAGGGCGACGGGGCGTTGGTGCTGACGACAGACAGCGGCTGAAGGCTACCCCCCTTGGTCCCGACGCCCTGCTTGACCGCCGACGCGGCACTGATACGGTGTCAGCGAGTATGATCCATGCATAGATCATACTCGCTTTGCTGCGGAAAAGGGATTGTCCGATGAAGATATCGATTGCGCTGGCCGCCAGCGGTTTGACACTGGGAAGCCTGCTCGCACCCGCGGTAGCTCACGCACAAGCGATCGCGAATGACGTCCTGCGCTGCGGCGAAATCACCGATGATATGACGCGCCTGCGCTGCTTCGATGGCCTGCTGCCCGAAGCGCGCAAAAGCGAAGATCAGCGCCGGGCGGAAGCCGAGGCGAAAGCGAGGACCGAATTCGGACTGACCGCGACCCAGCGCAGCGAAGCCGTCAGCCGCGAGCCTGAGGAAAAGCGCAAACAAATTCGCGCGGCGCAGGAAGAAAATCTGCGAATCGATGCGGCCATCACCGATCTCAATATCAGCCGATTTGGAACCATATTCGCGCTTGATAACGGGCAGACGTGGCAGACGACCTCCTATGGCCAACTGAACACGGTCCCCCGCATCGGGCAGAAGGTGAAGATCACGTCGGGAGGCCTCGGCGGCTATCGCCTCGTACTGGAAGGCAAGACAAGCGAAGTCGGCGTGAAGCGCCTAAAATAGGCACTACCGGCGTCACGCGCCGCTAGTGCCCGGCTATTCCGATATTCCGCGAGCGCGCTTATGCACGTATCAACAACGTTCCGTACAATGGCTTGAACGGTTGAGATCGTCCATCGCCTGACGCGCGGCTGCCCGCTCGCTGGCCCATATTGCGTTGGTTTTGCACACGCGCTTGGGAATCCGCGAACCTAGTTCCCTGACAGAACGGCAGCGGACCGTATCCGCGTCCGCGGTCGCCGCCGCGTCTGCTTCAGGCGCACTTTCAGCGGCAGAGGCAAAGCCCGGCAGCGACAACGACAGCGAAATGGTCAGCGCCGAAGCCAGCAAGATAGAAGCGCGATACATAGTATAAGACCTCAAAAAAAAGGGAGGCAGCGACGAATCGCTGCCTCCCCATTATGATCCGATTTTTCGAAATCAGAAGTGGAAACGAACGCCAGCGTAATAACGGCGACCGAAGATGTCATAGACATCAGCGGCGGTGTCCGAACCCGTCGTGTTAAAGGTCGTGTTGGTCAGAATGTTCGGAGCCTTGTTGTTGAGCAGATTGTCAACGCCAAAGTAGAATTCGAACTTGTCTGCCGGGGTGAAGGCCACCTGGGTATCCAGATAGAATTCAGCCGGGACCGAGACGCAACGCGGCGAACCATCACCGAAGTTGGCGCACCACGACGTATCATCTTCATACGACTTGCTGATGTAGGTACCGGTGAGCGACCATTTGAACTTGTCGTTCGAATAGCCGAGCGTGCCGGTGAAGCGGTCGGTAGCCGTACCGATCTCGCCATCCTGCCGATCGACTGCAGCGCCAGCGAGAGGCGTATAGTCGGTCTGCAACAGATGGGTGTAGGCAAGGTTGAAATTCACCCGGCCTTCAGCTTCGAAGAGGTTCACCGGCGTGAACCAGTTGACGGTCACATCGAGACCCTGCGTCTCAAGCTTTGCAGCATTGACGTTCAGGTCATTGATGAACTCGATCGACCCTGCGCTGTTGGTCGCCGTCGCAGTCGGGCGACGGATGATCAGGTCGCAGAGCGTCGCATTGCTCTTGTTGTAGCACTGGTCGAGGATCGTACCGCGACCGACCGTCGAAATAACATCGTCGATCTTGATGTTATAATAGTCGACCGTGAGCGTCAGGTTACGCAGCGCATCGATCGAACGCGGATTGATAACCGCACCGACGGTCCACGACTCGGACTTTTCTTCCTTCAGGTTCGGGTTGCCGCCATCAAAGCCGCTGATTCCCTGAATATCGCTCTGCGAGAGAGTGAATACACCGCCGGGGGCGGCAGCGATATTCGCCGAAACGCCCGCAGCCGCGCGACAATTGTCGCCAAGGGTGCCGCCGCCTGTGGCGCCGATGCCGCGGCACGGATCCTGAAGCCCCGGCGGGAAGGTCTGCGACAGACCCGAGAAAAGTTCACCGATGTTCGGTGCACGAACCGCACGGGCCCAAGTGGCGCGAAGACGGAGGTCTTCGACCGGCTGCCACGTTCCCTGGACGTTGTAGCTGTAGATCGTCCCGATCGTCGAATAATCGGCAGCGCGGAAAGCACCACCCACTTCGAGCAGGCGGAAGAAGGGCTTGTCGCGAAGGATCGGGACCTTGACTTCGGCATAGGCTTCGATGACGTCGAACTCACCGTGGGTATCGGGCAGCTTGTTACCGCCGTTCAGCCCCTGGTTGGTCAGAGCATCGTTGTCCTCGGTGCTTTCTTCCTTGCGATATTCAAAGCCTGCAGCGATGCCGAGCGGGCCGGCGGGCAGCTCGAACAGCGAACCGCTGATGTTACCCTGGACGACCTGCTGCTTGATGCTGTTCTGCAGCGACTGCTGCGCGGCAATATATTCGATCGCCTTCGCGTCAATTTTGCCGACACCAAAGATGTTGACCGGCACACAACCGTTGGCCCGTGCCTCGGCGTTGACGCAAACCACGTCCGTGGTCAGCCCATTGCCATTGACGTCGTTGACATCGGTCATCGCCGCAAGCGCGTTGCGGAAATTGACGACGTTAACCTGGCCGTTCGACACCTGGTTCTCGGTCACCTGGCCATAGTTATAGCTGAAGTCCCAGTTAAACTTGTCGCCCAGCGTTCCTTCAAAGCCAACGACGAAGCGCAGGAAGTCGCGCGTCGTCTTGCCGCTGCGCGGTCCGAATTCGGTCATGCGACGGGCAAAACCGATGTCGCGCAAGCCGTCGCCATCCGAGTCCACCGCCTGATTGGCGATCGCGGTCGGGACGATCGGGTTGAGCACCTTCGTCGTCGTGCCGTTGGGAGCGATGATGTAATTTTCAATCGGCATCACGCCCGATTCCGGATAAACACCGGTCGTACCGTCCGATGCCAACGCGAAGGGCTCGATGATACGCGAAGACTGCGTCTTGTTATAGGTGCCTTCGAAGAACATCGTGATGTTGTCGGTGACATCATAATGACCGACGGCAGCAAAGGTGTAACGCTGCACCGGCACCGCGAGGGTGCGATAATATTGACGGTTGAACCCGTTCGGACCCACACCCGTACCCAGCGCGTTCGTGCAGGTCAGCCCATTGGTCGTCGAGCAGGGCTGCAACTGGCCGGTCGGGCTATAGGTGAAAGTGGTTCCGCCGGAAATGAAGCGCCCGGGTTCCGAAAAGCTCGACAGAAACGGCTGGGTTGGCTTGCCATAGTCAGCAAGGTCACCGGTCAGTGCCGACGTATCGGAATCATCCAGGAAGGTGTTCTTCCGCTGACGCGAAAGCAGGCCCTTCTCGTTCGAATAGCCGAGGTGAACCATGATGTTACCGCGACCATCGTCGAAGTTCGCACCCATGGTCATGTTCGCCTGGTAACGAATATCGTCACCCTGCTCGGTCAGGCCATATTGAGCGTTGCCTTCAAGGCCCTGAAAATCGCGCTTGTAGACGAAGTTGACGACGCCCGCGAGCGCGTCCGAACCGTAAAGCGACGATGCGCCGCCGGTGAGCACGTCGATACGCTCGAGGAACTGGGTCGGAATGACGTTAAGATCGACGGTTGCGCTGCCGCTGAGGCTCGACACGACGCGGCGGCCGTTAACCAGCACCAGCGTGCGGTCCGAACCGAGGTCGCGAAGGTCGACCGTGGCGACGCCCGTACCCGAGGTCAGGAACGCCGAGTTCGTGCGGCTGAGTGCCGGTGTACCGAAAGCCGGATTTTTGAGCAGCAGATCCTGCACGTTGGAGACGCCCGACTGGTCGATCTCGACAGCGCCGAGAACCTGCAACGGTGCGTTCGATTCAGCCTGCGGGCTGGCGATGCGCGAACCGGTCACGATGATCACGTCTTCGGCCGAAGCGCCTTCCGCCGGCGCGCCCTGCGCGAAAGCAGCGGTCGAAAGCATGGCAACGCAAAGCGCCGCCGGCGCAACCGCCGCCTTCAATACCATATGAGTGGAATATTTCTTCACAGTGCAGTCCCTTGCTACTGGTGGATAAGACACCCGGGCACGCACTGCGACGGCGACAGAAATCGCCTCGCAAAACTACCCCGATGGCATGCCGGATGCCGGGTCATTCACCGTGAGTAAAGGAAATTCCCCCCGCTTTCTGCCGTTTAGAAGGGGATTGTGACGTATTTGCAACAACACGGAGACGCCGCGCAACACAATATGTCACAGTCACCCGTTTCGCGAAATTTTGTTTCAGCAGTTACCACTTCGCGCGCACGGCGGCGGATCACCCGCCCATCGGCCCGGCGAGCTTGCCGGGGTCGAGCCGCGCATCGCGCCACTTCAGGCCCCAGTGCATGTGCGGACCGGTCGCGCGTCCGGTCGCGCCGACGGTGCCGAGCCGCTGGCCCTGCGTCACCCGGTCGCCGACCTTCACGTCGAGCCGTTGGCAGTGAAGAAAGGCGCTGCTGAGCCCCATGCCATGGTCGACGATCAGCAAATTGCCCTCCAGCGTGAAGGGCGCGGCGGCCGCGAGCACGACGACCCCGTCGGCGGGCGCAACGAAGGGCGTCCCCGCAGGCACCGCGACATCGGTGCCGCTGTGATAGGCGCCGGGCTTGCCCTGATAGACACGCTGTGATCCGAAAAAGCCCGAGAAGCGCCCCTTCACCGGCCAAATGAAGCGCTGGCGCCACCCGTCCGATTCGACCGCCATGGTCCGCGCCGCGGCGATTTGCGCAAGCTCGGCGGGACGGCGGCGTTGGAAATCGGCGTCGCTCGACGCGCTGCCGCGATAGGGGGCATTAATATTCTCGAGCTGCCAGCGACCGGGGGCGACCGGTATCAGACGCTCGACCGCGCGTCCGTCAGCCAGCGTCGCGACGAGCCGCGCGCTCGGTCCGGCATCGCGATCGAAGGCGATCAGAAAATCGCCGTCGGCGGCGACCGGGATCGCCTGTCCATCGAGCGTCAGCGTGCGGGTGCCGCTCGGCGCCCGGCCGATCAGCGTCGCGCCCTGTTCGAACAGACCGCGCAGCGCAAAGTCGGCGTGCACAGGCGCGGCAGGAACGACGGGCTTGGACGGAAGAGCGGCTTCGCGCCGCGGCGGGGGAGGTGGAAGCGCGGCGCCCCCCGATGGCGAAACACAGCCCGCCGCACCGATCATCAGCATCGGCACCGCAATAGGACGCACCCAACGCTTTCGGAAACTCATGCCCGGCGTGCGTCGTCCAACGCGGCCTGCACCGATATCGCGGCGGTCGCATAAGGCTCCTGCCGCGCGACCGACCAGTAGCGCAGCTCGTCGAGCCCGATCGGCACACCGCTAACCGCGCACAGCACATGATCGCCGGGCTCGAGAACGCGAAAACCGTTCGGGCCATATTGCAGGCGGGCAAGACGGTTGCGGCTGGCGATCAACATGGTCGTATATCCATAAAATGGCGGGTCATCGCACTTCTATAGCAGCTTCGGTGCGCGCGGACACCCCCGTCAAGCTCAGAAGAGCTCGCCCTGCCCCCGTTTGGGCGCCCCCTGCGGCGGTTTGCGGACAGGTTTCGGCGTCGATGCGGGCGCATCGCCATCGACCACCTCGGCCGCAACCTCGCCGTCGGCGAACTGCAGCCGCAGCGAGCCAGCGTCGCGTGCTTTGCCTGTCGTGGTGACGATCGCGCCGTCGATATCGCGCACCATGGCATAGCCGCGCGACAGCAGCGCGCGCGGGTCGAGCGAGGTGAGCAATCGCGCCAGCCCCTCGATCCGCGCCCGGTCGCGATCCCAGCGCCGCGCGAGCAACGCCGGACGCAGCGCACCCGAGCGCGTCGCGAGCCGCTCGGCGATCATCGTCAGCCGATGACGCTGGCTGCGGTCGAGCCGGTCGCCGATGTCGTCGAGCCTCTGGCGCTGCGGCGCGTACAGCGCCTCGCGCCTGGGCAGGTGGCGCGCGAGCGCGGTCAGCCGTTCGCTGCCCAGCGACTGGTGGCGGTTCGCGGCGCCGATCATCCGGCCGCCCCAGGTCGCGAGCTGCGCCTGCAATTCAGCGCGCACCGGCACCGCCATTTCGGCGGCGGCGGTCGGGGTCGGCGCGCGGACGTCGGCGGCATAATCGGCGAGGGTCACGTCAGTCTCATGCCCCACGGCGCTGATCGTCGGGATACGACAGTCGGCGATCGCGCGCACGACAATCTCTTCGTTGAACGCCCACAGATCCTCGATCGAGCCGCCACCGCGCGCGACGATCACCAGATCGGGGCGCGGCACCGGGCCGCCGGGCTCGATGCCATCGAAACCGCGAATCGCATTCGCGACCTGCGCCGCGGCACCGTCACCCTGCACCAGCACTGGCCAGACGATCACCCGCGTCGGGCAACGGTCGGCAAGGCGATGGAGAATGTCGCGGATCACGGCTCCGGTCGGCGACGTCACGACGCCGATCGTGCGCGGCAGATAGGGCAGGCGGTCATATTTGCGGTCGCGGTCGAACAGTCCCTCGGCGCCGAGCCGCGCCTTCAATTTCTCGAAGAGCAGCATCAATGCGCCCTCGCCCGCAACCTCGAGACTGTCGACGACGAGCTGATATTTGGAGCGGCCGGGATAGGTGGTGAGCTTGCCGGTCGCGATCACTTCGATCCCGTCCTCGGGGCGGAAGGCAAGGCGCGCCGCCTGCCCCTTCCACATCACCATGTCGATCAGCGCATTATCGTCTTTCAGCGCCGCATAAAAATGCCCCGACGCCGCGCGCTTGGTCCCCGACAATTCGCCGCGAACCCGCACGCGAGCAAAGCCATCCTCGACCGTGCGCTTGATCGCCGCCGACAATTGGCTGACCGACAAAGCCGGTGCATTGTCGCCGGGCGCGCCCTCGGCTAACAGCCGCGCGGGCGCGTCGCTATCGGACGCCGGATCGGGAAAAGGGACTGACATGAATATCCTGCTGGTGGGCTCGGGGGGCCGCGAACATGCGCTTAGCTGGCAACTGGCACAATCGGAAAGCTGCGCCAAGCTCTATGCCGCGCCGGGCAGTCCGGGGATCGAAGCCTATGCCGAATGCGTTGCGATCGGCACCGACGACCTCGACGGCCTGATCGCTTTCTGCACCGCGCACAGCATCGATTTCGTCGTCGTCGGCCCCGAAGCGCCGCTCGTCGCGGGGCTCGCCGACCGGCTGCGCGCACTCGGTATCGCGGTCTTTGGCCCCGGCGCTGCGGCGGCACAGCTCGAAGGATCGAAGGGTTTTACCAAGGATCTGTGCGCGCGCGCGGGCATCCCGACCGCCGCCTATGTCCGCTGCACCAGCGCCGACGAAGCGCATGCCGTGCTGGAAGGCTTTGCAATCCCCGTCGTGATCAAGGCCGATGGCCTCGCCGCGGGCAAGGGCGTGATCATCGCCGAAACGCGCGAGGAAGCCGCGGCAGCCGTTGACGATATGTTCGACGGCGCCTTCGGCGGTGCCGGCGCCGAGGTGGTGATCGAGGAATTCATGACCGGCGAGGAAGCGAGCTTCTTCGCGCTTTCCGACGGCACCAACGTGATGGCGTTCGGCAGCGCGCAGGATCACAAGCGCGTCGGCGACGGCGACACCGGGCCGAACACCGGCGGCATGGGCGCGTACAGCCCCGCACCGGTGCTCACCGCGGAGCTCGAAGCGGCAGTGATGAACCGCATCATCCGCCCAACCGTGGACACCCTCGCCGCCGAGGGCACACCCTATGTCGGCGTTCTCTTTGCCGGGCTGATGCTCACCGAAGCGGGGCCGAAGCTGATCGAATATAACGCGCGCTTCGGCGACCCCGAATGCCAGGTGCTGATGATGCGCTATACTGGCGATCTTGCCGCGCTGCTCCACGCCGCATCGACCGGCGCGCTCGCCGATGCGACGCCGCCCGCCTTCGCCAGCGACTATGCGCTGACCGTCGTGATGGCCGCGAACGGCTATCCCGCCACCCCCGAAAAGGGCGGCGCGATCCATGGCATCGCCGACGCCGAAGCGGGCGGGGTCCGCGTCTTCCACGCCGGAACCGCGCGCAACGGCGACCAGATCGTCGCGGCGGGCGGGCGCGTGCTCAATGTCACCGCGACCGGCCGCACCGTCACCGAAGCGCAGGCGCGCGCCTATGCCGCGGTCGACAGGCTCGATTTCGCCAGCGGCTTCTGCCGCCGTGATATCGGCTGGCGCGAGGTCGCGCGCGAAGCCGAATAAGCCCCGGCCCGTCAGGGATGGGGCGCACCGGACTGGACGCCGTCGACGGGGCCGCATAGGCTGAACAAAAATCAGGAGCGGAGAATATCATGGTGTGGCTTCAGGAAAATTGGATCATCGCGGTCGTCGGGCTCCTCGTCGCGATCCTGCTCGCCGCGTGGCTGCTGCGCCGCAAGAAGCCTGAAGACCTTGCGCCTCCGGCCGCAGCTCCCGCGAAACCCGCCAAGCCGCTCGAACCGGCAAAGCCCGAAATCATCGCCGCCGAACCCGCGCGCTTCAAACCGCTCGAGCCCAAGCCGCAACCCGTTGCTCCGGCCGCTCCGCCTCCCGTCCCGCAACCGGCCGCCAAGGCACCGCCTGCGCCGGAACCGGAACCTGCTCCGAAACCCGCACCCATCGTCGAGCCGGTTGCCGAAGCCGCGCCGCCGAAGCCCAAGCCCGCCGCGAAGCCGAAAGCCGCCGCGAAGTCTGCGGCGGAGAAGAGCACAGCAAAGCCAACGACAAAAGTTGCGAAGAAAACCCCCGCCAAGCCGGCCCCGGCCGAAGCGGCGATCCCGATTCCCGAGGAACCGGCTCCTCCGCCGCCCGCACCGGAACCTGCGCCCGCGCCTGCCTCAGCGCCCGCAGCGGCCACCGCAGACAATCTGCGGTTGTTGAAGGGCATCGGACCAAAGATGGTCACGCTGCTGGGCGGCCTTGGTGTCACCAGCTTCCAGCAGATCGCCGACTGGACCGACGCCGACATCGCCGCCATCGACCCGCAACTCGGCTCCTTCCAGGGCCGCATCGCGCGCGACAATCTGGTCGATCAGGCCAGCTATCTCGCGCGCGGCGACAAGGCCGGGTTCGAAGCGAAATATGGGGCACTCGGCGGCGAACTCTGACTCCGCTCTCCGTCAACCCGCACCCGCGCGGATAGACGCCGCCAGCAACATGCGTGCGCAAACGACGGGTTCCTTCCCGTCGTCATGCCGGGCTTGATCCGGCATCCATAGCGGCGCCTGTCGCCTGCCCGCCGGATCGGGTCAGAAGTAACGGAAAGGGGATGGCGGCGAACGACCGAAAGCCCCCACTCCTATCCCGTTTGCATCGAGCGAAGTCGAGATGCCCCTCGGCTTGGCGCCATCTCGATGGGTGTCTCGACTTCGCTCGACACGAACGGGAAAGGGGAATGTCCGGAAACGACCACATTTTGTCATTTAAAGGCGAATTGAGGCTGCCCTAAACCAGCCGTTGCCCAGACACGATGAAGCACCTTAAATAATGCGATGGACCACTCGTCAAACGTCCGCCATCTGACCCTCGAAAAGGATGGTGCGGAACATTTTCATGCCGCTGCATTGGCGGCGCTCCCAGACATTCGAGCAGCGTTACAGGGTCTTCCCACACAGCAGGCTGGAGTCCGGATTCATGGCATCAAGCCTCTCATGCCGATATTGGCCGCCGACGGATCGATAGGCTCTCTTGCATCGGAGTTTCTTGGGCCACGATGCCGTCCCGTGCGTGCGATCCTGTTCGACAAGAATGCAAAAACGAACTGGTCGTTGGCGTGGCATCAGGATCGCACGATTTGCGTCAAGCAGCGGATTGAAGTTGACGGTTACGGGCCTTGGACAACAAAGGGGGGTATGCAGCATGTCGCGCCTCCGTTCGACCTGCTTGCCCGCATGGTAACGCTTCGGGTCCATCTCGACGATGTCCCAACAGGCAATTCACCGCTGTTGATCGCGCCCGGTTCCCATAAGGTGGGACGGGTGCCAATTAGTGAGTACGATGAGGTGGTTCGCCAGTGCGGCACCTATTCCTGCCTCGCTCATGCTGGTGATGTGTGGGTATATGCGACACCAATCTTGCATGCTTCCGAGGCGGCCAGCGTGATAAGGCATCGTCGAGTTTTGCAAGTCGACTACTCGGCGAATGAGCTCGGCGGCGGATTGGAATGGCTCGGTGTGTGACGCGGCTAACGACCATCTGCTGCGTAAAAGCCGACAGGCAACTTCCCACCCCAAAGTTGACGGCCTTCCCGTCGCCATGCCGGACTTGATCCGGGATCCATGGCAGCCCTCGCCTTCTGGACCCCGGATCAGGTCCGGGGTGACGAGGGTTGAAAGACTGCAACGGCTAACCACCCCAAAGCTGACATATCCCGGACCCGATATATTGCTTTCCTACATTATTCGGCTGTGCCAGCGTCGCTGCGGCTCTTTGACCTCGTCCATCTTCCGTTTCCGAAACACGGGGGCCTCTACTCAGGCTAAAGTCGCAAAAGTGCCATTCAATCCGCTGATCTTTGGCACCTTCGCCCCGCCCCGCGTGCACAACTTTTGCGACGTTCAGACGATCGGACGGACCGCTTAACCTTCGCCGTCATCCTTCGGCCGGCTCATCTCGGTGACGAGCAGCTTGTCGATCTTGCGGCCGTCCATGTCGATGATCTCGAAACGCCAGCCGCGATCGCGGAACACCTCACCCTCCTTGGGCAGATGCTTCAAAATCGCCAGCGCATGGCCCGCCGCGGTCGCATAGTCGCGGTCGTCGCCCAGTTCGATCCCCAGCCGTTCGGCCATCTGGTCGGCGGGCATGGAGCCGGCGATCAGCAGGCTGCCGTCCTCGCGCTCGACGACGAAAGGTTCGCTGCCGATATCCTGATCGGACGCAAACTCGCCCGCAATCGCCGCGAGCAGGTCGGCGGGGGTCACCAGCCCTTCGAAATGGCCATATTCGTCGTGGACGAACAGCATCGGCACCTCGGCGACGCGGAGCGCCTCGAGCGCGTCCATCGCATCGATCTGGTCGTGGATGACCTTCGCCGAACGCGTCAGCTTTTCCAGATCGAGCGCGTCGCCGCGGAACAGCGCTCCGGCGATATCGCGCGCCTGCACGACGCCGACGATATCATCGACCGAGCCGCGCGCGACGGGGATGCGCGTGTGCGGGGTTTCGAGCAGCTTCGCGCGCACCGCGTCGGCGTCCGACGCGATGTCGATCCAGTCGACATCCTTGCGCGGGGTCATCACCTCGCGCACCGGGCGGTCGGCGAGGCGCACGACGCCCGAGATGATCGCGCGTTCGCTTTCCTCGATCACCCCCGACTTCGACGCTTCGGCGACGATCAGGTGCAATTCCTCGGCGGTCACCCGGTCTTCCGATTCGCGGTTGAGCCCGAGGATGCGGAACACCAGCGCCGAGCTGTTGTCGAGCAGCCAGACGAGCGGCGCCGCTACCTTGGAAAGCCAGTACATCGGCAGCGCCATCGCGATCGCGATGCGTTCGGGCGAACGCAGCGCGAATTGCTTGGGCACCAGTTCGCCGGCGATCAGCGAGAAATAGGTGGTGACCGCGATGACGACGGCAAAGCCCGTCGCAAACGCATTTTTGTCGTCGAGGCCGAACAGGGCCTGCAACCGCTCGCCGACCGGCCCGCCAAGGCTCGCGCCCGAATAGGCGCCGGCGAGGATGCCGATCAAGGTGATGCCGACCTGGACCGTCGACAGGAAGCGCCCCGGATCGGCCGCAAGCTTCCGCGCAATCGCGGCGCCGCGGCTGCCGCGCTTCTCCGCCGCCTGCAGCCGCTGGCTGCGCGACGATACGATCGCGAGTTCGGACATGGCGAAAACGCCGTTGAGCAGGATCAGGACCGCAATGATCGCGACATCGGACCAGGGAAAGGGGGTCATGGGTTGTGTTGCGGGCGCTTGGGCGCCCGGCCCCTGTCATCGTCGGTCATATGCTGCCTATAGGCGAAAGACCCGGCGATACACAATGCCACCGTCGAAGGTCGGCTCAGCCAATGTTCAGCAAGATTTTGGAACCAGATACGCGGCCATATGTTATCGGCATGAACGCGGCCTTCGCACGACCGGCGAAGTCACCGCAAATAAAGGGAGCGACACGATGAATAGCAGAATGATCAAGCTCACCACCCTCGCCAGCATCGGCGCGCTCATGCTCACGGGCTGTGTGACCGATCCGGAAACGGGTCAGAAGCGCATTTCCAAGGCCGCGATCGGCGGCATCGGCGGCGCGCTAGGCGGCTATTTGCTCGGCGACCTGATCGGCGGCCGCAACAGCCGCACCGAAGAAATTCTGGGCGCGGGCATCGGCGCGATCGCCGGCGCAGGCATCGGCAATTATATGGACCAGCAGGAAAAGAAGCTGCGCGAACGCACCGCCGGCACCGGCATCGACGTCGAGCGTCAAGGCGACCAGCTGGTGCTCAACATGCCCGGCGACGTGACCTTCGACCTCAACAGCGCCATGGTAAAGCCCCAGTTCCGCAGCGCGCTCGACAATGTCGCAACGACGCTCGCCGAATTCCCGAGCACCTATATCGACGTTTACGGCCACACCGATTCGAAGGGCAGCGACACCTATAATCAGGGCCTGTCCGAACGCCGCGCCGCGTCGGTCGCCGATTATCTGGGCGGCCGCGGCATCCAGCGTGCGCGCATGGCGACGCTGGGCTATGGCGAATCGCAGCTGAAATGCACGCCCGAGCTGACCGAGGCCGATTATCAGTGCAACCGCCGCGTCGAAATCCGCATCGCGCCGATCACCCAGGCCGACGTCAACGCCGCGAAGTAATTCCATTCCCGTGGATGAGAAAGGGCGGCGCCGGCGGGCGGCGCCCTTTTTCGTGAATCACCCCAGCGAGGGGAAGCTGGCTTTCAAGCCGTCGATCACGAATTGCGCCGCGAGCGCCGCGAGCAGCACACCGAGCAGCCGCGTGATCACCGCTTCGCCCTTATTGCCAATCAGCCGCATCAGCGGCCCCGCCGTCAGCAGCGCGGCGAGCGTGAGCAGCAGCACGAGCAGCAGCGCGCCGAAAATCACCATCGCGCGGTCGAGGCCGTTGTTCTGCGCAACGAGCAGCATCACCGATGCGATCGATCCCGGCCCCGCGAGCATCGGCATCGCCATCGGGAAGACCGAGACATCCTCGACCTCGGGCGTCGCGATCAATTTCTCGGCGCGCTGCTCGCGCCGTTCGGTGCGCTTTTCGAACACCATGTCGATCGCGATCATGAACAGCATGATGCCGCCCGCGATGCGGAAACTGTCAAGGTCGATGTGCAGAAAGCTCAAAAGCGCTTCGCCGAACATCGCGAAAAAGACGAGGATACAACCAGCGATCAGCGTCGCGCGGATCGCCATCGCCCGGCGCTGCGCCGCGCTCGCGCCCGTCGTCAGACTGGCATAGATGGGCGCGCATCCCGGCGGGTCGATGACCACGAACAGGGTGACGAAGGCCGAAATGAACAGGTCCATCATGGCTGTTTGGGCGCCGCAACCTGATCGTCGATGACGGTCGCCATCCGAGTTCCGTCCCACAGGCGAATGGTCACGCGGCGCGACTTGTCAGCGCGGACGGTCGAGGTCCAGCTGAGCGTCTGGTCGGGCGACAGGCCGATCATCCGATCCTCACCCTCGGTTCCGCCCTCGACGCCAACGCCAGGCGATCCGCAGGTGGCCTGTTTCGATGCGATGAAATCGGGCGCTTCGCGCGGAGTGGTCAGCGTATCGCCATGATCCAGCGTCCAGAGCAGATCACCCTTCTTGGGGTCGCGCAGCCAGACGGTGGTGAAATAGCCATTCTCCCCGCCCTTCTGCCATGCGCCGGTCGTTGCCCCGGCATTGCCGTCGCAGCTGACATAGACCGCATGCGGTTGCCACTTCACCGCCTCGGCGGGGTCCTTTTGCGATTTCAGCCAGTCGCGCGCCTTAACGCGCTGCGGCACGAACATCACCGCCTCGGGCGCCGCGGTTTCGCGGAACGCCGTCCATTGCCCCTTGTCCTGCGCCAGACGGGCAAAGCCGATCTCGGCCGCGATGAAGGCGCTGGGGTTGGCCGAGAGCGGCCGGTTGCGGATATCATCAGACGATGCACAAGCCGCGAGCAGCGGCACGGCGATAGCGGACATCAGCAACAGGCGGCGCATCGTCAAAAACCTTCCGGGTCAGCGAGCCCCGCGCGGCGATGCGCGGCGACGAGCGTGTTGCGCAACAGACAGGCGATGGTCATCGGACCGACACCGCCGGGAACCGGGGTGACCGCAGCGGCGACGGCAGTGGCACTGGCATAGTCGACGTCCCCGACCAGCCGGCCTTTTGCTTCACCCGGTGCGGGCGCGAGGCGGTTGATGCCGACGTCAATGACGCTCGCCCCGGGCTTGATCCAGTCGCCCTTGACCATTTCGGCGCGGCCGACCGCCGCGACGACGATATCGGCGCGGCGGACGAGATCGGGCAGATCCGTCGTCCGGCTGTGCGCCATGGTGACGGTGCAATTGGCGCCGAGCAGCAATTGCGCCATCGGTTTGCCGACGAGGATCGAGCGGCCGATGACGACCGCATCCTTGCCCGACAGATCGCCAAGCCGGTCCTGAAGCAGCAACAGACAGCCATAGGGGGTGCATGGCACCATGCCGGGAATACCGAGCGCGAGGCGTCCGGCGCTGACCGGAGTCAGCCCGTCGACATCCTTGTCGGGATCGATCGTCGCGACCGCGGCCTGTTCATCGAGATGGCCGGGCAGCGGCAGTTGCAGCAGGATGCCGTCGACCGCTTCGTCGGCGTTGAGGGTAGCGAGCAGCGCTTCGACCTCGGCCTGCGACGCGCTGGCGGGCAGACGATGCTCAAAGCTCGCCATACCGGCGGCGACAGTCGCCTTACCCTTCGACCCGACATAGACCGCACTCGCCGGATCATCTCCGACGAGAACAACGGCGAGCCCGGGAACGCGCCCGGCCGCGGCCTGAAATGCCGGAACCGCGTCACCGATGCGCGCACGCAGGCCCGCTGCAAAGGCTTTGCCGTCAATCGCTTGGGCGACCATCACGCCATCCCGTTGCTATAGGCGAGGCGCGCCAGATAGTTGAGCACCGGGCCGTCGATGATGATGACCAGGATCAGCACCAGCATCGGGGTCAGGTCGAGCCCGCCGAAATCCGGCATGATGCGGCGGAACGGGCGATAGAGCGGCTCGGTAATCCGATCGAGCACCATCCACAGCTGACCGACGAACTGGTTGTGTGTGTTGATAACGTTGAACGCGATCAGCCACGACATCACCGCTTGCCCGATGATGAACCACCACAGGACCGTCAGGATGATGTGGACGATCTGGATGAGCATGAGAAGCAAGGCAGGTCTCCGTAAAAAGCGGCGTTTGAACGCTCTTAGCGGTGAATGAGCGTGCCCGCACCCCTCGCCGTGAAAATTTCCAGCAGCATCGCGTGCGGGATGCGTCCGTCGAGGATAACCGCCGCCTCCACCCCGGCATCGACTGCGGCGACGCAGGTTTCGACCTTGGGGATCATGCCGCCGGTGATCGTGCCGTCGTCCTTCAGCGCGTCGATCGCCGGGCGGTCGAGGTCGGTGAGCAGCGACCCCGACTTGTCGAGCACCCCGGCAACGTCGGTGAGCAGGAAGAAACGCTTGGCGCCCAGCGCGCCCGCGATCGCCCCCGCCATCGTGTCGGCATTGATATTGTATGTCGCACCATCGGCGCCGAGCGCGACCGGCGCGACGACGGGTATGAAATTATCCTTGGTCAGATTGACAAGGATCGTCGGATCGACCGCCACCGGTTGGCCAACGAAGCCCAGGTCTACATGGCGCTCGATCCCTGAATTGGGGTCGGGTTCGGTGCGGCTGATCTTTTCCGCGAGGACGAGATTGGCATCCTTGCCCGAAATCCCGACCGCACGGCCGCCCAATGCGGCGAGCCAGCCGACGATTTCCTTGTTGATCTTGCCCGCCAACACCATCTCGGCGACCTCGGCGGTCGCCGCATCGGTGACGCGAAGGCCGCCGACGAAAGTCGATTCGATCCCAAGCTGTTTCAGCATCCGCCCGATTTGCGGTCCGCCGCCATGGACGACGACCGGATTGATCCCGACCGCCTTCAACAGCACGATATCCTCAGCGAAATCGCGCTGTGCTTCGGCATCGCCCATCGCATGGCCGCCATATTTGATCACGAAGGTTTCGCCGGCGTAGCGCTGCAGATAGGGCAGCGCCTCGACGAGAGTCTCGGCCTTGGCAAGCAGGTCGGGCATTTTGGAGGGGTCGGTCATGGTCATCATCCTGCGTTCTTTGCGTCAAGGTGGCGGCCGAGCGCAACCAGGCCGGTGATAACGAACGGGATAACCACGATCGACAGCCCGACCTTCGCCAGCATCTGTCCGCCCATCAGATTGGCGATCGGGAAGACGCCCGAAAAAGCGATGGTGACGAACAGCAAGGTATCGACAATCTGGCTCAGCGCGCTGGCGATTGCGCCGCGCACCGCGAGCCAGGTCGATCCGGTTCCC
The DNA here is from genome assembly GCF_058807415.1 of Sphingopyxis sp. GW821-FHT12C06. NCBI lineage: Bacteria > Pseudomonadati > Pseudomonadota > Alphaproteobacteria > Sphingomonadales > Sphingopyxidaceae > Sphingopyxis > Sphingopyxis sp. GW821-FHT12C06. Next base: position 214,997 of record NZ_JBXAQR010000005.1, on the reverse strand, counting down.
GCGCCTTCACGGCCGCGCAGCTTGCTGAAGATGGTGACGTTCAGAAATTGCGAAGTGCCATAGGCAACGATCCCCGCTGCCATCAGACGCGGGCTCTGGCCCAATATCGTGTCAAAAGCGGCAAGCCGCTCGGGCTGCATTTCGGGCGACGCAGGCAGCGCAAGCACCAGCGCGGTCAGCATGATCGACAGGACCAGCGGGACAAAACCCCAGAGCACGAGGCGGTTCGCGGTCGACTGACCGTGCAGTTCTGACACGCTGCTCGACAGTGCAACGAGAAACAGAAACGGAAAAATCCCGGCTTCGACCGCGAGCCAGTCGCCGAGTGCGACCTGCTTGTTCCCCAGCACCCCGGCGAGCACGACCATGCCGCCATAGATGATGGTGAAAAGAAAGAGCGAGGGCGAAAGCGTGCGCGGCAGCGCCGTCGAAGTGGTGTCGGTCATGCCGCCCGATAGTCGGTTTTGCAGGCGCTGGAAAGATGCTGGTCAGTCGGGTGGATTATGCTTGGCGAGGAAGGCCTCGATAGACGTCAACAACGTCAGCCGATCGGCTTCGCGGGTGAAATAATGATCGGCCAGCGGGATCGAGACAAATTCCACGGCCTTGCCCGCCCCCTTCATCGCCGAGTACATTCGCGACGACTGGCCATGGTCGACCGTGACGTCCTTTTTGCCATGGATCAGCAACAGCGGCGTCTTGATTCGCTCGACTGCGTTGATGGGCGATACCGCAGCGAAATCGGGCGTCATCTTCTGCCACTGGTCGCGATAAAGGCGCTCGCGGAGGGTCCCGCCGAAATCATTGACCTCGCGCCGCAAATTGGAAACGCCATTGATCGCGACGGCGCAGCGATACTGGTCGGGGTCCTTCGCGATCCCCCACATCGCGGCATAGCCGCCATAGGAAGCGCCAATTATGCACACGCGCCCGGGGTCGGCGATGCCTTCGACCACCGCCCAGCGTACCCCGTCGCTGACGTCATCCTGCATGGCAAAGCCCAGCTGACCCTGCCCGGCCTTGAGGAATTTTTCGCCATAGCCCGTCGATCCACGGAAATTGGGCTGGAGCACCGCATAGCCTCGTTCGGCAAGAAACTGCGCCCAATAGTCATAGGTCAGTTCATCATGCCCCCAAGGGCCGCCATGCGGCATGACAATGAAGGGCAGATTTTTCGCCGCACGCCCGCGCGGCATCGTCAGCACCCCTTCGATCTCCAGCCCGTCCCGGGCGCGATACTGGATGAATTTCGATCGCGAAAGCCGCTTGCTGCCTATCGCTTCATTGACCGCCGCCAATTGCACCAAATCCCCCGATGCGGCGTTGAAGAGATACAACAACCCGGGATTTTCAGGCGTACTGAACCGCACCAGCAGCTTGCCAAGATCGCGACTATAGCTTTCGATCCGCACGTTCGAGGCGGGCGACGCCGCGTTGAGCTTCACCTGATGCGCGGCCATGACAGGGTCGATCCAGTGGATCGGCCGGGCGCGGTCGGTCGTCCTCACCCCGAGCAGTTTCGTTCTGTCAAACGAGACGATGGCCCCTTCGACTTCGGCGCCTTCGGCGGTATGGACAATTCGCACATCCTTGCCGGTCGACAGATCGACTTCGGCAACAACCGAGCGACCATCAAAGCCCGCCTTGATGACATAGCCATTGTCGTTGTCAGGACGGAACAGGAAGGGGACCGTCAATTCCTGCTCTTCGCGTAGCGACACACGCTCGATCAAACGGAACGCGCCTTCGCCAGCGCTGCGATACAGCAGCGTGGCCTGGGTGGTGCTGTCGCGATAGCCGATGCCGTAGCGGACGCGGCCAAGATGATCGGCGCCCCAATCCATGACATTTGTGCGTCCGGGGATCAGTGTCCGCTTTCGCCCCGTGGTCACATCGACGCGATAGACCGCCGGCCAGAATTCCGGCCCCTCATAGATGCTGTCCTGCGCGGCAATCAGGATTTCGTTGCTGGCGTCGGTGGGCGTCCACAACAGATCGGCACCATTTTGCCCGCCCAGATCCCACAATAGCTTCGTGATCTTGCCCGTCGTCCGGTTGATCGCGATCATCCTTGAAATATACCAGTTATCGGCCTCGACGGGCTGCAGCGCATAAAGCCCGACGACGATATTGTCGTCGTTCACCCAGCGTATCCAGGCAATTTCCGTCTTGTCCGGAACCCCGATAACGACACTCTTGCCCTGCCCCCCAATCGTGGGGGCCATCATGATGCGCTGCTCGCCCCCTACCGCAAGCAAACCCGCCATATAGCCGCCGTCCGGCGACAGGCTGGCGTTTTCGATAAAAGGCAGGCGCGCGAAAGCCTCCGTCGGCAACGGGACGAAAGCCGGCGCGCGAGGTGCCATCGGGGGCGCAGCGGGCACTTCGCCGGGCACAGCAAATACAGGCGGCGACAGGACCAATAAAAATGCCGCCCAAATCAAACGAACCATGCACCATCCCCCAACAACTGCCGGTTTCTAAAAAGAAAACAGGCCAGCGCCAAGCTGATTTGGGTGCCACCTGCTGCGGTTGCCCATGTTTTCTTCGGTATGCCGGATTTGATCCGGCATCCGCCGCGTTCTTTCCTGAAAGGCGCGCTTCTGATCAGGTCCGGGAGGCAATGTTGGGGGGAGAACAGACGTTCGGGCAAGGCAAAAGAGCGCTGGCATCAGGACACCCACCCCCTTGCCCCCATCGCCCAGCCCGCTAGACAGGCGAATTACGCTCGCGGGGGACGCACGAAGATATGGAACGCCTGATCGGTTTGCTTGGAATCGTCGCATTGCTTGCGATTGCCGTGCTTTTTTCGTCGAACCGCCGCTGGATTCGCCTGCGCATCGTCGTCCCCGCCTTCCTGCTTCAGGCCGGTTTCGCGCTGTTGGTGATCGGCACACCGTGGGGCCGAGCGATCATCCAGGCGATGTCGAACGCGGTGTCGAACCTGCTCGGCTATGCCAAGGCCGGGACCGATTTCATTTTCGGCCCGCTCGCGGCGCCCGAGATGGGCGGCCACAGCTTTGCGATCGCAGCGCTGCCGGTGATCATCTTCTTCGCCTCGCTGATCTCGATCCTCTATTATCTGGGGATCATGCAATTGGTGATCAAGTGGGTCGGCGGCGCGATCCAGAAGGTCACCGGCATCACCAAGGTCGAAAGCCTTGGCGCCGCGGCGAACATCTTCGTCGGCCAGTCCGAAGCGCCGCTGGTCATCCGCCCCTATCTCGCCGGCCTGACCCCGTCGCAGCTGTTCACGATCATGACCGTGGGCATGGCCGGGGTCGCGGGCACGATTTTGGGTGCCTATGCGAGCATGATCGGCGAACAATTGCTGCCCTATCTGCTCGCTGCCAGCTTCATGTCGGCGCCGGGCGGCATTTTGATGGCAAAGATCATGATGCCCGATGACCCCAAGGATCTGGGCATCGAGCCCATCATCATGCCCGAGGCAAGCCATGACGAGGAGAAGCCCGCCAACCTGATCATGGCAGCGGCGCAGGGCGCGCAGACCGGGGTCAAGCTCGCGGTCGCGGTCGGTGCGATGGTGCTCGCCTTCGTCGCCCTCGTCGCACTCGCCAACGGCCTGCTCGCCGGGATCGGGCACTGGTTCGGCTATGACGGCCTGTCCTTTCAGGCGATCATCGGGACAATCTTCCGCCCGGTGATGTGGCTGATGGGCGTGCCATGGGACGAAAGCGCCGCGGTCGGCGGGCTGTTCGGTACCAAGGTCGTGCTCAACGAATTCGTCGCCTTCATCGACCTTGGCAAAATGCAGGGCGACATGTCGCTGGCGGCGGTCGCGATCGCGACCTTTGCACTGTGCGGCTTCGCCAATTTCAGTTCGATTGCGATCCAGATGGCGGTGACGGGCAGCCTCGCTCCCAACCAGCGGCCGATGATCGCGCGGCTGGGGCTGAAAGCGCTGCTCGCGGGCAGCCTGTCAAACCTGATGTCGGCGGCGCTCGCGGGGTTGATGCTGAGCATCGCACCGCCCGTTGCTGCGCCCGCTCCGACCGCAACTCCACCCGTTTCCGCTCCGGCTTCGGCCCAGACACCCCTCGAAACCCCGACGAAAGCGCCTTGAATGGACAGGCCGCCAGTCCTCGTCACGGCATAGCATCGATCTTGCCGGCGTGACTGCACCACTTGGCGTAACCAGCCGAAAATGATAGCTTCCTCAGGTTCGTATCTGGAACAGGAGGGCATGATGAAAACCGCCTATCGCTTGTCAATACTGGCCGCAGCTACATTTTCGATGGGGGGCGGACTTTTCGCTGTCACCCAAGCCCAGCCGCCCGAGGACCGCATGGCCCGGCCGACCGAGGCGACCATCTATCGCGACGCCAGCTATCGCGGCCCGGCGGTCTTCATCGGCGAGGCCAAGCCGAACCTTGGCCTCGCATGGCCGGTCAATTCGATCCGGGTGAAGAGCGGCCGCTGGGAAATGTGCGAAAAGGCCCGCTATCGCGGCCAGTGCCGCACCATCGATCGCGATACGCCGGTGCTGAACAATGTGCTGCGCGGGCTGACCATCCAGTCGATTCGACCGATCGGATCGGGCGGCGGCGGCTGGGATCCGAACCCGCCCGCGAACGATCAAAGCACCCGCGGCAATTTTGCCGAATTCCATACCCAGCCGGCAACCGGAAACCGCCGCGTCCTCGCTTGCGCCAATGGGTCGGGGACCGCCAATTGCGCGGCGCAGACCGCCGACACCTGGTGCCGTTCGATCGGCTGGAACGGGTCGGCACGCGAACATATGGAAACGGTCGCGAACCGGGTCTATCTCGCCGACGTGCTGTGCGTCCGCTCGGGCTATTGAGGGGAAAGGCCATGACAATGAAGATGCAAATCGTCGTCGCTGGCGCTGCGGCGCTGGCCCTCGCGGGCTGCGCTTCGGTCCCCGCCCGAACGGGTACCAGCTATGAATGCAGCGGCGGCACCCGGCTGACCGTCAATTATCTGGGCAATGGCGCGTTGGTCCGCATTAATGGCGGACGGACGCTGTCACTCTATTCGACCCCCGCCAACAATGGCCAGGTGTATGAGAACAAGAAGGGCGTGCGCCTGCACCGCCAGGGCAATCAGGTGACGTGGAACACAGCGCTGCGCTCCGCCCCCGAAACCTGCAACGTGGTTATGCGTCCGCTGTGATTCGGCGGGCCGCCGGCAAACGTCGGCGGCCCGTTCAAAGCGTCATGCCCGCAAAGGCGGCGCGGACTTCGGCAGCGAACAACTCCGGCTGTTCCCACGCGGCGAAATGACCGCCGCGTTCGACCTCATTCCAATAGACGATGTTGCGATAGCGCCGCTCCGCCCAGCGCCGCGACAGGCGCATGATTTCGTTCGGGAACAGACTGCATCCCGTCGGCACCTGAATTTCGCCCGCGGCGAAGCTGCGGAAGCTGTGCCAATAGAGCCGCGCCGAGGAGGCGGCACTCGCAGTGAACCAATAGAGGCTGACCGCGTCGAGCATCGCATCCTTCGACAGCAGATTTTCGGGGTGGCCGCCGATCGACTGGCCGCCCGGCGCGTGCCCGCAATCGGTCCAGCCGTGGAATTTTTCAGCGATCCACGCCATCTGCCCGACCGGTGAATCGGTCAGACCATAGCCGAGCGTCTGCGGCCGCGTGGCCTGTTGCGCCGAATAGCCGCTGTCCTTCGCCTGATACCAGCCGAAGCGCGCGAGATAGGCTTTCTCGGCGTCGGTGAGATCGTTCATCAAATCGGGCGGCGGTGCGCCGACGACCATGTTGACGTGGATACCGGCGCAATGATCGGCGTGGTTCATACCGATCGCACAGGTGACGGCGCTGCCCCAATCGCCGCCTTGCGCGAAATAGCGGTCATAGCCGAGCGCGCGCATCAGCGCGTCCCAGCCGGCGGCGATATGCTCGACGCTCCATTTGGCGGTCGTCGGCTTGCCCGAAAAACCATAGCCGGGAAGCGACGGGATCACGAGGTGATAGTCGGCCGACAAGGGCGCGATGACGTCGAGAAATTCGAGCACCGACCCCGGCCAGCCGTGCGTCAGCACCAGCGGGCGCGCCGCGGGATTATCCGAGCGAATATGGAGGAAATGAATGTCGAGGCCATCGACCTCGGCCAGAAAATTGGGCAGCGCGTTCAGCCGCGCCTCGACGCGCCGCCAGTCATAGTCGTGCTGCCAATAGGCCGCCAATTCCTGCGCATAGGCGAGCGGGAGGCCCTGATCCCAGTCGGAAACCGTTTCCTTTTCGGGCCAGCGGGTGCGCGCGAGACGGTCTTTCAGATCGTCGAGTGCCGCCTGCGGGACCGCGACCGTGAACGGACGAATATTGCTGACCTGCATTCCTCTCTCCCCCCAAGTCATGCATCTTTTATGGCCGCGCGGGCGCCTTGCAGCCACGCTCGAGCCCGACCCCTTTCAGGAAACCGCGCCGCACCGTCCCGGCATAGACGGCCAAGGCATAGCGCCGCCGTTCGGCATTGGCGCCGGTGACCTCGCCGATCAGCCCGCGAAACGGGATAATCCCGCCCGCGACCGTGCCAGCGACGCGGCCCGCCGTTTCTTCACGCTTCTTCGCGCGGTCCTTGTCGACCTGTTCATTGACGTCGGGGCCGAGCACCTCGTTGAGTTCGGTTATTTCCGTGGCGATCGCAGCACATTTCCCAAGCCCGGCGAGCGAATAGGGACTCTCCTGGATCGCCAAAAGCTTTGGGGGCACTTCCTTGCCGTCAAACGGTTCGGTTATCGAATTGGCTGTACCCTTGATCGTCGAATCTTCCGGCGCGCCCTTTTGGGCGTAGGAAGGAGCCGGCAGGATGAAGGCGGCGACCATCAGGCCAATCAAAAGCTTGCTGCGCATGATCTTTTCCTCTGTTCGCTCCGGCCAGTGCGGCCCACAGACTCAACGCACGGAAAGGCAACCGGCTCCCGCCCCATTTTTTGTCATCAGCGTGTCGGAACCGGTTCGGGGCCCGTCCAGTCGTAGAAGCCGCGCCCGGCCTTTTTGCCGACCCAGCCCGCTTCGACATATTGGACGAGCAATGGTGCGGGGCGGAATTTGGGATCGCCGGTGCCGCTGTGGAGGACGCGGATAATCTCGAGGCAGGTGTCGAGCCCGATGAAGTCGGCGAGCGTGATCGGACCCATCGGATGGTTGAGGCCGAGACGGCAACCGGCGTCGATGTCCTGCATCGTCGCGACGCCTTCACCGAGCGCGAACACCGCTTCGTTGATCAGCGGCATCAGCACGCGATTGACGATAAAGCCCGGCGCGTCATTGGCGTGGACGATTTCCTTGCCGAGACCGCGGCCATAGGCCTCGACCGTCTGCAAGGTCGCGTCGCTGGTTGCGAGACCGCGGATCAGTTCGATCAGCCCCATGACGGGCACGGGATTGAAGAAATGGACACCGATGAAGCGCGCCGGGTCGTGCGAGGCCTGCGCGAGGCGCGTGATCGGGATCGAACTGGTGTTGGTCGCGAGGATCGCCGTAGCCGACAGGTGCGGGCCGACGCTGGCGAAGATCGCGCGCTTGATTTCCTCACGCTCGGTGGCCGCTTCGATGACAAGGTCGGCGGGAGCGAAGGCGCTATGGTCGGCGACCGGGGTGATGCGCGCGAGCAAGGCGTCGGCGTCGCTTTGGCTCATTTTTTCCTTGGCGACGAGACGGCCGAGCGCCTTGGCGATCCCTGCCTTGCCGGCTTCGGCACGCGCGAGGTCGATATCGGAGAGCAGCACATCATGGCCGGCGCCCGCAGATACCTGGGCAATGCCCGCGCCCATCTGGCCCGCTCCGATTACGCCGACGATCATACCGCTATCCTTTCGCTGAATCCGTGGGCGCTGACTAGGCTTTGGAGGCCGCGCGTCAAGGGGCGGAGCGAAAGGCGGTCGCTTCGGCGAGAATCAGCGCGAAGGCGGGATCGGCATCGTCCCATGTCCGGGTCGGGGTCCAGCCGCCCGCGCGGAGGAGCAGGTTCGCGTCGCGCGGGCCATATTTATGGCTGTTCTCGCTGTGAATCGTCTCGCCCGCCGCCATCGCATAGCGATGACCATCGACCGTGAATTCCATGTCGCAAGCGGCAACGAGGTGCATTTCGATTCGCGCATATATGTCGTTCCAGACCGCACGATGGAAGAAATTCTCGACCGGCAAATCGCCGCCGAGCTCGCGGTTTATCCGTTCGAGCAGGTTGAGGTTGAACGCCGCGGTCACCCCGGCGGGGTCGTCATAGGCGCGCTCGAGTATGGCGATATCCTTGATCCGGTCGATCCCGATCAGAAGCTGCGATCCGTCGCCGAGCGTCGCGCGCCAATGGCGAAGCAGGTCGACCGCGGTGCGCGCGACCATATTGCCGATCGTCGACCCCGGGAAGAAACCGAGCTTGGACAGCGGACAGATTTCGCGCGGCAGATCGACGCGCTGGGTGAAATCGGCCTCGACCGGATAAATGGGAAGCCCCGGAAAGCGCGCTGCCAGCGCGGCCGAACTGTCGCGCAGAAAATCACCCGAAATATCGACCGGCACATAGGCGGCGGGAGCGATCGCGCCGAGCAGCAAGGGCGTCTTGGTCGAGCTGCCCGACCCCAGTTCGACCACCGCACGACCCGGGCCAATCGCCGCGGCGATGTCGGCGGCGTGGCGGGTGAGGAGATCGGTTTCGCTTCGCGTCGGATAATATTCGGGGAGCGCGGTGATATCCTCGAACAAGGCCGAGCCGGTCGCGTCGTAGAACCAGCGCGCGGGGATCGCCTTTTGCTGCTGGCTGAGGCCGGCGTGGACGTCGGCACGAAAGGCGATATCGATTCCGGCATCGTCGGCCGAAACCTGACGAAGGTTGCGCACAACACCCATGTCAAAGATCCTTGGCGAGGCGAAGGCCGGTGAACTGCCAGCGCTGATGGGGGTAAAAGAAATTGCGGTAGCTCGCGCGCATATGGCCGCGCGGGGTCGCGCAGCTGCCGCCGCGCAGCACGAACTGGCCGCTCATGAACTTGCCATTATATTCGCCGACCGCGCCGGGCGCGGCGCGAAAGCCGGGATAGGGACGATAGGCGCTGCCGGTCCATTCCCACACGCTGCCGAACATCTGTTGCAGGCCTGTGTCAGCATCGACCGCAGCCGGATGCACAGGCCCGGCGCTGTCGAGCTGTTGCCCCGAAGCCGGATCGAGCCCCGCAGCGGCGGTTTCCCATTCGACCTCGGTCGGCAAGCGTGCCCCCGCCCAGCTCGCAAAGGCATCGGCCTCGAAGAAGCTGATATGGGTGACGGGCGCGGCGGGGTCGATATCCTGCCAGCCCGTCAGCGTGAACTGCCGCCCGTCCTGCCAATAGGCGGGCGCGTCGACATTTCCGGCTTGCACCCACGCCCAGCCGTCGCTGAGCCACAGCGAGGGTGCGCGATAACCGCCGTCGTCGATAAACTGCTGCCATTCGCCATTGGTCACCGTCCGGCTCGCGAGCGCGTGCGGGGTCAAAAGCGCCGAAAACTGCGGAAGTTCACAGTCGAATGCGAAGCCATCGCCGCTGTGGCCGACCGAAACCACGCCCTCGGCGCCCTCGATCCAGCGCATCAAGCTCGCCTTACCGCGCGGCGGCGAAAGGGCAGAAAACTGCGCAACTTCATTCGGAAATGCAGGGTCGGCGGCGTTCCAAATCGCCGGGCCAAGCGGGTTTTGGGCGAAGAGATGCTTGATGTCGGTGAGCAGCAATTCCTGATGCTGTTGTTCGTGCTGGATGCCCAGTTCGACGAGCGCCAGCGCGGCGGGCGACAGGTGAGGCAGCGCGGCGGGCACGGCCGCATCGACATGCTCGCGCCAGTCGCACACTTCGGCCAGCGACGGGCGCGTCAGGAGGCCGCGCTGCGGCCGGGCATGACGCGGGCCTTCGGCCTCATAATAGCTGTTGAACAGATAGGCGAAGCGATCGTCATAGGCGCGATATTCCGGCACATGGTCGCGCAGAACGAAAGTCTCGAAAAACCAGGTCGTGTGCGCGAGATGCCATTTGGCAGGCGAGGCATCGGGCATCGACTGCGCCGAAGCGTCGGCGTCGGACAAGCGGGCGACAAGGTCGAACGACAGCGCACGGGTCGCAGCGAAACGGTGCGCCAGTTCCGTGACCGGATCGGCAATGCGGGCGGTCGAAGCGTCGGTACGGCTGGCCATGTCTGAACAATTCCCCGAGCCGCGATTCGGTTTCGCGGTGCGCCCGATTATGGTGACGCCGCGACAAAATGTCCAGAACATTAGGGGAACATGGATCCTCACTGGCCACGCTGGACCTGATCCGGCATCCATGGCCGCGTGGACCCCGGATCAAGTCCGGGGTGACGAAGAAGCGGGGACGGCTTCGCCTCAGCGCGTCGCGCCGGGTTTCCACAAGATGTCGCCGCCCGCCGCGGCGTTGAGCGCGCGCGTCAGCACGAACAGATGGTCCGACAGACGGTTGAGATAGGTCAATGCGAGCGGATTGAGGTCGCGCTCCACCCCGGCGGCGACCGCCGACCGTTCGGCACGGCGCGCGGTCGCGCGGGCGAGGTGCAGCCGCGCCGCGGCTTCGGTCCCGCCGGGCAGGATGAAGCTGGAAAGCGGCGAGAGATCGTCGTTCATCGCATCAATCTCGGCCTCGAGCCGGTCGATCTGGCTTTGCACGACGCGCAGCGCCATTTCAGCGGGAGCAAAGCCGGTGACGGAATCGGCGGGGGTCGCAAGATCGGCGCCGAGGTCGAAGAGTTCGTTCTGGATCCGCGACAGCATCGCCGCCGCCTCGCCGCCCGGATCAAGCGCTGCCGCGGCGACGCCGATCGCGCTGTTGGTTTCGTCGACATCGCCGACCGCCGCCATCAGCGGCGCCGATTTGGCGATGCGCGACCCGTCGACGAGGCCCGTCGTGCCGGCGTCGCCGGTGCGCGTGTAGATTTTGTTGAGCTTGACCATGAGAGGGGCGGACTTAGCTGCCGCCGCCTGCCGTCAGGCCGATCACCACAAGCAGGATGATCGTGATCGCCTGCCATTTGATGCGCGACATCATCATCTTGTTCTGCATCAGCTGATTTGCCTCGACCGTGCCTTCCATCGCCGCGCGGTGGCCTTGCGAGAAATAGAAGAGACCCCGCGCGAGCGAGAAGAGGACGAATCCGGCCGCGACAACGACCGCCAGGATGAGGAGGATTTGCATGGCGCTATTTTAGGGATTTTGCAGCAAATAGCCAGCGGGAAGCCGCCCGGCGCGCAAATCGGCGGCGAGCGCGAGGCCGCCGATACCCGCCGCCTGGAGCGATGCGAGCGACGCCGCGGCGTCGCGCTTTGCCAGCCGCTTGCCATCGGGACCGCAGATGAGGCCGTGGTGGCGATAGGCCGGGGTCGGCAGGCCGAGCAGCGCCTGGAGCAGCCGGTGGATGTCGGTCGAGGCGATCAGGTCGGCGCCGCGCACGACATGCGTCACCCCCATATTGGCATCGTCGAGCGTGCTCGCGAGATGATAGCTGGCGGGGGCATCCTTGCGCGCGAGGACAATATCGCCGTGGGCGCGGGGGTCGGCGGGGCGCATCCCCTGCCCATGCTCCTCCCACGCAAGGTCGCCCGCCTGCGCGGCGGCGCGCGCCATGGCGAGCCGCCAGCAATGCGCCTCGCCCGCCGCGATGCGCCGTGCGCGTTCTTCGGCGGCGAGATCGCGGCAGGTGCCGGGATAGATTGCGCCGGACGGCCCGTGCGGCGCCGAAAGGCTGGCGGCGATATCAGCGCGGGTGCAGAAACAGGGATAGACGAGATCGCGGCCTCGCAGATCGTCGAGCGCGGCTGCATAGGCACCTAACCGCTGCGACTGCCGCACCGGTTCGCCGTCCCAGTCGATCCCGAGCCATATGAGGTCGGCGAGCGAGGCACCGACATAATCCTCGCGCGAGCGGCTGCCGTCGATGTCGTCGATGCGCAGCGCGAACCGGCCGCCAACCGCGCGCGCAGCACTGTGTGCGAGCAGCGCGCTATAGGCATGACCGAGATGGAGTTCGCCGGTCGGACTCGGCGCGAATCGGGTCAGCATGGGCGACCGGGCAATTTCATGAGCCGCGCCCGATGATGCCCCATATGCTGTGGTCGCCGCTTTTGAATCATTCCATATGTTGCGGCAATTGCCCCCTTGACGTCAGATTCAGATGCGTCATGTAATGACAGTGTCACTCGGGAACGGCAGTGGCGCGCCATCCCTCGCAGCAAAAGGGGCAGCGTCGAAAAGCCATGTTCCATCCCGATCTCGCCCGCCATCCCGATAGCTGTCCCGCATTGGTGCTCAACGCCGACTATACGCCGCTCAGCTATTACCCGCTCAGCCTGTGGCCATGGCAAACCGCGGTCAAGGCGGTTTTCCTCGACCGCGTCACCATCGTCGAAAATTACGAACGCGAAATTCATTCGCCGACGCGAACGATGCCGATCCCCAGCGTGATTGCGCTGCGCCAATATGTGAAGCCGTCGCAGCACCCCGCCTTCACCCGGTTCAACCTGTTCCTGCGCGACCGCTTTTCGTGCCAATATTGCGGGTCGGGTCGGGATCTGACCTTTGACCATGTCGTACCGCGCCGGCTGGGCGGACGGACGAGCTGGGAAAATGTCACCACCGCCTGCGCGCCGTGTAACCTGCGCAAAGGCGGGCGGACGCCGCAGCAAGCGCATATGCCGATTTACCGTCAGCCGTGGCGCCCGACGACGTGGCAGCTGCAGGACAATGGCCGCGCCTTTCCGCCGGGCTATCTGCACGAGAGCTGGATCGACTGGCTTTACTGGGATGTCGAACTGGAAGGATAAAGGGCGTACAACAAGGCGGACAGACGCGGTTCATCAACGCGGTTCTAGTGGGGCCGCCAACCCGAACAGGAGAATATCATGGTCCGTATCGCCCGCGCTCTCGCGCTCACCCTCGCCACCCTGCCGCTCGCCGCCTGCGCGACGCTGGGTCCGTCCGAACAGGCCGTGTCGGTCACCGGCAGCATCGCCTATCGCGAACGCATCGCGTTGCCGCCGACCGCGCAGGTCGAAATCCAGCTCGCCGACGTCAGCCTGATGGATGCGCCGTCGCGCACCATCGCGCAGCAAAACTTCACCGCCGACGGCCGTCAGGTGCCCTTCGCTTTCTCGCTGACCGTCGACCAGAACAAGCTCGACCCGCGCGGCCGCTATTCGGTTTCGGCGCGGATCACCGACGCGTCGGGGAAGCTGATGTTCATCAGCGACACGCATAATGGCGTGGAGTTTGACGGTCGGCCGCGGATCGACATGGGCACGATCAACCTGGTCAAGGTGCGCTAGTCGGACTTTCCGGACGGACGCGCATAGCTATGCGCGTCCGTCCTGCCGCTTGACGCTGTGCCTTCGCAGGTGCAGCAAAGCGGTCATGGGCCCTCCGATACAGATCTCGCAAAATCCCGACATCCGCTATCTGGGGCGGATATTGGGCGATGTCATTCGCGCCTATGGCGGCGACAAGCTGTATCGCCAGACCGAATATATCCGCTCGTCGAGTGTTGACCGGCACCGCGGGATCGCGGGGGCCGAGGCGATCGACCCCGGGCTCGACGCGCTGAGCCTCGACGACACGATCGCCTTCGTGCGCGGCTTCATGCTGTTTTCGATGCTCGCCAACCTCGCCGAGGACCGGCAGGGGGTCGCCGCCGAACCCGAGGCGACCGTCGCCGCGGCGCTCGCGAAGTTGAAGGCCGACGGGATCGGCAGCGACGCGGTTGCCGCGCTGCTCGGCGCGGCGCTGATCGCGCCGGTGCTGACCGCGCACCCGACGGAGGTGCGCCGCAAGTCGATGCTCGATCACAAGAACCGCATCGCCGAGCTGATGCTGCTGCGCGATACGGGCGCCGGCGAAACCCCCGAGGGCGACATCCTCGAGGATGCGATCCGGCGGCAGATCGTGCTGCTGTGGCAGACGCGTCCGCTGCGCACCGAAAAATTGTTCGTCGCCGACGAGATCGACAATGCGCTGACCTATTTGCGCGACGTCTTCCTGCCCGTGGTGCCCAAGCTTTACGCACGCTGGGAAAATGAGCTGGGACAGCGCCCCGCGAGCTTCCTGCGCGTCGGCAGCTGGATAGGCGGCGACCGCGACGGCAACCCCTTCGTCACCGCCGGGACGTTGCAGCAGGCGACCGGGCGCAACGCCGCCGCAGTGCTGGGCCATTATATCGACGCGGTCCATGCGCTAGGCGCCGAGCTGTCGGTATCTTCGGGCCTAGCCGTCGTTCCCGAGGCCGTCGAAGCGCTGGCCGAGGCGAGCGGCGATAATGCGCCGAGCCGCCGCGACGAACCCTATCGCCGTGCGCTGTCGGGGATTTATGCGCGGCTGTGCGCGACCTATGCCGCGATCGTCGGCCGGGCGCCGCCGCGTCCGTCGGCGCTGACCGGGCAGATTTACGATGCCCCCGCCGATTTTCGCGGCGACCTCGTCACGCTCGCCAATGGATTGTCGGCGAGCGGCGAAGGCCAGCTGGGCGGGATCGGCGCGATCGGGCGGCTGATCCGCGCGGTCGAAGTGTTCGGGTTTCATTTGGCCACGCTCGACATGCGACAGAATAGCGCGGTGCATGAGCGCGTGCTTGCCGAGCTGCTGCAGGTTTCGGGCGTGTGTGCCGATTATCGCGCGCTGGACGAAGCGGCGCGGGTCGCGCTGCTCACCGCCGAGTTGCAGAGCGACCGGCCGCTCGCCGCGCCATGGCATATGTGGTCGGACGAAACCGCAGGCGAACTCGCGATCGTCCACGCCGCCGCCGATGTCCGCAAGCGGCTGGGGCCGGACGCAATCTGCCAGTGGATCATCAGCATGGCGCAGGATCTGTCCGACCTGCTCGAGGTCCATGTCCTCGCGCGCGAAGCCGGGCTGTGGCGCAGCGGCGACGCGGCGGGCGAGACGAACCTGATGGTCGTGCCGCTGTTCGAAACGATCGCCGATCTCGATCGCGCGCCCGATATCATGGCGCGTTATTTCGCGATGCCCGAGGTTGGCCCGCAGGTCGTGCTGCGCGGGCATCAGGAAGTGATGATCGGCTATTCGGATTCGAACAAGGACGGCGGTTATCTGACCTCGACCTGGGGATTGCATCAGGCGTCGCAGGCGCTGACCCCGGTGTTCGAGGCGGCGGGTCCGTCGATGCAGCTGTTCCACGGCCGCGGCGGCGCGGTCGGACGCGGCGGCGGCAGCGCCTTTGCCGCGATCCGCGCCCAGCCCGCGTGCACGGTGCAGGGCCGCATCCGCATCACCGAACAGGGCGAAGTGATCGCCGCCAAATTCGGCACGAGCGAAAGCGCGGCGACCAATTTGGAGGCGATGGTGTCGGCGAGCCTGCTCGCGAGCCTCGAGCCCGACGCGCTGAGCGCGGCCGATGCACCGCGCTTTACCGAAGCGATGGGGACGCTGTCGGACGGCGCCTTCGCCGCCTATCGCGGGCTGGTCTATGAGACGCCGACGTTCAGGGATTTCTTCCGCGCGATGACCCCGATCGCCGAGATCGCGACGCTGAAGATCGGGTCGCGCCCGTCGAGCCGCACCAAAAGCAGCGCGATCGAGGATCTGCGGGCGATTCCGTGGGTGTTCAGCTGGTCGCAGGCACGCGCGATGCTGCCCGGCTGGTACGGCACCGGCGAGGCGTTTGCGGGCTTTGGCGACAAGGCGCTGCTCGCCGACATGGCGCAAAGCTGGCCCTTCTTCGCCGCGCTGCTCGACAATATGGAGATGGTGCTGGCGAAATCCGACATGGGGATCGCGGCGCGCTATGCGGAGCTCGCGAGCGATGTCGACGGGCATGAGGCGATCTTCACGCGCATCCGCGACGGGTGGAACCGCGCGCATGACGGATTGCTGTCGATCACCGGCCAGTCGCGCCTGCTCGACAAGAATCCGGCACTGGAGGCGTCGATCCGGCTGCGGCTACCCTATATCGAGCCGCTGAACCTGTTGCAGATCGAGCTGATGAAGCGCCACCGCGCGGGCGAAACCGATCCCCGGATCGCCGAGGGGATTCAGCTGACGATCAACGCGATCGCGACGGCATTGCGGAATAGCGGATAATTGGCTGTTCCCCGGCAAAAGCCGGGGCCCGGAATTTCAAAGTTGCGCTGGGCCCCGGCTTTCGCCGGGGAACAAATCAACGTCGGCTTCAGCCCTTGACGATCACGACCTCGCCCTTGGCGTTCGCGCCGTCGGGTCCGAATTTGATCGTGAAGTCGGCGCCATCCTCATCCTTGCCCGCGAGCGTGTCACCCGTCCGGGTGACCTTGACGCCCTTTTTGGCGAATTCGGTGGCCATCCAGTCGGCGGCCTTCGCGGGCGCCGCAGGCGCAGTGAAGCCGAACTTCACCACCGCGTCGCTCGCGCCATTTTTGTCATTGGCCTTGACGTCCATCGCGGTGATCTTGCTGCCGGGATAGAGCTTCACGCCGTCGATGTCGAAATCGCTGCCCAACTCCATGTCGCCGAGGTCCGGAATGTCGAGGTCGATATTCACGCCGTCGCCGTTGACCTTCAGCTTTCCGCCATCCTTGCCCGAGGTGATCTGGACATTGCCGCCATCGCCGTCGGCATTGATGCTAACTTCGGTTTCGTCGGCCGCTTTCTTGTCCTGCCCGCAAGCGGCAAGGAGCATGACCGGCGGGATGAGGAAGGCGAGACGCATGATCAATCTCCTTGGTGAGTTATAGAGATAATACACCAAGGAGATTGGTGAGTCAATTTCCCCTCACTTCGTCATGCCGGGCTTGATCCGGGGTGACGAAAAGCGGGGCGTGTTACGCGTCGATGCTGGTGCTGACGTTGCCATGGACCAGCCCGCCGTCGACCGTGATCGTGTCGCCGACGACATAGTCGCCCGCCTTCGATGCGAGGAAGATCGCGGCGCCCGCCATATCCTCGGGGACGCCAATACGCTTGGTCGGGATGCTCTGCGCGACGGCATCGCCATGGTCGCGCGCGGCCTTGTTCATGTCCGACTGGAACGCCCCCGGCGCGATCGCGGTGACGAGGATATTGTCCTGCACAAGCCGCGCGGCCATGCGCTTGGTGAGATAGAGGATCGCCGCTTTCGATGCGTGATAGCTGTAAGTTTCCCACGGATTGAGCCGCATGCCGTCGATCGAGCCGATGTTGATGACCTTCGACGGGCGGTCGGGGGTGCCGCCGGCCTTGAGCAGGCCGTGGAGCGACTGGGTCAGGAAGAAGGGCGATTTGACGTTGATGTCCATCACCTTGTCCCAGCCGGCCTCGGGGAAGCCTTCAAAGGGTTCGCCCCACGCGGCGCCGGCATTGTTGACGAGGATGTCGAGCCGTTCCTCGCGAGCTTCGAGCTCCTTGGCGAGCGCGCGGCAGCCTTCGACGGTCGACAGGTCGACCGGCAGGCCGATGACCTTGCCGGGATAGCGCGTTTCGAAATCGGCGATGGCTTCCTCGATCTGCGCACTCTTGCGCGCCGAGATATAGACGCGCGCGGCGCCCGCGGCGAGATAGCCCTCGACGATCATCTTGCCGATGCCGCGCGAGCCGCCGGTTACGAGAGCGATGCGGCCGTCGAGGCCGAACATGTTCTGGAGGTTCATTGTCTCTGTCCTTTTGCTCCCTCCCGCAAGCGGGAGAGGTGAGATTAGTAGCCGTTCATCCGGGCGACCTGGTCGATATGATAATGGACGTCGCCCATAAACTCCGCGAGCGCGCGGTCGCGTTTCATATAGAGGCCGATGTCATATTCGTCGGTCATCCCGATGCCGCCGTGCATCTGGACGCCTTCGCGCACCGCGAGATTGGCGGCGCGGCCGGCCTTCGCCTTGGCGACCGAGACCATCAGTTTCGCGCCCTCATTGCCCTCATCGAGCAATTGCTGCGCCTTCATCACCGTGGCGCGCGCGACTTCCATTTCGCCGTAGAGATGCGCGGCGCGGTGCTGGAGCCCCTGGAACTCGCCGATCAGCTTGCCGAACTGCTTGCGCTCCTTGAGGTAACCCACGGTCATGTCCATCGCGCCCTGACCGACACCGACCAGTTCAGCCGCCGCGCCAGTGCGCGTCGCGGCGAGCAGCGCGTCGAGAATGCCCTGCCCGGCATCGACTTCACCGATCACCGCGTCGGCATCGACTTCGACGCCGTCGAGGGTGACGTGGCTGGCGAGGCTCGAGTCGACGAGGCGGCGCGGGTCGGCGGTCAGGCCTTTCGCATCCTTCGGCACCGCGAACAGCGTGATCCCGCCGTCGGTCTTCGCCGCGACGATGCTCATGTCGGCGACGTGACCATGGAGGACGAAGCTCTTCTTGCCGTCGAGGCGAAAACCGTTGCCGGCGCGCGTCGCGGTGGTCGCGATGCGGTCGGGACGGTGCTTCGCGCCCTCGTCGATCGCGAGCGCGATGATCGCCTCGCCGCGAGCAATCGCGGGGAGCCAGCGGTCGGCCTGCGTGCCGCCCGCCTTGGCGAGCGCGGCGACCGCACCGACGCTGGTCGCGAGGAAGGGCGACGGGGTCAGGTTGCGGCCGATTTCCTCGAGCACGATTCCCGCCTCCATATGCCCCATGCCGAGCCCCCCGTGCGCTTCGGGAACGAGCATGCCGGGCAGGCCCATTTCGGTGAACTGCGCCCAGAGGTCGCGCGAAAAGCCGGTCGCGTCGGCGGTATCGCGGAGCCCCCGCAGGTGCGAAACCGGCGCCTGTTCGGCCACGAAAGGTGCGACGCTGTCCTTGAGCATCGCCTGGTCGTCATTGTGATACAAAGGCATGGGTCAGGCTCCGGGCAGGTCGAGGATACGCTTGGCGATGACGTTGAGCATGACTTCGCTCGTCCCGCCTTCGATCGAATTGGCCTTGGTGCGCAGCCAGCCGCGCGCGCGCGCGCCGCCCTTGGTCTCTTCGCTATCCCATTCGAGCGCTTCGCTGCCGCCGCCCGACATGACGAGTTCGTGGCGGCGCTTGTTGAGCTCGGTTCCGACATATTTCATCATGTTCGAGCTGGCAGGATGCGCGCGCCCGGTTTTCCACATGTCCATGAAGCGTTCGCCCATCGCACGATAGGCGAAGACATCCACGTCGAACGCCGCCATCTCGGCGCGCAGGATCGGATCGTCGAGTTCGCCCGCCGCATTTTTGCCGAACGCCTTGGCGAAAGCGCCGCCGATGCTGACCATGTCGCCGCCCGCGCCGCCGCCCGAGATCATCTCGCGTTCGTGCCCGAGCAGATATTTGGCAACGTCCCAGCCGCGATTGATTTCGCCGATGAACTGCGTCTTGGGGACTTCGACATCGTCGAAGAAGGTTTCGCAGAAAGGCGAGTTGCCCGAAATCAGCAGGATCGGCTTGGTGGTGACGCCCTTGCTCTCCATATCGAAGAGCATGAAGGTGATGCCCTGATATTTGTTCGCCTTGTCGGTGCGGACGAGGCAGAAAATCCAGTCGGCCTTGTCGGCATAGCTGGTCCAGATCTTCGACCCGTTGACGACCCAATGATCGTCCTTGTCCTCACCAAAGGTCTGGAGCGAAACGAGATCGCTGCCCGATCCGGGTTCCGAATAGCCCTGGCACCAGCGGATTTCGCCGCGCGCGATCGGGTTCAGATACTGGACCTTCTGCTCCTCGGTGCCGAATTGCAGCAGCGCGGGGCCGAGCATCCAGATGCCGAAGCTGTCGAGCGGCGAACGCGCGCGGATGCGCTTCATTTCCTGTTTGAGGATCTTGGTCTGTTCAGCCGTCAGCCCGGCGCCGCCATAGGCTTTAGGCCAGTCGGGGACGGTATAGCCCTTGGCGGCGCACGCCTCGAGCCATGTTTTCTGGGCGTCATTTTTGAAAACCCAGTTGCGTCCGCCCCAGCAGACGTCGCCTTCGTCGCGGACGGGCTCGCGCATTTCGGCGGGGCAATTCGCCTCCAGCCAGTCGCGCACTTCGGTACGGAAAGCGTCGGGTTCGCTCATGTCAGGTTCCTCTTCTGCCCGCAAATCTAGGGGGAGTCGCCTGCTTTACGCAAGCGTCAACTTGGACGGCCCAACCTGCCGTTACGGCGCCGTAGCGTCGGATCGACCGGCGTTGACGCGCCCCGCCGCGCCCCTAAGTTAGGTGGCAAAAGAAAACGGGAGAATGGGTCATGCGATTCGCAAACAAGATTGCCGTCATCACCGGTGCCGCGTCGGGAATCGGCAAAGCCGCGGTGCTAAAGCTCGCGAGCGAAGGCGCGCATGTGTTCGCCAGCGACATCGACGAAGCCGGCGGGCAAGCGCTCGCCGCCGCGTCGAACGGCAAGATTGATTTCATCCGCTGCGACGTGTGCAAGCCCGAGGAGATCGAGGCGCTGATGAACGAGGCCGCAGCGCGCGGCGGCGGGATCGACATCGTCTTCAACAATGCCGGCGCGGGCGGCGAGCGCGCGCCGATCGACGAGATTACCCCCGAAGGCTGGGACCGGACGATGGACCTGCTGCTGCGATCGGTCGCGATGGGCATCCGTTATGCCAGCCCGCATATGAAGGGCCGCAAGGGCGCCGCAATCGTCAACACCGCGAGCGTCGCGGCGCTGGGCGCGGGCTATTCGCCGACCGCCTATGCGGTGGCAAAAGCCGGCGTTTTGCACCTGACCAAGGTCGCGGCGACAGACCTCGCCCGATATGGCATCCGCGTCAACGCGATCTGTCCGGGCTTCATCAACACCAATATCTTCACCTCGTCGCTCGACGTCCCCGACGCGAGCAAGGATATGGCCAAGGCGATCATCGCCGGATTGAGCGAGGCGGCGCAGCCGGTCGCGCGCGGCGGCCAGCCCGACGATATCGCCAACGCGGTTGCCTATCTGGCAAGCGACGACAGCTCGTTCATGACCGGCACGCATTTGCTGGTCGACGGCGGACTGACGATCGGCCAGCGCCACGCGTGGGATCCCGAAGCCCCCGGCATATTCGACGCGCTGACCGCGATGGAGGAGGCCGCCAAGGCAGAGGCCGCCGCGTGAACGCCGCCGTAGCCGCGGTTCCCGCCCCCGAGAAACTGCCCCTGTGGCTAAAGGTCACCCACGGCCTTGGCAGCATCGCCTATGGCATCAAGGACAATGGCTTTTCGACTTTCCTGCTGCTCTTTTACAATCAGGTCATCGGGCTCGACGCCGGAATTGTCGGCTTCGCGATCATGGTCGCACTGATTTCCGACGCCTTTGTCGATCCCATCATCGGCGAACTCACCGACCGCACGCGCAGCCGCTGGGGACGTCGCCTGCCGTGGCTTTACGCCGCACCGATTCCGCTCGCGATCGCGTGGATGCTGTTGTGGAGCCCACCCGAAATGAGCGACACGATGACCGTCGCCTGGCTGATCGGCTTTGCGATCATCGTCCGCTCACTGGTGTCGATGTGCGAGGTGCCGTCGATCGCGATCGTCCCCGAGCTCTCCGCCGATTATGACGAACGCACCATTGTGATGCGCTATCGCTATTTGTTCGGTTGGGGCGGCGGGCTGTTGATCCTGTACCTCGCCTATCGCTACTTCTTCGACGGCGCGCTGGGGCTTGTCGATCCCGCAGGCTATTTTCCCTATGCGCTGGCCGGTGCGCTGGTGATGGCGGGTGCAGTACTGGTTTCGGCGGCGGGGCAGCACCGCCGCATCGCCGTATCGAACCTCGACCAGCCCAAGCCCACCGCAAATCTCAGCCATGTCCTGCGCGACATGCGCGACACGCTGTCGAACCGCGCCTTTCTGTGGCTGACCTTTGCCGCGCTGTTCGCCTTCATCAACCAAGGCATCACCTTTTCGATGACCAATTATCTGCTCGGCTTTTTTTGGCAGCTGACCCCCGACGAGATGGGCGATTATGTCTTCCTGTTATTCGGCACGATGGTCGCCGCCTTTCTGATCGTCGCGCCGATCTCGAAACATCTCGGCAAGCGCAATGGCGCGATCCTCGCGGGTGCGGTCGCGCTGCTCGTCAACAGCGGCATGTATTTCGCATGGATCGAGAATGTTTTCCCCGGCCTGCCCGGCAAGCCGAGCGTCGCGACGATGTTCGCGCTGGTGTTCATCAGCAACAGCTTCTCGATCATCCTGATGATCCTGTCGTCGTCGATGATGGCCGACGTCGTCGAAGCGTCGCAGAGCGAAACCGGGCGCCGGTCCGAAGGCCTGTTCTTCGCCGGATATTTCTTCATGCAGAAATGCGCGACGGGCATCGGCATTTTCATCGCCGGGCAGATATTGTCCTTCGCCGCCTTTCCGGCCGCCGCAAAGCCAGGGCAAGTCGGCGATGCGGTGTTGGGGAATCTTGCGCTTGGCTATTCACTCGCGATCCTGATCATCGGCACAATGGGCCTGATCGTCATGCGGCGCTTTCCGATTTCGCGCGCCGACCATGAGGCGCGGCTGGCATTGCTGGGCGATACGGCGCGGGTCGATCCCGACGCGAGCGGGGCGCATCCGTGACCCGGAATGTCGCGGCATGACCCATTGAGGTAATTTTCGGGCCGCAGGACTTGGCAAGGCCAGCGAATCGGTCCAAGAGTTTACGTGAACGTAAAGGGAAAGGAAGCGCGGATGGATTTCGACCTTACCGAACGGCAGCAGCACTGGCAGGGCCGTGTGCGCGAGTTCATCGAGCGCAAAGTGCGCCCCGCAGTGGCGACCTACAAGGAACAGGATGCGACGGGCGATCGCTGGAAAGTGATCCAGGTCGTCGAGGATCTGAAGGCCGAAGCGAAAGCCGCGGGGATCTGGAACCTGTTCATGCCGCCCAAGTCGGCCGCGCACCATCATGTCGACGAGAGTTTTGAATTCGAAGGCCCGGGCCTCACCAACCTCGAATATGCGCTATGCGCCGAGGAAATGGGCCGCGTCGGCTTTGCGAGCGAAGTCTTCAACTGCTCGGCGCCCGACACCGGAAACATGGAAGTGTTTCACCGCTACGGGACGCGCGCGCAGAAGGAAAAATATCTCGGCCCGCTGATGAACGGCGAGATTCGCTCGGCCTTTCTGATGACCGAACCCAAGGTCGCCTCGTCCGATGCGACCAACATCGAGACGCGCATCGAGCGCGACGGCGATGATTATGTGATCAACGGTACCAAATGGTGGTCGTCGGGCGCAGGCGACCCGCGCTGCAAGGTCGCGATCGTGATGGGCAAGACCGACTTCGCCGCCAAGCGCCACGCGCAGCAGTCGATGGTGCTGATGCCGCTCGACGCCCCCGGCGTGAACATCCTGCGTCACCTGCCCGTCTTCGGTTACGACGATGCACCGCACGGCCATATGGAAATCGAGCTGAAGGACGTCCGCGTCAACGCCGAGGAGGCTATGCTTCTGGGCGAGGGCCGCGGTTTCGAAATCGCGCAGGGCCGCCTCGGGCCGGGCCGCATCCACCATTGCATGCGCACGATCGGCACCGCCGAGGAAGCGATCGCCAAAATGGCGAAGCGGCTGCAATCGCGCGTCGCCTTTGGCAAGGCGGTTTCCGAGTACAGCATCTGGGAACATCGCATCGCGCGCGCGCGCATCGACATCGAAATGACGCGCCTCCTGTGCCTCAAGGCCGCCGACATGATGGACAAGGTTGGCAACAAGTCGGCCGCCGCCGAGATTGCGATGATCAAGGTGCAGGCGCCGAACATGGCGCTGAAGATCATCGACGACGCGATCCAGGCGCATGGCGGCGGCGGGGTCAGCGAAGATTTCGGCCTCGCCAAAATGTACGCCGGCCAGCGCACGTTGCGCCTCGCCGACGGCCCCGACGAGGTCCATGAACGCGCGATCGCCCGCATCGAATTCGCCAAGCATTCGGCCGCCGCCGACCCGGGTTTTTCGTCGGGCGACATCGGCGTTTCGCGTTAATCCCCCTTCCCGCTTGCGGGAGGGGCCGAGGGAAGGCCTGTTGGCTCACCCTCAACCAGGACAAATCCTCCCCTACCCCCTTCCGCAAGCGGGAGGGCGATATCTGGAGATAATAGTGTGACCAAAGCCGCCATTTTGATCGAACCCGGCAAGCCGCTCCAGATCGAAGATGTGGTCGTCGGCAATCCCGGCCCGCACGAGGTGCGCATCCGCACCGCCGCCTGCGGCCTGTGCCATTCGGACCTGCATTTCATCGACGGCGCCTATCCGCACCCCCTGCCCGCGATCCCCGGCCATGAAGCCGCCGGCATCGTCGAGGCGGTCGGCAGCGAAGTGCGCACAGTCAAGGTCGGCGACGCAGTCGTCACCTGCCTGTCGGCTTTCTGCGGCCACTGCGAATTTTGCGTCTCGGGCCGTATGTCGCTGTGCATGGGCGGCGACACGCGCCGTCCGGCCGAATCGGCGCCGCGCATTACGCGCCCCGACGGATCGCCGATCAACCAGATGCTGAATCTGTCGGCGTTCTCGGAAGTGATGCTGGTCCACGAACATGCGTGCGTCGCAATCGATCCCGACATGCCGCTCGACCGCGCCGCGGTGATCGGCTGCGCGGTGACGACGGGCGCGGGAACGATCTTCAACGCGTGCAAGGTGACGCCGGGCGAGACCGTCGCGGTCGTCGGTTGCGGCGGCGTGGGCCTCGCGACGATCAACGCCGCGAAAATCGCCGGCGCGGGGCGCATCATCGCCGCCGACCCGATGCCCGAGAAGCGCGCGCTGGCCATGAAGCTGGGCGCGACCGATGTCGTCGATGCAATGGACGGCGATGCCGCGAAGCAAATCCTCGAACTCAGCAAAGGCGGGGTCGATCATGCGATCGAAGCCGTTGGACGCCCGGCCTCGGCCAGCCTCGCGGTCGCCTCGCTGCGCCGCGGCGGTACCGCGACGATCCTCGGCATGATGCCGTTGTCCGAAAAGGTCGGCCTTTCCGCGATGGATCTGCTGTCGGGCAAGAAATTGCAGGGCGCGATCATGGGGGGCAACCGCTTTCCGGTGGACATCCCGCGCCTCGTCGATTTCTATCTGCGCGGACTGCTCGACCTCGACTCGATCGTCGCCGAGACGATCCCGCTCGACCAGATCAACCAGGGTTTCGACCGTATGAAGAAAGGCGACGCCGCCCGTTCGGTGATTGTATTCGACCAATGACATTAGACGCACAAACGGCCTTTAGCGGCACCGTCGCGCCCGAGGGCGCCGATATCCTCGACGAAGCGAGGCTCACCG
The DNA here is from genome assembly GCF_058807415.1 of Sphingopyxis sp. GW821-FHT12C06. NCBI lineage: Bacteria > Pseudomonadati > Pseudomonadota > Alphaproteobacteria > Sphingomonadales > Sphingopyxidaceae > Sphingopyxis > Sphingopyxis sp. GW821-FHT12C06. The sequence continues at coordinate 189,899 of NZ_JBXAQR010000005.1, read as the reverse complement.
CGTGGATGGAAGCCCATGTCGAGGGCTTTGAGGGCCCGCTGACCCAGAGCAAATTCGCCGGCGGCCAGTCGAACCCGACGTACAAGATCAGCGCGCCGTCGGGAAATTATGTCCTGCGGCGCAAGCCCTATGGCCAGTTGCTTCCATCGGCGCATGCGGTCGACCGCGAGTACAAGGTCCAGGCCGGACTCCATAAGGCGGGCTTCCCTGTTCCGCGCCAGTACGGCCTGTGCACCGATGAGAGTGTCATCGGCAGCTGGTTCTATGTGATGGGGATGGTCGACGGCCATACGATCTGGGACGGCGCGATGCCGGGATCGACCCCCGAGAACCGCCGCGCGACCTATGACGCGATGATCGATACGCTGGCGGCACTGCACAATGTCGACGTCGAGGCCGCGGGGCTGTCGGACTATGGCAAGCCCGGCAATTATTTCGGTCGTCAGGTCGATCGCTGGACCAAGCAATACCGGCTGTCCGAGACCGAGACGATGGACGAGATGGAGCAGCTGATCAAATGGCTGCCTGCGACCCTGCCCGAACAGACACGCACCAGCGTCGTTCACGGCGATTATCGCATCGACAATATGATCTATGCGAAGGGCCGCCCCGAAATCCTCGCGGTGCTCGACTGGGAATTGTCGACGCTGGGCGATCCGCTCGCCGATTTCACCTATGTCGCAATGGCGTGGGTTACCGAAAATGGCGGCCGGTCGGGCGTCGAAGACCTCGATCGCAAGGCGCTTGGCATTCCCGAACTCGACGAGATGGTCGAACGCTATTGCAAGGCCACCGGCCGCGACGGCGTGCCCGACATGAACTGGTATTTCGCCTATAATTTCTTCCGCCTCGCCGGGATCATCCAGGGCATCAAAAAGCGCGTGATCGAGGGCACCGCCTCGTCGCAGCACGCGCGCGACATGTCCGAACGCGTCCGCCCGCTCGCCGAAAAGGCGTGGGACTTCGCAAAGAAAGCCGGCGCATGAGTCTCTTCGACCTCGGCGGTCATGTCGCGCTGATCACCGGATCGTCGCGCGGCATCGGCAAGGCCACCGCCGAGGCGATGGCCGAACAGGGCGCCAAGGTCGTGATTTCGAGCCGCAAGCAGGATGCGTGCGACGCCACCGCAGCCAAAATCAACGCGAAGCATGGCGACGGCACCGCGATTGCGGTCGCCGCGAACATCTCGTCGAAGGATGATCTGCAGAATCTGGTCAATGAAACGCGCGCGGCGTTCGGCAAGATCACCACGCTCGTCTGCAACGCCGCATCAAACCCCTATTATGGCCCGGGCCTCGGGATCAGCGACGATCAGTTCCGCAAGATCATGGACAATAATATCCTGTCCAACCACTGGCTGATCACGATGGTCGCGCCCGAAATGCTCGAACGCGGCGAGGGATCGATCACGATCATCAGCTCGATCGGCGGGCTCAAGGGATCACCGATCATCGGCGCCTATGGCATTTCGAAAGCCGCCGACATGCAGGTCGCGCGCAATTTCTCGGTCGAATTCGGACCCAAGGGTGTGCGCGTCAACTGCATCGCCCCCGGGCTGATCCGCACCGACATGGCGCGCGCGCTGTGGGAAAATGAAGAGAATCTGAGACGATCGACCGCCGCCTCGACACTGAAGCGCATTGGCGAGCCGCACGAGATTGCGGGCGCCGCGGTCTTCCTCGCCAGCCGCGCGGGGGCTTTTACCACCGGCCAGACCATCGTCTGCGATGGCGGTGCCACGATTTCAGGAGGTGCATGATGGGCGCGTTGGACGGCAAGATTGCGATCATCACCGGGGCGGGCAGCGGCATCGGCCGCGCGAGCGCCCTGCGCTTTGCCGCCGAGGGCGCGAAGCTCGTCATCGGCGACAAGAGCGCGGCGGTGCATGAGACCGCACAGATGGTGAAGGATGCGGGCGGCGAAGCGGTCGCGCTGGAAATCGACGCCGGGATCGAAGCCGATGTGGCTTCGCTCGTCGCCACCGCGAAAGACAGTTACGGCGGGCTCGATATCGCCTTCGCCAACGCCGGGATCATCGGCGACATGGGTGGGATCTTCGATTTCGATCCGGTCGCCTGGGCCGAGACGCTGCGCGTCAACCTGATCGGCCCCGCGCTGATGGTGAAACACGCCGGCAAGGCGATGGTCGATCAGGGCCGCGGCGGCGCGATCGTGCTGACCGCCAGCGTCGCTGGGCTCAATTCGGGCGCGGGTCCGGGGGCTTACTCGGCATCGAAGGCGGGCGTGATCAACCTCGCCAAGACGGCAGCGCAACAGCTGACGACCAGCGGCGTGCGGGTCAATGCGATCTGCCCGGGCCTCACCGAAACCGGCATGACCAAGCCGACCTTCGACTATGCCAAGGCCAAGGAAGTCACCCACAAGCTGGGGCAACTCAACCCGCTGAAGCGCGCGGCGCAGCCCGAGGAACTCGCCAATGTCGCGCTGTTCCTCGCGAGCGATCAGGCAAGCTATGTCAACGGACAGGCGATCGCGGTCGACGGCGGGCTCACCAGCTCACATCCGGTGACGCGCCAGTTGCTCGGCCAGACTTCTCACTAGAATTGGGGCACTGATGTCACATGGTTTCGACGCCGCGCGGCTGGGCCGCATCCCGGCCTTTCTCGCCGCCAAATATGTGAACAGCGGCCGCCTGCCGCACGCGGCGACGCTCGTCTCGCGGCGCGGCAAGATCGCGCACCTGTCGTGCATCGGCGACGCCCGGCCGGGCGAGGCGCTGAAAGAGGATGCAATCTTCCGCATCGCCAGCATGACCAAGCCGATCACCTCGGTCGCCTTCATGATGCTGGTCGAGGAGGGCAAGGTCGCGCTGTCCGATCCGCTCACAAAATATTGCCCCGAGTTCAAGGACACTGGCGTCTTCGTCGCGGGCGGCGGCAATGCGCCTTTCGTCACGCGGCCGCCGACGCAGCCGATCCGTATGGTCGACCTGCTGCGTCACACCGCGGGGCTGACCTATGGCTTTCAGGAACGCACCCCGGTCGACGCCGCGTACCGCAAGGCGAAGATCGACGATTTCGACGCCGATTATACGATGGACAGCTTCATCGCCGACCTCGCCAAAATCCCGTTGCAGTTCGATCCCGGCGCACACTGGAATTATTCGATGGCGACCGACGTCCTCGGCGCGGTGATCGAGCGGATCGAGGGCAAGCCCTTTGCACAGGTGCTGCAGGACCGCATCTTTGGTCCGCTGGCCATGGTCGACACCGGATTTCAGGTTCCCGCCGGCCAGCAGCATCGCCTGACCGACTGCTATATGTTCCACCCCGCCGAGAAGATGAAGCCGTTCGACGGCGGCGACCGCAGCCGCTGGGCGAAGGAGCGCAGCTTTCACTCGGGCGGCGGCGGGCTCGTTTCGACCCTTTCCGATTATCACCGTTTCTGCCTGATGCTGCTCGGCGGCGGGAAACTCGACGGGGTTCGCATCATCAGCCGCAAGACATTGGACCTGATGACGTCGAACCATCTGGTCGGCGGCGGCGACCTCACGAAACATAGCGTCGGCGTGTTCAGCGAAGACGAGAATGCCGGGGTCGGTTTCGGGCTCGGCTTTGCGGTCACGCTCAACCCGGCCGACGCGGGCATTCCGGGTTCGGCGGGCGATTATTATTGGGGCGGCATGTTCTCGACCGGTTTCTTCGTCGATCCGGTCGAACAGATTTGCATGGTTTTCATGACCCAGCTGATGCCCTCATCCACCTATCCCGTGCGGCGCGAGGTCAAGACGCTTGTCCACGCCGCGATTGACGATTGAACCCAAGGAGCCTGAAATGTCCGAAGACACCCCGATTTCCGTCACGATGGAGAAGGATGGCGAAGTCGCCGTCATCATCGTCAACAACCCCCCGGTCAACGCGCTGAGCTGGCACGTCCGCCAGGGCCTCGAAGATCATTTCGCCGCCGCGCTCGCCGACGATAGCGTCAAGGCGATCGTGCTGCGCTGCGCCGGCGCAACCTTCATCGCGGGCGCCGACATCAGCGAATTCGGCAAGCCGCCGCGCGGCCCCGATTTCAACGCGGTGCTGAACAGCATCGAAGCCGCATCGAAACCCGTTGTCGCCGCGATCCACGGGACCGCGCTCGGTGGCGGCCTCGAAACCGCGCTCGTCTGCCATTACCGCATTGCGGTTCCCTCAGCGAAGCTCGGCGTTCCCGAAGTCAAGCTCGGCCTGCTCCCGGGCGCGGGCGGCACCCAGCGCCTGCCGCGCGTCGTCGGCGTCGAAGCCGCGGCGACGATGACCTCGACCGGCGATCCGCTGCCCGCGTCGAAGGCGAAAGAACTCGGCCTCGTCGACGCACTCGCGGGCGAGGACAGCCTTGCCGCCGATGCGATCGCTTTTGCGCGCGCCAAGATCGCCGACGGCCCGCGCCCGACGCGCGCACGCCCGGTGTTCGGCGACGTCGCGGTGATCGAGCAGCTCAAGGCCGCGAACGCCAAGCGCTGGCGCGGGTTCGAGGCGCCTTACGCGAACCTCGCCTGCGTCGAAGCCGCGACACGCCTGCCGTTCGACGAAGGCCTCGCGTTCGAGCGCGAGCAGTTCATGAAGCTGATGTTCGGTAGCCAGTCAGCGGCGCAGCGCCATATCTTCTTCGCCGAACGCCAGGCAGCGAAAATCGACGGCCTGCCCAAGGACACCCAGCTGCGCGACATCAAAAAGGTCGGCGTGATCGGCGCGGGCACGATGGGCGGCGGCATTTCGATGAACTTTCTGCAAAAGGGCATCCCCGTCACGATCGTCGAGATGGCGCAGGACGCGCTCGACCGCGGGATCGGTGTCATCCGCAAGAATTACGACGCGTCGGCCGCGAAGGGCCGGTACAAGCCCGAGCAGGTCGACCAGATGATGGGCCTGCTCACCCCGACGCTCGGCCTCGAAGCGCTCGCCGACTGCGACCTGATCATCGAGGCGGTCTATGAGAATATGGACGTCAAGAAGGACATCTTCGGCAAGCTCGACAAAATCGCGAAGCCGGGTGCGATCCTTGCGTCGAACACCAGCTATCTCGACATCGACGAGATAGCGACCGCGACGAGCCGCCCCGGCGACGTACTGGGCATGCACTTCTTCTCGCCCGCCAATGTCATGAAGCTGCTCGAAGTCGTGCGCGGCGACAAGACCGCCCCCGATGCGCTGGCGACGGCGATGGCGATCGGCAAGAAGATCGGCAAGGTCGCGGTGGTCGCGGGCGTTTGCGACGGCTTCATCGGCAACCGCATGCTGAAGCCGCGCCAGATCGAGGCGATGAACCTCCTCATGGAAGGCGCAACCCCGGCGCAGGTCGACAAGGTCCATGTCGAATTCGGCATGCCGATGGGGCCGTTCCAGATGAGCGACCTCGCCGGGGTCGACATCGGCTGGCACCGCGACCCGAACCGGATCGAGAGCATCCGCGACGCGCTGTGCGCCGAGGGCCGCTGGGGCCAGAAGAAGCAGGCGGGCTTCTATGATTATGACGAAAAGCGCACCCCGTCGGAAAGCGCCCGCGTTGGCGAGATCATCGAAGAATTCCGCAAGAAGGCCGGCGTCGAAAAGCGCGAGATCACCGATCAGGAAATCATCGAGCGCACGCTGTACCCGATGGTCAACGAAGGCGCGCTGATCCTGTCCGAAGGCAAGGCGCAGCGCGCGTCGGACATCGATGTCGTGTGGATCTATGGCTATGGCTGGCCGGTCTATCGCGGCGGCCCGATGTTCTGGGCCGGGCTGGAAGGCACCGACAAGATCGTCGCCGCGCTCGAGAAGCACGGCTTCGAGATCGCGCCGCTGCTCAAGGAAAAGGCCGAGGCCAAGACCGGCTTCTGACCCGCTTCGAATAGATAAAGGCAAGGCCGCCTGTCCCGACGCGGGGCAGGCGGCCTTTCTTTTGCCGCGCGGACGCCGCAGGTGCGGCCGGAAACTTGCGATTCAGGGTTAAAGCACTGGCAAGGCCTGCCGTTACGGCAGAGCATGACCCTGATGTCATTCTTCGCCGTCCTCCTGCTTGCCGGAAGTGCGCCGGCTGCCGCCCCTGTCGCGGCGCCGCAGGTGACCGCCGTCGCCGTGGCGCGCGCGCGAATCCTGGCGCCCGCCGAGGTGCGGCGAGTTGGCGATCGGATCGAGGTCCGGACTGGCGAGCGCAAGGCGCCGACGCAGGTTCATCGCACCGAACACCGCGACGGCGGCGAGACGGCGGATTTTTACTAAGACCCGTCGCCGCAATCTAACCGCAGGATAATCTCCACACCATCGTCACCCCGGACTTGATCCGGGGTCCATGACTTCGACGCCGCCCATGGATCCCGGATCAAGTCCGGGATGGCGAAAATGGGAAGCGGTTAGCCCTGCAAAGTTTTGATGATCGCCGAAAAATCGCGGCCGTCCTTGTCGGCCTCGACAAACGCCTCGTACAACTCGCGCGCCCTGATCCCCATCGGGACGTCGGCATCGACACTCGCCGCGGCTTCCATCGCGAGACGCAGATCCTTGAGCATCAGCGCCGCGGCGAACCCGCCCTTATAATCATTGTCGGCGGGGGTGGTCGGACCGACGCCGGGGAGCGGTGCGTAAGACGTGAGCGACCAGCACTGCCCTGACGACACGCTGGCGATGTCGAAGAATTTCTGCGGGTCGAGCCCGAGCTTTTGCGCAAGCGCCAGCGTCTCGCACGTCGCGACCATCGACGCGCCGAGCAGCATATTGTTACAGATTTTCGCGCCCTGCCCCGCGCCCGCGTCGCCGGCGTGGATCACTGCCTTGCCCATCTTCGCGAGGATTGGCTCGGCGCGCGCAAAGCCTTCGTCGGTGCCGCCGACCATGAAGGTCAGCGTGCCCGCATTGGCGGCGGCGATCCCGCCCGACACCGGTGCGTCGACCGCGACGAGGCCTTTGCCGGCCGCGGCTTCGATGTTCGAGCGCGCGGTGGCGACGTCGATCGTCGAGCAGTCGAGGAGCAAGGTGCCCGGCGCGGCGTTGGGGAAGACGTCGCTTTCATAGACCGAGGCGACGTGCTTGCCGGCGGGGAGCATCGTCACCACGGCCTCAGCACCGGTCACGGCCTCGGCCGTTGACGCAGCGCGGGTGCAGCCAGCCTCAACCGCGCGCGCGCGCGCCTCTTCGCTGAGGTCGAAGGCGCGGACTTCATGCCCGGCCTTCGCAAGGTTCGCGGCCATTCCGCCGCCCATGTTTCCGAGTCCGATAAAGGCGATTTTCATATCTTCTCCCCTCCCGCTTGCGGGAGGGGCCGGGGGAAGGCCTGTCCCGATAATTGATATTGGGTGAGGACGACACGCCCTCCCCTAACCCCTCCCGCAAGCGGGAGGGGGACCGGGCTTACCGCCCCTTCCACACACCTTCGCGCTTCTCGATAAAGGCGGCCATGCCTTCGGCCTTGTCCTCGGTCGCGGCGAGGATCTGGAACAGGCGGCGTTCGTAAATCAGCCCCTGATCGAGCGTGGTTTCGAACGCGGCGTTGACCATATCCTTGTTCACCATCGCGGCCATCGGCGGCATGGCGGCGATCGCGGTCGCGGTCTTGAGCGCTTCATCGAGCAGCGTATCGTGCGCGACGACGCGCGCCACGAGGCCCGAACGCTCGGCTTCGGCGCCGTCCATCATCCGGCCGGTGAGGCACATTTCCATCGCCTTCGCCTTGCCGATCGCACGCGTCAGCCGCTGCGATCCGCCCATGCCGGGCGCGACGCCGAGCTTGATTTCGGGCTGGCCGAATTTCGCCTTGTCCGATGCGATGATGAAGTCGGCCATCATCGCGAGCTCGCAGCCGCCGCCGAGCGCGAAACCGTTCACGGCAGCGATCCACGGCTTGCGGACCTTCTTCACAAAGTCGCTCGTCCATTTGGAGAAGAAGTCTTCGAGGTAGAAGTCGGAAGCGGGCTTGTCGGCCATTTCCTTGATGTCGGCGCCCGCAGCGAAAGCCTTGTCGCCCGAGCCGGTGAGCACCGCGCAGCGCTGGCCGGGGTCGGCTTCAAAGGCAGCGAAAGCCGCGATCAGATCGTCAAGCACCTTGGAATTGAGCGCATTGAGCGCCTGCGGGCGGTTGAGCGTCACCAAGGTGACGGCGCCGCGCGTTTCGACGAGGAGGGTTTCGTAGGTCATTCTTATGATCTCCAGATAATCGTCATGCCGGACTTGATCCGGCATCCATGACCGCGTGGACCCCGGATCAAGTCCGGGGTGACGCGCTTAGGTAAGCGGGGTCCATTTCTCATTGTCGGGCAGCGGCGCGAAAATCGCGTCGATCCAGTCATCGGTGACGGCCTCCGGCGTCGGCGGATCCCATTTCGGATTGTTGTCCTTGTCGATGATCAGCGCGCGCACGCCTTCGATGAAGTCGTGCATTTGGACGACGCGGGCGCCGATCGCATATTCCTGCGTCATCTGGGCGGCGAAGTCGTGCATCGCGCCGCCTTCTTTGAGCTGACGCAGCGCGACCTTACAGGTTTGCGGGCTTTTGCTGTGAAGCACCGCAAGCTCATTCTCGGCCCATTCGCCGCCGTCGGCCTCGAGCGCGGCGAGGATATCCTCACAGGTATCGCTCGCGAACAGGCGGTTGATCTTGTCGAGATGCTGGGTGATCGCGGCCGGCGGCGCGGTGACCGACAGCTCGCCCAAAATGCCGCCGATGCGGTCGGGGTGCGCGGCGATGCGTTCCTTCGCCTCGGCGAGTTTCTCGGACGGCAGATAATGGGTCGCAAGGCCGAGCGCGAGGCACTCCGCCCCGTCGAGCCGCGCGCCAGTGAGCGCAAGGAAGGCGCCGACACGGCCTTCGAGCCGCGGCAGATACCAGCCGCCGCCGACGTCCGGGAACAGGCCGATCCCGGTTTCGGGCATCGCGAAGCGCGTATGCTCGGTCGCGACGCGATATTTCGCCGGCTGTGAAATCCCGACCCCGCCGCCCATGGTGATGCCGTCCATGAAGGCGATGACGGGCTTCGCGTATGTGAAGAGCAGATGGTTGAGGCGATATTCGGTGTGGAAGAAGGCGCGCGCCTCCACCCCGTCCTTCGCGCCGCTTTCCGCGAGCATGCGGATGTCGCCGCCGGCGCAAAAGCCGCGACCTTCGCTATGGTCGATGATCACGGCCCCGATCGCGTCATCACCCTGCCACGTCACGAGCGCGGCGATCATCGCCTCGCACATGGCGAGGTTGAGCGCGTGGATCGCCTTGGGGCGGTTGAGCGAGATACGCCCCACACGTCCGTCGGTCGAGATCAAGACATCTTCGGTCATTGGCGCAACAGGTCCCTTCCGACGATCATTCGCATCACCTGATTGGTGCCCTCGAGGATCGAATGAACGCGCAGATCGCGCCAGAAACGCTCGATCGGATAATCCTTGAGATAGCCATAGCCGCCGAAGAGCTGGAGCGCGTCGTTGACGATCTTGCTGCCATTGTCGGTCGCGAGCCGCTTCGCCATCGCAGAGAAGCGCGACTTGTCCGGCGCGTTCGCGGTGACTTTCGCCGCCGCCATATAAAGCAGCGCGCGCGCCGCTTCCAAATCGGTCGCCATGTCAGCCAGCATGAACTGGGTGTTCTGGAAATCGGCGATCGGCTGGCCGAACTGCTGGCGGTCCTTCGTATAGGCGACCGCTTCGTCGAGGCAGCGCTGCGCACCGCCGAGCGAGCAGGCGCCGATGTTGAGCCGCCCGCCGTCGAGCCCCGCCATCGCGAAGCGGAAGCCGTCGCCCTCGGCGCCGACGCGGTTTTCGACCGGCACCTTCACATTGTCGAAGATCACCTGCGCGGTCGGCGAGGCGTTCCAGCCGAGCTTACGCTCCTTCGCGCCGAAGCTGACGCCCTCCATATCCTTGTCGATGACGAGGCAGCTGATGCCCTTGGCACCTGGCCCGCCGGTCCGCACCATCGTGACATAGATGTCGTTGACCCCGGCGCCCGAAATAAACTGTTTGGTGCCGTTGACGACATAATGATCGCCTTCGAGTTTCGCCGTCGTCTTCAGCGCGGCGGCGTCGGACCCGCTGCCGGGTTCGGTGAGGCAATAGCTGGCGATCTTGTCCATCGTGACGAGGTCGGGCAGGAATTTCGCTTTGACCTCGGCATTGCCGAAGGTGTCGATCATCCAGCTCGACATATTGTGGATCGAGATGAAGGCGCTCGTCGCGGGGCAGCCATAGGACATCGCCTCCATGATCAGCGCGGCTTCGAGCCGGCCGAGGCCGATACCACCCGATTCCTCGCTGACATAGATCGATGCGAAGCCGAGTTCGGCCGCCGCCTTGATCGTCTCGCGCGGAAAAATCTGTTTCTCGTCCCATTCGGCCGCGTGCGGGGTGATCGCGTCGGCGGTGAACTTGCGTGCCATGTCCTGGATTGCGAGCTGGTCTTCGGTAAGTTGAAACTGGTCGGTCATGCTGTCTTCTCGATAAGGGCTTCGGCTTCGATTTCGATTTTCCACTCGGGCCGCAGCAGCGCGGACACGACGACCATCGTCGCGGCGGGGCGAATGTCGCCGAACATCGCGCCATGGGCGCGGCCGACGAGGTCGGCGTCGGCGGAGTCGGTGATGAACATGCGGGTGCGGACGACATCGGATGGACTGCCACCGAGCGCGGCGAGCGCGTCGGCGATGATCGTCAGGCAGCGCGCTGCCTGTACCCCGGCATCGCCGGTGGTCGACGATCCGTCGGGCTCGATCGGCGCGGTGCCGGCAACCGAAATGCGGTCCCCGATCCGCACCGCCCGGCTATAGCCATAGAGCGGCTCATAAGGCGATGCGGAGGCAAGGGTCTGGCGGCCACCAAGGGCTGCCCGATTGTCAGCCACAGGTAATCTGCGTGATCTTGTAGTCATCGTCATACATGACGTTCAGCCGGTCGATGCGATAGTCCATCGTCATCGCCGAACGCGGCGGGCCCCAACGCAAGGTGCGCGCGCCCGATGCCTTGAGGATCGCGCCGCCAAGATCGGGGGTCGCAGTCTGGCCGACATAGCTCTGCGCCGCATCGGCCTTGCACGTCATTTCGGCTTCGGGCGGCGGGGGAGCCGATTCGACGGGTTTCCGTTCCTGCGTACAGGCGGCGAGCGGCAGAGCGGCGGCAATTGCCAGGATGCGAATGTCCATCGTGAATCTCCCTTTCAAAAAACCGTTATCCGGCGCAGCGCGTATAGCGCATCGGACCAGAAGCGCCCTCGCCATAATCGCGGCGGACCAGCGTTTTGCCGTCGCCGCGTACGTCGAGCAGCACCAACTGGTTCCAATCCATCCCTTCGCCGCTGAATTTATAATCGGCGACGATCCGGTTCGTGGCGTGTTCGCGCACACGGACCAGTTCGCCGTGCGATTCATAGAAGCGCAAATTGGTCGCGTCGATGGTCAGCAACCCCTTTGCATCGCCCTTGGTAGAAGTGCAGTCGGCGGCGACGAGCCCCCAGCGCCCGCGGATCGCCGCGGGGATCGCCTTGCCGCCCGCATCGCTGGCGGGCCCGGCCTTTGCGGGCGGCGTATCGGCGGGCACCGTTTCCTCCGTCTGCGCGGCCGTTTCGGGCGCTGCGGCCGGTTCGGTGGACGCGGCGGGCGCGGCTTCGCGCAACGGCGTGAGGTTCGCGGTGGCTTCGGGTCCGGACTTGTCATCCTCGCCGCCGCTGCACGCCGCAAGCATCAGCATCGCCGCGGGGAGCATGATACGGATCATCACCTTTCTCCTTCGCAAGAGAAATGCCCGATGTGCGGCACAGGTTTCATTCGCGGGGCAGACGCAAGTCATTCGCCCCGCGATCGTCAGCGACCCGAACCGGTAGCAGTGGCAGAAGCGGCCGCCGCAGCAAGGCGGCGTCAGCCCATCGTGGGGATGACGAAGGCGTTGCCGCCGTCGAGCGATCCGTCGGGCCAGCGCGCGGTGACGGTCTTGACCTTGGTCCAGAATTTGACGCCTTCCATGCCGTGCTGATTGGTGTCGCCGAACGCCGAGCGCTTCCAGCCGCCGAAGGTGTGATAGGCGACCGGAACCGGGATCGGGACATTGATCCCGACCATCCCGACATTGACCCGAGCCGCGAATTCGCGCGCGGCGTGGCCGTTGCGGGTGAAGATCGCGACACCATTGCCGTATTGATGCTTGCTGGGCAGTTCGAGCGCGGTTTCGAAATCGGCGGCGCGAACGATCTGCAGCACCGGGCCGAAGATTTCTTCCTTGTAGCTTTCCATGTCGGGGGTGACGTGATCGAACAGGGTCGGGCCGACGAAGAAGCCCTTTTCATGCCCCTGCAGCGTGAAGCCGCGGCCGTCGACGACGAGCTCGGCGCCCTCGTCGGCGCATTTCCGGATCCAGCCTTCGACCTTTTCCTTATGCGCCTGCGTCACCACCGGGCCGTAATGCGCTTCGGCATCGGTCGATAGGCCGACGCGCAGCGCTTCGATCGCCGGGATCAGCTTGGCGCGCAGGCGGTTGGCGGTGTCCTCGCCGACGGGAACGACAACTGGCAACGCCATGCAGCGCTCGCCCGCCGAGCCGAAGGCCGCGCCGGTGAGATCATTGACGACCTGATCGAGATCGGCGTCGGGCATGACGATGCCATGATTTTTCGCGCCGCCCATCGCCTGGACGCGCTTGCCGTTGGCGACGCCGCGATTGTAGACATAATGGGCGATGTCCGACGAGCCGACGAAGCTGACCGCGCCGATATCGGGGTGATCGAGGATCGCGTCGACCATTTCCTTGTCGCCGTGCACGACCTGGAAAATCCCCTCGGGCATTCCGGCTTCGAGGAAGAGTTCGCCGAGCCGCACCGGCACCGAGGGGTCGCGCTCGCTGGGCTTGAGGATGAAGGCGTTGCCGACCGCGGTCGCGACGCCGCCCATCCACAGCGGGATCATCGCGGGGAAGTTGAACGGGGTGATGCCGGCGCCGATGCCGATCGGCTGGCGCATCGAATAGACGTCGATGCCGGGGCCCGCGCCCTGCGTATATTCGCCCTTGAGCACATGCGGCATGCCGCAGCAGAATTCGATGACTTCGAGCCCGCGCTGAATATCGCCCTTTGAATCGGCAATCACCTTGCCATGTTCGGCCGACAGCATTTCGGCGAGCTCGTTCATATTGGCTTCTACGAGGCGCTTATATTCGAACATCACGCGCGCGCGGCGCTGCGGGTTCGTCGCCGCCCATGCGGGCTGCGCCGCCTTCGCCGCCGCGACCGCGCGGTCGAGCAGCGCGCGATCGCCGAGCGCAACCTGCGCCTGAACGCCGCCATTATTGGGGTCGAATATGTCGCTGAGGCGACCTTTGCCGCCGGCGCCGCCAACGATGTGGTGATCAATCTGTCGCATCCGTCGAGTCTCCCGTGAATAATTGCGGCCGGTTGAGACCAAGCCGCATCCGATTGCAAGGGATAGACTTGCAGGACATAGCTGCATATTTGCAGCATATGGATTGGGACAAGCTGCAATATTTCCTGATGGTCGCGCGCCACGGCACCCTCGCGCGCGCCGGGCAGGCGCTGCATGTCGACGCGACGACGGTCAGCCGCCGCGTGAGCGCGCTCGAAGCCGCATTCGAACAAACCTTGTTCGAACGCGCACCGGGGGGCTTTGTGCTGACCGCGGCGGGCCGCGCGCTTGTCCCGCACGCCGAGGCGATGGCGGCGGCGGCGGCGCGCATTCATATGGTGCGCGAAGGCGGGTCGGCGCTGTCGGGGCAGCTCCGCGTCAGCGTCTCTGAAGGCTTTGGCGGCAGCTTCATCGCGCCGCGGCTGGGCGGCTTCACCGCTGCGCACCCCGAGCTCGAGATCGATCTGGTCGCATCGAGCGGTTTTCTGAACCCGTCGCGGCGCGAAGCCGATATGGCGGTGCTGCTGGCGCGGCCGCGCAAAGGCCCGCTGATCACGCGCAAATTGTCCGATTACAGCCTTGGGCTTTATGCGCCCGCCGACCGGCACGACTGGCGGGCGGCGGCGGCCGAAGCACCGCTGTCGCGCGCGGGCATTCCGGTGATCGGCTATGTCCCCGACATTCTCTATGCGCCCGAGCTCGACTATCTGGGCGAGATCGAACCGGGGCTGCGCGCCGGAGTGCGGTCGTCGAGCATCCTCGCGCAGCGGCGGATGATCGCGGGCGGCGCAGGGGTCGGCGTCCTCCCCTGCTTCCTCGCCGCGGGCGATCCGACGCTGGTGCGCGTACGCCCCGACCAGACCATCGGCCGCAGCTTCTGGCTCGCACTCCACCGCGACGTCGCACCGCAACCACGAATCCGCGCCTTCATCGACTGGCTCGATGCCGAGGTCCGCGAGAGCCGGGGATTGTTCGTCCCGGCCTAAAGCACCCCATCATCGGGCCGCCATACGGATGGCAGCAACCCGTCCGCACCGAATAGCCGTTCGGCCGCATCGGCGCCCGTCACCGCTTCGCACAGCTTGCCTGCGAGCGGGTCATCGATCGGCTCACCGCTGCGCAGAAAGGCGATCCAAGCCGCGATCGCCTGTTCGAGCGCGGGGCAGCGCTGTCCGCGCCGCTGATGCCACGCCAGCGTTTCAAGCCAGCGCGGCGGGATCTTCTGGCTGCCGTCCATCGCGATCTGGATCAGCCGGTGGTTCAACGCCGGATTGGCGAAACGCGCGAGCAGTGCATCGGCGTAGGAATTGAGGTCCTGCCCTGGTGCGGCGTCGATCGTCGGCGCGGCTTCGTCACGCATCAGCCGTTCTATGACGGGCCGGATTGCCGGGTCGGCGATCGCTTGATGAACAAATTCGTGCCCGCGCCCGAGGCCGATATAGGCGAGCGCCGAATGGGCGCCGTTGAGCATGCGGAGCTTCGCGGTTTCATAGGGAGCGACATCGGCGACAAGCTGCGCCCCGACCGCCTCCCAGCGTGGGCGCGGCCCGGCGAAATCAGCCGCGATCACCCATTGGCTGAAGCCTTCGGTGACCACCGCGCCTTCATCGCGGACGCCGAGCATCGCCTCGACCGCCGCGCGGTCGGCGTCGGTGGCCCTGGGAACGATCCGGTCGATCATCGTCGCGGGGCAGCGGCATTCGGTATCGAACCAAAGCAGCAGATCGGGGTGACGGGCAGCGAGATAGTCGCGCATCAGCCCGCGCAGCACGCCGCCATTGTCCGCCAGATTGTCGCAGCTGAGCAGGGTGAGACCGGACAGTCCGGCCGCCCTCCGCGCCGCCAGCCCAGCCGCGACATAGCGATAGAGACTGGACGGCCCCGCCGCCGCGTCGATGTCGAGGCCCCCGTCGGGGCGGCGCAAATAGCCTTTCTCGGTGACCGTGAAACTCACGATATGCGTCGTCGGCGCGGCAATCGCGGCGATGACCGCATCGGGGCTTTCGGACGCGACGAGCACGCGCTGCACCGCGCCGACCAGCCGCAAGGCGCTGCCTTCGACGCTGCGGCTATCAACCGTATAGAGTCCGGCTTGCGGGTTCAGCTGCGCCGCGACATCGCCCGAACGCAGCGACACACCGATGATGCCCCAATCGCGGTCGCCCGCGTTCATCGCATCGTCGGTGTAGACCGCCTGATGCCCGCGGTGGAAGGCGCCAATGCCGATATGCACGATCCCCGCCGCCTGCGCGCTGCGGTCGTAAACCGGTTGCCGCACCGACGAAGGAAGCGATGTTTCGGGCGACAGCCTCACAGCTTGTACGCCGCCTTGGCGAGATGATAGCTGAGGTCGGCCGCGAGGTCGGTCGCCTCCCGTTCCTCCAGCCGGTGCTCGGCGACAAGCTGCGCAAGAAAGCCGCAGTCGATCCGCCGCGCGACATCGTGGCGCGCCGGGATCGACAGGAAGGCGCGGGTGTCGTCGTTGAAACCGACGCTGTTGTAGAAGCCCGCGGTCTCGGTCGTCTGGTTGCGGAAGCGACGCATCCCCTCGGGGCTGTCGTGAAACCACCAAGCGGGGCCGAGCTTCAGCGCCGGATAATGGCCCGCGAGCGGCGCCAGCTCGCGCGCGTAGCTCGTCTCGTCGAGGGTGAAGAGGATGACCGTCAACCCCGCTTCATTGCCGTAGCGCGAAAGCAGCGGGCGCAGCGCATGGACATAGTCGGTCGCCATCGGGATATCGGCGCCCTTGTCGCGGCCATATTGGTCGAACAGCCAGTTGTTATGGTTGCGGAAACTGCCGGGGTGAATCTGCATCACCAGCCCGTCGTCGAGGCTCATCCCCGCCATCACGGTCAGCATATGCGCGCGGAAAAGCTCGGCGTCCGCGGCGCTGACATGCTCGCCGGTCACGCGTGCGAACAAGGATTCCGCCTCGGCGGGCGTGAGATCGGCGGTGGCGGCGGTCGGGTGACCATGGTCAGTCGAAGTTGCGCCCATTTCGGCGAAGAAAGCGCGGCGCGCCCGGTGCGCGGCGAGATAGCCCGCATAGGAGAAAGCATCCTCGCCCGAGATTTCGGAGAAGCGCGCGAGGTTATCGCGGAAACCTTCATATTCGGGATCGACAACCGGATCGGGGCGATAGGCGGTGATCACCCGCCCCGCCCATTCGCCGCTTTGGTTGGCGGTGCGGATCACGCCATGATGACCCAGCGTATCGAGCGGGCTTTCGGTCGTCGCGATCACCTCAATCCCGAAGCGGTCGAACAAAGCGCGCGGACGGAACGCATCGGTCGCGAGCTTGTCAGTGATCAGGTCGTAATAATAGTCCGACGTCGCCGCCTCGAACTGCACGTCGATCCCGAAGGCTTCGGCGAAAACCCAGTCCATCCACATCCGCGTCGGGGTGCCGCGAAACAAATGATAGCGCTCGGCAAACAGCCGCCAGCTTGTCCGGGGGTCGGCATCAGGGTTGCCGATGCCAAGGGCGTCCAATGGCACGCCCTGCGAATAGAGCATGCGGAAGACATAATGATCGGGATGGAGCAGCAGCTCGGCGGCATTGCCGAAGGACGCATTGCCCGCGAACCATGCCGGATCGGTGTGCCCGTGCGGGCTGATGATCGGCAGGCCCGCAACCCCGGCATAGAGGCGGCGCGCGATGGCGCGCTGCGCCGGATCGGACGGGAACAGCCGGTCGGGGTGCAGGGTGAGCGGACGCGTCATGCCGGGGCGACTCCATTCTCGACCGTGACCGGCGCGAGCCGCGGGCTGAGCCAATGGATCGCGAGTACGGCAAGGAAATAGACGGTCGTGCAGATCGCGAAGATCACCGTATAATTGCCTGCGGTCGCATCGAGCACCACCCCGGTCGATTTCGCCATGATCATCCCGCCGATGCCGCCCATAAAGCCGCCGAGCCCGATCACCGATCCGACCGCGCGTTTCGGAAACATGTCGGGCGGGATCGACAGCAGATTCGACGAAAAGGCCTGATGCCCGGCGAGCGCGATGCCGATCAGCACGACGGCGAGCCACATATTCTCGACGCCGGTGACGAACAGCAGCGGCAGCACACAGCAGCCCGCGATCAGCATCGTCAGCTTGCGCGCATAATTGGCGGTGTGGCCGCGCTGGATCAGTTTCGACGACAGCCAACCGCCCGCAATACTGCCGACGTCGGACAGAAGATACATGGCGATCATCGGCAGCAGCACGATTTTGAGGTCGACGTCATAGGTGCTGGCGAAATATTTGGGCAGCCAGAAGAGCATCAGGAACCACACCGGATCGGTCAGGAATTTGGCGATCGCGAACGCCCATGCTTCGCGCTTGGTGACGATTTTGGCCCAGCCGATGCGCTCGACCTTTTCGGGCGGGTCATGCTCGATCCACGCGAGTTCGCCCGCGCTGACCTTCCCGCTTTCGCGCGGGTTGCTGTAGAGCCATAACCACAGGATGAGCAGGATGGCGCCGAAAGCGCCGGTGTAGAGGAAGGTCTGGCGCCAGTCGAAACCCGCCCAGGTCATAAACAGCCAGATCGTCGGCGCGGTCAGGATGACCCCGATCGTCGTCGCGCTGTTAACCCAGCCGATCGCGAACGCGCGCTCCTTTTGCGGAAACCACTCGCTCGACGCGCGCACGACCGACGGAAAATGCCCCGCCTCGCCGACGCCAAGGATGACGCGCGCCGCCATGAAGGAGGCGATCGAGCCGGCGAAACCATGCGCGATATGGCCGATCGTCCAGATGCTGATCGCGATGCTGTAACCGATCTTCGGCCCAAAGCGGTCGATCAGCCAGCCCATGATCAGGAAGCCAAAGGCATAGGCGGCCTGAAAGGCGGTGACGATGTTGCCATAGTCATTCTCGCTCCACCGCATTTCGTCGCCGAGGACGGGGGCGAGCAGGCCGAGCATCGTGCGGTCGATATAATTGACCGTCGTCGCGACGAAGAGCAGCGCGACGATCAACCATCGATAATGGCCGGCACGGGGCGTCGGTGGCGCCGCCCCACTTGCTGTGATTGCCTGCGCCATATGTCTCTCCCTGATTATGGTTTTTAGAGGTTTGTCACCGTGCATCCAACCCGGAAGCGGCCGTCGAACAGCGCCTCCGCGCGCTGGCCGGGACGAATTTCATGGACGCCGGTAATCGCGCCCGCCGACACCCAGGTCCCGGGGGTGATCGCGATACCGCGCGCGCGCAGGATGCCGATCAGGAACAGCGCCGACCCGAAAGGCCCGTCGAGCATCGTCTCCATCGTCGCCGCGCCGACGCTCGTCCCGTCGATCGCAAATTCGACCGGCATGCGGATGAGGTCGGCGCTCCGCCAGCCGGGAACGGCAGGGCCCAACACCAGCCCCTTGTTGTTGCCATAGTCGGACGCGGTCACCGCGGGGCCGTGGCGATTGATTTCGGCGAAGGGTGAACTGGCGATCTCGATCCCCGTGCGTACCTCGGCAATCGCGTCGCGCACGCTATCGAGATCATAATTGCGGTCGCAGACCGTGCCGAAGCAGAGCAGGATTTCGGCTTCGGCGGCGGCGAAGCCCTGGCCATAGACGGGCATCGCCGGCATTTCGTCGACGGCCGCATCGACGATTTCATCCGTGAAAATCGGACCGGTCAGGCGATTGCCGCCATAATGATCGACGAGGTCGGGGGCGATGCGGCCGACCTTCCAGCCGCCGACACGCCGGCCGTCGAGCCCGATTGCGGCGTCCTGAATCGCATAGGCCTCAGCCATGGTTGGCGGCACCGCGCCCGGATACTGGGTAAGCGGTGTCTTTTCGGCGCGCGCGGCGAGAAACGCTTTGGCGACATTTTGCTGATCGATGGTCGCTGCCATTTGTATGCCTTTTTCCTCGTCCGGCGACGGACCTAAAAGACACCGGTGTCAAAAGCAAGCAAATAGCTCTCGATACGGTTGATTTTGCTGGCCCGAACGCCCATCAGGACAAGAGCGGGACCGACATGGTCGGGACATCGCGCCCGAAGCATATGGCTTGCAGGGGAAAGCTGGAGTTTATGGCGGCACAGATGACGGGGCCCGCGGCGAAGCAGCCGACGATCAACGATGTGGCGGCGCTGGCGGGCGTATCGAAAAAGACGGTCAGCCGGGTCATCAACCGGTCCGAATTCATCAGCGAAAAGACGCGCACAGCGGTGCAGGAAGCGATCGAGACGCTGGGTTTCGTCCCCAACCCGCAGGCGCGCGCGCTCGCCTTTCGTCGCAACTTCCTGATCGCGCTGCTCCACGACAATCCGAACGCGCAGACCGTGCTCAATTTTCAGCAGGGCGTACTCGACGCGATCAAGGACAGCGACCTTGCGCTGCTCGTCCGCCCGGTCGATCGCGGGTCGGACCAGATGCTCGACGATGTCCGCACCTTTCTGGAAAAACAGCGCCCGATCGGCGCGATGCTGTTGCCGCCGATTTCGGAGAATGACGATCTCGCCGCGCTCTGCGACCAGCTCGGGGTGCGCTATGTCCGCATCGGGTCGGCGCCGCTCGACGATGCGCAGCATTGCATCTCGTCGAACGACCATGACGTCGTCGTCGAGGTGTGCCGCAAGCTGATCGCGCTCGGGCATCGCGACATCGGTTTCGTTCGCGGCCCGGCAGGTTTCCGCTCGGCCGCCGAACGCGAAAAGGGTTTCCACGAAGCCCTCGCCGAAGCCGGGCTGACGCTCGCCGACGAATATTATGCGCCGGGCAATTACCGCTATGCCGCGGGGGTCGAAGCGGGCGAAAAATTGCTGTCGCTCGCCAAACCGCCGACCGCAATCTTCTGCTCGAACGACGAAATGGCCGCCGGCGTGATGCGCGTCGCGCATGAAAAGGGCATTGCCGTGCCCGGCCAGCTGTCGATCATCGGCTTCGACGATTCGCCGACTGCGACGCATATCTGGCCCGCGCTGAGCACGGTGCGCTGGCCGATCCGCGAGATGGGGGTGCGCGCCGCGCAGCTTCTCGTGCCCGACTTTTTGGGCCCCGCCGGAAAAGCCGTCGAGGAAGAAGATCCCGCCGCGCTCGTCTCGACCTTCATCGAGCGCCAGTCGGTCGCACCCCCGGGCCGTTAAATTCAGCGCGCCAGCCAGCCGCCGTCGACGGCGAGGATATGGCCCTGGACATAGTCCGATGCCGGTGACGCCAGGAACACCGCCGCGCCGCCGATGTCGGCGGGGTCGCCCCAGCGCCCCGCGGGAATACGTTCGACGATCTGGCGGTTGCGCGTCTCGTCGCCCTGCAGCGCCGCGGTGTTGTTCGTCGCGATATAGCCGGGCGCGATCGCATTCACATTGATACCCTTCGCCGCCCATTCATTGGCGAGCAGCTTGGTGAGCCCACCGACGCCCGATTTGGACGCGGTGTAGCTTGGCACACGGATGCCGCCCTGAAAGGTCAGCATCGAGGCGATGTTGATGATCTTGCCCGAACCGCGCCCGATCATGTGGCGACCCACGCTCTGGCAAAGGAAGAAGAGCGTCTTGAGATTGGTATCCATCACCGCGTCCCAATCGGCCTCGGTGAAGTCGACCGCGTCGGCGCGGCGGATGATGCCGGCATTGTTGACCAGGATGTCGATGCGACCATATTCCGCCAGCACGGCATCGACGAGCGGCTGGACCGCACCGACGCTCGACAGGTCGGCGGCGAAATTTTCTGCCCGGCGGCCGAGGGTCCGGACCTTGCCGACGGTGTCATCAGCAGCCGAACGCCCGGCGGCGGCGATATCCGCCCCGGCTCCGGCGAGCGCGAGCGCGATCCCCTGCCCGATGCCGGTGTTGGCGCCGGTGACCAGCGCGACTTTTCCTGTCAGGTCGAACATCTTCATCCTCTTGCCCTTCTTCATGCGGGACTTGATCCGGCATCCATTCCCGCCTCGTCGCATAGCAGACCCCGGATCAAGTCCGGGGTGACGAGGAATGGCTTACTTCAACTGGCAGATGTCGAGGACGTTCATGTCGGTATAGTCGAGATTTTCGCCGCCCATCGCCCAGATGAAGGCATATTTCTTGGTTCCCGACCCCATGTGGATCGACCAGGGCGGACTGATCACCGCTTCCTCATTCGCGATCACGATGTGCCGCATGCTGTCGGGCTCGCCCATATAGTGGAAGATGCGGTCATTCTCTTCGGGAAGTTCGAAATAGAGGTAAATCTCGCTGCGCCGGTCATGGAGATGCGGCGGCATCGTGTTCCACACACTGCCTTCTTCGAGCACCGTCAGCCCGAGCAGCAATTGCGCGCTTTCGCACACGCCGGGAATGACGAGCTGATAGATCGTCCGCTGGTTCGAATTGGCAAGGTCGCCGCGCGCGAGCGGGTTCGCCTGATCGAGCGTGATATGCTTGATCGGGCAGGCTTTGTGCGCGGGAAGTGATGCCAGATAGAAGCGCGCACCGTCGCCTTCGAACAGCACCTCACTCGATCCCATCGGGATGTAGAGGCATTCCTTGTTCTTCATCTCGAAACGCTCGCCGTCGACGCTGATCGCGCCGGGACCGCCGATGTTGACCGCCGCCAACTCGCGGCGTTCGAGGAAGGGGTGGCCCGCGGCCGAAGCCGGGACGCTCTGTTCGGGCAGTTTCAGCGCCGCGCCCATCGGCACCGCGCCGCCGATCACGAAGCGTTCATTGTGCGAATAGTTGAGCGTGATCTGCCCGTCCGCGAACATACCCGTCACCAGATAGCGGTCACGCAGCGCGTCATTGGGGGCGCATTCCATCATCTCGGGGTGGGTGGCGTGATAGGTTTTGGCAAACATGGCGGCATCCTCGCGATAGACTTTTTGCAGAATCTTCGGCTAGCGCCAATGGTAACCGGTGTCAATCGATCGGAATGGCGAAGAAGGGGCAAATTTGTCGTAATTTGTCGCAAGCGGTGCATTGCGCTTGCATGCGGCATATCAATCGGTTGAATAGGCGCCATTCCGCCCATCCCCCGGCGGAGCGACACGAGAATATCGACTATGCTGGAAAAAAGGTCGCTGTGGCTGACCGGAGCCCTGTGCGCTGCAACGCTGGCGCTCGGCGCCTGCGCGAACAAGGATGACCAAGGTGGCCGCGATCGTGGTCCTCCACAGGTCGGCTATGTCGTCGCCGCGGTCGGGGTGGTGCCGATCACCACCGAACTCGGCGCGCGCACCGTCGCCTTTGAAACCAGCGAGATCCGGCCGCAGGTCAGCGGCCTGATCCGCCGCCGCCTGTTCACCGAAGGCGGCTTCGTCCGCGCCGGCCAGCCGCTGTACCAGATCGACGCCAGCCTCTATCAGGCGACGGTCGATCAGGCATCGGCGAACCTCGCGAGCGCCCGCGCCAGCGCGCAGGCCGCCGAGGAAAAGGCACGCCGCTTCGCGCCGCTCGCCAAGATGCAAGCGATCGCCGAGCAGGATTATACCGATGCGCTGGCGCAAGCCCGCGTCGCACGCGCCGCGGTCGCGCAAAATGCTGCCGCGCTCGAAACCGCGCGCATCAACCTGCGTTACACCACCCTCTCGGCACCGATCAGCGGACGCATCGGCCGCTCGCTCGCCACCCCCGGTGCGCTCGTCAGCGCCAGTCAGGCGACCCCGCTCGCGGTGATCCAGCAGACCGATCCGATGTACGTCGATATGCAGCAATCGAGCGCCGAACTCACCGCTCTGCGCCAGGCGATCGCCAGCGGCGGCACGGCGGCGGGCAGCACATCGGTGCGACTGCGCCTGGAAGACGGCAGCGCCTATGGCTTTGCCGGCACCGTCCAGTTTTCCGAAATCACCGTCAACGAAGCCACCGGCACCGTGACGCTGCGCGCGCGCTTTCCCAATCCGCAAGGGTTGCTGCTGCCCGGCATGTTCGTCACGGCCTTGTTCGAGCAGGCGGTCAATCCCGCCGCGATTCTGATCCCGCAAGCCGCGGTGCAGCGCGATTTTGACGGATCGGCCTTCGTCTATCTGGCTGGCAAGGACAATAAGGCGGTGCGGCGCAAGATAACCGCGGCGCGGACGGTCGGCCCCAATTGGGTGGTGACCGGCGGGCTGAAAGCAGGCGAGCATGTCATCACCCAGGGCCTCGCCAATCTGAAGCAGGGCGCCCCGATCCGACCCGTTCCGGCGTCCAGCGCGCAACGCGTGGGGCCGCCCCCGGCGGGCCAGACTGCAAAGGGTAAATAGCCCGCAATGTCGCGCCTTTTCATTGACCGGCCGATCTTTGCATGGGTCCTCGCCATCATCGTCATGCTGGGGGGCGCAGGCGCGCTTTTCTCGCTGCCGGTCGAACAATATCCCGATATCGCTCCGGCGCAGGTCAATATCCGTGCCTCCTATCCGGGCGCCTCGGCCGAGACGATCGAAAATAGCGTCACCCAGATCCTCGAGCAGCAGCTGACCGGGATCGACGGCCTGCTCTATTTCAGCTCGCAGTCGAGCTCGCGCGGACAGGCGAGCATCACCGCTATCTTCGAAAAGGGCACCGATCCCGACATCGCGCAGGTGCAGGTCCAGAACAAGATTCAGGCGGCGATCTCGCGCCTGCCGCAGCAGGTCCAGCAACAGGGCATACGTGTCACCAAGTCCAATTCGGATACGCTGCTGCTCGTCGGCGTCTATGATTCGACCAATACGCGGGTAAATCAGGACGTCTCCGACTATATGGCGTCGAATATTCAGGACCCGCTATCGCGCGTCGAGGGGGTCGGCGAGGTCAATATCTTCGGTGCCCCGCACGCGATGCGCATCTGGCTGAACCCCCGGCGGCTCGCTGCCGTATCGCTGATGCCAAGCGACGTCATTTCAGCGATCACCGCGCAAAACAGCGAAGTTGCAGCGGGCGACGTCGGCGGCCTGCCGGCGCCGCAAGGCCAGATGCTCAACGCGACGGTGACCGCCCAGTCGCGGATGCAAACCGTCGAAGAGTTCGAGAATATTGTCCTCAAGACGCTCCCCGACGGGTCGAGTGTGCGGATCAAGGATGTGGCGCGCGTCGAGATCGGCGCCGAAAGCTATGCCGTCGTCAGCCGCATCAACGGCCATCCCGGCGCGGGCATGTCGATCTCGTTGTCACCGGGGTCCGACGCGCTCGAAACCGCCGACCGGGTGAAGGCGCGCATGGCGGAACTCGCGGCCGACTTCCCCGACGGCCTGACCTATAGCTATGCCAATGACGCGACCGCCTTCATCAAATTGTCGGTCAGCGAGGTGCAGAAATCGCTGTTCGAGGCGATCCTGCTCGTCATCCTCGTGATGTTCGTCTTTCTGCAAAGCTGGCGCGCGGTGATGATCCCGGCGATCGCGGTTCCGGTCGTCCTGCTCGGCACCTTCGGCATATTCTATATGGCGGGCTTCACCATCAACACGCTGACCTTGTTCGGCCTGACGCTCGCGATCGGCCTGCTCGTCGACGACGCGATCGTCGTCGTCGAGAATGTCGAGCGCCTGATGGAGGAAAATCCCGGCATGTCGGCGCGCGAAGCGACGATCCAGTCGATGCAGGAACTGCAGGTCGCGCTGATCGCCATCGCACTCGTCCTGTCGGCAGTGTTCCTTCCGATGGCCTTTTTCGGCGGGTCGACCGGGGTCATTTATCGGCAGTTCTCGATCACCATTGTCTCGGCGATGGCGCTGTCCGTGCTCGTCGCGCTGATCCTGAGCCCTGCACTGACTTCCAGCCTGCTCAAGCCGAAGACGCATGGCGAGGCCCCTCCCCCGGGCGGCCGTTTTGCGCGCGCGCGCGCGCTGATGGAACGCGCGAAGAACGGCTTCAACACGCGCTTCGACGATATGGTGAACCGCTATGTGGGCAGCGTCGGCGCGGTCGTCGACCGCAAATGGATCTTCCTTGGCATTTATGCCGTCATTCTGGTTCTGCTCGCCGTCCTTTTCCTGCGCCTGCCAAGCGGATTCCTGCCCAATGAGGATCAGGGGCGCGTCCAGGTCCAGTTCCGCTTGCCTGCGGGCGCGACACAGGAGCGCACACTCGAGGTGCGCGACGCGATCGAAAATTATTTCATGACCCATGAAAAGGCCAACGCCCAGGCGCTGTTCCTGATCGCCGGCGGCGGCGGCGGAGCAGCGGCGGGGCAGAATACAGGTCAGGGCTTCGTCAATCTCACCCACTGGGATGACCGGCCGGGCCAGGAAAATACCGCCGACGCCATCGTCGACCGCGCGCGCAAGGCGTTCAGCGGCCTCCGCGACGCCCAGATTTTTGCGCTGGTTCCCGGGGCGGTGCGTGGCCTTGGCGACACGTCGGGCTTTACGATGCAATTGCAGAATCGCGGCGGCCTTTCGCGCGACCAATTTGTCGAAGCGCGCGATCGCCTGCTTGCCATGGCCAATGCCAATCCCCGATTGACGTCGGTGCGCCTGAGCGACCTGCCCGACGTCGCGACACTGAAGGTCGATATCAATACCCAGCGGCTGACCGCCTATGGCCTCAGCAACAGCGACGTAAACAACACGCTCGCGACCGCCTGGGGCGGGCGATATGTCAACGACTTCATCGACAAGGGCCGCGTCAAGCGCGTCTATGTCCAGGGTGACGCCCCCTATCGCGCCAAGCCCGAAGACCTCGCGCAATGGTATGTCCGCTCGTCGGCGGGGGACATGTCGCCTTTCTCGGCTTTCTCGCAAATCGGCTGGTCGACGACCCCGTCCACCACCTCGCGCTTTCAGGGCGTGTCCGCCTTTGAAATTTCCGGCCAGCCATCTCCCGGCACCAGTTCGGGGCAGGCGATGGATGAAATGGAAGCGTTGGCGGCCCAAATTCCCGGCACCAGCGTCGCCTGGTCGGGTTCCTCCTATCAGGAGCGACTGTCGTCTGGGCAGGCACCCTTGCTCTACGGGATTTCGCTGCTCGTCGTCTTCCTCTGCCTAGCGGCGCTTTACGAAAGCTGGTCGATCCCGCTTGCCGTGATCCTGGTCATTCCTCTTGGTCTGATCGGCGCGATCTTTGCCGTAACGCTGCGCGGCCTGGAAAATGACGTCTATCTCCAGATCGGCCTGCTCACGACGATGGGGCTCGCGGCGAAAAATGCGATCCTGATGATCGAATTCGCCGAGCAGGAAGAGCGCAAGGGCAAACGCGTCATCGAGGCAGCGATTATCGCCGCACGCATCCGCCTGCGCCCGATTTTGATGACGAGTTTCGCCTTCATCTTCGGCGTGCTGCCGCTCGCCATCGCGACCGGCGCCGGCGCGAACAGCCGCGTCGCGATCGGCACATCGGTAATCGGCGGCATGCTGACCGCGGCGTTCCTCGCCATCTTCTTCATCCCGCTCTTCTTCGTCCTTGTCCGCCGCGGCGTGCGCGATGGGCTCGCCGCCGTGCGCGACCGGTTCGGAAAGAAGCAGGACGATCGGGAAGCGCTGACATGATGCCCGTTCGCTTCTTGCTGTTCGCCGGCCCGCTGATCCTTACGGGCTGCTCGCTCGCGCCCAAGACGGTGCTGCCGACTCCGCCGGTCGCGGCGTCGTGGCCGGTCGGCGACGCCTATCTGCTGCAAAGCGAAGCCGCACTGCCCGTCCTCTCCTACAAACAGGTCTTCACCGACCCGCGCCTGCAGGCGCTGACCGAACAGGCACTCGCCAACAACCGCGATCTGCGTATCGCCTTCGCCAATGTCGCGGCGGCGCGCGCGCAGGTGCGGGTCACGCGATCGGGACAATTTCCCATTGTTGGCGCCAGCGCGGGTGCCGGCTATGGCGAAAGCGCGGGCGCGAGCAGCGGCAGCGGCGATTTCTCGCTGCGCGGCGGCATCACCGCCTTTGAACTCGACCTGTTCGGCAAGCTCGCCAACGCGACCGAGGCCGACCGCAATCGCGCGCTGGGCACAGAGGCCGCGTCACGCACGGTGCGGATCGGGCTGATCGCCGACCTCGCGCAGGCGTGGGCGAGCTATGGCGCCGACCGCGACCTGCTCGCCATCGCGCAGCAGACCGCCGCCAACGCCCGCGAAAATGTCCGGCTGACCCGCGCCCGGCTCGACGGCGGCGTCGCGCCGCGCACCGACCTGCGTCAGGCCGAACAGATATTGGCAACCGCCGAGGATTCGATCGCGCAGCAGACAAGCGCGCTCGCACAGGATGAAAATCTCATCCGCCTGCTCGTCGGCGGTGATGTCGATCGGGCGTTGCTCCCCGCCGGACTCACCGAAGTGACGCCTGCGATCGTTTCGCTTCCTGCCGGGGTCCGCTCCGACATATTGCTCCGCCGCCCCGATGTGATCGAGGCCGAATATGGGCTGCGCGCGGCCAATGCGAATATCGGCGTCGCGCGCGCGCGGCTGTTCCCGTCGATCTCGCTGACCGGGCTGCTCGGCTTCGCCAGCGACGCGCTCGGCGGACTGTTCGACGGCGGGGCATTCAACTGGTCGGCTGGCGGCGATGCCACTGCCACCCTCTTCGACGCCGGCGGTCGCCGCGCCGGGGTTGCGGTCAGCGAGGCGCAGCGCGACGCCGCGCTCGCGGGCTATGAGGGCACGATCCAGACCGCCTTTCGCGAAGTCGCCGATGCGCTCGCGGTGCAGGGCACGATATCCGAACGCGCGCGCGCAGCGGCGGCGAACAGCGAAGCTGCGGCCGACACCGCGGTGCTCACCGATGCCCGCTACAAGGGCGGGGTCGACAGCTTCCTTTCCAGCCTCGACGCCCAGCGCAGCCTCTATGCCGCGCGGCGCAGCGAGATTGCGACGCAGCTGTTGCTCGTCCAGACGCGGATCGCGCTGTTCCGCGCGCTCGGCGGCGATAGCGGCGCGGGGGCGGAGGCACCGACGCCCTAATAATCTTCGTCACCCCCGGACTCGATCCGGGGCCCATGCGGCGCGGCGGCGATAGATGCCGGATCGAGTCCGGCATGACGAACCTGACCTGACTCTTCTTGACAAGCGCCACCCCAAAAGCGCTAATAGAACATATCAGGAACAAAATCATGCGCGAGTCGTCTTCCCCACTCGCCGGGCTGCGGCAACGCGTCGCCCGGCTGGCCGCCAGTGGCGGCCTCGAAAGCCACCGCCCCGACGGCTGGCTGGCGACCGGGCATGGTGCGCTCGATGCCTCACTGGGTGGCGGACTCGCGGCGGGGCGTGTACATGAATTTTTTGCCACCGACGCACTCGACGCCGCGAGCGCTGCCGCTTTTGCGGCGCTGCTCGCGCTGCGCGGCGGTGGCGCGGCGCCAGTTTTGTGGCTGCGGACAAGCGACGCCGCGCGGCGCGCAGGACAGCTTTATGCGCCGGGAATCGCCGAGCTGGGCGGCAACCCCGACCGGTTGCTATTGGTCGAGGTCAGCGACGCAAAAGCCTTGCTCGGCTGCGCCAACGACGCCGCGCGCTGCCCTGGATCGGCGGCGGTCGTCGTCGAAAGCTGGGGCAAACTCCCCGCGCTCGACCTGACCGCGGGGCGGCGGCTCGCACTCGGCGCGCGCGATGCCGGAGTGACTTTGCTGTTTTTGCGGATCGATGCGCAGCCGGTGCCGAGCGCCGCCGAAACGCGCTGGAGCATCGCCGCGGCCGAATCGCGCGAACTGGAGGCGGCGGCACCGGGGGCGCCCGCCTTCGATCTGGAATTGCTCCGCTGGCGCGCGGGCCCTGCGGGGATGCGCTGGCGGCTGGAGTGGAATGGTGATGAACAAATCTTCCGGGAAGCGGCGCTATCTGGCGCTGTTCTTCCCCTATCTGCCCGCCGAGCGATGGTGCCGCGCGGCGCCGCAGCCGCCTGATGCCCCGCTCGTCTTCGTCGAAAAGCAGCGCGGCGCGCTCCGCCTCGCCAGCGTTGACGCGCGCGCGCAGGCGCTCGGCCTTGGCCCCGGCGTGGCCTTTGCCGATGCGCGGGCGCGTGTGCAGGAGCTTCTCGCCGTGCCGCACGAACCCGCCGCCGACGAGCAATGGCTCGACCGGCTGGCGCAGGGGTGCGGCCGCTACACCCCGCTGGTCGCGCTCGATCACCCCGACGGGCTGATCCTCGATATCGGGGGCGCCGCGCATCTGTTCGGCGGCGAAGCGGGGCTGGTTGCCGATCTTGAGGCCCGCATCACCGGGCTCGGCATGACGCTGCGCCACGCGAGTGCGGATAATCCCGATGCCGCGCGTGCGCTCGCGCGCCACCAGATGCTGCCCGCCCCCGATGAGGCGGCGGCGATCCGGCGGCTACCTGTCGCGGCGCTCGAACTCGATGACGAGGCGACGACCGGGCTGGTCCGCGCGGGGCTGAAGACGATCGGCGACCTTGGCGCGCGACCGATGGCGAATATCGCCGCACGCTTCGGCGCCGACGCCGCGACCGCGCTGCGCCGCATTCTCGGCGACGCAGCCAGTCCGCTCGCCCCGCGCCAGACGCTGTCGCCGGTGGCCGCCGAACGTCGCTTCGCCGAACCGATCGCGAGCATGCCCCATGCCGCGAAAATCCTGGGGGAGCTGATCGGCGAAGCCGCCGGGGAGATGACCCGGCGCAGCAAAGGCGGACGCCATTTCCGCGCAACCTTCTTTCGCAGCGATGGCCTCGCGCGCGCGATCGAGATCGAAACCGGCCACCCGACGCGCGACGTCGCGCTCGCGATGCGGCTGTTCGCCGAGCGGATGGACGCGCTGCGCGACCCGCTCGACCCCGGTTTCGGTTTCGACATGATCCGCCTCGTCGTCCCGCGGATCGAGGCGCTGGGTGCAACGCAGCTGAAACTCGAAGGCGGCGCGGTACAGAGCGCCGCGGTTGGCGCACTCGTCGACCGGCTGGCGACGCGGCTCGGGCGCGGGCGGGTCCGGAAATTTCGGCCCGCCGACACCCATATCCCCGAACAGGCGCAGCTCGAACTGCCCGCGATCGACGCCGCGCCGCTGCTGCCCTGGGCTACCCCCGAGCCCAGCGAACCGCCGACACGCCCCATCTATCTCTTCGACCCGCCGCAGCCGATCGAGGTGATCGCCGAGGTCCCCGACGGCCCGCCGCATCGTTTCCGCTGGCGCCGCGCGACCCACGCGATCCGCCGTTTCGAAGGCCCCGAACGCATCGCCGCCGAATGGTGGCGGCGCCGCGACAATGGCGGACTGACCCGCGACTATTACCGCGTCGAAGATGTTCAGGGCCGCCGTTACTGGCTGTTCCGCCACGGGCTGTACGAGGAAAAGGACGACCCGCGCTGGTATATCCACGGGCTGTTCGCATGAGCGATCCCCCCGCGCCCGATCCCGCTTTCGCCGAACTGGTCGCCGCGACCAATTACAGCTTTCTGCGCGGCGCCTCACACCCCGCAGACATGGTGGCAGAGGCAATCAACCTAGGCATGTCCGGCATCGGCATCGCCGATCGCAACAGCGTCGCGGGGGTGGTGCGGGCCTGGGCCTTTCTGAAGGAGCAGCGAGTCAAGCTGGGCGATGCGATGCCCGACTTCCGGCTGGTGGTCGGGGCCCGGCTGGCCTTTGCCGACGGCACCCCCGACATCATTGCTTATCCGACGACCCGACACGGCTGGGGCCGACTGACCCGCCTGCTCTCGACCGGCAATCTGCGCGCACAAAAGGGCGATTGCACCCTTTATCTGGAAGATCTTCTCGAACATTGTGACGACTTGCTGCTGATCGCAACGGGCGGAGATGCAGCACTGCTCCGCACCCTCAAACAAGCACGGCGGAAATCGGTATGGCTTGCAGCAACCATGGCACGGTCGGGCGCAGATGCGCGGCGACTGATCGAACGCGAGCGACTGTCCACCGCAACAGGCGTCCCGCTGCTCGCGACCAACGATGCCCTCTATGCGACGATCGCGCAGCGCCCCTTGCACGACATCATAACCAGCATCCGCGAAGGGATGACGATCCAGAAGGCCGGCAAGCTGCTCCGCGCCAATGCCGAGCGCTATCTGAAAGCCCCCGCCGAAATGGCGCGGCTGTTCGACAATCATCCGAAAGCGATCAAGGAAAGCGCGAAGCTGCTCACGCGCATCCACTTCCAGCTCGACGACCTGCGCTATGAATATCCGCATGAGCCCGTGCCGCCGGGGTGGAAGCCCTTTCCCTATCTCCACCATCTGGTGATGACGGCGGCGGAAAAACGTTATGGAACGCCCCTCCCCCCCAAGGTCCGCCAGCTCATCGGCAACGAATTGCGCCTGATCCGCCGGCGAAAATATGTCTATTATTTCCTGACCGTCTATGATCTCGTCCGCTTCGCGCGCGCGCAGCAGCCGCCGATCCTCTGTCAGGGACGCGGTTCGGCGGCCAATTCGATCGTCTGTTTCCTGCTTGGGGTGACCTCGGTCGATCCGATGCAGCACGACCTGCTCTTTTCGCGCTTCGTTTCGGCCGAGCGCGACGAGCCGCCCGACATCGACGTCGATTTCGAACATGAGCGGCGCGAAGAGGTGATCCAGTATATTTATGCGCGTTACGGCCGCGCCCGCGCCGCGATCGCCGCGACGGTCATCCATTACCGCCCGCGCAGCACGATCCGTGAGGTCGGCAAGGCGCTGGGCTTCAGCGAGGATGTCACCGCGCGGCTCGCCGACACCAGTTGGGGCAGCTGGGGCGACGAGGTTCCCGTCGAGCGCTTCATCGAGGCCGGGCTCAACCCGCACAATGGCGAGGTCGAGCGATTGCATCGCTTCGTCGGCGAACTGCTCACCTTCCCCCGCCACCTGTCGCAGCATGTCGGCGGCTTTGTCCTCACCGAAGGGCAGCTCGACGAACTGGTACCGATCCACAACGCCGCGATGGACGAGCGCACCTTCATCGAGTGGGACAAGGACGATATCGACGCACTCGGGCTGATGAAGGTCGATGTGCTCGCGCTCGGCATGCTCACCTGCATTCGCAAATGCTTCGACCTGATGCGCGACCATGGGCTGGGCGACAAAACGCTGGAACTCGACCTCGATGCCAAGGATCCGGCGGTTTACGACATGCTGTGTGCCGGCGACAGCATCGGGGTGTTCCAGGTCGAAAGCCGGGCGCAGATCAACATGTTGCCACGCCTGCGTCCCCGTATCTTCTACGATCTGGTCGTGCAGGTCGCGATCGTCCGGCCGGGACCGATCGAGGGCGATATGGTTCACCCCTATCTCAGGCGACGCAATGGCGAAGAGAAGGTCGAATTCCCCAAACCCGCACCACCACATGACCCGCACGAACTCAGAGACGTTCTCGGCAAAACCTTTGGCGTGCCGCTGTTTCAGGAACAGGCGATGAAACTGGCCATCACGGCCGCCGATTTTACCGCCGAAGAAGCGAATGGCCTGCGCCGCGCGATGGCGACCTTTCGCAACGTCGGCACGATCGAGAATTTCCGTGACAAGATGGTCGGCGGCATGGTCGCACGTGGCTATGAGAAAGCGTTCGCCGAACGCTGCTTCAAACAGATCGAGGGGTTCGGCAGCTACGGCTTTCCCGAAAGCCACGCCCAGTCCTTCGCGCGGCTCGTCTATGTGTCGTCATGGATCAAGCATTATCATCCCGCGGTGTTCGCCTGCGGAATCCTCAACTCGCAGCCGATGGGTTTTTACGCCCCGGCGCAGCTCGTCCGCGATGCACGCGAGCATGGGGTCGAAGTGCGCGAAGTCGATGTGAACGCCAGCGGCTGGGACAACAGCCTTGAACGGCGCGACGACGGTGCACTCGCGCTGCGACTGGGGTTTCGACAGGTCGACGGGTTTCGCGAGCTCTGGGCGGAGCAAATCGCCGTCGCACGCACGGCGCCCTTCACCAGCGTCGAGGAACTCGCCCGCCGCGCCGGGCTTCCTTCTCGCGCACTGCGCCTGCTCGCCGATGCCGACGCCTGCCGTTCGATGGGGCTCGATCGCCGCCCTGCGCTCTGGGATGCCCGGCGGGTGCGGCAGGGGGTGCTGCCGCTGTTCGGCGCTGCCGAAGCCGACGAGCTCGGCGCCGAGGCCGACGCAAAGCTGCCCGCCACCCCGCTCGTCGAACATGTGCTCACCGATTATCAAACGACGCGCCTGTCGCTGAAGGGGCATCCGATGGCCTTCCTGCGCCCCGCCTTCGCAAAGGAAGGCGTGCTGAGCTGTACCGGGGTCGCGGCGGCGAAAAATGGCTCGATCGTCCGCACCGCGGGCGTCGTGCTGATCCGCCAGCGCCCCGGCAAGGGCAATGCGGTCTTCATCACGATCGAGGATGAGGGCGGGATCGTGAATATCCTGCTGTGGGCGCGCCATTTCGAACGCTACCGCCGCGCCGTCATGGCGTCACGGTTGATGCTGGCGGAGGGCGAGGTGCAGCGAAGCAAGGAGGGCGTCATCCATCTGATGGCAACGCGGATCGTCGACCGCACCACGATGCTCGACGGACTGGGCGATGGAACGCCGGTGCACCCCGAACTGGCGTACGCCGACGAGGCCGCACACCCACAGGCGCCGCGCAGGCATGCCCCGCGCCATGGCCACCCGCGCGACGTCCGCATCCTGCCCAAGTCGCGCGACTTTCATTGAGGCTGGGTGAGGGAGCGCGCCGGCGCCGCTTCTCTCAGACAAAAAGACACCCCGGTCGTGGGGGACCGGGGTGTCGGATCAGGCTATCAAAGGGACCAACCAGATATAGCCTGAATTTTCGTAGCCCGGCTTAGCCGCGGAGCAGGTTCATCACGCCTTGCTGGCTCTGGTTCGCCTGAGCGAGCATCGCGGTCGATGCCTGCGACAGGATGCCAGCAGCGGCGAGCTTGGTCGATTCGGCCGAGAAATCGGCGTCTTCGATGCGCGACTTGGCGTCTGCCAGATTGGTGACGGTCGACGTCAGATTGTCGACGGTTGCTTCAAGGCGGTTCTGCTGCGCACCGAGGTTGGCGCGCGCGGTGGCGACCGTCTGGATGCCCGTGTCGAGCAGACCCAGCGCCAGGGAGGCGTTCGCCGCCGTCGACAGGTCGACCGTGTTAACGGCGAGGCCAGTGGCGGTCATGTCAGCGATCGCAATCGTGACCTTTTCACCGCTGTTGACGCCCGTCTGGATGTCGATCGCCGCTGCGGTGCCGTCGAGCAGCTTGGTGCCGTTGAAGGTCGTGCGGGTGGCGATATCGCCGATCTGCGCCATCAGCGCGGTGACTTCGGTCTGGATCGCGGTGCGATCGGTCGTTCCGTTGGTGCCGTTGGCCGACTGAACAGCCAGTTCGCGCATGCGGACGAGGATGTTCGAGATATTGCCCAGCGCGCCTTCGGCGGTCTGCGACAGCGAGATGCCGTCGTTGGCGTTGCGTACGGCCTGGTTGAGGCCGCGGACATTGGCATCCATGCGGGTCGCGATGGCGAGGCCGGCGGCGTCGTCCTTCGCGCTGTTGATGCGCTTGCCGCTCGACAGGCGTTCCATCGCCTGCGATTGCATTTTATTGGCAACGCGCGAGTTGTTCTGGGCGCGAAGCGCGCTCACATTGGTGTTGATAACGGTCATGATGTTCCTTTCCGGCCTCGATGGCCATTCCCGTAGCGTGCGGCTGGCTGAGCTTCACTCTATCCAGTAACGGCACGCGGCGGCGCAACTTAAGCCGCATTCATAAAAACCTCTCCGCACCCAGGCGCGTGAGGCCGATCCCAAAAAAAACGCCCCGGTCGTGGGGGACCGGGGCGCCTGATCAGGCCATCAAAGGGACCAGCCAAATTTGGCCTGAATTTTCGTAGCCCGGCTTAGCCGCGGAGCAGGTTCATCACGCCCTGCTGGCTCTGGTTCGCCTGAGCGAGCATCGCGGTCGATGCCTGCGACAGGATGCCAGCAGCGGCGAGCTTGGTCGATTCGGCCGAGAAATCGGCGTCTTCGATGCGCGACTTGGCGTCTGCCAGATTGGTGACGGTCGATGTCAGATTGTCGACGGTTGCTTCAAGGCGGTTCTGCTGCGCACCGAGGTTGGCGCGCTGCGTGGCAACCGTCTGGATCGCGGCGTCGAGAACGCTGAGGGCGTCCGAAGCACCCGCCACATCCGAAAGATCGATATCTTCCACAAGGGCAGCGGTGACAGCCGGCGGCCCTGCAGCGGCGGCACGGCCCAGAGCAGAGGCACGCAGGTCTGCGATCGTGATCGTCACCTTCTCACCCGAGTTGACGCCCGTCTGGATGTCGATCGGCGTGGTCGTTGCGCTGCCGTCGAGCAGCTTGGTGCCGTTGAAGGTCGTGCGCCCCGTAATGTCGCCAATCTGCGCGATCAGCGCGGTGATTTCGGTCTGCACCGCGTCGCGATCGGTCGTTCCGTTGGTGCCGTTGGCCGACTGAACAGCCAGTTCGCGCATGCGGACGAGGATGTTCGAGATATTGCCCATCGCGCCTTCGGCGGTCTGCGACAGCGAGATGCCGTCATTGGCGTTGCGCACGGCCTGGGTCAGACCGCGGACGTTGGCGTCCATGCGGGTCGCGATGGCGAGGCCGGCGGCGTCGTCCTTCGCGCTGTTGATGCGCTTGCCGCTCGACAGGCGCTCCATCGCCTGCGACTGCATCTTGTTGGCAACACGCGAGTTATTCTGGGCGCGAAGCGCGCTCACATTGGTATTGATGACGGTCATATTCTTCCTTTCCGGCCCGAAGGCCATTCCCGTGGCGTGCGAGTGGGCAAGCTTCTCTCGTCCAGTAACGGCAGACGGCGGCGGCGCTTAAGCGGCACGCACAAAAAGCCGTGGAAGCCCTCTCCTCACCCGAATCTGCAAGATCCGGCCCCGAAGATGCCCCGGTCGTGGGGGACCGGGGCATCGGATCAGGCTATCAAAGGGACCAACCAGATATAGCCTGAATTGAGTGGCTCGGCTTATCCGCGGAGCAGGTTCATCACGCCTTGCTGGCTCTGGTTTGCCTGAGCGAGCATCGCGGTCGATGCCTGCGACAGGATGCCAGCAGCGGCGAGCTTGGTCGATTCGGCCGAGAAATCGGCGTCTTCGATGCGCGACTTGGCGTCTGCCAGATTGGTGACGGTCGACGTCAAATTGTCGACAGTCGCTTCGAGGCGGTTCTGCTGCGCACCGAGATTGGCGCGCTGCGTGGCGACCGTCTGGATGCCCGTGTCGAGCAGACCCAGAGCCGTCGAGGCACCCGCCGCCGTCGACAGATCGACACCGCCGACGCCAAGGCCCGCGGCGGTCAGGTTGCCGATCGCGATCGTCACGCTCTCGCCCGAATTGACACCCGTCTGGATGGCGATCGACGTGCCGCCCGAAAGCAGATTGGTGCCGTTGAAGGTCGTGCGGGTCGCGATATCGCCAATCTGCGCAATCAGCGCGGTGACTTCGGTCTGGACTGCGGCGCGATCGGTCGTGCCGTTGGTGCCGTTGGCCGACTGAACCGCCAGTTCGCGCATACGAACGAGGATGTTCGAGATATTGCCCATCGCGCCTTCGGCGGTCTGCGACAGCGAGATGCCGTCGTTGGCGTTGCGCACGGCCTGGTTGAGGCCGCGGACGTTGGCGTCCATGCGGGTCGCGATGGCGAGGCCGGCGGCGTCGTCCTTCGCGCTGTTGATGCGCTTGCCGCTCGACAGGCGTTCCATCGCCTGCGACTGCGCCTTGCTGGCAACACGCGAGTTGTTCTGGGCGCGCAGCGCGCTCACGTTGGTGTTGATGACGGTCATAATGATCCTTTCCGGCCTCGATGGCCATTCCCGTAATGTGAGGGCTCGAGGAGCGGTCACGAAAATGAGTAACGGCGGGCGACAGCGGCGCTTAAGCTGGCCCGTCAAAAAAATGCCGGGCACCTGCGGAAGTTGGAACAGCCGCCGCATATATCACTGAAAATGCGCCATTAAGCATTCTGGCACGGCCTTTGCATCGTTCTCTGCGAGCGGCGCACAGCTGCACCTCAGAACGGATGAAAAGATAATGAGCACGATTGACCAGAGCCGGCTGTTGTTGATGCGCAGTTCAATCCTCAATCAGAATGTGGCGCTGCAACGCGCCGCCGGCCGCGGCGCAGCGGGCGGAAGCGAAGGCGCCGAGGGAGGCGCCGATTTCAGCACCGCGATCAACAATGCGCTGCAACAGGTCAACGCCCAGCAGACCAAGGCGAGCGAGCTGACTGAATCCTATGAACGCGGCGACACGCACGACATCGTGAGCGTGATGATCGAACGGCAGAAAGCCTCGCTTGGTTTCGAAACCACGCTGCAGGTGCGCAACAAGCTGCTCTCCGCTTACCGCGACATCATGAACATGCCGGTATAATCCGATGGCCGACGCACAGATGCTCACCCCGATCGATGCCGGACATGCGAACCGCCTGCCCGGCGCGACGCTTGGCGATCGCCTCGCGCCGCTGCGCCAGTTCGCGCAGCAACCCGCGGTGCAGCGTGCGCTGCCCGCCATCGCCACCACCACCGCGATCGGCATCGCTGCCCTCGCTTATTTCCTCAGCCAGTCGGCACCGCAAGCTCAGCTGTTCGCCGGGCTGGCCGACGCCGACAAATCGGCAGTCGCCGACGCACTCCAGACGTCGGGCATCGCGCACAGCATCGATCCGGTGACGGGCGCGCTGACGGTCGATGCCGACAAGCTTCATCAGGCGCGCATAGCGCTCGCCGGTCAGGGTCTGCCCAAGGCCCAGCCCGACGGCGACAGCCTGATCGCGGCGCTACCGATGGGGTCGAGCCGCGCAATCGAGGGCGAAACGCTCCGCGCCGCGCGCGAAGCCGAACTGTCGCGCACGATCGAAGCCATCGATTCGGTGAAAAGCGCGCGCGTTCATGTCGCCGCCGCCGAACCCAGCCTGTTCGTCCGCGAGGACAAGCCCGCTACCGCGTCGGTGATGCTGACGCTGCAGAACGGCCGCTCGCTCAGCGAAGGTCAGGTGCAGGCGATCCGCTTCCTCGTCGCTTCGTCGGTTCC
Organism: Sphingopyxis sp. GW821-FHT12C06; assembly: GCF_058807415.1. Taxonomy (NCBI): domain Bacteria; kingdom Pseudomonadati; phylum Pseudomonadota; class Alphaproteobacteria; order Sphingomonadales; family Sphingopyxidaceae; genus Sphingopyxis; species Sphingopyxis sp. GW821-FHT12C06. Next base: position 151,828 of record NZ_JBXAQR010000005.1, on the reverse strand, counting down.
CGGCATGAATGCCGATCAGGTGTCGGTAATCGACCAGCGCGGCGCGCTGCTGTCCGACACTGCGACATCGACCGACATGAAAGCGTTCCAGCTCCAGACCCAGATCGAGGATCGCTTCCGCCGCGCGCTCGACACGTTGCTCAGCCCGATGCTTGGCGCCGGCAATTTCAGCGTCGAGGTCCACGCCGACGTCGACATGTCGGAAAGCCAGGCGACGCGCGAAAGCTTCCCCGAAAACGACCGTGCGCTCACCAGCGAACAGATTACGCGCCAGGTCAGCGGTCAGGCTCCGCCGCCCGCCGTCGGCATCCCCGGCGCGCTGTCGAACCAGCCGCCGCAGGCAACGACAATCGGAGCGACAGCCCCGGTTCCGGCGCCCGCCGGCGCGCCCGAAACGCAAAGCAATGAAAATGCCCAGCGTGCCTATGAAGTCGGCCGCGAGATTTCGGTGACCCACCAGCCGCAGGGCCGCGTTCGCCGCGTCTCGGTCGCGGTCGCGCTCAATCAGGGCACGAAGGCGCTGACGCAGGCCGACATGATGAAGATCGACGGTCTGGTAAAGGGCGCGGTCGGTTTCGACATCGCGCGCGGCGACCAGGTCGCGATCAGCCAGCGCCCCTTCGTCAAGATCGAGGACACCACCCCCGCCTTTTACGACCAGGGCTGGTTCATGCCGCTGATCACACAGGTCGGCGCCATCCTTGCCGCACTGCTCGTCTTCCTGTTCATCGGCCGCCCGCTGATCCGCGCCGCCAAAGCACGCGCCGCAGCCCGCGCCGAACAGACCGCTGCGATCGAGGAAACCTTGCTCACCGCGACCAGCGGCCGTCCGGCACTGGAAAACGGCCGCCGCGAAATCACCCTCGACATGATCGAGGCCGCGCCGAGCTATGAAACCCGCGCCAATCTCGTTCGTGCCTTTGTCCGCCAGGATTCGGCTCGCGCCGCACTGGTCGTTCGCCAGCTGATGCAGGAGGGCGCCCGTGCCTGACGCCGCCGACACCGTATTGGGCATGCCCGCCAAAGCCAAACCCGCAATCGAAGGATCGGCCGCCGCCGCTATCCTCCTGATGCTGCTCGACGAAAGCGAAGCCGCAACGATCCTGAAGCAGCTCGACCCCGAAGAAGTCCGCCACCTCGCGAAAGCGATGTTCGACACGGCCAATGCCAGCGAACATCAAATCGAGCAGGCGCTCGACCGCTTCGTGCTCCGCAGCCGCGACGTCAGCGCGCTCGCGATCGGTGCCGACAGCCGCATCCGCACCGTGATCCACGAGGCGGTCGGCAACGTCCGCGCCGACAATATCCTCGCCGCCGTCGCGCCGCAGTCGAGCGCCGCGTCGCTCGAAATGCTGCGCTGGATGGATGTCGAGGCGATCAGCGGCCTGCTCGCCAGCGAGCATCCGCAGGTCGGCGCGCTGATCCTGTCGGTGCTGATCCCCGATGTCGCCGCGCGCGCGATCGAAACCCTCGACGAAGTGCTGCAGGCCGATCTGGTGCTGCGCGCTGCGCAGCTGACTTCGGTCCCCGCCGCGGCGATCGAAGATCTGGAATCGGTGCTCGCCAGCGCCAATGCCGACGGCCAGCGCGTCGCGAAGCAGACGATCGGCGGCCCCAGCGACGTCGCCAAGATCATGAAGAAAATGCCGAAGCAGCTTTCGGAACGCACGATCCGCGCGCTCAAAAAGACCGACAAGCTGCTTGCGCAGGCGATCGAGGAAGAAATGTTCATCTTCGAAAACCTCCGCGATCTCGACAAGAAGAGCCTCAGCACCGTGCTGCGCGCGGTCGAAGCCGCCGAACTCGCAATCGCCCTCAAGGGCACCGACGAAGAAATGGTCGACCTGTGCCTCGCCACCATGTCGCAGCGCGCATCGGAAACGATCCGCGACGAAATGGCCGAAATGACGATGGTCAAGCGCACCGACGTCGACGAAGCGCAAAAGGCGATCATGATGGTCGTGCGCCAGATGGCCGCCGCAGGCGAAATCATGATTGCAGGCGGAGGCGACGACTATGTCTGATCGCTTCCCTGAAACGGGTTTCGCCGCCGGCGCGCTCGGCGATGCGATGGCCCGCAAGGGCGGCTTCCGCCCGCTGTCCTTCGCGCCCGAAGCCCCCGACGCCGACATGGAAGATGAAACGGCCGATACCGTCATCGCCGACGATCCCTATGCCCTCGGCCTCGCCGAAGGCCAGCGCCTCGCCGAATCGGCCTATTCGGCCGAGCGCCACCAGCTGCTCGCACTGCTTGCCGGTGCCGAGGCGTTGCAGGATGAGCCGAGCGAAGAACTGGCACAGTTGATCGCCGAAACCGTCGAACGGCTGGTTCGCCAGATCGTCGAGACCGCGCCGATCGACGCGGCATGGCTTCAGGCGCAGGCCGAAACCGCCGCAGCGCTCGTGGCCGAAGCCGACAAGGCGCGCACCCTGTGGGTTAACCCCGCCGACGCCGCGCTGCTCGTCGACTGCCCGCTCCGCCTGCCGGTCGAAGCCGACGCGACGATGAAGCGCGGCACGGTCCGCATCGAAACCTCGGCAGGCTGGATCGAACATGGCCGCGCCGTTTACCTCGACGAACTGCGCGCCGCGCTCGGCGGCGCCGGAGACGGTGCATGACGCGCCGCCTGTCCCTGTCGGCGCGTCAGCTGCTCGATCCCATCGACCTCACCGACGCGAGCCCGCGCCGCATCGGCACGCTCGTCTCGCACGAAGGCATCATGCTCGAAGTATCTGGCTTTCCCCAGCCGCTCGGCAGCAATGTCCGCATCAAGTCGGCGAACAATGAATATGTGAACGGCGAAGTCGTCGGCTTTCGCGGCCACCGCAGCCTCGTCCTGCCGTTCGACGCCAACATGCCGCTCGTCACCGGCGCGCCGGTTGAACCGCATGGCGCATCGGGCATGGTCGCGTGCGGCAAAGCGCTGCTCGGCCGCATCATCGACGCGCAGGGCAACCCGCTTGACGGCCGCCCGCCGATCAAATCGCAATTCCAGTGGCCGCTCGCCGGGCGCAAGACCAATCCGCTGCGCCGCGGCCGCGTCACCAGGCCGCTCAACATGGGCGTCCGCGCAATCAACGGCCTGCTCACCGTCGGCGAAGGCCAGCGCGTCGCGATCATCGCGGGCTCGGGTGTCGGTAAATCGGTGCTGATGGGCCAGATGATCGCCGGCACCGAATGCGACGTCATCGTCGTCGGGTTGATCGGCGAACGCAGCCGCGAGGTCAGCGATTTCGTCGAAACCAAGCTTCCTCCCGAAGTCCGCAAAAAGGCCGTCGTCGTCGCGGTTCCCGCCGACCATCCGCCACTGCTTCGCCTGCGCGCCGCGATGCGTGCGACCGCGATTGCAGAAGCCTTCCGCGCCGACGGCAAAAAGGTGCTGCTGTTGATCGACAGCCTGACCCGCGTCGCGCATGCGCAGCGCGAGATCGGCCTGACGCTGGGCGAACCGCCGACGATGAAGGGTTATCCGCCTTCGGTCTTCGCTTTGATCCCCTCGCTGTGCGAACGCGCCGGCATCGACCGCGAAACCGGCGGTTCGGTTACCGCACTCTACACCGTCCTCGCCGATGGCGGCGATATTGACGACCCCGTCGTCGATAGCGCCCGCGCGATCGTCGACGGCCATATCATCCTGTCGCGCACCATGGCCGAACAGGGCGTCTATCCCGCGATCGACGTCGCGCGTTCGCTGTCGCGCACGATGGTCGATTCGGTCGATGCCCCCCATGCCGCCGCCGCCGCACGCTTTCGCCAACTGTGGTCGGCCTATGAGGAGAATCGCGATTTGATGCTGATGGGCGCCTATGTTGCCGGCACCGATCCGGTGCTCGACGAAGCCATTTCCCGGCGCGCCGACCAGCTCGCTTTCGTTTCGCAACCCGCCGCCGCGCAGGTCGATTTCCAGGCCTCGCGCCAAATACTGATCGAAGGATATACCGCATGAACGCCCGCACCGAACGCCGCAAACGGATCATTCGCGTGCGCTCCGTCGAACATCAGATGGCCGAAGCCAATCTCGCACGCGCCAATGGCGAACTTGCGAGCCTGGTCGAACTCGCACGGCGCCTCGAAACGTTGCGCGTCGACCTTGCCATGGCCAAGGGCGCGGTCGCAGCCGGCGCACTCAACACGATCGGCGAGCTCGCGATGCGGCTCGACATCGCACAGGAAAATCTGACCGCACCGCTCAGCAACGCCAGCGCGCGCCGCGACCATATGGGCGTGCTCGCCCAGAGCGCGATGGTCAAAGAAGAATCGGCGGTCCGCCTTTACGAACGCAGCCGCAAGGCGGCCGAAGTCGAACAGGAGCGGCGCAGTGACGCCAACCGTCCATACCGTGCCGGCGTCGGCATGCGCCTGCGCCTGATCGAAGGCGGCGCAGCATGATGAGCGCACTGCCCCAGCCCGCGACCTCCCCGGCGCTTGCGACCTTTCTTGCAGCGATCGGTCAGGCCCCCGCGACCGGCGGCGAAAACGGCAGCTTCAGCCAGCTGCTTGCCGCCGCGCCCCAGTCCGCGCCCGGCGCTGGCGCGATCCCGGTCATCGCCAAGCTCCAACTGCCGCAGAGCGTCGAAGACGCGGCGCTGTCCACCACCGAAACGACCGAAATCGACGCTACTGCCAAGCCGGTCGTGGCCAAGGACGTCGTGCCCACCGATACCGCGGCTGCGACCGCAGCCAACCTGCTGATCGCAATCGCGGGCGCGGGCGCGGGTGCTATCGCCCCTGGAACGAAGCCCGTGCCGGGCCAGCCCGCCGGGGCTGCGTCAGAGACTGACGCCGAAGCGAGCGCCGACCCCGCCGCCGCGATGACTCTTGCCATCACCGAACCTGCCGTACCGGTGACCACCTGGTCACCCATCGTCGCAGCCGCCGGGAAGCCCGCCAAGCCGGCCGACACCGCCGCACCCTCGATCGACGACATGACGTCAACGATTCCGGCCGCCGCGAAACAGGTTTCCGCCTCGCTCCCGACGCTCGCCGCGCTTCCGACCGAACCGTCTTTCGCTAAAGCCGCGCCTGCCGAAGCGTCAATGACCGTGCTGTTCACCCAGCCGGGGACGCAGGGAACCGTCGCCCCCGGCGAAGCGGTGCAACCCGCGATCGTGACCGAACGCACGCTCGACCTTGGCAGCGACGACGCCTGGATCGAGCAGCTCGCACACGACATTGCGGCAACCAAATCGACGACCGGTGACGTCAGCTTTCGCCTGATGCCGCGCCACCTCGGCCGTCTCGACGTCGCGATGCAAATGGGCGACGAGGGCATGTCGCTGAAACTCGACACCCAACATGAAGCAACCGCGGTCATCGTCACCGCCGCGCAGACCCGTCTCGTCGAAGACCTGCGCCAGCAGGGTGTGCGCGTCGCCGGCGCCGAAGTGACCTGCACGCCGGGCGAAACCGGCCGGCAGTCACAGCAAGGCCAGGGCCGCGGCGCCGCTCAGGACGCCGCCCATCTTATCGAAACCGCCACCGAACGCGCCGAGCCGCGTGACGACGACCGCGCCGCCGACCGCCGCGGCCGCTTCGCCTGATCAGGAAAGATCCGACTATGACCAAGGACAAAATCGAAACCGAGCCCAAAAAGGGCAAGTTCAAGAAGCTGATGATGATCGTCATCGGCGCCGCGGTGCTGATCGGCGCCGGTGCCGGTGCGGGCATGTATTTCGGCGTCGGCATGGCCGCGCATGCCGCCAAGCCCGAGGACAATTATCCCAAGCTGGTGGAACGCAGCAGGAAGGACGAACCGCCCCCGGCCGAGGACAAGAAGGAAGAGGCCCCGCTGAAGGTCGGCACCGTCGCGGTTCCCAACGACCGCTTCAAGGTCGATCCGCGCAAATATGAAATCACCTATTATCCGATCACCGATGCCTTTACGACAAACCTTGCCGACGGCTCGGGTTTCCTGCAGATAGGCATCAGCCTTTCCACCTTTTATGATGGCAAGGTTATCAATAATATCAAACGGCAGGCTGTGCCGATCCGCTCGGTTGTGCTTATGGTACTCGCCGAACAGGATCCGGTTTTGCTCTCGACATCGCAAGGAAAACAGCGATTGCAGCGTCAGCTGACTGGCGCAGTCAACGGGGTGCTGCGCGAGAAGGAAGGTTTTGGAGGTATCGATAATGTCTATTTCACGAGCCTGGTCGTCCAGTGAAAGCTGACGCCAAACCGGTCAAGGCGGTCAAGGCGCCAGCAGCGAAACAGCCGGCGGCGTCGGACACGTCCGACGCCAAGGCATCGTTGCTGCTACGCAAGACGGAGGGCAGCTATGCCTTTCCGGCGCTTGATACCGTCGCCAACCAGTTTGGCCGCAGCCTGCGCGACCTGCTGCGCGCGCTCGGCGCAACGGCCATTCAGGTCGAGCGCGCCGGGGCGGAGCAGATGAGCTTTGCCGACTGGTGCCGCGAAGCCGCGCCGGCGATCTTCTGGCGCTATCATGCGCCGCCGCTCAAAGGCCCCGTGCTGCTTTCCGCAGCGCGGCCATTGATCCTTCAGCTGGTCGATATTTTCTATGGCGGCAAGGGCAAGCTTTCGGGCGAACGCGAAGACCTGACCGATGCCGAGGAACGCTTTGCCGCGCGGCTCGGCCGCGACATGGGGATCCAGCTCGCCGCCGCCTGGGGCGACAAGCTGCCGATCGAACCCGAACTCGACTGCGTCACCTGCGACAGCGCGAAGCTCGCCGCGGTGCGCGCCGACGACGAACTGCTCGTCCAGCGCTTCGTCCTTCGCGGTGCGCCGTTCGAGGGCCGCACGGTCCTGTGCGCCTATCCGCTTGCGGCGCTGCGCGGGATCGCCGGCGCCGAACCCGTTCCCGAGGTGCGCGAGACGCATTCGGCCGACCCGGTATGGAGCGCGACGCTGAACAAGGCGCTACGCGACATCCGCCTGCCCGTCCGATCGGTGCTTGCGCGCCCCGAAATCAGCCTGGTAAAATTGCTTGGGCTCGAAGTGGGCGATGTCATCCCCTTCACCATGCCCCGCCATGTGCCGGTGACCGTTGCGGGCCGCAACTTTGCCGTGGGCAGCATTGGCGAGGCCAATGGCAACGCCGCCATCATGATCGAACATATCGAAGAAGGACCGGACCATGACTGACATCAGCGAAGCCCCCGCGGCCGCGCGCCGCGAACGCCGCGATAACAAGGACATCGCATCCTCGCCCAATTTCGACCTGCTCGCCGGCGTATCGCTGCGCGTGTCGGTCGAGGTCGGATCGACCTCGATGACCCTCGCCGAACTGCTCGCCTTGTCCGAAGGCAGCGTGATCGAACTCGACCGCGCGGCGACCGACATGCTCGACATTTATGCGAACGGCACCTTGATCGCGAAGGGCGAGATCGTCAGCGTCGACGGCCGCTATGGCATCCAGGTCGCCGAAGTCGTTGCCCCTGACCGCGGACTTGGCGGCCTCGACCGGAGGAAGTGATGTTCGAATATATCCTCCGCCTCCTGATCCTGCTGCCAATGATCGGCGGACTGGCCTGGGGCAGCCTGTGGCTGTGGAAACGCGTCCAGATGGGGGTGCCGCTGGTTGGCGGAACCGCCAAGGCGCGCTCGATCCAGATGATCGACGTGCTGCCGCTCGGCCCCGGATCGAAGCTGGCGGTCGTCGAATTCGGCGGGCAACAGATTTTGATCGCGGTATCGCGGAACGGCATCACCCGCCTTGCCGACGACAGCCAGGGCGACTTCCATGTCGACTGAGCGCTCCCTCTTCTCCAAAATCGGCTGGCTGCGCGGTGCAGCGCTCGTCGGCGGTCTCGCGCTCCTCGTCGCGGCACCCGCCGCCTATGCGCAGGCCACCGACGGGCTGAACCGCGCCGTCGCCGAAATCGGCGGCAACGGTCGCCCGCTCTCGCTGTCGCTGCAAATTTTGGTGATGATGAGTTTGCTGACGGTGCTGCCGTCGCTGCTGCTCATGATGACCAGCTTTACGCGCATCATCATCGTCCTGTCGATTCTGCGCCACGCGCTGGGTTTGCAGCAGACGCCGCCGAACCAGGTGCTCGTCGGGCTCAGCCTTTTCCTGTCTCTGTTTGTGATGCAGCCGGTGATTACCGAGGTGAATCGCGTCGCGATCGAGCCCTATGGCCAGGAGCAGATCGATATTGGCGAGGCCGTATCGCGATCGGGGGTCGCGCTCCACGGTTTCATGATGAAGCAGACGCGCAAATCCGACCTGATGATGTTCGCCAAGATCGCCAAGGCGCCAAGTTATGCGAGCCCGAAGGATGTTCCCTTCTCGATTCTGCTGCCCGCCTTCGTCACCAGCGAACTCAAGACCGCTTTCCAGATCGGCTTCCTGATCTTTCTGCCCTTCCTCGTGATCGACCTGATCGTTGCCTCCGCGCTGATGTCGCTGGGCATGATGATGCTGTCGCCGATGATCATATCGATGCCCTTCAAGTTATTGCTCTTCGTCCTCGTCGACGGCTGGGCGCTAACAATGGGCTCGCTCGCTTCCTCTTTCGTGAGTTAGCGAAATGGAGGCCGATTATTTCATCGGGGTGGCGCAGCAGTCCTTGTGGATTCTCGCGCTTGCCTCGGCGCCATTGCTGCTGCCGGTGCTCGTCATCGGCGTGCTGCTCGGCATGGTGCAGGCCGCGACCTCGATCAACGAACAGACGCTGACCTTTGTCCCCAAGCTGATCGTCGCCGCGATCTGCCTCGCGATTTTCGGCAGCAGCATCCTCGTGCTGCTCACCGATTTTACGCGCGAGATCTTCGCGCAAATTCCCGCCCTGGTGAAGTAGGCCGGGAATGAATCCCGCCGACATCCCGAATGTCGAGGCGATGCTTCAGCTGTGGATGCTGGGGATGATCCGCCCCGGCGCCGCCTTTCTGGCCGCACCGGTGTTCGGCGCCGCCAACGTACCCGTCCAGCTCCGCCTCGTCATCGCGCTCGCGGTCGGCGTGCCTGCAGTCGCAGCATCGGGGATGGCGCTGCCACCCGAGGGCATCGTATCCGTCCCCGGCCTGTTGTTCATCATTGGCGAGGTGATGATCGGCCTTGGTATCGGTTTCGTGCTGCAAATGGGACTCGCCGCCGCCTTGCTCGGCGGCGAGGCGATCAGCAACGCGATGGGGCTAGGTTTCGCGGCGATGGCCGACCCGATGAGCGGGCAGATGAGCTCGGCGATCGGGCAATTCCTCTCGATGCTCGCGACCGCGCTCTTCCTCGCCGCCGACGGCCATCTGCTGCTGATCGACATTGTCGTGGAGAGCTATATCGCCCTGCCGCCCGGCGGCGGCGGCCTGTCTTTCGAAGCGATCGGTGGCATCCTGCGCTTCGGCAGCCTGATGTTCGCCGCCGGGCTGACGATCGCGCTGCCCGTCGGCTTTGTCCTCATCATGGTTCAGATCATCATGGGTGTGATCGGCCGTTCGGCCCCTGCACTCAACCTGTTCGCGGTCGGCATCCCCGCGACCCTTCTCGCGGGCGTCATCCTGCTCGCGATCGGAACGCCGGTGATGGCCGAGGCGATCGCGCGCATATTGTCGGACGCGCTCGATGCCGCGCGCAGGATTGCCGGCGGCTGAGCCATGGCGGGGCAAACTGAAAAAGACCAGAAAACCGAACAGGCGACGCCCAAGAAGCGCGCCGACTCTACGCGCGAGGGCGATGTGCTGATGTCGCGCGAGCTTGCGACCGCGCTGATGATGCTCGCCGCAGCAGGGTGGATCATCGCCGCAGGCGGCTGGTTCGTCCAGTCGGCGGGCGACCTGGTGCGCCGGGGGCTGACGCTGACCACCGCCGATGTCGCCGATTTCGCCCCGGGCGAGGCCTTGTTGCGCAACGGGGTCGAGATTCTGCTGCCGCTCGCCAGCCTGTTCGCGCTGGCGCTGGGCGCCGCGATCGCGGGGCCGGCGCTGCTTGGCTCGTTCGGCTGGCGCGGCAAGGCGCTCGCCTTCAAGGGCAATCGCCTCAACCCGATGACCGGGCTCAAGCGCATGTTCGGGACGCAAGGGCTGGCCGAACTGGGCAAGGCGATCGCCAAGGTTCTGCTTCTGGGCCTCATCGGCTATTGGCTCGTCGCGCGCAGCCTGCCCGCGATCATGTCGATGGCGGCGAGCGACCTCTCCTCCGCGATCGGCCTCGCGGGACAGGCGCTCGGCCATGCGATGCTCACCCTTGCCGGCGGGCTGGTCGTCATCGCGCTGATCGACGTGCCAGTGCAATGGTTCCAGCGCAACAAGCGGCTGATGATGAGCAAGCAGGAAATCAAGGAGGAAATGCGCCAGTCGGACGGCGCGCCCGAACTCAAACAGGCCCAGCGCCAGCGCGCGCACGAAATGATGAGCGGTTCGGCGCGCAAGGCGGTGTCCGATGCCACCGTCATCCTGACCAACCCGGCGCATTTCTCGGTCGCGCTGCGCTATCGCCCCGGGGTCGACGCCGCGCCGGTCGTCGTCGCGCGCGGGCGCGGTGATGTCGCGCTGGCGATCCGCGAACTGGCGCGCGCGGTCGATGTCCCGATCCTCGAATATCCGCAGCTCGCCCGTGCGATTTACTTCACCGCGCGCGCCGGGCGCGTGATCCCCGAAGAATTGTTTGTCGCCGTGGCGACCGTGCTCGCCTTCGTCTTCCGGCTCGAACGCGCGGTCGCCGAAGGCACACCGCAGCCCAGCGTCGATGTCCCCGCGTCGCACCGCTTCGATCCCGACGGGCGCCGTCAGGATTAAATCGACTTAATGCCGTCCTCGCGCTGCCGTTAAGAAGTGCGAAGGAAATTACCATGAGCTCAATCATCAACAGCCTCGGTGCCGGATCCGGGATCGACATCAAGCAGCTGGTCACCGACCTGTCCAACGCATCGCGCGCGCCCAAAGTCGCGCGGATCAACACGCTGGCGCAGCAGAATCAGGCTCGGATCAGCGCCGTCGCGCAGGCGCGGTCGGACCTCGACGGCTTTGCCAACTCGCTGGAACAGATGGTCGCCGACGGCACCTTGCGCAGCACCCCGACGGTGTCGGACGAAAGCGTTCTCGGCGCGACCGCGCGCGCCGGCATCCACGCCGACAGCTTTGCCGCAACCGTGGTAGTGAATCAGCTTGCGCGTGCGCAGACCACCTATTCGGGCGTGGTTGCCGACCGCGCCGCCGCGATCGGAACCGGTACGATGACGCTGACGATCGGGGGCGTTGCCAAAACGATCACGATCGGCGCTGCAGACAACAGTCTCGACGGCCTCGCCAAGGCAATCAACGCCAGCGGCAGCGGCGTGACCGCGTCGATCATCGCCGACGAAGGCGGACATCGCATGATCCTGAAAGGACCGTCGGGCGAAACCAACGCCTTCACCCTGACCGCCGATGCCGGCGCCGACCCGGCGCTCGCGGCCTTTGGCTATGGGTCGGGCGGCGGCATGACCTTGGGTCAAAGCGCCGCCAACGCCGAATTCACTATCGACGGCGTGGCATTCAGCCGCGCGAGCAATATCGTCGACGACGTCGTGCCCGGCATGTCATTGACGCTGAAAAAGGCCGCCCCCGGGCAACCGGTCGACATTGGCGCCAGCCGCCCGCTCGCCATGATCAAGCAGACGGTTGGCGATTTCGTCTCGGTCTACAACCAGATGAAAAAGAGCCTGGAGTCGGCGTCCAAAATGTCGGGACCGACAAAGTCGCTGCAGGAACTCGAGCGCGAACTCGCCAGCCTCGTCAGCAAGGTCCTCTCGAGCCATGGCAGCATCAACAAGCTGACCGATATCGGTATTTCGACGACGAAGGAAGGCACTCTCGCCCTCGACAGCAAAAAGCTGGACGCGGTGCTCGCCGCCGACGCGGGCGCGGTCGAGGCGCTGTTCAACCCGCGCCGCGACGCAACCCACACCGAAGCGACCGATCCCGGCATCGCCTTCGCGCTCGACGCGATCCGCGACAAGGCGATCGCCACCGATGGTGTCATGGACCGGGTGTCGAAATCGCTCACGACCAGCCGCGAGGCGCTGACCGAAACGCTCGAGAAGATCGAGGTCCGCGAAGATGCCTATCGCAAGCGGCTCGAGAAGCAATATGGCTCGCTGGAAGCGCGCCTCGCGACGATCAAGGCGACGCAGACCTATCTCGAACAGCAGATCAAACTCTGGACCAACTCGCGTAACGACTAAGGGCCCTGACCGTGGCAGCTACCGCTTCAACCGTCCGGGCGACCGGGCTTTATCGCAGATTGCAGCATGAAAGCCGTGCCGCGACCGCCAGCCCTGTTGAGCTGGTGACGATGCTTTATGACGAGCTGGAAACCGCAATCGGTGTTCTCGGTGCGATGGTGCGCCAAGGGCAGCGCATTTCAGCGACCGATCCCGCTCACCGCGCGCGCGCGATCCTGATCGGGCTCGACGCCGGGCTCGACCATGAAGCAGGGGGCGACGTCGCCGGGGCGCTGTCACGTGTCTATCGCAGCATGCGCCGCAAGCTCGACGAAGCCGTCGCCGCGAACAGCGAAGAAGCGTTGGCGGATCTGCTCGAGGGAATTTTGACGATCAGCTCGGCCTGGCGACAATTGGGCTAGCGTTCGTCCAGCACGTAGAAAAAGGCATCGGCCCGCGCCGCCTGGAAAGGGCGGCGCGGGCCGATGCCTTTTGGGTAAGACAAGGAAATGTCCCGCTGGTTACCCGGCCGTCCAGTGGGGTTGGACGGCCGGGTGATAGGGACGGACCAGAGCCCCCATTTTTTCAGCGGGTGCTGAAACTCTGCAGGCGCGTTACGCGGCCTGCTGGTGAACCCCATATTTGCGCATTTTTTCGATCAACGTCGTGCGCTTCAGCGTGAGCAGGCGCGCCGCTTCCGAAATAATGCCGTCGGCAAGGTCGAGCGCGACGTGGATCTGTTCGAGTTCGATTGTTTCGATCTCGCGCTTGAGATCGATCGGCCGCCCCGGTGCCGGTGCCTTGCTATGCGCGGCGGCCGGAGTGGCCAATTCTTCCGCGCCGGTATGCGCCGGGACAAAACTGATGGGCGCAGCGTAGCGCGGAGCAAAAGCTGCGGTCGGATTCAAAAGCATCGCGACATCGTCGGCACCGAGTGTCTCGCCGCCATGCAACACGCTGGCGCGTTCGACGAAATTGCGCAGTTCGCGCACATTGCCGGGCCAGCGGTGCTGCATCAACAGCGCCATCGCGGCATCCTCGAAACGGCATTTGGCGTCGGCGGGCATCTTGCGCTGGAAGTGCCGGATCAGCGCGGGAATATCCTCGACGCGGCTGGCAAGGCTGGGGACCTGCAACACAACCACGCCGAGCCGGAAGAACAAATCTTCGCGGAACTTGCCGTCGGCAATCGCGCCATCCAGATCCTGGTGCGTCGCCGAGATGACACGAACATCGACGCCGCGCACTTCGCTGCTGCCGACGCGGACGATCGTCCGGTCTTCGAGCACGCGGAGCAGTTTGACCTGCATGTCAAAGCGCATGTCGCCGATTTCGTCGAGAAAGATGGTGCCGCCCTCGCTGGCCTCGAAATGGCCGAGGCGGCGGGCGGTGGCGCCGGTGAACGAGCCTTTTTCGTGGCCGAACAATTCGGATTCGATGAGCTCGCCGGGGATGGCGCCGCAGTTGATTGCGGCAAAGGGCTTGCCCGAACGGACGCCCTCGTCGTGGATCGCGCGGGCGACCAGTTCCTTGCCCGAGCCCGACGGGCCGCAGAGCATGACCGATGCGTTCGAGCGAGCGACGCGGCGGATCATCTCGCGCAGGTGCTGCGCCGCCGGGCTGTGCCCGATGATCAGCGCCTCAAGCGCCGTCATTGCGTTGTTGTGCCCACCCTCGATCATCTTTGTCTCCATCGCCCCCCCGGGCGTCTTTTCGATGCCCCAGAGATTGACGAAATTGGTAAACAAAAGATTATCCATTGAATCATAACCCTTTCAAAACAAAGGATTATTGCCAAGTTGGCAGCAATGGTCGCGCTATTGCGTCATTGATGGTTTTAATACTGCCAAATTGGCACTAATTCCCGCCACCATCACCCCAACCCAGCGTGATCGAGATACGGCGGTTGCGCGGATCGAATCGGTCGCTGGGGATATAGGGCTCGCGATCCGCGACCCCTTCGATCCGCGAAAAACGGTTCGGGGTGATACCGCGATACTCCAGAAAGTTGCGCGTCACTTCGGCGCGGTCGACCGACAGCCGCCAATTGTTGGTTCCGGCCTTTGCCGACCACGGCGCAGAATCGGTGTGGCCCCGGATCATCAGCTGGTTGGGTGCCGCGGCGATCGCCACTGCAATCTCGCGGAACAGGCGCGCGCCGTCGACGGTCAGCTGGCTGGTGCCGATCACGAACATCGAGAAATCGGCATCGTCGATAATATCGATACGCAGTCCCTCGGAAGTTTCGGTGAAACGCAAATTGGGCGCCAACCGCTTGAGGTCGGCCTTGGCCTGCACGCGATCGACCAGCGACTGGGCAAGCTGCCGAAAGCGCTGGTTTTCCTTTACGCGCTCGCGCCCGGACGCCTCTCTCGGCCCGCCCACGGCGTCGCGCGGGATGGTCATCGAGCGCGTCCCGGTCTGCGCCGCCCCGTGCGGATATTTGTCGGCCGCAACGAGTGAGTCGCCGCCGAACATACCGGTCGACCCGGCACTGTCGGTCTTGGTCTGAACGATCGTGGGCGCAAAATAGTCGGCAAGTGCCTTGCGCTGTTTCTCGTCGGTCGCACCGAGCAACCACATCAAAAGGAAGAAAGCCATCATCGCGGTGACGAAGTCGGCATAAGCCACCTTCCACGCGCCGCCATGATGTCCGGCGTGGGGGGCCTCGATGATCTTCTTGACGATGATCGGCCGCGGCATGTTGGGACGCGCGGCCATCAGCGACCGCGCATTCCGTCAAATACCTCGGCAAAGCTCGGCTGATTGGCATGGTCAACGCCCGACCGCGCGGCCTCGATCACCAGCGGCTGCGGATGGCCATGGAGCGAGGCGATGATCAACTGCTTCACCGTATGATAAATCGCGGCGTCGCTTTCGATCACGGTGCGCGCGCGCGTCGCGAACGGACCAACCAGGCCATAGGCAAGCAGCACGCCCAGGAAAGTGCCGACCAGCGCCGAACCGATCATTCCGCCAAGCACCGCCGGCGGCTGGTCGATCGAGCCCATCGTCTTGACGACGCCGAGCACCGCCGCGACAATCCCGAGGGCAGGCAGCGCGTCGGCAAGGCCTTGCAAACCATCGGCGGGCTTGATCGCGTGGTGGTGGTGGCTTTTCAGCGCGCTATCCATCACTTCCTCGACCGCGTGCGGATCAAGCGTTCCCGACGACACGACGACGAGGCGCAGCGTGTCGCAGATCAGGTGGACGAGCGTCTGATCTTTCAAGAGCTTGGGATATTGCTGGAAGATCGGCGAGTTCGCCGGATCCTCGATATGGGGTTCG
Source organism: Sphingopyxis sp. GW821-FHT12C06 (assembly GCF_058807415.1). NCBI lineage: Bacteria > Pseudomonadati > Pseudomonadota > Alphaproteobacteria > Sphingomonadales > Sphingopyxidaceae > Sphingopyxis > Sphingopyxis sp. GW821-FHT12C06. Next base: position 136,438 of record NZ_JBXAQR010000005.1, on the reverse strand, counting down.
ACCGCGACGGGGCCGTCGGTGCGCATCATCTTCATCAGCGTCGAAACGAGCAGAATGCAGTCGAGATAGTCGGCCTTCTGGTACGTCGGCCCCTTGAACACCTTACCGAGCCCGCCGGCGAGCGCCTTGAGCTCCTTGCCCGAATTGCCGATGATCAGCGACCCGATGGCGGCGCCGCCGATGATCAGCATCTCGTGCGGAAGCGCGTGCATGACGGGACCGAGATTGCCGCCGGTGAGCGCGAAGCCCCCGAAGACCAGCAGGATCAGTACGATGATGCCGACAACGGGAAACATGCAGGGCCAACTCCATTCGGGCGCCCCGTTTCAGGAACGGGGGCCCGCTAAATTCGAGAACGTCTTGATGATTAACGGCAGCAGCGCCGCGATGTTGAGTCGATCAGTTCAAAAGATCGAACAAACTCTGCCGGTTGATCTTCGCAAAGGCCGCCTGGGCGGCGTTCAGGGTCAAGTCCTGCGCGTTTAGCTGCGCAATCGCGACCGACAAATTCGTGTCTTCGACCGCCGAACGTTCGTCCGCCAGCGCGATGCCGCGGCTCTCCAGCCCGTCGCCGATACGTTCGAGCCGCCCCGCCGAAAGGCCAAGCGCCGCATTCTGGTCGGCGACATGACCGATCGCGGCATTGAGCGTCGTGAGCGAGGCACCCATCGCGACCTTGTCACCCGAAGTGAGCGCCGCGGCGGCATCGCGCAGCCCGGTCGACAGACTGTTGCCGCCCATCACAAAGGCGTCGCTCGCCGACGGCACAGGCGCGAAGCTGACATCGGAATCAAAGCGCACGACCTTGGCATTGCTTGCCGCAAACAGCGGCTCGCCATTGGAATCGCGCGTCGCCGCAAGCCCGTCGAGCTCGTTGGCGATCGCGCTGAGTTCGGCCGCGATCGTCGCGCGATCGGCCGGATTCACTGAATCGCTGGTCGCCGACAGCATCAGTTCGCGTGCGCGGACCAGCATATTGCCGGTCGATTTCAGCACGCCATCGGCCTGCGAGACAAGCGCCTCGGCCGATTTGATGTTGGTCGACCAGGTCTTCATGCTCGCCTGCGTCTTGCCGATCGTCGCGATGCGCCGCGCCGCGACCGGGTCGTCGGACATGCGCTGGATCAGCTTGCCGCTCGAAATCTGCACCATCGTGCGTTCAAGCTGGCTGGAGAGTTTCTGCTGGCGCGCGATTTCGCGCGTCATGCGATTGCCCACGGCATTAATCATGGTGTTCGTCTTTCTAGATCGAATTGAGCAATGTTTGCATGGTTTCGCGCGCGACCTGGATCGTTCGCGCCGCGGCTTGATAGGCTTGCTGGAAGCGCATCAGTTCGGCGGCTTCCTTGTCGAGATCGACCTGGCTGACCGCATCGCGCGCCGCGGCCGATGCGTCGGCGCGCGTTGCAGCGGCGGCATCCTGCGCCCGCGCCGAAGCGGTCGCCTGCGCCTGCGTCGCCAAATGGCCCGACCAACGTGCCTCTGGATCATTGGCACCGCGCAGCGCGCCGAACGCCAGCATATTGCCGTTCACCGACGTCGCATTGGCCGCCGCCACCTGATTGCCCGTCAGCGGCGCGACGGTCAGCGACGCTGCTCCGCCGGTGCCGGTGAACAAGGCCGCGCCGGGGTTGCCCGCCGCGTCGAGGCCACCCTGATGCGCTGCGTTGAGCTGGTTCGCGAATTGCGTCGCCATCGCATCGAGCCCGGCGCGCTGGTCGGCGATATGATTCGCCGCCTCGGCCAGCCCCGCCAGCGAGCCGGTTGTAGTGGTAAAAGGCGCACCACCCCCGACGGTGAGCGACAGACGTCCGTCGGCGGCCGTGGTGACCGCGATGGGCGTCACGACGCCGCCGCCGACGAGCAGGTCGCCCGAACCGCTGACGCGTAGCGTCACGGCGCCACGTTCGTCGAAGCTGGCCTTGACCCCGCCCTGCGCCGACAAGCGGTCGAGCAGACGGTCGCGCTCGTCGAGCAGGCTCGCCTCGTTGCTCGATCCCGGCCGCGCCTTGCGGAGGCCGACGTTGATCGACTCCAGCGCCTGAAGATTGGTGTTGAACTGATCGACCTCGCTCGCTGCAGCGCCCGAAACTCCCTCGGCCATGTCCGACAACTGGCCGGCGGCGGTACGAAAGCCCGAGGCGACATCATCGGCAGCCTGCAAAAACTGCGTCCGCAGCGTCTGGTTCGACGGATCGGCGGTGAGCAGATCGGCGGTGGTGAAAAGCTTGGTCAGCCCGGTCTTGATGCCGTTGGTGTCGTTGCTCAGCGCGCCTTCGACCTTGTTCATCCAGTCGAGCCGCGTCGCCGCACGTTCGGAACCCCCGAACGAGATGCGCGAATCTTCGATCAGCCAGGCGTCGACCGACCGGTCAATCCCGCGGATCTCGACCCCGCCGGGACGGATACTGGCGCGCGTCAGCGTGGTGTCGCCGCCTGCCCGCGCTTCCATGAGTTCGAGCCGGCGGCGCGCATATCCCGGCGTCTGGGCATTGGCGATATTGTCGCCGACGGTCGACAGCGCGCGTGAATAGGCGCGGAGCCCGCTATATCCGATGCTGAGAAGATCGCTCATGGCTTGCCTCCGGCGAGACCGCGGAACTGCCGGTCGACCATATCGGCGATGCCGAACTGGCGCATCGCGGCGATGCTGTCGGCGGTGCGCGCATCGGCCATTTCGCGGAAATTCTCGGTCGCGCTCGATCCGAAGACATCCTCGCCAAGTTTCGCCTGACGCATCGACGCCATCATCTGGCGCAGGATCACGGCTTCAAAGGCTTCGGCCGCCTTGCGGAGGCCGGCATCGCCGCCACCCGCGCCCGCCACGGGCGCCGTGGCGGACAGGGAGGAAGAAGAAACAGGGGTCGTCATATGATTACCAATTCTGCGGTCAGGGCGCCGGCCTGGCTCAGCGCCTCGAGGATGGCGACAAGGTCGCCGGGAGGAACGCCCATGCGGTTGATCGCATCGACCAATTCCGAAAGCGACGCGGTGGGCTTGACGAGCATCACCGGGCGGTAATCCTCCTTCACTTCGATCTCGCTCGACTGTTCGACTGCGGTCTGGCCGCGGCTGAAGGGCGCGGGCTGGACCACCATCGGCGATTCCTTGATCGACACGGACAGCTTGCCCTGCGTCACCGCGGCGGTGCCGACACGGACGGCGCCGTTGATCACGACGGTGCCGGTGCGCGCGTTGACGATCACCTTTGCAGGCGGTTCGGCGCGCTGGACACCCAGATTTTCGATCTGCGACATCAACCGCATGCGCGTGTCGCCATTGCCCGTGGACCGGATCGCGACGCTGGCGCCATCGATCATCGACGCGCTGCCCGGGATTGCGAGGTTGATCGCGTCGGTCACGCGCTTGGCATTGGTCGCGTCAAACTGGTGGAGATTGAAGGTGAGCCAGTCGCCGGTCGCAAAGCCGGTATCGACCGCGCGCTCGATGGTCGCGCCGCCGGCGATCCGGCCGCTCGACGGCACATTGACCGTCAGCTTCGATCCGTCGGCCGCATCGATGCCAAGCCCGCCAATGACGAGGTTGCCCTGCACCATCGCGTAAATCTGTCCGTCGGCGCCATAAAGCGGTGCGAGGACCAGCGTCCCGCCGCGCAGGCTTTTCGACTTGCCGATCGCCGACACAGTGACGTCAAGACGCTGGCCGGGCTTGGCAAAGGGCGGAAGTTCGGCGGTGATCATCACCGCCGCCGCATTTTTGAGCGCCGGATTGACCCCGGCAGGCAAGGTCAGGCCGAAGCGCGATACCGCGCCCTTCATCCCCAGCGTCGAATAATCGAGGCTGTCGTCGCCGGTCCCGGCGAGGCCGACGACGATGCCGTAGCCGGTCAGCTGGTTGGCACGCAGGCCCTGGAACTGGCCCATGTCCTTGATGCGCTCGGCCGAGGCTGGTGCAGCAAAGCCAAGGCCGGCGAGCAGCAGCGCCAGAAGCGCGAACAGGGTGGAACGCTTGATCACGTTGTTATCCTCTTCAGAAGGGGCTGAGAATCGCGAAGAAACGCTGGAGCCAGCCTTGCTGGCTGGCGCGCGCGATCTCGCCCTTGCCGACGTAACGAATGTTGGCGTTGGCGACGCGGGTCGACAGAACGCGATTGTCGGGGGTGATGTCCATGGCGCGGACGAGCCCCGAAATCTGGACGCGTTCGTCGCCGCGGTTGAGCGTCAGCAGCTTTTCGCCGCGTACGAGCATCGTCCCGTTCGGATAGACGGCGGCGACGGTCACACTGACTTCGCCCGACAGGGCGTTCGATTGCGACGCATCGCCCTTGCCCTTGAACTGCTGGCCACCGCCCATGCCGATATCGCTGGGGTTGAACAGTGACAGCGGGCCGGTGGCAGGCGGGGTCAGGCCAATGCTGCCGTCGCGCTGGGTACCCGCGGCGTTGCTCTTGGTCGCGGCGGTGCGCTCGACGAGCTGGATCGTGATGATATCGCCGACCTGCCCCGCGCGTCCACCCGAGGTGAGCGGGGTGTAGCTGCCCTGGAAGATCGAGCCATTGGCCGGCAGCGGCGCCGAAGGCATCGGCAGCGTTGCGGCAAAGGGATCGGGCCCCGGCGCCTCCTTCGCAGCTGCCCCCATCGGGGCCAGCGCGAAGGACAGCATCAGCAGCCCTGCGAGATCAGAGCGTCTGCGCAGCATTTTTCATCATTTCGTCGGTGGCCTGGATCATCTTGGAATTGACCTCATAGGCACGCTGGGTCTCGATCATGTCGACGAGTTCCTCGACGACATTGACGTTCGATCCCTCGAGCATCCCGCCGCGCAGGCTGCCGCGGCCTTCCATGTCGGCAGCGCCGACCTGCGGCGCGCCCGAGGCGGCGGTTTCGACCAGCATATTGCCGCCAATCGCCTGCAGCCCGCCCGAATTGGGGAAGCGCGCAATTTCGATCCGGCCCAGTTCAGTGACTTCATTCTGCCCCGGGACGCTCGCCGAAACGGTGCCGTCGGCGCCGATCGAAATGCCGGTAGCATCGTCGGGGATCTGGATCGCAGGGGTCAGCGGCTTGCCGTCCGAGGTCACGATCGTGCCGTCTTGCGAGCGGCTGAAATTACCGGCGCGGGTATAGCCGGTGCGCCCATCGGGGAGCTCGACCTGAAAATAACCAGCGCCGTCGATCGCGATGTCGAGCGCATTGCCCGTCGCCGCAAAGGTGCCCTGCGTATCAATCCGCGCGGTACCGCCCAGCGAGACGCCGGTGCCGAGGTTGAGCCCGGTCGCATAGCGATTCTCGGCCGACGACGGCGCCCCCGGCGCGGTCATCATCTGATAGCTCAGCGTTTCAAAGCTGGCGCGATCGCGCTTGAAGCCCGTGGTGTTCACGTTGGCGAGGTTGTTGGCGATCACCTGCATCCGGAAGCCCTGGGCATCCAGACCGGTTCGCGCGACGTGCAAGGCACCGAAGCTCATGTCATATTCTCCTTAACGGGGCAGCTGCATCAGGTTCGCGGTCGCGCTGTCCATGTCGCGTGCGTCACTGACGAGTTTGATTTGATTGTCCCAGCTCCGGCTCGCTTCGATCATCTCGACGAGCGCAGTGGTGGCAGCGACGTTCGATCCTTCGATCGAGCGGGTAACAAGCCGCGCCTCGGGATCGTCGGGCAAAATGCCCCCGCCCTTGACGCGGAACAGATTGTCGAGGCCCTTGACGATATCCGACCCGGTCGGGACCGCGAGCCGCAGCCGATCGACTTCGACCGGATTTTCAGGATCGCCGCCGGCGGGAACCGCCCAGATGCGCCCTTCGGAATCGATCTTGACCGAATCCGACGGCGGGACGGTGACCGGACCCTGAGTGCCTTGAACCGGATGACCGTCGCCGGTGGTGAGCAGGCCGCTCGAGGACAGCTGCAAATCGCCGCGCCGTGTATAGGCCTCCTCGCCATTCGCTGCCTGGACGACGAGCATCGCTTCGCCCTCCATCGCGACGTCGAGGTCGCGTCCGGTTGCCGTGATCGTGCCGGTACGCATGTCGGCGCCGATCACCTCTTCGGACGACACGGCGCGGGCATCGAGCCCGCCGCCGTGCAGCCACAAGGTCTGCGCTTCGGCCAGATCGCCACGAAAGCCGGGCGTCTGCGCATTGGCCAGATTGTTGGCGATCGCCGTCTGCCGGGCCGAGCTGCCCCGCATCGCGGAGAGGCTGGTATAAATAACGCGGTCCATCGAAATTCTCCTGGCAGGCAGCGATCAGCGAAACGTCAGCGCATGCCGATGATCGTCTGGGTCAGCTGTGACGCGCCCTCGATCGCCTTGGCATTGGCCTGGAAATTGCGCTGCGCCGCCATCAGCATTACCAGTTCCTCGGTGATATCGACGTTCGAGCGTTCGAGCGCGCCCGAGCGCACTGCACCCATCGCGCCGCTTCCGGGCGAATCGATTTTCGGGGCGCCGCTGTCGCCGGTCGACTGCCAATGCGCGTCGCCAGTCGGGCGCAGCCCTTCCATCGCGGGGAAGGTCGCCATCGCGATCTTGCCCATTTTCTGGTTCGACCCGTCGGCGAAGGTCGCGGTGACGAGGCCGTCGAGGCCGACCGACATATTGATCAGCGCGACGTCGGGCAGGCCCGGGGCGTGCGGCGGCAGGACAAGGTCGAAAGCGCCCGCGAGCGTGCGGTTGGTGACGTCGCCATTGGCATCAACCGGCAGCAACTGCAGCGTCGATCCGGTGGTGTCGACGACGCGGCCGTCGGGAAGCGGCGTGAAGGCGCCGTTGCGCGAATAGCTGACTGCATTGGTCGGCGGTGCGCCCTTGACGATGAACAGGCCCTCGCCAACGATCGCCATGTCGAGCGTCTTTTCGCTCGCTTCATACGACCCCTGGGTGAATTGCTGGGTGATGCCGTTCAGGCGCACGCCCTGACCTGCGATGGTCTTGGTCGACTGGTTCGGCGACGCGGCGAAGATGTCGCCGAACTGCGCCTTGCTGCGCTTGAAGCCGACCGAGCCCGCGTTGGCGATATTGTTCGAAACGACCGACATGTCGGTCTGGGCGCCCTTGAGGCCCGAAAGCGAAGTATAGAATGACATGAGATTATCCTTCCGTGGGAGTGGGTGTCGGGGTCGGTGCCGGGATCGAGCCCCCGGCCTTGATGTCCTTGAGCAGCTGCGTCTGCGCCGCGATCTGCTTGGAGATTTCGGCAAGTACCGTGTTGGTGTCGTTGATCCCGGCGAGGCTGGAGAATTGCGCCATCTGCGCGACCATCTGCTGGTTATCGACGGGATTGAACGGGTCCTGCTGGCTGAGCTGCGCGGTCATCAGGCGCAGGAAATCCTGCTGGCCCATCTGGTTCGCGCTGCCCTTGGGCTGAAGCACCGGGTTGGTGTTGGTTACGCCGTTGACGGCCATGACTATTGTCCCATCCTGAGAGTTTCGTTGATCAGACCCTTCGCGGTTTCGAGGACCTGGACGTTGTTCTGATATTGGCGCGCGGTCTCGACCATCTCGACCAGCTCGGCGGCGCTATCGACCGCGGCTTCCCAGACGTTGCCGTCCTTGTCGGCGAGCGGGTTCGTCGGATCGTGCCGTTTCGACGGCGCGATTTTCGCCGCCGTCACCTGATCGACCTGAACCGTCGCACGGCCATAATCGTCCATCACGGTGCGGAAGACGGGCTTGAGCGAGCGAAAGGCGCCCGCTTCGCTGCCCGCAACCGTTCCCGCATTGGCGAGGTTCGACGCGGTGGTGTTGAGCCGGACGAGCTGCGCCGACATCGCGCGGCCGCTGATGTCGAAGACCGAAAAGGCGCTCCCGTTCATCGTCACTCGCCCTTGATCGCACGGGTCAGCGTGTTGACGCGCCCGCTGAGGAACGAAAGGCTCGAGCGATAGGCGAGCGCATTTTCGGCGAAGGCGGTCTGCTCGGTCGCCATTTCAACGGTGTTGCCGTCGAGCGACGACTGGACGGGGACGCGGTACAGTACCGCCCCCTCGGTCGAGCCGCCCTGGCGCGCCAGATCGAGCGCCTTGGAAAAATCGAGGTCGCGCGCCTTGTAATTGGGCGTCGCGGCGTTGGCGATGTTCGACGCGAGCATCATCATGCGCTGGCTGCGCAGCTGAAGCGCCGCCGCATGCACGCCAAAGAGTTTCTCGGATGCCATCATCACATTCCTTCATTTGCCGCCTGTCGGAACCGGCCTGACCGGCCCAACCGTGCGGGACACAAGGCATGATGCAATCGCCGTGCCAAAATGATCTTCGCTATGAATTTCCGTCGGTTTTTCTGCCGACACGCGTTGCGCCGCCGCACGCGCCGCGTCGCTCGTCAAAAGTTTGACGACGCCCGGTCTGCGCCCGCAATATCAGCGCACAACCGCGACTGGCACGCTTCCTGCTTCTCGGCGGGCGATCGATTTGGACCACAGGAGATGGACATGTATCGCAAGACAAGCGCCGCGCTCGCCGCCGGCCTGCTCGCCGCCGCAATCCCCGCCGAGGCCCAGCAGGGCCATGAGGATTGGCAGAAGATCGACGCACTGACCACAATGGTCGCCCAGGCGATGGGCCGATCGGCCGCTCCGATCGACCGCCGCATCAAGCTCGCGCGCTGTCCCGAACAGGCGACCGTGACCCCGATCGACGGCCAGGCGCTCGCGGTTCGCTGCCCCTCGCTCGGCTGGCGCCTGCGCGTGCCGATGACCGGCCCCGCAGCCGGATCCGCCGACGCCGCCCCCATCGCCGCCAGCCCGGCCAAGCCCAGCGGCGCTCCTGCGATCCGCCGCGGCGACAATGTTCGCGTGACGATCGAGACCGACAGCTATTCGATCAGCTATGCCGCAATCGCGACCCAGGACGGACGTGTCGGCGAAACCATTGCATTGCGCGGCAACGACGCCAAGAGCATGCTGAGCGCGACCGTCGTCGGCCCGGGACGCGCCCGCCTCGACAATTAGAGGCCACCGCCCAGGGTCGAACCTCTGCCCCGTTGATCGCGGGCCCGCCCGGCGCTGTCGTTTTTCCGACGCCGCCGGGTTTTCTTTTACCTTTTTTTACCCTTCGCCTTAATCGCCCGCCGCCGCCGCCGTTAAGCCCCTTCGAACAAGGTCGTCACTTTTCTGACGGCGCGGCATGGAGGCGAAAATGTCGGGTGACAGCAAGATCGGGCTGCAAGCCGTCGGCGGATATGTCCGCACGGGCGCGCCGCGCAAGATCCTCGGCGATGCGGCGGCGGCGATGCGCGCGCCGACCCCGGCGCTCGCCGCGCGGGATCCGTTGCCCGCGACCCGGCTGACGAGCCTGGCAGGCGAACTCGCCGGGCAAGGCCCGACCATCGATGTGTCGCGCGTCGCGACGCTGCGCACCGCTATTGCAAACGGCAGCTATGCCGCCGACCCCGCAGCCATCGCCAAGGCAATGGCGCAATTCCACCGGGGCAACGCCTGATGCTGACGCAAATGGACGATGTGCAGCAAAAGCTCGACCATCTGATCGGGGCGCTTGACGGCCATGATGCCGGCGCGATCATCGCGGCGACCGAGGAGCTCGCGACCGCAGTCATCCTGATGCGCGGCGCTACGATCGCCGACGGCACCGAACATCGCGCCCGCGCGCTGATGACCCAAACACTCGCCCAGCTCCAGGCGGCATCGATGCGCGTCAACATATTGAAGCACTGGACGCGTCAGAGGATTGACAAAGGCCATGCCCTCCGCGGAACCCAGCCACGAGGCATCGCTTTAACCTATTGATAATCAACATTTTCAGGTCAAAATCTGAAAATGGCACGATGATTGCTTTTGGTCTGCCGAACCAGCGGAACCAAAATCATGTATGCAATCAACAACCCGACCCCAAGCACCCGCGTCGCCGCACCCGTATTGGATGCGGTGCAAAATGCGTCGGCGCGCTCGGGCATCGACTTCAACTATCTGTTCGACGTCGCGCGCGTCGAAAGCGCCTATAATCCGACCGCGAAAGCGGCGACCTCGTCGGCGCGCGGCCTGTTCCAGTTCACCAGACAGACATGGCTCGCAACGCTGCGGAAGCACGGCGCCGATCATGGCATGGCGTGGGCCGCCGACGCGATCGGCCGCGACGCATCGGGTCGCCTGTCGGTCACCGACCCGGCGCTGCGCCAGCAGATTCTTGACCTGCGCGACGACCCCGCCGCCTCGTCGAGCATGGCCGCCGCGCTGACTGCCGACAATCGCGACCATCTCGAAAGCCGAATCGGCCGCTCGGCCGAGCCCGTCGACCTGTATCTTGCCCATTTCCTCGGCAGCGGCGGCGCGGTCGAATTCCTGTCGGCCATGGCGGCGAACCCCGACCAGCCCGGCGCGACGATGATGCCCGAGGCTGCTGCCGCCAACCGGTCGGTCTTTTACGCCCCCGACGGCAGCATGCGCAGCCTCGCCGACATCCGCGAGCGCTTTCGCGCCAAGCTCGAGGACGGCGGCAAGGCCGAGAATATCAAGATTGTGCCGGCCGCCGGCTGGCAAATCGCGGCGAGTAGTTCCGCAAGCAGCGCGCACGGCGCGGGCGGCGGGCGTCCCCCGCTACAGATGATGGATATCCAACCCATGCCCCGGAAATTGTCGATGGGCTTTGCCGCCGATGCCTATCGCCGGCTTGCCAGTTTGTCGGGAGGCGCATCATGATCGCGGGCTTCAACTTCCGCAGCCTCGGCCCCATGGCGGGCGCCGCCGCGCTGCCCGCCGGGATGCTGATACTCGTCGGCTTGATGGTGATCCCGGTATCGCCACTGATCCTCGACATCAGCTTCGTCGCCAATATCATGGTCAGCCTCGCCATCCTGATGGTCGCGCTGTCGGCAGCCAAGCCGCTCGATTTTTCGTCCTTCCCGACCGTCTTGCTGCTCGCGACGCTGTTCCGCCTCGCGCTCAACGTCGCCTCGACGCGCGTTGTCCTCGTCCATGGCCATGAAGGCACGGCGTCAGCGGGCCATGTGATCGAGGCGTTCGGCCAGGTGCTGATCGGCGGCGACTATGTCGTCGGCCTGTTCGTTTTCGTCGTGCTGATGATCATCAACATGGTCGTCATCACCAAGGGCGCCGGGCGCGTGTCCGAAGTGTCGGCGCGCTTCACCCTCGACGCCCTGCCCGGCAAGCAGATGGCCATCGATGCCGATCTCAACGCCGGGCTGCTCAGCCCCGAAGAAGCCAAGGCGCGCCGTGTCGAAGTCGCGACCGAAGCCGATTTCTATGGCTCGATGGACGGTGCCTCGAAATTTGTGAAGGGCGACGCGATCGCCGGCCTGCTGATCCTGTTCGTCAATATCGTCGGCGGGTTGATCCTTGGCATCTTCAGCCACGGCCTCAGCTTTTCGGAAGCTGGCGGTACCTATATCACGCTCGCGATCGGCGACGCGCTCGTCGCGCAGATCCCGGCGCTGCTGTTGTCGATCGCCGCCGCATCAATCGTCACCCGCGTTACCTCGCCCCTCAACCTCAGCGACCAGATCAGCAGCCAGTTCGCCTCGTCGCACGTCTGGCTGGCGGTTGGCGCGATCCTGTTCATCCTCGGGCTCGTCCCGGCGATGCCGCAAATGCTGGTCCTGCCCGCTGCGGCCATCGCCCTCGGCCTCGGCTGGCACCTGAAGCGCGCCGCCGCCGAAATCGCAGCGGCCCCCGCACCCGCCGCACCCGCCCCCGACCCGCATCATATCGATTGGGCCGATGTCAGCGACGCGAGCGCCTGCCAGCTCGAAATCGGCTACGCGCTCGTTGCGCTCGTCGACGAACGCAAGGGCGCGCCGCTGATGGGCCGGATCACCGGCATTCGTAAGCAATTGTCGAAAGAGCTGGGCTTTGTCGTCCCGGCGGTAAAGGTCAGCGACGATTTGTCGCTGCCCGGCAACGTCTATCGCATCTCGGTCGCTGGCGTGATCATCGGCGAGGACGAGGTTTTCCCCAATGAGATGCTCGCACTCGATTCGGGTGACCTCGTCACCAAGGTCGCCGGGCGGGCATGCAAGGATCCGACCTTCGGGCTCGATGCGCTGTGGATTCCCAAAACCTCCCAAAATGACGCGATCGCGGCGGGTTATACCGTCGTCGACCCGGCGACCGTCGTCGCGACCCACCTCAACAACAGCATCGTGGGATCGGCGTCGGACCTGTTCGGCATCGACGATGCCCAGGCGCTGATCGACAATCTGAAGATCCACTATCCGCAGCTTGCGCAGAATCTCAGCCCGCAAAATTATGCGCTGCCGCGCATTGCCAGCCTGTGCAAATCGCTGCTGATCGAACGCGTTCCGCTGCGCGATTTCCGCAAGATTGCCGAGGCGATGGTATCGCTGGCGGCTCAACAGCTCGGCGAAGCCGATCTGGTCGAGGCCGTACGCCAGCGCATCGGCGCGCTGATCGTCCAGACGATCGTGCCGAGCCGCATGCCGCTGCCCGTCGTGACCTTCAGCCCCGAGATCGAGATGCTGCTCAACCAGGCGGTGCGTGCGAACCCGGGGGCCGAGTGGCCGTTCGAACATGGTATGGCGATGAAAATCATCGGCGAAGTCGGTCAGGCGGTCGAGCCGCTGTTGCTCCAGACACGCAGCTTTGCCCTCGTCGCCTCGCCGATCTGCCGCTCGGCACTGTCGCGGCTGGTCCGCGCAACATTCCCCGACGTCGCCGTCATTTCCTACCTCGAAATTCCGGCGACCAAAGCGACCGAGATCGTCGCAACGATCGGCGGCGAAGTCCCGCGCCTCACCCGTGACGAGAGCGCCCAGATGGAGGACGAATTGCATGAGAATTGAGCCCGCCGAGCAATTCGCCGGCGCTGCTGCCCGCGTCCTGCGCCCGCATGGCTATGTCGACAGCGTCGACACGCTGGTCGCGGACCATGCACCGCTGGTACGTAAGATTGCCTGGCAAGTATTCTCGCGCGTAGCGCGGACGAGCGAGCTCGATGACCTGATTCAGACCGGGCTGATCGCGCTGATCGAGGCGAGCCGTCATTATGAAGAACGCGGCTTTGCCTTTACCACCTATGCCACGACCCGCATCCGCGGCGCGATGATCGACCAGCTGCGCCGCGAAGCCGATGTCGGCCGATCGGCGATGGTCGCGAACAAGCGGATCCAGACGATGCGCAAGACGCTCGAACAACAGCTGATGCGCGCACCAACCACAGCCGAAATGGCGGCGGCGCTCGAGATGTCGGCCGAAGATTATTTTGTGCTCGAACGCAGTGCGACCCACGGCCGCTCGACCTCGCTCGACGAACTGATGGATGGCGGCGACTTCCTGGTCGCCGACAGCGGCGGCGATGCCAGCGACCAATGCGAGCAGGAAGACATGCTCCAGGCGCTGCAGCAATGCATCGGCCGGTTGTCGGAGCGCGAGCAGATGGTGCTCCAGCTATACTTCTTCGAGGAGTTGAATTTGCAGGAGATCGGCCTGACGCTCGACGTCAGCGCCGCGCGTATCTGTCAGATCAAGCGCGAGGCGATGGCCAAAGTCGACCGCATGATGCGGGAGATGACCGATTGATCCGGCGCCCGTCTGTGGCGTGCCGGACCGCCGTTGGCGGTGCCCAACGGGGAGACATCAGGCCGCGCGCGGCTGACCCTCTTGCCAGGCCGCACCGATGATATCGAAATAGGTGGCCATGCGTTCGGCGCCGTTTTCGGTCAGCCGGACGATTGAGCGCCGCCGGTCGCGCTCGTCAATGCTGCGCTTGGCGAGACCGTGCATTTCGAGCGCCGCGATCATCCGAAGGCCGGACGACAAGGGGACGCTGGCGCCTGTCGCAAGGTCGCTGGCGCTCAGTTCGCGGCCATGCGTATTGGCCAGCATCAGGTCGAGCATCATGTCCCATGCCGGCCCCGTCAGCGGGGCGCCGCCGAAATGACTTTTGCGCATCCGCCGCATCTGGATGTTGAACGCCACCTGGTTCGCCAGAGCCGGGCGCGGCGCGATCCGCAGGGCCTGCGCATCGCGAGCCTGACCCAGTTCGTCCATGACGACCGGCGCATCGCTCCCGCGGCTTGCCAGCATTTCGTGGATTTGGTCGATCCGCGACTTGATCTCGGCAATTTCTTGGTTTGAAAATTGCTGCATATGATGAAGACCCCTCGGGTGCAGCATGTGCTACGCCCTAACCTCACCCCTCCGTTTCGCCGACCCCGATGCATAAAGAATGACAAAGAGGATCGGGTAGGAAATATACATTGAAAGCAGCGCATAAGGGCGCTCCAATATCTCCGAAAACATCAGCTTTTGGACATGCCCGAAAATCGCGATCAATTGCCAACCGGTGATCCAGTATGGCCAGAAACGATGCGTTTTCAATGCGATGATCCAAAAACTCATCAACGCAAGAACGTCGATGACGAAGATCTGGGTCTCAATGTCAGTCCATTTTGGATAGGGTACCAAAATACTGGTGAAGACCGAGGCGAGCAGCGCGGTATACGCTGCCCACCGCTCCAACCGGCCGCCGCGCCGCATGGCAACGGCGACCGTGACGAGCAGCACGCCATAGTAGGCCGCCACGGTCCACATCTAACTTGTCTGCCTTCTGCCGGTGCGTCAGGACGCCTGGGCGAACGACCGTGCCGCAACATCGGCCAGGGTCTGATCGTTGCTGCCTTCGTCGCTCAGCATCCCGCTTGGCGGCTTGACCCCGGCACCGAACATCCGTGTGCCCAGACCAACTTCTTTCTGGGTGACGGTCAACGCCAGATGCGCGTCGGTCAAAAGCTGGCGCACGTCACCCGCCGCAGCCAGCGCATGTGCAACCTTCCCCATCGCGGTCTGACCGACGATCGCCGACATGTTGGTGTCGCGCCGCGCCGCAGGTAAGGTCGCCGCCAGCCGCGCGATACAAATCATCGCTTCATCGAGGGCGTCTTCGGCCTGATGCAGTTCGGATGCGATCTTCTTCGCTGCAGAAACCCGTTCGTTCAGCATGGTCTTAGTCCCTTGAAAAGAGAATGCTAACGGACCCCCCCGCAGCATCTCGCCTCGACATTCACTTCAGAACGCGGCCGAGTCCGACAAGGATTGAATAGAGAGCGGAGAAGGCCAAAATGGTCGCAAACGCGATCAGAATCGGCCAGATTACCCTTTCCAACAACCCATGCCGGTTGACCGGCTGGGACGCGGTCGGAAATGGCGAACCTATATCAAATATCCGCCTGAACGAACTGCGCCCCACATCCGCATCGGCGGGAGGGAGGTCGCTGCCTAGGTCGATCAATTGATATGTCAAAGGTTGATAAGGGGTAACATCATCGAAGACGCCATGCGCCGCGAGAATTCGAGATGCCTCTATCCTGTTGGAAACATTTAACTTTTTCAGAGATCGCCGCACCCGCTCGTCGACCGTATGGGGTGACACGCCCATGATACGGGCAATTTGCTTGGAATTTTTATGCTCGAAAACATGCCGCAGCGTTTCAATTTGCGCGGCCGAAAGGAGACTGATGTAATTGTCTGGGTCGCCTTGCACGGCGCCCGGAATAGAGCATCACGAGTCGAAATCAAGTTGGGTAAACGGAGGATTCATGCACAGGGGGCCATGACGCTCTCTCCGGCATGCCCCGAAAAGAGACGCCCGCACGCCGCCGAAAGCGACGAGCAAGGTTCCGAACGCCAGCCCGGGGGCGGTTTTCCGTTAATTGTCCTTCGGCATTTTCTTGCAATTTCGGCTCGAAACCCGGGCCATGCCGGGCTATCGTGCAGCGCGCCAAAGCCGCGATGACGCGCATTCGATCGCGGGCTTGCGGAGGAGACAAAGGATTCAGCCGATGCCCGTCCTGCCGCGCACCCACATCGACGGCGTCCATCATGCCGGCGTCGACAGTCTGCTTGTCCGCCATGGCTGATCCAGCGAATGGCAGCCCCGCGTCGGGCGGCTATATCTTCAAACCGCATGAGCGGCCGATGATGCCGGGTTCGCCCGCGAACCCCGACCATCCGTCATCGCGCAAATTCGCCTATTTCCTGATCGGCACTTATCTGGGCATCGTCGGCGGATTTCAGAACGGCCTGCTGCTCGCCAATCTGACCGCGCTTCAGGGGCATCTCGACCTGACTCCGGTCGATGCCGGCTGGGTCACCGCCACCTATAGCATGACCAACGCATGCATGAGCATCCTGCTGTTCAAGGCGCGCCAGCAATTCGGCATCCAGCGCTTCGTGCGCGTGGTCATGCTGGCGCTTCTGCTCGCCAACTTTCTCCAGCTGTTCGACGCCGGTTACCGGATGGAGCTGGTCGCGCGGGGCGTATCGGGTGTCGCCGCGAGCGGCCTTTCCACGCTGGCGATCTTCTATCTGATGCAGGGCGTCCCCGCCAAAGCGCGGCTCGGCGGATTGCTGATAGGCATCGGCCTGACGCAGGTCGCGCTGCCCTTCGCGCGCGCCATCTCGCCGCTGTTGCTCGCCGACGGCGACGTCACCAACCTGTTCGTGCTGCAGTTTGCGCTGTCGCTGGTCGCGGTGGGGCTGGTCAACATCCTGTATCTGCCGCCCGGCGAGACGATCCGTTCGTTCGAAAAGCTCGATCTCGTCACCTTTCCGCTGCTCGCCGCCGGGGTCGGGTTGCTGTGCGCCTTCCTGATCCAGGGGCGGATCATATGGTGGTCGACGCCATGGCTGGGCGGTGCGCTGGCGGCGTCGATTCTCCTGATCGGCGTAGCATTTCTGATCGAGCATAACCGCGCCAACCCGATGCTGCACACGCGCTGGATGGGCAGCCGTGACTTGCTGAAATTTGCGCTGGCGGGCGCCTTTGTGCGCGTCCTTTTGTCCGAACAGAATTTCGGTTCGACCGGATTATTGTCCGCGCTCGGCATGGTGAACGACCAGCTTGTCACCTATTATACGCTGCTGACGCTCGCGACGCTGTTCGGCGCCATTCTCGCGGTGGCGCGGCTCGACCCCAACGACCTCAGGCGACCGACGCTCGTCTCGCTGGCCGTCATCGCCGTCGCCGCCTTCGCCGACACCCATTCAGGCCTGCTGACCCGCCCGGCCAATCTTTACCTGACGCAGGCCGCGCTCGCTTTTGCGGCTGTCTATTTCATGGGACCAATGCTGATGGAGGGTTTCGTGCGCGCGCTCGCCAAGGGACCGTCGCATGTGATCAGCTTCCTCGCGCTGTTCAACCTCTCGCAAACCCTCGGTGGCCTTGCCGGGGTCGCGGCGCTATCGGCCTTTCATACGCTGCGGGCCAAAGCCCATCTGATGATGCTGGGACAAAGCGTATCAACCAGCAACCCCGGGGTCGCCAAGGCGATCAACGATCTGGCCGCGAGCATGAGCGGAACGATGACCGACCCGGTATTGCGCAGCGCGACGGCGGGCGCGCTGGTGGTGCAGGAAGCGGCGCGCGAGGCGGCGATTCTGGCCTTTAACGACGTGTTTTTCGTGATCGGCACCGGAGCGTCGCTGGGGTTTCTGATCATGACGGCGCGCTGGCTTTACGATCGCAAGCGCGGGGTCAATCCGTTGGCCAAGGAACTGGAGGCGCTTCAGAAGATGATGACGAGAAACCAATGACCGACAAGCAAGACGACACACCGCCCCCCGCCGACACGGCGAAGGAGGTTCCGGCATCGGCGCCCGCCGCACCCGATCCCGAAGAACGTCCCGCCAGCGGATGGCGGCCCGACCGATCGCGCAAGCAATTTGTCCTGTTCGGCGGCGTTATCCTCGTCGGCGTTCTCGCCATTCTTTACGCCTGGGGCCTGCCGCCCTTCCGGCCCGCCAGCCAGTCGACCGACAATGCCTATGTCCGCGGCCAGACGACGATCATCGCGCCGCAGGTCGGCGGCTATGTCACCGCGGTTCTGGTGCAGGATTTCGAACGGGTGAAGGGGGGCCAAATCCTCGTCACCATCGACGACCGCATCTATCGCCAGCGCGTCGCGCAAGGAAGCGCCAGCATCGCGGCCCAGTCGGCCAACCTCAGCAACAGCGAACAAAGCCGCCGGTCGGCCGAAGCGCAGGTGCAATTGCAGGATGCGAGCATCGGCAATGCCAAAGCCCAGCTCGCCCGCGCGCAGGCCGACATGCGCCGCGTCAACGAGCTGGTCAACGAAGGGTCAGTCTCGCTGCGCGAACGCGATCAGACGCTCGCGGCGTTGCGTCAGGCCGAAGCGGCGGTTCGCCAGGCCGAGGCCCAGCGCCAGATCGCGCTCGAACAGGTCCGCTCGGTCGGGGTTGGCCGCGGCGGGCTGGAGGCCGGGGTCGCCAATGCCGAAGCGGCGCGCGGCCTTGCCGACATCGACCTGCAAAACACAATCGTCCGCGCCCCGCGTGACGGGACGCTGAGCGAAGTGCCCGTGCGCGTCGGCCAGCTCGTCAATCCGGGCAGCCAGCTCATGTACCTTGTCCCCCAGCGCCATTGGGTGGTTGCCAATTTCAAGGAAGCCCAGACCGCCAAAATCCGCGTCGGCCAACGCGCAACACTGATCATCGACGCCCTCGGCGGCGCCGAGCTGAAAGGGCATGTCGAGAGCATCGCTCCCGCCGCAGGCAGCGAGTTCAGCGTGATCAAGCCCGACACCGGGTCGGGCAATTTCGTCAAAGTGCCGCAACGCATCGCGGTGCGCATCCGGATCGACAAGGACCAGAAGCTGACCGAACGGCTCGGTCCCGGCATGTCGGTGGTCGCGACCGTCCACACGGGGGACGGTGGATGATCCGCCGTCCGATGCGCGCCGCCTTGCTGCTTCCATTCCTCCTCACGGCCTGCATGCCGGCAATCGCGCCGCGCCCCGAAGCCAGCGCGGTCGCACCGCCCGCCGACTGGCGCACCGCATCGCCCGCAACGGGAGTAATCGACCGGAACTGGTGGAACGGCTTCGGCGATGCGCAACTTGCCGCGCTCGTCGAACAGGCGCGCGCGAACAATGCCGATCTTGCCATCGCCGCGGCGCGCGTCACCGAAGCGCGGGCGCAGGAGCGCGTGTCGCGATCGCTGCTGCTCCCCAGCCTGAGCGCCAATATCCCCGGCGCCGAATCGCGCAGTCTCAATGCCTTTGGCGCCGCAACGGAGAATTTCGCCGCGCAGCCCGCCTTCCAGGCCGCCTATGAAATCGACCTGTTCGGCCGCAACGCCGCGCAGGTCGACGCCGCGCGCGCCAATGCAGCGGCGGTGCAAGCCGCACGCGAGGCCGCGATGCTGTCGGTCAGCGCCGCAACCGCGAGCAACTATATCACCCTGCTCGCGCTCGACGAACGGCGCGAACTGCTGATCCAGACGCTCGCCTCGCGCAGCGAGGCGCTGCGCATTGCTCGCGACCGCGCCGAGGCCGGCTATACCTCGCAGCTCGAACTGCGGCAGTCGGAGGCCGAGTATCGCGCCACCGAACAGCAAATCCCTGCGATCGAAGCGGCAATCGCGCGGCAGGAAAACGCGCTGTCGCTGCTGGTCGGCGACACGCCGCACGCCATCGCGCGCGGGCGCGACTTTGCCACGCTGGCGACCCCGTTGGTGCCGGGCGTCGTGCCGTCGGACCTCGTCCGCCGCCGCCCCGACATCGCGCAGGCCGAATATGCCCTCGCCGCGACCGACGCCAATTTGCGCGTCGCACGCGCACAATTCCTGCCGCAGGTCCGCCTGTCGGCGTCGGCGGGCGCCGTCCTCTCCTCCGCTTTGCCCGATCCGGTGAGCATCTGGTCGATCGGGGGCAGCATCCTGGCCCCACTGTTTCAGGGCGGGCGGTTGCAGGGCCAGTTCGATGCCGCGACCGCGCAGCGCGATCAGGCCGCCTTTGCTTACCGGCGTACCGTGCTCACCGCGTTTCGCGAGGTCGAAGACCAGCTCGCGGTGATCGACCGGCTCGGCGCGCAGGAAGTTGCGCTGCTCGCCCAGCGTGCCGCCGTCGCCGATGCGCTGCGCCACGCAACCAACCGCTATCGCGCGGGCTATTCGCCCTATCTCGAACAAATCGATGCGCAACGCGCGCTGCTGGCCGTCGATCTCGCGCTCATCCAGCTGCGCGCCGATCGGCTCGCCGCCTATGTCGCGCTCTATCAGGCGCTCGGTGGCGGCACGGCAACCTAGTCAGACAGATCCCGTCCGCCTTCTTTCAGCGCGCGATAGCGTTGGATCGATTTTTCGATATGGCAGCGCGCCGCCTCACGGGCGGCGGCGGGATCCCTCGCCTCGATCGCAACAAAGATCGCCCCATGGTCGGTGTTGATCGTTTGCGCATAGTGGCGATGTCGCACTGGATCGTCGCCCTGCAAATAGAGGCGTCGCGACGGGACGAGCCGGATGCCCATGAATTGCGTGAAGCGCAGGAAATAGGGATTGCCCGTCGCGCGCGCGATTGCGGCGTGAAAGGCGGCGTCGGCGGCAATCGAGGCATCGACGTCACCGCCATCCTCCATCGCCGCCAGCGTCCAGCGTAGCTCGACGAGGTCGCTGTCGGCCCGCCGCTGCGCGGCAAGTCCCGCCATCTCGACTTCGAACCCCAAGCGCATTTCGAGCAGTTCCAGCACGTCGTCGATCGCGCTGACTTCCTCGGCGGTGACCTGAAAGGCACGATACTGCGCGCCGTCGGCGACATAGGCACCCGATCCGCGCCGCGAGACGAGCAGGCCGCGCGCCGAAAGCCGCGAATAGGCCTCGCGCACCACCGCGCGGCTGACCTCGAAATCCGCGGCAATCGCCTTTTCGGTCGGGAAGCGCGATCCGGGGGGCATGTCGCCCACCTCGATCCGTTCCTCGAAACGCCGGACCAGGTCGTCCGCCAGCGATGCCGCCTTGGTCACCGTCATCGATCGAGGCCCGGCATGCGCGTCACCAGCTCCACAAGGTTCCGTCCTCCAGCCGGTTCACCGGCAGATAGGCGCGGCTGTACGCATGGGTTTCGGCAAGCGCCTCGTCGATATCCACCCCCAGCCCCGGCACATCGCCCGGATGGAGCATGCCATCGGCGAAGCGATAAGCATGCGGAAAGACCGCGTCGGTTTCCGGGGTGTGGCGCATATATTCCTGAATACCGAAATTGGGGATCGCGAGCCCGAGGTGAAGCGCTGCCGCCATCGTTACCGGCGACAGATCGGTCGCGCCGTGACAGCCAGTGCGAACCTGATGCAGGTCGGCGAGTGAGGCGATCTGGCGCATATGGGTGATCCCTCCGGCGTGCAGGACCGTTGCGCGAATATAGTCGATCAGCCGGTTTTCGATCAGATGCTTGCAGTCCCAAATCGAGTTGAAAATCTCTCCGACCGCGAGCGGGGTTGTCGTGTGCTGGCGGATCAGGCGAAACGCCTCCTGATCTTCGGCCGGGGTCGCATCCTCGATCCAGAAGGGCCGATGGGGCTCGAGATCCTTGCCGAGCCGCGCCGCCTCGATCGGGGTCAGCCGGTGGTGGACATCGTGGAGCAGATGAACCTCCCAGCCCAATGCCTCGCGCGCGGCAGCGAACAATTCGGGCACAACGCGCAGATATTTGGCCGTCGACCAGATATTCTCGGTCGGCAGATCATTGTCGGCGGGCTCATAGAAATAGCGGTCCTTGCTGACGCCATAGGTCGACGCCATCCCCGGCACGCCGCATTGCAGGCGGATCGCCTTATAACCCTGGCGCTGATAATCGAGCGCCGCCTCGACCGTGTCGGCGATGCTCGTCCCGTTGGCGTGGCCATAGACCATGCAGCCTTCGCGCGCCGCGCCGCCGAGCAATTGATAAACGGGCAGTCCCGCGAGCTTGCCCTTGATATCCCACAGCGCCATGTCGACCGCGGCGATCGACGTCATCGTCACCGGCCCGCGCCGCCAGTATGCGCCCTTGTAGAGATATTGCCAGATATCCTCGATCCGGTGCGCGTCGCGCCCGATCAGGCACGGGACGACATGGTCGGCGAGATAGCTTGCGACCGCGAGTTCGCGGCCGTTCAGCGTCGCGTCGCCCACCCCGGTGGTACCATCGTCGCAGGTGATCTTCAGCGTCACGAAATTGCGCCCCGGGCTCGTCACGATCACCCCTCCGAACGGATCAGATGGTCGAAGGCCGACAGTGCGGCGGTCGATCCCTGCCCCATCGCGATAACGATCTGCTTGTACGGCACCGTCGTCACGTCGCCGGCGGCGAAAATGCCCGGCTGGCTGGTCGCGGCGCGCGCGTCGATTTCAATCTCGCCGCGGTTCGACAGCGCGATCGCGCCGTCGAGCCATTCGGTGTTCGGAATCAGGCCGATCTGCACGAAAATCCCTTCGAGCTCGACCAGATGCTCTTCGTCACTATTGCGGTCGCGATAGCGCAGGCCGACGACGCGCTCGCCGTTGCCGAGCACTTCGGTGGTGAGCGCCGAAGTGATAATCGTGACGTTGACGAGGCTGCGCAGTTTCTTCTGCAGCACCGCATCGGCGCGCAGTTCGCTGTCGAACTCGATCAGCGTGACATGGGTGACGAGGCCCGCAAGGTCGATCGCCGCCTCGACCCCCGAATTGCCGCCGCCGATCACCGCGACGCGCTTGCCCTTGAACAAGGGCCCGTCGCAATGCGGGCAGTAAGCGACGCCCTTGTTGCGATATTCCTCTTCGCCCGGGACCCCCATCTGGCGCCAGCGCGCACCGGTCGAGAGGATCACCGTCTTGCCGCGCACGCTCGCGCCGCTTTTCAGCTTCACCTCGTGGAGGCCGGTCGCGCCGCCGGGGATCAGCTGGGTCGCCTCCTGCAGGTTCATGATATCGACGTCATATTCTTTGACATGTTGTTCGAGCTGCGCCGCGAGCTTGGGCCCTTCGGTGTGCTGGACCGAGATGAAATTTTCGATCCCCAGCGTGTCGAGCACCTGACCGCCAAAGCGTTCGGCGACGACGCCGGTGCGGATGCCCTTGCGCGCAGCATAGATGGCCGCTGCAGCCCCGGCGGGGCCGCCGCCGATCACGAGCACGTCGAACGCATCCTTGGCGGCGATTTTATCGGCGGCGCGGGCGACCGCGCCGGTGTCGAGCTTCGCCATGATCTGGGCGAGGTCCATGCGGCCCTGACCAAAGGGTTCGCCGTTCAGATAGACCGCAGGCACCGCCATCACCTGACGCCGCTCGACCTCATCCTGAAACAGCGCGCCGTCGATCGCGACGTGGCGCACATTCGGATTGAGCGCCGCCATGATGTTGAGCGCCTGCACGACATCGGGGCAATTCTGGCAGGTGAGCGAAAAGAAGCTTTCGAAGACAAATTCGCCCTCAAGCGCGCGCACCGCGTCAAGAAGTTCGGCGTCTTCCTTCGGCTGATGGCCGCCGACGTGGAGCAGCGCGAGGATCAGCGAGGTGAATTCATGCCCCATCGGCAGGCCCGCGAATACCGCTTCGGCCCGGCCCTCATCGGCGCGGATCGCGAAGGACGGCCGGCGGGCGTCGTCGCCGTCGAAGCGTGCCGCCACCAGGTCGGACTGCGCCGCAACCTCTTCGACCAGACTGCGCATCTCGGCCGACTTGGGCGAGCCGTCGAGACTCGCGACCAGCTCGATCGGACGGCGCAGATTGCCGAGATAGGTTTTGAGCTGGGCCGTCGTGTTGGCGTCGAGGATGGGCATGGGAGAGGGCCTTTCCGGGCAGGCGCAAGGCTTCGCGGCCGAACGGGCGGTCGCGGCGACCTGGCTACGATGTGCTATTGGGGGGGGAGGCCGGGCGGGCAAAATACCCGCCCGGCGATCCGGTAGCTGCGGCTTAGATCTTGCCGACGAGTTCGATCGAGGGAGCCAGCGTCTCGGCGCCTTCTTCCCACTTCGCGGGGCAGACCTGACCGGGGTTGGCGCGCACATAGACGGCGGCCTTGATCTTGCGGACCAGTTCCTCAGCGTTGCGGCCGACGCCTTCCGAGGTGATTTCCATCACCTGGATCACGCCGTCGGGATCGACGACGAAGGTCGCACGGTCGGCGAGGCCCGAATCTTCACGCAGCACACCGAAATTGTTGGCGAGGACGTGGTTCTGGTCGCCCAGCATGTGATAGTTGATCTTGCCGATCGCCGGCGAGCTGTCGTGCCATGCCTTGTGGCTGAAATGCGTATCGGTCGACACGGCATAGACTTCGACGCCGAGGCCCTGCAGCGTTTCATACTGGTTGGCGAGGTCTTCGAGCTCGGTCGGGCAAACGAAGGTGAAGTCGGCGGGGTAGAAGAAGAAAACCGCCCACTTGCCCTGGGTGTCGACGTCCGACACGGGGACGAACTTGCCCTGATGGTACGAGGTGGCGTTGAACGGTTTGATCGAGCTTCCGATGATACCCATGGGAGAGTTTCCTTTGTTTGTTGCACTGCAATAATCTCTTGCACGGGGGCAGTTATGGATCGCGGCCCCGCCCGGCAAGTTCAAAATATCTTGCAGACTTATCGGTTAAATCGATCAAGACGCTTTTCATAGCCGCGCCGGGGCGATCAGCGGCCTGCGGGCGGCCTATTCGCGGCCGGCAGGCGCTTCGGTCATGATGTCAATCACTTCGCGATCGAAGGCATCGGCTTCGCAGGGGGTGATTTTGCGAAAGCGCCGCGCGCAATAGGCAGCTCTCGGACCAAGGTCGGGCGCGCCCCGGAAACGCAGCGCAATGCCATGATGCCCGGTCACCACATCGACCATATCGCCGATGACTTCGCGCACAGTGAGGATGACGCCCGGACGGACTTCAGGCGGATAGCGCTCGTGGCGGCTAATGCACAGCGCCAGATCGTCGACATTCCAGTCGTCGGCCATCGTCTGCCCTCCTCTTCCCATGCGCAGGCTGGCAGAGGCATCATATCACACAGCGGTGCCGGCGGAGAGGAATTAATGCGACCGCGCGATCAAGCCGCCCAGGGAGTCATATCCTCTTCCTGCGCGATCAGCGCGAGCCCGTGTGCGATCGAGGTCAGCTCGTCGCCGCTCATGATCGCCGCCTCGCCGAAGCGCCGCACGAACAGTGCGCGGATCGCAGGGGTAAGCGAGGTACCGCCAGTCAGGAACACGCGGTCGATGTCGCGCTCCTGCACGCCCGCCGCGACGAGCGCGCGGTCGACCGTGGCCTCGACCGCCGCGACATCTTCGGCGATCCAGCCTTCGAATTCGGCGCGGGTGACATCGGCCTCGATCTCCAGCCCCGCGCCCGCAAAATGGAAATGCGCGGCGTCGCCATCGGACAATGCACGCTTGAGCCGGCCGACCGCATCGTAAAGCGGATAGCCCAGCTCATTCTCGATCACCGCGATCATCCGCCCGATCGCGGCGGCGTCGACCGCGCTCTGCTGAAGCCGGCGGAGCTGGTCGAGTGTGCGGCGATTGCGCATCAGCGCGAGGCGCGACCAGTCGGCGAAATCGCGAAAATGCCCGCCGGGTATCTCGAGCAATTTGTCGAACGAGCGATAGAGCCCGCCCTTGCCGAGCATCGGCAGTACCAGCCGGTCGATGATCCGGTAATCGAAACGGTCCCCCGCAATCCCGATACCCGCATGGCCAAGCGGTACACAGCGCCGCGCGGCGCCGGGTTCGGCCACCTTGACCACCGAAAAATCGCTCGTCCCGCCGCCAAAGTCGGCGACGAGCAAAGTCGCCGGCTCGGTCAGCCGCGAGGCATAGCTGAACGCCGCGCCGATCGGCTCATAGACATAGTGGATCTCGGTGCCGAAGCCCGCAAACATGGCGTCATAGCGCTGGCGCGCGATGACGGGGTCGGGGCGGCCCCCGGCATATTCCACCGGGCGACCGACGACGACGCGGCGCGGCCGCTCCGCAAGCGGGGCACCGGCATGCGTGACAAGCTTGTCGAGGAACAGGCGCCCCAGTTCCTCGAAGCGATAGCGTTTGGTGAAGATCGAGGCGGTGTCGAAACTCGCGCTGGCGGCGACCGATTTGAATGACTGCAGGAAGCGGCTGTCCTGCGGCCAGGACAGATATTCGGCGATCGCCCACGGCCCGGCCTCGACCGCAAGACCGCCGCGGACATCCTCATCCTGCCAGAAGCAGAGCGCCGAACGGAAAACCGGTCCGCTGGCGGCGGGGCCATCGAAGCCGACGAGTTCGGGCGCACCATCATCACCGGCGATCGCGGCAACGCTGTTGGTCGTACCGAAATCCAGCCCCAGGACCGGACCGGCGGGGCTGGTCGTCATATGCTTTTCCATTCTTGAGGCGCACGCGCAGCCCGAATGGCAGCGCAGGGCCAACGGGAGCGTACCGGGTTCCGGAAGGGCAGGCCCATAGGCGCGTCGACAACGCGCATCAAGCCTCAGAGCGGCAGAAATGCACCGGCAGGCCGGTCAGAAACGCTTGATCGACAGCACTTCGAATGTCTGGCGCAGCGTTTCGGTCGAGCGGTCATGGTCGGCGAGCGCCAGCGCCGCGATCAGCGCATCCGCGACGCAAAGTTGCGCGATGCGGCTCGTCATCGCCTCGGTGCGGAAACGCGTCTCGCGCGCCATGGTGAACAAGACGACATCGGCATAGGCCTGGATGGGCGAGCGCGCGAAATTGGTGATGACGATCGTTCGCGCACCGGCTTCTTTCGCCAGCCGCGTCGCGGCGACCGTTTCGTGCGTCGCGCCGCTGTGCGAAATTGTCAGCACCGCCACATCAGAATCGCAGCGCGACGCGCTGATCGCCTGGATATGGCTGTCGGTCACCACGCGGGCATCGAGCCCGATTCGCAGCATGCGATAATGCGTGTCCTCGGCCATCGGCGCCGAGGAGCCGATGCCATAAATCTCGACACGTTTCGCGGTGCGGATCGAGTCGACGGCGCGCGCGAGCGACTGCGGATCGAGCACCGACAGCGAATCGCGCAGTGCCTGAATCCCCGAATGGAAAACCTTGCGACATATCATGTCCATATCATCGTCGCGCCCGACATCCTCGTGGATGAACTGCACCGGTTCGACGATCTCGCGCGCGAGGCTGAGCTTCAAATGCTGAAAACCGGACAAGCCGATACTCCGGCAGAAATTGACGATGCTGCCCTCGCTCACCCCGACCGCGTCGGCCAGTTCGGTGATCGACATCCGCACGATCCCCTCGGGCCGCGCGAGAATATAGTCGGCGATCCGCCGCGCGCCCTTGGCCATATTGCCCTGCGCCATTCTCATTCGCGCCAGCGCATTTTCGACCGGCCCCTGATCGTCGGCCGCACCCCGGCGTCCTGCGGATTTTTCGTTCATATCCGGCAATTCTCTGGCTGAATCCGCTGTCCCGCGTCTTTGGGGCCGACCATATTACCCCAGAACCCGCCCATCTCAAAAATAAATATTCTCATTTTTATATAAATTTAAAAATGAGAATATTTCATCCAACTGTCACATGCCGCGCCTAGCCGGGCCTCGAACATTGGTGCGGCGCAGCATCGAGTCGCCCAACGCGATCGACCTCTGCCCCGCCAATGTGACCGCGATCCTTCAACAGGGGCAATATTGTGCAAAACTCTCCCAAATTTCGTGCGGCCATTCATCTTGGCCTGTTCCTGACCGCGAGCGCGCTGCCTGCCACCGCCTGCGCGGCCGAGGCGACGACCGACGCCGCCGAGGCAGGGGACGAGATCGTCGTGACCGGCGCCGTTACGGTCGAAGCGACGCCGCTCGCTGCTCAGGCGGTCGAATATGGCAACGCCGTCCAGATCATCAGCTCCGAACAGATTGCCGAAACCGGCGCAACCAACTTTGCCGAGATCGCACAATTTCTGATCAAGGGTGCCAACATCGGATACTCGCCCGACGAAGGCGAATATACGATCCGCCTCGACGGCGGCAGCGACCGCGATACGCTGGTCGTGCTCGATGGCGTCCCGCTTTATGACCGCGGCCCCGCGCTCGAGGATATCTGGGGTACGACGACGATCGACCCGCATATGATCGAGCGCGCCGAGGTGTTCCGCGGCGGCAACAGCCTGTTCTTCGGCAGCAACGGCGGCATCGGCGTGATCAGCCTTGTCACCAAGCGCCCCGACGGCACGAGCAAGTTCGAGTTGGGCGCGCAATATGGCGCCTTCAACACGCGCGAAATCTGGGGCAATGCCAGCTTCCCGATCGACGCCGACGGGCGCCACAGCCTGATGGTCTATGGCGGCAGCATCCAGACCGACGGCCCGCGCATCTTCGCCCCCGAATCCTATGTCGACAATGTCGCCAAGGCCGGCGGCATCCAGAAATATCCGCTCAATCGCGGCAATATCGGAATCAAATATCTGTGGCAGGTCGACGACAAGACCGAATTGCGCGTCAACGGACAATATACCCAGATCGAGTTCCAGGACCCGTTCCCCGACGCCGAAACCTATTCGCCCAACCGTGTGCGTTACCCGATCGTCGATTTCACGCTCGACCGACGCTGGTCGGACAATGTCTACACCGAGATTGCGGGTTACTGGAGCAACCCGCAGCTCAACAACACCGAAACCTATCCGGAAATCTGCAAGATCGCCGCGGGCTGCATCGATCCGACGACCGGCAAGACGATCGCGTTCGGCGACGGCACGGGCAAGTCGATCCCCGCCGCCAACAAGGGCTTCGGCAAGGATTCGAAGGTCGGCGGGTTCCGCGAGATGGGGCTCAACATCCGCAACACCCTGTCCTTCCCCGACCTCTTCGAGTTGGTCACCGGCGTCCAGGTCGTATCGTACAAGGATGATTCCGATCCAGTCTTCCCCATCCCGAACAAGGCGAATACGATCACCGGCGTCTATGCCGATTTTCGTCCCGTGCTCTTCTTCAGCCCCACCACCAAACTCTCGCTCGCGCTGCGCACCGATTTTGCCGACAGCTTCGGATCGCGCACGATCTGGAAATTCGGCTTCCGTCAGCCGATCGGCGATTTCTACATTCGCGGCAACGGTGGCACCTCATACAGCCTGCCGCGCACCAACGAGCTTTTTGCCCAAAGCCCCACGCTCGTCGGCAACCCCGACCTCAAGACCGAAGAAACCGAAACCTATAATGGCGGCGTTGGTTTCGCGACCGAGTTCGGCAATGTTTCGGTGAATGCCGAAGTCGGCGCGTTCCGCACCGACGTCACCAACCGCATCCAGACGAAAGTTCCGCTGGCTGGAGAAGGCGTCGGCATTCCCGGCTGGGCACCAGGGAAATCCATCTATTTCAACAACGACCGAACCACCCAGATTCGCGGGCTGACCGCCGATCTCGACGTCCGCGTCGGCAAGGGCTTCTCGTTCAACATCAACTATACCAAGCAAAAAGCGCATCTCGACGGCGACAAGCTTCAGATCGGCGAGACCCCCGAATATATGATCGGCGGCAATGTCAGCTGGCGCAGCCCCGACGAGCGTTTCCACATCACGCTCTTCCCGCGTTACCAAGGACCCGAATTTGCGACCGGCGGGGTCAACAACTCGCTACGCCACAATTTCGGCAATTATTTCCTGATGAACGGGTCGATCGGATACCGGCTTGGCGACGAGCGCCAGCATCAGTTCCAGCTGCGTATCGTCAACATCTTCGATCAGAAATATGCCGAGCGCTACGGCTATGGCAACATGCGCTACAGCTCGGCGTTCAACCGCGGCGAGATCAAGCTCAACAGCCCCGAATATTTCTATGGCTATGAGTTCGAGGGCAAGCCGCGCAGCGTCTATGTCTCCTACTCCACCAAATTCTGATCATTCCGGGTCTGGCGCAGCAGAGCGCGCCAGACCCGCCGAACCCCGATTCACGATGCTGTCACAGCCCCCTCGTAGCTGCCCCCCGTCTTTCGGGTCGATGGAGCTTGCCTATGCGACGGTGGATCATGGCGGGCGTGCTGGCGGCGATGCTCGTCGCCGGCACGGGCTGGATCGCCTTGCGCCCGAAGCCGGCTCAGCCGCCACCGCTGCGCGTGCTGTTGATTCCCGCCGATGGCGGGACCGAAAGCGGCACGCTCGCCGACTATCGGCCGATCTTCAACGCGGTGGCGCTCCGTACCGGGATGCGCTTCGAGCTGAAGGTCGCACAATCCTATGGCGGGGTGGTCGAGGCGATGTGTAACAATGCCGCCGATATCGCCTTTGTCGGGTCCGTCACCTATCTCCAGGCGCGCAAGCGCGGCTGCGCCGAACCGCTAGCGGTCGCGGTCAAATCGGGGCGGTCGGTCTATTATGCCGGGCTGTTCGTCCGCGCCGACTCCCCCGTTCGCGCGATCAGCGAGCTGCGCGGCAGGCGCGTCGCTTTTGGCGACGTCAACTCGACCTCGGCCTTCGTCTTCCCTGTCGCCATGCTGCTCGACGCCGGGATCGATCCGGTCCGCGACCTGTCGGCGGTGCGCATGACCGGGACCCACGCCAACAGCCTCGCCGCGCTGATCAACGACGAGGTTGATGCCGCCGCGCTGTCGTTCGATAGCTATGACAAGGCGGTGCGCGCCAATGTCCCCGGCGCGCGTGCGCTGCGCGTCATCGCGCGGAGCGATCCGATTCCTTATCCACCGCTGATCGCGAGTACGCGCCTGCCTCCTGCGCTGCGCGGGCAGTTGCGGGCGGCCTTCGAGAATCTCGACGACAGCCCCGGCGTCACGCCCGCAATGATCCGCGGCTATGGCGGCGCGCAGGTCGATTCCTATGTCGGGCATGTCGCCCCCGATCATTTCGACCCCGCCGCGCGCAAGATGGCGCAGGTCAGCGAGGCACTGAAAGACGAGTTGCTGCGCAAGTCAGCTGAAAGACCCCGCCGATGATCGATATCCGCATCACTAACCTGTGCGTTGGCCATGCCGGCGGCACCGAGGCGCTGACAGATATGTCGCTCCACATCCCCGCAGGCCAGTTTTGCGCAGTGCTCGGCGCGTCGGGCGCGGGCAAATCGACCTTGCTGCGGGTGATCGCCGGAATGACAGCGGCCCACGCCGGGCAGATCCTGTATGACGGTTTCGCGTCGAACGCCTCGCTCCGCCGGCGCATCGGGCTGATCCCGCAAGACTTCGCGCTGTGCGGACGGGCGAGTGTTGCGGGCAATGTCATGGCGGTCGCCGATGTGGCGCTATGGCGTAGCTTCACCGGTCTTTACTCACAACCCGAACGCGAACGCGCGGCCCGGCTGCTGACGGAGCTAGGGTTGGAGCAAACCCATCTCGCGCGCCGTGCCGACAGTCTTTCGGGTGGTCAACAGCAACGCGTCGCGATCGCGCGCGCGCTGCTCCACCACCCCGCGATCATCCTCGCCGACGAGCCCGTCGCGAGCCTCGATCCGGCGACTGGCGAGGCAACGCTGGCGCTTCTCCGCGACGAGGCGCGCGACCTCGGCGCCACGCTCGTCTGCAGCCTGCACCAGCCCGACCTCGCGCGACGTTATGCCGATCGTATCATCCTGCTCGACGCCGGCCGCGTCGTCTTCGACGGCATCCCGGCGATGTTCGACGGCGGCATTACCCGGGCGCGCCTGTTAGCAGCACGGTCATGAACGCGGCGCTTCCCTGGCGCTTCCCGACCTTGCTCAACGCGCGCGCCGCCGCTATCCTCGTCGGCGCATTTCTCCTGCTCTTCTACACCGGCCAGCGCGTCGAGATCGACCGGATGCTGGCCCTCAGTGGCGAGGCGGTACTGGCACAGACCGGATTCGCCGAGCGCTCGCAGGTCGCCGAGGGGCTGGGCAGGACGCTCAGCCAACTGACGCCGATCCAGCTATCGTCGCGGCGCGAGGTGAACAGGATCGAGGGTTTCGACCCCGACAATCTGCCGCCATTCGCGCGCATCGAAAATGTCGAGACGCGCATCACCGAACTCAGCCCCGAGACACTCCGCCACGAGGAACGCGTCGTGCGCACCGCGTGGCTGGTCGAGCCGTTCGGCTATATCTTCCATATCGCGGCAAAAATGCTCGAGACGCTCGAGATCGCGCTTTGGGGTACGGTTATCGCGGTGTTGATCGGGCTGCCGCTCGCGCTGTTCGGCGCGAGCAATGTCAACCCGCACCCTGCAATTCGCGCCATTGCCCGCGCGGCATCGGCTTTCTTCCGCGCGGTGCCCGAACTCATCTCGGCGCTCTTCCTCGTCATCGCCTATGGTTTCGGGCCGATTGCCGGGGTGCTCGCGCTCGGCCTGCATGCCGCGGGCTTTCTCGGCAAATTCTATGCCGACGATATCGAGGATGCCGATCCGCGCCCGCAAGCCGCACTGGCGGCGATGGGCGCCGGGCGGTTGACGATCTGGCGCAGCGCGATCCTGCCGCAGGCGCTGCCGCAGCACATCGCCTGCACGCTCTACACCTTCGATCGCAACGTCCGCATGGGCGCGGTGATCGGCCTCGTCGGTGCCGGCGGCATCGGCCAGGAATTGAAGGGCCGTTTCGACATGTATGAATATGGCCATGTCGGCACGATCCTGATCGCCATCTTCATCGTCATCCTCACCCTCGACCTGATCGCGTCCCGCGCACGTCGGGCGTGGCGGTGACGCCAGTTTTTCTTTTCAATCCGGAGTAATTTGAATGAGCGAGTCTCGACGTCATTTTCTGAAAACCGCCGGTGTCGCCGGATCGGCCGCAGCGTTCCACGCCAGCATCGGCCGCGCGCTGGCGATCCCCGCCAAGCGTACCACCGGCACGATCAAGGATGTACGCCACATCGTCATCCTGATGCAGGAAAACCGCTCGTTCGACCATTATTTCGGGACGATGAAGGGCGTGCGCGGCTTTGGCGACCGCCATCCGATCCCGCTGCCCGACGGCAAGAATGTCTGGTTCCAGAGCAATGGCGCGCGCGATCTGCCGCCCTTCCACCTCGATACCGCGCGCACCAACGCGCTGAAAGTGCCGGGCACCCCGCACAGTTTCTCCGATGCGCAGGCGGCGTGGAACCAGGGCAAGTTCGGGCTGTGGCCCAAGTTCAAGACCGACTATTCGATGGGTTATTACAAGCGCGAGGACATTCCCTTCCAGTTCGCACTCGCCGAAGCCTTCACCATCTGCGACGCCTATCATTGCTCGATCACCACCGGCACCGATCCCAATCGCATCGTCTTCTGGTCGGGGTCGAACTTCGATCCCGAGGTCGCTGCGACCGGCACCAATTGCCGCGATGACAAATCGGAGCCCAATAATCTGCGCTGCTGGATCAAGGGTGCGCTGCCCGAGCCCGGCTATACCTACGCCGGCAATGCGCTCGAATGGGCGACGATCCCCGAGGTGCTCGAAGATGCAGGCGTCGACTGGCGCATCTATCAGGACCCCAATGACAATTGGACCGGTGCGATGCACGGCGGGCTGGCGTTCAAGGGCTTTCGCGACGCGAAGCCGGGCTCACCAATCTATGAACGCGGCATGGCGCATCATTCGCTCGAACAGCTCGCTGAAGATGCCAAGAACGGCACGCTGCCCGCGGTGTCGTGGGTGCTGCCGCCCAAGCAATGGTCCGAACATCCCTCGGCTTCGACCCCGATCGAGGGCGCCGAATTCACCGCGCGCGTGCTCGATGCGCTGACCGCCAATCCCGACGTGTGGAGCGGTACGGTCTTCTTCCAGACCTTCGACGAAAATGACGGATTGTTCGACCACATGCCCCCCGCCGCGCCGCCGTCGTACAATGCCGACGGCACGCTCGCGGGCAAGGCGACGCTCGCACTGCCCGGCCATTATTTCGACGATCATGAGGATAAATATCTGTCACGCGACGACAGTATCTCGGGGACGACGCGCCCCTTCGGGCTTGGCCCGCGCGTGCCGATGTATGTCGTCTCGCCGTGGAGCAAGGGCGGCTGGGTCAGCAGCGAGGTGATGGATCACACCTCGGTCGGCCAATTCCTCGAAAAACGTTTCGGCATCACCATCCCCGCGATCAGCCCGTGGCATCGCGCGGTGTGCGGCGACATGACCTCCTGCTTCGATTTCACCAAAAGCGCCGATGCGGCCTTTCCCGCGCTGCCCGATGTCAGCGGATCGACCGCGATCCTCGATACGCATTTGCAGCGTCCCAAGGCGATGCCGCCGCGCGTCCCGCAGGATCTGTTCCAGGAAAAGGGCATCCGCCGTTCGCGCGCGCTGCCTTATATCCTTCATGTCGATGCCCGGATCGACGCCGCGGGGAAAGCGGTCGGGCTCGACTTCGTCAATCAGGGCGCTGCCGGCGCGGTGTTCCACGTATATGACAAGCAAAATCTCGATCGCATTCCGCGCCGCTATACGGTCGAGGCAGGCAAGACGATCAACGATCGCTGGGACGTTGGCGCCGACGGGGCGTTCGACCTGTGGGTGCTCGGCCCCAACGGTTTTCACCGCGCCTTTCGCGGGAAATCGGGTGAAGCTGCGCGCGCACCCGCGATGACCGCGCGCTATGATGGGAAGAAGCTGGCATTCACCTTCGTCAATGAAACCGGTGATCCGCAAAAGGCCGTGATAGCGCGCGACGCCTATGCCCCCTCGGCCAGCAAGGAGATTGCAATCGCGGGTCGCAGCAAGGCGATACAGCCATGGCCGACCCCGAAGGATCATGACTGGTACGACGTGACCGTCACGCTGCCCGGCATCGAAACCCGCCTCGCCGGGCGTATAGAGCGCGGCGTTCACGGAATCAGCGATCCCTATATCTTCGCCTAGAAGCGCAGGAAAAGCCGGGCAGGCCGATCGCCTGCCCGGCTTTTCCTGCCGATCGGGGCGCGTCGGCAGCCAGACAGCAGAAAGATTCGGCCGCGGGCGACCGCGACAATCATGTCGCCAAATTTTGATGTGCTGAAAAGACCGCATGGTCAAACCATGGAAAAATGGCGCACCCGAAGGGATTCGAACCCCTGGCCTCTGCCTTCGGAGGGCAGCGCTCTATCCAGCTGAGCTACGGGTGCCGGTAGAGCGCGGCTCCTAGCAAGCTCCGGGCGCGCCAGCAATGGCCTTATCGCACGATCATTGCGCGGACGCATCCACGGGTGCAAAGCGGGGCCGCCGCCACGCCACAGGGAGCCGACGTGAAACCATCCGAAACGCGCTGGCCGATGGCCGCCGATCTTTATGGCGAGATGCAGCTTGAGGTGCATCCGCCCGCACGGCATCGCTGGCGCGACTATCTGCCCGGCATTCTCGTCACCGGCATCGCCGCGCTCGCCGCCGCGTGGCTCGCCGACCATTATGCCGCACCGCTGGTGTTGATGGGGCTGTTGATCGGCCTCGCCATGAGCTTTTTGTCGCAGGACAAACGCACCCACGCCGGGCTCGACCTGATGTCGCAAACCGCGCTGCGCGTCGGCATCGTCCTCGTCGGCGCGCGCATCACCGCGCAGCAGCTCGCCGAACTCGGCCCGCTGCCCTTCATCCTGCTCGTCCTGATCATGCTCGCGGTGATCATCGTCACCGTCGCGAGCGCCCGGCTGTTCCGGCAGGACAGCCATGCCGCGCTGCTCGCCGGCGGCGCGACCGCGATCTGCGGCGCGTCGGCGGCGCTCGCGCTCTATTCGCTGATCGGCGACAAGCGCGTCGATCAGGCACGCTTCACCATGACCCTCGTCGGCATCACCGTCGCGAGCGCGCTCGCAATGTCGGCCTATCCGGTACTGGCCGCCGAATTCGGCCTGACCGACGCGCAGGCAGGTTTCCTGATCGGCGCGTCGATCCACGACGTCGCGCAGGCGATCGGCGGTGGTTTTTCCTTCTCTCCGGAAGCGGGCGAGGTCGCGACGATCGTCAAGCTGGCGCGTGTCGCGCTGCTCGCGCCGATGCTGATGCTCGTCGCCATGTGGCTCGGCCGCGGCGGCGAAGGCGGCAAGATGAGGATTCCGCTGCGGCTGCCGTGGTTCATCACCAGCTTTCTGGCGGTCGCCGCGGTCAATTCGCTGATCGCCATCCCCGCGCCGGTTCAACACGCCGCAAACGGCGGTGCACAAGCCCTGCTGCTGCTCGCGGTCGTCGCCACCGC
Organism: Sphingopyxis sp. GW821-FHT12C06; assembly: GCF_058807415.1. Lineage (NCBI taxonomy): Bacteria > Pseudomonadati > Pseudomonadota > Alphaproteobacteria > Sphingomonadales > Sphingopyxidaceae > Sphingopyxis > Sphingopyxis sp. GW821-FHT12C06. The sequence goes on along the minus strand of NZ_JBXAQR010000005.1, from coordinate 100,714 downwards.
GATGAAGGCGCAGCTCGCGCTGCTGCTCGATCAGGGCTGGCGCAGCTTCGCGCCGATCATCGTCGCAACGCTGACCAGCTTTTTGCTTTCACTCGCCGCCGCACTCAGCCTGTGACGCCGTGACGTCACACCAACCCCCTGTATGATTTAGTTTTTTGGTAGGGCCCAGCTGACGGTCAGCTGCGTCGCGCGGCGCGGAATGTCGAGCTTCGCTTCGCTGAAATTGACCTTCTCATTGGGCGGCAGCATCCGCACCGGCGGCTTGATCGTCCAGCTATAGACGATCGTCCCCTGCGCATCGCGCAGCTCCGCAAGGATTGGCGGCACGCGCTGCTCGCGATCGGTCGGGTTGATGATCACCCCCGACGCGGCGAAATAAATCGTGCCGTCGGCGAGTTCGCGATGGTCCTGATTCGGCGGCAACTCGATCACCAGATCGGGTTCGTCGGCGGCCCCCGGAAGCCCGAGCCCCTGCGCCCAGCTCGGCAGTCCGAACCAATAGAGCGCACCGGTTGCGCCCAGCATCAGCGCCGCAGCGCCACCGGCAATGATCGTCCAGCGTTTTGCCGGGTTACGGCGGGCACGACGGAAAGGCAGCGGCGCGTCGTTCACGGGGGTCCGGGCGGGACGCGGCGCGGGTTCCGCCGATGCTGGCGCTGCAAAAGTCTGGGGCGGCTGGGATGGCGGAGGCGGCGGTGGCGCCGGATCGGCAACCGTCGGTGGTGCAACATCGACCTGCGCGGCAGCTACGGGTGCGGAAGAAGCCGGAGCGGAAGCCGGTTCGGGAAACGCTGCCGGGGCCAGCGGCGCGGCGGTGGCAGTTCCCGCCGCAGGCTCCTGAAACCAGCTATGACGACAACTGGCGCAGCGTACCGTGCGACCATTTGGACCGATCGCCGTATCGGGTACGACATAACGGGTGTGGCAGGACGGACAGGCGAGGATCATGGGACCCTTCTAAACACGCTGAGTCGCGGTGTTGCAAGCGCCGCGTCGTGCGCCCGCGATTACTCGCCGCTTTACCTCGTCGAACAGCCGTGCAACAGGCGTCGGGATGAGCGCGGAGGCTCCCCTGCTGACCGAACCGGCAAAGGCGCGAAATCGCGCCGGGGTGACACCATGACATTGACAGAAATCCCTCGCCCCGGAGGCGCGATGGTCGAATTCGACGGCGTCGGGCTGCGCTATGGCCCCGATGCGGAGGTGCTCGCCGACATCAGCTTCAACCTGCAACCCGGCAGCTTCTATTTCCTGACCGGCGCATCGGGCGCGGGCAAGACCTCGTTGCTCAAGTTGCTCTATCTCGCGCAGCGGCCGAGCCGCGGCATCGTCCGCCTGTTCGGCGAGGATCTGGTATCGATGCCGCGCCACCGCCTGCCCGGCTTTCGCCGCCGCATCGGCGTCGTCTTTCAGGACTTCCGGCTGATCCCGCACCTGTCGGCGCGCGACAATATCGCGCTGCCACTGCGCATCGCGGGGGTCAGCGAAGAGGATCTGTCAGGCCCGGTCGGTGAAATGTTGAGCTGGATCGGGCTCAGCGAACGCGCCCACGCGCACCCCGCGACTCTGTCGGGCGGCGAACAGCAGCGTGTCGCGATCGCCCGCGCCGTGATCGCACGCCCGCAATTGCTTATCGCCGACGAACCGACGGGCAACGTCGACCCCGAAATGGCGATGCGGCTTCTCGGGCTGTTCGAGGCGCTCAACCGCCTCGGCACCACCGTCGTCGTCGCGACCCACGATATCCATCTGATCAGCCGGATCGAAAATGCCCAGATGATGCGGCTCGAACGCGGCCGGCTCGCCGATCCAACCGGCGCGCTGCGCTATCCACCGGCGAACAGGGCGTGATTTGCACATGATCATCCCGCGCGTCCCCGTCCAGCATCGCCGCCTGCTTCCCGACCGTCGCCTGTCGGGTCCGACGCCGTGGGTGATCGCATTGTTGATGATGCTCACTCTGCTTGCCGCCGCCGCGGGGGTCGGGCTAGCACGCTCGGCGAACGCAATCGGCGATGCGATCGCCGGGCGTGTCACGGTGCAGATCGTCACCGCCAACCCCGTGACCCGCGCGCAGCAGGCGCGCGCACTGCGTCGCCGCGCCGCCGCACAGGACTTCGTCCTGTCGGCCCGCTCGGTCGAACAGGAGGAATTGCAGGCGACGCTCGGCCAGTGGTTCGGCAGCGCCGAGGGCGACGACCCCGTGCTGAAGTCGCTACCGCTCCCCGCGCTGATCGACATCGATTTCGTCGGCGAAAATCACGCCCGCCATATGCGCGCACTACGCACGCTCGTTGCTGAAGAAGCGCCCGGCGCGCGGATCATCCCGCATGCCGAATGGCTGGGGCCAGTCGCTCGGCTGATCCGCTCGCTCGCGTGGGTGGCAGGGGGGCTGGTGCTGCTGATGGCACTCGCCAGCGCGGCGGTGGTGATCATGACGGCACGCGCCGCGCTCGCCACGCATTTTCCGACGATCGAGATGCTCCACCTGATCGGTGCAACCGACCGCCAGATCACCCGACTGTTCCAGCGCCGCATCGCGATCGACACCGCTTATGGCATCGCGCTCGGCACCACGGTTGCCGCGGCGATCCTGCTGTTGATAGGCTTGCAATGGACCGGCGTTACGTCAGGGCTCGCCGCGACCGCATCGCTTGGGGCCGCGGGCTGGCTCCTCTTGCTGGCGTTGCCGCTATTGGCTATCGCGCTTGCAGCCCTTACCGCGCGGCAGACCCTGCTCAGCGCGCTCAAGAAGATTTTATGATCAAGCGCCTGATTTCCTTGCTCTTCCTGGCCTGGGTGCTCGGCTTCGCGTGGTTCGCGCTGCTTCTGCCGCTGCCCGCCAAGGACCAAAAGACCGACGCGATCGTCGTGCTGACGGGCGGGCCGGGGCGCATCGATCGCGCGCTCGAGCGGCTCGAGGCAGGCGACGCCAAGCGTCTGCTGATCAGCGGCGTCGCGCGCGAGGTCAAACCGCACGAACTCGCCGCAACCTATCACCGGCCGATGAAATTGTTCGATTGCTGCATCGCGCTGGGGTTCGAGGCCGAAGATACGCGCTCGAACGCCACCGAAGTCGCAACCTGGGTTGCGCGGCGCAACTATCAGAGCATCCGGCTGATCACCACCGACTGGCATATGCGCCGCGCCGAATATGAAATCGCCCGTGCGGTCGGCGACAAGGTGACGATCCTCCCCGACGCGGTACGTAGCCAGCCGAGTTTCGCGACCCTGTTTCGCGAATATCACAAATATCTGGCGGGGATCGCCGGCGGATGGCTTGGCCTGTGAGATATATGATCGCCCTCGTCCGCTCGATCCTGTTCTGGTTCGCCTTTTTCGTGATGAGCAGCATCAGCTCGATCGGCGGGGTCATCGCGCTGCCGGTTTCGCATCGCGGCACCATTTTCTTCGTCCGCATCTGGGCCAATTCGCATCGGTATTTCTGCCGCTTCCTGCTCGGCCAGACGATTATCGTCGAGGGCGAGATGCCCGATATCCCGGTGCTCTATGTCTTCAAGCATGAATCGGCGTTCGAGACGGTCGAACAGCCAATGCTGTTCAAGCACCCCGCGGTGTTCGCCAAGGAAGAATTGTTCTCGATCCCCGTCTGGGGTCAGGCGGCGCGCTTCTATGGCCTGATCCCGGTCGACCGCGACGGCGGCGGCAAGGCGATGCGCGCGATGCTCGGCGCCGCCAAGGCCGCGCTCGCGGCGGGGCGGCCGCTCTGCCTGTTCGCCGAAGGGACGCGCGTTCCGCATGGCGAGGCACCAGAGCTTCGCGCCGGTTTCGCAGGCATGTATCGTCTGCTTGGAGTGCCGGTGATTCCCGTCGCGGTGAACAGCGGCCTCGCTTATCCACCGCGCCGCTGGGTCAAATGGCCGGGCACGATCACTTACAAGGTCGGCGCGACGATCCCCGCCGGACTGCCGCGCGAGGAGGCAGAGCAACGGGTGCGCGTAGCGATCAATGCGCTGAACCCACCGGAAGCCTTGCTGGAATCCTGAACGTCGCCCCGCGAAGGCAGGGGCGACGGTGCAATCAGTGCTTGCGCCCGAAATCGGGCGCCGGGTCATCCTGACCCTCGGCGATGATCGAACGGCGGATCGCCCGCGTACGCGTGAACCAGTCCTCCAGCTTGTCGGCGTCGCCGCGGCGGATTGCCTGCTGCAGCACCGTCAGATCCTCGTTGAAGCGCTGCAGCGTCGCGAGCACCGCATCCTTGTTCGCAAGAAAGACGTCGCGCCACATCACCGGGTCGCTCGCCGCGATACGCGTAAAGTCGCGGAAACCGCCGGCCGAATATTTGATCACCTCGCTCTCGGTGACCTCTTCCAGCTCGCTCGCAGTGCCGACGATCGTATAGGCGATCAAATGCGGCAAATGGCTGGTGACCGCGAGCACCATGTCGTGATGCGCGGCGTCCATGACGTCAACTTTGGCGCCCAGTGCCTCCCACAACGACGACACCGCCTCGACCGCATCGGCGGGGGCGTCGGCGCCCGGGGTCAGGATGCACCAGCGCCCTTCGAACAGGGTCGCAAAGCCCGCCGCGGGGCCGCTATTCTCGGTCCCCGCGACCGGATGCGCGGGAATGACGACATGATCAGGAAGCGCCTTGGCAAGCGCCGCGGCGACCCCCGCCTTCGACGATCCGACGTCGGAGATAATCGCATGTGGCGCCAGCCCCGGCACGATGGCTTGCGCGGCATCGGCCATCCCGCCGACCGGAACCGCGAGGATGACGATATCGGCGTTTTCGACTGCGGACGCAGGATCGTCCGACAGATGGTCGCACAGGCCCAGACCGCGCGCGATCTCGCGTACAGCTTCGCTGGCGTCATGGCCGGTTACGACAACCTGCGGCAGCCGTTCCTTGACCGCGCGCGCGATTGACGATCCGATCAGGCCGAGCCCGATGACCGCCACCCGTTCGACGCTGCGCGCCATCGGCTCAGCCTTCCAGCGCGGCGCGGATCGCCGCCGCGAGTCCGCGCGTTTCATCCTCGGTGCCGATCGTCATGCGCAGCGCATGCGGCAGGCCCTGCCCCGGCAGCCAGCGCACGATATAGCCCGCCTCCATCAGCGCATTGTTCATCGCCTCGGCGGTGACCTTGCCCTCGAACAGCACGAGCAGGAAATTGGTCGCCGACGGCACGACGCGGACGCCATGATTGCCAAGGCTTTCGAGCTCGGCCTTCAACCAGCTGCGCCATTCGGCATTTTGCGCGCGGCTGCGATTGACGAAATCATCGTCGCCGACCGCCGCGATCGCGGCTTCCTGACCGCAGCGCGTGACGTTGAACGGCGCGCGAATCTTGTGGAGCGCCGAAATCACCTCGCTCGAGGCATAGCCCCAGCCAATGCGTTCGGCGGCGAGGCCGTGGATTTTCGAAAAGGTGCGCGTAACAAAAACATTCGCAGCGGTTTCGGCGAGTGCGAGCCCGGCGTCATCTTCGCCCGGCTCAAGATATTCGGCATAGGCCTGGTCGAGGACGAACAGCACATCGGCGGGCAGCCCGGCGTGGAGCCGCGCGATATCCGCCCGCGACGACAATGTGCCGGTCGGATTGTTCGGATTGGCAACGAAGACGACGCGCGTTTTCTCGGTCACCGCCGCGAGCAGCGCGTCGACATCGGTCGCATAATCTGTGTCGGGCGCCTCGACGGGCGTCGCCCCAACGCGCCGGGCCGCGATTTCATAGACCGCGAATCCGTAACGCACATACAGCACTTCGTCGCCGGGCCCGGCATAGGCACTCGTCGCAAGGTGAAGCAGCTCGTCCGAACCGGTGCCATAAATGACGCGCGCGGGGTCGAGGCCATATTTCGCGGCAATCGCTTCGCGCAGCGCCGCCGCGCCCGGATCGGGATAGCGCGCGAGATCATCTGCGGCAGCGCGAAACGCCGCGCGCGCCTTCTCACCGGTGCCAAGCGGATTCTCATTCGCCGACAGTTTGACGAGCGGTCGGCCATCGGCGCCCGCCGATTTGCCGGGAACATAGGGAGCGATGCCACTGATCCACGGCTTCGGCTGCAAGATACGGGTCGTTTCGGTCATGCGCGGCGTTTAACGCGTGACAGCGCCGAGTCCAGTCCGTTGACAGCCCGCCCCCGCCCGCTTAGCCCCGCCGCACCATGGCGAGCATGCTCCATCAGATCCAGCACCAGAGCGTGACAATCCGCACTCCGCTGCCACTCGACAGCGGCCAGCGGCTCGACGCGGTCACCATCGCCTGGCAAAGCTATGGCACGTTGAACGCCGACAAATCGAACGCCGTGCTGATCTGTCACGCGCTGACCGGCGACCAGTATGTCGCGAGCGACCATCCGGCGACGGGCAAGCCCGGCTGGTGGGCACGCATGGTCGGGCCGGGCAAGCCAATCGATACCGACCGCTTCCACGTCATCTGCGCCAATGTGCTCGGCAGCTGCATGGGGTCGAGCGGCCCCGCGACGCCCGACGCCGCGACCGGCCAGCCGCTGGCGATGCATTTTCCCGTCATCACCATCGGCGACATGGTGCGTGCGCAAGTGATGCTGCTCGACCATCTGGGGATCGCGCGGTTGCACGCCGTCGTCGGCGGATCGATGGGCGGGATGCAGGCGCTCGCCTGGACCGTCCATTATCCGCAGCGCATAACCTCGGCGGTCGTCATCGCCAGCGCGGCGCGCCACTCGGCGCAGAATATTGCGTTTCACGAGGTCGGGCGGCAAGCAATCATGGCCGACCCCGACTGGCGGGACGGCCAGTATTACGCCAGCAACCGCGCCCCGACCAAGGGGCTCGCGGTCGCGCGCATGGCGGCCCACATCACCTATTTGTCCGAAGCCGGACTGACCGAGAAATTCGGCCGCCGCCTGCAGGCGCGCGACATCAAAAGCTTTGGTTTCGACGCCGATTTCCAGATCGAATCCTATTTGCGGCACCAGGGGCTGGCCTTCACCGACCGCTTCGACGCCAACGCCTATCTCTATATCACCCGCGCGATGGACTATTTCGACCTCGCGGATCCGCACGACGGGCGGCTCGCGGGGGCGTTCGCGGCGGCAAGGGATGTGCGCTTCACCCTGGTCAGCTTCGACACCGACTGGCTCTATCCGACCAGCGAATCGCGCCGTATCGTCCAGGCGCTGCAAAGCGTCGGCGCGGCGGCGAGCTTCGTCGAACTGTCGGCGCCTTTCGGCCACGACAGCTTCCTGCTCGACGTCCCCGCACTCGACCGGATCGTCGCCGGCGCATTGACGGCGGGGGTCTGACCCATGGCGCTGCGCCCCGACCTTGCGACTATCGCCGACGCCGTGCCCACCGGCTCGCGCGTCCTCGACGTGGGCTGCGGTGACGGCGAGTTGATGGCGGCGCTGCAGGCCAAGGGCGTCGACTCCCGCGGGCTGGAGATCGACCCCGCCAATGTCACCGCAGCGATCGCGCGTGGCCAGTCGGTGGTTCAGGGCGACGCCAACCGCGACCTCGCCGATTATCCGGGCGGCGCCTTCGACTATGCGATATTGTCGCAGACGCTGCAGACAACCGAGCGCCCCGACCAAGTGGTCGACGAGCTGCTGCGCATCGCGCCGCGCGCCTTCGTCAGCTTTCCCAATTTCGCGCATTGGCGCGTGCGGCTCGCGCTGCTCTGGGGCGGCCGCATGCCGGTTACGCGTTTGCTGCCCGTCGCCTGGTACGAGACCCCGAACATCCACCATGTCACCGTCAGCGATTTTCGCGACCTGCTGCGCGCCAAGGGCATATCGGTCGAAGGCGCCTGGTATCTGTCGGGCGACCGGCCGACGAGCGACGCGGCCGCAAGTTGGCGCGCCGAACATGCAATTTTCCTGATTTCGCGAGCCTGACGACACCTTCTCCCGCATGCGGGAGGGGGAATAAGCTCAGCCCTTTCGAATCCCGTCGGCGATCAGCGCATTGGCGCGGCCAGCGACCTCGGCAATATCCTCGCGCCGGTCCCACACGCCGTAACGCAGCCCCAGAAACACGTTCATCCCCATGATCGCCCAGGCCTCGACCTCGCCGATCCCGTTCCGCAACTCGCCCGCGTCGGCGCCCGCGGAGAGGCGCGCGGCGATGCGATCGGCGGTCGTGGCATAATGGCCGCGAAAGCTGTCGGGGTCGACAAACTCGGCCTCGTCGATGATGCGATAGATTTCCTGATGCTCGCGCGCGAAGTGCAGGAAAGCGGCGAGCGCGCGGCCTTCGGCGTCGATCGCGCCTTGGGCCCCCTCCATCGCGGGGGCGACATGGTCGCGCACCCGCCCCGACATATCAGCGACGAGTGCGCGGAAGATCGCATCCTTCGAATCGAAATAGGTGTAAAAGCTGCCAAGCGCCGTGCCGGCGCGGCGGGTGATGTCGCTGATCGACGCGTCGTGAAAGCCCCGCTCGCCAAATTCGATCGCCGCTGCATCGAGCAATTTGCGCAGTGTACGCCGTCCGCGCTCGGTGCGCGGCGTCTTTTCCGGGTTACCGGCATCTTCTGCTGCTGATCGCGGCTCGTCCATAGCTGCCCCTGCGTCCTTCCCGCTCCGTTCGCCCGCACCGCCATCGTGGCTTTTCCGCACCACTGGCAAGCAAAAAACGTCCGGCGCAACTTCCAAGTTGAAACTTGGTTCACCTTTCATTATTGGACGTGCCGCGGCTTGGCAAGCACCGGGCCCAAAAAGAATGACAAGGGTGGCGAGGGGTCACCCGTCCATTGGGAGACTCTTCATGCGCCCTTTCGCCCGCCAGCTTCGCCGTGCCGTCCTCGCCACGAGCGCGCTTTCCATGCTCGCCTTCGCGCCGGCCGCCGCTTTCGCACAGGACGAAGGCGCGAGCGCCGACGCCGGCGATGAGGACATCATCGTCACCGCGCGCCGCCGCGACGAGCGGCTGATCGACGTGCCGATCGCGGTCACCGCGATTTCAGGCGATGCCCTCGCCGCAGCGGGCGCGATCGACATCACCGACGTTGCCAATATGACGCCGAACACGACGCTCGAAAATTCGCGCGGTACCAACTCGACCCTCACCGCCTTCATCCGCGGCGTCGGCCAACAGGATCCGGTTCCGGGCTTCGAAGCCGGCGTCGGCCTCTATCTCGACGACGTCTATCTCAACCGCCCGCAGGCCGCGGTGCTCGACATCTATGACGTCGAACGCATCGAAGTGCTGCGCGGACCGCAGGGCACGCTCTACGGCCGCAACACCATTGGCGGCGCGGTCAAATATGTGACCCGCGCGCTCAACCCCGACTCACCCGAGCTTCGGATTCGCGGGACTTTTGGTACATACAAACAGGCCGACCTGGTCGTGACCGCAAGCGCGCCGATCAGCGACATCCTGCGCGTCGGCGGATCGGTAGCGCGGCTGTCGCGCGGCGGCTTTGGCGATAATCTGAGCATTGCAGGCCTTGAAAATTACAACAAGGATGTCTGGGCCGGCCGCGGCACTGTCGAACTGGGCGGCAATGGCGCGCCAGTGCTGATCCGTATTTCGGGCGATTATACCCGCGACAAATCGGATCCGCGCAACGGCCACCGCCTGATCCCCGGGCTCATCTCGGGTGCCCCGGTCCTCGACAATGTCTATGACACGCGCGCCGGCCTCAACGACCCCAAGCAGGACATCAAGGCCTATGGCCTGGCGATGAATGTCTCGGCCGAACTGACCGACAATGTCACGCTCCGCTCGATCAGCGCATGGCGCAAGGACACGAGCTTTACTCCGATCGATTTCGACGCGCTTCCGGCGGTCGATGTCGATGTTCCGGCCGTCTATCGCAACGAACAGCTGAGTCAGGAATTTCAGCTGCTCTATGAAAGCGACCGACTGCACGGCCTCGTCGGCTTCTATTATCTCGATGCCAAGGCCGCGACGTCGTTCGACGTATTGCTCGGCCTGACGGGTGCAACATTGCCGCCCATACTCGGTGGACCGTTTCCCGGTTATAACGCCTATACTGCGGGCGACGTGCGGACAAAAACCTGGTCGGTGTTTGGTGACTTCACCTTTGACTTCAACGATCAACTCAGCCTCTCGGTTGGCGGCCGCTATACGAACGACAAGCGCAGCGCCTATGTTTACAAGGCAAGTCTGACCTCGGGCCTGTCTCCCGAATTTGGCGGGAACCCCCATGTCATTCTTGGCCCGCCGCTGGGCAACGGCCTTCCCGTGACCGACTTCCGCGGCGATCGCACATTCAAGGAATTCACACCCCGCGCGTCGCTGAGCTTCAAGCCCGATGCGAATAATATGGTCTATGCATCCTATTCAAAGGGCTTCAAGGGCGGCGGCTTCGACCCGCGCGGTTCGGGAACCTCGGCACCGATCAGCAACCCAGCTACCGGGCGCTCCTATAATGACACCTATAATTTCCTCGCCTTCGACCCGGAGAAGGTCGACAGCTATGAACTCGGCTATAAAGGCTCGCTGTTCGACCGCCGTCTGACACTCAGCCTCGCCGGCTTCTATATGGATTATAAGGATGTGCAGATCCCCGGCTCGGTCGGATGTCTGGTCAACAATATCCAAAGCTTCTGCGGCATCACCACCAACGCGGCGAAAGCGCGGCTTCAGGGGATTGAGGCCGAAGCCAATGCGGTGCTGGCGCGCGATTTTGCAGGCGCGGGCTCGACCTTCCGGTTCAACGGCGCACTCGGCTATGTCGATGCCAAATACAAGCGCTTCATCGGCCCCACCGGCGCCGACGTCGCCGATATCCGCACCTTTCAGAACACGCCGAAATGGACGCTGTCGGGCACGATCGCAGCTGGCATCCCGGCGATGGGCGGCAATGTCGACGCGTCGACCAGTCTGTCGTACCGCAGCCTGACGCATCAGTTCGAGGTACCGATTCCTGCGCTCGATCAGCCGGGCTATATGCTGTGGGACGCCAGCCTTGTCTGGACGGCAGACAGCGGCGATTATTCGATCGGCCTTCACGGCAAGAATCTCACCGACAAGCAATATATCACATCGGGCTATAATTATCAGAACGCCGCCGGTGCCTCGACGCTGGGACGCGAAGGCGTACAAACCGCCTTTTACGGCAACCCGCGCCAGATCTTCGTGACCGGCACGGTGAAGTTCTAGAGACAGGGCCCATTTCTCCGTTCGTGCCGAGCGATGTCGAGACACCCGTCGCGGTGTTTGCCCTTACGGCATCTCGACTTCGCTCGATGCGAACGGGTTTTGATTATCCAGCCAGCGGTGGCGCTCCCGTGGAAGCCACCATCCGCTCACCGTCGATGACGATCGGGCTCGCCAGCCCGTCGACGAATGCGCCATCGGGACGAAAGCGCATCCCGCGCGCCTGAACCTGCGGATTGGCGAACACCCCGGCCAGATCGTTGATCGGGCCCGCAGGGACATCCTCGGCTTCCAGCGCATCCGACAAAGGCTGCGCGTCCCAGCCCGCAATCTTCGCCGCGAGCATCGGAATCAGTTCGCGCCGGTTCGCAAGCCGCGCCGAATTGTTCGCAAAGCGTGCGTCATCGGCCCAGCCGACTTCGCCCAGGATCGTGCACAGCTTGCGAAACTGGCGGTCGTTGCCGACCGCGATCACCAGCTGGCCGTCGGCGGTCGCGAACGCCTGATAGGGCACGACATTGGCGTGGCCATTGCCCATCCGCGCCGGCGATACGCCGCTCGCCAGATAATTGGCCGCCTGATTTGCGAGCACCCCGACCTGACAATCGAGCAGCGCCATGTCGATATGCGCGCCCTTTCCGGTGACGTCACGACGTCTCAAGGCGGCAAGGATCGCGACGGTCGAATACATGCCGGTGAAGACATCTGCATAGGCGATTCCGGCCTTTTGCGGCGCGCCATCGGGCTCACCGGTCAGCGACATCGCGCCCCCCATCGCCTGGATGATGAAATCATAACCCGCGCGGTGTGCGTAGGGTCCGGTCTGCCCGAAACCGGTGATCGAACAGACGATCAGCCGGGGAAATTCGGCGCAAAGCGTCGCCGGATCGAGCCTATATTTGGCGAGCCCGCCCAGCTTGTAATTTTCGATCACCACATCAGCGCCGGCGATCAGTGTGCGGGCCTCGGCCTGGCCTTCGGGGGTCGCAATATCGATCGCGACCCCCGACTTGCCGCGATTGGTGCTGTGATAATAGGCCGCACCCAAATTCGCACCATCGTCATCCGTGATGAAGGGCGGGCCCCAACTGCGTGTGTCGTCGCCGACGCCGGGGCGCTCGATCTTCACCACCTCGGCGCCGAGGTCGGCGAGCAATTGCCCGCACCATGGCCCCGCAAGAACCCGCGCCAGTTCGACGACGCGAATTCCGGCCAGTGGCTTCGGCGCCACCTCAGGCAAAAGCAGCGATGCCGGTGATCGCGCGGCCGAGAATCAGCGCATGAACGTCGTGCGTCCCTTCATAGGTGTTCACCGTCTCGAGGTTCACCGCATGGCGGATCACATGATAGTCGGCTGAAATGCCGTTGCCGCCGTGCATGTCACGCGCGACGCGGGCGATATCGAGCGCCTTGCCGCAATTGTTGCGCTTGAGCAGGCTGATCGCGTCGGGAATGAGACGGCCCTCGTCGATCAACCGGCCGACGCGCAGCGCCGTTTGCAGCCCCAATGCAATTTCGGTGAGCATATTGGCGAGCTTGAGCTGGACGATCTGGTTCGCCGCGAGCGGACGCCCGAACTGCTTGCGGTCGAGCGTATATTGGCGCGACGCCTCATAGCAGAATTCGGCGGCGCCCATCGCGCCCCAGCCGATGCCGTAACGCGCGCGGTTGAGGCAACCGAAGGGGCCCTTGAGCCCCGACACGTCGGGAAGCAGTGCATCTTCGCCGACTTCGACCCCATCCATGACAATCTCGCCAGTGATCGACGCCCGCAACGACACCTTGCCCTCGATTTTCGGCGCCGACAGGCCCTTCATGCCCTTTTCGAGGAGAAAGCCGCGAATCGCGCCATCGTGCGCATCGGACTTCGCCCAGACGACAAAGACGTCGGCGATCGGCGCATTGGTGATCCACATTTTCGCGCCCTTGAGGCGGTAGCCGCCCGCGATCTTCTCGGCGCGCGTCCGCATCCCGCCGGGGTCGCTGCCCGCATCGGGTTCGGTCAGGCCAAAACAGCCGACAAGCTCACCCGACGCGAGGCCGGGCAGGAAACGCTGCTTCTGCTCTTCGCTGCCATAAGCGTTGATCGGGTGCATCACGAGCGAGCTTTGCACCGAACAGGCCGAACGATAGCCCGAATCGACGCGCTCGACTTCCCGCGCAATCAGCCCGTAGCTGACATAATTAAGCCCCGCGCCACCATATTTCGGGTCGATCGTCGCGCCAAGCAGGCCCAGCCCGCCCATTTCGCGCATGATCTCGCGGTCGAAACGCTCATCGAGAAAGGCCGAGGTGACGCGCGGCAGCAATTCGGCTTCGGCGTAGCTGCGCGCGGTATCCCGCACCATCCGCTCTTCTTCGCTGAGCTCGGCATCGAGTTGCAACGGGTCGAACGGGTCGAGCGCCTCGATGCGCTGTTCATCGGCGTGGGCCATATCGGTGAGCTTTCTCTGCAGCGAGCTGCCCTCCCGGGACGCACGCTATGGTGTCGGTTCGGCCTCTTTGCGGGCCATTGCGGCAGCGGGACTGTCGCGCGGCTCCAATATCGCCGCGGTCTCGATCAGGTCAAGCGCGCGCCGCGCTTCATGATAGCGACGGGCATCGATCAGCCAGTCATTCGCAGCGGCTGCGCCCGGCATCGCCTGAACCTCTTCGATCGCCTTGTCGACCTGCCCGCCCGCCAGATAGCGGCGTGCGCGCTCGAGCCGTTCCGACGCGCGCGGCGATTGCGTTCCCGCCGGCCGCACGACGAACAGTTCGGACAATTCACGGCGCAGCCCGGTCCACAGGCTGCCGCTACCCTCGCTCCGCCCGACTAGGTGGGGCGACAGCGCATCGAGTTCGGCGCGCAATTGTTCGAGCGTCACGGGCTCGCGCGAGGTTTCGATGATCGTCTTGACCGCATTGGGCTGATCATCGCCGAAGCGCAGCCGCAGTTGCGCATCGAGATACCCGAGCGACAGCCCGCGATCGAGCGCGCGGCGCACCGCGAACGCGACGAGCAACCCCTCTGCGCGCGAGGCATTGCCCGACGCCGACGCGGCTTCGAGTGTGATGCGCGACAATCTTTCTTCGAGGTCGGCTACCCGCGTCGCGAGCGCATCAGCGCCATCGACCGGCTTGACGACCAGCGGAACCTGTCCGCCAGTTGCCGGATCGTCCGCCAGTACCGCCGCGCCGCTGCCGGACGCATCGGCCACCTTCGTCACCGTCCCGGCATTGCGGTCGGCAAGCCAGCGGTTCATCGCCCAGCCGCCGCCGGCAATTCCGATCAAGAGCAGGATGAAAGCCCCGATGGCGAGAGCGCGAAACGAGAGCCCCCGCCTCGGGGCCACGCCGTCCGCAGGCGAGGACGTGTCGATATTGTCGATTGCCATGTGTCTCTTTCGAACGACCCTATTTTTGGCCCTTGTGGCACAAAGCATACGCCTGTGCCAACAATGCCGCATCGTCGGGGCGCTCGGCAACCCCTGCCGCAGCCCAGCCCGTACCCGCAGCCGCCGCGACCTTGGCGCTGATCGCAGCGAGGCGAAGATGCCCGCGCGAGGCTCCGGCAAGCTCGGCGATCCGCGTCGCACCGCGTACCGAATGCGCGAGCAGCACCGCCGGCGCAGCGATCGTTGCGACCCAGTCAGAAGGCGGCGCAATCGGATCGACCGCATAGCAAGGAAGCGGTACCAGCGTCGCGCCGAGTGGATCGAAAACCGACCGGTCGCGCGCGCAAAGCCATAAAATATTTCGGATATTTCGTGACGTCATAGCGCCAAGAAGGTCTTGCCCATCGGTCGATCCGGTCATTTCGACGCGCACCCCGGCGGTCTCCAATGCTGCCGCGGTCGCTGACCCGACGGCATAGGCAGGCAGCGACGCCAGCCGCGCAAGATCGGGTCCAGCAAGGCGCGCCGCCTGCGCGCTGGTCACCAGCAGCGCGTCAAAATCCATCGTCGCGGGAAGTGTCCAAGGCAGCGGCTTCGCCGCGAACAACGGCATCGGACGCGCGTCGAGCCCCAGCGCTTTTGCCCGCCCGACCGTCGCCGCGCCGCCCGGATCGGGGCGGGTGACGATCAGCGGCAGGCCGACGCTCATGCCGAAAACAGGCGCCGCACCGCTTCGGGCGCCTCGTCGAGCAGGCGATGCGCGAGCGCCTCAGCCTCGCCGGCGCCGGTCACCAGCGTGTGACCCGCAGCATGTTCGGCGCCATCGTCCGAAAAAATCTCGGCATCGAGACGCAGCGATCCGTCGTCGCGAAAAAATGCATAGGCCGCGACCGGCGACCGGCAATCGC
The DNA here is from genome assembly GCF_058807415.1 of Sphingopyxis sp. GW821-FHT12C06. NCBI lineage: Bacteria > Pseudomonadati > Pseudomonadota > Alphaproteobacteria > Sphingomonadales > Sphingopyxidaceae > Sphingopyxis > Sphingopyxis sp. GW821-FHT12C06. The sequence goes on along the minus strand of NZ_JBXAQR010000005.1, from coordinate 85,346 downwards.
CGCTCAGTGCCGCCAGAAACGCCCGCTCTGCCGAAACCGCTGCATGGGTCGGCGCATGGTCTATCGCCGCGATCAGCGCGCGCACATTATTGTCGTCGGACCGGCATTCGATCCCGATAGCCCCCTGCGATGCCGCGGGCAGCAACAGGTCGGCACCCTGGACCGCGCCGATATCGAACATCCCCAGCCGGTCGAGCCCGGCGGCGGCGAGCAGGGTCGCATCGACATCGCCGGCCGCGAGCTTGCCCAGCCGCGTCGCGACATTACCGCGCAGCAGCGTGGTGACGATATCGCGGCGTAGCCGTTTCACCTGCGCCGCGCGGCGCGGGCTGCTCGTCCCCAGCCGCGCACCGAGCGGCAGGTCGGCGATGCTCACAGCATCCACCCCGTCGCGCACCACCAGCCGGTCGCGCGGATCGGCGCGTTCGAGCATCGCGGCGAGCGCGAAGCGCGGGTCGCGGAGTGTTTCGACATCCTTCAGCGAATGGACCGCAATATCGATCGCGCCCGCATCGAGCGCGGCATCGAGCTCGCGCGTCCACAGCGCCTTGCCTCCGACCTCGGCCAGTGCGCGGTCCTGAATCCTGTCGCCGGTCGCGGTCATCGGCACGATTTCGAGCGTGTCAGACGCAATGCCATGCGCCGCGATCAACGCCGCAGCGGCCATATTCGCCTGCGCCAGCGCGAGCGGCGACGCGCGCGTGCCGATGCGCAGCGGGTTTTGAGCAGTAGGAAGGTCAATCATCGGCCTGCTGCTAGCGCGGCTTGCCCTGTCGATAAAGGGGCGCGTAAAGGGAGGCGCAACATTATGACCATCATCCTGGGCCTAGAATCGAGCTGCGACGAAACCGCGGCGGCGCTCGTCGATAGCAATCGGCGCGTCCTCGCGCACCGTGTCGCGGGGCAGGAGGCCGAACATAGCCCCTATGGCGGCGTCGTTCCGGAGATCGCTGCGCGCGCGCACGTCGACCGGCTTGCCCCGATTGTCGAGGGTGTGCTCAAGGACGCCGGCCTCGCTTTGGCCGATGTCGATGCGATCGCTGCAACCGCCGGTCCCGGCCTGATCGGCGGCGTCATGGTCGGGCTCGTCACCGGAAAGGCGCTCGCGCATGCCGCGAACAAGCCGCTGATCGCGGTGAATCATCTCGAAGGCCATGCGCTGTCGCCGCGGCTGGTCGCGCCCGAGCTGCAATTTCCTTATCTGCTGCTGCTTGTCTCGGGCGGCCATTGCCAGCTGCTGCTCGTCAAGGGCGTTGGCGACTACCGCCGCCTTGCCACCACGATCGACGATGCCGCGGGCGAGGCGTTCGACAAGACCGCGAAGCTGCTCGGGCTCGGCTATCCCGGCGGCCCCGCGGTCGAGCGCATCGCACAGCAGGGCGACCCGCGCGCCGTGCCGTTGCCGCGCCCCCTCGTCGGCAGCGCCGAACCCCATTTCTCCTTCGCCGGACTCAAAAGTGCGGTCGCGCGCGCATCGGCGTCGGGCATGCACAGCGTCCCCGACCTCGCCGCCTCGTTCCAGCAGGCGGTCGTCGACTGCCTCGTCGATCGCAGCCGCATCGCGCTGACCGCCTGCCCCGAAGCCAAGGCCTTCGTCGTCGCGGGCGGGGTCGCCGCCAATGGCGCGATTCGCGGTGCGCTCACCGAACTCGCCGCGCGTTTCGACAAGCCCTTCGTCGCCCCGCCCTTGTGGCTGTGCACCGACAATGGCGCGATGATCGCCTGGGCGGGCGCCGAGCGTTTCACCGCGGGGCTCACCGATCCGCTGTCGGTCGCGGCGCGCCCGCGCTGGCCGCTCGACCCCGAAGCCGAAGCCGTGCGCGGCGCCGGAGTGAAAGCATGACGTCACACTATTCGCGCTTCGGCGTCGTCGGCGGCGGTGCATGGGGCACCGCGCTCGCGCAATTGCTCGCCGCCGAGGGAGCCCCCGTCCGCCTTTGGGCGCGCGAACAAGAGGTCGTCGCGGCGATCAACGCCGAACATCGCAATCCCCTGTTCCTGCCGAACAGCGCGCTCTCGCCGTCGTTGAACGCGACCGCTGACCTTGCCGACCTCGCGCCATGCGACGCGTTGCTCATCGTCGTCCCCGTCCCCTATTTGCGCGCCGTCCTCGCCGAGCTTCCCGCGGGCGACGCGCCGCTGATCTTCTGCAGCAAGGGGATGGAGGCGGGCAGCTTCGCCTTCCCGATCGACATCGCGCGCGACCTGACGCCATCGCGGCCGCACGCCGTGCTGTCGGGCCCGACCTTCGCACATGAAGTCGCCGCCGGGCTGCCGACCGCGATCACGCTGGCCGCCGCCGACCCCGATATCGCCGCCGCGATCGCCGGCTCGCTCGCGCGGCCGCATTTCCGTCCCTATGTTTCGACCGACGTCATCGGCGCCGAGATCGGCGGCGCGGTCAAAAATATCCTCGCAATCGCCTGCGGCATCGTCGACGGCGCCGGGCTCGGGCTCAACGCGCGCGCCGCGCTGATCAGCCGTGGTTTCGCCGAAATGACGCGCTTTGGCCTCTCGCGCGGGGCGCAGGCCGAAACCCTCGCCGGGCTCGCCGGGCTCGGCGATCTCGTCCTCACCTGCACCTCGTCCAGTTCGCGCAACTTCGCGCTCGGCCAGGGACTGGGGCGCGGTCAAGCCGCCGAAACGCTTATGGCCGATCGCCGCACCGTCGCCGAGGGCGCGTTCAGCGCGCCGGTTGTCGCCGCCGCCGCGCGTGCCGACGGCATCGACATGCCGATCACCGACGCCGTCGCACGCCTCGTCGCCGGCGAAACAAGCGTGTCCGACGCCGTTCAGGCGCTGCTCAGCCGTCCGCTGCGACCCGAGGGCCGGTGACGATGTACATTCAATTGCCTGCCTCCGCCTGCCGGGCTAGACTGCGCCTCCGGGAGCAGCAGCAGGGGCGCAGGGCTTGAGCCAAACGGACAGCGCAGCCGCGCCCTCATCACCCGACGCCCCGCCGCGCGATGCCGACACCGCGGCGCTGGCGAAGGGCGGACGCACCAATTTCTTCGGATTCATCCTGCGCCTCGTCGCTCGCCTGCCCTTTCTCTATGTCGCCGGCCGCTGGTACGGACCAGAAGCCGTCGGGCGCTTCGCCTTTGCCGTGCTCGTCATCGAACTCGTCGCGCAGCTCGCAACGCTGGGCCTCAAACGCGGCCTCGCCGAACAGCTGAGCGCCCCCGGCGCCGATCACCGGACCGTCGTGTGGGACGGCATTTTCGTCGCTTTCCTTGCTTCGGCGTTCGGGTCGCTGATCCTCTTCTTCCTGCCGCAGCTCATGTATCCAGCGGGCGGGATCGACAGCACCGACCGCTGGATGGCTTTCCTTGTCTTTGCCATCGCCGGTACCGAGGTTGCGCTCGCCGCCTGCGCCTATCGCTTCGACATCGGCGCGACCGTGCGTGCGCGCGCGATCGTCGAACCGTGGGTGATCAGCATCGCCGCCGCCGGATTCTGGTTCGTGTCGGTCCGTGACGGGCTGATGCTCTCCTATGCCGCCGCGATGGTCGGCGCTTTCCTGACCGCGCTATGGCCGATGATCCGTCATTATGGCGGCCCCGGTGTATGGCGACCGCACCCCGCGCATCTGATAGCGGTGGCGCGGCGCAACGCCCCGCTCGCCGCCGCCGATGCAATCGAATGGGGGACGCGCCGGCTCGACCTGTTCATCCTCGGCCAGTTCACTTCGCCGACGATCTACGGCATTTATTATATGGCACAGCAGGTCGCCTCGCTGCCGCAAAAGCTCAAGACGAGCTTCGAGCCAATCCTGGGGCCCGTCATCACCCGCAACCTCGCAGAAAACCGCCTGGGCGCTGTCGCCGCACAGGTGAGTCAGGTCGGCTTCTGGATCATCGCCGCGCAAACCGGCGTCGCGCTTGCGCTCGGCATTCCGGGCGAAGCGGTGATGGGCCTCGTCGGCCCCGAATTCGTCAGCGGCACCGCTGCTCTCGCCTTCCTGCTCGCCGCCGAAGTCGTCGCGGCGACCGCGGTCGTCAGCGAAGCGGCGCTCGTCTATGTCGCGCGCCATCGCAATCTGCTGATCAGCCTCGCGACGCTCGCGCTGCAGGCGATTTTCAGCGTTGCGCTGATCCTGATCGCCAAATCGATGGGGTGGCCGCCGATCACCTATGCCGCGGCGGTCGCGCTGGCGCTGATGCTCGCGCTCGGCTTCGCTTCGGTCACCAAGGCGTGGCTACTCGGCCGCCTGCTCGGCACCCCGGTCAACAGCCTGCGCTGGGCGCTCGTCTGGGCAACCGCGGGCGCAGCGGTGCTCGGCTGGGGGGCGACCCAGCTTCCCGAATGGGCCGAACTGCTGATCGGCGTTCCGGTCATCCTCGGCATCTATGCCTGGCTGATCTGGACCCGCGGTTTCGGCCCCGCCGACCGCGCCTTGTTCAAGAAACATCCTGAAGAGGCGGCGGCGGAGTAGCAGGTCATCCCGGCTATCGCCGGGATGACTATAAAATCTTATCCCAGCCGCGCGGCAATCTTCGCCTTCAGGTCGGTCTGCGCCCGCGGGCCGACTTGCGCGATAATCTCGCGCGCGCACACCGCGCCCATCGTCAGGCAATCGGTCATCGAGCGTCCCTGGGCGTGCCCCGACAGGAAACCCGCAGCGAACAAATCGCCAGCACCGGTGGTGTCGACAACCTCGTCGATCGGCTCGGCGCCGACTTCGGTCCGCTCGCCGCCGCTCAGTGCAATCGCGCCATGCGCGCCGCGCGTCACGACGAGCAGCGGCACCTGCGCCGCGACACTCGCCACGGCGGCTTCGAAATCATCGCTTTCGGCGAGCGCGCAAATCTCGACCTCGTTCGCGAACAGGATGTCGAACAGCCCCTCGGCGATCAGCGCGCGGAAATCGGCGCCGTGGCGGTCGATGATGAAGGCGTCAGACAAGGTGAAGGCGACCTTGCGCCCCGCTGCGCGCGACACATCGATCGCACGGCGCATCGCTGCGCGCGACAGTTCGGGATCCCACAAATAGCCCTCGAGATAGAGGATTTCCGAATCGGCGATCCACGCCTCGTCGATCATCGCCTGTTCGAGCAGGTGGCTTGCGCCGAGGAAGGTGTTCATCGTCCGCTGCCCGTCGGGGGTGACGAGGATCAGGCAGCGCGCGGTCGGCGCGCCTTCGGCCAGCGGGGGGGTTTCATAGGCGACGCCCAGTGCGCGCAAATCGTGGGAGAAGACATGGCCGAGCTGGTCGTCGGCGACCTGCCCGATGAAGCTGCAGCGCTGACCAAGCACCGCCATGCCCGCGAGGGTGTTCGCCGCCGAACCGCCCGACATTTCGATCGCCGGTCCCATCGCACCATAAAGCCGTTCGGCCTCTTCGGCGTCGATCAGCCGCATCGACCCTTTGGTCAGGCCTTCGGATGTGATGAGCGCATCGTCGGCGCGGGCGATGACGTCGACGATCGCATTGCCGATGGCAACAACGTCGAAACGGGCGGTGGAGGCCATGAAAATTCCTGTCGATGATGGAAAAGATTGCGCGCGGCTTTAGGGATGGCGGCGCATCAAGGCAAGCGCGGCGCTTGACGCCCCCCACCCCGCCGCGCCATCCCCGTCGCATGGCCCGTGTCGTTCACGCTTTTCTCCTCGCTCTCAGGGATTTGCCGCACCCGCGCGTGCTGCGCATCCTCGCGCTCAGCCTCGCGCTCACACTGCTCCTCCTTGCCGCCAGCGGCGCAGCGCTCTTCTTCGCCGCGCGCCGGGGACTCGAACAGGGGCAGTGGCTGGACGGCAGCGGGCTCGACATGGCGGGCATCCTCATCGCGCTCGCGCTGATCGCGGGCGGCTGGCTGCTCTTTCGCACCGTCGCGATCGTCGTCGTCGGACTGTTCGCCGACGCGATCGTCGCCGATATCGAGGAGCGGCATTATCCGGACGCCGCGCAAAGCGCCGTCGCGGTCGGGTGGCGTCAGAACATCATGCTGGCGCTGGCGTCGCTCGCGCGCGTCATTGCCGGCAACCTGATCGCGATGCCCTTCTATATCCTGCTGCTGGTCACCGGGGTCGGCACGGTTTTGCTCGCGCTGGCAGTCAACGCTGTCCTGCTCGGCCGCGATCTCGAGGCGATGATCGGCGCGCGACACCCCACCCGGCCACGGCTCGACCGGTCGGCACGCTGGTCACTCGGCCTGCTGTCTGCCGCAAGCTTCCTGGTTCCCGTCGCCAATTTGTTGGCGCCCATCCTCAGCGCCGCTATGGCCGTCCACCTGTTCCATCTGCGTACCAACAACGAAAAGCGGGGCCTTTCATGATCCGAAACCGGATAACGCAAAACTGGCGCCTGACGGCAAGCGCCGGGCTCGCCCTCCTGCTCGGTGGCTGCGCCGGCTCCGCTATTCCGCGCGCCATCCCGCCACAAACCACCGCGCCGCCGCCGACCATCGTCAAGCCGGTGCAGAACAACAATCTGATCGGCAACAGCGCCGATGCGATCAGCAGCATGTTCGGCAAGCCGCGCCTCGATGTCGCCGAGGGCGCCGGCCGCAAGCTGCAATTCGCCGGCGCCGCGTGCATCCTCGACATTTACTTCTATGCCGCACGCGCCGGCGCCGCCCCGGTCGCCACCCATGTCGACGCCCGCACCCCCGACGGACGCGATGCCGAGGTCAACGGCTGCGCCGCCGCATTGCGCCGTTAGACTGGCATCACGCCGCCAGTTCAGCGAGCGCCCATAGCGCCGCGTCGGCGACCATGTCTGATTCATCCGCAGAAAGCCGCTCAAGCGCCGGCCGGAACCCGGCATCACCGCTGTTGCCCGCTGCGATTGCAGCATTGCGTACCATCCGATTCCGCCCGATCCGCTTGATCGGCGAGCCCGAAAATACCGCGCGAAACTCCGCGTCATCGAGCGCCAGCAAATCGCCGAGCGACGGCGCCACCAATTCGGCGCGCGGTAGAAAGGCGCGGTGCCGCGCCGCAGTATCGGCAAACTTATTCCACGGACACACTGCCAGGCAATCGTCACAACCGTAAATGCGGTTGCCGATCGCGCGGCGAAACTCGGCCGGAATCGGCCCGTTATGCTCAATGGTGAGGTAGGAGATGCAGCGCCGCGCATCGACGCGATACGGCGCAGGAAAGGCGCCGGTCGGACACGCGTCCTGGCACGCCGTACAACTGCCGCAGCGATCGCGCGCCGGCGCGCTCGGCGCCAGCTCCAGGGTTGTATAAATCGCCCCCAAGAACAGCCAACTGCCATGATCGCGGCTGACGAGATTGCTATGCTTGCCCTGCCAGCCAAGCCCCGCAGCCTCCGATAGCGGTTTTTCCATCACCGGCGCGGTGTCAACGAACACCTTGACTTCGGCGCCCTCGACTTCGGCGACGAGCCAGCGCGCAACCGCTTTCAGCGCCTTTTTTACGACGTCATGATAATCAGCGCCCTGCGCATAGACCGAGATTCGTCCATGCTCGTGATGATCGGCGAGCGCCAGCAGGTCATGCGACGGCGCGTAGCTCATGCCCAATGCTATCACCGACCGCACCTCGGGCCACAACCCTTTCGGCGAACCACGCTGCGCTGCGCGGCTTTCCATCCAGATCATGTCGCCGTGGCACCCGTCGGCAAGCCATTCGCCCAGCCGCGCCGCGGTTTTCGGCGCCGCGTCGGCATCGGCGACGCCAAACGCGACGAAACCGTGCGCGCGCGCGACATCGGCAAGCCGCTGTTCCAGCGATGGCAAGGGGTTCGCAACCATTGGCGCTCTATACGCCAAGCGCTTGTCCGTGCCATAGTTTGCACGTGCAATGATCGGGGACCGGGGTTTGAGCGACTATAGCGTCGAGGCGGCTGGCCTCACCAAATATTTCGGCGCCTTCAAGGCGGTAGACCATGTGTCGCTCGAAGTGCCGACAGGCAGTATTTATGGCGTCCTTGGCCCCAATGGTGCGGGCAAGACGACCAGCTTGCGCATGATGCTGGGCATCATCGACCCCGACGCAGGCACCAGCCGCCTCTTCGGCGATCAGCGACCACAGGCGGTGCGCCACCGGATCGGCTATCTGCCCGAGGAACGCGGGCTTTATCCCGGGATGAAAGCGCGCGAGGCGATCGCTTTCATGGGCGCGCTGCGCGGGCTTGACTGGCGCGAGGGCCGGCGTCGCGCCGCGACCTTCATGACCGAACTCGGCCTCGAACGCGTGATCGACGAGAAAATCCGCAAAATGTCGAAGGGTATGGCGCAGATGGTTCAGCTGATCGGGTCGATCGTCCATGCACCCGACCTGATCGTTCTCGACGAGCCTTTTTCGGGGCTCGACCCGGTCAACCAGGAGCGGCTCGAAATGCTGGTAAAGCGCGAGCGCGACCGCGGCGCGACGATCCTCTTCTCGACCCACGTCATGGCGCACGCCGAACGTCTGTGCGACCGGATCGCGATCATCGCCCGGTCGGAGCGTAGGTTCGAAGGCACGGTCGACGAAGCGCGCGCGCTGTTGCCGATGCAGGTGCGCTATACCCCGCGCGACAGTCGCGATGCTGCGGGAATCGTCGCAATCCTGCCCGCCACCGCCAAACAGCACGGCGAAGCGTGGCATTTCGCGATCGAAGACGCCGACGTCGAACCCCTGCTGTCGCAGATTACCGCCAGCGGCCATGGCGTCACCGGCCTGTCGATCACCCGTCCCGCGCTCCACGACGCCTTCGTCCATATCGTCCGCCAGGTCGATGCGGACTTCGCCGCCGATGCGACCTGCGATGCGGTGCAGGAGGCGCTGGCATGACCCCCTTCTTGCGCAGCATGTTCGTGATCGCGCGCCGCGACCTGATTTCGATCGTCGCGACGCCGACCTTCCTTCTCTTCCTGCTCGCGCCGCTATTCATGCTCACGGTCGGCGCGCTCGGCGGCATGGGCGCGTCGCAGCTCGCCGATAGCGCGCGCAGTGCGGGCCGGATCGTCGCGGTGATCGATGCGTCCGACATCGAGGCGGCGCGCGCGGCCGACGCACGTCTCCGTACCGCCTTTGGCCGCCCGCCACCCCCGCTCGAACTGCGCGCCGACGGGCCTCGGCCCGCCGACCCGGTCGCCATCGCACGCGAAAAGGGCAGCGACACTTATGCAGTGCTGAGCGGCCCGCTCGCGACCCCGCGCATCGTCGAGCGCGAGCCGGGCAGCAGCGCAGGCCGCTATCTGGCGCTGCTCGCAAGTGAGGTCCTGCGGACCCGCGCCGCGGGCGCCGCACCGCCAGTCGCCCCGCGCTTTGAAAATCTGGCGAGCGGCGGCACCAGTATCGCAGCGCAGCAGTCGATGGGTTTCGCCGCAGTCTTTGCGATCTTCCTCCTCACCCTCCTCCTCGCCGGGCAGACCGTCGGCTCGCTCGCCGAGGAGAAGGGCAATAAAGTCATCGAAATCCTCGCCGCCGCGGTTCCGCTCGAGAGCGTTTTCCTCGGCAAGCTGCTCGGCATGCTCGGGGTCGCGATTCTCTTCATCGCTTTTTGGGGTGGAATCGCGGTCGCGGGCGGACTTCTCTTCGCGACACAGATCGACCCCGCGACCCTGGCCGGCGCGGCGAGCAGGCCCGCTGTCGCGCTGACCGCCGCGCCGGCAAGCGGCTGGGCCTTCTTCCTCGGCGTCGGCCTGTGCTATTTCATCCTCGCCTTCCTGCTCCTCGGCGCGGTCTTCCTCGGCGTCGGCGCCCAAGCCGCAACGGTGCGCGAGATTCAGATGCTCAGCCTGCCGATCACTATCTTTCAGGTCGGGATGTTCAGCCTGTCGGCCGCCGCGGCAGGCGCACCGGGCAGTAATCTTGCGCGCTTTGCGCAAATCTTTCCCTTCTCCTCCCCCTTCGCGATGGCCGCACGTGCGGCGACCGACGAAGCGCGCGCGGTGCATCTGCTCGCGATCGGCTGGCAGGCGATCTGGGTCGCGATTGTCATCTTCCTGTCGGTGCGGCTGTTCCGCGCCGGGGTGCTGAACAGCGGCGGCGGCTGGAAATTCTGGCAGCGCGGACGCGCGGCGATGAGCGGAGAGGCCGCCTCGGACCAGCGTCATTGACAAAGCTGTCAACAGTGGCATTCTGCAACTGATCGAGCCGACGGCGGCAAACGCTGCGGCGAGTCTAGCAGAGAGAGGATGTCCCAGATGGCGACCGCAGCCAAGCCCCAAGTGACCACCGACCCCTATGATATGAGCCCCGCCGCGATCTATTCCGAGGATCGCTGGCAACAGCCTTTTGCCGAGCTGCGCGCCATGGGCGGCATCTACAAGGTCGAGGACAGCGTCCACGGTCCCCATTGGAATATCTCGAGCCATCAGGCGATTCAGCATATCGAAGCGCTGCCTGACATCTACAGCTCATCATGGGAGTATGGCGGAATCACCATCCTCGACCGCGACGAGGCCGAGGAGTTCCGCCTGCCGATGTTCATCGCGATGGACCGGCCGCAGCACACCGACCAGCGCCGCACCGTCGCCCCCGCCTTCACTCCCGCCGAAATGACGCGCCTGTCCGAAGACATCCGCCGCCGCACCGGCGAGGTTCTCGACAGCCTGCCTTGGGATGCCGAATTCGACTGGGTCGACCGCGTGTCAATGGAATTGACGACACAGATGCTCGCGATTCTGTTCGATTTCCCGTGGGAAGACCGCCGCAAGCTGTCCGAATGGTCCGACTGGATGGGCGATGTCGAGCTCGCCCAAAAACCCGAGCTCCGCGAACAGCGCCGTGCGGTGCTTGAGGAAGCCTTCGTTTATTTCCAGAAGATCTGGGTGGAAAAGGCGAACCAGCCGCCGACCCCCGACCTGCTCTCGATGATGCTGCACAGCGAAGCGATGAGCCATATGGACAAATATGAGTTCATCGGCAATCTCGTACTGCTGATCGTCGGTGGCAACGACACGACGCGCAACACCATGTCGGGGCTCGCCTACGGCCTCGATCTCTTTCCCGAACAGCGTGCGAAACTGGAAGCCGATCCGTCGCTGATTCCCAATGCTGTGAGCGAAATCATCCGCTGGCAGACTCCACTCGCGCATATGCGCCGCACCGCGCTCGAAGACACCGAATTGTTCGGACACAAGATCGCCAAGGGCGACAAGATTATCCTCTGGTATCTGTCGGCAAATCGCGATGAAAGCGTGTTCGACGACGGCGACGCGCTGAAGCTCGACCGCGACAATGCCCGCCGGCACCTGTCCTTCGGCTATGGCGTCCACCGCTGCGTCGGCGCACGCCTCGCCGAACTGCAATTGCGCATCCTGCTGGAAGAAATGGCGGCGCGGCGGATGCGCGTCAACGTCGTCGGCGCGCCCGAACGCGTCCACGCCTGCTTCGTCCACGGTTTCCGTACGATCCCGGTGACGATCGAGAAATATTGACGACTGCGGGGTCGCAGGCGCAGGGTGGCAGCGTATCGAAGGGGCAAGGAACGCTCATGATCGACCGCCGCCACCTGATTGCCGGACTCGCACTGGGCGGAGCCTTTATCGGCGCGCCGCTTCTCTTCGCCAAATCGAGCCGACCACAGGCCGAACCCGGCTGGCGATTGAGCGATGCCGAATGGAAAAACCGCCTCTCACCGCTGCAATATCGCGTGTTGCGCGAAGCCGCGACCGAACGCGCCTTCACCAGCCCGCTCGACAAGGAAAAGCGCGCGGGTACCTTCCTCTGCGCCGGCTGCGCGCTGCCGCTTTATTCCAGCAAGACCAAATATGACAGCCGCACCGGCTGGCCCAGCTTCTGGGCCCCCCTCAAAGGCGCGATCGCAACCTCGACCGACCACGACCTCGGCTATGCTCGCACCGAAGTCCACTGCAAACGCTGCGGCGGGCATCTTGGCCATATCTTCGACGACGGGCCGAAGCCGACCGGCAAGCGTTACTGCATGAACGGCGCGGCAATGACCTTTAGGCCTGAGTGACGAGAGTCAGCGCGCAGGACCTTCCTCCTCACTCACCCTACCGTCCCGCATCGCGACATCACGCGGCAACGGCTTCAGCGCCAGCGTCCCCAACCGCACCCGCGGGTTCGTCTTGCCCGGCACCGCGCCCAGCGCAAAGCCCGGGTCGAGCCGCAACGCCGCCGCCGACACCTGCCCCAACCGCACCGTATAACGCCCGTAAGCCACGCTTTCGAATAGAAAATATCCGTCGAACTCGCTCAACGCCGTTGCGCGAACCCGCCCTTCGGCGTCGACCAGCTCCAGACTCAACCCTTCGATCGCATTGCCCCCATCACGCATCGCAATGCCCTCGATCTCGCCCGCCACCGTCATCGGCAACGCGACCTTGATCGCGATGCCCGGGCGCGGGGTAACGACAACCCCGGGCAGCGCAGGCTGAACATAGGGGTCGGGCAGGCTTCCCGCGTCGATCCCGATCATCACGGCACGAAATGGCTCCAACCCGTCGATCATCGCGCGGCCGTCCTTACCTGTCGCCGCATCGACCATGCTGTTGCCCGCAGTCAGTGGCACTCCCGGCAACGCGGCTTCGCCGGGCTGGCGAACCCCGTCGCCATTTTCGTCCATCCATACATCGGCCATCACCTGACCGCGGCTCGCGAGCTTTTCGCTCGCCGCGCGCCAGCCGCCGCCGCGCGGGTCGGGACCCAGGCTGAAGGCGAGCGACAGCGATGCCGCGGCCGATCCGTCGCTCGCCACCTCGCCAAAACCGCTCAGCTGTAGCTTTTTGAAACGGCGCGTATATCCAAGTCCCGCGCGCGCGCGGTCGAGCCCGCGGTCATAGCCCGCCTCGGCGCGCCATTCGGCATCGCCCTTCCCCGCCCATTCGCCGATGACGGTCATTCGCGTGTCGGCATGGTCACCCGACAGTGCGAAGCGCGCCTCGCCGCGCACGCGAACGCGACCGATCCGGGCATTGGCGAGCAGGCTCGCGGTCATATTATCGGGCGGGTCGGGGCCAATCGGCACCTTGGTTCGCGCCCAGTCGAGCTGCCCGGTGAAGGTCAGGGCATGGAAGCTTGCCGATGCGCGCGCCGTCGCCTCCAGACTTTGCACGCCCGACGTGCGATCGACATGACGCAGGTCGAAATGCAACGGCAGCGCCGTCCGCCCCAGCGTCACCGGCTGATCGATCGACAGCGAATAGAGGCCGTTGATATGGTTGACGAAACGATCCGAAACAAAATCCTTCCAGCCGCGCATCGCGTCGGCGCGGACATAGGTTTCGCCAAAGGCCGCAAGCCAGCTCGCGCGCAGCGCCGCCCCGCCATCATCGGCATAAGCGCCCGCAACCTCAAGCAAGGTCGGGCCGATCGCACGCCGCAGCGCGACTTCACCATAGCTCCGCCGGACATTCTCGATCATCAGGCTGTGGGCATAGCCCGCAACCGATGTACGAAGGTCAATCCCGCGCTCGATTCCCAGCGTCCCGCGCCAGCCGCGCCGAAACGGCCCGCCGCGCCGGCCGCCAAATTCGATCAGGTCGGCATTTTCCTGCGCAATCCCGGCCCAATACCAGGTCTGCCGCGGCGGGATGGAATCCATCCCCACCTGCAACTGCCTCGTTTCGCGCCGCACCTGCCCTTGCGGGCCGTACATCACAATCTCGAAGCGGTTCGATCCATATTGCAGCGGAACGTCCGGAAACTCATAGCGCCCATCGCCGTTCGGGCTGGTGAACGCCAGCAATTGCCCGTTCCGATACAGCTCGGCGTCCCAACCCGCGGGCAAATCGCCGCGAAAGCTGGTCTTGTCGAAGCTGTCCGGACGATCGACCGGCCGATTGGTCAGGACCCCCCCGCGCCCCGGCGCTGATCCCGCGACAATCCCGGTCGCGAGCAAACCGACATCACCGACGGCATAATGGGTGGCTTTGAGCGCCCCGAGCAGCCGCCCTTCGGGATCGGTGCGATAGAGTCGCGGGCGCAGACTGTCCGGCACACCCCTGTCGTCGGACGACAGCCGCGCGTCGAAGCTTTGCGCCAATATCTCGCCCGCCGCGAAAAGCTCGTAACGTGCCTGAGCATGAGATCCGCCGCGCTTGTCCGACACAATCCCTGCCGAAGCGACAACATCAACCGAGGGCGTCGCCCAACCCTGATAAGGCCGCGACGCCTGTGGCAGGCTCGCAAGGTCAAACGACGCCTTCGGCCGCAGCCCCGCGGCGCGCACGCGGCGTTCGGCGGCGAGCTGAAAGGGAAGTTTTTCCCTGGTGTCGATGCGCAGCACCGCATTCGCCATGTCCGCCGCAATCGGAACGTCCAGCCAATGGCCGAGCTGGTCGAGATCGACGCACCACCCCGCCGGCGTGTCGCGGATCGCGGTGGAAGACAGTTTGAAAACCTCGCTGCCAACACGCACCGTACCTTCATCGCGGTCGATCGTCAGACTCCGGCGCTCGTCGAACACCCAGCCCGTTGCGCGGCGCAACTTCTTGTCGACGCGTACCGCCAGATCGAGCGCCAGAACCATGTCCGCCAGGTCGACGCACACACCCTGCGGCGTCTGATAGCCGCGCACCCCGTCGCCGAGCCGATAAGCACCCGAACGCATGTCGAACAGCCAGCTGTCGTCCTCGTTCGGCGTCCAATCGACCGCGACGACCGGAACTTCCGGATTTTCAGCGGCCTGAGCGCCGGAAAGGCCGAACCCCGCCAGCGCCATTCCGGCCAGAATTGCCGGTCTCCATCGTTTGAACAGCGCTTTCAGCACGGTCCGGCCGCCGCTGTCCGGCTCCCGTTCGCGCTATTTCACCACCCGTTCGGCTTCGTCGATCGTCGCGCCGCCCACTTCGCGACCCTCGCTGTAACGGATACGCAGCGGCCCCTTGAGCTTCGCGGCCAGCTCGGGCGGGACGCGAAGCGACACCGCACGCTGCGTCACCTCAGGATAGACAGCGATGCCGCGCGCGACGAGAAGCGGCTCTGCCACCCCCGGCCGCGTCACTTCGATATCGCCATAAACCGACCGGTTGCCGGTACGCTCGAGGTCAAAGTCGAACGCCGGCCCGTCAACGGTCTCGCTGATCCGGGCCTCCCCGATCGTCGCCTCGGCGCCCAGATCACCGACACGGACGATCACCGGAATCGTGATACCATAAATCGGGGTCAGCGCGATCGATACGCCGCTGCTTGCGGGTTTCGCCTTGTCGGTGGCAGCAATGCTATCAGGCACGGCGCGAAACAGCATATGCGCTCGATACTCGCCGGGTGGCGTGCCCTCGGGAACGCGCACGCCGACACGGATCACCTGCGGCTGATTCGGCGGCAGCGTGACGCGGCGCGGGCTGAAAGCAATCATGCCGAGCGCGGCCTTTTCAGCCGCATTGGCATCGGCTTCGGCGATTTCATCGAGCCCGCCCGCAGCGGTCATCCGCTTGATCTCGAGGCTGATGCGATAGGTCGCGGGCTCGGCGCCGATATTGTTCAGCACCACTTCGGTTCCGCGCGATCCATCGAGGATCACGCGCGTCGGGGCGACGAGCAGGTCTCCGGAGGCGTGTACCGGCGACGCGGTGACGCCGAGCGCAGCCGGAATGAACAGGCAAAACGCCCGAAAAATATGCAACATGGATACGATCCCCACAATCGTTTGCGGCACGATATCATCGTGCCGACGGCGTTATCCGACGTGGTCCCCACCGCGCCGCTGGTCCCATCCTGCCTGCATCAACATGGTTGATATTTTGCTAACCATGATGCGAACATGTGCGAAGCGCGCAAGAAGAAGGGGTCGCCAGACCCGCGTCCGACGCCCCCTTTTTCTCCCGACAGGCGCGCCCGAAAGCCCGCCTGCCTTCCCCCAAGCTTATTGATAATTGGCGGTGACGTTGAACGTCCCTGCATAATCGCCCGCCGCCTGGTTGGCACCGACGCTCAGCACGCCGCCGACACGGAAGCTGCCGCCGACCGTTCCCGGCCCCGCAGTCAGGGTAACCGACGTCGCCGAATAGCTGAGCGCCGCCGACATCGTGCCGCCGAGCGACCCGGTCAGCGTCACCGTATTGTCGCCACCGACGAGCACCACGGCATTGTTCGTGCCCTGGATATCGAAGCCGGCCGATGTCGGGGTACCGGTACAGGTCAGGTTCGCACCGCACGTCGCCGCGCCAGCGGGCGAAACCGTGACGGTCGAGGCAGTTGCGCCGCTGATGATCGTCGCAAATTCGAGGTTGCTGGTGTTGGTAAGCGTGATCTGACGCAGGATCTTGGCTTTCGCCGTCCCGGTGGCCGACGCCGCGTGCGCCACCGGCGCGTTTATCGCGAAGACAGCCATTGCCGCGCCGACGAGGGCGCGCTTCATTCCAAAGTTGCGCATATTTTCTGGTCCCTTGAACAATCAAAGTTCGAATGGAAATCCCACCCCATTCGCCTCCCCTTTAGCGGAGGACCAGTTCAGCCTTTGCCAGCGACCATGGTTAATGCCGAGTTATGACTCGGTCCAAAATTCCATAGAAAAAATAGCTATATGAATGACTTGAAGTCATTCTTCTACCGTTCCGAAAAACTTTTCTTCACCCTCGACGGCCCGCGCTGGCACAAGTCACCGTGTCGCCAACGACGAAAAATCAGATCGATTCGCCGCTCAGCCGCTGGCAGATCATGTCGAGCTGGTCGAGCGATCCGAATTTCAGCGCCAGCGTGCCTTTTCCATCACCGGCATACTGAATCGCGACACCGATCCCGAGCAGTTCGGACAAATGGCGTTCAACCGCCACGATGTCGGGGTCGCGGTTCAGGCCCGGTGATTCGACCACCGGAGCCTTGCAACCACCACCTTTTTCGACGCGCACCAGCGCCTCAACCGCGCGCACCGACAGGCCTTCCTTGACGACCCGCCGCGCAATCGCCTCTGCCCCGTCGGCGCCGATCAGTGCGCGGGCGTGGCCCATCATCAGCGATCCGTCACCGACGAGCGTCTGAACGCTCGCGGGCAGATCGAGCAGGCGCATCAAGTTCGCGGCATGGCTGCGCGACTTGCCGACCAGTTTCGCCAGCGCCTCCTGGCTATGGCCGAAATCATCGATCAGGCGGCGATAGGCCCCCGCTTCTTCGATCGCATTCAGATCCTGCCGCTGAATATTTTCGATCAGGGCGATCTCATAGGTCGCTGCATCGTCGAGATCGCGCACCAGCGCCGGGATCTGATGCAGCCCGGCGCGCTGCGCAGCGCGCCAGCGCCGTTCGCCCGCGACGAGCTGATAGCCCTGCCCATCAGGCGCGCGGCGGAGGATGATCGGCTGCAAAAGCCCGCGCGCCGAGATCGAATCAGCGAGCTCGGCGATCGCCGCCTCGTCAAAATGGCGCCGCGGCTGCCCTGGCAATGGGCGAATCGATCCGATCGGAACATGCTGCACCGCGTCGCCGGCCGCAGGCGTCGGCGCGGGCATTGCACCTCCCGGGCTCGCCAGTACCGGCGCTTCGACCGCGACGTCGCCGAACAGCGCGTTCAACCCGCGGCCTAGCCCCGATGGCCGCTTGCGCGGCGTTGGGGTGCCATTTTCATCATGATTATCAGCCATTTATGCAGCCTTGCGGACGTTGGGCAGTCGGTCGATCAATTCGCGCGCCAGCGCAATATAGGCGGCCGATCCGGCGCAGCGATGGTCATAGATCAGCGCCGGCAAGCCGTGGCTCGGCGCCTCGGAAAGCCGAACATTGCGCGGGATCACGGTTTCGAACACCACCGGCCCCAGCACTTCGCGGACATCGTCGGAGACCTGATCGGTCAGCCGGTTGCGGCGATCGAACATGGTCAGCGCGACGCCAAGGATCGACAATTTCTGATTGAAACGCTCGCGCACGCGCTCGACTGTCGTCAGCAGCTGACTGAGCCCCTCGAGCGCAAAAAACTCGCATTGGAGCGGCACGATCAGCGATTCGGCAGCGATCAGCGCATTGAGCGTCAGCATGCCAAGTGATGGCGGACAATCGATCAGGCAAATATCCCACTGCCCCGCCTCCGCGTCCGCCAGCGCCTGTTGCATGCGATGGAGCCGGTCCTGAAACTCGATCAGCTCAATCTCGGCGCCCGACAGATCGACCGTCGCGGGAACGATGTCGAGCCGCGGCACCGCGGTTGGAATCGCGCATTCTGCCAGCGTCGCGTCGCCGCGCAGTAGCTCATAGCTCGAATATTCACGCTGCGATTGCTTGATTCCGAGCCCGGTAGAGGCATTGCCCTGCGGATCGAGATCGATGATCAGTGTCCGCCAGCCGGTCGCCGCGAGCGCCGTCGCCAGGTTGATCGCGGTCGTCGTCTTGCCGACCCCGCCCTTCTGGTTCGCCACGGCAATGCGGATCATCGCTTTCCTCGCTGTTTTTCGCCGATCTGTCCCGTGCCGACCAAAATCTGGCTCTCGGCGTCGGTGCGGCTCTGTTCCACGTGGAACATTCTCTGCCATGGCTGCGGCAACAACGCCAGTTCCTTAACCGCGTTTCGTCCTTTTGGGAGCAGCCAGCGCGTCGATTCAGTGGAAAAACGCGTGGACAAGTCGATCAACCTGTCGAGCGGCGCAAAAGCGCGCGCACTGATCGTCGCTGCGACGCGCGTTTTGATCCGCTCGAGCGGCGCTTCGACGACCTCGACATGCGCCAGATTCAATGTCTCGGCGACCCCACGCAAAAACTCGCACCGGAGTTTGCGCGATTCGACAAGCGCCATCGGTCGCCCGCTGAGGATCGCGACGACCAACCCCGGAAGCCCCGCCCCGCTCCCGAGGTCGAGCCACACGCCGTCACCATCGCTCCGATCGAGCACCAAAAGCTGGGCGCTGTCGGCAATATGGCGAACCCACAGGTTCGGGATCGTCGACGCGGCGATCAGATTCTGCCGGTCATTTTCGGCCACGAGCAGTCCGGCGAAACGCTCAAGTTGTTCCCATTGATGCGCACTCGGGGCGAAGGTCTCGCCGATCCAGGCACGCGCGCCCTCTTCGCTGTCGAGCAATTCACTTCCCATGATTCAAACCACTTTCGTCATTCGCGCAAACGCGGGAATTAGCTTCACTGCCCACCCGGAGGGAAGAATCACGCCGCGCGCCGCCGGCTGTGAACCATGATCGCGGTGAGCGCCGCGGGCGTCACGCCATCGATCCGTCCCGCCTGCCCCAAAGTCTCGGGCCGTGCCTTGGTCAGCCGCTCGACCATCTCGCGCGACAGCCCACCGATCGCGCCATAATCAAGCGCCGGGTCGAGCAGGATGGCCTCATTGGCGGCGAGCGCCCGAAGCTCGGCCTGCTGCCGCGCGATATAGGGCGCATAATGCGCATCCTCGGCGATCTCTGAAAGGATCGTCGCATCGATCCCATTCAATTCGGGGGCAAGTTTGGCGAGCGTCGCCATGGTCACTTCGGAGAATCGCAGCAGATCGATCCGCTTGCGCGCCGCGCCATCGCCCGGCAGCGCGAGTTCCAACGCGGCATAGTCCGCGGTCACGACCGGCACGGCGAGCAAGGCCTCGGCCTCGGCGCGCGCTGCCTGCCGCGCTGCAAACAACGCCGCCGTTGCGGGACGCACCAGCCCAAGATCGATCCCCGTCGGGGTCAGCCGCGTCGCCGCATTGTCGGCGCGGAGCCGCAGCCGATATTCGGCGCGCGCCGTGAGCATCCGATAAGGTTCGGTCACCCCCTGCAGCACCAGATCATCGACCATCACCCCGATATAGCTCAAAGAGCGATCAAGGATTAGCGGGTCGCGGCCCTGCACCGCGAGTGCGGCATTGGCGCCGGCGATCAGCCCTTGCGCGGCGGCTTCCTCATAACCCGTGGTGCCGTTGATCTGGCCAGCACAATAGAGTCCGCCAATCGCGCGCAGCTGTAAACTCCGGTCGAGCGCGCGCGGATCGATATGATCATATTCGACCGCATAGCCCGGGACGACAATCTCGACCGTCTCCAGCCCTTCGACCGTCCGCAGCATCGCGAGCTGAACATCGGCGGGAAGCGAGGTCGAAACGCCGTTCGGATAGACGAGATGCGTGTCGAGCCCCTCGGGCTCGAGAAATATCTGATGCCCGTCGCGGTCGGCGAAGCGGTGAATCTTGTCCTCGATCGACGGGCAATAGCGCGGCCCCGCTGCACCGATCGCCCCGGTGAACAACGGTGACCGATCGAGATTGTTGGCGATAATCCCGTGAGTTTCGACATTGGTGCGCGTGATCGCGCAAAAAATCTGCGGGACGGTCCGTTGGCTGTTCCACGTGGAACAGGTCCAGTCGTCGCCATCCGACGGCTGTTCCTCCAGCCGCGCCCAATCGATCGTCCGCCCGTCGAGGCGCGGCGGGGTTCCGGTCTTGAGTCGTGCCATCGGCAGATTGGCCGCGCGCAGCTGCTCGGCGAGCTTATGCGCGCCGGCTTCTCCGATCCGGCCGCCTTCCATCCGCTCTTCGCCGCGGAACATCCGACCGCCGAGAAATGTCCCGGTGGCGAGCACCGCCGCCGGCGCGGCCAACACAGACCCGTCGCTCAGCTCCAGCCCCTCGACCTTCGCCCCGTCAGCCGACAAGCGCAGCGCCGCCGCCTCGCCCGCGATGACGATGATGCCATCTTCGGCGGCGAGCATCTGCTGAATCGCTTCGCGATAGAGCGTCCGGTCGGCTTGGATACGCGGCCCCTGCACCGCGGCACCCTTCGACGCGTTGAGCATGCGATAATGGATCGCCGCCTTGTCGGCCGCGCGCGCCATCCACCCATCGAGCGCATCGACCTCGCGCATTAAATGGCCTTTGCCAAGTCCCCCGATCGCCGGGTTGCACGACATCGTCCCGATCAAGGCAGGATCGAAACTGACCAACGCGACGCGCGCGCCAAGCCGCGCCGCTGCGGCGGCGGCTTCGGTTCCAGCGTGTCCACCGCCGACGACGATGACATCAAAATTGTTGCTGCTGTTCATGATTACCGCGCGCTTTAGCGCAAGAAGCGCCCAAAATCCACCGGCGCATCGCGCGCCCCAATCTCACCCAAAGACACAATGAGGTTTGCGGACGACTGCAATCGGCTTGCGCCTATCTCTTTGTGTCTGCGTATGAAATCCCCTGCTTCAGCTGCTTCCGGGTCGCCCGTGTTCCACGTGGAACATCATTTCCCGATACAAAAGCGCCCGAACAATGTGTCGAGCATATCCTCAACCCCGGCGCGTCCGGTGATGCGGTCAAGCGCGGCGCTCGCCAGCCGGAGGCGCTCGGCAAGCAGAATCAAATCGCCCGCTTCGCGCGAATCCCCTTCGACCATCAACCAGTTCTTCGCCTCGCCGAGCGCGGCGCGCTGGCGCTGACGCAGCGCCGCTTCGCCTTCGCGCGGCAACAATGTTCGCGCCATCTCGACGATATGGCGATGGAGGCTTTCCATCCCCTCGCCCATCGTCGCCGACAGGATGACATCGCATCGTGCTGCATCCGCTTCGGCCGCGGCATCGCCGCGCCAACGATCAACCTGCGCCGCGACGAGGATGCAGCGGCGATGTTCGGGCACCTCCTTTGGCGATCCAAGCCACAGCAAAATATCGGCGGCCTCGACCGCCGCGCGCGCGCGATCGATCCCGATCGCCTCGATCGCATCGGCGCCCTCGCCGCGCAGCCCCGCGGTGTCCGAAAAGCGCATTGCGATCCCGTCGAGCGCGAGCGGGGTTTCGATCACGTCGCGCGTCGTCCCCGCGACCGGCGAGACAATCGCGAGCTCGCGCTGCGCCAACGCATTGATCAGCGTCGATTTTCCGGCATTCGGCGGCCCAGCGATCACCACCGACAGTCCCTCCGCGATCACCTCTGCCGCTGGCCGCGCGAGCCAGTCGTCAAGGTCAGTCGCGAGGGCGCCCATTCCGGAGATCAGTCGCTCAGCAACTGCTTCGCCGACCTCGACATCATCCTCATCGGCGAAATTGAGCTCAGCCTCGGCGCTCGCCATCAAGGTCAGCAACTGATCCTGCCACGCCTCGACCGCGCGCGAGACATGTCCGCTCGCCATCCCCAGCGCCTGCACACGCTGGCTTTCGGTCTCGGCCGCGAGCAAATCGGCGAGCCCCTCGGCTTCGGCAAGATCGATTCGGCCGTTGAGGAAGGCGCGCCGGGTGAACTCACCCGCCGCCGCCGGATGCAGCCCCGGAACCGCGCCAAGCGCGGCCTCGACCGCCGCAACCACCGCACGGCCGCCGTGCAGGTGCAGTTCGGCCAAATCCTCTCCGGTCGCGGTTGCCGGACCCGGAAACCACAGGATCAGCGCGCGATCGAGCGCCGCGCCGTCGGCATCCTTCAGCTCGGCCAGCACCGCACGCCGCGCTTCGGGCAAACGTCCGGCAAGCTGACGCAGAGCCTCGCCCGCTTGCGGTCCACTCACGCGCACAACGCCGATCGCCGCCGGCGGCATCCCGCTCGACAGCGCAAATATCGTGTCGCTTACATCATCCTGCTTCAGCTTTTGCGCCCCCGCGCCGGCTTGTCGTCGTCGCTATCGGCGGGCTTGCCCGCACCGCCCATCAGCCCGCCGCCAAATTGGCCAAGCAGCGACTGAACGAGGCCCAGCCCGCTTTCGCCCATCGGCACCCAGGTCTTGACCATCGACTGCACCATCTCGGGGGTAATTCCCTTCGCCATCAATTCCTTGACGCGGTCGAGGTAGATATCGTGCAGCGGCTCAAGGTCGGGCAGACCGAACAGCCGACGCGCCTCTTCGGGGGTGCAATCCACCTCGATATTAAACTTCATCGCCTGTCTCCGCACCCGAAAGGAAAAACCGTGAAGCGCGCGCTTGAGCCGCGCCGCTACGGCGGCTAGCTTCGCGCTTTCATCACCAATAAGCAAGAGTCAGGAGAGCTCCCCCACATGTCCGGAACGTCCGCAACGAACGCCACCATCCCCGCCCTCAACGGCGAAGGCGACATCCCCGCCTATATCGCACGCCCCGACGCCGACTCGCCGCGTGCGATCATCGTCATCCCTGAAATTTTCGGCGTGAACGCCGGTATCCGCAAGAAATGCGACGATTGGGCAGCCGAAGGCTATCTGGCGATTGCTCCCGACATTTTCTGGCGTTTCGCTCCCGGGGTCGAACTCAACCCTGATGTCGAGGCCGAATTGCAGGAAGCCTTTGGTTATTTTGGACAATATGACGCAGACGACGGCGTCAAGGACATCGAAGCGACGATCCGCTGGCTCCACGCAGAGGGTGCGACCAAGGTCGGCTGCGTCGGTTTCTGCCTCGGCGGCCGCCTCGCCTATATGGCCGCGGCGCGCACCGATGTGCAGGCGTCGGTTGGCTATTATGGCGTGATGATCGACCAGATGCTGAACGAAAGCCACGCGATCGCGCATCCGCTGATGCTCCATATCCCGACCGAAGATCATCTGGTCGACCATGCGGCGCAGGCGAAGATCCACGAAGGGCTCGACGCGCATCCCAAGGTGACGATCCACGATTATCAGGGGCTCGACCATGGCTTTGCCGCGACGATGGGCAATCGCCGCAATGAAGAGGGCGCGCAGCTCGCCGACGGCCGCACCCGCGCCTTCTTCGCCGAGAATCTCGCATGACCGCGCACTCCGGGGTCGCCGCCTGGCACGCCTATATGGCGGGCGGCGGCGACCCGGAGGCGCTGAAGGCGCTGCTCGCCGAAGATGCGGTCTTTCATTCGCCGGTGGTCCATTCGCCGCAGGCGGGGCGCGACAAGGTCTTCGCCTATCTCCACGCCGCTAGCCACGTCCTTGGCGGTGACGATTTCCGTTACTTGCGCGAGATCGTCGATGGCGATCAGGCGATGCTCGAATTCCAGACCGAGCTCGACGGCATCCAGATCAATGGCGTCGACATCATCCGCTGGAATGACGACGGAAAGATAAGTGATTTCAAAGTGATGATCCGTCCACTCAAGGCGATCAACAAGGTTTGGGAGAAAATGGGCGAGATGCTCGCGGCACAAACCCGATGAAGCGCGGCTAGCCCGGTGCCCGGCTGGATCGCCTTTCCCGTCCTGATCGCCGCAATGGCGCTCGCGGGCTGGTGGCCATCCGCGCGGTGGACCCTCTTGCTGTGGGTGCCGCTGCTTCTGGTCGCCATTTATGACGTCACGCAGCGGCACCACAGCCTGCGCCGCAACTTTCCGCTGATCGCCCGCATCCGCTGGCTGTTCGAGGCGCTACGCCCCTTCCTCTACGCCTATGTCGTCGAAAGCCCGCTCGATGGCCGCCCTTTCGCGCGCGCCGAGCGCGACATTGTCTATGCCCGCGCCAAGGGCGAACTCGACAGCCACCCGTTCGGGACCGAACTCGATGTCTATTCGGACGAATATGAGTGGATGAGCCACAGCATCGCGCCCACGGTCGAGAGCGACCGGACGCAGCGGGTGACGGTCGGCACCGCGCAATGTTCGCGGCCCTATGATGCGGCGCTGCTCAATATTTCGGCGATGAGCTTCGGCTCACTCGGAGCCAACGCGATCGAGGCGCTCAATCTGGGCGCGCGCCTCGGC
The DNA here is from genome assembly GCF_058807415.1 of Sphingopyxis sp. GW821-FHT12C06. NCBI lineage: Bacteria > Pseudomonadati > Pseudomonadota > Alphaproteobacteria > Sphingomonadales > Sphingopyxidaceae > Sphingopyxis > Sphingopyxis sp. GW821-FHT12C06. The sequence continues at coordinate 60,965 of NZ_JBXAQR010000005.1, read as the reverse complement.
AATTTCTATCACGACACCGGCGAAGGCGGCTTCAGTCCCTACCATGGCATCCACGGTGGCGACATCGTCTGGGAGCTCGGCAGCGGCTATTTCGGCTGCCGCGATAGCGCCGGCCGCTTCGATCCCAATCACTTCCGCGAGCGCGCCGAGGACGATCGGGTCAAGATGATCGAGATCAAGCTGAGCCAAGGCGCCAAGCCCGGCCATGGCGGCGTCCTTCCCGGCGCGAAGGTCAGCGCCGAAATCGCCGCAACGCGCGGGGTACCGCAGGGGCAGGATTGCATCTCGCCCGCCGCGCATTCGGCCTTTTCGACCCCGATCGAGATGATCCTGTGGGCCGCGAAGCTGCGCGAATTGTCGGGCGGAAAACCCGTGGGAATCAAGCTTTGCGTCGGCCAGCCGCATGAAATTTATGCCGTCATGAAGGCGATGATAGAGACGGGCGTCCGTCTCGATTATATCGTCGTCGACGGCGCCGAGGGCGGCACGGGGGCCGCACCGATCGAATTTTCCAACCGCGTCGGCATGCCGCTGCGCGAAGGGCTGATTTTTGTCCGCAACGCCCTCGTTGGCTGCGGGCTCAAGGAAGAGATACGCCTCGCCGCATCGGGCAAGGTGCATTCGGGCGCGGGGCTCGCGGTCAATTGTGCGCTCGGCGCCGACTGGTCCAACGCCGCGCGCGCCTTCATGTTCAGCCTCGGCTGCGTCCAGTCGCTGCGCTGCCACACCGATCAATGCCCGACGGGTATCGCAACGCAGGATCCGGGGCGCCAGCGCGGCCTCGTCGTCGAGGACAAGGCCGAACGCGTCCGCCGCTTTCAGGCCGCAACCGTGTCGGCGCTCTGGGACATCAGCTGCGCAATGGGGCTCGACAACCCGTGGCAGATCCGGCCGCATCACCTCCACGAACGGTTGAATTCGGCGCGGTCGGATTCGATCGACCGCATTTATAATTTCTATGAGCGCGGCATACTACTCGACGACCCCAATTCGGTCGCCGGCGCACGCTATTGGGCGATGGCGCGCGCAGACAGCTTCCGCGCGGCCTGTTAGATCAGCATCAGCCCGGCCAGTTCACGATACAGCTCGGGCGGCAGCGTCGCGATCCCGCTCGCGTCGTCGGCCACCTTGGGCGCATCGGCATCGGCGAGATAACGCCAGCCCTGATGCGCGCGCCTGGGCTGCGGATGCACCCGCTCTAGCACCCCGGCACAGACAATATCGAGCCGGCCATCGGTGCGATCCTCAAAGCGCAAAATCTCGACCCGTGCGACAAGCGTATGGCGGACATTGAAATAGAGCCCGCCGCCGATCAGCTCCTCGGCGCGCTTCGGCCGCATCTTGGTTGTAATGCGAAACTCGCCGCACTCGCTGCGTTCGGCGATCCGTGCGGCAAGCGCGGAATAGTCGGCGCAACCGACGGCAACGCGGGTCATGTGAAGCTGGGCCATGATAGCCAGATGGGGAGCGGACAAGAAAAAAGCCAGCCCCGTGAGGGACTGGCCTTTTTGTTTAGCCGAACAAGGTGCCGATCCCGACACCCGGGTCGATCCAGCCTTCGTAGATCATCTTGACCGCGACATAGAGGATCACGGCGAGGCCGAAATAGGCGATCCAGCGATAGCGCTCGATATATTTGGCGATGATATTCGCTGCGATGCCCATCAGGGCGACCGCGAAGACCAACCCGACAATCATGATCCCGGGGTGATCGCGCGCCGCACCGGCCACCGCAAGAACGTTATCGAGGCTCATGCTGACGTCGGCGATCGCGACCGCCCAAGCGGCCGCGGCAAAGCTTTTTGCAGGTTTCAGGCCCGAATGCTCGTCGCCCGCAACCTCGGGTGAACCCGCCGAATGTGCGCCTTCGCGCAGTTCGCGCCACATTTTCCACGCCACCCAGATAAGCAGAAGCCCACCGATGAAGATCAGACCGACGACCTGCATCAGCTGGGTCACGACGAGGGCAAAGGCAATACGCAGCACCAGCGCGGCGAGCACACCGATCATGATCACCTTGCGGCGCTGATCGGCAGGCAGGCCCGCAGCGAGCGCACCGACGACGATCGCATTGTCGCCCGCGAGCACGATGTCGATCATCAGCACCTGGACGAACGCAGCCAGAGCCGCGGGTTCGGTGATGTTCGAAAAATCATTGACGATCGCGTCCCACATCCCGGCGGGCCCGCCAAATCCGCCGGCATGCGCCGCCGCTTGTGTCAAAAATTCGAGTATCACAGTGGGTCTCCGAAATAGCTGACCTCTGGCATAGGGTCATAAAAGTGATGGAGCAACGCCCGCCATTGTTGATAGCGTTCCGACATACGAAAACCGTCGCGGTGATCCGCAACGGTTCGCCAGGTTGCCAGCAATAAATAGGGAGCGCCGCTTTCGATCGGGCGCCGGATTTCCAGCGACAGGAAACCCGGCGATGCCGCGATCAAGGGTCGTGCCGCCTGCATAGCCGCCTCGAACGCCGCTTCCTCGCCCGTACGGACAGACAGCAGCGCATGTTCGATCACGGCCATAGGCGGTGGCCTATTGGTTCATGGAATCGAAGAAATCCTCGTTGGTCTTCGAATCCTTGATCTTGTCGAGCAGGAATTCCATCGCGTCGATGGTGCCCATCTGCATGAGGATGCGGCGCAGCACCCACATTTTGCTGAGCTTGTCCTTTTCGACGAGCAATTCTTCCTTGCGAGTGCCCGACTTGCCGACGTCGAGCGACGGGAAGATGCGCTTGTCGGCGACCTTGCGGTCGAGCACGATTTCCGAGTTACCCGTGCCCTTGAATTCTTCGAAGATGACTTCGTCCATGCGGCTGCCGGTATCGATCAGCGCGGTGGCGATGATCGACAGCGAACCGCCTTCCTCGATATTCCGCGCGGCGCCGAAGAAACGCTTCGGACGCTGGAGCGCATTGGCGTCGACACCGCCGGTCAGCACCTTGCCCGACGACGGGACAACGGTGTTGTAGGCGCGGCCAAGGCGCGTGATCGAGTCGAGCAGGATGACGACATCCTTCTTGTGCTCGACGAGGCGCTTGGCCTTTTCGATCACCATTTCGGCGACCTGGACGTGGCGCGTCGCGGGTTCGTCGAAAGTCGAGGACACGACCTCGCCCTTCACGCTGCGCTGCATGTCGGTGACTTCCTCGGGCCGCTCGTCGACCAGCAGGACGATCAGGTACACCTCGGGATGATTGTCGGTGATCGCCTTGGCGATATTCTGGAGCAACACGGTCTTACCCGTGCGCGGCGGCGCGACGATCAGCGCGCGCTGGCCCTTGCCCTGCGGGCTGACGAGATCGATCACGCGCGCCGACTTGTCCTTGACCGTCGGATCGAGCGTGTCGAGCGACAGCTTCTGGTTAGGATAAAGCGGGGTGAGATTGTCGAAATTGACGCGATGGCGGACGACATCGGGATCGTCGAAATTGACGCTGATCAGCTTGGTCAGCGCAAAATAACGCTCGCCGTCGCGCGGCGCGCGAATCTCGCCCTCGACTGTGTCGCCGGTGCGCAGGCCGAATTTGCGGACCTGGTTCGGCGAAACATAAATATCGTCGGGACCGGCCAGATAATTGGCCTCCGACGAACGCAGAAAGCCGAAGCTGTCGGGCAGCACTTCGATCGTTCCCGATCCGATGATTTCCTCGCCCTCTTCGGCGAGTTCTTTGAGGATCGAGAACATCAGATCCTGCTTGCGCAGCGTCGATGCGCCTTCGACGCCCAGTTCTTCCGCCATTTCGACGAGCTGGGCGGGCGATTTGGTTTTGAGTTCTTTAAGATGCATGGATGGATTCCAAGTGTAAGAAATTCTGGAGAAACAGTCTCTTTTGGCTGCACCGCGAAGGGTGCCTATCCGGTCGGGGGACGACCGTTTTGATAGATTCGGCGCGCGTAACGCACCGCCCGCACGAAACGGGGTTGATCGGCCCCTAGAACCGGGCCGGTTTCAAGTCAATCGGGCTTGCGCCGGGTAAGTGCTTTCACCGGACCTTGTGACTTTTCGTCACCCCGGATCAAGTCCGGGGTCCATTTCCGCGAGCTTAACGATAGATGCCGGATCAAGTCCGGCATGACGAAGCATCTAAGGTCGCACAACCACAAGGATCACAATGATCGCCGCGGCGATCCCGGGAACTTCGTTGATCAGCCGGAGCTGCTTTTCGGTCAGCGGACGCTCGCCACGCTGCAATTTCCTGAAATGCCCGATTATCCAGCCATGATAGCCCGACAGGCCAAGCACGAGCAGCAATTTGGCGATAAACCAGCCCTCGCCCCAGTAATTTCCGTTTAAGGCGAGTAGCAGCCCGAAAATCCAGACGATGATCAGCGACGGATTGAGAATGATACGACGCAAGCGATCTTCGCGCTCGATCCACCGCTTGTCCTCGTCGGACCCGACCGCGCATTGGCTGTGATAGATGAAAAAGCGCGGAATCATGAACAGACCCGCCATCAAAAAGATGACGAAGATGATATGCGCCGCTTTGATCCACAACATGGTGGCCCCCAGAAATCCTGCCCAGTCCGCTAATCCGCCCATAGCCCCGCCTATCCGCCGCGCACGCGTTTGATCAGATGTTCGACATGGGCAATCGGCGTATCGGGCACGATTCCATGGCCAAGATTGAAGATATGGGGGCGTGACGGGAAAGCCGCAAGGATGCGGTCGATTGCACCGTCCAGCGCTTCGCCACCCGCAACGAGCGCGAGCGGGTCAAGATTGCCCTGCACCGGCAGATGCGCCGGCAAGACCTGATCGGCCCAGATGGGATCGACCGTTTCGTCGAGCCCAAGCCCATCGACCCCGGTTTCGCGGGCATAGGCGGGAAGCTTGCCGCCCGCGCCCTTGGGAAAGCCGATGATCGGGGTATCGGGATGAAGTGCCTTCAGCCGCGCGACGATTTGGGCATTGGGCGCGATCACCCATTTTTCGAACTGTGCGGGGCTGAGGCTCCCGGCCCAGCTATCGAACAATTGCACCGCTTCGACGCCATTTTCGATCTGTCCCGACAAATAGGTGACCGACAGATCGATGATCGCATCGATGATCGCCTGAAACGCTACAGGATCGCTGAACGCCATGCGCCGCGTCGCGGCCTGGTCCTTCGACCCCTGCCCCGCGACCATATAGGTGGCGACGGTCCAGGGGCTTCCCGCAAAGCCCAGAAAGGTCGTCTCGGCGGGCAATGCCCCCGCGACGCGCGCCACCGTCGCATAGACAGGATCGAGCCGCCGGGTTGCCGCTTCCAGCGCGGTTAGCGCGCTATCGACGAGCGGAGGTGCCAGCCGCGGCCCCTCACCGGCCTCGAACCACAGATTCTGACCGAGCGCGTGCGGGATGACAAGAATGTCCGAAAACAGGATCGCGCCGTCGAAACCGAAACGGCGGATCGGCTGGAGCGTGACCTCGGCGGCGGCTTCGGGGTCATAGCAAAGCTCGAGGAATCCGCCTTTGGTCTCGCGAAGGGCGCGATATTCGGGAAGATAGCGTCCCGCCTGGCGCATCAGCCACAGCGCCGGTCGTTCCTGCCGCACCCCGCGCAACGTCGCCAGCAAACTCTTCGATTGCGTCATCGCGCGGACTCTCTTTCTTTCATCTATAATAGAGTAATTAAGATGGTGGTGGTTTGTTGGTGGTTGGATAAGCGTGGCTTTAGGCATCAGCGCCGTCTTTGCCAACAGCTTGACTCTGGCGTTGCCGATCTTCGCGGCAGAGTCGCGAAAGCTCTTGCCCCTAATCCACAGCCTGTGGATAAGATTCATCCCGTGTGGATAAGAGCCGGAGCGGAATCGGCACGGCCGGGGATGAATCGCCTCTCCCCGAATGTTCCCCGCGCTTATGCAAAACTTATCCACAGGGCGTGCGAACGCTTCGGCGCTTGCCTTTTTCGCCCGCGCCACGCCATGGTGAGCCATGGGCCGGCTCCACTTGCATCTGATATCCGATTCCACGGGCGAGACGCTCGAGAATATCGCCAAGGCGGCGATTGCGCAGTTCGACGATGTCGAAGTGGTGCGCCATTTCTGGCCGATGGTGCGATCGGAATCGCATCTCGACCGGATCATGGCCGAGGTACAGGCGAGTCCGGGGATGATCCTCTTTACTCTTGTCAGCGGCGAGTTGCGCGCGAGCCTTGAGCGGCGCGCGGGTGCGCTCGATCTGCCGCTCGTTCCGGCGCTCGATGCAGTCACCGACGCGCTGTCACGGATGCTCGGACAAGAAGCAAAGGCGCGTCCCGGCCGCCAGCACCAGCTCGATGCCGCCTATTTCGCGCGGGTGGAGGCGATCCAGTTCACCGTCGCGCACGACGACGGCATCGGTTGGGAAAATTGGGAACAGGCCGATATCGTCCTTGCCGGTGTGTCGCGCACCTCGAAGACGCCGACGAGCATCTATCTCGCCAACCGCGGGTTCAAGACCGCCAATATCCCGATCGTCCCCGAATCGCCGCCGCCCGCCGCGCTGTTCACGCTCAAGCGTCCGATGGTCGTCGGGCTCACCACCGGGCTCGACCGGCTGGTGCAGGTGCGCCGTAACCGGCTGCTCTCGCTCAACCAGGCGCCCGAGACCGCCTATGTCGACGACGAAACGGTGAAGGCCGAGCTCGCCTATGCGCGGCGGATGTTCGCCGACAACAGCTGGCCGGTGATCGACGTGACGCGCCGTTCGATCGAGGAAACCGCCGCTGCGGTGATCAAACTGGTCGAGGACCGGAGCGCAGGATGACGTTGCTCCTCGCCTCGCAAAGCAGTGGCCGCGCCGCGATGCTCCGCGCCGCCGGGCTCGATTTCGAAACGACGGCGGCGCATGTCGATGAAGAGTCGCTTACTGCATCGTTTGCCGCCGAGGGGCAGAGCGCGCGCAACATTGCTGACGCGCTTGCCGAGGCGAAGGCGGTCAAAATTTCGTCGCGGCTGCCCGGCGTCACCGTGATTGGCGCCGATTCGACGCTTGCGCTCGACGATGGAGTGATGCTGACCAAGCCGGAGACTCCCGAAGAGGCAGAGGCGCAGCTTGCGCGCATGGCGGGGCAGCGCCACCGCCTGTTCAGCGCGGTGGTCGCCGCGCGCGACGGTGCGCCGGTGTGGCGCGCGATCGGCGAGGCAAAGCTGTGGATGCGGCCCTTGCCGGACGCCTTCATCGCCGACTATGTGGCGCGCCACTGGGACAGCATCCGCTGGACCGTCGGCTGTTACGAGATTGAGGGGGCGGGCGTGCAATTGTTCGAACGGGTCGAGGGCGATCCCTGGACCATTATCGGGATGCCGATGCTGCCCTTGCTCAACTGGCTGCGTGCCACCGGACTCGCGCCGTCATGAGCAGTGCTGTTCCCTATGCCGAGGTGATCGGCGATCCGATTGCGCAATCGAAATCGCCGCTGATCCACGGCTTCTGGCTGGAGGCGCTCGGCATTGCGGGCGATTATCGCCGCTGTCATGTGACGACCGATGAGCTCGCCGCCTATATCGAAGGGCGCCGCGCCGACCCTGACTGGCGCGGTTGCAACGTCACCATGCCCCACAAGGCCGCGGTGATGGATCTGGTCGACGACCCCGGCGATATTCGCGGCACGATTGGCGCGATGAACACCGTCGTCCGGCAAAAGGACGGCTCGCTGATCGGCACCAACACCGATGCGGCCGGATTCTATTCGCCGCTCGCCGAACTCGATCTCGAAGGCGCGCCGGTCGTCGTCGTCGGCGCGGGCGGGGCCTCGCGCGCGGTGCTGTTCGCGCTTGCGCGCGCTGGCGTTGGCCCTGTCACCATTCTCAATCGCAGTCCGCTTAAAGCCATGGGCCTGCTCGCGACCTTTGGTCTCAAGGGCGATGTCGTCGGCCTCGACGCCAAGCTGCCGCCCGCCACGCTGCTCGTCAATGCGAGCAGCCTTGGCATGAAAGGCCAGCCGCCACTCGACCTCGACCTGTCGCCGCTGCCCGATGATGCGATCGTCTATGACCTTGTTTATTCGCCGCTCGAAACCGGACTGCTTCGCGCCGCCGAGGCGCGCGGGCTCGACACGGTCGACGGGCTCGACATGCTGATCGGCCAGGCCGCGCTCGCATTCGAGCTGTTCTTCGGTGCTGCGCCACCCGAAGGCCGCGACGAGGAATTGCGCGCGCTGCTCACCGCATGACGCATCGCCCCCACCCTGGATCGCGGTTGCGCCGGCCGTTTCTGATCGGCCTCACCGGGTCGATCGGCATGGGCAAATCGACTGCGGCGGCGATGTTCGAACGCGAAGGGGTGCCGGTGTTCGACGCCGATGCCGAGGTTCACCGTTTGCAGGGGCCCGGCGGCGCGCTCGTCGCCGCGATCGAAGCGCGCTTTCCGGGGACGACCGGCCCGAAGGGAGTCGACCGGCAGAAACTGGGCCCGCTCGTGCTCGGCAACACCCATGAGCTCGCGGCTCTGGAAGCAATCGTCCACCCGGCAGTCGCGAAGGCGCAGCGGCGCTTCCTGATGCGCCACCGCGCGCGTGATGTCGTCGTGCTCGATATCCCCCTGTTGTTCGAAAAGGGCGGCTGGCGAAAGGTCGGCGCGATCGCCGTCGTCTCGGCCCCCGCATGGATGCAGCGAAAGCGCGTCATGCGCCGCCCCGGCATGACCGCGGCGAAGCTCAAGGCGATTCGCCGCCTGCAGGTCCCCGATCGGGTCAAACGCGCGCGCGCCGATTTTATTATCGAAACCGGGCGCCCGAAAAGCGCGACGCATCGTCAGATAAGGGCGATCGCCTCTTGTTTCCGCGCCGGATAGGGTCCAGATTAAAGCCTCGATGCGTGAGATTATTTTCGATACCGAAACTACGGGTTTCGATCCCAAAACCGGGGACAGACTGGTCGAAATCGGGTGTGTCGAGCTGATCGACCGCCGCGAGACGGGGGTCACTTTCCACGCCTATTTCAATCCTGAACGCGACATGCCCGCCGCAGCCGAGGCAGTGCACGGGCTGTCGATCCAGTTTCTGTCGGACAAGCCGCTCTTTGCGACTCGCGTCGACGAGTTGATTGAGTTTCTGGGCGACGCGCCGCTGGTAGCCCACAATGCCGTCTTCGATTTTGGCTTCGTTAATGCCGAGCTCGCACGCGCTGGCCGGCCACCTCTCGACATGGCGCGCATGTGCTGCACCGTCCAAATGGCGCGCAAACTGCATCCGGGGGCAAAGCATAATCTCGATGCGCTGTGCGTGCGCTATGGCATCGATCGAAGCCACCGCGTCAAGCATGGCGCGCTGCTCGACGCGGAACTGCTTGCACATCTCTATATCGAAATGACCGGCGGGCGACAGATCGGCCTCGGTCTCGCCGCGACCCCCGGTTCGGCGGCGGCTTCGCCCGCGGGCGACGCCGCCCGGCCCGTCGTTCAGACCCGCGACTTTCGCGAACCGCGTCCGCACGCCGCGACGCCCGCCGAGATTGCGCGTCACACCATATTCGTCGCTGCACTGAATCAACCATTGTGGGACGATAGTCCGTGACGGGGGCTCAGGCCGCCGTCTTCGAGGCACTCGAAGGAGAAGAATAATGGAAATCCGCGTCTCTGGCCACCAGATCGAAACCGGCGAAGCGCTTCAGGCGCATGTGTCGGACCGGATGAACGCGATTGCCGACAAATATTTCTCGCGCGCCATCGGGGCCCATGCGACCTTCGGAAAAGGACCGCACGACAGCTTTCAATGCGATATCGTCGCGCATGTGATGCAGGGATTGGTGCTCAAGGGGCACGGTCAGGCGCAGGATGCTCATGTCGCATTCGAAGGCGCGGCGGAACGAATCGAAAAACAGCTGCGACGCTATATGCGACGATTGAAGGATCATCACAGCAATGGTCAGTCGTCGCCGACAGTCGAAGAGATTCAGGACAATGCCAATTATATCGTCTTCGACGGCGGCGGCGAAGAAGAGGATGCGGGTGATGCGCCGGCGATCATCGCCGAAACGCGCGTCGATATCCCCAGCAGCAGCGTGTCCGATGCGGTGATGATGCTCGACTTGCGCAACACCAACGCGCTGTTGTTTCTGAACAGCAAGACGGGCACGCACAATATGGTCTATCGCCGCCGCGATGGCACGATCGGCTGGGTCGAACCGCAATAAGGCTGGATTTTTTCCGCCAACCGGCATAAGGGCCGCGCCCAACACGGCCCTGTGCCGGGTGGCGTGGCCCCGGTACGATCGATCCGCGATCAATTGCCATTGAAACAGCTGGACCCTTTGTCCGGCGGCTGCACAGATTTGACCAGAGCGATGAACCTATCTTCCCTTCTTTATCCGGCGACCGTGCGCGCGCATGTTCAGCTCGATTCCAAAAAGGCGCTTTTTCCCTTCGTCGGCGATCTCGCCAGCCGTTCGCTCGGTCTCGATGCGGGCGAAGTCAGCGAGGCGCTGCTCGAACGCGAACGCTTGGGTTCGACCGGCTTTGGCCGCGGTATCGCCCTGCCCCACGCCAAGATGGCCGACCTGACCGGGGTCCGCGGCCTGTTTCTGCAACTCGCGCGGCCGATCGATTTCAACGCGGTCGACGGACTTCCCGTCGACCTGCTCTTCGTTCTGCTGTCGCCGCTCGATGCAGGCGCCGACCATCTGAAGGCGCTGGCCGGCGTGTCGCGCATGCTGCGCAACGAAGCGATCGCCGAGCGGCTGCGCGGCGCGAAGAATGACGAGGCGCTCTATGCGCTGCTCGTCGACACCGAGGCACGTGACGCGGCCTGACGCCGCCAACTGCTGCGGACAGCCATTATGTCACGGTTGACCAGCCGTTTCCTCGTTGACCTGATTCTGCGCAGGACCCAGGCGGTGGGCGGCTTTGCCGCCGTTCTCGCCAAGGGCGACGAACATTCGGGCACGATTCTCATCCAGTGCAGCGATCGCGGCCAGCCGGGACCGCTGCTCGAACGGCGCTTTTCGGCTGATGGGCATTATGTCTGGGAGGCGGTCGGTCCGGTGGGCTCTGATGACGCCGAAGCACGCGCAAATTATCAGGATCGGCGGCGTTCGGCTGATCCCGACCTGTGGATCGTTGAACTGGATATCGCAGATGCGCCACGACTCGTCGCGGAGTGGGCTGCGTTAACTTGACTCTGTTGCAGTGCACAATAAGTGCGCCACATAGTTCACGCGTAGGTCGTTCCGCGGGTTTATCGGCTTGTCCGAAAAGACCCGGCCAAACGGTTCGGACACGCAGTCGGATGATGACCGCAGGCGAAATTGGGCCCTTGCCCCCCGCCTGTTTTAAGGTTTCGGTTCATCAGCCGCCCTTTTGACGGACAATATGAGTCGCATTTTGAACGTAGCCAGCGTGGCTGCCGTTGGCATGACTGCCGCATCCATGCTGCTGCTGGCGGAACCTGGTTTCGCCAATGATCTGGGTGCCAACGCCCATATTCCGCTGATCACCTTGCCGGGCGCCGATGCGCCGGCTGCAACCGATCCGGACCTGCTGACCGGGGATGAGCTGACCGGAGACGAAACCCCGGTCGAAACGAAGCCTGCAACAGGAACCCAGCCCGAGGTCGAGCCCAAGCCGGCGCCCTTGACGGCCGAATCGCTCGCAGAACTCGTCGCCGAGACCCCCCGCCCCGCGAAACTCGACGCCGAACTGCGCTGTCTCGCCGGTGCGGTCTATTTCGAATCGCGCGGCGAATCGCTCGTCGGCCAGCTTGCGGTGGCGCATGTCGTGCTCAATCGCGCCAAGTCGGGCCGCTTCCCGACCAGCCTGTGCGGCGTCGTCCATCAGAAAAGCCAGTTCAGCTTCGTCCGCGGCGGCAAGATGCCCGCCGTGCGAAATGGCGGACAGTGGAATAACGCTGTCGCGATCGCACAAATCGCACGCGACGGCAGCTGGAAGAATCACGCGCCGGGTGCGCTCTTCTTCCACGCGCGCTATGTCTCGCCGGGCTGGCGCAAGACGCGCGTTGCGCAGATCGACAACCACATCTTCTATCGCTGACGCGATTTGATCCTCCCTGTGCCGCAGGCGCGGGGAGGAACGTCTCCGCACCCCGTTCATTGCCAAGCCATTTATTGTGGCGCATGATACGGGGATGATGCGTCATTTCCCCGCCACGCTGCTTGTCGCAGCGTCGCTCGCCCTCGGCGGTTGCGCGACTGCCGTGCCGCCGGTCGAAGTCACCCGCTTCCACAGCAATGCCGTCGCCGGCTGGGCGACAGGGACGCGCTATGTCGTCGACGTCGCGCCGCTCGGCAATGCCGCGGCCGCGGCCGACGGCTGGCAGCCGTCGCTCGAATGGAACAGCTATCGCACCGCGGTCGAACGCCAGCTGCAGTTGCAGGGTCTCGTCGCTGCGCCCGACGGCGCAAGCGCACCGCTCAAGGTCCGCATCGGCTTCGATCGCGCCGAGCGCGTTGGTCCTGCCAAACGCTCGCCGGTGTCGGTCGGCGTCGGTGGCTCGACGGGCAGCTATGGTTCGGGGCTTGGCCTCGGCATCGGGATCAATCTTGGCGGCGGCCCCAAGCCGAAACAGGATCTCCAGCTTTCGGTTCGGATCGACGACGCCGCGACCGGCCGGGCTTTGTGGGAAGGCCGCGCGCTGACTGCGGTTCCCGCCAAGGCGCCCGCCGCGCAGCCGTCGCTCGCCGCGGCGAAATTGGCCGAAGCTTTATTCAAGGACTTCCCCGGCGAATCGGGACGCACTATTACGGTCCCATGACCATCACCATCAACGCCGCCTTCGACAGCGGCAATATCGTCGTGGACAGCATCGACGGCACGTCGGCGCGCCTGTCCATCCGCAAGGATCGCGAATCCGATTTCTTCCAGTGGTTCCACTTCCGCGTTTCCTGCGCGGTGGGCGATGCGCTGGAACTTTCGATCACCGGCCTTGGCGCTTCTGCCTTTTCCGATGGCTGGGCGGACTATGCCGTGTGCGCGAGCTATGACCGCGACAACTGGTTCCGCCTCGACACCGGCTATGATGCAAAGGCCGACGGCGGCTCGCTCACGATCCGTCACACCGCCGAAAGCCCGATCCTGTGGCTCGCCTATTTCGCGCCCTATTCGATGGAGCGTCACCATGACCTCGTCGCCTCGGTCGCCGAATGCGAGGGCGTGACCTATCGCTGCCTTGGCACCAGCATCGAGGGCCAGCCGATCGACTGCCTCGAAATGGGCACCGGCGACACGCAGGTCTGGCTTTATGCGCGCCAGCATCCGGGTGAGAGCATGGCTGAATGGTGGATGGAGGGTGCGCTCGAAATGCTCACCGACCCTGCCAATCCGCACGCGCGCGCGCTGCGCCAGAAATGCCGCTTCCACATCGTCCCGAACATGAACCCCGACGGCTCGTGCCGCGGCCATTTGCGCACCAACTATGCCGGGGTGAATCTCAACCGCGAATGGGATAATCCGACGCCCGAACGCAGCCCCGAAGTCTTGTGCGTCCGCAATGCGATGGACGAAAGCGGCGTCGACTGGGCGATGGATATCCATGGCGATGAAGCGATTCCGGCGGTTTTCATCGCCGGCTTCGAGGGTATCCCGTCGCTCAAGCCCGGCCAGATGGAAAAATACAAGGCGTTTGAAACCGCGCTGGCCGCCAACACCCCAGATTTCCAGACCGAGCTTGGCTATGTTGAGACCGCCCCTGGGCAGGCCAATCTGACGATGTCGACCACGCAGGTCGCCGAACGTTTCGGCGCGGTGGCGATGACGCTCGAAATGCCGTTCAAGGACAATCGCGACCTTCCCGACCCGGTCCAGGGCTGGTCGCCCGAGCGGTCGAAGCTGCTCGCGCATGCATGTCTCGATACGCTGGATCGCATGCTGTGACGCACGTCGGGGCCGACTGGCGGATTGTCGAAGACGATCTGTCGGGGGCCCCGATCCGCGCCTTGCTCGAGGTGCATTTCGCGGGAATGCTGGCGAACTCGCCAGCGGACAGCTGTCACTTCCTCGATTTCGACGGGCTCAACGCACCCGACGTGACCTTCTGGTCGATTCATTGTGACGGCGAACTGGCGGGCTGCGGCGCGCTCAAAATGCTGGGCAGAGCGCACGGCGAGATCAAGTCGATGCGCACCGCCGATGGCTTTTTGCGGCGGGGTGTCGCGGCGCGGATGCTCGAGCATATCATGGCCGAAGCGCGCGGCCGCGGTCTTGAACGCTTGAGTCTCGAAACCGGATCGAGCGCGGCGTTCGAACCCGCGCTCGCGCTATATCGGCGTTACGGCTTCGAAGATTGCGCGCCCTTCGCGGATTACAAACCCGATCCGTTCAGCCGCTTTATGACGCGCTCGTTATAGATACGCAAACGGGGCCCGGAAGGGACTCCGGACCCCGCTCATATGCCCTTTCGGGCTCAGCTTTGTCGTTTAGGCGGCTTTTCCGATCGGCGTCGGGGCGCTGCCGCCGATCGCAATCTTGTGCGGCTTCATCGCCTCGGGCACTTCGCGCACCAGGTCGATGGTCAGCAGGCCGTCGGCCAGGTCGGCCGCGCTCACCCGCACGAAATCGGCGAGCTGGAAGCGGCGCTCGAATGCGCGCGTTGCGATACCACTATAGAGCAGCTGGCGTCCCTCGCCCTCACCGGCCGGTGTTTTGCGACCGCTGACGAGCAGCATATTCTGCTGCGCGGTGATGTCGATCTCGTCGCTCTTGAATCCCGCGACCGCGACGGTGATGCGGAAATGATCGTCGGCGATCTTCTCGATATCGAAGGGCGGGTAATTTTCGGCGCCCGAGCCGCTCGTTTCGAGGAAATCGAACAGGCGGTCGAAACCGACGGTCGAACGGCGATAGGGGGTCCAGTCGAAACTGTTACGCATGGGTCATGGCTTCCTTTCAAAGCGAAACATGGGACGGCGGCGATTCGCGCCGCGGCCTCCGCCCGGCCCCTTCGTGGCGACCGGATGTTTTGAATCTGGGAAGCGGGCATGGCTTTTCAAGGGGTGGTGGCTCTGGTGCCCGCGCCGCGCTATGGGGCGGCGAATCATCCCTGCGACGCAACGCGAAAAGGACAATCTATGCCCCAGCTCATCCTCATCCGGCACGGCCAGTCGCAGTGGAATCTTGAAAATCGCTTCACCGGCTGGTGGGACGTCGATGTCACCGAAAAGGGCGCGGCCGAGGCATGGGCGGCGGGCGAGCTGATGAAGGCCAAGGGGATCACCCCCGACCTAGCCTTCACCTCGGTCCAGTCGCGCGCGATCAAGACGCTGAACCTCGCGCTTGAGGCGATGGGGCGTTTGTGGCTGCCGGTGACCAAGGACTGGCGCCTGAACGAACGCCACTATGGCGGACTCACCGGGCTCGACAAGGCCGAGACCGCGGCGAAGCATGGCGACGATCAGGTCAAGATCTGGCGCCGCAGCTTCGATATCCCACCGCCGCCGCTCGACGCCGGCTCGCCGTGGGATTTGTCGAGCGATCCGCGCTACGCCGGGATCGCGATTCCTTCGGCGGAGAGTCTGAAGGACACGATCGAACGCGTCCTCCCCTATTATGAAAGCGCGATCGCGCCGCAACTCGCCGCGGGCAAGACGGTGCTGATCTCCGCCCATGGCAACAGCCTGCGCGCGCTCGTCAAGCATCTGTCGGGGATTTCGGACGCCGACATCACCGGGCTCGAAATCCCGACCGGTCAGCCGATCGTCTATGATCTCGCCGACGATCTGACCGCGCGCGAGCGCTATTATCTCAGCGAGCGTTGAGCATCGGGCCGTTTCTCGGCGAAGTCGCAGACAGCGCCTGGCGCCACCCGCCGGGGCCCGGCGCGACGATAACCATGGACCCCGGCTTTCGTCGGGGAACAGGGCTGGATGATGGTTGAGATCAAATCGTCCCGGTGACGGTCAGCTGGAAATACCGGCCGAACCGGCGCTGGCGGCTCTCGCTGAACGCGATCGGCCCGTCGCGCCGGTTGACGAAAACGGTGCGATCAAAGCCTTCGCGCATGTTCGCGAGGTTACGGTACGACGCCTTGACCGTGAAGCCCGCGACATTCTTGTGCTCGATGAAGGCGGTGACGAACGCGCCGCCGGTATATTCATGCTCGATCGCGTTCAGCCTGACGTTCGGACTGAACCGCTCGTCAAAATAGCCGGCGCCCCACGCAATATCCGTTTCGGGAATGTCATGACGCAGGCTGACGTCGACGACATATTCCTGCCCCTCGCTCTGGTCGCGCCACCGGCCGGTCAGCGGGTCGCGCACGCGGTTGCGGCGCCACGTCAGGTCGCTGTTGATCCGCGCGCCCTTCCACCCCAGCGGGTCGAGCAACAGGGTCGCCTTGGAACTGATGCGAAAGAGATGCGCGGGCGGCAAATTGCCGCGCCCTTCGGTCGTCGGCGACAGCGGAATCTGGTCGACCAGATCCTGCGCATAGGCATAGGCGGCGGCCATGGAGGCGTTGCCCCAGCGGCCCATGTCCTGAACAAGTTCCAGCTCGGTGCGGTTGACGATCGGCGGTACCAACTGGCCATTGCCCGTATTGCCATTGTTGTTCGCGACATCGACCGAACTCGCGAAATCGAAAAAGTCGAGCTGGTCGACGCGGCGCTGAAGGAACCAGTTGATCGTCGTCTTTGCTCCGGCCTTCCACGCCAATGCCAGCTTGCCCTTCGGCCGGACAAAGCGGCGCGTCAGTCCGCCGGGGCCTGAGGATGTCAGCTCGCTATATTCGGCGCCAAGGTTCAGCTGCGCGGTCAAATTGTCCGTCAGTGCGCGGCCCCAAGTCAGCGACGCTTCGCCGCGCTTTTCCTCGACCCTGGTCTTCTCGCCGCCAAAGACGATCGGCAGAAAGCTTCCGTCGGGTTGCAGCCGCGCAAATTCGGCATCGACATCTAGGCTGTTGTACGCGCCTTCGAGGGCAACCTGCCAGTCGGTACCGCCCGCGGTGCGCCAGCTATATTCGCTGCGCAAAATGGATTCGCCCTCGTCGGAAATCTGTGTGAATCGCTCGCCGCTGCGCCCTCCCACATCGCGATCGACGATAAAGCTGTCGACTGCCGGACTATGTTCGAAGCGGTAGAGACCGATCAGTTTGAGCCGGCCCTTGCCGAGCCCCAGCTCATAATCGCCGCCAATGTCGAAATTACGCTCCTCTTCGGTGAATCGAAAAGCCTCGCGGACGGCGCCTGCGCCGGGTTGGACCGAAATTCCGTTTACTCGCTCGTCGAGGTTGATCAGTTGGCCGCCGAGGTTGAAATTCCATTTGTTGCCGTTCGCGGCAGTGTGCGCGAGCGCGGCCGACAGGCGCGGTTGGTCGTCGTCATAGCGCCCAATTTCGTCGCGGATGAACAACAGGTCGCCATCGCCGTCGAACCGCCGTTCGGGACCCCAATGCCCCTTACGACTTGCCTCATTCTTCAGGCTGAGCGTCACATTGGTTTCGCCCAGCTTGCCGGTCGTCGAAATTTCGCCTTTCAGCCAATTGTTGTCGAGCCGCGGCCGCCATTCGGGTTGCCAGCGAAAAGTGGTCTTGAATCCGCCGCTTCCTGCGCCCGCGATCAGCACGACGTTCGCCACTTGTCCTGTCAGCCCGGGAACGTTCAGCCCGGCGCCGTCGACGATATCGATATACGCGACTTCGGCGGTGGTGATGCGCGACAAGGCGGTGCGGGCGTCGGTCGATTTGTTCGCAATGCGCGCCCCGTTGATCAGCACATTCTCGGTGGCAGCGCCCAGCCCGCGTTCGCCGCCATTGGTGCCTGTGACGATAAGGAAGCCCGGCACTTTCTCGACCATGTCGAGCGCAGTGCGCGGCGCGAAACGTTCAAAGTCGGCGGAACGATAGCGCTGTGCGCCATTGGCGGGCGGCGTGGCGGCGGTTGCCGCATTGTCGGTCACGGCCACCGAATCCTGCGCCCATGCCGACGGCCCGGCGACCATGCCGGCTACCAGTGCCAGCGCCGATGCCCTCGCGGCGATACGCATGATTCCCCTCCCCAGTGTGTCGTTCAAATAATACAGTGAGGAACCAGAGCCGCGCAGGCGCCGAGGCGTCAAAAACTTATCCACCAACGGGCGGTGGACATCGACGAGTTGGTGTGCGCGGCGGATTCAGTCGCGCAGCAGCTCGTTGATCCCGGTCTTCGCGCGCGTCTTCGCATCGACGCGCTTGACGATCACGGCGCAGTACAGCGACGGCCCCGGGCTGCCGTCGGGCAGCGGCTTGCCCGGCATCGCGCCGGGAACGACGACCGAGTAAGCGGGGACTTCGCCGATGAAGATTTCGCCCGTCGCGCGGTCGACGATCTTGGTCGATGCGCCAAGGTAAACTCCCATCGACAGCACCGCGCCCTCGCGCACGATCACGCCTTCAGCAACTTCGGCGCGCGCGCCGATGAAGGCGCCGTCCTCGATGATCACAGGGCCGGCCTGCAACGGTTCGAGCACGCCGCCGATCCCGGCGCCGCCCGACAGATGGACGTTGGCGCCGATCTGCGCGCAGCTGCCGACGGTGGCCCAGGCGTCGACCATCGATCCTTCACCGACATAGGCGCCGATGTTGACGAAGCTCGGCATCAGCACCGCGCCCTTGCTGATATGCGCGCCGTGGCGGACGATCGAACCGGGGACGGCGCGGAAGCCCGCGTCGCGAAAGCGGTTCTCGCCCCAACCGGCGAATTTCGACGGGACCTTGTCCCACCAGTGCGACCCGCCGGGACCGCCTTCGATGAGTTCCATATCGTTGAGGCGGAAGGACAGCAGCACCGCCTTCTTTAGCCACTGGTTGACCTGCCACGTGCCACCGGCGTCACGCTCGGCAACACGAAAGCTGCCGTCGTCGAGTCCGGCGAGCGCGGTCTGCACGGCTTCGCGTACCGGACCCTGTGTGGTCAGGCCCAGCGTGTCGCGTGCGTCCCAGGCGGCCTCGATCGTCGATTGCAGGTCGGTGGTCATAAAATCCCCAATGGTTGCGGTAATGTATCGAGCCAGTCCGATATGTCGTTCACATGGAAATCGACATGGTCCGGCAGGTGGTCGCGATGGCCGCTTTCGCTGCCATTGTCCAGCCAGACGGTGGTCATTCCCATCGCTTTTGCGGGGGTCAGGTTGCGCGCCATATCCTCGACGAACAGGCTTTTCGCCGGATCGACATTCTGGTGCGCGACCATCGCGGCATAGGCGGCCGGGTCGGGCTTGGGCGTGTACCGCGTCGCGCGAATGTCGCAGATGCCGTCGAACAGGTCGGCGATCCCGCGCGCTGCGAGCACCCGCGCCGAATAATCGGCATCGGCGTTGGTAAAGATCAGCCGCCGTCCGGGCAGGCGCTCGAGCCCTGCGCGTAACCGCATGTCGGGCACCAGCCGGTCCATCGCGACATCATGAACATCGATCAGAAAGGTTTCGGGATCGACGTCGTGGTGGCGCATCAGCCCCGCCATGGTCGTGCCATGGTCGTGGAAATATTGCTTCTGCACCCGCCGGGCCTCGACCGCGTCGCAACCCAGCAGGCGCATGATGAAGCCGCCCATCCGCTCGTCGATCAGGTCGAACATCCGCGCGGACGGCGGATAGAGCGTGTTGTCGAGATCGAAGATCCAGCAATCGATATGGTCGAGCGGCGGCGTCATGACGGGCGGCGCATAAAGCCTGTCGGGCGCGGCGGCAAGGCGCGCGGGTCAGTCGATCTCCAGCGCCGCGCCGAGCGCGCGCCACCGGGCCAGCTTCGCGTCGAAGCCGATTGTATGCGCGGCGCTGCTCGACGGCAGATCGACGATCGCGATGCCGTTCAGCGGCGGCAGTTGCCGGCGTCCGATCGCCGCGGCCTTGCCGCCGTTGAAAGCAATCATCCGAAGGTCGGGAAGCGTCGCTATCAACGCACCCAGATCATGCGCCTCGGCCTCGCGGATATCACCGTCGCTGCTCGTGCGCCGTGCGGCGGTGCGGATGACATCCCACAGGCCGACATGCGCGTCGCGCAGCGCGACCAGCCGGTCGGCGTAATCGAGGCCTGCCAGCGGCCGACCGACCACCGTCCCCGTCAGCCGCCAGAACTGGTTCGTCGGATGCGCATAATATTGCCGGTCGGCGAGCGAGCGCGCGCCGGGCAGGCTGCCCAGAATCAGCAGCCGCGTGTCGGGCGCGACATGCGGGGTAAAGCTGGCGTGGCGAACGGTGGGCATAGGGGACCGATAGCGCGGCCGGAGCGGCGCAACAATCTTGCTTCCCCCTTGACCGGCGGAGGAATCACCGCTAGGGGCGCGCACGGTCGAAAGCGGCGGTTTGCTGCCGCATTCGGTTACAACAGCGCTGAACATTGCTGGCGCGGATGGAGCCTCCGGAAGATCAACTTCGATCTGCCGGGGTCTTTTGCTGTTACAAGGTCGCCCGTTTTCCGCCAATTTTTGGGGGACCGATCGATGCTTCATCCACCGCGGTACAGTAACCGTTCGCTCCATTGGGCGGACATTTAAAGGTGAAGCATTCATGCCCACGATCAACCAGCTGGTCCGCAAGGGTCGGACTCCCCAGAAGGTGAAGTCCAAGGTCCCGGCGATGGACGCAAACCCGCAAAAGCGCGGCGTTTGCACCCGTGTCTACACGACGACCCCGAAAAAGCCGAACTCGGCGCTCCGTAAGGTTGCGAAGGTCCGCCTGACCAACCAGCGCGAAGTCATCACCTACATTCCCGGCGAAGGCCACAACCTCCAGGAACACAGCGTTGTGCTGATTCGCGGCGGTCGTGTCCGCGATCTTCCCGGTGTGCGTTACCACGTCCTGCGCGGCGTGCTCGATACGCAGGGCGTGAAGGACCGCAAGCAGAGCCGTTCGAAGTACGGCGCGAAGCGTCCGAAGTAAGGACTGCTTTCTCGGCTATTTGATCATCCCAGGCTGCCTTGGCGCCGGGATGCTGTTGTAAAAGGAATTACCTATGGCTCGTCGTCGTCGTCCTGAACGCCGCGAAATCCTGCCCGATCCCCGTTTCGGTGATGTTGTGCTGTCGAAATTCATGAACAGCGTCATGCTGGACGGGAAAAAGTCGACTGCCGAAGGCATCGTTTATGGCGCGCTTGAATCGGTCGAAGCCCGTGCCAAGAAGGAACCCATTGGCGTGTTCCACGAAGCACTGGCGAACATCCGCCCGAACATCGAAGTGCGCAGCCGCCGCGTCGGTGGTGCGACCTATCAGGTTCCGGTCGAAGTCCGTCCGGACCGTGCCCAAGCCCTCGCCATCCGCTGGCTGATCACCGCTGCGCGCAACCGCAGCGAAACGACGATGGCCGCGCGCCTGTCGGGTGAGCTTCTCGACGCCTCGAACAACCGCGGCAACGCGGTGAAGAAGCGCGAAGACACGCACCGTATGGCCGAAGCCAACCGCGCTTTCAGCCACTACCGCTGGTAATTGCGCGGACGCCCCGGCGTCTCGCAATCGCAACAAATCTTCCTATATCGGGGGTGGTCAAGCTGACCGCCCCCCAAGTCCAAGGAAAAGACCATGGCACGCAGCCATCCGCTCGAACGCTATCGCAATTTCGGTATCATGGCGCACATCGACGCCGGCAAGACCACGACGACCGAGCGTATCCTTTACTACACCGGCAAGTCCTACAAGATCGGCGAAGTCCATGACGGCGCCGCGACCATGGACTGGATGGAGCAGGAGCAGGAACGCGGCATCACGATCACGTCGGCGGCTACCACCTGCTTGTGGAAAGCCGACGAAGGTCAGGGCCCCGAACATCGCCTGAACATCATCGACACCCCGGGACACGTCGACTTCACGATCGAAGTCGAGCGCTCGCTTCGCGTCCTCGACGGCGCGATCACCGCGTTCGACGGCGTTGCTGGCGTCGAGCCGCAGTCGGAAACCGTGTGGCGCCAGGCGGACAAGTATAAAGTTCCGCGCATGTGCTACATCAACAAGCTCGATCGCACCGGCGCCAATTTCTATTATTGCGTCCAGACGATCATCGATCGCCTCGGTGCGGTTCCGGCGGTGCTGTATCTGCCCATCGGTGCGGAAGGCGACTTCGTCGGTCTCGTCGACCTCGTCAACGAACGTGCGATTATCTGGAAGGATGAAAGCCTGGGCGCCGAATTCTCTTATGAAGAGATTCCGGCCGACCTCGTCGACAAGGCTGCCGAATATCGCGAAAAGCTGGTCGAACTTGCCGTCGAGCAAGACGATGACGCGATGGAAGCCTATCTCGAAGGTACGCTGCCTGCCGTTCCCCAGCTGAAGGCGCTGATCCGCAAGGGTACGCTGGCGCAGGCATTCGTGCCGGTGCTGTGCGGCTCGTCGTTCAAGAACAAGGGTGTGCAGACGCTGCTCGACGCGGTTGTCGACTATCTGCCCTCGCCGCTCGACATCGAGGCTGTTCAGGGCATCAACCCGAACAACGATCAGCCCGACACGCGCGAGACCTCGGACGAGGCGCCGCTGTCGCTGCTCGCGTTCAAGATCATGAACGATCCGTTCGTCGGCTCGCTTACCTTCGCCCGCATCTATTCGGGTACCCTGAACAAGGGCACGTACCTGAATTCGGTGAAGGACAAGAAGGAAAAGGTCGGCCGTATGCTGCTCATGCATGCGAACAGCCGCGAAGACATCGACGAAGCCTTTGCGGGCGACATCGTTGCCCTCGCCGGCCTCAAGGAAACCACCACCGGGGATACGCTCTGCGCCACCAACGCGCCGATTATCCTCGAGCGGATGGAATTCCCCGAGCCGGTTATCGAGCTGTCGGTGGAACCGAAGACCAAGGCCGACCAGGAACGTATGGGCATCGCGCTCAACCGTCTGGCTGCCGAGGATCCCTCGTTCCGCGTGTCGACCGACCATGAATC
Source organism: Sphingopyxis sp. GW821-FHT12C06 (assembly GCF_058807415.1). Classification (NCBI taxonomy): domain Bacteria; kingdom Pseudomonadati; phylum Pseudomonadota; class Alphaproteobacteria; order Sphingomonadales; family Sphingopyxidaceae; genus Sphingopyxis; species Sphingopyxis sp. GW821-FHT12C06. Next base: position 38,204 of record NZ_JBXAQR010000005.1, on the reverse strand, counting down.
GGGTCAGACGATCATCAAGGGCATGGGCGAGCTTCACCTCGACATCCTCGTCGATCGCATGAAGCGCGAGTTCAAGGTCGAAGCAAACGTCGGCGCGCCGCAGGTGGCGTACCGCGAATCGCTCGCGAAGCCGGTGGACGTCGACTACACTCACAAGAAGCAGTCGGGTGGCTCGGGCCAGTTCGGCCGAGTCAAGGTCAGCGTCGCTCCCGGCGAACGCGGTTCGGGCATCACCTTCATCGACGAGATCAAGGGCGGCAACATTCCGCGCGAATATATCCCGTCGGTCGAAAAGGGCATGCGCGAATCGGCTGAAAACGGTCACATGATCGGCTTCCCGATCATCGACTTCGAAATCAAGCTCACGGACGGCGCGTATCACGACGTCGACTCGTCGGCGCTGGCGTTCGAAATCGCGGGCCGTGCAGCAATGCGGGAAGTCGCGGCAAAGGCAGGCATCAAGCTGCTCGAGCCGGTGATGAAGGTCGAGGTCGTTACCCCGGAAGAATTCATGGGTGACGTGATCGGCGATCTCAACAGCCGCCGTGGCCAGATCCAGGGCACCGACAGCCGGGGCATTGCCCAGGTCGTCGAGGCGATTGTTCCGCTCGCGAACATGTTCGGCTACGTCAATCAGCTGCGCAGCTTCAGCCAGGGGCGCGCCAGCTATTCGATGCAATTCTCGCATTACGAAGAAGTGCCGAGCAGCGTCGCCGAAGAAGTTAAGGCCAAGATGGCCTGATGGTCAAAACCGCGCGGGCTTGCACCGCGCGGCAAGACCCTCTAAGGGCGGCGCCTGATTCAGCAGGCGCGTCCAGGACTGATCAACGCAAACATTGAACAAGAAGGTTGTTACATCATGGCCAAGGCTAAATTTGAGCGGACGAAGCCGCACTGCAACATCGGTACCATCGGTCACGTCGACCATGGCAAGACCTCGCTGACTGCAGCGATCACCAAGGTTCTCGCCGAAACCACCGGCGGCACCGCCGTCGACTTCGCGAACATCGACAAGGCTCCCGAAGAGCGCGAGCGCGGCATCACCATTTCGACCGCGCACGTCGAATATGAAACTGCCGGTCGCCACTATGCGCACGTCGATTGCCCGGGCCACGCCGACTATGTGAAGAACATGATCACCGGTGCTGCCCAGATGGACGGCGCGATTCTCGTCGTGTCGGCCGCTGATGGTCCGATGCCGCAGACCAAGGAGCACATCCTGCTCGCGAAGCAGGTTGGCGTTCCCACCATGGTCGTCTTCCTCAACAAGGTTGACCAGCTGGACGATCCCGAGCTGCTCGAGCTCGTCGAAATGGAAATCCGCGAAGAACTTTCGAAGCGCGGCTTTGACGGCGACAATATTCCGATCGTCGCCGGTTCGGCGCTCGCTGCTCTTGAAAGCCGCGACGACAACATCGGCAAGGAAGCGATTCTGAAGCTGATGCAGGCCGTCGACGACTGGATCCCGCAGCCCGACCGTCCCCTGGACAAGCCCTTCCTGATGCCGATCGAAGACGTGTTCTCGATCTCGGGTCGCGGTACCGTTGTGACCGGCCGTATCGAAACCGGCGTCGTCAAGGTTGGTGAAGAAGTCGAAATCGTCGGCATCAAGGACACCAAGAAGACCGTCGTGACCGGCGTTGAAATGTTCCGCAAGCTGCTCGACCAGGGCCAGGCTGGCGATAACGTCGGCGCGCTGATCCGCGGCGTTGCACGTGAAGACGTGGAACGTGGCCAGGTTCTCTGCAAGCCCGGCTCGATCAAGCCGCATACCGAGTTCACCTCGGAAGTGTACGTCCTGTCGAAGGACGAAGGCGGCCGTCATACGCCGTTCTTCGCCAACTATCGTCCGCAGTTCTACTTCCGCACCACGGACGTCACCGGCGAGGTCATTCTCCCCGAGGGCACCGAGATGGTCATGCCGGGCGACAACGTCCAGCTGGCGGTCAAGTTGATTGCTCCGATCGCTATGGACCCGGGTCTGCGCTTCGCAATTCGCGAAGGTGGCCGCACGGTCGGCGCAGGGGTTGTGGCGACGGTCACAAAGTAATATAGGGCCTCGAGCCGCCCGATTCGGACTGATTCGGGCGGCTCGTAGCTTAAAGAATTTTGATGGCCGATTCGGTCTCCATGCGGGGATCGGAGCAGGCCATTTCGGCTCTTTCGCATCGCTAGACGGGATTCGACTGGAATAGTCATGGAAACGCAGAATATTCGCATTCGCCTCAAGGCCTTTGATCACCGCGTGCTCGATCAGGCCACCACCGACATCGCCGATACGGCACGTCGCACGGGGGCACTCATTCGCGGCCCTATCCCGCTGCCGACGCGCATTGAAAAATTCACCGTGAACCGCGGTCCGCATGTCGACAAAAAGTCGCGCGAGCAGTTCGAGGTACGTACCCACAAGCGGCTGCTCGACATCGTTCAGCCCACCCCGCAGACCGTCGATGCGCTGATGAAGCTCGACCTTGCTGCCGGCGTGAACGTCGAAATCAAGTTGGCCTGAGCCAACGCAACCCCGGATCTGATCCGGGGTCTCTATCGGCAGAACACTTCGGTGACTGCATTGTCCGGCGCGATCCGGACCGACGATAGGGTGGATACCGCCGGACCTCTTCCTTGCGAAGAAAACGGTTCGGGCTGCGTCCCCCGTCTCGCCGCTTCTCCTTCGGGAAGGCGGCACCTCAGCCCGGACGGGGCGAAGCATCGAAATTACGGGCTGGGACGGGTTTCCATCGGGGTTCACCTTGATGGGGGCCCACACGCCGTGCGGAATGGTCCGCCCGGCCTCTGTTGAGGAGTTAGATCATGCGGACTGGCGTGATCGCGAAGAAAATGGGGATGACCCGCCTGTTTCAGGACGACGGCCGCCACGTGCCCGTCACCGTCCTGAGCCTCGAAGGCTGCCAGGTTATCTCTGTGCGCGAACAAGAACGTGACGGCTATGTGGCCGTTCAGCTCGGCGCAGGCTCGGCGAAGGCGAAGAACGTCGCCAAGCCGCAGCGCGGTGCTTTCGGCAAGGCCGAAGTGGAGCCCAAGGCAAAGATCGTCGAATTCCGCGTCGCTGACGACGCGACGCTCGACGTCGGTGCCGAACTGTCGGCTGACCATTTCGTCGCCGGCCAGATCGTCGACATTCAGGGCGTGACCCAGGGCAAGGGCTTTGCCGGTGCGATGAAGCGTTGGGGTTTCGGCGGTATGCGCGCCAGCCACGGCGTCTCGATCAGCCACCGTGCGCATGGTTCGACCGGTAACCGCCAGGATCCGGGTCGCGTCTTCAAGAACAAGAAGATGGCCGGCCACATGGGCGCCCGCAATCGCACCCAGCAGAATCTCGAAGTCGTTCGCACGGATGTCGAGCGCGGCCTCATCTTCGTCAAGGGTTCGGTCCCTGGCTCGAAGGGCGGCTGGCTGATGGTCCGCGATGCGGTCAAGCTGCCGCGTCATCCCGAGGCCCCCTATCCGGCGGGCGTCAAGATCGCGGCGAATGCCAATCAAGAAGTCCCGGCGGATGCACCGGTAGAGACCCCGACGGAAGAAACCGTCGTCGTCGATACCGCGACCACCGACGGCGCACAGGAGTCCTGATCATGAAGGTCAAGGTTCACACCATCGACGGCAAGGCCGGCGCAGACATCGATCTCAATGAAGAAGTGTTTGGCGTCGATCCGCGTGCCGACATCCTCCATCGTGTCGTCAGCTGGCAGCTCGAAAAGCGCCGTGGTCCGGCTCGCGCCGCCCGCGAACGCAGCGACGTGTCGCGCACTGGCAAGAAGTTCGGTCGCCAGAAGGGCGGCGGTACGGCTCGTCACGGCGATCGTGCAGCTCCGATCTTCATCGGCGGCGGCAAGGCGCATGGTCCCCGGGCCCGCACCTTCGGCCACTCGCTGAACAAGAAGATCCGTACGCTCGGCCTGAAAATGGCACTGAGCGACAAGGCCAAGGGCGGTAAGATCCTCGTTCTCGATACGCTCGAGCTCAAGGATGCCAAGACCAAGGCGCTCGCCGGCCAGCTCGGCAAGCTCGAACTCGGCAATCGCGCATTGTTCATCGACGGTGATGCAGTGCACGAAAGCTTCGCCATGGCGTCGGCCAACCTCATCGGTATCGATTCGATGCCGGCGATGGGTGCCAACGTTTATGACATTTTGCGCGCCGATACGCTGGTCCTGACCCGCGCCGGCCTCGAAAAGCTGGAGGCACGCTTCAATGGCTAAGGCAAAAACAGTCGACGCGCGTCACTATGACGTGATCCTCGCTCCGGTGATCACCGAAAAATCGACGATGCTCAGCGAAAACAACGCAGTGGTGTTCAAGGTCGCAAACGACGCGACCAAGCCCGCCATCAAGGCAGCCGTCGAGGCGCTGTTCGATGTCAAGGTGATCGGCGTGAATACGCTCATCACCAAGGGCAAGACCAAGCGCTGGAAGGGCAAGCCCTACACCCGCAGCGACGTGAAGAAGGCGGTTGTTCGTCTGGCCGAAGGCCAGTCGATCGACGTCACGACCGGCGTCTGATTGTAGGAAGAGGCAGAGAAAATGGCACTTAAATCCTATAATCCGACCAGCCCCGGACAGCGCGGCCTGATCCTCATCGATCGGTCCTCGCTTTGGAAGGGCAAGCCCGTCAAGGCGCTGACCGAAGGCAAGAGCAAGACCGGCGGCCGCAACAACAAGGGCCATGTCACTTCGCGTGGCATCGGCGGCGGTCACAAGCAGCGTTATCGCATCGTCGATTTCAAGCGCCGCCTGTGGGACGTTGAAGGCACGGTCGAGCGTCTGGAATATGACCCCAACCGCACCGCTTTCATCGCGCTGATCAACTATGGCAAAGACGAAGCCGGCAAGGACCGCGTCGCTTACATTCTGGCGCCGCAGCGTCTGGCCGTTGGCGACAAGATCATCGCGGGCAAGAAGACCGACGTAAAGCCGGGCAATGCGATGGAATTGTCGCAGATGCCGGTCGGCACGATCGTCCACAACATCGAGATGAAGCCGGGCAAGGGTGGCCAGATCGCCCGTTCGGCTGGCACTTATGCACAGGTCGTCGGTCGTGACCGCGGTCTCGTCATCGTGCGTCTCGGTTCGGGCGAGCAGCGTTATATTCGCGGCGATTGCATGGGCACGGTGGGTGCGGTTTCAAACCCCGACAACACCAACCAGACCCTGGCGAAGGCCGGTCGCAACCGCTGGGCGGGCAAGCGTCCGCTGACCCGCGGTGTTGCGAAGAACCCGGTCGATCACCCGCATGGCGGCGGCGAAGGCCGTACCTCGGGCGGCCGTCACCCGGTTACCCCTTGGGGCAAGCCGACGAAGGGTGCGCGTACGCGCCATAACAAGTCGACCGACAAGATGATCATCCGGTCGCGTCACGCGAAGAAGAAGAGGTAAGCCATGGCTCGCTCGGTCTGGAAAGGTCCGTTCGTGGACCTCCATCTGCTCAAGAAAGCCGAAACGGCACAGGACGGCGGCAGCTCTGCCCCGATTAAAACCTGGTCGCGTCGGTCCACCATCCTGCCGCAGTTCGTGGGGCTGACCTTCAACGTCTACAACGGCCGCAAGTTCGTGCCGGTGTCGGTCAACGAAGATATGGTCGGCATGAAGTTGGGTGAATTTGCGCCGACGCGCTTCTTCCCCGGTCACGCTGCCGACAAGAAGGGCAAACGCTAATGGGTAAGGCAAAATCCCCCCGCCGCGTTGCGGATAACGAGGCGCTCTCGGTCGGCACGCAGATTCGCGGTTCGGCTCAGAAGCTGAATCTTGTTGCCGCGCTGATCCGCGGCCGCAAGGTCGAAGACGCGATGAACGTCCTCGCTTTCTCGAAGAAAGCGATGGCGGTCGACGTGCGCAAGGTTCTCGCCAGCGCCGTCGCCAACGCGGAAAACAACCACAACCTCGATGTTGATGCCCTGGTCATCCAGGAAGCCAGCGTCGGCAAGTCGATCTCGATGAAGCGCTGGCACGCTCGTGGCCGCGGCAAGTCGACCCGGATCGTCAAGCCGTTCAGCCGCATTCGCATCGTCGTCCGCGAACAGGAAGAAGAGGCGTAAGATGGGCCAGAAGAGCAATCCGATCGGCCTGCGCCTGCAGGTCAACCGCACCTGGGACAGCCGCTGGTTCGCCGAAGGCCAGGACTATGGCCGCATGCTGGTCGAGGATCTGAAGATCCGCCAGTATGTGTTCAAAAACCTGCCGCAGGCCGCGATCTCGAAGGTCGTGATCGAGCGTCCCGCCAAGCTTTGCCGCGTGTCGATCTATGCCGCCCGCCCGGGTGTCATCATCGGCAAGAAGGGCGCGGACATCGAAAAGCTGCGCAAGAAGCTGGGTGAATTGACGGGCAGCGACGTGTCGCTGAACATCGTCGAAATCCGCAAGCCTGAAGTCGACGCCAAGCTCGTCGGTCAGGGCATTGCCGACCAGCTCGAACGCCGTGTCGCATTCCGTCGTGCCATGAAGCGTGCCGTTCAGTCGGCGATGCGTCTGGGCGCCGAAGGCATCCGCATCAACTGCGCTGGCCGTCTCGGCGGCGCGGAAATCGCACGTACCGAATGGTACCGCGAAGGTCGGGTGCCGCTTCACACGCTGCGCGCCAATGTCGACTATGCCGAATCGACCGCCCACACCGCCTATGGCGTGTGCGGGATCAAGGTTTGGATCTTCAAGGGCGAAATCCTGGGTCATGACCCGATGGCGACCGACCGGTTGATGCTCGACGCGCAAACGTCGGGCGTGCGCCCGGCGCGCGATGATCGCCGCTAAGGACTGCTGACATGCTGCAACCGAAAAAAACCAAGTTCCGCAAGGCCTTCAAAGGCCGCATCCATGGCAATGCCAAGGGGGGGACCAGCCTCAACTTCGGCTCCTACGGGCTGAAGGCGATGGAACCCGAGCGGATCACCGCGCGCCAGATCGAAGCGGCGCGTCGTGCTATCAGCCGTGCGATCAAGCGTCAGGGCCGTTTGTGGATCCGCATCTTCCCCGACCTTCCCGTGTCGTCGAAGCCTGCCGAAGTCCGCATGGGTAAGGGCAAGGGTTCGCCGGAATTCTGGGCCGCGCGCGTCAAGCCGGGTCGCATCCTGTTCGAACTCGACGGCGTTCCCGGTCCCGTGGCCGCGCTGGCATTCGAACGCGCAGCGATGAAGCTGCCGATCAAGACCAAGGTCGTTGCCCGCCTCGGCGACACCTCGCATCTGGAGGGTTAAGGCAATGGCCAAGACCGAAGATTATAAGGCCAAGACCGACGACCAGCTCGCGGAACAGCTTGGCGAACTGAAGCGCGAGGCGTTCAACCTCCGCTTCCAGGCGGCCACCGGCCAGCTTGAAAAAGCATCGCGCGTCAAGGAAGTGCGGCGTTCGATCGCCCGCATCAAGACGCAGCAGACCGAGCGCACCCGCTCGGCTGCGAAGTAAGGAGACTATCGATGCCGAAGCGCATATTGACCGGTACGGTGGTGTCCGACAAGGGCGACAAGACCGTCGTGGTGAAAGTCGAGCGGAAGGTGAAGCACCCTCTGTACGGCAAGATCATCCGCCGTTCGAAAAAATACCACGCCCATGATGAGGACAACAGCATCAAGGCTGGCGAAACCGTCCGCATCGAAGAGACGCGGCCGATTTCGAAGCTGAAGACGTGGAAAGTGCTCGACAAGGTCGACACCCACAGCAAGCCCAAAACGGCTGCTGACGCCTGAAGCTAGGTTTCACGGAACCGCCGGGGCATCCCGGTAGGCCAAAACAGAAGGAAATGCATCGATGATTCAGATGCAGTCACAATTGGAAGTCGCTGACAACAGCGGTGCAAAGCGCGTCCAGTGCATCAAGGTGCTCGGCGGGTCGAAGCGCCGCGTCGCCGGCGTCGGCGACGTGATCGTCGTGTCGATCAAGGAAGCACAGCCGCGTGGCAAGGTGAAGAAGGGTGACGTGCATCGCGCTGTTATCGTTCGCACCGCCAAGGACGTGCGCCGCGCCGATGGCTCGGTCATCCGTTTCGACAGCAATGCCGCCGTGCTCGTCAACAAGAATGAAGAGCCGATCGGTACCCGTATCTTCGGCCCCGTCGTCCGTGAACTCCGCGGCAAGGGCTATATGAAGATCATCAGCCTGGCGCCGGAGGTACTCTGACCATGGGTATGACGAAGATCAAAAAGGGCGACACGGTTGTCATCCTGTCCGGCAAGGACAAGGGCAAGACCGGCGAAGTGACGCAGAGCCTGCCGAAAGACGGCAAGGTTGTGGTCGCGGGCGTCAACATCATCACGCGGCACCGCAAGCCGACCCAGACCAACCCGCAGGGTGGCCTGGAGCGCAAGGAAGCGCCGATGCACGCGAGCAAGGTCGCGGTTGCCGATCCGAAGAGCGGCAAGCCGACGCGCGTGCGCTTTGAAACCAAGGACGGCAAGAAGGTGCGCGTCGCCGTGAAGTCCGGGGAGACGATCAGTGGCTGATAATTACACCCCGCGCATGCGGACCCGCTATGACGAAGTGATCGTTAAGGCGATGACCGAGAAATTCGGTTACAAAAATGCGATGGAAGTCCCGAAGATCGAAAAGATCGTGCTCAACATGGGTGTCGGTGAAGCCACGCAGGACAAGAAGAAGGTCGAATCGGCAGCTGCAGAAATGGAGCTGATCGCCGGCCAGAAGCCTGTCGTGACCAAGGCAAAGAAGTCGATCGCCCAGTTCAAGCTGCGCGAAGGCATGCCGATCGGTTGCAAGGTGACCCTGCGCCGCGAGCGGATGTACGAATTCCTCGATCGCCTGATCACCATCGCAATGCCGCGTATCCGCGATTTCCGCGGCGTGTCGGCGACGAGCTTCGACGGTCGTGGCAACTATGCCATGGGCCTGAAAGAGCAGATCATCTTCCCCGAGATCAACTATGACCGCATCGACCAGGTGCGCGGCATGGACGTGATCGTCACCACCACCGCCCGTACGGATGATGAAGCCCGCGAACTGCTCAAGCTGTTCGGCTTCCCCTTCCCGATCGAAGCGCAGGAAAAGGAAGCCGCTTGATCCCTTCGGGATCAGGCTGGCTCTTTCAAGAAGGAAAGAGAACTTAAGTCATGGCGAAACTGAGTTCGATGAACAAGAACGAGCGTCGCAAGCAGCTGGTGAAGAAATACGCCGGCCGTTATGCGAAGCTGAAGGCGATTGCAGCAGACACCTCGCTCGACGAAGGCGAACGTCTGATTGCCCGCCTCAAAATGGCGGAAATCCCGCGCAATGGTAACCCGACCCGTATCCGTAACCGGTGCGAGCTGACGGGCCGCCCGCGCGCTTATTATCGCAAATTCCGGCTTTGCCGTATCCAGCTCCGCGATCTGGCCAACAAAGGCCTGATCCCCGGTGTTGTGAAGTCGAGCTGGTAAGGGACTGACAAGATGGCAATGACCGATCCTTTGGGTGATATGCTCACCCGCATCCGCAACGGCCAGCAGGCGAAGAAGGACAGCGTCCTGACGCCGGCTTCCACCTTGCGCGTCCGCGTTCTCGATGTTCTCCAGCGCGAAGGCTATATCCGCGGCTACAGCGAAGAAGCGCTGGGTGCCAAGGGCCAGCACAAGGGCATCCGCATCGAGCTGAAATATTTCGAAGGGCAGCCGGCAATCCGCCATGTGGCGCGCGTTTCGAAGCCGGGCCGCCGCGTCTATTCGGGTTCGAAAGAACTGCCGATCGTGCGCAACGGCCTGGGCATCACCATCGTGTCGACCCCGCGCGGCGTCCTTTCGGATGCCGAAGCTCGCGAGCATAATGTCGGCGGCGAAGTGCTGGCGGAGGTGTTCTGATGTCACGCATTGGTAAGAAATTCGTGGAAATCCCGGGCGGCGTTACCGCCGCGATCGACGGCGGCGAGCTGTCGGTCAAGGGGCCGAAGGGCACGCTCGCGATGCCGCTCAGCGACCTCATTAATTATGAAGTCGCCGAGGGTTCGATTTCGGTGCGTCCTGCCAACGACAGCCGTGAAGCACGCGCCTTTTGGGGCATGCAGCGGACGCTGGTGCAGAATCTGGTCACGGGTGTGACCGAGGGCTTTACCAAGGTTCTCGAAATCACCGGTGTCGGCTATCGCGCCAACGCCCAGGGCAAGAATCTGAAGCTGCAGCTTGGCTACAGCCATGATGTCGATTTCGCGGTGCCGGAAGGCATCGAGATCAAGACGCCGGACAATACGACGATCGAGATCACCGGCATCAACAAGCAGCAGGTCGGTCAGGTCGCGGCAGAAATCCGTCGCTGGCGTAAGCCGGAGCCCTATAAGGGCAAGGGCATCAAATATCGCGGCGAGTACATCTTCCGCAAAGAAGGCAAGAAGAAGTAAGCCATGGCACATCTTACCCAATTCGAAAAACGCCGTCAGCGCGTTCGTACTGCCCTCCGCAAGCGGGCCGGTGGGCGCGCGCGCCTCTCGGTGCACCGTTCGGGCCGTCACATCTATGCGCAGCTTATCGATGACGCTGCCGGCCAGACGCTGGCTGCAGCCTCGACGCTCGACAAGGATGTTCGCGGCAAGACCGGCGCGACCACGGCTGCCGCTGCTGATGTCGGCACGCGCCTCGCCGCTGCCGCCAAGAAGGCGGGCGTGACGCAGGTCGTGTTCGACCGCGGCGGTTTCCTGTTCCACGGGCGCATTAAAGCGCTGGCCGACGCGGCACGCGAAGGCGGATTGGAGTTCTAATCATGGCAGACGAAGTACAGAACGTCGAAGGCGCTCCCGAAGCCACCCCCACCGAAACCGCAGCTCCGCGCCGCGGCCGTGGCGGCGGTGCCGGCGGACGCGATGGCGGCCGTGGCGGACGTGACGGTGGCCGTGGCCGCCGCGACGATCGTCGTCCGCGCGACGAAGATGGCGGCGAAGAGCTGATCGAAAAGCTGGTTCACATCAACCGCGTTTCGAAAACGGTGAAGGGCGGCAAGCGCTTCGGTTTCGCAGCACTCGTCGTCGTTGGTGACGGCAAGGGCCGCGCCGGTTTCGGTCATGGCAAGGCACGCGAAGTGCCGGAAGCCATTTCGAAAGCAACCGCTGCGGCGAAGAAGGCGATGATTCGCGTTCCGCTGCGCGATGGCCGCACGCTGCACCATGATGGCCTCGGCCATTTCGGCGCCGGCAAGGTGACGGTTCGTTCGGCTCCTGCCGGTACGGGCATCATCGCCGGTGGCCCGATGCGCGCCGTGTTCGAAAGCCTTGGCGTTGCCGACGTGGTGACCAAATCGAACGGTACGTCGAATCCCTATAACATGATCCGTGCGACCTTCGAGGCGCTTGGTGAACAGACGAGCCCGAAGTCGGTGGCACAGCGTCGCGGCAAGAAGGTTTCGGACCTGATCAAGCGTGGCGGTGCATCCGATCGCGCTGCCGAGGCCGAAGCCGCGGCGGTGACGGAGTAAGACAATGGCTGACAAGAAAATCAAGATCCGCCAGATCGGTTCGCCGATCCGTCGTCCCAAGAGCCAGCGTGCAATTCTGACCGGCCTCGGCCTGGGCAAGATGCGCCGCGAAGTCGAACTGATCGACACCCCTGAAGTGCGTGGCATGATTCGCAAGCTGCCGCACATGGTGGAAGTGATCGAAGGCTAAGCCGCCCGTGAAGCTCTATCGCCTGCTGACCGGTCCCGACGACAGCGCCTTTTGCGCGCGGGTCGAAGGGCTGCTCAACAGGGGGTGGCAGCTTCACGGCAGCCCGGCTATGACGAACGTCGATGGCCGGGCCTATGTGGCGCAGGCCATTGTGATGGAAAAGGCCGGGGTGTACCCCGGCTTTCAGCCGTCGAGTGAAATCGAACCGGACTGACCCGCAAAAGGCGGCCAGTCCAGAGCGCGACAAAAGCGAAAGCGAGTGCAATGACTATCAAACTTAACGAACTCCGTGACAACAATGGCGCCCGCAAGGGTCGGATGCGCGTCGGACGCGGCATCGGCTCGGGCAAGGGCAAGACCGCCGGCCGCGGCCAGAAGGGCCAGAAGGCACGCAGCGGCGTCGCCATCAACGGGTTCGAGGGTGGCCAGATGCCGCTCCACATGCGTATCCCGAAGCGCGGCTTCAACAATATTTTCGGCAAGGATTTCGCGATCGTCAATCTGGGCATGATCCAGAAGCTGGTCGATGCGAAGAAGCTCGATGCGAAGGCTGTGATCGATCACGCCGCGCTGAAGGCTGCTGGCCTCGCCCGTGGCGGCAAGGACGGCGTTCGTCTTCTCGCCAAGGGTGAATTCACCGCAAAGCTGAATTTCGCCGTTGCCGGTGCGTCGAAAGGCGCCATCGAAGCGGTCGAAAAGGCTGGCGGCAAGGTTGAGCTTCCCGAACCCAAGGTCGAAGCGACCGACGGCAAGAAAGCCCAGCGCAAGGCTGCTGCAGCCGCCAAGAAGGTTTGATGCACCTGGGGGCGGGTCGGCAACACGCCGATCCGCCCCCACGCATTCTATTAGGGCCTTTCCCCTTGCGCTTCGTGCCGGGCGAACGCACATAGGCGCCGGGTCGCGGGGGGCGCGGTCCGCCACTGAGGAAAGATCATCATGGCCTCTCGCGCCGACCAGCTTGCATCCAATCTGAATTTCTCGAAGTTCGGCAAGGCGACCGAGCTCAAGAACCGCATCTGGTTCACGATCGGTGCGCTGATCGTCTTCCGCTTCCTGTCTTTTGTGCCGCTACCGGGCGTCGATCCGGTGGCGCTCTCGCAGCTTTACAGCCAAGCGGCTTCGGGCGGTGTCCTCGACATTTTCAACACTTTCTCGGGCGGCAGCCTGGAGCGGATGAGCATCATCGCGCTCGGCGTCATGCCCTATATCACGGCGTCGATCGTCGTTCAGCTGGCAACCGCGCTGTCGCCCAGCCTCGCCTCACTCAAGAAAGAGGGCGAAAGCGGGCGCAAGAAGATCAACCAGTATACGCGCTACGGTACGGTCGCGCTGACCGCAATCCAGGGCTATTTTATCGCCGTGGGCCTCGAAACACTGGGGCAGAGCCAGTCGATTGCGGCGGTCGTCGACCCCGGCATGATGTTCCGCATCGGCGCGGTGATCAGCATCGTCGGCGGTACCTTGTTCCTGATGTGGCTCGGTGAACAGATCACCAGCCGCGGGATCGGCAACGGTGTTTCGCTGATCATCATGGCAGGCATTCTCGCGCAGCTGCCGCGCAGCTTCTCGCAAATGTTCACCCAGGTCCGTGAAGGATCGATGGGCGGTGGAACGGTGTTTGCTGTTATTGGCGGCGCAATTCTCGTGATAGCCTTCATCAGCTTCATGGAGCGTGCGCAGCGCCGCGTGCTCGTGCAGTATCCGAAGCGTGCGACCCAGCGCGGCGTGATGCAGGCCGATCGCAGCCATTTGCCACTGAAGGTCAATACCGCGGGCGTCATCCCTCCGATCTTCGCTTCGTCGCTGTTGCTGATGCCGCTGACGATCACCCAGATGATGGGGCAAAATGTTCAGGGCGATACGGCGACCGGCGATTTCCTGATCACGCTCAACCAGTATCTCGCACACGGCCAGCCGCTCTATATGGCGCTCTATGCCGCGGGGATCATCTTCTTCTGCTTCTTCTACGTAGCGGTCGTCTTCAACCCCGAAGAAACCGCCGAGAATCTCAAGAAGCAGAACGGCTTCATTCCTGGCATCCGCCCGGGCAAGAACACCGCCGCCTATCTCGATTTCGTGCTGACCCGCATCACGGTGCTCGGTGCGGCTTATCTGGCGGCCATCTGCCTGGTGCCGGAATATTTCATCGCGCAGTCGGGCCTGCCGTTCCAGCTCGGCGGCACCAGTCTTTTGATTATCGTCAATGTCACCATCGACACGATCAGCCAGATTCAAAGCCACATGCTTGCGCATCAATATGGCGATTTGATCAAGAAGGCCAAATTGAAGGGCGGCGTTGCGCGGCGCTAAGGCGCCCGCTACGGACTACGCGCAGGGCAGGATACAGGGGCTTCCATGACGCTGAATATCATTTTGCTGGGTCCGCCGGGGGCGGGCAAGGGAACGCAGGCGGTGCGCCTGGAAGACGAGCATGGCATGGTCCAGCTCTCGACCGGCGACATGCTCCGCGCCGCGGTCAAGGCGGGCACGCCGATCGGCCTTCAGGCCAAGGCCGTGATGGACGCCGGCGAACTGGTCTCGGACGAGATCGTCTCCGGCCTGATCGGTGAACGCCTCGATGAACTCGGCGGCGATGTCTCGGTAATTTTCGACGGCTATCCGCGCACGGCGGCACAGGCCGACTCGCTCGACGAAATTTTGAGCGCGCGCGGACGCAAGCTTGACCATGTGATCGAACTGCAGGTCGAGGAAGATGCGCTCGTCGACCGCATCACCGGGCGGTTCTCGTGCGCGAAATGTGGGGCCGGCTATCACGACCGTTACAAGCTCCCCAAGGTGGACAATGTTTGCGACGTTTGCGGCAGCGACGAATTCAAGCGCCGTCCTGACGACAATGCGGAAACCGTGCGTACGCGCATGGCCGAATATCGCGCCAAGACGGCTCCGATCCTGCCGATCTACGAAGCACGCGGTATCGTGGCCCATGTCGACGGCATGGCACCGATCGATCAGGTCAACGACGCAATCGAAGCTATTCTCGCACCTGCCACGGCAGGCTAGCCACTGCTCTTGCCGCTGACTATGTTTGCGGCAAAGGGGGAGTGGGGCGATGAAGATCCGAAATCATGTGATGGCAGCGTTGCTCGGCGGCGCTGCCCTGTCTTCGGCGCCAGCGTCGGGGAAAGTCATCGACCAGAGCGAAATTGGTTTCACCGTTTCGCATGCCGCTGAGGTCGCAGGGCCCCCCGCCGAAGTGTGGAGGATGCTCCGCAGTCCTGACAAATGGTGGTCCAAAGAGCATAGCTGGTCCGGCGACGCCGCGAATTTTTGGCTCGATTCGCAAGCGGGCGGTTGTTTTTGTGAAAAACTGCCGGATAGCGGTAGCGTTCAACACGCGCGCATCCTCTTTGCCGAGCCGAATCACATGCTGCGCCTGTCGGGCGCCTTCGGGCCGTTGCAGGGCGAGGCGCTGACCGGCACACTGACTATCCAGATCAAGGAAACCCCGACGGGCTCGTTGATCCGCTTCGACTATGTTGTCGGCGGCTATATGCGATTCAAGGTCAGCGACATCGCGCCCGCGGTCGACAACGTGATGGGCGAACAGCTTGCCGGTCTCGTCAAGACATTGGGCGGCCAAGCCGCCAGGCATAGCGACCGCTAGGCCAAGGCGTTCAGGAGGCGGGCTTGTCGCCGCGCAGTTTTGCCAGCGCGGCGAACGGGCCCGCCGCCTCTTCGCTCAGCACGCCCTTTTCGGCGAGGATCCGTCCGGCGTCGGGATGGCGCGGAAATGGGTCGAGGCCGAGTGAAAGCGTCTGCACCGCGGTTTCGCCCAGATCGATGCGGTCGCCTTCAAGCAGCATGGTTTCGCAATCCTCACTGCTGATCTCAATCTCTTCCATATCGTCCGCGGGCGCATCGATATCGCGCAGGAAGCGCAGGTCAAAACTTTCGGTCAACGTTGCGGGAACCGGCAAGCCGGTCGCGGCGCAGCGCTGGACGAGCTTTGTCCGCACTTCGCCCGTGGCGGCGATTCCTCCGGCGATCGCGCGAACCTCGGCGGTCACTGCAAATTCGCCAAGTTCGATAAGTTTCAGCCGCTGAGCAATGCGCGCACGGGCTTCGGCATCGGCCTCCAGAAAGACTGGACGGCCGTGGGCAGCGTCGCCCAGCGTCACGATATGTGAAAACTCGGGCGTGTCGCTCATGTCTGGGATCCGGGGAGGTGGTCGGCGAGGATCAGCGTATCGACCGGCATGGCGGCGAGCGCGGCGCGCAGCGCGGCGACCTCGGCTATGACATGTGCAAGCCCCGATTCCGGAGGTGCGTTGCCGCGCCACAGGTTGCGGACCAGCGCAGCGCTGAGCTCGTCGGAGCCGTTGGCAGCGCGATAGACGCCGAGTCGACCGCCGAGTGCGCCGACCATTCGCCCGATCTGTTTGCCGACGACCATGTCGCCGAACCCGATCTGGCGCATCTGCCCGTCCATGTCGTTTACGAACAATTCGGTGAGCTCAACGCCTGCGAGTGCCTGCGCCGGGGCATCGTCGATGCGATGCAGGACGAGCGCGAGGACCAGGCTGACCATGTCGAAACGGCCATCGAGCGTGTCGGGAACGGTGCCTTCGACATACCAGTGCGGCGCGCGAGCGGTGGCGACGACGGCATTCCAGAGCGGACGGCGCGCTTCGCGCGGGTCGGGACCGGATCTGAACAATTTGCTGAGTGAGAACATGGAGTCTCGCTTAGTCGCATTCGGGCCGGCGGAAAAGGGCCGCCGGTCAGCTTGTGGCAAGCTTTGCCGCGGCACAAGCGGCTTGTGCGCGCCCGGCGCTTGCGGTTAAGAGGCGCGAGAGCCAGCGCCGACCGCCGGGAGACGCGGCGGACAGGCGCCATGGAGATAATTATGCCCACTTCGATCCTTTCGCTTTCCGCCCCGCGTGCGCGCCTGGTCGCCCTCGGCCTTGTCGTCGCGCTGGCCGTCGGTGGTTGTTCGCAGCTCAAGGGCCGACAAGGCTATATTGTCGATCCGGTGCTGACTGATTCGGTATCGGTCGGTGTCGACAACCGCGAATCGGTGGAAAAGACGCTCGGTCGCCCCACGTTCGTCGGCCAGTTCAGCAACAATGAATATTATTACGTGTCGCGCGAAACGCGCCAACTGGCCTTTGCCAAGCCGCGCCCGATCTCGCAGCAGGTGCTGCGCGTGCGTTTCGATCCCGCCGGCAATGTCGTCGCGGTCGACCGCACGGGAATCGAACTGGTCAGCAAGCTGAGCCCATCCGGTGACAAGACCCCGACGCTGGGTCGCAATCGCAGCTTCTTCGAGGATATTTTCGGCAACATCGGCGCGGTTGGTGCGCCGGGTGCAGGCGCTCCCAGCCAGTAAGGCCACCACCGCGAATGCGGCGGCTGCCGGATATGTAATGCCAAGCCAAAAGCGGCCCCTACCAGTTAGGGGCCGCCTATATTTTACTGCGCGATTCCGCCTGCCGCGAGCACCGCGAGAGTGACAAGATCCGACGCAGTCGAAGCCATGGTCGCGACCTGCACCGGCTTTTCCATGCCGACCAGCATCGGGCCGATGACGGCGCCGCCGCCCAGTTCCCGGAGCAGCTTGGCCGACAGATTGGCCGATTGCAGCCCAGGCATGACCAGCACATTAGCGGGGCCTGACAGGCGGCAGAAGGGATAATTTTTCATCACCTTCGCGTTCAGCGCGACGTCGGGCGCCATTTCGCCTTCATATTCGAAGCCTGGCTGGCGCTGATCAAGGATCGCCACCGCTTCGCGGATATTGTCGAGCCACGATCCCGGCGGGTTGCCGAAGGTCGAATAGGAGAGGAAGGCGACGCGCGGTTCATGCCCCATGCGCCGCGCAACCTGTGCAGTGCGCTCGGCGATATCGGCCAGCATTTCGGCCGAAGGCCGCTCGTTGACCGTCGTGTCGGACATGAAGATGGTGTGATGCTGGTCGACCAGAACATGGATGCCGAACGGCGTCTTGCCCTCGGCATGATCGATCACGCGCCGCACTTCGCGCATCGTCTGCGAATAGGTGCGCGTCGTACCAGTGATCATCGCGTCACCAAGGCCGAGCTTGAGCAGCAGAGAGCCAAAGATGTTGCGATCGCGATTGACCATGCGCTCGATATCGCGGCGCAGATATCCACGGCGCTGCAGCCGTTCATAGAGCATGTCGACCATCTGCGGCACATGCGGCGAATTGACGCTGTTGTGGACTTCAAAGCTCTCGGGATCGGCTACGCCCATCGCGCGGAGTTTGTCATGCAGTCCTTCGCGTCCGACGAGCACCGGGATGCCATAGCCGCCGTCGCGGAACTGGATCGCGGCGCGCAGCACGACTTCCTCTTCGCCCTCGGCAAAGACGACGCGCTTGGGATTGGCGCGCGCTGCTTCATAGGCGAGTGTCAGCACCGAAGTCGTCGGGTTGAGGCGCGCGCGCAGCTTCGTGCGATACGCATCCATGTCGGCGATCGGAAACTGCGCGACGCCAGTGTCCATTGCCGCCTGGGCGACCGCCGCGGGGACGATTTCCATCAAACGCGGATCGAAGGGCGATGGAATGATATATTCGGGGCCGAAGCTGGAGGCGCGCCCGCCATAGGCGACGGCAACTTCCTCGGGCACCTGCTGGCGCGCGAGGTCGGCGATTGCATAAGCTGCCGCGATCTTCATTTCCTCATTGATCGCGGTTGCGCGTACGTCGAGTGCGCCGCGGAAGATGAAGGGAAAACAGAGGACGTTGTTGACCTGGTTTGGATAGTCCGAACGGCCCGTGGCAATGATCGCATCGGGCCGCGCCGCTCGGGCATCGGGCGGCGAGATTTCGGGGTCGGGGTTTGCCATCGCGAAGATGATCGGCGCGGGCGCCATATCTTTCACCATCTCGGGCTTCAGCGCGCCGGCGGCCGACAGGCCGAGGAACACGTCGGCGCCGACTAGCGCTTCGGTCAAGTCGCGGGTTTCGGTCGGCACCGCATGCGCTGATTTCCACTGGTCCATGCCCTCGGTGCGACCTTGATAGATCACGCCCTTCCGGTCGCACATGATGACATTTTCGTGCCGGACGCCCATCGCCTTGATCAGCGCGGTGCACGCGATCGCCGCAGCGCCGGCGCCGTTGACGACGACCTTCACCGTCGCAAGGTCGCGGCCCGTCAGGTGGCAGGCGTTGATCAGCCCGGCGGCGGTGATGATCGCGGTGCCATGCTGGTCGTCGTGGAACACCGGGATATTCATGCGTTCTTTCAGCGCCGCTTCGATGATGAAGCAGTTGGGCGCTGCAATATCTTCGAGGTTGATGCCACCAAAGCTCGGGGCGAGCAGCTCGACCGCTTCGATGAAGCGCTGGGGATCTTCGGTATCAACCTCGAGGTCGATCGAATCGACGTCGGCAAAGCGCTTGAACAGCACTGCCTTGCCTTCCATCACCGGCTTCGATGCGAGCGCACCGAGATTACCGAGGCCCAGGATCGCGGTGCCGTTGGAGATCACTGCGACCAGATTGCCCTTGATCGTATAATCATAGGCCTTGGACGGATCTTCGGCGATTGCGAGCACGGGGACGGCGACGCCGGGCGAATAGGCGAGGCTGAGGTCGCGTTGCGTCGCCATCGGCTTCGACGCGACGATCTCGATTTTTCCGGGACGGCCATATTCGTGGTAGAGTAGCGCCTCGCGGTCCGAGAATTGCACTTTGCTACCACTGTCCATTTTCAATCCCCTAAAAGTCACAGGATGTGCATCCACGCCCGTTCCCTAGCGTCGCCATCTGCAAAAAGTAACCGTCAATCTCAACGCCGCGCGCCTTGCCATGCCGCGATCAATGACTAAGCAGGGCGAATGCCTGCCACCGTGACCGCCCGTAACCCCCAAGCCTCCAGCCCCGCGTCAGCTCCTGCGGCGACGCCGATGATGGCGCAATATTGGACGCTCAAGGAAAAGGCCGGCGATTGCCTGCTTTTCTACCGCATGGGCGATTTTTTCGAGCTTTTTTTCGACGATGCAAAGGCGGCGGCGTCGACGCTCGATATCGCTCTGACTTCGCGCGGCGAATATGATGGCGCGCCGGTGGCGATGTGCGGGGTTCCGGTCCATGCCGCTGAATCCTATCTCGCCCGGCTGATCCGCGCCGGCCACCGCGTCGCGATCGCCGAACAGATTGAAACGCCGGCCGAAGCCAAGGCGCGTGGCGGGTCAAAGGCGCTGGTGGCGCGTGCAATCGTGCGCTTCGTCACCGCTGGAACGCTGACCGAAGAAAGCTTGCTTGAAGGCCGCAGCGCCAACCGTCTCGCCGCGCTCGCCGAAATTGGCAGCGAGGGTGATATTGCGATCGCCGCCGCCGATATTTCGACCGGGCGGTTTGAGGTTGTCGCGGTACGCCGCGACGCGGTCGACGCCGAACTCGCACGCCTCGCGCCGTCTGAACTGCTTGTCAGCGACGCGGCGGGCGATATACCCGGCTGGAGCGTGCGGCAGGTCGTCCGGCGCCCGGCGGGCGATTTCGCCAGCGGTCCCGGTCAGAAACGGCTCGAGGCGATGTTCGCGGTCCAGACGCTCGACGGCTTTGGTAATTTTACCCGCGGCGAAATAGCGGCGATGGGGGCGATCGCGGCCTATCTCGACCATGTTGCGACTGGTCAGCCGATTTTTCTCCAGCCGCCGGTGCGCCACCAGTCGGGTGACCGCATGGCGATCGATGCAGCGACGCGCGAGAGCCTCGAACTCGTCCGCACCATGACTGGCGCCCGCGAGGGCAGCCTGCTCGGTACGATCGATCGTACCGTGACTGCGGCAGGCGCGCGGCTGCTCGCCGATGACCTTGCGAGCCCGCTCACTGACAACGGCGCGATTCTCGATCGGCTCGATCTGGTCGATGCGCTCGCGCGCGATGCGTTGTGGCGCGGTGAGCTGCGCGCGGGGCTGCGCGCGCTGCCCGACGCCGGACGCGCGCTTGGACGACTTGTTGCGGGACGCGGTGGCCCGCGCGATCTGGCACAGCTTCGCGATGCGCTCGGTGGCGCGCGGCTCTTGCGCGAACGTCTCGCGCAACGGCCCGATTTGCCGCCTTTGCTCGCACGGCTGCTTCCGGGACTCGACGGCCATGGTGCGCTCGTCGATGAGCTCAGCCGTGCGCTCGTCGAAACCCCGCCGGTCGATGCCGCGCAGGGCGGCTACGTCGCCGAAGGTTATGATGCCGCGCTCGACGCGCTGCGCGAAACCGCGCGCGACGGGCGCAAGGCGATCGCGGTGCTCGAGGCGGGCTATCGCGACCGCACCGGCATCGCGTCGCTCAAGATCCGCCACAATGGTGTCCTCGGCTATCATGTTGAGGTGCCGGCGAAGCATGCCGATGCGCTGATGCTGCCCGATTCGGGCTTCACCCATCGCCAGACGCTTGCCGGAGTAGTGCGCTTCAACTCGTCGGACCTTCACGAGGCGGCGAGCCGGGTGACGCAGGCGGGCGTTCATGCGCTCGCCGCCGAGGCGGCGCATCTTGAAACGCTGACCGATGCGGCAACGCAGCGGCGCGAAGCGATTGCTGCGAGCTGCGACGTCCTCGCGCGCATCGATGTCGCCGCCGCGCTCGCAGACCATGCGATGAGCCACAATTGGTGCCGTCCCGACCTCGCCGATGAACCATGCCTTGATGTCACCGGCGGCCGCCATCCGGTGGTCGAGGCGGCGCTCGCGAAGTCGGGCGAACGCTTTGTTCCCAATGACGTGTCGCTGGCGCCAGATGACCGGCTCTGGCTCGTCACCGGTCCGAACATGGGCGGTAAATCGACCTTCCTGCGGCAAAATGCGCTGATCGTCGTGCTCGCGCAGGCGGGCGGTTTTGTCCCCGCGGCGTCGGTGAAGCTCGGGCTCGTCGACCGGCTGTTCAGCCGCGTCGGGGCGAGCGACAATCTCGCGCGCGGGCGCTCGACCTTCATGGTTGAAATGGTCGAAACCGCGGCGATCCTCGCGCAGGCAACCCCGCAGAGCTTCGTGATTCTTGACGAGGTCGGGCGCGGCACGTCAACCTATGACGGGCTCGCGCTCGCTTGGTCGGTGGTCGAGGCGGTGCATGAGGTCAACAAATGCCGCTGCCTCTTCGCGACCCATTATCACGAACTGACGCGGCTCGCCGAAACGCTGGGTGCGCTGTCGCTTCACCATGTCCGCGCGCGTGAATGGCAGGGCGATCTGGTGCTGCTCCATGAGCTTGCCAACGGCCCCGCCGACCGCAGCTATGGCCTTGCCGTTGCGCGGCTTGCGGGGGTGCCCGCGGGCGTGGTCAAACGTGCCGAAGCGGTGCTGGCAAAGCTTGAGGCTGGGCGGGAGGCGACCGGCGGACTTGCCGCGGGGCTCGACGATCTGCCGTTGTTTGCCGCGACGCTTGCTGCTGCACCGATGGTGGCGAAAGATACACTGCGCGAGGCGTTGGCGGCGATCGACCCCGATGCGCTCGCGCCGCGCGATGCGCTCGAGGCACTCTACGCGCTCAAACGCCTGATGACCGATGCGCCATGAGCGACATGTTCGCCCATCTCGACGACCGGCGGGCGATCATCGACCGGCGCCGGCTCGCGGGCGAGCTCGATGATATTGCGGCGGACAGCAAGGATAGCGGCACCCGACGCCGTGCGATGGTTGCACTGCTCAAGGGCGCGCTCGACGACGGCCGCGCGGAAATCGAGCGGCGGCTGCTCGCGCGGCCTTCGTCGGGGCGGATCGCGGCGAGCGCGACCGCCTTTCTGATCGACCAGATCGTCCGCCTCAGTCATGATTTTACCACCGGCCATCTATATCCCGCGAACAACCGGTCGGCGGGCGAGCGGATTACGCTGATCGCGGTCGGCGGCTATGGCCGCGGCGAAATGGCGCCGCACAGCGACATCGACATCGGCTTTCTGACTCCGTTCAAGCAGACCAGCTGGACCGAACAGGTGATCGAAGCGCAGCTTTATACGCTGTGGGATTTGGGGCTGAAGGTCGGCCATTCGAGTCGCTCACTCGACGAGATGATCCGCGCCGCGAAGGAGGATCTGACGATCCGCACCGCTCTTTTGGAAGCGCGCTTCATCTGGGGTGACCGCGCGCTGTACGATCAGGCAGCGTCGCGCTTCGATGCCGAGGTCGTGGCGGGCAATGCGCGCGCTTTTGTTGCCGACAAACTTGCCGAGCGCGACGAACGCCACAGAAAAATGGGCGATTCGCGTTATGTCGTCGAACCCAATGTGAAGGAAGGAAAGGGCGGTCTTCGCGATCTCCACACTCTCTTCTGGATCGGCAAGTTCATCCACCGCGTTCGCACCGTTCCCGAACTGGTCGATGCGGGGCTATTGTCGGGACGTGAACTTCGCCAGTTCGAACGCGCCGAAAATTTCCTGCTCGCGGTGCGCTGCCACCTCCATGTTCTGGCCGGGCGCGCCGAGGACCGGCTGACCTTTGATTTCCAGCCAGAAATTGCGCGCCGGATGCACTTCGCCGAGCGGCCGGGGAAAAGCGCGGTCGAGCGCTTCATGCAACTCTATTTCCTCCATGCAAAAAGCGTCGGCGACGTCACCGGTACCTTCCTAGCGCATCTTGACGATCAGCTCGCGGCGCGTGGGCGGCGTTTCCTGCCGACGATCCGCCGCCGCCCGGGCAAGCTCAATGGTTTCGTCCTCGACCGTGGCCGCCTCGCGCTGCCGTCAGACGATTTCTTTCAAAAAGAGCCTGTCCGTCTGCTCGAAATCTTCGCGCTCGCCGATAGGCATGGTCTCGAAATTCATCCGCAGGCGATGCGCCAGGCGCGCCATGACGCCAAGCTGATCGACGCGCGGGCGGTACGGCGGATCGCGCGCGCCAATGCGCTGTTCCTCGATGTGCTCACGTCCCCGCGCGATCCCGAAACGGTACTCCGGTGGATGAACGAGGCGGGGGTGTTCGGCCGCTTCGTTCCCGATTTCGGCCGCGTCGTCGCGCAGATGCAGTTCGACATGTATCATCATTATACAGTCGATGAGCATACGATTCGCGCGATCGGCCTGCTCGCCCGTATCGAG
The DNA here is from genome assembly GCF_058807415.1 of Sphingopyxis sp. GW821-FHT12C06. Lineage (NCBI taxonomy): Bacteria > Pseudomonadati > Pseudomonadota > Alphaproteobacteria > Sphingomonadales > Sphingopyxidaceae > Sphingopyxis > Sphingopyxis sp. GW821-FHT12C06. The sequence continues at coordinate 14,606 of NZ_JBXAQR010000005.1, read as the reverse complement.
CAGGGACGGCTCAAGGATGATCATCCGCTGTCGACCGTGATCATGCAGCAGATTCAGTCGCGCCGCGTCATTTATGTCGCGGTGCTGCTCCACGATATCGCCAAGGGACGCGGCGGTGATCATAGCGTGCTCGGCGCCGAACTCGCGCTGCGCGTCTGCCCGCGCCTCGGGCTCAGCGATGCCGAGACCGAAACCGTCTCGTGGCTCGTGCGCTATCACCTTCTGATGTCGGCGACGGCGTTCAAGCGCGACCTCGCCGACTTCAAGACGATCCTTGATTTTGCGGGGCAGGTGCAATCGCCCGAACGGCTGCGCCTGCTGCTCGTCCTCACTGTCGTCGACATTCGCGCGGTCGGGCCCGGGGTGTGGAACAGCTGGAAACGCCAGCTGCTCAGCGAACTATATGATGCCGCCGAGGAAGTACTACGCCTCGGGCACAAACAGCGCGGGCGCGAGGTACGGATCGCCAGCAAGAAAGAAGCCGTCGCGGACCTCCTCCGCCTCGACGAAAAGACCTTCGCCAACCTTGCCCGCCGCCTCCCTGAAAGTTATTGGATCGCCGAACCGGTCGAGGTGATCGCTGCCAATCTGATCCACATCCAGAATGCTGGTGACACTCCGCTGCATATCACCGCCGTTCCCGATGATGACCGTGGCGCGACGCTGGTAATGGTCCTCGCGGCCGATCATGCCGGGCTTTTCTATCGCATTGCTGGCGGCATCCACCTTGCCGGCGGCAACATTATCGATGCGCGCATCCACACGACGCGCGATGGGCTCGCGCTCGACAATTTTCTCGTCCAGGATCCGCTCGGTCGGCCGTTTGCGGAGGCCGAGCAGATCGTCCGGCTGACGCGTGCGATCGAGGATGCGCTCGCGGGCCGCCAGAAACTGTTGCCGAAGCTCACGGCGCGCGCGCTACCGCGCCCGCGCGCCGAGGCGTTCACCATCGCCCCGAATGTCTTCGTCGATAATAAGGCTTCCAACAGGTTCACGGTGATCGAGGTCAACGCGCAGGATCGCCCGGCGCTGCTCAACCAGCTTGCCTATGCGCTCTTCCAGTCGAAGGTGACCGTGCACTCGGCGCATGTCGCCACCTATGGCGAACGCGCGGTCGACACCTTCTATGTTACCGATTTGCTGGGCGACAAGATCGACGGTGCCGCGCGGGTGAAGAGCCTCGAGAAGCGTATGCTCGAGGCGGCAGCCAACAACAGCGACGCGGCGGTCGCGGCCTAGAAATCAAACCCATGCTGAACCGGGGCCATGGTGACCGGTACGCCTTCGAGTTCGAGCATCCGCGCCTTGGATGTCGAGCCGCCGGGTGCAGAAAAACCTCCGATCTTGCCGCCCGCCGCCATGACGCGGTGGCAGGGAATGATCAGAGGGACCGGGTTCGTCGCCATCGCTTGACCGACCGCGCGGGCGTGTTCGGGACCCGCGTCCAGCGCCCGCGCAACGGCGCCGTAGGTGGTCGTTTCGCCCCAGCCGAGCGTGCGGACGAAAGCATAGACCTGCGCGAAGAAGGGCGGTTGCTGGCCCGGATCGACCGGGGCGTCGAAAAACTCTATCCGCTCGCCTTCGAAATAACGGATCGCGGCTTCGAGGACCGTGACTATGCCGGCCGGGGGTTCCGCGCGCGCTGCGCCGGGCAAGCGGTGCAAGACGGACCGTTCGGCTTCGGACGCGCCGGGAGCGGGCAAGCGAAAGCTCGTGATCGCGGCGGCCCTCCAGCCGATCGCCGCCACGCCAGCCGCTGTTTCGAAAAGCTGATACTGGTCGTGGCTCGCCATACCCGATCCTTCATCGTCGATGCGGATATATAGGGCTGCGTTTGGCCGAAAACCATGTCGTCCGCGCTGGCTCAGTCCCGCGCCGGGCCCGCCATCGCTGCCGCCGCCGCAAGGAGCCCGCCGTTGAAGCGCTGCGACAGCGCGGCATCGGGAATTGCGTTGAAGGCATGGATCGCGCCGGCATAGCTGTGAAGATCGACCGATACACCCGCGGCGGTGAGCCGGCGCGCATAGTCCAGATTCTCGTCGAAGAAGAGGTCGAGGCTGCCGGTCGCGATATAGGCGGGGGGCAGGCCCGTCAGATCCTCGGTGAGGCTCGGTGAAAACCAGCCGCGCCGTGCGTCGTCGGCCTTATAGTCGCCTTGCAGCGCGGCCCAGCCAAAGCGGTTGCTTGCGCGCGTCCAGATGAACTCGCCGGTCGTCGGATTGCGATAGGGACAGTCCTCGCCGCCGGTACGGTGATCGAGCATCGGATAGGTGAGAAGCTGGCCCGCGATGGCCGGGCCGCCCAGATCGCGCGCCATGATCGCGAGTGCCGCAGCGAGTCCGCCCCCTGCACTCTCGCCCGCGACGACGATCCGGCTCGCGTCGAAACCCAGAACGTCCGCCTGACCCGCGAGCCACGTCAGCGCCGAATGGCAATCCTCCTGCGGGGCAGGGAAGGGATGTTCGGGCGCGAGGCGATATTCGACCGATGCGACCGGTACGCCGGCCGCAGCAGCCAGCGCGGCGGGTCCCGCCTGCATCTGCTTGACCGACCCCATCACCATGCCGCCCCCATGGATATGAAGGATAGCGCCACTGCCTGGGTGCGTTTGGGCGGGACGATAAAGGAAAACCGGAATCTCCGGCCCGCCGTGGATCGAGGGCACCATTGTTTCTTCGGGCGCAATCACCGGCGGCGGCAAGATCGAATAGGTCTGTGCCGCTTTGGCGCGGATTTCGGCGATCGGCGCCGAATCGAGTTCAACCCGCGGAAACAGGTCGATGATCGGCGCGATCTCGCGGTCGACGAGGTGACGGGTGTCCATGGTACAACTCTCCCTTTTGTCTCGTCGGCGCGAGTGAGTTTCAGCTACGCAACATCGCCCCGGCCTTCGCCGCTGCAGCGACCACCTTGTCGGCGATCGCTTTCAGCTCAGCGTCGGTGAAGCTCTTGTCCTGCGGCTGCAGCTCGACTTCGATCGCAAGGCTTACCTGTCCGTCGGGCACGCCCGCGCCGACGAAGCGGTCGAACAGGCGGGCATCGACGATGCTCGCCTTGTCGGCGCCGCGGATCGCACGCACCAGATCGGCGGCGGTCAGCGCTTCGGGCGCGAGGAAGGCAAAGTCGCGGCGCACCGATTGCAGCGCGGGCGGGGTGAAGGCGGTGCGCGCCGGACCGCTCGCGCGCTTCGCCGGAATCGCATCAAGGAAGATTTGCACGGCCATCACCGGACCGTCGACGTCGAAGGCACGGGCCAGCAGCGGGTGGAGCGCGCCAAATTCGGCGAGCACTGCCTTGGGGCCGAGCCGCAGCGTCGCCGACTGGCCGGGGTGCCAGATGCTGCCTTCGGTGACGGCTTCCATCACCTGCAATCGGTCAATCGGCGCGCCTGCCGCCTCGAGCAGCGCGAGCGCCGCGGCCTTGGCGTCGAAGGCGTCGAACGGCGCGGCCTTGCCGGCTTGCCAGCTGCGTGCGCTCTTGTTCCCCGCCATCACAATTGCCAGCGTCGGATGCTCGGCGTCGGCCAGATAGCGTCGGCCGATTTCGAACAGGCGGATGGAGCCCGCACCGCGATGCTGGTTGCGCTGCGCCGCGGTGAGCAGGCCGGGCAGCAACGACGGCCGCATGACCTTGAGGTCCTCGCTGATCGGGTTGGCGAGGCTCCACGTGCCGCCGCCGAAGGGCGCGGCTTCGCGTTCGCTGATGAACGACCAGGTCACCGCTTCGTGGAAACCGGTGGCGGCCGCGGCGCGGCGCATACGGCGCTCGAGCAGCTGTTCAGCGGTTGCGGTCGGCTTGGCGACGCCTTCGCTGCGCGGCAGCGGGGTCGACGGGATTGCGTCGAAACCGTGGATGCGGGTGACTTCCTCGACCACGTCGGGCGCGGCGTCCATGTCGCGGCGCCAGCTTGGTACGGCAACCTGCCAGCGACCGCCCTGTTCGACCACGCCGAAACCGAGCGCCGCCAAAATCTCGCGCTGGCGGTCGGGGGCAATGGCGATGCCGCCCAGCGTTTCGGACAGTGCCGGGTCATAATCGATCTGGCGCGTCGCGGCGGGCGGGGTTCCGGCGCGGGTCACCGCCGACGGCGTGCCGCCGCAGATGGCGAGGATATGGCCGGTGACGATCGCGGTCGCATCGTCGAGGAATGCGGGGTCGACCCCGCGCTCGAAACGGCTGCGCGCGTCGCTGGTCAGCGCGAGGGCCTGCCCCGTCAGCGCGATGCGTTCGGGAGTGAAATAGGCGATTTCGAGGAGCACGTCGGTGGTCGTCTCACTGCAGCCGCTATGCTCACCGCCCATGATGCCCGCGATGTCGTGGACGCCATGATCGTCGGCGAGCACCGTCATCGTGTTGGCGAGCGCATATTCCTTGCCGTTGAGCGCGGTCGCCGTCTCGCCATCCTTCGCGCGCCGTGCGACCAGCGCGCCGCTCAGTTGCGCGCGGTCATAGACATGGCTCGGGCGACCGAGGTCGAACATCACATAATTGCTGATGTCGACGAGCGCCGAGATCGAGCGCTGGCCGACCGCTTCGAGGCGGCGGCGCATCCATTCGGGGGCTGTGCCGTTGGTGACGCCTGAAATCGTGCGGCCGAAGAAGGCGGGACAGCCTTCGATATCGTCGGTCCGGATTTCGGTCGCGGGCGCGCCTTCGCCGACGATCGTCGGGACGTCGAGCGGTTTCAGCGTACCGAGTCCTGCGGCGGCGAGGTCGCGCGCGATCCCGCGCACGCCCATGCAATCCTGGCGGTTCGGGGTAATCGAAATGTCGATTACGGGTTCGCCCGCACCCGAATAATCGGCGAAGCTCGCGCCGATCGGCGCGTCTTCGGGCAATTCGATGATGCCGTCATGGTCGTCGCCCAGCTCAAGCTCACGCGTCGAGCACATCATGCCGTTCGATTCGACGCCGCGCACTGCGGCAACTTTCAGCACCATGCCGTTCGCCGGGACGACCGCGCCGGGCAGGCCGAGCACGCCGATCAGGCCGGCACGCGCATTGGGCGCGCCGCAGACGATCTGCAGTGGTGCGCCACCGTCGCCGGTGTCGACGGTCAGCACCTGCAATTTGTCGGCCTGCGGATGACGTTCGGCGGTCAGCACCTTGGCGACACGGAAACCGGTGAGCTTCTCGGCCGGATTTTCGACACCTTCGACCTCGAGGCCGATACGGTTGAGCGTCGCGACGACGTCGTCGACGGTCGCTTCGGTGTCGAGATGCTCCTTGAGCCAGTCGAGGGTGATCTTCATGCCGAAATTCCTCCGCTGAGCGTCGGGACACTCAGCGCGTTAAACCCGTAATGGGCGAGCCAGCGCAGGTCGCCGTCGAAGAAGGCGCGCAGGTCGTCCATGCCATATTTGAGCATCGCAAGCCGATCGACGCCGACGCCGAAGGCGAAACCCTGCCATTCGTCGGGGTCGAGCCCGCAATTGGCGATGACGCGGCGGTTGACCATGCCGCTGCCGAGCAGTTCCATCCACGCATGACCCTCGTCGTCGCCATTGCCACCGACGATGCGCCGTCCCTTTTCCTGCTTGTAACCGACATCGACCTCGGCCGAGGGTTCGGTGAAGGGGAAATAGCTCGGGCGCAGGCGCAGCACGATGTCGTCGCGCTCGAAATAGGCCTTGAGGAAGGTTTCGAGCGTCCATTTGAGGTGCCCCATATGGATGCCGCGATCGATCACGAGGCCCTCGACCTGATGGAACATCGGCGTGTGGGTGGCGTCGCTGTCGCTGCGATAGACGCGGCCGGGCGCGATGATGCGGATCGGCGGCTCTTGGCTCATCATCGTGCGGATCTGCACCGGCGACGTGTGCGTGCGCAGCAGCATCGCGCGGCCTTCGGCGTCCTTGTCGGGGAAATAGAAGGTGTCATGCATCGCGCGCGCGGGGTGCGTTTCGGGAATGTTGAGCGCGGTGAAGTTGCGCCAGTCATCCTCGATCTCGGGACCCGTGGCGACGGCGAAACCCATATCGGCGAAGATTTCGGCGAGTTCGTCCATCACCTGACTGACCGGATGGACGCTGCCGCGCGGGCTCGCGTCGGCGGGGAGCGACATGTCGATCGCCTCGGCGGCGAGCTTGACGTCGAGCGCCACAGCGTCGAGGGCGGCCTTGCGCGTTGCAATCGCGGTGGTCACGGCTTCGCGCAGGCCCTGAATCTCGGGACCGCGCGACTGGCGTTCCTCGGGCGACAGGCCGCCGAGCGTTTTCAGAAGCGCGGTGATGCTGCCCGCCTTGCCCAGCGCCGCGACGCGCAGCGCCTCGAGCGCGTCGAGGTCGGCCGCCGCCGCTATGTCGCCCACCAACCGGGTCTGCATTGCCTGAAGTTCGCTCATCGTCATTCGTCCTGCCGCGGCGGGACGCATGCTGCGCCGCCGCTTGCTTCTTTGTCGGTTTATTGGGTGCGGAGAGTCCGCCTTTGCCTTGCCGCCGCTTGCACCGAAGGCGCGGCGCGGGTCAACCCCGAACGGCGCTATCCGGCGGGTTTGTGGAGACCCTGGACCGCGGCACCGGCAGCGGCGGCGCGGGCAAAGGCAGCGGCGCCGAGGATCGGTTTCGGCCGCGCGGCATAGGCACGCGGACTCATCCCCATGAAGCGGTGAAAATCATGGGTGAATTGCGCCTGATCGCAATATTGATGATCGAGCGCGTCGATCCACGCCATCGACGGGTCGAGCATGAAACGCCCGAGCGAGCGCAGGAAGCGCTGGCGACGCAGCAACAGCTTCGGCGAGAAGCCGAAGGCGCGGTGGCTCAGCCGTTCGACCGATCGTTCGGACAGCGCCAGTTTCGCCGACAGATCGGCGACGCTCGCCAGATCGTCATCGACCAGCGCGCGGTGCGCCGCGAGAATCGCAGGATCGTCGGGCGGCGCATCAGCGAGCAGGCCGACCAGATGCGTGTCGATCATCGCCGCCGCTGCGTCGGTATCGCGTTCCTGCCGGAGCGCATCGATGAGCGGTATGAAGGCCGCGAAGGCGGGATGCTCGGCGCCGTCGCAGGAGCGGTCGGCAAGATCATCGGCGGGCAGGGGGATGAACTTGGCCCAGCCCATCGGCAGGATGCCGATGCCCCAGGCACGCATGTTGCCCACGGCAAAGTGCGTCGCGTGGCTTGTCGGCCCGGTGACCGAGAAGTGCGGGCTCGCGGTCAGGGGCGCGTCACCGATCGCGGCGAGCGGCGCTTCGCCGTCGATAAAGCGCAAATTCGCCCATTCGGGGTGCAGATAATCCTCGATCTGCCCGCCATCGGGTACCGCGATGTCGCTCAGGTAAATCGCGCTGACATAGGGCCGCAAATTTGCGGAGAGCGGAAAGAAGCGTGTGACGACACGAGCGCCCGGGGGAGAAGTATCGGGCGGGGTGCTCCGGCTGTGCATATCGTGACATCTAGCTGACAATATGGGCAAAGAGCAATGTTACCGTATCTCGCGTGTCGGGTTTTTACAATTTTGCGGACCCCGACTGGCGCATAGATGCGCAGTCCGCTTTTTGGAGGGAACGGACAGGCAAAGGAAGTTTCGGGCGTCGGCGGCAATGGATGGGATTGGCGTGGACCTGAAATAGGCGACGGATTTTCCAGAGCTTTGTCCAAGCCGTCAGCTTTCTGCGACCCACGGCTATTCGGCTTGGACAGGGGGGCGATGGTTTTCTAGCAAAACCATTGTCGAGGCGGCGCGGGGCGAGAGCTTCGCGCCGCTTCTTCGTTCGGGAAGCGAGCAGGTGACGCAGGGTGCAGCAAGAGGCCGTGCAAATTCCAGCTTGCAAACCCTGGGCGGGCGGCGGCTTCGGGGTCAAAAGCGGCAGACGGCTATCCGGCAAGACGATCAGAAATCCGGTCGTTCCGCGTTCCCGCTATTGGTGAAATCAAAAGGCGTGGTTTGATAGATTTCATTGATCCAGTTCGCGAACAGCAAGTGAGCATGGCTGCGCCAACGATTCTCCGGGGACCGGGTCGGATCGTCGGCAGGGAAATAGCCTTTCGGAAGCCGGGTGGGGCCGTCGCGGTGATACTCGGCCGCGAGCGTACCGGTGTCATATTCAAGGTGGTTGAACATGTGCAACGTGCCGTGAGCGCGATCATCGACGAGGCCAGCGCCGGCTTCGACACTGCCCGCAAGAATATGCAGCCCTTTCGCGCCTGACAAAGCGGAAGGACAAACTTCTGTCCAGCGCGAAACCGGGACATCGAATGCGTCTGAAAACCCCCGAAGATACGGCGATGTGGGGGCAAGATTTTGGTGCCTGAACACGCCGAAGGCTTTGCTCGACAGGTCGCGCTTTGGCAGGCCGTGGAAGTGAAAAAGGGCGGCTTGAGCAGCCCAGCAGATCGTGAAGCAGCGATGGACATGCGTTTGAGTCCAGTCAAGGATCGACCGCAGTTCGGGCCAATAGCGAACATCCTCGTAAGGCAGACGCTCGACGGGTGCGCCCGTGATGATGAAGCCGTCGAATCGTTCGGCGCTAACGTCGCTCCACGGTCGATAGAACGCCGCCATGTGATCGGCCGACGTGTTGCGGGAGATGTGATCTGTGATCCGCACCAGCGTCAATTCGATTTGAAGCGGAGTTGCCCCAAGCAGTCGGGCCAGTTGGGTTTCGGTGCTGATCTTGTTTGGCATGAGGTTAAGCAGGCCGATCCGCAGCGGCCTGATGTCCTGGCGTACTGCATCAGCTTCACCCATCACCATAACCCCCTCGGCCTCAAGCGTATGTCGAGCGGGGAGTTGATCGGGTATTGTTATCGGCACGGCGCGTCACTTCCTCTTGCGGGGGCGACGTTTGGTGGCTTGATCCGTTTCAGTTGCCGGCTCGGCCACATCCTCCTTGCGGAGTGCCACCTTGCCCGGATTGGCAGGTTGGCGTTGGGCGTCGCCCCAACTCTTGATGCTGGGTTTATCTTACGTTGCCGGAGCAGACTTCGCAACGGCCGGTTTCGGGTGTCGCGGATTGGAGCGACGATTTTGGACATCCGCTATCCGCATGCCGCAGGGCCAACGAAAAAGGGCGGCCCCGACGGGACCGCCCTTTTCGTTGGCCTTGGCGTGAAGCGTCAGGCTGCCTTGGGCAGCGCCGCTTTCGCCTGAGCGATGATCGTTGCGAACACGCCGCCTTCGTTCATCGCCAGATCAGCCATGACCTTCCGGTCGAGTTCGATGCCCGACAGCTTAACGCCGTGCATGAACTGCGAATAGGTCAGACCTTCGGCGCGAACCGCAGCGTTGATGCGCTGGATCCACAGAGCGCGGAAATTGCGCTTCTTAACTTTGCGGTCGCGATAGGCATATTGGCCAGCCTTTTCGACCGCCTGCTTGGCGACACGAATGGTGTTCTTGCGACGGCCATAATAGCCCTTCGCCTGTTCCAATACGCGTTTGTGCTTGGCGCGCGTGGTAACGCCGCGTTTAATGCGTGACATTCCAGGGGCTCCTTACTTCAGGCCGTAGGGCGCCCAGAGGCGCACGTGTGCCGTATCCGCTTCGCTGAGCACGCTGGTGCCGCGGTTGGTACGGATATATTTCGCATTGTGGCTGCTCAGGCGGTGACGCTTGCCGACAACGCCGTGCTTCACCTTGCCTGAAGCGGTGAATTTGAAGCGTTTCTTCACACCGCTCTTGGTCTTCATTTTGGGCATTTTGGTCTCCTCAGGAAGTCCGTTTGCGTAGCGACATGGCAGCCCTTTCAGCCAGTCGTTACAATCGGAAGCGGCGCGCCTAGACGGATTCGCGCCGAAATGCAAGCGGTGCGGGGTATCAAAAGAAACGGGGACCCGTCGCCGGACCCCCGTTCTTTCGCATCACGAAGAATGCCGGGTTCAGAAACGAACGCCCATTCCGACGCCGATGTGGCGGCGCTGGAACTTGATTCCGCCGATGCGGCCGTTGTCGCCATAGCCAGCTTCGGCCCGGACATAGAATTTGTCGCCAAAACCATGTTCGTAACCGATCGCGCCCTGGACGCCCGAACCGCTTTCCGTCTCACGCAACGCGCCAACCTGCGCTTCGAGGCGAAGCTTCGCATAGCCGACCTTGCCGTAGATCTGGCCCTTGCTGCCGACGGCATAGCCGATGTGCAGGCCGGCGGCGAGATTGTCCTTTACCTTCAGATAATCGGCGCCGTCGCTGGTTTTGACCGACGATTTTTCGAAGGTGAGATAGGGACCGACGACGACCGACGAGCCGACCGCGATATCGAAACCGGCCTCGCCGCCAAACGCCACCGCGCTGCCGAGCTTGTAGACATCGTCATCTTCATCGATGTCGCTGACGGTTGGTGTTTCATAGACTGCGCGCGCTTCGACGCGGAGGCCTGCCTTGGCATTGCTTTCGCCTTCGTCCTGCGCGAGCGCGGGCGAAGCAAAGCCGACCGCGCAAATCGCGGTCAAAATCAATTTTTTCATTTATTCCCCCAAATATAGTTGGCGCTATCTTCACGCCGGGGGTGCCGGTAGCAATATTATCGCCGGTGTAAAGCGATGATACTGTAAAATACGTCTAAAAGCTGGCGCCGTCGACTTTGTGGATCGTCAGCGCGTCGAGGTCGGCGTCGGGGACGCAGCGCAGGTTCACCGCGGCCATCTTCTCGCCCGAGGGGCCAGTGCCGACCGAAAATCCCTGGCAGCCGCATGTCGTGCAGAATTGATGATCGATGCTGTGCTTGTTGAACCCATAGGATACGAGCTTGTCGGCGCCGCTTTCCAGCCGGAACCGGTCAATCGGAACGAAGGCGAGCAGGAAGCCTTTGCGCCGGCAATGCGAACAGTTGCAGCTCATTGCCGTGCCCGGAATCTCACCTTCGACGCTGTATGTCACCGCGCCGCAATGGCAGCTGCCTTCAAAAGCCATGGGTCAATCCTTTCCGGTCAATGGTGGCAGGCGAGGCCTTCGATCACATCCTCGAGCCGCGCGGGATCGCCGAGCGCGAGGACATGGCCTGCACTGTCGGCGTTCAGCGGGTCGCCGTTCCAGTCGCACATCGTGCCCCCGGCGCCCTCGACGATGGGGACGAGCGCGGCATAGTCGTGGAGCTTCAATCCGGCTTCGACGACCAAATCGATATGGCCGCTGGCGAGCAGGCCGTAATTATAGCAGTCGCCGCCGAAGATCAGCCGCTTGTGCGCGGTTTGCGCGGCGAGCGCCATGAAATGTTCGGCGTCATGGTCGGCAAAATATTGCGGCCCCGTCGTCGCTAGGGTCGCATCGGCGAGTTCGCGGCAGGCGCGCGTGCGCACCGGCTGGCCGTTGAACAGGGTGGGCTTGCCCAGCGCGCCGACCCAGCGTTCGCCGCTGATCGGCTGGTCGATGATCCCGAGCACGGGCCAGCCGTCCTGCAGCAGCGCGATCAGGGTGCCGAAGATCGGACGACCCGCCATGAAGCTGACCGTGCCGTCGATCGGGTCGAGCACCCATTGGCGCGTCGCGTCGGCGCGCTCGGTGCCATATTCTTCGCCGATGATGCCATCGTCCGGGCGCTCGGTGCCCAAAATGCTGCGCATCGCGGCTTCGGCGGCCCGGTCGGCCTCGGTCACGGGTGAGGCGTCGGATTTGGCTTCATGGGTGAAGGCGGCGCGAAACAGCGGGCGGATCGCCGCGCCGGCGGCGTCGGCGAGGCGGTGGGCGAGGGCGATGTCGTCAGTGCGCATGGGGGCTCCAGTGGGTCATGGCCCAAAGCCATGCCGCCGGGCCGCGCAATTGTCACTGGCCAATCTCACACTAGAGCAGCCAGTCTATCGGCAGGTGCGAGAGCAGCCAGATCGAAGTGCGGTCCCACGCGGTCGTCCCGGGCTCGGTGGTCAGGACGCCGCGCTTTCCCTTCGCCGCGTCGATCCATTCGAGCTTGCCCTGCGGCGACCGTGTGACGGCATAGCTGTGATCGGGCAGCCGTTCGCGCAGCCCGTCGGCGACCAGCCCGGACAAATAGGGGCTGTCGATCACGAAGCCCATTTCGCAATTGAGCTGGGCCGACCGCGGGTCGAAGTTGAACGAGCCGACGAACAGCAGACGCCGGTCGACGACAAAGGTCTTGGCGTGAAGGCTTTCGCCGCCGCCGCTGAAGCGGGTGGCCTTGTTCTCGGGCTCCTGGGCGCGGCCCTGCGGACCCGGGCGAACCTCGAACAATCGGACCCCTGCGTCGAGCAGGGTCTTGCGCTTCTTGATATAGCCGGCGTGGACCAGCGGAACGTCGGTCACGGCAAAGCTGTTGGTGACGACCAGCGTATCGACCCCGCGCCGCGCGAGCCCGGTGAGCAGGCTGGTGCCGAAATCGGCGGGGACGAAATAGCCCGAGACGAGATCGAAGCTGGTCCGCGCGTCGGCGATCACCGGTTTCAGCCGGTTGATCAGCAGCGATTCGGGCGGTTCGGCCCCCAGCGCCTTCGCCGGATCGTCGCTGAACAATTGCACGTCGGTCCATTGCCAGTTGAGCGTCTGGGTCATCGCGCCCTGGATGAAGGCGGTCGCGGCGATCGCCTGACGATATTGCCGGCCACGCAGGCCGTTCGATTCGGGCGGATCGCGCAGCGCATCCATCGGCTCGGCGCGATCGGCGGCGAGCAGCATCTCGGCGGGATAGGCCGAGCGGCTGTTCCAGTACTGGTCGAACTGCGCTGACACCGCGGGCAGCACCGCGCCGATCGCCAGCGCGTCCATGTCGATGAACAGGCCGTCCTGTTCGGCGCCAAAATATTCGTCGCCGACATTGCGCCCGCCGACGATGGTCACCGCCCCGTCGATGGTCAGCGATTTGTTGTGCATCCGCCGGTTGAGACGGGGAAAGGCGAAAATATAATTGGCCGGGCGGACGCGCCGCACCGTCAGCGGATTGAACAGGCGCACCTCGATCCCCGGGTGGGCGTTGGCGCCCGCGAGCATCGGGTCAAGCCCGGCGGTGGTGTTGTCGTCGACGAGCAGGCGGACGCGCACGCCGCGGTCGGCCGCCTTGACCAGTTCGGACAGGAGGATGCGGCCCGACAGATCATTGTGCCAGATATAATATTGCAGATCGACCGACTGCTGTGCGGCGCGGATCATCTCGACCCGCGCGGCAAAGGCGTCGAGTGCGTCGGGGAGCAGATAGATGCCGCTCATCCCCGGATGCTGCGCCGACACCGGGGCGATCGCCGCGGCGACGGCGGTGGTCGGGTCGGACAGCGCCTGGCTGCTGCGGCGGCCTTCGAGCGAAGGCAAGGGGAAGGCCGCCCATAGCGCCAGCGCCAGCAGGGCGAAACTTCCGGTCAGGAAGATTAGCGACGTCAGCATACGCCGGATGAACCGGCGTTGGCGCGTTGGCGCTTGTTCAGGCAATCCGCCCCCTGTTCGCCATCATCCTGTCCCATGCCGCGCGTTCCTCGCGCAAAGTCTGGGCGCAAAGCGGCGCCAAGGCAATGCGGCTTAGTCGAACAGGCTGCTGACCGAGCTTTCGTCGGCGATGCGCTTGATCGCTTCGCCGAGCAGCGGAGCGACGGTCAGCGCGCGGACCTTTTTGCTGTCGTTCACCGCGTCGGTCGGCTGGATCGAATCGGTGATGACCAGTTCGGTGAGCTCGCTCGCTTCGACGCGCGCGACCGCGCCGCCCGACAGGACGCCGTGGGTGCAATAGGCGACGACGCCCTCGGCGCCCGCGGCCTTCAGCGCGGCGGCGGCGTTGCAGAGGGTGCCCGCCGAGTCGACGATATCGTCGATCAGGATGCAGAAGCGGCCCTTCACGTCGCCGATGATGTTCATCACTTCGGATTCGCCGGCGCGCTCGCGGCGCTTGTCGACGATTGCCAGCGGGGCGTTGTCGAGGCGCTTGGCGAGTGCGCGGGCGCGCACCACGCCGCCGACGTCGGGCGACACGACCATCAGATTCTTGCCGCCGAAGCGCGCCTGAATGTCGGCGCTCATCACCGGTGCGGCATAGAGGTTATCGGTCGGGATATCGAAGAAGCCCTGGATCTGCCCGGCGTGGAGGTCGATCGCGAGGACGCGGTCGGCGCCCGAGGTGGTGATGAGGTTCGCGACGAGCTTGGCCGAGATCGGCGTGCGCGGACCGGGTTTGCGGTCCTGGCGGGCATAGCCGAAATAGGGGATGACCGCGGTGATGCGCTTCGCCGAGGCGCGGCGCAGCGCGTCGGTGATAATCAGCAGCTCCATCAGATTGTCGTTCGCCGGAAAATTGGTCGGCTGGACGATGAAGACATCCTGGCCGCGGACATTTTCGTGAATTTCGACGAAGACTTCCTCGTCGGCAAAACGGCGGACGCTGGTATCGGTCAGCGGCAGTTCCAGATAGTCCGCGATCGCGCGGGCGAGCGGAAGGTTGCTGTTGCCGGAGATGAGTTTCATGGGGTGCAAAGCCCTTTCGCGCGGGGATGGGGGTTGCGCGCCCCCTTAGCCAGCGCGGACCGATAGGGGAAGGGGTTAAAGCCATGGCGGCGGCGTTCGGGCCTTTGCCGGTCGGTCGGGCGATGTTGAGCCATTGGGAGGATCGTCTAGCCATGGGCGCTGCTGCCCGGTTTCGACGCGGGTTTCGCATGCGGGGTGGCGTCATTCGCCGCGACCGGCAGGTTGAAGAACGCCCGGCGTGCGGCTTCGGCGGCTTTGCGCAGCGGGGCGAGGCT